>JACPJN010000001.1 GCA_016187515.1 Candidatus Uhrbacteria bacterium | reverse complement strand
CCCAGGGTCAGATCAGTAATTTCGGTGGGGCCAATGCAGTTGGTGCAGTTCAGATCCACCGCATCTAAGGTGACGGCGCCGCCTTCGGCTGTGCCGTTGACCACGGTAATGGTGGAGTTGCCGGCGTCCGCGATGGAGGCCGTGTAGTTGCCGGTGGTATCCGTGGTCAAGGCCACGGTGTTGGCCCCAATGGTGAGCGCGGTGGCTCCGGAAGCGTCTAAGGTGCCGGTCACGTCACCGGTGAAGGTGTCGCCGGAAAGGGACACGGTGCCGCTGCGATCCGGAATGGTGATGGTGCGGTCCGCCGTGGGGTCGCGCCGGAAAGGGCTTGGGAATAGTCAAAAGCCAGGGCTGAACTGGTGCCTTCCGCCGCAGTGTTGCCGCCGGTCAAACCGGTCAAGACCGAGGTGGTGACCGCCGCCACGTAGTTGCCAGCCGTGTCCGTGCCCAGGGTCACGGCGTCCGCCGCGATGGTCAAAGCGCCGGCGGCAGAAAGAGTGGCATCCGTGCCTAAGGTGACAAAGGTGGGCACGCCGGAAGAGTTCGCCACGAGCAACTGTCCAGAGGTGCCGGCGGCGGCAGCGGCTATGGCCGCAGTGCCTTGGCCGTAAAGCAGGCCGTTGGTGGTGAACGTGCCGGCGCCAGTGCCGCCCCGGGAAACGACCAGGTTGGCTTCGGAAGACAGCACGCCTAAGGCCGTGGTGATGACCGGGCCAGCGGTGGTGAGTCCGGAAAGCGTGACGGTTCCGGAGGAAGTGATGCCCGTGGCGCCAGTAATGGCGCCGGCACCAGAGATGTCCAAGGAAGGGGTGTCCAAAAGCGTGGTGTATCCCCCGCCGCCGGTGTTTCCGATCTGCAGAGCCGCGGTAACCGCGCTGTCATCGGCATTATCAGCATAAAGAAGCGCTTCAGTAGTGCCGCCGGACGCGCTGCCATTGGAAAGAACAAGCAGCCGCTGATTTGTGGCGTCAGTTGCCGCATCATTGGTAATGGCTAAAGTCAGGCCATTAAATGCCGCGGCAGTATCGGCGGTATTCCAAGTTAAAGCGGTGGTAAATTCTCCCTGACTAAGCGCGAGATTTCCGGTTGGCGCGGTAAGCGCCGACCACGCAGAAGCTCCGCCGCTGCCGGACGCGTCGGTTCCGCAAGCCAAATTGCCCGAGGCATCCGTATCAAGCGTATCGCAATTGGCCAAGCCGGAAAATCTGATGACTCCGGAAGCCGTAAGACCCGCGGAATTCAACGCGCCCGCAACCGTCAGCGCGCCGGCGGAAGTAATCCGGTTTGAGGAGGAAAAAAATTGCAGGTCGCCGGTGCCGCTGCCGCCTTGCAAAGTTAATGTGTTAGCGCCGGTTGCGTTCAATTGCGGATTGGTTGCTCCGAGCACCAAATTGCCCGAGGTGAGCACTGGAATTTGACTGCCACTCGCGGATTGTGCCGGCGTAAATCCGCCCGCGGTTGAGGTGTTAATCGCAAATCCGGAGGCGGCAATACGCTGGCGCGGGCTAAGCGTTTCAAAAGCCGTCACGCCGCTGCAGGACCCGCTTGATGAATTGGCCACCTCAACATTTAAATAAACCTCATCATTATCTTGAAAATTATAAGTAAGCGTATCCCCTCCGGACGCCGTATTGCCAATGCCAACATTAAACACTCCGCTGCGCACAGCAACCGTCATCGTGGCCGGCGTGCTAGCCGGCCATAAACGGGTATCCGGAGTCCCGACGGTCGCGTCCTCATAAAAAGAAAACCGGAGACAATAATTTGTACCGGATGATCCGCCCAGAAGATTGCCGCTCCCGTCAAGCAGCCGGCCTTGATGATTGAGTATCTCGGGCACGCCCGGAGCAGCAAAAACACTGGCGGGGTTGCCGGTTATCCACAACCCCCCCGCCATAAGCATAGCGAGGAGTAAAGCATAGTATTTCCTCATGATTGCCAGGAAATTACAAAAAATAAGGCCGGTCGGAACCCTTTTGATCATCCGGTGATCGGCATGTTTCACCTACTAGAGTATCCCACAAAATTCACGAGAATACAACCTCAAAAAGCGCCTAGCTGGCGCGCTAACCTGTCACAAATCACAAATTCAAGGCCATTGCCTAATTGTTAATCGTACGCGTCTTTCCGATGATCAATATCAAATATAATTATAACCTCTGCGGCTTGAAAATAGAAAAAAGCGCGGTAGCGCCGGGTGATGCGAAGCGAAAAAGCGCCGTCCAGACCGCGCACTTTCTTTACATGGAGGCGTGAATCGTGCCAATTATCTTTGAACCGCTGCTCTTGCGTCGTGAACAGGCGCTGGATCTCAAGCGGCAATTTTGAAAACGATCGCTCAAAATCATTCGTGTGAATAACCTTCATACGGAACGAAGCGGATAATGCTTGCGGGCATTCTCCAGCGATCGCTTGAGTCGTTCGGGGTGCGCATATTCCTCCAGATCCTCATGAGGTAATAATAGAGTAATCTCATTGCGCAAAAGACGCAATTCCTCTAAAATTGCCTGCGCAGTTGTCGGAGTCAGCATTGTTGCCTTGGCAGAAGTATGGGTCATAACAACTTCACTTTATCATGCGGCCATATCAATGTCAAATACACGACAAGTACACGAATTGAACTGTCCAACCCCAATCTTGATAAAATTCGAGCTTTAACTACCGGGCGAGTAGCCACACGGCTATCACTAGCAATCCCAATCCCGCATAATGCGGGACTTTTAAACCCTCATGAAACACAAATACTGAAACGACCACCGCCACCGCGAAAGCGCTGGAAGTAATCAAAGGAAAGGCAATGGAAAGTTTCATCCGCTGCAAAATCAAATTGTAAAGCGGGAAATTTGTGACAAAAAGAAGCGCGCCGAGCATAATCCAGCCATTGGTTACGATCTTGCCTAAATTCTGGATCAAATTTGCCGGCTCCAGCGCCGGTAGTGTTTTAGTCCCCAACTTAATGAACACATTCGCCAGCGCGTTGGCCAGGATGGTGATAATGAGAATTATTGTGGTTTGCATACCCGCCTAAATTTTTCCGCTTCTGCCGAAGGCAGTAAACGAACTGTTAATCATATTGGGCTTACTTTCATGCTCTACTTCTTGCATAGGCAATTCCTGCATTGATGCGGAAAAACTTAGCGCGAGCATAGTGTTCTTACGCGTTTTACCGCCCCGATCTCGCGCAGATACTTGCGTACCGAAAGCGGCACATACTTTAGCCAGGGCAGCCCTTTGGACATCTTGCGGCGAATTTTTGTGGCGGAAAGTCCGGGAAATTCTTTAATCGGTTCGATCGGCAGACCCTCTTCCTTAAACACGCGCTGCACCCACTCACTTCCGGACCAGGCGAGATCAAATGATGCTGGACCCCCTCTAACTCCCCCTTGAAAAGGGGGAGAAACAATTTTTCCTCCCCTGCCCGAGGGGAGGTTAGGAGGGGTGGGAGCAACTCCACGTACACGCTCCAACACCTCCTTTACCCACTCCGCATCACTCTTAAAGTCCGGAAGCTCCGCCACCGCATAGTTACGCACCCCGGCCTCCTTCATTCCTCTCCTGATCATCTCACGCCGCTCCCCTGCTGTAAAGGGATTTTTGCAAGCTAGTTCCGCGTTGGAAGAGCCCAGCCCAATAACTAGCCGATCAACCTGTCGCCCGCATTTTTTTATTATTAAAACATGCCCCTTGTGCAGGGGCTGAAATCTGCCGATAAACAAACCAATCCGCATACTAAGGACGAGGTCTAGGCCCGCGCAATGCCATTCATCTTCTTGTTCTTGCCGTTCCCGTTCCTGGCGTTGCCTTGTCCATTCCCGTTGCCGTTGCCTTTGCCATTGCCTTTGCCCGGCGGCGTAGTCAGCGCGGCTGGCTGATCAGCTTGTGAAGGATTCTGTACTGTAGGAGTACCAATGGCCAAGGGAGATGGGGCGGGTTCCGACGCGGGTGGCAGCGCGGGTTCGGGTGCGGGTTCCAGCGCGGGTGGCGGCGCGCTCTCCGGCGCGGAAATCATTGCTGAAGAAGGCGTAATCCCGACCGCTTCCGGCGTTCTTTGCGCTTCCGGAGCGCCGGGCTCCAGGCGCACTTCTTGACGAATAATTTCCTTGGCCCGCGCGGAAGTTAAGTCCAGCGTGGCGCTCCGATATGGCCGGTAACCGGGCCGCTCGATGGTAATGTAAAAAGATCCGCGGCCGACCAGAAAAGCATAGCGTCCATTTGAATCCGTGATCTGGGTTTCCAGGAGTTTATTAAATTGGGTATCAAAGATACGCGTAACCGCGTAGGGTATGGGCTGACCCGAGCGCGCGTCTTTTACCACTCCCCAAGAAGGCGGGGGTTTGGCAATGGCCAGCCGCTTAAACAGCCCCAGCATGCCCAGCTGGGCCAAAAGCAGGAGTCCGGTGGTCAAACTCGGGGTAATCACGACTGCGGCCATGGCCAGAAACGGCCCGGAATAAGCCACGGTCTTCTGCAGATTGCGCTTGCGCTGGCGGGCAATCACGTCCTTGGGGGTTTCGGTTTTTTCCAGCGGATCAACCGGAATCGGACGGGTCAGCGTGGTCTGTCCGCCCGCAAGCTCAAGCGGCCCGCCCAAATACAAATCCATATAATCCAGATCCGCGGTTTTTCCAAGGAGGAACTTGGAAGGGAAGTTAAAGCCGGGCTTGGTGACTTCCACCGTATAGCTGCCCGGCGACGCGATCAAGACATACCGGCCGGCTTTGTCCGTCACGCGGGTTTGCAGTAAGCGGCCTTTTACTCCGGCGGGAGTATGCTCAAACAACCGCACGAGCGCGAGATCCACCGGAAGCTTAGTTAAGGAGGAATAGACCAAGCCCCAGGATTTGCGGCGCCGGCGGGTAAAGAGCAAGAGCGGTTGAGTAATAAATCCCTGCAGATAGGTCAGCAAACTGGTAAAGGAAACCGCGGTGGAGGCGACCGCCGCGCCGGTATTGGCCGCGGCGGCGGCTACGACAACCGGAGCGGCCACGGTAACCGTTATTTTTTCAACCGTCGGATTATTAATGATCTGCTTATCCAGGACTTGATAAGTCGCGGATCGCGAAACAGCGGCAACGGCTTGTACTACCGCTTTCGCGGCCGGCTCCGGCAATAGCGGGGCCAGCGCCGCGATGGCGGATTCGGACTCATTGGTGTCCACCTTGGAAGCACAGCCCGGATCATCCGGATAATCAGTCAACCCGTCATGGTCATTATCCGCGCCGTCAAAGCAGGCCGGGAGGGCCGCCATAAACTGGGTCACGCTGCTGATGCGCACCAGGCCTTCCGGAGTATACGCCTGCGCGAAAATGGTATGCGGACCCGGCTCTAAATTGGTCTGCGCGTTACAGTCAGCCACCCCGCCTTGAACCGCGCAAGGAATAATTTGCGGGGCGCTTTGAATCACGAGTTCAGCCGCGGTCGTACCCTCCGGCACCGGAGCGCTGATCCGCATCCTAACCGGCACTACTCCGGCCAGCGCGCCGGCGGAATTTATCAAATCCAATATTGAGGCATTAAAGTCCACGGTGACAGTTACGGCGCTGGGAACAAAAGCCGACGCCGGTTGCGGGGGAGGCAGCGCTAATAAGGCAGGGTTAGGAAAGGCCTGCACACTACTGCCCCGCGCCGCGATTGGCGTAACCGGACTGATCTCTACCGCTGGCGGAATAACTAGTTCTACTTCCGCGCCGGGTGGAATCACCGGCGCGATCGTCTGATCGCCAGCCGGCAGAGGGATCACCGCCTCCTTTGGGGTCGCTGGGGTTACGGGTGGTAAAGACGGCGGTACCGGTTCCGGCGCGCGCTCCAACGCTGGCGCCGGGATTTCCGCGGCTTTAGGCGCGGCTTCTTTAACTGCAGCCAAGGGTACTTTCGGGGTCGGCAGGACTGGGGAAGCCGCCACCACCGGGAACGTCAGGGTATTGGAGGTAAACACCCGGCCGCTAACCTCCGCGGCCGTGGCTTGGGCGGAAATCGTAACTACTCCGGCTTTCAGCGCTCCGGACTCCACTTTATACTTCATTCTAACTTCATGGGAAGAATTTACCGGCAACTCTGCCCACGGTATCGTGAGCGTCCCCTGTTCAGGAACGCGGGCCGAGGATTTTCCATTGACCACGGCGGAATTCTCCACATAGCTGGTTTGGGCCGGGGTGGGTATGGTCAGCACCACATTGGTGGCCTTGGCGGCGCCCGTATTTTCCACCTTGGCTAAAACCGTAACCTGCTCGCCGGGTTTAACCTTCACCTCTTGAGCCAAAAGCAAGCGGGAGTCCGGAACAAAGGCCGTGAATACCACTAAGACGAGTAATAATTTCACTGCCGCGGCGACAAAGGTGGACAGGAGCGAAATTCGGCTCGCTTTCAGCAGGCGCTTGTGTTTGCTGTAAGAACGTTCATATTTTCCCGCTGGCGTACGGCGCGCCAGCCGTTCAAAAGAATAGGCGGGCGAGGCAAACAGCATTGGGAAAATGCTCGCAAATTGCAGCGGACTGCGATGCGGATCCACATGGGAATGTAATAAAAAAGCGCCGGTAAGCAAGGCGGAAAAGGCCAGCGCAAACAGCACGGTGGAAACCGCGCCGCTAAGCGGGACAGCAGAAACGGCGGCAACGCCGGCACTGCCCACCGCTTGCGCGGAAAGGGTCACTTTCAGTTCCGGCTTAAGTTCCGCCGCCGGGGGCGCCACCGTAGACGGCGCCACGCTAACGGTTCCGGCAATCGCCACTCCCGGAACCTCTTGTGAAATCCCTTTTCCTCCGCTGCCCACCGCGATTAATTGATAAATATAAGTAACCCCGGGGGTAATCTGCTCGGTGTCCAGATATTTCTGCGCCCCGATGGCCACAATCCCGCGCGGGCCCGTAATCGGACTCACCCCTCCTTCATTGCGCCAGACCTCGATCTTGGAAGCGTGCGCCGGGGGATCTTTCCAAGTCAGGGTGATCGCTCCGGATGGAGCTGGACTGGAGGAATAGGCGGCTTGAATGTTTACGGGGGTTTGAGGCGCGGGGGAAGTTACCACGCTGACGCCCCCTGATGTAGGGACGCATGTGCTATTGGCCGGAGTAATCTCCACGTTAGTTGCCGCGCCGTTTACGGTCAGCCGAATCGGCGGTCCGCAGGCGGTCGTATCCGAGCCGGTGGTGGTAAACGTGCCGGCGGACGTCTCCAGCGCGCAAGAATCGCCGGAAGCCACGGTAATGACGATCTTGCCGCTTTGCACATCAAGCGTTGTCGCGTTACAGCCGCTTTTTGCCGTTACCGTTGCAAAACTATCCCAGTTGCCTGAAAGTATGGTATCTGCGTTAAAAGTAACATCCGCGGCGTACGCCGCCGGCGCGCGCGTCAAAAATACACCCAGGAAAAGAATCAACGCGCTGGTAATCAAAAAGATGCGGCGCATACAACTTACTCACTTACCAACTTACTCATTCACTACAAATAATTGTAATCCACATTCAGCAACAGACCGTGGAAGACAAAGGCTCCGCTGTCGGCCTGTACCGCGATATCCACAATATATTTGGCATCGTCAGTATTGTGAAAAGCCGGGGAACTTACCGGGTAGTTAGTCACATACCAAGTTCCGGTAACTGCCGCGCCAGTAGTACCGGCTGTCCCGGTGGTGGTCAGCGTAGTAAATGTCGGCACGGCGCTGCTTGCGAAGGCAATGCGTTTCAACGTAACACTATGAGAATCTAACGTCAAACCGGCGGTTATAAAATAAATCTCATCCAAAGAATTAATCTGAAATCCTTTGCTGGCGGTGGTGCGCAAAAGCGCGCTCGTGATATCGCAGACAATGGTATTGGACTGATTGGCTCCTTGAGGGTTTATGATTAAATAACTGCCAATATCCGCGGCATTGCCGCCGATTTGATCGCGATTCATGGTTGCCTGCGTGCTGTTAAGCGCTCCGGCGGAAGTGAACCCATTGCAATCTTCCGGACCGATAAAAATCCGTCCGTCGGTCTTGTCCGCGCTATTGGTCAGCGCGCCGGTAACGGCGAGCGTACCGCTGGCTGTCACATTGCCGGTAAGCGTGGAGGCGCCGTCAACCGTGAGAGTGCCGGTTACAGTAACATTTCCGGTGGTCCCGGCATCCGCGATGGTCATGAGATTATTCGTGCCGTCTCGAAAACGGATAGTGCCGGTTGAACCCACATCCAGATTCCAGGTGGTGGCGGTGGTAGTGATGTCTCCGCCGTTGACTGCCAAGTCACCGGCGGCCGTCACATTGCCGGTCAGCGTTGACGCTCCGGTAATACTTAACGCTCCGGAGCCGGTCACATCATGGGCCGTAACGTTTCCGGTTACGACATTGGTGCCTATCGTGGTGGAGGTGTGCGAGGCGCGGACGGCGAGCGCCACCACCACAAAAGCGCCAAGCACAACCGCAATACTTCTTAAAAACGTTGTCCGACTGATGAAAAGGCGGTACATAAATCAAATGAGTTAAGAGTTTAAGTTTCTAATAAGGCAACAGCTCTAATATACCACATCCGGCCGGTTGCGCGCAATCCTACGGAAGCGGCGGACCTTCGGGATAACTATTATACTCCGCAAAATTGACCGGCGCCACTTCCTTCCAATTAAAGCCCCGCTCACGAAACACGGTGGGATTCGGAATCCAGCGCCGCACTCCATTTTCAAGATACCAAATCTTCTGGTCGCCGGTCAAGCGAATCAGTCGCGAATCGCCGTAGGCCTCCAGCTCTTCTTGTTTTACCGTCACAATCTCGCGCGGACTGTTGCCGTAGGAATCAAACACCGCGCGGCTGGGCAAACGGCGCTTTAGAAAGGTCTCGGTAATATAATAGAGATCGTCTTTATCCGCAAGTTTGACCAATTTTGCCCGCGGAACTTGTTCAATCTGCGCTTTCCCAACTTGCCGCATATTCCCATAAAATCGGATTAGCTTCCGCAGCACTGACGGCCGCGGGATGTACAGACGGCGGCGTTCAACTGGAGTGGCGCCTCCGCCAATGGTGGCCACCCGATAAACCCGGCCATCCTCCGTTCTCCAAAGCTCTTCAATTCCCCGCGGGATCGGCGGCGCCTCCACGGGCGCAGTCGAAACCGTAAACCCTTTGCCTTCGCAGTACCAAGGGTCATCGCAACTGTAGTCAAACAAGTTCGGCTCCACCGGCTGGCCATCCGCGTCTTTTTCAAAACGTTTGCTCCCACTCTCTTCCAGACGAGCGCGCAGCACATAAGCGCTGCCGCCGGTTGCGGAAATGTAATCATAAACCTGATCGGCCTCGCGATTCTCTTCCGGGTCAGTGGGCATGGCCGCCAGATATTTACCTTCTTTCAGCAGCGCGGAAAGCTGATCATAACGAACCGCGGGGCGATTGCCGTCCACGATTGGATAGACGCGCCGATCTTTTTTAAATTGGTCAAGCGCGCGCGCGATATTTTTAAGATCGGCAATCCGGCGATCGTCATGTTTTCGCAAAGTCGCCGCGGTTTCCACTTCATCTTTTTCAAATTCAATAGTGACGGATTTTACGCTCGGAGTCAGCTGGCTGTCCGCGGTGCTCAAAGTTAACTGTAAGCGCAGCTCTTCCCCTTGACTCGTAAATTCGCGCGCGCGATCCGGCTCAAATTGCTCAAAATGCGCTCCGCCGTCCGGCGAAAGCGCGTAAAGCACCCCGGTTCCGCTCGGAAATACTCCTTCGGAACGCACCGTGGCTTTTTTAAAATACTTTCCGGATCCGGCCGAAGCAATCTTTTTTGTCGTCAGCGTGGCCGAGGGCACAAAACCCTGTAAATCAAGTTCCAGCAGCTGCGGTGCTCCCCTAACCAGCCCGGCAATCAGAATTCTCCCTTCGAGCGCAAGCAAGGCATTTACTTTTACTCCGGCAAGGGCGGGCAAACGGCCATTGGAAAGCTCCAGAGCTCCGCCCAGATCGGTAAACAAACCCTGGCCGCCAATATAGTAAAAATTCCCGGCGCCGCCTGCGAAAAGCGGATCAAAAGTCAGACGCGCTCCAATATTCCCAAATCTCGGAGTGATCTCGGAAAAACGCGTTTCATCAATGGTCCACATTCGAAACGGAAATCCGGCCCCGGACCCGCGCCGCGCCAAAACCCACTGGGAACCGGTAAAATTCAAATTAATTCTGGGTTCCTGGGCGCTCCTAAGCAATTCATCGCTGGTAATTTTCTGCCAACTGCCTGCGCGCAGCCGATACACGCGAATGATAAACGGCTCGCGCGCCCCGACAGTCGGATCTTTAAACACTCCGGCCAGCGCGATGTCGCCTGGCCCGCTGGAAACCGCCCAGGGGCCGGCGGTATTTAGCGCGAAAGTGCCGGTGATATTTACCAAAGCTGATCCATCAAAACGCACCGCTTGTTTGCTACTGGAGCCCTTTACGCCGATAAGTACGCAGGTATCCGCGCCGCAGGCCACCTGATCAATGCGATCCAGGTCGGCTGCTTTGGCCGAGGATTGCAAATCGCGCGCGACAGTTCCGGCGCGATCGAGCGTGTAAAACATCGCGCCCGTCCCGGTCTTGGCTTCCCCGGCAACTACCCAGAGGCCCTGGCTTTCCAAAAAACCAATGCCGCGGACTCGCCGGGCATTGGCAATCAAAGCGCTAATATTTTGCGCCGTACCGGTTCCGCGGCTAATGATATTGAGCGCGCCATTAGACCCGCCCACCATGATATAATCCGCGCTCACCGCGACCGCGCCGATTTCACTGCGTCCCAATCCTTGCAGTCCCACGCCTAAATCGCGCACGGTAGCGCGTAGCGGCAAACTCACCTGCTTCACGGCTGTGTCTAAAAACGCGGAGGTAGCGCGTTCGTCCAGGCGTCCCGGCGCGCTAAAATTCTCTAACACTTTCCCGGTCTCTACCGCGTAAACTAAAAGCGGAATAGCCAAAAAAAATCCCGTGCTTAAAATCCCAAAACGCTTACTTATCTTTATCATAACGCCTATATTATAGCACATCGCGCGTACTGTGTCAATTGAAAAAATCAAAAAAGCTGGACACCGTGTGGCGCCAGCCCCCGATCTTGGTCGGGAAAATCACTTGGAACGATTCCGCCGATTTCTCCCCCTTTCCCCGCCCTAGGCGGACAGGCGAGGGGGAGTTAGAGGGGGTGAACGGGAGAACCCCTACCCTCCTTCTCCTACGATGGAGCCATCACCCTGCACACCCGGCCCACGCGCCGCCGCAAGCTTGGCCTCCTCCTCATCCAGCGCACGCAGGACCATGCGCCGCGACGCTTCGGAAACGTCGAGTTGCGCTCGGAGCACACTGTCCTTGGGAAGGTGTGCGTCCAAGTGTACAAGCACTCGACACAGTTCCTTCATGGCCTTGATTTTCGTGGGCGGTCTGCCGGCACGCTTTACCGCGTCGCGCAAGGCAGGCAACGCGGCGCAGAGAATGTCAAGCGCCCGATCGTGCTCCTCGCGCAACCGCTGACTCGCCTCTTGTACCTGTTCCAGCCGCTCCACAAGCGTTTCGTCGAATACCGGGCTGGGCAAACCAAGGGCTTTGAGGACTTCATACATCAGACGGTATGACGCGTCATGTTCCCCCGCCTTCTTCTGCATGCGCTTGTGGTAGTCAGCGCAATCGCGGGACTTGAGGATTTCCTCGATGTCAACCCCGTCATCCTTGTAGTACACCTCGATCCCGCGTCCGCCACGATCCACGAATCGAGGCATCCGTCCGGCCTGAAGCGGGACAATACGCCAGGCAAAGCCGGCGTCGAAAAGGAACTTAAGCACCGCGCCGGTCAGACCTTCGTTGTCGAGTGTCGCTTGGGAAGTATCCCGGAGATGCAAGCGCTCGCCTTTCAGGTTGACCACCCAGCCGTCGTCGCTGATCGCGTTGTGCCAACCCTTGCTTCCCCAACGGAGCTTGAAACTCGGCCGCGCCTTGACTTGCGCCTCAATCACGAGTCCCTTGGCCTCATCCGGGTATTTCCGCGCGGTCACGCGCCAGGTGTCGCCGTCTTTCCACCACCAGATCTTGTGGCCCAGCCGGTTACAAACAAACCACCCTACGGAAACAAGCGCCGTAGATGCGAGCGACCCCCAGATTACGAGCAAATTCACAGCCAACAACAAGCCATTCATGGCGTCGACATTGATTGACTCATGATGGATCCGAAACAGTATGCTCGTAACAAACACGACGAGCGAAAACAGCAGCGCCGCCGTGTACCACGAACTCGGCCCCTTGAGCTTGGAAAGATCTTCCGGTTCTTGTTTCTGCGTTGCTTCGGACATGACTGCCTCCTCTCCGACAATCGTCGGAGTGGTTGGCCGAGTGACAGCCCAAGATGTCAATGGCCGGGCACCTTCCCCGCCTAACTTTACCTTCTGCTGAAGGAAAGTTTGGCGGGTCTGCCGGACCACCACCCCAGACCCACCGGACCCCCACACCAATGGGCGACTGTGCTACGCACAACATTGGCGTCCTTTGGACGCCAATGTCGCCCAATGGTGTGGGGGCGGACCTACCCTTACCCTATCACACCCCTGCCGGATGTCAAGGAAACAAAAAACAAGGCGCGAGGCCTTGCTTTCGGAATGATCCGCCTAAGTAAACGTGGTTTACTCACTGACACCATTATCAACCTACCACCTCCGTCCTTTCCTGCCAATCTTCTTTATCCACACCTTTTGTCCAGAATACCGCCTTTTTACGCGGTATTAATTCTTCATTCTAAATTCTTCATTCCTCATGTCCTCCTCTCGCCTTTCCGACCTCGGAGAGCAAAACGTTCTCCACTAAAATTCCCCTCGGGTAAAAGATGCGCTCAAATTCCTGTTTTACATTTTCCTCAATCGCGTCCCGCTGATTGCCAACCATATCGGCATAGGTGAACCTGGAGGCGATCATCCGCAGACGCGAGCGCACCGTTGGCCGCACGATTTTATCCACAAAATCCTCGCCGATATTTTGCCAGATATTGGGAATCTGCGTAACATCAAGTTTAAGTAAAATCGTTCCCTCAATGTTGACCGGCTTGCCGTCCGCGGAAATCGCGGAAACCGGAACATCCCCAAGCGCCCGGACATTTTTCGGATTAAAATCCTTGACCAAGCGATATTCCAGCGTCTGGGTATTAAATAATTTCGCGCGCTGCCAGAACGGCACTTTCAAATGCAGACCCGGAAGCAGGCATTTTTTAAGCACCCCGCGGCCCAAGTCATAAACGCACGCCACGTATCCCGGCGGCACATACACAAAAAATCCTTTCAGCACATCCTCCACCACAAACGTGTACATCAGACGATCTAATGATTCTTGCATAATTATACGGATGGCCACTGATGTTGACAGATGGCCACGCGATCACGGATCCTGTGATCGGTGGCTATCCTGTACTCTATCCGTGGCTATCTAGTGAATTAACCTTTTCGCCTCCTACGATTTTGTCATGTATTTTCAGCGCGGTAAGTTTAACGGTTTGCAGCCGGCGAGTGAAAAACGGACGGCATAGGTGTATTATATACCCAAAGCCCATGGCGGTCAAAATAAAAATCACTTTGACCGAAGGCAAGCTGGCGAGCACCGCGAAGGTGATCAAAGGAAACGCGTACCTGAAAATAATATCATTCTTCTCCAGGGTCTCGCGGCGCTTCCGCTGCGACCGCCAAATCTGCCAGTACAGGAGCGCTCCCACCAATCCGGCCGCGTACATATTGCGCTGCGCAATATCCAATCCAAAAAGATTGGTGTTAATCACATCCGGACGAGCCACGGCAGGATACAGCGCGGCCAGTTTCCCGGTCATGCCGCCCACAAAGACCTGGTAAAGCAAAACCAGGGTCAGCAGCTGAATGCCGGTCAGGACGACGGAAGCCAGCGGTTGAATCCGATTAGCCCGCATGAGCTCGCGAATATGTTCTTTGCGGGCGACCGGATCGTCTTTGAATTCTTTTTGAATCTCGGAAACGTCGGCTTGGATCTTTTCGTATTTGAATCCGTTGCGCTCGGCGATGATCGAAAAAGGGATCAGAAAGATGCGCAACCCGATCGTCATGTAGATCACCGCGAAACCCAGATTCCCAAACGCGATCGTGTTATAAAAATAAATAAGCAAATTCAACAGCGGGGCAAACAGATAATCGTGCCAAATTGCGGCTATCATAATGTGCTATAAATCGGCAACCCTCTCAAACTACCACACTTCCCCCTCCACCGTAATCACCACCTTTTTAATCTCGGAAAATTCTTTAAGCGTGCGTTCTATCTGCGCGCGGCGCTCGGCTTTAAGACACGGCGCGCCCTGCCCGTCCAGCGCGCTATTGTAATCGGCGCGCGCGGTCCCCTCTTTATCAATCTGCATGGTTAAGAGCCGCGTCCCAGTCGGAAGCGCGGATGCATATTGCGCCGCGTGCTCTGCGGACAAAGGCAATGTCATAGTCACCAGCGCCCCGGCCGCGAAATGTCCGTATTTGGGATCAATGGCTTGCTCAATCGAAGTGGTTTCAACTGCACACGACGCCAATGCCTCCTTGGTGAAATAATGCACCCGCACCACATTATCTCCCTCCCTTAAAGTAAGGGAGGGTTGGGGAGGGTTATTTGCGATCTCTTCCTCAACCGCGGCCTCCTCAACACCGGGCTGCGCCGGCCCATCTGCCTTTTGTCCTCGTCCCCAAAAATACCAAACTCCGAGTATTATCAAAATTAGTAAAATAAGGCGTTTTTTATTCATATATTTTCTCCGTTCCCCCTGCTTTAATGATAAGTCCCCCAGTATACCCGAAAGTCCAGCAATGGGCAATGTGGATTAATGCGGCTTGGAAACCGCCGGATTGCCTTGGAGATAAAACCGCCACGGCCTCGCGGCAAAGTAGGCGCCGGCATAATCAATGCCGACCCGCGGCCCGGAGACGATTTGCGCGCGCGACACCCGCACTCCCCTATTCTCCAGCCACAGCCGCCGCGATTTGGTAAGATCCTCGCCGTAAAAAGATTTATCCAATTTCATCCACCGGCAGAGTTTTCCCGGGCCATTACTAAATTTTACATTTTGCATTTTCCATTTTACATTCAAATCTGGCTCCAGCGCCCGAATCAACACACATTCCGGCGAGCCCTGCCGCCCGGTTGAAATATTAAATTGCCAATACATGCCATACACCAAATAAATGTACACATGCCCGCCAATCAAATATTCGGCCTCATTGCGCGGCGTGCGCTTACCGCCAAACGCGTGCGAGGCGCGGTCTTGCGGGCCAATATACGCCTCGGTCTCCACAATTTTCCCCGCCAGCACTTTACCGCCCGGCATCCGCCGCACCAAAAATTTGCCGAGCAAATCTTTTGCCACGGTAAGCGTGGGGTGAGTGTAGAATGTTCTTGGCATTCTTCTTTTCATAAGAACAAATTCCAAATCACAAATCTCAAATTACAAGGAAACGCCAAAAACCAAATCGCCAGTTTGTAATTTTGAATTTGGAATTTATTTGGGATTTGGAAATTGGAAATTGGAATTTCTGCCGCGACAAATTAGTAACAGTAATTCTGCTTATTGCCTTTCATATAATCCTATCAGTTCTGCCTGTGCTAAAATATGTCCTTCCATCGCGCTTGTAAGTCCTTGCGCATCTGTAGAGGCCGGCAAATCCAGCGTCGCATCCAGCGCGTAAAGTTTGAAAAAGTAACGATGCGCGCCGGAGGGCGGGCAAGGGCCGCCGTAACCGGTGCGTCCCCAGCTCTGAGTGCCTTCCATTGCCCCTTGCGGAACTTTTCCTTCCTCCAGCGCACGAGTGTCCGGCGTAATATTCCAAACCGTCCAATGTACCCATGTTCCGTCAGTCGCGTCCGGATCATCATGAATCAGCGCTAAACTCTTAGTCCCTTCCGGAACATCAGCGATAGTCAGCGGCGGATTTACATCCTCCCCATCGCAAGTATATTTTTTAGGAATGCGTTCGTTTTGTCCAAACGCCGGACTTTCAATACGCATAGATTGAGAAATGTTATGAGTTAATGGTGAATAGGTAACCCGATAAATCACGCCAGCTTTATCATCTGAAATATACATCACTCCGCCGGATTGTACAAGGATGTCCACTGGCCGGCCAAGCGCAGTGCCATCATCCTGAAGCCAGCCGGAAATAAAATCTTCCATACCTTCATAGTTTCCTTGCGCGTCTAGTTTTATACGCACGACTTTATAACCGGTTGGTTTAGTGCGATTCCATGAGCCATGGTAGGCCACCAATAAATCGCCCTCATATTCTTTTGGCCATCCCGCATCTTTTGGAATAAATGCCAACCCCAGCGGCGCCGAATGGGCTGGCAAGTCAATGTAAGACGGCACTTTATCTGCGCATGGATCGCGTACATATACATTCTTGTCGAACACACTATCATGAATATTTTTTCCATAGCAAATTGGCCACCCAAAATCCGGAGGATTTTGCCCTGAGTCTGCCGAAGGGCCTTCCACAATATTAATCTCATCCGGCGGCAGGTCATCACCCAGTAAATCCCGCCCCATCTCGGTTGCCCACATGCGTCCGTCAACATAGCTCCAAGTAAAGAATACCGAATTGCGCAAACCAGTAGCGTACGGAATAAGTTTTTTATTTTCAATGTCCACTACATAAATTGCTGCCCGTCGCGGATCATTTTCATTACACACATTGCAGGACGAACCAATAGATACATACAGCCGTCCATCTGGCCCAAATCCCAGCGTGCGAGTCGTATGATTCCCGCCGGATGGCAAGTCAACAATTTTACTAAATCCGGGTCCTTCCATTGTAGCCACATAGAATTCAGATATTTTATCCTCCTCTGCAATGAAAAAATGTTCTTGATCTTTTGGATCAACAACCATACCATGTGGTTTTCTTAAACCACTCAAGTACGTACCGAAGTCTACTGCTCTTCCACTTTCTTGATCACCCATGATCTCTGATACATTTCCTTCAGATGTTTGGCTCACTAGAAATCCACCAAATGAATCGGGAACCATCACCCGCGCCCCTGGCAAATCTTTGGCAAAAATTTCAATGGAAAATCCGGGCGGGAGTTTAAGCGGCATGCCCGTTCGGTTCTCCCCCTCCCTTAAAGTAAGGGAGGGCGTGGGAGGGTTATCAATCAACTCCGCAATATCCTCTTTCGGCGCTCGGACCGCTGGTCCAATCCCGCGTAAATTTTTGTAATAAAATACGCCAATCCAAACTGCCCAAAAAGCTACGAAAATGACCACCACTGCCCAAAGTAATTTTTTCATGCACCCAAGAATTTAACCCAGCAAAAACGCTTTGAAATTAACAAAATCGTTAGGTAACAAAACCGCCTGTTTTTCCTTGCTTATATAATCCCGCATCCGCTCCGGTACGTCAACCTTAACCCCCAGCACTTCTTCCACGGTTTCGGGAAATTTTGCCGGATGCGCGGTTTCAAAAAAAATTCCGGCGCACTGCTCCGCGTTAGCAGCGCGATATTGTTTAAGTCCCCAATATCCAACCGCGCCGTGCGGATCAAGAATATAGTTGCACTTTTCATATACTTCCTTAATCATTTCGCGTGTCTGCGCGTCTGTACATCCAATACTCCAGACATCCGCTCGCATTTTCTCCACATCATGGCCGTAAAGCTCAAGCATGCGCGCGAAATTACTTGGCGCGCCAACATCCATGGCATTAGAAAGTGTTTTTTGCGATTGGCGCGGCTTGTACTGTCCGGTGCGCAAATAATCGGCTACCACATCATTCGCATTACACGCGGCAATAAATTTCGTCACCGGCAACCCCATACGCTTGGCCATGAGCCCCGCAGTCAAATGCCCAAAATTTCCGCTCGGCACGGAAATAACTACCGGCTTTGAAATGTCCGCAAGCTGGCCATACGCATAAAAATAATAAAACGACTGTGGAATTAAGCGCGCGATGTTTATGGAATTTGCTGAAGACATAAATAATTTTTCGCGCAGTTCCTGATCCACAAACGCTTGTTTCACAAGTTTTTGGCAGTCATCAAACGTGCCTTGAATCTCCAACGCCGTAATGTTTCCGCCCAAAGTCGTCAGCATTTTTTCTTGCGTCGGACTCACGCCGCCGGAAGGATATAAAATAAAAACCCGAATTCCCGAAACATTCAAAAATCCATGCGCCACGGCGCTGCCGGTATCTCCTGAAGTCGCCACTAAAATCGTTAATTCACGATCCGCACCTTGCACAAAATAACCCATCAGCCGCGCCATAAACCGCGCGCCAAAATCTTTGAAAGCCAAGGTTGGTCCATGAAAAAGTTCCAGCACATATGTCTCATCGTCAAGGCGCACCAGTGGCGCGTCAAAATTTATCGCCTCCTCTACGATACGCCGCAGTATATCCTCGGGAACGTCGTCTTTAAGCAAAGCGCGCGCCACCGCGAAGGAAATATCTTGTAAATTGCGGCCTTCAAGCGTACGGAAAAAATCCCCTGGCAAGCGCGGCAAGTCCTTCGGCATAAACAGTCCGCCATCCGGAGCAAGCCCATGGAGCACTGCTTCCCGAAACGACGCAATAAGCGCGCGATTGTTTGTACTATAAAGTTTCATGCCATCAATTTTGTCATCTCGACCGAGGCTCGAGCCGAGTGGAGAGATCTCTTATCTTGCATGGTGAAGAGATTCCTCGACTGCGCTGCGGCTCCGCTCGGAATGACATTAATTACTCAAATGCTTTTTAATCTCCCCCGCCACATCCTGCGGATCACGTCCCAAACTTTGAATCGTGTAATGCGCATACTCTCGGAAAAGCGGCACCCGCTCGGCAAAAAGCCCAGCCAGTCCTTTTTCTTCAAAGCCAACAATCCCGCGAATATTTTTTGGATTTTCTCCAATCCGCGCCCGCACCTCCGCGAGCGGCACATCAAGATAAACGACGAGCGTTTCCATTTTGAGTTTCTCCATTGCCGGCGCGCAATAAACTATGCTTCCACCCGGAGAAAATATCACGTGCTTCATATCAAGCTTCAGCGTATAGCGATTTTCCAGTTCCAATAACTTTTGCGCGCCGTGCTCGGCAAGAATTTGCTCATGCCCTATCCCTTCTTTTTCCAATATCAGCGCATCAAGATCAACAAACTTCCAATCCAAGCGCGCCGCGAGCAATTTGCCAACGGTAGATTTTCCAGATCCCGGCATGCCAATAAGCGTGATTCCGATTTTGTGATCCATATTTTTCAATCCTACCACAAATCCAGCGATAAAAAAAGGCGGGATGGGTCTTACGGGACCCACCCCGAGATGATGTACTACGGCGCCTCCTACACCGCCTTGCGACGCAGTCCGAACTCGTCGGCAACCGCGCGGGCGGCGCGGCTCAAGTGAGTCGCTTTGATGCCCACCGTGATGGCAGGACCCGAGGTCGAGATGAGCGAGATGTTCACTCTGGCGTTTGCCAGTGCGCCGGTAACTCGTGCCACGTAGTCGGGCTCACGGCGCATGCGCCGATCAAACACGGTCAAGCCCACATAGCCCTCCCTGCCTTGGACGTTTCGATGCACCCGACGAACCTTCGCGAGCGCCTCGGAAAGACGTGCCATAGACACGAGAAACGAGATAACCGCTCTCTGCCCCGTCCCCTCTGCCTGAATTGCGTCGCTCAGACAAATGCCTCTTCCTGCCTTGAAGAGTTTCGCGGCCTGTCCGGGGCGATCCGGCACTCCAAGTATCTTGACAAGCGCGAGGTTTAAATCCGCGCTGACTACGGTGATATAGCGTGGTTCCGGCTCAAGCGCGTCATGGGTTGAGGCGTTGCGGATGATCGTGCCACCCGTAGACGAACCGATCGAAGGCGACCGCATAACCCGAAGCGGAATGCCATAGGCCTGCGCCAGTTTGATCGCGCGATCCACGATCACGCGATCTTGGGAAACATCGCAAGCTGCATCGTAGTCAAGCTCCGGGAAAATGATCGGGTCCGTTACCAAATCCGGATCAACCGGCGAGAGCCCATCCACATCCGTCTTGAACACACAAAAAGCCGCCTTGAGGACCACCGCGAGCGCCACCGCGGTCAGATTCGAACCACCGCGCCCCAGCGTCACGAGACTGCCAGTGCGCGTCACGGCCTGAAAGCCCGGAACCACCACGATCTTGCCTTCGGCCAGTGCCTGCCGAATGAGCCGGACGCCACGCACCTGAAGCAAACGCGCGCTGCCATGGTCTTCGGTTCCGGAAAAACCGACCTGCTGACTGGTGAAAGCCACGACCTGACCGCCGCGACGCTCAATCGCCGCGGCCAGCGCTCCTACTGCCTTGACCTCGCCGGTCTGCACCACCATGTCCACCACCGCGCGGGAGGCGGTTGGATTGATGTTGGCCATGAACTGGAACAGCTCATCGGTCTCGTCTCCCATTGCCGAGACGACCACGACTACACCTTGTCCGCCACTCGCCTGTGTGATCACGTCCTGGGCTACAACACCCAAACGCTGCGGATCTCCAACAGCCGACCCGCCGTACTTCAAAACCGTCGGTCGAAGCTTCATTTGTATTTTCCTCCAACCCCAATTTCACCATGTTTAAAAACAAATGTCAAGTAAAACAAAATATCCCCGAGGCCACGCGCGCAAGCTGCGCGCGCGACCCCGGGGAGTTCGTAGTAATTCCTCCCTCTTTCTGCTTACACCTCCCGCTCGATGCGGATGAGGCACGGCTCGCCCTTGACCGTGGGAAGCGCGCGGATCATGGTGAGCGCCCGCTGCACCGCGGCTTCCTGCGTTCTGTGGGTGGTCAAAAACACCGCAACAGTTCCATCAGGATCGACCTGCTGTTCCGGCTGCTCGTTCGAAGCCACCGACACACCCTGCATCCCGAGCAAGCTCAGTACATCTCCGAGCACGCGCGGCTGATCCGCAACCTGCAACCGCAAGTAGTACTCGCCCGTGCGGTCGCGCGGCACTAGCACCGGGACTGCGCGCAGCTGCGCCGCCAGTTTGCCAAAAGCTGGCAAACGACGACCTGTGGCCAAATCCAGGATGTCCGCGATCACCGCTGAAGTCGTGGATTTAGCGCCCGCGCCCTGACCAAGATACACCTGCGTCTCCACCAAATCCCCGGTAACCGACACGGCGTTCGTGGCTCCGGGCACCATGGCCAGTACCGCATCGGCCGGAACCAAACACGGATGTACCCACCGCTCCAGACCCTGCTCGGTAAGACGCGCAATCCCCAGAAGCTTCACGCCCATGCCAAGCTCCCGGGCTCGCTGGATGTCGAGCGCAGTGATCTGCTCGATCCCTTCCACGTGTATGCTCGAGAGATCTACCGGCACGCCAAAAGCCAGCGCCGCGAGAATCGCGAGCTTGTCCGCAGTGTCCTTCCCGCTGATGTCGCGCGACGGATCAGCTTCTGCGTAACCGGCTTCCTGTGCCTCGGCCAGGGACTGATCAAACGTACAGCCCATGGCGCTCATGCGCCACAAGATGTAGTTGCAAGTCCCGTTCAGGATGCCGCCGACCCGGCTAAAAATGTTGGCAACCAGCGCCTGCCGCAGAATTTCAACAGCCGGAATGCTACCAGCCACTGCGGCCTCAAACGCGAGCGTAACCCCGCGCTCCTCGGCCGCACGCGCAAGCTGCATGCCGTGACGCGCCAGCAGCGCCTTGTTGGCCGTAACAACATGCTTGCCGGCCGCAATGGCGGCCTCCACTACACGCTTGGCCACACCGTCCGCCCCGCCGATGAGCTCAACCACCAGGTCCACTTTGGCCTCGCGCGCCATCTTGACCGGATCCTTCCAGAAGCGGATATCCCGCATCGGAAAGCCGCGGTCGCGCTTTCGATCTCGCGCGCTCACATCCGTAACCGTGATCGGCCGTTCGGCCCGTTGCGCGTACAGCTCGTCTTTGTCCAAAAGCTGGCGCACAACTTCGGCGCCAACCGTTCCCAGTCCGGCAATCGCAGTTCTCATGGTTCGCCTCCACTGACATCTAACCAAAACTAAAGATAAAAGTCAAGCTATCCTGATTGCCAAACCAGGATTCTGAATTTAATTCTGACCAGTCATAAAAATACTCAACGCGGCCACCGGCCAGACGGACGGCCCGGGCGCCGGAAATTTCGCGGACGGTGGCGTGACTGCCCTGGATGTCCCTGAAAAGGGCGCCGCGGCCCTTCATAAGGACGGCGCGCTTGAACCTCGGGAATATAGATTTTGGGAATCTCGGGAAGTTTGGAGACCGGCAGGGGCTTGCGAATCAGCCGTTCAATCGCGCGAATCTCCCGTTCTTCTCCCGGAACCGCGAAAGTAATCGCGTGGCCCACGGCCCCGGCCCGCGCGGTGCGTCCGATCCGGTGCACATAGTCATCCGAGGTGGAAGGCAGATCAAAATTGAGCACCAGTTCAATCCCCACCACGTCAATGCCGCGGGAGGCAATGTCGGTGGCGACCAGCACGCGGTACTTGCCGGATTTAAATCCTTGAAGGGCCTCGCGCCGCTGATTAAGCGAACGGTTGGAATGAATCTCGGCCGCGTTAAACCCCAGCGCCTTGATTTGGCGCACCACTTTTTTGGCAATATGTTTGGTGCGCGTAAATACCAAAGTGGAACCGTGGTAGGTCTCCAATAATTTTTTAAGCAGACCGATTTTCTGATCGCGCTGCACCACAAAAAGTTCTTGCGTAACCCGCTCGGCCGTCGTTCCGGTCGGCGCGATCTCCACCCGCACCGGCAGTTTCATATGCGCGGAGGCAATTTTCATGATCTCCGGCGGCATGGTGGCGGAAAACAGCATGGTTTGCCGATGCGCCGGCGGCGGCAGGACTTGCAAGATCCGCTTGAGCTGGGGAGCAAAGCCCATGTCTAACATGCGATCCGCCTCATCAAAAACCACAATGCCCACTCCGTCCAGACGAATATTGCGGTGCTCCAAATGATCAATCAAGCGTCCGGGAGTGGCGACCAGTACATGCGGTTTGCGAAAAAGCTGCTGAACTTGCGGACCCATGGGCGCTCCGCCGATTAAAACCGCCGTGCGCAATCCCAGACCCTGGCCGACCTTGCGAAAAACCTCCTCCACCTGAAGTGCCAGCTCCCGGGTCGGCAGCAGTACTAGTCCTTGTTTTTTTAACTGCGCCAGCCGCTGAATCATGGGCAGGCCAAAAGCGAGCGTTTTGCCAGTGCCGGTCTGCGCAATCCCCACAATGTCTTTGCCCTCAATGGCTACCGGAATGGCTTGCGCCTGAATCGGTGTCGGATTTTTAAAATTAAGACGCTCTAAAATTTGCAAAAGCGCCGGCGCGATGTTTAAGCCGTAAAATCCTTTGTTCGTCGTCATAGTGTTTCGATTATATCATTCGAACAGGTCTTTGGGAAATGGCGGCGGGCCGCGCACCGGACTAACCCCGGGATAGCGCCAAGCCGCGATAATCTTGCGGACTGCTTTAGTATCCTGATACATCACCCAGAGTTCGGATTTCGCGGATCTATTCTTTTTCCTGGCGCGAAATCCGCCCGCCGCGTTTGCTGGTGCCACAGAACCGCAGTCCCGCGGACGCGGGACGGAGGCATTAGCGTCGGCGGCAGAGGCGGGCTTCTTGTCTAACACAGGATGATAGTTACTAGCCGATTGCATTACCGCGACCGTCTTTGGCGCAATGCCCTCCTCAATACGAGCGGGGTAAAGCAATACGCGTTTAACCCGCGCCGGCGAAAGTCCGTACTGACGCATTTTAAACTGCGCGTGCGCGGTAAAGATCAGCGGTTTGCGCGTCAACAATTTTTGCAAGGTTTTCGCCGGACTTTTAGCTGGCATATACCCCTAAATACCTCCCAATCAAAAATCCCCGTAACAGGGGATTTTTGCGATGTTTCCTTAGCCGCGAGTCACGTTGACCGCGCGCGGACCTTTTTCGGACTGCTCGACCTCAAAGGATACCGCGTCCCCGACATTCAGCTCGGAGAATTGGACCCCCTGAAGGCCGGAAGCATGGAAGAACACATCTTTGGACCCGTCGTTTGGACCGATGAAGCCAAAATTCTTATCCGCCATTAGGCGTTTAACTGTGCCTTGCATAGTACGTAGAAATTAGTTAAGTTACTGCAAAGATACATGCCTGCCGATCGGCAGTCAGGCTGCAGAAACTCGACTAGGTTTCTACGCTGAAAATGTATTTGCTTAACCTCCAGTATACCATAACCGCCCTTTTTTGTCAAGACCGGCCCGAGCGACCCCTTCCGCCCCGAGTAAAGGACCCCGTGGCAAGCCACGGGGCATTGAATGCCCTCGCTTCGCTCGCACTGATGCCCCGCCAAGGCGGGGCGGCATTCAACCTTTGATCCCGCGGCGTTCGTCGGAAATGTCCTCCGATCGGAATCGGAGTCCATTTCGCGCCTCACTTGCGGGAGTAAAAAGATAATAAATAATGATCACCCGCTCCGGAAAATTAAAAATTTCCCATAACATAACGGGCGATGCCGTAGCCGATAATAATCGCGCCGATGAAAAATGAAACTATCCAAAACGGCTTAAATCTAAATTTGTAAAGCAGATAAGCAACGCCCAGTAAACTTCCGATTGCCGTGATATTGTCAGTCAACCAAAAATAGCTGGAAAACATAAAGGCCGGTCCTTGCGTCAGATGATACAAGGTTTGCCCGGGCTGCCATTGGGATAAAAGCGCCGGAAGCAGAAAATAGCCGGTAGCTGGGCCGCCGGCTTCAATAAGCCGCGCCCACAGGGCAATCGTAAGACCTCGGGTGCGCTGCGGCACCTCCAAAAGAAACAGCGTGCCAAAACCAAATCCGTAGATAATGGTATCAATTAGCCGGTCAATTCTGCCAAAGAAAAAATCATTATTATAACCGACCACCGCCGCGTTGATAATCAGCGCCGTACCTAAAACCGTGAGCCCTTTATGGCCGGACCAGCGGAATTCAATTTTGGGACGCAGAAATTCAACAAACAGCCCCAGCGCGATAGCGAGATAATAGATATTGTTGAGCGCGTTTAGAAACAAAACCCGATTAAGCGGCGGCCAGTTAGCCATCCAGCGCGGCATATCCTGATGCGTCCCGGCGTAAAAGCCAGCGCTGGAAGTTATCACCCACGTCAGAATGCCGGCCAGGAACAGTAAAAGATAAATCCGGACCAGGTTTTCTCTCCTTAAAAATGTTTTGAGGTTCATATTCATCATTATACCACTTTCATCCTTTCCAAGGAGGGGTTAGGGGTGGTGGCATGGGGATAAACGGGGTTGACAAACGAGTATTGAGCATGTTATAGTACAAACGGTGCTTGGAGGGCCTTGGCCCTGTCACGGCTATCCAAGCTGTAACCAAGCACCGCGAGAGAACACCGCACAAGCGGTGTTTTTTCGTTGTTCATTAATCATGTTCCGGATTTCCACTATGTAAAATGCGCGTACTCGTATCTTTATCAATACCCCAAAATGGAATCACGCTATAAAAATGTTTTTCACCCCCAAGGATGTGCTTCACGCGGCGGATAGCCCGCGGCAAAAGTGTTGCGCAGGGCGAGCGGGCATGGCGTCCCGACCGCAGTCGGGACGAGCGAGCCCGAGCGCAAGCACCGGACGCCACGCTGGGGCGGACGAGTGCGTCTTTTGCGCGGACTACCGCTGCGCGGCAACCGACGCACCTCTACTTTTTCATCCTTTTCCGCTCAACCGCGGTAAGATACAGTTTGCGCAAGCGGATGGATTTGGGAGTAACCTCCACGAGTTCGTCCTCCCCGATATATTCCAGGGCTTTTTCCAGCGACATCTCCTGCGCGGTATCCAGCCGCTTGCCCTCGCCTTCGCCTTTGGAGCGCATGTTGGAAAGTTCTTTTTCCCGACAAACGTTCACTTCAATATCCTCATCCTTGGCATTTTGTCCCACAATCATTCCCACATAGACCTCTACGCCCGGTCCTAAAAAAAGTTGACCGCGCTCTTGGGTATAATATAATCCATAAGTATTGGTCACCCCCGCCTCGGAGGCAATAAGCGACCCGTGCGCGCCGGAATTGATCTCACCCGTGAGCGGACGATAGTCCAGAAACAGCGAATTCATAATGCCCTGGCCTTTGGTATCAGTAAGAAAATCCGTCCGATAGCCGATCAGCCCGCGGGTCGGGGCTTCAAATTCAAGATACACGATTTTATTTTCAACTTTCATATCTTTCATCTCGGCGCGGCGTACGCCCATTTGTTCAATCACCACCCCGGCAAATTCCTCCGGCGCTTCAATCGAGACCGCTTCAAACGGCTCGGACTTCACGCCCGCAATATCCCGAAAAATGACTTGCGGACGCGAGACCTGCATCTCATATCCCTCGCGCCGCATTTTTTCAATCAAAATCGCCAAATGCAACTCGCCGCGGCCGGACACCACGTAATGCTCCGCGCTCACCCCGGGCTCCACCTTGAGCGCCACATCATTTTGTAATTCAAGATCCAGTCGTTCTTTAATCTGGCGGGTGGTGCAGTATTGCCCCTCGCGGCCGGCAAGCGGCGAGGTATTGATGCCTAGAGTGATTTTCACCGTCGGCTCCTCAATCGCGGTAACCGGAAGCGCCTCGGGATTTTTGGGATCCGCGATGGTCTCCCCGATATTAATCTCGTCAATTCCGGCAAACGCGACAATGTCGCCCGCGAGCGCCTCCGCGGCCTCAATGCGGCTCAATCCGTCAAAAGTCATGATATTGGTAATTTTCGCGGGAGTAACTTTTCCTGCGCGATTGATCCAGGCCACTACTCCGGGTTTAAACACCCCGCGCACCACCCGTCCAATCGCGATGCGTCCCTTATAATTGTCGTAACTGACATTGGCCACCGAAACCTGTAAAGGTCCGCCCGCATCCGCCTGCGGCGCGGGAATTTCCTTAACCACTGTTTCAAAAATTGCTTCCACGTTTTTCATCGCGCCAAGATTATTTTCAAAACCGGCTTTGCCTTGTTTGGCGCAAGCATAGAGCACGGGAAAATCGGTTTGGCGATCCGACGCGCCGAGTTCCACAAACAGATCAAAGGTCTTATTCAGCACAAAGTCCGGCCGCGCGTCTTTTTTATCAATTTTATTGATTACCACAATAACGCGATGCCCAGCCGCAATGGCTTTTTTCAGCACGAATTTGGTCTGCGGCATCGGGCCCTCTTTGGCGTCCACAAGCAAGAGCACGCCATCTACCAAATTCATAATGCGCTCCACTTCGCCGCCAAAGTCCGCGTGCCCCGGCGTGTCCACAATATTAATCTTGACGCCCCGGTACATCACCGCCGCGTTTTTTGAAAAAATAGTAATCCCCCGCTCGCGCTCCAGCTCATTGGAATCCATGATCGTAGACCCTTGCAGCTCCTTTTCCCGAAAAGTGTCGGATTGCTTAAGCAAAGCATCCACCAGCGTGGTTTTGCCGTGATCCACATGAGCTATAATTGCGATATTTCGAATGTCGAACATACTATAATAAATAGAATCCCGCCAAGGGATTCCCTATCCTACCATAAGATAAATAAAACGTCAAGGCCCCTATGGTTTTTTCTTGATCGGGGATTGGCCTTGCGTCGCTTCGGATTGAAATTTTTCCAGTATCGATGGATCGAGTGTCGAAGGATCTAATCCTTCCCCAAGCGGAAGCTGCTTCAATAACTGAAAGATCCCAGCTGAAGGACCATCCGCGCCGCCTAAAAATCGATCCAGATGCACCGTGCGCATTGCCCGCCATGCCAAAGTTACCACCACGGCGCCCACGAGCGTGGCCCCGATCAAAATTCCCAACCCGCGGCCAATCCCCACCAAAACCGAATGCCAAAACGAGTTGGATTTCTCCATCGCGCGGGCCAGTCGTTCTAAATCTTGAGCAAGCTTATCATTGTCCATACTTTTATATTATACCACATCTCTAGGTTATCTCCACAATTTTCTCCCGTGAAAAATGCCCGGAGACAATCCGGACTCGCGAAGGAGCCGCCTTGAAATACGCGGCCAGGGCTTTTATAATTGCCGCGTTTGCCCGCCCTTGCACCGGCGGCTCTTTCACCGCGACCACAAAATGCTCCGCATCCACTTTTATCACCTCCTCAACTTTCGCGCCCGGCTTTGCTTTCACAAAAATTCTCATATAATTTTTTCCCTCCAAAAGGAGGTTGCCGCGCGGCGGATAGCCCGCAGACCTAACCACCCGCCCGAGCGAGAGGCGCCTGCCGGCAGGGTGGCAAGGCAATTTTGGGAGCGTCTGCAGTCCTCTTTGCAATTTTACCTAATGCTCCTAAATTGCAAAGGGACGGAAGAGAACCCTTGTATTGCCAGCCACACTGACGGCGGGTGCCTTGAGCGACTCTTGCCGTGTGCGTCTTTTGCGCGGGCTGCCGCTGCGCGGCAACCGACGCCTCCCTATCCTTCCCATTCCTCCAGCATCCTTTTCTGGTGCCGCGAAAGATGTTCTGGGACTCTGATGTGGATCTCCACATAGTGATCGCCCCTTGCCCGGGGTTCATCCCCGGGGCGGCCACGTCCTAAATGCGGCACGCCCAGACCCTTAATCCTCATCACACTGCCGGACTGCGTGCCAGCCGGAATTTTAAGCTCGCGCAGACCGTCTACGGTCGGAATATCCACCACTCCTCCCAGCGCCGCGGTTTTAAATGAAACTACCGCTTTGCTCCAAATATCATTTTCGCGGCGTTCAAATTCTTTCGACTCTTTAATCCGCACGTGCAAATATAAATCTCCGCTGCCTCCGGCGCGCACTGCCTCACCCTCACCAGAAAATCTGATCGTTCCGCCGTCTTCAATCCCGGCCGGAATTTTTACTTTGAGCACGCGTTTTCCGCGCGCGACTCCTTTGCCGTGACAAGCGCCGCACTCTTTTTCCGGGTATTTTCCAATCCCATGGCAGGAACCGCAAGTGGTTACGGTTTGCATGGCGCCAAAAAACGAATTCACCACTTTGGATACTTTTCCTTTACCGCCGCAGGTTGGACAATTTTTAAATCCGCTGCCCGGCTCCGCGCCCGAGCCGCTGCAGCGCGCGCATTGATTTACTTTTTCAAGCTCCAACTCGCGCGTGCCGCCATGGACCGCCTCTTCAAACGGAATTTCAATGGCCACTTCAATATCGCGTCCGCGCGTTCTACCACCTCCGCCAGAGGCGGATCCGCCTCTGGCGGAAAACCCGAAAATATCCCCCAGCCCGCCAAACAAATCCGAAAGATCGCCAATATCAAAACCCATTTCGCGCGGATCTCCGCCAGAGGCGGATCCGCCTTTGGCGGAAAATCCACCATAAAATCCCTGCCGCCGCATTTGCTCAAAGCTGGAGCCGTACTGGTCGTATTGTTTGCGCGTCTCCGAACTCCCCAGCGCCTGATACGCCTCATTCAACTCCTTAAACTTTTCCGCGTTTCCCCCCCGATCCGGATGATGCTCCATGGCTTTCTTGCGGAACGCATCCTTGATCTCGGCAGCCGACGCGGACTTGGCAACTCCTAGAATTTGATAGTAATCTTTGTTTGCCATATACAACTTAATCTCCTCCCCTTAAGATAAGGGGAGGTTGGGAGGGGTTATGAACCGCTATTCTACCTCCATTTCCTCAACCACACAAGCGTCTCCCGAAATAATGCCTCCTCGTTACCCGCACGATTAAAACTGTGGTCAGCGCCCTTCACTATCGCAAAACTCTTTGGCGAATTCGCAGCGGAGAAATATTGCTTACCACCTTTCACTAAGATTCCCTTCTCCGCCACGACAATTTTTACTGGTATGCGAAGCTCCTGAATAAGTGCGCGTGATTTTGCCGGTGTTATCTGATTCGCCTCTTTCGCCATCTTCTTACCAAAAATAATCCGGTGGGACCAAGTTTCCATATATGCATCCAGTTCTTTCAGATACCGTGCCTTCTTGAATGTGACTGACTGTCCATACGAGGAATCCCAAAGCACCACCGCATCGTACTGCTTTTTCTTGGACATCAAAATGGTAGGGCCGCCATAACTGTGACCCACTGCAAATACCTTTCGCGCACCTTTGCTACGTAGATATTCAATCACCAGATCAAGATCCGCAGCGTGCACCTCTAACGTACATTCATGGAGTTTCCGCGCACCACGCCGCCAGTCGTACAAATTAAATCGGAAAGAGGAAAATCCGTGACGCTCAAAAAACCGCGCACCGTTGTAAAAGATATGCTGGTGCATTGATCCAAGCAACCCATGCACAAACACAACCACGGGCTTCCGCACACTCCCGCGCAGAAATCCATAAATCGTCTTCCCATCCTTGGTTTTAATTTTCACTTCCTGCTCCATAGTATTACCTGCCTTTCTTCTTCAAAATCCCTGAAGGCCGCGATTCCAGTTTGCTCCTGCCTCATATAATCTCAACCACCTTATTCCGTGAAGTGCGGCCGGAAATAATCCGCATATTGCTTACTGTGCCAGATATTTTTTCCAATACTCGTACAACTCTTTCGTAGCCCGCAAATCACCAACGTTGTAGCGCGCGATTTCTTTGAACTTGCGCGCTTTGAAAAGCGGACCAACATCATCCCCGGTGATCCCCTCGCCCTTGGGACTTTTAATGCCAAACGCGCGGCAATATAAATGCAAGCTTCCTTTCCGGCGCGTGGCTCCGTAAAAACTTAACTGATCCATGAGATCCACATGCCGCGGCCCATGCCACTGCCGGCTTAAGTACCGATTGGACATCAGATCAAAAGTCGGGCGCAAGCCATGAATTGCGCTGCGGATCATCAAAAACGGCGCGTCAAATCCGCGGCCGTTAAAGGTCGCAAACTCATCATAATTGCTCGCGCCTTTCCAAAAATTCTGGAGCATTTCTTTTTCGGTCATTTGGCGGAAAGTCACGCCATCCTCTTCAAAATCCCCAAACTGCTGACCCGGCGCTTGGAAATACACCGCGGCTTTGTCTTTTTCAAAATCAAGCACGCCAATGGCCACAATCTGGCCGGTCAAAGGCGAAAAGCCCAGCCCCTCTTTCAAATCCTTAAGCGCGGCTTGATAATCCTGCTCATTGTCCGCCTCTTTCTTAATCCAGCGGGTCAGCCCCTCTTTAGTCGTCTCATCCAGCGTATCAAACTCCTCTCCCACGGTTTCGATGTCGAATATTAAAGTAGGCATATATCATTGGCATTGCCATGGTACCAGTTTACCGTCGCCCTGTCAATTATGTTATGGGGTTGAACAGGTGTCCGGTCCGCGCGCTATACACGCAATTGACATTCCCGTCGGTTTATATTACATTATGAATAGAGCACGAACCTTGACAATTAAGCAAGCAGCAAAAACAAACCGCCACGGAGGCCATAAACATGTCAGCAAGGAAGACACTGATCACGGGCATTGCGATTGCGCTCTGCTCCGGCAGCGCAAACGCGGATGAGCAGAATGTGCAGTTGACGACCTTTTGTCTGCCGCCGCCGGCAGACACTGAAAGCGGGTTTCGGATGGATGAGGTGGATTACTCTTCAGCTGTCCACCAAGACCTGTTTGGCAAGATCGGCAATCGCGTGGGAGAGCTTCTTGACGCGGGCGTGTCGGTCGATCGCATCAGTGTGCGCTGTCGCGCCGGCGCAGACGCTCGCGACGCATCCGAACGAGTAAGTAATACGTTGAGGAGCCAACGGGGCATCAGCGATAAGCGCGCGCAGAATGAGTGGATCAATCGCGTTGCCGCGCAAGCGCGCGCCAACGAATGCGCGGCGCAGCTGCGCCGCGCCCTACTCCGGACTTTTGAAGCCCGTCCACTTACGGAAAATCCTGAACTCCGGCGCATGCTTGCCTACCGCATGGTAACCATTGAATCCTATGGCGGAAAATGGTCGGATGGCGAAAGCTGGTCCGGATGCCCAGACGATAATTCCGGGCGCGAAACCGTCATTACGGTTGCTGTTGATCCTGAAGTTATTACTGTGATTAAGGAACAACCCAAGGTGGTAAAGACCAAGGTGGTAAAGACCATCATAAGGGAAAAAGCAACCGCGGGACCGCCGGGCAAAGATGGCTCGCGGGTAATCCTTGGCGCGTCCGTTGACACACTGGCCGGCACGCTGGTCAAAAATGCGGCAATCCGCGCCAGGTTCGGGATTGCTGATCAGCGCTTGGAATGGGGTATTGAGGTGGGGGCCGTGCAGTCGTTCACTGAAGAAAGGCCCGGACCGACCGCGCAGGTCTATCTGGGCGTACCGGCTTGGTCGTTCTGGCGTATTCACCCATTTCTGGCCGCGGAGGCATTTTGGCTGCGCCTGGACGGAACAGCTGATGATCGCGCAAGCGGCTACCTGGGTAAGGTCGGCTTGAGTTTACGGATTCCTTTGCTTAAACCGGCTAATCCGTATTGCTCTTTGGCCATTGCCGGAATATCCATTTCGCGCAGCGCGACCAGAATCCAAGGGGCCAGAGAGATAACTGAAACCGATCGAGACGCCGCGGCAGGCGTGTCGTTTGGCCTGGGAGGTGAATGGCGATGAACGCCGCGACGAACAAATACCCACCACACCGCAAGAGAGGGCTCGAGATGAAAACCACCGCTAACCAACGCGCAATCGTAATCCTTGCCATCGCGGGTTTGACTTCGGTCATTGCCTGCCAAAGCGAAACTACTGTCCCTTGCCCGCCCGGTCTTTCCGATATTTGCTACACCGGAACAAAGGGCACGGCCGGGATCGGACCTTGCCAGGTAGGCGTCCGCCTGTGCTTTGAGCACAATGGAAAGATCGTGGAACGGTGTGAAGACGAAATCACGCCGGCCGCCGAGGTTTGTGATTCAGTAGACAACAACTGCGATGGCGCTACTGACGAAGGCGGCATCTGCAACGCCGACATCGTGGCAGAGCTTGAACGCAATATTGATGATCTGGAAAGCCGGACCGGACCGCTTTGGGCGTTTACGCGGCCTGGAAGGAGCGGGCCTACCTTGCTTACGGGTCAGCACTGGTCGCCTTTCTTCCGCTGTGCGGATACGACCACGCCGCGGGAGTGCGCGGACGCGTTCATTTACGCGGAAGCGGCCGCGCTGGGACTTTCTGATCCTGACGCAGAACTGGTGTTCAATGATGAGTTCGCTCTTGCGCCGGACTCGGAAGCAAGCGTATTTGTGCGCTACCAGCAAGTGCATGGCGACTATACTGTGCAAAGCGGCGGCGTACTCATCCTCGTCCGCGACCATCGGGTCATGTCGGCAGAGGTCTACAATGTGCCGGTCGTTCCTGATGCTCCGACTACGGCCACAATTTCCGAGGCCGAGGTCGTCACCGGACTTCCGGCAGGGTCAACTGTCGTGGATGGTCCGACACTCAAGTATGTGCCGGATGATCCTACGCTTCCACTGGAGACGCAAACGCACGTACTCGCGTATGTGGCTGTGTATCAGCGCACCGACGACGATGTGTACGAACGGGTGGTGGACGCGGTAACCGGAGCGATACTTCGGGATACGTCCGTACGCAACGATCAACCTGTGCTTAGCGTTGACGGGTCAGCAATGCAGCCAGCGGCTGGAACTCCGCAACGACGCGCCTGGGATAAAACCACTGACACCTATGATTTTGTGGATGGCATGCCTGTAGCGTTTACTGGCGAAAATCAGATCACCTTGGTTGATAATCCCAACTTGACTTGGGTCAATCAGTTCAACGTCAACATTGTCACTCCAGCCGTAGTGGGCTGTGGCGTTGCAGTGTGGCACCAGGCATTCAGGCAGATCCGCCTGGCATTCGGAATGAATGCGATGGGGCAAATGGTTGACTGCACAGCAAATCTTGCTCCGGAGCATGAAGCATACCATCTGGTGTACGGGCCATATATGCAGCATAACAATACTGTCGCGGATGAAGAAGCAATCCATCATGGCTTTGTTGACATCGGGTCTCTGCTTGTGGAATGTTTGAGACAGCTTGCGGCTGGCGCGATAAACTGCAGTTGGCAGACAAATTACAGCAGTGCGCAAACCGCTCCCCAGGCGTTCCAAATGCAAGGATATGCCGCGGCAGTCCCGATTACCACCGGCATGGGCGGAAATTGGACTGACACAAGCACGAACTTCCAGGCAACGGCCAACAAACTCCTTTTCGGTGCGCCGATTGTGCGCACGCTGATTCGCTGGGGAGTATCCGAGGATAACGTCCGGCGCATGCAGTACCTGATGGATGCGACATCCTATCGGCTTCCCCGCCCGGGCGGCGTCAGCGGCATGAACATTGAAGAATTTGCGGCATTCATGATCGCTACCTGCCATGCGGCAAGCGCTGACGTGCTCCGGGGACTTAGCCGCGAATACTGTTCCGGCCTGCAAATCATGTTTGACGCCGCAAACGTCACTCCGTACTGCGAGCTCTTCTCCGACGAGGAGTACTGCAACGGCGCCGACGACAACTGCGACGGCTACATTGACAACTGCCTGAACTGGGATGACTGCTGCGGCTGGCGGCACCTGACCGCGTTTTCCTGCAATGAGGATAATGAGCGGCGTCAGGACTACTCCCTGACCGACTGGTGCTACAGTGGCTCGGTTGAAACCGATGGAATCGGGGTCTGCCGCGCCGGCTTCCGAACCTGTGAGGCGGCAGGTATCAACTCCGCATCCTGGTCATCCGGCTGCATCGGTGAAGTAGCGCCCGCGCAAGAAATTTGCGATCCCCTGGCGCGGGATGAAAACTGCAACGGGGAAGCGAATGAAGAAGCGGTTCGCGTTCCCTGCGTGTTTGACGCGGACAACGACGGAGTGCCCGGTTCCGGGCCGGTATCCATGCGCTGCGCGTGTTCCGGCAGATGGCTTCCCGAATCCGCGATCGTGGATTGTAACGACGGGAATGCCCGCGTGTTTCCGCGGGCAGGCGCGTTTGACGAGGGCGCAAACGGACTTTGCAACACGGTTGACGATGACTGCGACGGAATTATGGACGAGGGCTGTCCGTGCAATCCTCTGGTGAATCTGCCGCGCCCCTGCGGTCCGGCGAGCGATCTTGGCCCGCTTTGTATCCGCGGCATCCAGCGCTGTATGTGGGATCCGGCCGCGGGAGGAAATCGCTGGACAGAAGAGTGCTCCGGCGATGAATGGGGCGCCTACGAGATCTGCAACGGCGTTGACGACGACTGTGACGGGTTTGTGGACAATACCGACCCGCAGGGCATGGTTGACATTGATCCGGCGGACGCCTGCTTTGATGACCGCTATCCGGTTCCCTGTCTTGGCCGTTTTGCCTGCGAAGCCGGTCGACGGGTCTGTCGCGGCGATGTGCGTCCAGAAACCTGCAATGGGCTGGATGATGACTGCGACGGGGTGGCGGACGATGGGCTCAGCGGCAATCCGGAAAGCTGTGACGGAGCAGACAATAACTGTAACGATGCGATTGATGAGGGTCTGTTCCGCGACTGCTCCAATGCCTGCGGCATCGGCACTGAAAGCTGCATTGGCGGATCCTGGGCGCGGTGCACTGCGCCAACTCCTTCTCCGGAGATCTGCAACGGACTGGACGACGATTGCGATGGGAATCCAGACAATGGAGTCTGTACCACCTGCGTCGGGCTAGGCGATCTTACCGGCGATGGAGATGCGTTCCTGACTCGGACTGGAGGCGGCGATGACGAATTCGACAGCCACGGCCCGGTCGTAACGGTCACCGTTTCTTTGTCCTCCTCCGGAAGATCCGTTTGCGCGGAAGTGACCACACTCATGGAAGAAACAATGGCCAACTGGACTACAGGGACGAATACCAGAACGGTCTGCGCAGACGCGCCCGGCACGGTCCTGGAGATCCTCACCCCCGATTACAGCGAATCCTACACCGACACCAACCACGGGTGGGATCTGAATGTACTGCCGGCCAGCGGCGTCGTCTCGCAGGTGGATTGTGTCGGCGATACTCCTGGGCCAGACATTTGCGCCGACAGCTTGCCTCCGGACTGCTCGCTGTGTCACGTATACCTGGGTTGTGTTGAGGTCAGGTATCGTTATGAGTAGGATGTAGGCATCCGACTCATCGTTCCTTCATTCTGCAACTAAGCATCGCGATAACCGTACCTTTCCGACCTGCGCGGCGCGCGTCGCCCGCAGGTCCTTTTTTATTCTCGGCGGTGGGCAGTTCCTAATAAACCACGCAAAAAAATCAAAAAACGGCCAAGGTACAAGACCAAGGCCGTCGAGATGGTGCAGGCGTGATCGCGCCTCAACTAAAGACCACCGTGAGCGCTACGGCCGTTGGATTTCCTCAAACGCAAACAGCACGTCTTTTGGCGCGTCGGGATCCTGGACGCGCGACGCTCTTAGACAGAACAGATCCGCGATCATCCGCGCGGCAGCGGCGGCCTGCTCCTCCCCCAGCCCCGGGCAATGCCAGCTGGCAACCACCTCTCGGCATTCATCTTCCGGACTCCAGAGCCCCAAGGACAAAATGCTCCCCAAAGCATGCCGCCACGGTGATCCTGCAATCCGGGATAGCTCAAAACGCGAATGCTGCGAATCGGGAGTGCATCTCAAAAGAGCACTACAGCGATAAAGTCCGCTGCGGCGCGATCCGCCTTGGACTTTACCGTCAAATAGGCAGGTTGGCCCGCCGGAATGTTCTTCATCATCAAACGCTACCGCCATTTTCAAACCGCCAAGGTTACCCGCCATCCGCATGATCGCGATGGCTTGCGCGTCCTTAAGGCCGGGACAATCCCATATTCCACCGCGGGTCCGCTCCGGAGATCCCATGAAAAACGACAATCCGCCAGCAAGGATTTTCACTGCCCAATGCGGATCTTCCAAAAGTTCAAAATAACCTTTTTCTCCGCGGCAGTAGATCAGCTTATCCCCTACTTTCAAGGTGCCCATTTGGACTTTTACCTCCTACCCCTAACCTACCACACCCGCTTAAAAAAACAACCCGGGCGAGCGAAGCGCCGGGCCTTAAAGAACAACGCTTAGAAAACCTAGATCGGCACAAGCGAATAGGTAATATGCGCGGGGACTTCACCTTCTCGCGGAGCAAGCACCTTTGGCGGCGCACTGACCAAACCGCGCTCGGGATCGGTCGGATGGATGTCAACACGCTCCGAATTTGGCGCACCGTAAACATCCATTGGGTCGCGCCCGAGGGTACGGAGCAGGGCTTTGAAGTATTCGCGCGGAGTTGCTCTCATCCATGCCAGGTCAAGATTGGGTTGCCGAACATTAGACGCCTCGGCAAACCTCGCGTAATACTCGTGAAAAAACGCGACCGGATCGGTTTGCGTCGCGCGCGCCCATGGCAAACTGATGAGCACATTCTTGTAGAGCGTCCCGCACGATGAACGCAGTGCGTCCTCAATCGCTCGGGTTGATTCGGCGAACCCCGCTTTCCCCGGGATGAACGATGCGACCCTGGCTTGGGCAAAAAGCTCCCCGGTCTCACGCTCGCGCGCGGCCAGGATCCCGCCCAGCTGCGGCACCGGAATCGTCAGATACAGCGACCGTACCTGTACACCTGCAAAGTGCGTGCGGAAAAACTCCTGAAATGAAACGAGCGCCATGATTGTCCTCCTGAACCATACCCTACTCTATCTTGCGGAAAAAATCAAGGGGGTCGGTCAATCGCATAAGGTACAGAATTCGATTTCTTTATTCTACGCAATTGGGAGAAAAAACAAACCCGCGGTGGCGTGAACCACAGCGGGGTAAGCAAACGATTGATGCTTATGCGCAGTTGCGGGAAGTCACGATACCCAAGTGGTGGTCAGCCGCCCGGAAAACTTTCCCTCGCCATCAAGGTCGTACTTGCGCGCGCCTCCGGACTGGCGCATGGCCTGGGCCGCGGCAAACAAGCGCAGATACATCTTGCGATCGAGCGGAACCGTACTGTTCAGCACGCACACCAAAAAGAGCGTCATGGTTTTCCCCTTTCGTGTATCCTATTTAACACGAAACTAAATTCTTGTCAATAGTCCCCTAGCCGTGCCTGCCCCGTAGTGAGCTTTGCTCTACTACTGGGGCGAATTGGGGAATGGGTATTTCACAAATTGAATTTCAAGTGTTCAGTATTCTTGGCCTTACTTCCAAACATCCATAATGGTGTCTTATCAAATACTCGCTTGGCTTCATCTTCTAGAACATTTGGAACAACTTCCGGAGGATTTCCAAAAAAGGGTTTAAATTGCGAGAGTTCAACATCTTCAAGTATATTCCACTTTGAATATCCCCCCATATAAAGCGATGAAAGCGCGAACACGACTCGCTTAATCTTAAATTCACGAATCATAAATGAGCACATGGGACATGGCTCGCAATTAGAATACAGGGTACAAGCCGCTAGCGTACTGGTACCCAACATCTGATGCGCTTTGTTGAGGGCAATTATTTCGGCATGATTTGACACCCTATTTTCAGAATCGTTGGAGGCCTCAACAATAATGTTTCCATTTTCCGTGATGAGCGACCCAAAGGGTTTATCCCTGTTTTTTAGCGCTTCCTCGGATAACTCAATGCACCTACGGATAAATTTCTCGTCCTGCTGTTGCATTTCTAAATTCATAACTACCGCACATTACTTGGATAAGGTGGTTTGGAGGCTATAATTACTGCGCGGTGTTGGCGTATCCGTTTGCCTTGCTTTTCTGAAAAAAATGGCTGACTTAATTTTTCCTCGTATTCCAATATATTCCAATCTGTATAATATCTTTTCAGCTCACTCGTTTTGAATAAATATGCACGATTCGCTTTCATCTCTTCTTTATTTGTTAACACCGAAACCACATTAAGACCACCTTGTTTTGTGTGCGCCTTCATTCGTTTGACGACTTGCGCAATCTGATTTTTCTGTAAAAAATGTAATGACATGCTTGCCATGATGATATCATATTTCCTGGAAAAACTAAAATGAGAAATATCCGCGCGTTTGATAGATATACGCACTCCTTCAATCCTTGCCCTGGCCTTCATCTCGGCCAATCTTTCTTCAACGTAATCTACTGCCGTAACCGCGAAACCTTGTTTTGCTAAAAATATCGCGTGTCTCCCCTTCCCGCTTCCTAAATCCAATACCGTACCGGATTTTTTATAGTTCAAAATATTGCGGACACTTGGTGCAATCCCTTCGGGATGATTTCTCATAGTTTATAACCTTCACACACTCGCGCGAATGAGGGGGTGTGAGATGATTGTCTTAAATCTTCTATTCTACGATTCGGGCGAAACGGAGAATGGCATTGGTAAGTCAAATTTGTCCTGACTGGGACTTTTCCGACTGTGGCAGATTTGATGCGGCCGCACCACTTTTACCCTCCCGTATATTCTTCACGATCGTGAATTATTTACGGCGAAGCCGGATCCACCATCTTTTGAGTGGCGGTAACGACAGGGTTGAAAGAATATCGCCGCCAACCGGGACAAAGGCCTTAAGCCACGGTTTACTATCACTGATATTTACAAGCCATACTCCAGTAGTAAGATAAGTCACCGCGGCAATAAATAGCCGACGGATCCATGAAGGTACCTAAGCTTTATCTAATTCCACGCGACGATTGCGCTCCTTAATATGTCCGAGTTCTTTTTTCATTTCTTCAGTCGTCATATCCCCTACTCTACCATACTTCGAGTAAAAAACAACCCCGAGACGCAATGTGCATCCTCGGGTATGTCGGGATTAAAAGAAAGGGCAAACTACGCAAGGCACTGCGACAGTAACTCATCGTTGCGCACGCGCATTGCGTGCCTTCGCCGCGCGGCTTTGCCTTTTTGCGCGATCCGGACGTCCGACATGCCATCCTCCGCAAAAACCGCAAAGATACGGTAAATAACCGATACCGAGCTGACGGGCGTGATTTCTAGCTGCCTCCTCGGTTTGATGTTTAATTTTTGAGGTACAAGAACGTCTGCGTAGGTGCCGTTTGCTTGACATCCTACCTCCTTATTCTCTAAAAAGCATGATATCATGCGGGCAGAAAAAATCAAGGACAGGCGCGACTCCATTGCTCTCCGGGCTAAAACGTCTTTAGCGCCTGCGAGGAATTTTTGTCCTAAGTATTTGCATAAAGTTGCACATTCGCGCGGATGAGAGAATGTTCTCGCAATCCGTCATCGCGAGCCCCGACGCTTCGGTCGGGGCGCGGCGATCTAATCTTCATTCTGCGATTCGCGCGAATCGCAGAATGGCTGTTCTACGTTTCGGGCGCCTGCCCGCCTATGGAGGGAAACGGAGAATGGATATTTGTGTAGATTTTGTGCTGCCGCATGTTTTTTACCCCGCGATAATTTTATGCGCTTGGGTATTTTTATCCGGCCGGCGATTATACTTCCCACCTTGTACCATTCTATGAAATAACTGCACTTTGGTCCAAAATCTCCATACCGCCTCGCACTGCGGACACTTCAAATCTATCGCGTCACCGGCAGGCAATCCTAACTCGCCCGTCTCATCCAAATCAACACGGCAATACATGCACTTAAATTGCTCCGGAAAAAAATAGTGATCGCCCATATTGGTTGTGGATAATGCTACTTGACAAAGTGTATGAGTATGATATACTACTATTTGCATCTGTGAGGGCTTTGGCCCTCTCGCGGTCAATACATAAACCGCAGACAGGTGCCTTTTAGTTTAATCAACTTCCGGATCGCCAATAAAAAATTCCTTCAACCTCGCAAACGCGCGGCCGCGGTGGCTTAGCGAATTTTTCTCCGCATCAGACATCTCGGCAAAGGTGCGCGTGTGGCCTTTGGGAATAAAGATCATATCATACGGAAGTTTGCTCCGCATCGTTCCCCGTGGCGCGGTACTGACCAGACCATCCACTCTGCCGCGGAATATCCGTTCTTTTCCATCAGGAGCAACCACGGCCAGCGCGGTTTTAAACCAGGCCGCCCGCTTATGCTCCGGAATATCCCTCATTTTCTCCAGCGCGTAGCGCACCATCTCCTCGTCAGATGCGCCTTCTCCGGCCCACCGCGCGGAATACACTCCCGGCGCACCACCCAGCGCTTTAATGCAAAGACCGGAATCCTCCGCCAGCACCCATTCACCAGTCCGGCTCGCGACAAACCGCGCTTTCTTCAACGCATTGCCTTCAAAGGTCTTGCGATCTTCAATTACTTCCTCACTAACTCCCGCCTCCTCCATGCCTATCACCTCAATCTTAATGCCCCCCAGCATCGCCCTCATCTCTTTAACCTTCCCCTGATTACGCGTGGCAAAAATCAGTTTCATAATCAAGACACAATAACCATTGTACCGCGGAATCACGCAAAAAACAAGCCCGCGGTGGCGTGAACCACAGCGGGGTAAGCAAACGATTGATGCTTATCGATACCCAAGTGGTGGTCAGCCGCCCGGAAAACTTTCCCTCGCCATCAAGGTCGTACTTGCGCGCGCCTCCGGACTGGCGCATGGCCTGGGCCGCGGCAAACAAGCGCAGATACATCTTGCGATCGAGCGGAACCGTACTATTCAGCACGCACACCAAAAAGAGCGTCATGGTTTTCCCCTTTCGTGTATCCTATTTAACACGAAACTAAATTCTTGTCAAGTAAATTGTCCTTAGTCTCCTATTCGCGCCTGCCCGCCGAGCATGCTGGCGCTCAGTGCCGAATGGCAGGTGCGTCGGCGCAAGAGGCGGGGCCGCATTATTTTTGCATGACTCAACAGAACAATTATCTTATCTCACCACCACACAGCCATGAACATGTTAAGTATTAAACTTCTTCCATGGGTCCATTATAAACCCTTCTCGTAAATTCGCCGGGAGTTGATTAAGCAGGCGTTTCCAATCAATACCGCCATCCGAGGTGCGAAAGTGGCTTTCCCAATATTGTCGCAATGCCGGAAAACCATTTTCTTCCAACCACCGTGGTCCCCACTTCGGTGGTTGCCATTGTGTGAGAACTTCCTCAAATTCTCTTACCGCATCCGCCTCGTCGCGATATTTAAATTCCCGCCCAAATCCCCAACGAAACTTTCCACGCAATTCCTCCGGCAGTTCCTTTAAAATCGCAGGCCAATTTGGCCGACTTGCGCTCTCACTAACATCACCGCGATCTGGTCGTTTTGCTGGAGTCCTATAATGCTTGCGCAACCGTTCATATAGCACTTTATGCTCCAGCATCAACGAGTAAGGAGTCCAGTAGTCATTCCTCTTAAGAACATCGCAGAGTGTGGTAATGAGAGTTGGAATGAGCTGTTCCCCAGGTATTGGCTCGCTAACTTCATGCATTGAAAATTTACTTCTAGCTTGTTCAGATAAACGCTCAACAAACATCGGCCAATTCGATCGCCCATCAAAACCTCTTACGTGGTTTCGAACCCAGGTGTGGAGACTCCTCGCTTGTGGATCAGCATGGCGCTTGAAAAAATTCGGTGTCCAATCAGGATATCCAGCGGCTTTGAGATATTGTTCAGCACCTTGAATAACCTCTGGTTGAAATTCCATTCGAATAAGTGCTCTTACCTTCGTTCGCAAGTGTTCTAAGTGCGGCGCCACCGCAGGGAATGCTCTCGTAAAACGCTGCCAGTATTCTTTCCTAAATAATCGCGCCTCAAAATTACCATACCCCATTAAAGAAAAATATTCCCTCGGGCCACCCAATTCTAATACCGCTTTCCTAATCGCCTCCTTACACTTTTCGCGCTTTTCTTCATCCGCTTCAGTATCCAATAAATCATCAACTTCCTGCTCCCATACTTCCTGAACATGCTGCCGCGGAATCCGTACATCCGGATTTGCCCATGCATGAAACTCGCCTTTCGGTACCTCTGCTTTTGCCTTGCGAAGTGATTCTGTAAGCGCATCTTCTTCAACTATTTTGGGTTCAGGTCTTGGTTTCTCAGGCATATGCGGTAATCCTACCATCCTACACTCATCAATACAAATCATTCTCCGCTTCGCGGTCTGCCCGCCTGGCCTGCTTGTCCGCCTCTGGCGGGCCTTGGGTATGGCCTCTGGAGGGCCTGCCCGCCTCTGGAGGGAAACGGAGAATGGGTAATTATTGGAAATTTTTACGGGCTTGGGCGCGGCGGTGGCAAAAATTTTTTATTGCGTCTGTGTAAAACGATCAATCAGGTCTTCGTCTTGTTCAAAATCAAAAACTCCAATCTCAAGGTATTGTTCAATAAGGCGTCTGGCCTTTTGTGCGTCTTGTTCCGGTGCAAATCTACGCATCGTCGCAACCCGCTCAACATCTTTCACTGCATCCGCATGGACTTGAGCAAATAACTTAGGGTCCAAATTACGCAGTTTAATTTTGGATCGTTCCAACACAGCGAGTGCGCCCTCAAGCGCCTCCCCGCTTTTTACTTTTCTCTTAAATCTGTACAATTCGCGAATGTCATCCAGTGCTTTCCATTCTCGCAGCACTTTTGCTTGCGGATTATTTTCTTCAACTGCGTAAGGCCAGGATGCGTTAAATTCATTGTAAATTTTACGCCGCGTCTTTTGGTCTTTTGCATCCTGCCAGCGTTTATACAAATCAGCCAACCACGCTTGATTGATACGCATTAATTCATCGCCCATTCCAGCAAACCGTGCGACTGCGCGACCTTCATCATATTGTTGCGTTTCAATCGCATGCGCGACTCGCCCCCGCACATATTCAACAATCTCTTGTGCAGATGCTTTTTCCAAACGCTCCACAAGATTTTCATATGCTGCGCCATACGCATCTTCATCTTTCTTCGGATCCGGAAGATCCTCAAGCGATAACGCACATTCCAAAAACTGGCCAAACCGCACACCTAACGTGTCCGCCATCATTCTTTCAATGCCCTTGGGTATTTTATTGTCGGAAGCGGTTAAAATTTCTTTAGGTCGTGGTGTTTCTCCATTACGCATAGTATTAAAATTCCACTTTTCACGCTTACATTATACCATCCCCCGATTCTGCTTGTGCTTCTTCAGTCGTCGTATCCTCACTCTACCCCACTTTGAATAAAAAAACAACTCGAGACGCAATGCGCATCCTCGGGTATGTAGGGATTAAAACAAAGGGCAAACTACGTAATACATGCTGGTAGAAAAATCAAGGATAGGCAAGATTCCACTGCTCCCCGGGCTAAAGAGTCGTTCGCGCACGCGAATGATTTTTTGTTTTAAGTACGTGCATCTACTCTCCTAGTCGTGCGACTAAGAGACTATCGTATCTGCGAATCTGCAGATTCGCAGATACACCATCTTCCGAATCACTACTTGCAATTTCCGGCGTTGCATTGGCTTGCCGCGCTCATCATGCATAAGTTCCTTGAAAATCTTACGCCGATATGCAAAAAGAAGATTCGCATCACCTTTTGACAATTTTTAAACATTACTCTCACCTCACCCAACAAACGCCGCGCTGATTTAAGTTGATTCTTATCTAGCTGTGGGCTGGGCATATTTTGATTACTATATCACAAAAGACGCATTTAAGCGTCTTTTGGCTTCTTGCCGTTTTTGCAAGGCGTCTTCACAGACCTCACTACCCCGATAACCCAAGTCATGTATATCGACATAGTGAGCGGATTGGCACAACGCTACTTAGGGCAGGAAATATGTTTAGCTCTGTGGCACTAGCGCCATATGGCACTTCTCACACTGTGGAGTGCCGATGGCTAGGCCGATAACAGAGACTGCACCGCATTTGGGGCATTTCCATGTCATAGGTTTTGCGCTTTCTCCGGAGTTTAAAATTAACCGGCGCGGCTCCGGACCGCCAGCTGTATTATACACTCTTTACATTTTGTGATACTACTCACTGAATCCTGTCAAGTACCTTTCCACCTTTATTTACGGATCGGGTATTTATTCTTCCACAAACCATCTATCTCTTGCTGAATTTTTTCCAATCTACCAGCAACTTGTTCTTCCCTCTCTTTTTGGATTTCATCCTTTAAGGATTGCACTGTGCCCTGATATTCGTTATAGGTAGTCGCATGGAACCGCCATGCATCAACAACAAATCCAAGAAATGCAACAAAGAAAACGATAAGAACACCAATTACGATAACCTTTCCATTGTCAACAACAAAATCGATATTTCTCGCACGCTTCTCCAACTCAATAAGCCGTTCGCGAAGATTATTCATCTCTAGAATATCCTTCTCGCGACTCATGCGTAAGGCTTCATCAAGCGAAACCATTTTCCTACCTTCTGGTGGCATACTACTTATAGAATCCCTTTATTACTAAAATATCGGCTTCATCATCAGCTTCAATATCGCACCCTTTAAAATCAAAAATATTTATTCCTCCAAAAGCAACCCCCGGACCAAAAGTAATTCCCGATCCAAAAGTTGCTGCACCGATACGAATACTCCTCCGAGGGGTTAATGTATTGTCTGGATTATCTATGAAAACATCATTAAAAGAAAATTTTGCCATATTATTTTTTAAATGTCCGCTTATAAAAACGATAGGCATTTACAAAAATTGCTGCTAACAGCATCCCTACAAAAAAAGCCTCTACTACTCCAATGTCAGTTTCTTGACCAAAAAGTTTCGCAATTAAAATGTAAAACGCTAAAATCGCGCCACCAATTAACAACTTCTTAATATCTTTTCTCTGTGCTTGTATCCAATTCTTAATTTTTTTCTGCATGAAATTACTTAATCCCTAGAATCTAACTTAATGCTTAAAAAGTTGATTCTTTACTTAGTCGTTTTGACACCATGCTCGCAGTTTGATCTACGGGTTTAGGCAACTAATTTGTGCTTACTATAATACACTCGAAACGATAATTTTGCAAGTTTTCTCTTACGCAAAAAATACATATTCTATAATAAGAGATATAACACTAATGATAATACCGGTAAACAAAATAGCTCTCGCTGGATGTTCCTTTACTTCTTTTGCAAAATGCCGAACACGAATTAATTTGGTATTTTCAGCAGAAGTTCTAACAGTTGGCCTATCCCCAATGAAGTCACAATCCTCAATTGTGCAATTTTTAGCTGTTTCCGTGACCACTATGAATGCCTTTTTATCTTCCATATATTTTTACATGAGTTAATAAAAATCGTAACTCACTCTGCCCTTACCCTAACGGTAAAGCGCCCACACGAACAAGGTTGCCACGGACACTGTGATGGACTTTCTCGCGATGACATCCCCCACCACAGCATTCTCACATTCTTGAGAATGTGAGAATGTCGTTACTTTTCATCTGTTATAACTACATTTTTCTTGTTTGGATAATCACTTGAAAAAACAGGGGCAACTACCGGAATGTTGTCAGCCATAATGACTTCCGCGTCTTCACCATGTTTTTCTCCAATTTTCTGCAATTGCTTTATAAATTCCTTGAGTTGCATACAATTATTTATTCCCCTCGCAATATAAACCCAATTTCCTTTCGCCGATATACTTCGACAATAGTGTTTCCATCCCATACTTGTAAAGTTTTACCATCCCATTCCAAGTAATCAAAAGGCTCGCAAGTGGTTCTGAAATACGAATAAATCTTGTCGTCTTGAGATTGAAGATTTTTATATCCCATAATTTATGCCAGGCGATAATATCCGCGCGATACGAAATCGAGATAACCTTTATCGCGCAACACCTGCAATTGCTGACGGATTTTGTCTTTGATATGTTTATTGTCGGGATGAAGTATACCCAATTCACTCTCAAACTCATAAACATCGTTAAGGGTAAATTCATGCTTCCCAATTTTTTCAACACAACGCATGATATCTAATAACCATCCTCTTGCGGATATTTCTTTTTCTTCTCGCAAGAACAGCGTCTTTTTCCATTCAGCAAGTACTTTCTCTTTTGATTCAACTTGTTGTTGCCGCACTAAAAATATTTTCCCGATTCTTGGAATTTTTTGTAAAAGAATGTTGGAACCTATCCAACCCGCGCGTCTGGCACTCGCCGCAAGTGGCTTTCGTTTCTCAATTATTCCTGGCACGAAAAAGTGCTTCGGTATAACAAAAAAATTAAGGACTGATAAATTTTGCAGGTGGTAGTTCAGCACAAATAGATTAGGATTGCTATCGCTCCGTAATCGCTCGATTTTTGTGCGATAGGCACCGTCAAGAATTTTTGTGCCAATGCTATGTTGCTTACTTTTTAATTCGTAATCTTCTTTGCAATTTGAACAGAAAAAATCCGCGACTGGTTGATTATTGGGATATTTATTTATATCTATACGTCCGCAATTAGGACAAAAAACTGATTTATCAACCCAATTTTCAGTTAAAACGCGTGCTCTTTGTGATGCGCTTTTATACTTTATCGCAAGCTGTTCATCAAACATTAATTCCATACTTCCTCATATTTTACAGTATCAGGAGAAAAAAATCAAAAGCGGGGAGAAAATTTGGTGTGCCCTCACCCTCACCCTCCCCTCTCCCATGCGAGGGAGAGGGATTATTTAGGAGATTGCCGCGGCCGCCCGAATGGGCGGCCTCGCAATGACAGGTGAAATTCATAACCCACCCAACCCTCCCTTATTTTAAGGGAGGGAGATTGATTGCACACTACTTCAGATTCTTCCTCGTTTTTGAGGAGGGTAAATAATTCTCTCCGCTGACGACTTTCTTGCCTGTTTTGTTTTCCAATTCCTTGCGTGCGTTCTTGGCGATGCGGCCGCCTTTTTTGGCGGGAATTTTATTTTCTTCAAAACCTTTCGTGCTCATTGTTTCGGCAATTTGCCGCGTAGACAATTCCGCCAACGCCGTAAACACCAACTCCGCGTCCGACATGTGGTCGCGTAAATTCTGCGTGTTCAGATTTTTTAAGTTCTTGTGTTCCTTTACCGTCAAGTCGCTCCATTCTTGGTGAATAATGTTCGTGAGTATTGCGTATTCGTCTTGTTCCTTCACTTCGTTATGTTTCCAATAATCCGTAAGCTTATTTCGTATCTCCTGCCCCATCATCCGCTGTTGGATCCATTTTTCGCTCCGTCCCATGCGTTGCCAATATGATCTTGATCTGTTTAATGCTTTTTCAGGGTCAGACACCTCTTGAATTCTTTCGTACCCGACTTTGGCTAACCAAATCTTTATAGGTTCGGCTTTTTTGCTCGGAATAGATTGAATAATTCTAAACAAATGTTCGGGATTTCCTGCTAACATTTTCCTCTTTTTCCCCGTTTCTGTAGCCATTTCTACCTGGGGACAATTTGTCCCTATGTAGCCAGCAAGTTCGGGATCTCTTTTTCTCAGCTTTTTCAAGTAATCCGTCGGATTGGCGCTTTCAGTAAGCGCAAAAATAATATCCACAACCGAAAAATACCATACCTCCTTCTGCGCATCCCAATGACGGCGGATTTTTTGCCCTTCAAACAAGGCGATCTGTTTATTGCCTTTCATAATTGTATTCCGGATTGTATCATGGCGGTGGAAAAATACAAGACGGAGTGATTGTCATAACTCCCCCTACCCCCTCTTAACTTAAGAGGGGGAGAAAATCGTTGTGGATCCCCGCGACCCTCACCCTACCCTCTCCCATGCGAGGGAGAGGGATTGATTGTGAATTGTCGTAACTCCCCCTACCCCCTCTTAACTTAAGAGGGGGTGATCCGTGATCGGTGGCTATCTGCCCAACATCAGTGGCCATCTGTCTATTTCTGCACTTCACCTTCGATCGGCCCTTCGTCCTTTTTATTATCCGTCTTCTGTCCTCCGTCTTCTGTTTTCTGTTGTTTGTACATCGCCTCCCCTATTTTGGAGAGTTCGGCTTGGAGTTCGTCAAGAGCTTTTTTGAGCGCGCCGGCGTCGTTGCCATCTTTCACACTTTTAATCGCGGTGATTTTTTCTTCCACCAATTTTTTGACATCCGCCGGAGCTTTGTCGCCGGCATCGCGCAATGACTTTTCCGCAGTATAGATCACGCTGTCGGCTTGATTGCGCAAATCAATAAGTTCTTTCTTTTGTTTATCTTGGACCGCAAATGCCTCGGCTTCTTTTTTCATCTTCTCTATCTCTTCTTTATTCAGCGCGCTGGAGTCCTTAATCACAATATTTTGTGATTTTCCGGACGCTTTATCTTTAGCCGTAACCGTGAGGATTCCATTCGCGTCAATGTCAAATGATACTTCCACTTGCGGCATACCGCGCGGGGAGGGCGGAATACCATCCAGCATAAATCGCCCCAGCGTGCGGTTGTCCGCAGCCATGGAGCGTTCGCCTTGCAGCACATGAATTTCCACGGTGGTCTGGTTATCCGCCGCCGTGGAAAATACTTGCGACTTGGAAGTCGGGATGGTGGTGTTGCGCTCAATCAAAGGCGTGGACACGCTACCCAAGGTTTCAATGCCCAGCGTTAAAGGCGTAACATCCAAAAGCAAAACATCTTTGACTTCTCCGCCCAAGACCGCGGCCTGAATCGCGGCGCCTTTGGCCACGCATTCCATCGGGTCAACCCCGCGCTCAATTTTTTTGCCCACATACTCTTCCACGAATTTTTGCACGATCGGCATGCGCGTTGGCCCGCCCACCATAATGACCCGATGGATTTGCGTGGGGTTTAGTTTGGCATCGGAGATGGCTTGCTCCAGCGGTTTACGACAGCGATCCACAATCGGCCGCACGAGCTCTTCCAAAATCGCGCGAGTCAGTTTAACTTGCAAGTGCTTAGGCCCGTTGGCATCGGCGGTCACGAAAGGTAAATTCACGTCGGTCTCTAAAGTTGTGGAAAGTTCAATCTTGGCTTTTTCCACGCCTTCCTTTAGCCGCTGCATGGCCATTTTATCTTTGCGCAAGTCAATGCCGTCCGTGCGTTTGAATTCCCCGGCGACATGATCAATCAACGCATTATCCATGTCCGTGCCGCCGAGCGCCGTGTCGCCGGAGGTAGCCAGCACTTCAAAAGTTCCGCCGCTGCCCATATCCATGATCGTCACATCCAGCGTGCCGCCGCCCAAGTCAAACACCAGCACCTTCTGTTCTTTGCCAAGTTTGTCAAGTCCGTAAGAAAGCGCGGCCGCGGTGGGTTCGTTGACCAAACGCACGACTTCCAGACCGGCAATCGCGCCCGCGTCTTTGGTGGCCTGACGCTGGGCATCATTAAAATACGCCGGCACAGTAATCACGGCTTTTTCCACTGGCGCGCCCAGATAGGCCTCGGCATCGCGCTTGATTTTTTGCAAAATAAACGCGGAGATTTGCTGGGGCGTATATTTCTTGCCGTCCATTTCCCAAACATGATCCGTTCCCATTTTGCGCTTGGCCGCGGAAATCGTGCGCTCCGGATTGGACACGGCTTGACGGCGCGCCGGCTCGCCCACGAGCAACTCGCCGTCTTTGGTAAACGCCACGTAGGATGGAAACGCTTTGCCTCCCAGCGTTGACCCTTCAGCCGAAGGGATAATGACCGGCGCGTCTCCTTGCATTACCGCGGCGGCGGAATTAGACGTTCCCAGATCGATGCCTATGATCTTTGACATATCTTGTTTTACTTAATTTTATGATTTACCTATATGGCTTACTTGTAGAGGCCAATTTACGCCATTGACTACGCCACGGATACGCCAATTGGCGCTTACTAGCGTAGTGATGGCGTGTAACTGGCTTCTATTACTCACTTACAATGACCTTTGCCGCGCGCAGAACTTTGCCGTGCATGGTATAGCCGCGCTGGGCTTCTTTAATAATCAAACCTGTGGCATGTTCTTGACTCGGTTCTGTCGCAATCACCTCGTGAAACTCGGGATTGACCGGCTCGCCTACGGATTTTATCTGCTCCACCCCCATTTCACGCAATGCCTCCACCATCTGATCGCGGATTTTTTCAATCCCTCCCACAAGACCCCCTCTAACTCCCCCTTGAAAAGGGGGAGAAATTGTTTCCTCCCCTGCCCGAGGGGAGGTAAGGAGGGGTGGGAGCGGAGGGGTGGGAGCAACCGCCGCCTCCAAACTATCCAACACCGGCAGCATTGCTTTCACGCACGCGGCATTGGCAAACATCGCCCACTGCGCCCGCTCGCGTTCCGCTTGTTTTTGATAATTAATCAGATCCGCCTTCGCCCGTTTCCAGCCGTTCAGATATTCTTCGGCTTGCTTATTAAGTTCCTCAATTGTTTTTTCTTGTGGTTCCATAGTGCAATATCTAATATCCAATCTCTAATATCCGTCCGAGTCCTTTCATCATCCCAATCGCCCGATCATAATCCATCCGCATCGGACCCAAGACCCCCATCATCGGCCGATCAATACCGGTGCGCAAAAGCACGGTTCCGCATTGCGCGCCAAACGGATTTTCCGAACCCACGTATACTTGCACTCCCGGCGCGACTTCTTCAAACAATTTCGCAACAATCTGATCAAGGTTATCAACTATATCGCCGATGTGGCGCACAAAATCAACTGATTCAAATTCCGGTTGGTCAAACAAATACGAAAGTCCGGTATAATAGGAGGACTGCGGAGTAAATCCAATAAATACTCCTTCGCGCATCTCACTCGCAAGCTCGCGCGCGAGTCGTTTCATCCGCGCTTCATGCGGAAGTGCGGGACGCACAGTCGCCTGCATTTCATCCACCTCGTTTTTTACATTCTGCTCCTCCAGACAATGCGCGACATAATAACGATAGCCCTCCTCCGTCGGAACCCGTCCGGCTGAAGTATGCGGCTGACGAAGATATCCTCCGCGCTCAAGCTCAGCCATCTCATTGCGTACCGTTGCGGAAGAAACCCCTAATTCTTCTTGTAAATGTCCGGAAGCGACCGGCTGGGCAGTCCGGGCGTATTCCTTTACCACCGCGCTTAAAAGCTGGGCTTTTCTGCCATCTAAAAGCATATTAACAAAGTTAGCAGTCCCAATCCAAGAGTGCTAATGATAGTATAAAATACGGGCTTATTTTTGTCAACCCCGCCAAATCAAATGACCGGGAAAATAAAGAGGCGGTGTCCCTCTTTCACCGCCTTATGGCCGAGATTGTCTTTACGAACTTCCGGAGTCCCCGGAATGCACCTGCCCCGCCGGTGATTCGCCATGCTGATCCCCGGCTGCCTCTTGCAGCGGTGTTTCCCCCGCAAACATCTCTGCTATTTCAAGCATCTGCGCCCCTGCCGCGTGCAAGCGCTCAACCGCCCGGCGAGCATTTACATCGTCGCGCAGCCGGCCCGTCTGCAGCAGTTTGAGCGCCGCATTGATCGCATCAATCATTTCCGTATTCGCGAAATCAACTATTTTTCCCGCCAATCTCGCGTCCGCAAAAATCACACGCCATTTTTCAACCTTATCAATCGGTTCTCCATCCGCCGCGAAAATACCCATATCGACTTTGTCATCATGAACAGTTGCCGGGGCTTCGCCGTCAGCGGCTGGCGGCGGCGCTGTCGTCTGCGGTATTGCCGCTGTCCCGCTTGCGGCTGCTTGCAGTTGCTGAACCTTCTGCTGAAGATCAGCCCTGAATTTGGGTTCAGCATCCTGCCGGCGCGCAATTTTCATGTACAGCAAACGCGCCTGCATGAGTTGGATGCCAAAGACACCTGCAAGATCCGGCAGCGCAATGTCGCACAAATTACCTTGGAACATCAGGTAGATTGCCAAAGCACGGCCATCTACAATGCCGGGGTTGTCGGGGGTCGGACTGTTGAGCAGCTGCTCAACTGAATCAACGCCCGGAGTATTTCCGGCAACAACTTCCAAAACACGCAAGGGATGAACCTTGCCGCGTTTAGCCAAGTTGTCAAGGCGCAGTTGGACCATCGCTTATCCTCCTCTTTTACTTACGGGTTGTGAAGTTGGGGCCCGGCCGATACCAGTCAGTTTCAAAACTGGTTTCCGCGAGAATTCCTCTTTCCTTCAGTTCGCGCAAGACCCGCACGGTCTCCGCGCGGACAAAATCCGCGTTGCCCGTGCTGATACATGCCCTGATCATATCCGCAATCTCGCGGCCGTTAAGCGGCCAAGCCGCATCTTCGTCGCTCGCGTATTTGTAAAGACGCTGGCAGGTCAATTCCAACAAATCAAATGGCTGGCTGTCCATGTCATTGCCTCCGGAGCGCTTGCTCATGTTTGTTCCTGATTTTTTCCGTCTAAGGAACGTTGGACATTCAATCGAACCATCCGCCACCAATAAATATACATCGCCAGAGGAACCTTTATTTTGCTACCTTAACTTCAATGGCGCCTTTTTCACCCGGCGCGACATGATTATGGAAGGGACATTCGGCCTCCTGTTCAAATACATAGGAATAACTCTCCCCGGCTGCCAAGGTCTTTCCCGCGTCAAATCCCGGACAAATATCATGAGTGGGATGCACGCCGGAAGCCGGCCAGACCGCTTTAGCCCCTTTATTTACAAAGGTAACTTTAGTTCCGGCCAGTACGCGCAGGGTGGAAGGATTAAATCCCTCGTCAGTATATTCAATTACGGCCTCCGGCGTTGGCACGCTCCCTTCTGCCACGGCGTTCGCCCCCGTATCCGGGGCTTGGGCAGTCGGGGCGGCGTAATCCTTGGCCCCTCGCGCGCACCCGGCGCCGAAAAGAATTATCCCGGAAATGACTAAACCGGTTTTGATGAATTTAGACATAAGATTGGGTTATTGGGTTATTGGGTTATTGGGTTATTGGGTTATTGGGTTATTATACCACACCTGCCAAACTTCTGCCAATTCTGAATTTCACTTCATTTTCCGAAACGGCTTCTCGGCCGGCTCGCCCACGGCCTTAAGCTCGGGCACGTTCAAATGCATGGTCATGATATCCGGCTCCCACTGCTCCCCTTCTTCCCCATAAAACTTCCGGCCATTGCCCACCTCAAATACCTCCGGCGCGTGCTTCCGCAACGCCTCCAGGAAAAATCCCGGATTGGTGCGCAGCGCGCGCAAGTAGGTGCGATATGGTGATTCCCGCGCAAGCCCTTCCTGCGCGCGATTGCTCGGACCTAACAGTATGGTAACGGACAGATACTGCGACCGCGGTTCAGTCCTAATTGTTCGCGTATTGTCAGCAATCCGAATTTCCAGTATTTTTACGGCTTCGACCTCATGATCCACCGCGCGCACGACTTTCCCCAGTTTTTTATCAAGATGGGCTGGGGACTGGGGCAGAGCGGCTTCATAGGTTTTCTGCCGCGGCAAATAAACATCTTTTAGAGTAGTGCGGCAGACCCGCTTTTGCGGACCTCCTACGGCTTGCCGATCTTGCTCTAAAGTGGCATCCGGACGGGCGCGTAAACGCTCATGTATATAAACTCCTTCGGGAAATGCCCATCCCGGCTTGGTCATTAAACTATCATAAGTAGGTTGTCCGAAATACTGACGCGCCTGATCGTAACCGGGTACCAAGCGATCAATCCACACCGGGTATTCTCCGGAAGTCCTGTCCCATAGTTTTCTAAGCGTGCCCTCCGGGTCGCGTTCCGCCTGCGGCCTTAAATAAGCAGGCATCACCCTCAAGTGGTCAGGGGACAAACGAACACTATTTCTCGCGATCACGTGGCCCATTACAAACGTCGGCAAACGACCCTTTGCAAAATCCTCGCCAAATGTTTCAAGCGCGCGCGCCATCTCCTGATCATTGAGCGGCTCCAGCGCTTCGTCCAGGGTTTCTCGGTCCGGCAACGGCGCGGTGGGCTTTAAGTCAGGATACGCCACCGGCGGCAATTGTTCTTTAATTTCCGGCCGATTGGCCAAGGCGAGTATTCTCCGCTCTTGTTCTAAAGACAAAGAAGCTGCTTCAAGAGCAGCTTGCAAATTCTTTGCGGTAATACCTAATGCGCCCAGATCAGCGCGCGCCGGATCGGCAATCGCATCAATTGCCCCCAGCGCCTGCTTGGCCTCGTGCTGACGCGCCGCAGCCGCGCGCCCCTCCCGCCCTTTGAAAAAATCACCAAATCTCATAGTTTAAAACTATATCATAAAATAATGATAAAGTCAAGGACGGGGAACCGCAAACGGGATCAATCCCCTGACACAAAATACAGTATAAAAATAAGCAGACTGATAACAAACACACCGGTCGCGACGATAAGCGCCGCTCCGGCCATAAACCATTACGCTCGCTCAAGCTGTACTGTCATCTTTCGGCAATCAACGATTGCTTTGTAAGAAAATTTTGATAACAACCCGATACCGGCAAGTGGCATGCTATTGGAGATGAGTACTTGGACATATCGCGAAATGCCCTCCATACCGGCCACGGCCAGCGCGACAGGCATTTCAACAACATCCTCATTGGCAACTTGCGTCTGAATAACTCCTGCAACTTGCAGGCCAAGCTCTTGCGCAATAGTGGGAGTTACTTGAAGGTCACCCGTAAACCCTGTATCTAAAACCGTAAATGGAGATTGTATCGAATCGCCCCATGCAAGATTGACACGTACAAAAGGAATGTCTTGCGCAAAGTACCCCTCCACCATAAACTTACGCGTGTAATTTCAAAAATGACTGAACCATTGTTTCGGCAACATCATATCCGATCTTTACCACATAGAATACTCGATCCGGGTGATGCTCGCGGGCTTGCGCCAGAGCTTCCGCACTCGTAGTTCCTAAATACCCATGCTTACTCTCAATATCAATTGCCAAAAACTTCCCTTTCTCCTTGGGATCGTATTCGTTTTTTATCCGCGCATAAATTTTTTTTCCTTCTTCTGCAATACTGTGTATATTCACTTTCGCCAATAAATCATTGGTGGTGACCATATAACATTATTGGTTATTGGTTTTATTTTTCAACCGCAAATTGTTCCATTTCTTTCAGGGCATTAAGCGCGTCTTGTAAAGATGAATGAACTTCTTTATCCGCCCGCGCCAGCTCGCTTCCAAGCATATTGTGTAACGAAGATTGAACCTGCGCAAGCTCACCCTTGTCCACTTTCCCCACAATATGCCGAGTGTTGATCCACTCGTAAGGAGTTTGGCCGCCTCCCTTTGAGCCGTGCCGAAGCCCTAAGGTATCCCCCTTACCCAACTCGCCCATTCTTGCCATTACGTTATCAAGCGCCTTAAGCGTCTTATTTGCGGCCTCAATGATTAATTGTTTCTCTATTGATTCGTGTTCGCCCATATGCTGACCTTATTTAAGTTTAAGATTTATTCTCTGCCAAAGGCGAATCTGCCCCTGGCCTCATAATTAATCCATTATATCGCAGATGTAAGATCTTGTCAATACAGCGACACGGTTTCCACGAGTTTCATTTTAACGAATCAAGATTCTGCTCCACTTTTTTCAAAAGCTCGCCTGGAATTGCCTGCACCGCTTTCATCACCTCGCGCGGAGTTTTGCAGGATTGGATGCGTGCCGCTACTTCCTGACTATACGCGTTTACAGTTAAAGGATCTAGTTGTTCGCGTCCGGTGATAAGTCCGCCCACCTTGAGCCCCATGGGAATGTTATGAGGATAGTGCCCTACGATTAACCCAGTCCCAAAATCAATCTTCTTTGCCGCGTTCTCCGGAAGGCAGATGAGCGTGTAAAACAATTTTTCCAGATACGTTTGGATTGACGTTGTTGTTGAAGGAAGATTAAGCGGACGCTTGGCCACCAGATTTTCAATCATACGTCGGATAGTGTCATCAAACCAGCCGTCCGGAAGCGGCTTATCAAATACCGCGTCAGTCATCTCAACCGGCTCAAGACTGCCTTGAGTGCGTTCCATCTCTTCAGCCGTGGCTGGTTCGGCTTGCAGTCGATCTGCCAGTTGCGCCACGGCGACAATCGACCATTGATCTTCCGGAATTACCCAATAGCGCGCTTCAGTATAGAAACGGCCACGCACCCCTTCACCGGTTTCTGACCGGCCGTTTACCCGCGCGCATACAACATATGAAGCCCCGCTCATTCTGACTGTTTTCTTGACAATCCCGCCGCCTTTTTCACGCCAGGGATAATCACCCCAATGATAAACATCTGAACCGCCGATCCCTATCCGAGAGGGAAGCAGAGCAGGCCAAAGATCGCGTGGCACACCCGTGCTCATGCCTGTAATATTATGTTCACTACCAGCTGCTATTGGCCCCCTTTCATGCTGCACTACTTTCCCATACCGCCATTGCCAAAACCGCATCTTATGCTCGCCTTCCTTGCGCTCGGGTGCATGCGCAGGTTCTGGTTTTGCAATTTGTTTGGCAGGGGCAGGTGTTGGTGGCGTTTCCGGATCTTCGGGTCTTGATCTCCCCTTTTTAACTTCCGCAACCGCTGCCTGCATCAACTGCTGCGCCCGCTCCAGCGTTGCACGATACTCTTGATGGTCCATCCTACTTTCAGCAGGGGGAGGTCCTGGGTCAAGATGATCTGGGAACGAACCAATTGAACTCCGAGACGAGTCGCCCGTCTGCCGTACTCGCGCGCGCCTCTGCGCCTTTTGCTCATTTTTAAACGCATCCCATAGTTCACGTAATCGCGATACGGCCAACTTAGGGTCTTCTTGCTTAAGTTCTCTTCTTAGAGAGGCGAGTGACTGGGAAAAATATGGTTGATGTTGAAATAAGTGACGCGCTGTACTAAAATCCCGCTCTAATCCAAGTCCTTGGAACACTTTTTCTTGAAGCTCATGTAATTGATTACGCCATTGGCGTTCATCTTTATGCGCAATATGCACACCGTCTCCCTTGAACCTCACCGGCGAACGGCCATGCAGATTTGATGTCGTCAACAATGGTTGACTGGAATCCGCATGTTTCCAGGGCTTGTGTGCATCATCAAATGATCTTGTATGCACAACCCTTGCTTTAATGATACCCCATTGCGGACTATCAGCCGTAGCTATGCTAAACTTCCCTTCGTGTATAATCGAGGTAGTTTCCACAACACCGCGAATCTTCGCTTGTGTTTTCAGTTCATCTATGGATTCACGTGTTAAATCGTACCGTACTGTAAATCCATCAGCAGCGCGCGCCTCCAGGACTAAATTATGGACCGGCGCACTTACCGATCCTTGACCAAGCACCTTACCTTCTTGAACCAAGGCGAACGTCCCTTTGGGCCACTCCACCCGGTTGAGTTTATCGTCAATGCCCTGTTCATCAAGCCACCGATTGAACTCGGTATTGATATCAGCAAGACGAGAGACGGATTCATGGGATTTTTCGACTTCGCCTCTATCAACCTTCCACCACTCTACGGCGCGCTTAAGAAGTTCATCCAAATCCTTAACTCCTCTTTCAAATTGCGCACGGGTCATCACCTCTTCACGACCCTTTTTATCTTTAACATGCACACCGTCCGGTTGAAACGGATTTCCATCTTTATCACGCATCACCCGGCGTCCGCGAAAATCCTGCACCGCCGCGGCCTCGGCTGTGAGCACTATGTTCATACCGCGATCAAGCCGAGTGGCAGTCAGCGTCCCCACCTTCGCGCCTTCACGCGTTTGAACGCGTGGTTCTTGTGACGCGCCAGCTTTGACAAGGTCCAGTTGAATTTCATAATGTACCCTTAATCCATCACTAAAGTATCCGTCGAGTAGGTATCGATCTCCGGGATAGACAGGCGCGCAGCGTACCCTCCCGTACCCTCGCCGCGAGTGCTCAAACTCAAAAGTTCCGGAAGGCAAGTCGGACCGCGCTTCCGCCTCTTGCCGCACTAATTCGTACAATTCCCGATGTCGCGCGGATAAATTTGCTTCTGGATTGTGTGATTCGCCACCCTCGCGATGGCGTTCGCCATATTCAGGCATATTGCAATTGCTTGTTTTGCCCGCTCCGATCGCTGTCTGCTTAGTTAATGGTTAATCTTACGCGGTCTTGACAAAAAGTCAATACGGCGACAGAGACCGTTTCAACCAGCTTCATTGCATGAGCTTCCCCCGCCGCCAGTCGCTCAATGTTAAGAGTCCCAAAGCGCGCCGCAAGAGTATATTTTAAAGAAAATACTCGCCAAATGAATCCCTGGTAATCATAGCCACCGGTATTTTATAAAGACGGGTAAATGTAAGCGGGGTGCGTTTCTTTTTTGACCAGGAAATCTCAAACGCGCGCAGAGCGCCTTTTCTTTTTATCACCAGATCAACTTCACTTCCGGCGGTGGTCCTCCAAAAATAAAGGGTATCCATTCCGCCGGCCAAAAGATTCTGTTTCGCAAACTCGGCAACCACCCAATTCTCCCAAAGCGCTCCGATATCCGCGCGTAACTCGCTTATGGAAAATTCTTTAAGGAGCGCGTTACGCACCCCTGTATCCCAAAAATAAATCTTGCTATTCTTCGCGATTTCCTTGCGCTGATTGGTACTAAACGCCGGCAAACGGAATATTACAAAACTTCTTTCCAGAAGATCCAAATAATGCGTAACTGTTTGCCGCGCAAGGTGCAGATTTTGCGCGAGTTCAGTAATGGAAACCTCTGCTCCAATTTGATGCGCAAGCAAAAGCAGGAGTCGGCGAATGGTATCCGGAGATTTTACCAAACCCAGCTGGAGCACATCTTTAAGCACATAATCGCTCGCGAGATTCAAAAGATACTGCGCGCGCGCCTCTGCCACGGCAATGGTTTCGGGATAACTTCCAAACACCAGCGCTTCCCGCATTACTGCCTGGAGTTGTCTGCCGAAATTCTGGAGGAGTATGGTTTTGGTATAGGGGGACTTGTACCATGATTGCGCGCGCGCCACTTCGCGGAAAGTCAACGGCGGAAGATACAATTTTTCATTCCGGCCGGTAAGCGCCTCCGCAATCTTATCCATCAGATTCACGCTGGAAGACCCCAGTAATATGATTTTCACCGGAAGCTTTGTATCATACCACCCCTTCACCAGTTGTCCTATCTCCGGGAAACGCTGGGCTTCATCAACTACCAGCACCTTGGGCGATCCCAAACTTTTAAGCGCATCCGGAGGAGCAAGCGCGGCTCGCGCCGTAAGCTGTGCTTTATCAATCTCGATATCCAAATTCAAAAACACACTCTGGTCTTTTATCAGCTCATGCTCCAGGAGAGTGGTCTTCCCCACCTGACGCGCGCCTAATACCAAAAGCACCTTGTTCGTAGCAAGAAATTTGGCAAGAATCAGCTCGGCGTCGCGGGTTATATATTGCATAACTCCACTTTACAATTTACCCGTATAATTTGTCAAGTGGATATTTAGTAATTCCATGGCCATTCTTAAGGCGCGGGGTCAATACGGCGAAACCGTCTCCACCAGTTTCATCTCGCGCGGATGGTCGGAGACCAGCCGCTCAATGTTGAAAGTCCCGAATTTGAAGGCCTCGCGGTAGCCGGCCATGGCGGCTTTGGCTAGAAATCCAGAACGCAGCCAGTCAAAGAGCCACTCGGATGCGTACTTCGGATCTTCTTGCGGCACCCCCGCGTCAAGCGTCATCAGCCAGGCCTTATTATAATCTTCTTGCGAACCAATGGGCGGAGCAATAATGATTGGCAGACCCAGCCCGGCAAAAAACGAGAGTTCGGACGGTTTTGTCCAAAGGATGTCGGTGGTGCGCAGAAGTTTATTAAACTGCACAAAGTACTGCGCTTTGGTTTTTGAAAATTGGACACACACCCCGCCAAACTTTCCATCAGCAGAGGGTAAAGTTAAGCGGGTACGCTCCGCAAAATAATCCCGCACTTCCGCATTCGTGCCCGCGATTAAATTCACCCGGATGCGCCCCTCCAGAATGTGCCGCCGCAAACTCTTTAAAATCGCCGCGCCAATCTCGCGCTGCGCGCCGGCGCCGCCAACCGCAAAAGTCAGCGTTAAGGGGTGGGTCGGGCGAAGCGGTAAACGTTTTAATCCTAAGCGTTCGGCAACGTGCTTTTCGTGAACTCGCAAATACCGCTGCGCCGGATCAAGATTAAGCATCCGCGCGGCCAGGTCGCGCCGTAAAATTTCCACCTCCGTATTATGGCCAATATTTTCTTTGGGCAGTGGAAATCCGGTTAAATAAACTCGGCGCGGATTTACTCCGTATAGTTTCAGCCGCTCGGCCACCCGATAAGACGGCGCGCAGTAAATTATCTTGCTCCCCCGCGGATCCAGCGCGACCCAGCTGCGCGAAATATCCGTATCCGTAACCACGCAATAAATCGGCCCGCGATAGCCCCAATACTCGGCCATATGCGCAATGGTAAAAAAAGTAGTGACCAGCGGCAAAGGACGCTTATTTAACCGCGCGATCAAGTGCTTACCCCATTGTTTCTTTTCAATCGTGCGCACGGTGGCCTTGAGTTGCCAGATCGGCCTGGTTAAATCGCGGCGAGGATAAAATCCGGCAATCTCTTGCATGTGATCCATCAGTTTGAATGTCGCGTCCCCGATTACCGGAATCCGCTTGAACCGCGACACAAACTCGTACCCCTTGCGAATCGTTTCCCACATCTTCTTGTCCTCCTCTGGAATTCCCGGATAATCGTCCGCGGAAATTACTCCGTTATGCTCCGGCTTTTTTATTCCCGGCAAGGGTGCGGCCATGTCGCGCAAAGCATACGCCGGACGCAAATGCCCATAACCCATGGTGACGGCGATTATGTACGCGTTTGGAATTTTGTGTACCATAAAAAACTTACTGCTTCCACAATTCCAATTTTTCAATCCCCCGAAAATCCTTGATATTGAGCGTATACAACGAAGCGCTATGTATAATTGCAGTTGCGGCAATAGCGGCATCCGCAAATTCAATAGGTTGTGTTCGATCTCGCGCAACCTCTCCGGCCAACTGAGCAATTTCATCCGTGTACGCCAAAACTCTAAGCGGAGCGATCGTGACGCGAAGATATTGTTCTTTCTCGGTATTTTTTGTACTCCTTCCCTCGTAGAGTTCTTGGATCGTAATAATCGAAATACAAAGCGTCTCTCGCGGCATCGTTCGCGCAATAGACATAAGCGGGGTCTCTCGTTCACCCCGCTCACGCAAATGATCGATAATAATACTCGTATCAATTATGACCATGCAAGTCGTCGCTTTTTGGAGGCAGACAGTTCTAATGTCCTTTTCTTTTTTTTCAGTGATTCCCCAGAGTCGTCGCCCCACGCACCTCTCGTCTTTTCGAGAATCTTCATGTAGGATGGCGCTCTTTCCCTTTCTATCGCGCTCAACGCCCTCCAAGCGGGATAAATACAAATACTATTCCCCATCACTACTAAATGAAGCGGAATTTTGTTTCCAATACCAAGTTGCTCTGTCATATCTTTAGGAATGACAATTTGGCCTTTATCGTTTGGTCTTGTAATTAGTGCGGATTTCATACCATAATTTGTAGGATTTAGTCGCGTTGTTCACAGTTTTTGCGGATAAAAGTAATTAATTAGTTGTTCCATGGGGGTAAGATTGTTGATGCCTTTGTGCGGTTTAACGGTATTGTAGTAGTTCACGAATCGGATAAGTTCTTGTTT
>JACPJN010000002.1 GCA_016187515.1 Candidatus Uhrbacteria bacterium | reverse complement strand
GGAAACAAGAACTTATCCGATTCGTGAACTACTACAATACCGTTAAACCGCACAAAGGCATCAACAATCTTACCCCCATGGAACAACTAATTAATTACTTTTATCCGCAAAAACTGTGAACAACGCGACTAAATCCTACACGTAAGTCAATGTCTTGTAGTGTGCGTCTTGGAAATGGCACGCACAAGCGCCTATGTACCAGATTTTGTACGTGGTCCACCAGGCGGTTAGAATGTCTAGAAAATGGAATATGGGGTACCAAAGCCGGCAAATAGCCGGTCTTAAAAACGACTTAACGAAATGTCGGTATGCCGACATTTTGGCGTTTTCTGTATCGTGGGTTACAGAAAATGACATCATTTTCTGTAACCTTCAGGACAAAATGGCTTAATTATGCGAATTTTTGATAATCACTATATTACGGGTCTTTTGGAGTGGGGTGGCAGTTTTACCTATCTCCGGTCCAAGGGCGGTATTACGGTTTGTTTTGTGATGAAGTCCTCAACACGAGACCTTCCCCTGCTTCTAAAAGTTCGGGACTTTTTTGGGGTGGGGAAGGTGTATCGGGGCGGCGTTGGGACACAAAAGTGGGTGTATTACCGGGTGAACAAACTGGGCGAGCTTATCACCATGGTAAGGCATTTTGAGCAATACCCCCTCCAAGGCATGAAACAGCATGCGTTTGCCATTTGGAAAGAAATGGTAAATTGCAAACGCAGAAAACTGCCTAAGGACAAGGCGAAAATTATGGAATTAGCGGTAAAACTCTCAAGAATGAATAGCGGATAAGGGACTGTTGCCGAATGCGCTTTCGTAGCGAAAGGTAAGAATTTTGAGCGAGACGAAGCAAAAATTACGAAGCATATACGGAGTATCTGTTGAGTAATTTTTGCAAAGTCGCAGCCAAAATTCTTACCTTGCAGTAGAAATGGCATTCGGCAACAGTCCCGACAAGGGTTATCCACAGTCGAACTTTCACTACGGGGTTGACATGAATTTGCCCCTGTTGTAGAATAGTGCCATTCTTGTGCTCTGATTCCACATTTTTAAGCAAAGTGCGGGGTGAGGGCAAAAGAGCGCTCTTTTTTGTTCGCTCCGGTTGCCCCGAAAGGAGGATAGTACTTTGAAGGTCTAAAAACCCGGTGATTCCCCGGGACCAAAGCGGGATCAGCAAGGAATTGAAACCGGTTGGCAATTTTCTTGCGTACGCAACATCCGGCCGGAAAAACCGCAGCACCAGCAAGAGGAGAACGTTCACCATGGACGTCCGCACCATCGCGGTGGAGAGCCACCGCATCGAGAACATCAAGGACCTCACCCTCTTCATGCAGCAGCAGGCGCAGCGCGAGCCGGACTACTTCCGGCGCCTGGCTCGCCTCGACATCCTGCCCGACGGCAGCTTCGTCGTGGAGGACACGCCCGAGGCGCTCACGTTCGCGGACAAGGAGGGCCTGGTCCGGCTCGCCGACCCGACCGAGAAGGGGGCCATCTACGTCCTCGCGATCCAGCAGCAGGGCGGAACGCGGGTCATCACCGTGGACGACCGCACGCAGTTCTCGTCCCCGCGGCTCGCCAACAACGCCGCGCCGATCGTGGACGCGCTGACCAAGCCGTTCCCGCAGGCGCACGGCAGGATCGCGCTCGCGCCCGGCAACTCGGTCCAGACCTACTCGTTCATGGGCAACGGCTTGCGGCTCACGGACATGGGCGTGCACCAGGTGACCGACGTGGTCGCGGTGCCCGAGAACCTGGGCGGCGGGTTCGTGGCCCGCAGCACCGAGTACGGCCGGTGCAACCAGCTCTGGCGGCTGACCGCCAAGCAGGCCAGAAGCGGCCACTTCAGCGCCGGAAGCTGGAAGCCGGTCGCGGAGTTCGAGTACCCGATCACGTCCATCGGTCTGCGCTTCTACGGCACGAGCATCATCGTGACCGTGGAAGGCCAGGGCCTCAAGGTCGTGAACGCGGCCAGGATCGCGAGCCAGACGGTCAGCGAGATCGCCGAGACCGGGGTGCGCGGCGTCATCCGGGCGCTCGGACCCATCGCCGAGGTGGAGCACGCGCCGACCACGACCGGCCTGTTCACGCAGGTCGACTCGAGCGGGCAGCCCCAGACCTACCTGGCGCGGCTCGGCCAGGACGGCCTGCCGCAGGCGGACTTCGCCACGGTCTAGCTGACCGTCGGCGCAGAGCAACGCATGTCTTCGGGGACGTGGAAAGTGGCCTAAAGCGACCTTGCCGTCCTGGAGGGGAGGCGCTCTAATTTCCATCAGCGTTTGCAAAACGCCGGATGGAAAAGGAAGGAGGAGAATCAAAGTCCTGCGCAGGAGGAGGAATACTAATGACGGGCTGTTTCTAGCGATATAGCTCGCAAAAGTATGCTGACTCTGCCGCAGGGCAACCCAATTCCGGGGAAGGGGAAGATCGTTTCGGTCCGCGCACACGCGCGCGGAGCACGGACATACGGTCTTCCCCTCTTTTCTTTTTAATGAATCTTTTTTAATGTAAGAGGGGGTAGGGGGAGTTATGAAATCGTGCTATCATAGATCTGTATGCCAACAAAACAACGGTTTATGATCATTGACGGAAACGCCCTTTTGCATCGGGCGTTTCACGCGCTTCCGCCGCTTTCCACTAAGGATGGGACGCTGGTCAATGCGGTGTATGGATTTACCACCGTGCTGATGAAGGCCTTGCGCGAGCTCAAACCGGCTTACGCGGCGGTCACTTTTGATCTGCCCGGCCCGACTTTTCGCGACGAACTGTACAAAGCATACAAAGCGAGGCGCGTAAAACAACCGCAGGAATTATATGATCAACTCCCCATGATTAAAGAAGTGGTGCGCGCGTTTAATATCCCGGTCGTGGAAAAAGAGGGCTTTGAAGCGGATGATGTGATAGCCACCTTAAGTGGCAAATCACAAATCACAAATCACAAATCACAAATCGAAACCATTATTGTTACCGGTGATATGGATACGCTGCAGTTGGTGGATGAAAATACGAAAGTGTACAGCTTTCGCAAAGGATTTTCCGATACGGTTATTTATGATGAAGCGGCGGTTAAAGAAAAATACGGATTGCGGCCGGATCAGATGATTGACTACAAGGCCTTGCGCGGCGATCCGTCCGACAATATTCCGGGCGTGCGGGGGATCGGGGAAAAGATCGCGGCAGAATTGATAGGAGAGTTTGGGTCAGTAGAAGCAGTATACGAGGAGGCAGCGAAATGTAAAAGTAAAAACCTGCCTGCGCAGGCAGGTGTAAAATGTAGAATTTCGGAGCGGATTTTGAAATTATTGGAAGATGGGAAAGATGGGGCGGTATTGGGAAAGAAACTGGTGGAATTGAAAAAAGATGTGGAGATTAAGATTAAGCTTGAGGATTGTAAGATCGGCAAGCCGGAGGTAGAAAAACTCCGCGAGGTGTTTGAAAAGTTTGGATTTAGGAATTTGGTGAAAAAATTGGATGAGGAGCATGGTGAGAAATTCCAAATTCCAAATCCCAAATCCCAGGGAAGTTTGCTTTCCGGGCATAACTCCCCCCAACCCCCTCTTACCTTAGGAGGGGGAGTCGGCAACAATCCTCCCCTTAAGATAAGGGGAGGTGCAGGAGGGGTTATGAACAATACAATCAAACAAATTCAAGTCGCGGCGTATCTTTTGAATGTGGGAGATCGGGAGCATAGTGTGGAAAGTGTGGCGAAAGAGTACGGAGTAGCGGGTGAAAGCTCGCGCCAAGACGCAGCCTCTCGGCTGCTACTCCAAAACTTGGAGCATGATCTTAAAGAGCAAAATCTACTTACCCTTTATGAGCAAATCGAAAAGCCGCTTATCCCCGTGCTGGAAGGAATGGAAAGCGCCGGCATCAAAGTTGACGTGGTCTATCTGACTAAACTTTCCGCGCAGTTTGGCAAAGAGCTAAAAGAATTGGAGAAGCAGATTTACAAATTGTCCGGGCAAGAATTTAACATTGCCTCACCAGCGCAGATGCGCGAAATTTTGTATGACAAACTCGGCCTTGTACCGCAGGTGGGACGCATTAAAAAAACCGTTAAAGGAAAAGTGGCCTCCACCGCGGCCGGCGAGCTTGAAAAGTTGCGCGGCGCGCATCCGATTGTGGATCTGATTTTTGATTATCGCGAACTGGCCAAGCTCAAATCAACTTATACTGACGCGCTGCCGGTTTTAGTTAAAAAAGATGGCCGCGTGCATACTACCTTTAATCAGACCATAACTGCGACCGGACGGCTTTCTTCCAGCGAGCCGAATCTGCAAAACATTCCGATTCGCACGGAAAACGGACGCTTAATTCGCAAGGCCTTTGTCGCGGAAAAAGGTTTTGTACTTTTATCCGCGGATTATTCGCAAATTGAGCTACGGGTGGCGGCTTCGCTTTCCGGAGACGCCGAGATGATCAAGGCCTTTCAAAGCGGGCATGATTTTCATAGCGAAACCGCGGCGCGGGTGTTTGAAGTGTCCCCTGAAAAAGTTGATCATGAAATGCGCCGCCGCGCCAAAGCCATTAATTTTGGAATTATTTATGGTATGGGGGCGACTGCTTTGGCGCAAGCCACGGGTACGCCTAGAAGCGATGCGGAACAATTTATTGAGCGTTATTTTGAAATTTATAGCGGCCTTTACACATTTTTAGAAGGACAAAAACAACATGCCCGCGATCACGGCTATGTGGCTACGCTTTTTGGCCGCCGCCGCTATCTTCCTGAAATAAATTCTGGGGTTCAGCAAGTGCGTGCCGCGGCCGAGCGCATGGCGATAAATATGCCGATCCAAGGCACCGCCGCGGATTTGATGAAAATGGCGATGATTAAATTACACGAACGAATAACGCACGAATATACGACGAATAACGCACGAATAATTCGCGAGCCATTCGTTCCAAATTCGCGAGCCATTCGTATGTTATTGCAGGTCCATGATGAATTGGTGTTTGAGGTGAAAGAGGGGAATGTGGCAGAGGTTGCGCCGAAAATAAAACAGATTATGGAATCCGTGCATCAGCTTAAAGTCCCGATTGTGGTGGATCTTAAACAAGGTCTAAGCTGGGGAGAAATGGAAGGATTAAGAATGTAGAATGAAGGATTGCAGTAGATAAAAAAAAGAACCCGGCGCAAGCGCTGTCATCTTCGGAAAGCGATGCAGGCAGTATCGAGCCGGGGCCCATTTTGCTGGCCTCCTTACCTCAACGAGACATAGCCGCGTTGATATGTGAACAAAACCAAGGTTCAAAATAAATCTCCTCAATATTGAATTCTTCTGCGCACCGAGTCTGCGCTTCTAACTCCTCGCGCAGTTTGACCAAACGTTCCTTTGACGTCAGCACGCGCGCTCGCAATGCGTGGATCCTGGCTTCCAGTTCCTCAAGACGCAGCAGCGGCGTGCCAAGACCGGGGTTTTCTTTCCCGGGGACACCCGGTGATTGTTCAGTGGCTTCCGGTAGCGGCCGGCTTACAGAATTATCCGAAGCAAAGAGAGCAACGCATTCATCAACGCGGGCATTGGTGCCGTGGAGCGCCCTCCACTCTTCCATGGCGCGCCGGTACGCTTCATAAACGGTAAGGCCCTGATACGCTATGCATTTGTTATGCATGGCGCGGAGGCGTCTTCCCAGCTCGATGTCAGATGGACGCGATGGGTCGGGGACCGGTTTGGCGCTGGTGGCACAGGTTGCCAGACCCAACACCAGGATGGCAAAGGACATTACTCCGCGGTTCTGCATTGGTTGATCCTCCTATGCGATTCGGGCCGCTTAGGCAGTATAACAATCTGCCTAGATATGTCAAGAGGGTTTCAAGCGGCATTGTGCCGCCATACGTGGTTTAAAAAAATGTGGGAGAGTTTATGAATGAAAAACACGATTGTCAATATTTTGCGATCGCACATAGTTGAGTCGTTTATTTTTGTGGCAAATGACTGAAAAAGAAAAAAGCCGGGAGTTTTTCGTGCCCGGCGCACGGAAGGAACTAGAGTTTCTGCTCGTATGGCTACACACCCTTACGTTGGAGGTACTCGCGCAGCCGCCGCCAACGCTCTTCACGCGAAAGCAATCCCAATGCTTCATTCCCGTGTTCGACTGCCCCCTCCCAGAACTTGGCATAGGGAGTATCACCCATCCAGCGTTCCATGATGCTGTCCTGGATTTGCTCCACTTCTTGACATTGCGGGCAGGAGTCCTTGTGCGCCGTCCACTGTTCGAACGTTGAAATGCCAAGAGCCACGGCACAAGCATCATCAAGCTCGCGCAGGAACGCACAATCCCGAATAGCGCGCCGTTCGTAGATCGAGAGGTCTTTACGGGATTTGCCCGTACGCTTTTCCCACTTTTCCCAAAGCGCATCATTCAATATGCGCATTAGTTCAGCGCCGACCAGATCTATATCTTGGCAGTGTGTGCACCCGAGCGAGTGCAGGTGTGCTTCTTGCACTCGCGGATCATCATCCGGAATACTGCCGTCTGCCAAAATCTCGTCGTACTGTTCACAGGTGAGCATTGTGTCACTCCCAATGAAACTGCTTGTCTTGTTAAGACCCCATTGTCTCAACGTCCAAGAATACTATAAAATTTCATTAGTGTCAACCATTTAGGACAGCTAAGATTGACAGGATCCTTTATTTATGGGATAATTTGAGTAGTATAAAAGTAGTGTTGTAAAATTTTGACATATATTTCTATGAAACCCATTGAAAATCTTAAGAATCTAGGCCTTCCGGAGCAAGAGGCAAATATCTACCTTGCGCTTTTGAAATTGGGCGGTTCGCAAGCCAGCAAAGTTGCCAAGGAAGCCGGGCTTAAGCGTACCACTGTATACCCGATCCTCAAATCGCTTGCGCAAAAAGGATTTTGCAATGTGTACTTTCGGAAGAATCGGAGATTCTATTATGCGGAAAAGCCGCACAAAGTTGCGCGACTATTTGCAAAAAAGCTCGAGATATTTGAAAGTGTGATTCCAATGCTTGAATCTGTGGAGAAAAAGCAAACGCAGCAATTTGGGCTGCGGTTCATTGAGGCACTTGATGAACTCAAGCAATTTTACACAGAAATTTTGGATGAATACCAGAATAAATCGTATTATGTGATCTCCAGTGGTCAAGAATGGGAAGGGCTTGATCCGCAGTGGTTTGTGGAGTTCCGTAAAGAACGCGGCCGCCGCAACATCCGCACCAAACTCATTCTCTCGCCGCAGTTTAAAGATAAAAATCCCACCGATCCAAAATTTTTGCGCACCTGGAAATATGTGCCAGAAAAGTATGCGTTCAAGAGCACGATCGATATTTTCAAAGACAAGGTACTGATTATCAGCCCGCAGCTTTCGTCGCTTGCGATAGTTGTCGCGGTTCCAACAATGGTGGATGTGTTTCAATCCGCGTTCAATATCATTTGGGATCTTTTACCAGCGGAGAAAATTTAGAGCAGTCGGGCGGGCCAGCGGGGGTCAACCACCACTTCCAGGTCCAGAAATACTTTGGACTGGAGGGCGAGTTCGAGCTCTTTGCGCGCCGCCTCCCCCAATTCTTTTATTTTTCTTCCCTCCTTTCCAATTAGCATTTTTTTGTGATTGGGATGGGTGGTCAATATTTCCGCGGCAATGTACAGCACGCGCTCGCCGGTTTTTTTCTCGCGTTCCTCCATTTCCTTGACCTCCACCGCCACCCCATAAGGGATTTCCTTTTCCATTTGAAGGAATACTTTTTCGCGGATCACCTCGGAGACCCACAGCCGGGTTTCCGTATTGGTGCGTTGAAATTCCGAATAAGTCGGCGCTCCCTCCGGGAGATGTTCAAAAATCGCAGCGACCAGTTTTTTAAGATGAGTGCCGTGTGTCGCGGAAATTTCGATCGTCGTTAGAAACTGCGGCGCGAGTTTTCGGTAGTCATCAAGGTGGGCGGCTTTTGGGGAGTCAATTTTGTTAATGGCCAGGATTTTTGGAATGGTTAGCGGGCGGACCAGCTTTAGAATGGTTTCTTCCTCCTCTCCGATATAACGAGTCGGATCAGCAACATAGACCAGCGCGTCAATTCCTTCCAAAGCCGCGCGCGCGTGCTCGTTTAGCGCGCGGGTCACGCGATCGCGCGGTTTTTCAAATACTCCCGGAGTATCCACAAAAACAATTTCTCCGCGCGCCTCGTGAATTACTCCGTGGATTGGGAAGCGCGTGGTTTGCGGTTTATCCGAGGTAATCGCCACTTTGGCGCCAACGAGCGAGTTTAGCAAAGTGGATTTTCCAACATTTGAGCGTCCGACCAATACTACAAATCCGGCTTTCATACGCGGTTAGTGTTTAACGCCTGCTCCTTAAGCCACGCAATAACTTTACGGTTACGCAGCACGCCTTTAAGATACTCCCGCGCCCCGGGAGATCTAATCTGTTCATGCTGTTCCGGCGCGTCTTTATAAACTTCAAGCACCCGCTCAACTTCCCGGTCAACCTCTTCCTCATTTACGGAAACGTTATGGTCTTTCGCAATCCTCCGGATAGCCAGGGCGGTTTTTACCCGTTTTAACGCTGGAGGGGCAAAATCTAACCGCAATTCATCGCGAGTCCGGCCGACCTTTTTTAGGTAATCGGTAAATTCCATTCCTTGGCGGACAATCCCATCCTCCAGCTCGCCGATCATTTTAAGGACCTCCTCGTTGATCAAGACCTCCGGGAGGTCGCCAAACTTAGTCAGCTCAACCAGTTTGTCCAGCAGTTCAAGTTCTTGGCGTTCGGTTTCTTTGCCGCGGGCCTCTTCTTCAAGATTATGACGGATTAAGGCCTTTAGATCCGCCAGGTTATCCTTTCCCAGCCGGTGAGCAAAGTCGTCATCCAGCGGCGGCCGCTGCAGTTCAAATACGTCTTTCACGTTCACTTTAAAATCGATCTCCTTGTCCGCGAGCATTTTTTGATAATGGGTCTTTGGAAATTTAATCCTAAACTCCAGCTGGCCGCCCTTTTTTGCTCCCACTAATTTTTCCTTGAGTCCCGGAATGTAATATTCTTCCGTCAGGTAGATCGAATGATCCTTGGTCGCGCCGCCATCGAGGGGAACCGAATCAAGGGACATCGTCATATCCACCGTAACCTTATCCTGGATTCCCGCGGCCCGATCCACCACCACTTCCTTGGTCTGCATTTTGGCCAGGTCGGCGAGAACTTTATCAATTTGGGTTTCCGGCACAGCCACCTCTTTTGCGCTTATAACAATTTTTGAATAATCCCCCAGGGTGATTTCCGGAAGCAGCGCGACTGTGGCTTTGAAAATAAACGGGTTGTCCGCGGCGAGTTTGACCACCTCAACCTCGGGTGATCCCAAGGTCTCGATTTTTTCCTCCTGAATTATTTGCGCGAAGGCCTTGGGCACGGCAATCACCGCGGCTTCTTCCCAAACGCGCTGGATTCCAAAGCGGCGCGAAATCTCATCGTATGGCGCTTTGCCAGGCCGAAATCCCGGAATCGTATTGGTCTGCGAAAGTTGAGTCGCGGCTTTTTGAAGATACGGCTGCATCTCCGCAGTTGTTAGTTCGATCAGAAGTTCTATCGTGCTTTTGGGAAGTTTTTGAAGAGTATGTTGCATAATGGTACGATTCTATCAGCGTTTCACAGTTGTGTCAAAAGACCAGAATGGGCTCAAGCGTTGTGTCGTGTCCCAAAATCTCACGGCCGTGAGATTTTGGGACACGACACGGGACTGTTGCCGAATGCCATTTCTACTGCAAGGTAAGAATTTCGGCTGCGACTTTGCAAAAATTACTCAACAGACACTCCGTGTATGCTTCCTAATTTTTGCTTTGTCTCGCTCAAAATTCTTACCTTTCACTACGAAAGCGCATTCGGCAACAGTCCCATGCTGAAAGAACGGGTTGATCACACATGGGCCGAGGATCAGGTTAAGGAGTGAATAAAAAAACGCGGGGCGTGAAGCCCCGCGCTACGGTTTGGAATCGCGCCACCCCGCTCCCACCCCTCCTCGCCTCCCCTCGGGCAGGGGAGGAAAGCGAATTGTTACTTGATCAGAAATCCGACTATAAGCAAAGCCACAATATTGATGATTTTAATCATGGGATTGATGGCTGGCCCGGCCGTGTCTTTGTACGGATCGCCAACCGTATCGCCGGTTATCGCGGCTTTGTGCGCGTCCGAGCCCTTGCCGCCGTGATGTCCGGCCTCAATATATTTTTTGGCGTTGTCCCAGGCGGCTCCGCCGGTGGTCATAGAAATCGCGACAAACAGTCCGGTCACAATACAGCCGACCAAAAGTCCGCCCAGCGCTTTGGGTCCAAGTAAAAATCCAACCAGCAGCGGGGCGACCACCGGAATCAGCGCCGGAACAATCATGCGCGCGATAGCCGCGCGGGTAACAATGTCCACGGCCGCCCCGTAATCCGGCTTGCCCGTGCCGTCCATGATCCCTTTAATCTCTTTAAACTGTCGGCGCACTTCATTGACGACCGCTCCGGCGGCCTTGCCCACGGCTTCCATCCCCAGCGCGCCAAACCAATAGGGAAGCAGTCCGCCAATAAAAAGCCCGACAATCACCCGCGGATCGCCCAGTTCAAAAACCAAACGCGCGCCGCGGACGGCAAACTCTTCAGTGTACGCCGCAAACAAGACCAGCGCCGCCAGTCCGGCCGAGGCAATCGCGTAGGCCTTGGTTACGGCTTTAGTGGTGTTGCCTACGGCATCCAGCGGGTCAGTCACATCGCGCACTTCTTTGGGCAAACCAGCCATCTCGGCAATTCCGCCGGCGTTATCCGTGATCGGACCGAACGCGTCAATAGCCACCACAATCCCAGTAAGCGACAGCATGCTCATGGCCGCGATCGCTACGCCATAGAGTCCGGCCAGCTGATACGCGCCAAGTATTCCCGCGGCAATAACCAAGATTGGCAGCGTGGTGGACTTCATGGAAATGGCCAACCCCTGGATGACGTTAGTACCGTGTCCGGTCTCGGAAGCGCGGGCGATGGACTGCACCGGTTTGTGATTGGTGCCGGTATAGTAATCCGTGATCCAGATCATCAGCGCCGTTACCGCCAGACCAATAAGCGAAGCGCCAAAGAGTTTAAGAGGCGCGGCGCCCGCTGGGGCCACGCGCGGAATCACAAAATAAAAGGCCAGCGCGGCGAGCACGCCGGAGGCGATGAGTCCTTTATAAAGCGCTCCCATGATTTTTTCACCCGAGAGGCGGATAAAAAAAGTGCCGACAATCGAAGCCAGGATGGAAACACCGCCCAATACCAGCGGAAATAATATTGCCGAGGGCCCGAAGGTCAGCGATCCCAAAAGCATCGCGGCCACCGCGGTTACCGCGTACGTCTCAAAAAGATCCGCGGCCATCCCGGCGCAATCGCCGACGTTATCGCCGACATTATCCGCGATGACCGCGGGGTTGCGCGGATCATCTTCCGGAATGCCGGCTTCTATCTTGCCAACCAGGTCCGCGCCGACATCCGCGGCTTTGGTATAAATACCGCCGCCCAAACGGGCAAACACCGAAATCAGTGAACCGCCCAGCCCCAAACCGATAAGCGCCTGCAAGTCGCGCGTGAAATAGTAATAACCGGCCACCGCCAAAAGCGCGAGTCCAACTACCAAAAGACCGGTAACGGTACCGCCCTTGACCGCTACCGACATGGCTTCTTTTAGTCCTTGTTTGGCGGCCTGCGCGGTGCGGACATTGGCGCGCACCGAAATCAGCATCCCAATAATTCCGGCCAGCGCGGAAAATCCCGCGCCGACTAAAAACCCGACCGCGATTTTAAAGTTAAGTCCAAAACCAAGAATCAGAAAAAGCGCTGCCCCGATTGGCGAGACCGTTTTATATTGCCGGATTAGATAGGCCCGCGCGCCTTCTTGGATGGCCTTCGCAATCCCGATCATTTTTCCTTCTCCCCCCGACATTCGGTTGATGGAGGAGGCCAAAACCAGCCCCCAAACGATCGCTAAAAAAGCCGCGCTAATGATAAGAATGTACATATCTATATTTTTAAAGGATTACCGGAAATAATGAAATAATGATACCTAAAACCGAGAAAAATTTCAAGGATATCTTTCCACAGGGGTGTGGACATAGGACCCTTGACAAAAAGCCGGTTTTATGGTATCGTAGGGCACATGAAACGTAGAATGCTGCACAAGGCATTCCGGCTGATTTTGGCCATATTTGAGGGATTTTTAAGGGTTTCCGCCCAATTTGGCCGACTCCTGCGCGTTTTCGGATATTCCTTGGGAAAAGGGGTCAAGTATCTGATCCGCCCGTTTTCCCCGGGAGTCCTTTTTGTTTATCTAATCGGACGCAAAGTTAAGGCCGGTGTAATGCGCAGGATTATTGAACTGCGCGGCAATCTTTGGTGCGGATTAAGCCACCGTTATGTGGCCCATGGCCTGCTGATCGCTCTGGTGATGATTGTGAGCGCGCCGTCGCTTGCGGCCTCGGGGTTGTCCGGAGGTATTTTCGGGAATCAGATGCCGCTGCAGGAGGTCGTTGGTTCCGAAGGATTTTTAGGGGCTGGCGGGGACGGGGAATTCTTGATTAAAGAAGATGATGTGGTGCCGGTTGAAGAAGTTGATTCCTACCTTGAGGCCTTGTTTCAAGACCAGCCCAGGCCCGAGGGAGAGGACCCGGGCATTCCGCTCGTCTTTGAAGGCGGGGCGCTTTTAAGCCAAGACCTTCCGGGAGTGAGCGTGCCGCTCACGCGTACGGAGATTGTGGAGTATGAAGTGTCTCCGGGCGACAGCCCTTGGATGATTGCTGAAAAATTCGGAATTTCCGTGGCCACGGTGCTTTGGGAAAATAATCTTTCGCTTTGGAGCACGATTAAGCCCGGTCAGAAATTAAAAATCCTTCCGGTTTCCGGAATATCGCATACCGTACGCAAGGGAGAAACGCTGGCGAGTATCACTAAAAAATACAAATCCGCAGTGGCGGATATTCAAGAATACAATAGTACGCGGCTGATTGACGGCAGCTTGGCCGTCGGCACCGTATTGGTCATCCCGGGCGGCCGGCCGATTGCCGTCGCTCCGCCCGCTCCGGTTTATCGCCGAGAAATCGTGAGCGTGCCGAACTTTGCTCCGGGAGTGGGCGCGAAACTCACTTGGCCGGTTCCGACTTCGCGGCGAATCACGCAATACTATTCTTGGCGTCATGCCGGACTCGATATTGGCGATCGGACGGGCAATCCGATCGTGGCTGCCGAGACCGGAGTAGTGGAGTACGCCGGCTGGGGCCGCGGCGGCTGGGGCAATACCGTGGTTATTGATAATGGCGGCGGAATGAAGACCCGTTACGCGCACGCCAGTAAAATTCTGGTCGAGCCCGGGCAGGCCGTTTCCCGCGGAGAAACCATCGCGCTGGTTGGTTCAACCGGCCGTTCAACCGGGCCGCACTTGCACTTAACCGTGTATATCAATGGCCGAGTAATTAACCCGTTGCAGTATTTGAAGTAAAGAGTGTTCACGTATCACGCAACACGTATCACGTATCAAACCACCCCGACCGCGGTCGGGGTGGTTTTGTTTCACTTCGTTCAATTGCGCCCGGAGGGAATCGAACCCCCACCAACTGATCCGAAGTCAGTTATGATATCCATTTCACCACGGGCGCTCATTTGATTTTTTCTTCCCAGTCGGTTTTCAAGGCGGCCTTCGCCGCGGCCATCTGGGCTTCTTGCTTGGAGCTGCCCTGCCCCTCGGCAATCAGCGTATTTTCGACAAATACTCCCACCCGAAAATGTTTGAAATGATCCGGGCCGGCCTCCGACATTACTTGGTAAGTCGGAGTGATGGAAAATTTTTCCTGCACCTGCTCTTGGAAGCGGCTTTTGGCGTCAATATAGAGCTCGGCTTCAATGATGTGGGGCAGTTTTATAAGCACCGCGCGGGCGATAAATCCTCGCGCCGCCTCCATGCCCTGATCAAGATAAATCGCGCCCGTAATTGATTCAAAAGCATTGGCTAGAATCACTTGCCGCGCTTTTGATCCGGCGTCTTTGGCTTCCCCCCGCGAGAGAAATAGAAATTCTTCCACGCCGATATCCTGGGTAATCTCGGAGAGAATTTTGGCGTTGACGAGCGCGGCGCGCCAGTTGGTCAGCTCGCCTTCGGGATTGGGATAGTTACTGTATAGATATTCGGTAACCGCGAGTTCCAGAACCGCGTCGCCTAAAAATTCCAGCCGTTCATTGTGCTGAAGATGAAAAGCCGGATTTTCATTTAGGTACGAGCGGTGCACCAGGGCTTGCTTGAGTAGCTCCTGATTTTTAAACGTAACGCCGAGGCGTTTTTCCAAAATAGACCAATCCTTCATAATTATTGATTGAGTAAATCAAGTAAATCAAGCTAGACAAGCAAGTCAAGCCGGTTGATTTACCTGATTTACTTAATTTACCTGCTTTACTTTTTATCAATTTCCTTTATCTCTCCTTTCGCGGTCATATCGCGATAGATCGCGCCCAATACTCCATTTACAAATTTCCCCGAGGACTCTCCGCCGAAGGTTTTGGCCAGTTCAATGGACTCGTTGATGGCCACTCGGGCCGGAATCTCGGGAGAGAATTTTAGCTCAAAAACCCCAATGCGCAGGACATTGCGATCCACAATCGTAATCTGATCCAGCGGCCACTGCGGAGCGTATTTGGTAATCAGAGCGTCAATTACCGGCAGGTTTTTCAGTATGCCGTTGATGGTATTTTCGACAAACGGAACATCGTCAAATTCCGGAGCAAATTCTTGCAGGTTTTTTACCAGCGCGCGCTCCAGCTCGGACTGGTCTTTCCCGCGAAAGTCCCATTGGTAGAGCGACTGCATGATGATCGTGCGGCCGAGGTGTCGGTTGGCCATAATGACACGCCGATTTACGCCGTGCCTCGCCATTCTGCTCGGCCTACGCCGTGTTGCGCCGATTGCAATCGGCGTTAGCCGGCGTTGGGTGAGCCAGAGGCGAACACAGCGTTCAAGCGGCGATTATTTTTTCTTCCCCTTCACTTTAATTTTCATCACCTGCCTCCCCTTGTAGTATCCGCAATGCGGGCAAACGTGATGAGGAAGAATTTTTTTACTGCAGTTGCCGCAGGAGGTGGTGGAGGCAGCCGACAGCGCAAAATGCGCGGCGCGGCGGCGTTTATGTGAAGAGGTTCGGCGATGGCCGGGTAATCCCATATTGAGTCAACAGTTCTCAGTCTACAGTTCACAGCGATTGTTTATAAATTAAGTGCTGTGAACCGTGAACTGATGTCTATAAATTATAGGTAGCAATGCTATCCTACCATTCCTTGATAAATATGTCAAAACCCCGCCTTGCCGGGGGGTTCATACTTTTATTCAAGAGTGGTCGGGTCAATGCGCTTCACTTCTTTGATAAGATCGAAGTGTCTGTCAGTGCTGATGATATGGTCTATGCCAAAGTGGAGTGCCACTGCGGCATGCAACGCATCACGGGTGTCAACTTCGCATTGTTCAAGAATAGTCAGAGCGTGAAGGAATGCCACATCGTCTACGGGAAGCACTTGCACCAACTCGCTTACATCTTTAGCCATCTTAATACCCTCTGGCTTCTTGCTAAGACGAATGTAGCGATGCACGAGCTCCTGAAGCACCTCGGTGGAAACACATACGGAAAGTTCGCCCCGGGCAATCTTTTCAATAATGGCAACGCAGGACTTTTTATATTCATGCCCGGCGCCCGCGGCATACAAAATAACCGAGGTATCCAGAAAATACTGCATATTCTTTAGAAGCAGGTATTGCCTCCATATAATGTTGCTTCCATGTCCGCCCAATCAGTTACCGGAAGACTCATTGAAGTAATCTGTGTAGCAATCATTTTCCGGCGATCGTGAGTGGGGATGGCTTGCTGTTGCATATCAGAAAAACGAGCAAGCTCTCGCCGAATATGCGCTAACTCTTGCTCCACGGTAATAAGATGATGAGTAAGTTGATCAGTAATTGGACTCATATATCCTTATCTTACCACCCCTTGACAAATATGTCAAAATTCAGACGAAGGTAACCGAAGCCACTCTATCGCCGGCCTCCTTAAACCTCATCACCCTTACTCCTTGGGTGGCGCGGCCCTGAACCGAGATCGTGCGGAAAGGGGTGCGCAGCACCTGTCCGCGCTTGGAGATGACAATAATGTCTCGCTCATCTTTGGCATTGGCCACAAACGCGCCAACCACCGCCCCGGTTTTGGGCGTGACCTTGGCCGTTTTTATTCCCGAACCGCCGCGGCGCTGGACTTTGTAGGATTTTACCTCGGTGCGTTTTCCAAAACCGCTTTCCATCAGCACAAATAATTCCATCAGTCCCTTTTCCACCAGTTTGCTGTCGAGAACATCCATCCCCACGACCCGATCTTTGCCTTTGAGCCGGATTCCCCGCACCCCGGCCGCCACGCGGCCCATCGGGCGCACATCCGTTTCTTTAAAACGAATCGACTGTCCTTGGTCGGTGATCAGGGTGATCTCGTCTTTTCCGGTAGAAGGTTTAATCCATTCCAGATTGTCCTCCGGTTTAAGTTTAATGGCAATCAGTCCGGAACGGCGGACGACGCTGAAGTCCTCAATGTTGACTTTTTTAATCAAACCGCGGTTGGTTACCATCACCAAGTATTTGTAGTCCCCTAATTCTTTAAGCGAGAGTACGGAAGAAACCTTTTCTCCCGGACCAAGCTCTAGAAAATTTACCACCGCCTGTCCTTTTGCCGTGCGCGTGGTTTGCGGAACCTCGTAGGCCTTGAGTTTGAAGACCCGTCCGCGGTTGGTGAAGAACAGCAGATCCGCGTGGGTGGAGGTGGAGAACAAATGCTCCACCACGTCTTCTTCTTTGGTCGTCAGTCCGATTACGCCTTTACCCCCGCGTCCTTGTTGGCGGAAGGTCTCCGGAGGAAGACGCTTGATATAGCCGTCAGCCGTAATCATCACAATGGTTCCTTCATCCGGGATAAGATCCTCGGTGCGGAATTCCTTGACCGCGTGGGCAACAATCTCGGTGCGCCGCGCGTCTCCCATTTTGGAGGAAAGCCCTTCAATCTCGCCGCGAACAATGGCGAGGATCCGTTTTGGCGAGGCCAGAATTTCTTGGAGTTCCTTAATCAGCGCCTTTTTCTCTTTAAGTTCGGTCTCCACTCGCAGCCGCTCCAGATTAGCCAGCTGTTGCAGCCGCATTTCCAAAATGGCAACGGCCTGGATGTCGGTGAGTTTGAATTGTTTGATTAAGTTTACCTTGGCTTCCTCCTTGTCTCTAGATTTTTTAATGGTGGAGATGACCCGATCAATATGCAAAATCGCGATCGCCAGACCCTCGAGAATATGGGCGCGGTCTTTAGCGCGTTCAAGATCGTAAGCCGTGCGGCGGCGAACCACCACCTGGCGGTGTTTAAGATATTCCTCCAGGATGGCTTTAAGGTTCAGCAGCCGCGGCTGAATACCGTCAACGAGCGACAGCATGTTGAAATGGAACGCGGTCTGCAGCGAGGTGGCGTCAAACAGCTGGTTCAGCACCTTTTTGGGGTAGGTGTCTTTTTTAAGCTCAATGACGACCCGCACCTCGCCTTTGCTGGATTCATCCCGCAAATCCCGAATCCCTTCGATTTTTTTATCGCGCACCAACTCCGCGATGTGGGTTAAAAGATCGGCCTTGTTAACGCCGTAGGGGACCTCGGTAACAATAATTCTGGTAACGTCCACGATCTCGGCCTTGGCGCGCATCACTACTGATCCGCGGCCGGTGGCGTAGGCCTGTTTAATGTCGGCTTTATTGTAAATGATCCCGCCGGTGGGAAAATCCGGACCCGGGATGAATTTCATCAAATCCTCAATCGCGCAATCCGGATGCTCAATCAGGTAGATGATCCCCGCGCAAAGTTCTTTTAAATTGTGGGGCGGAATGTTGGTGGCCATGCCGACCGCGATTCCCATGGATCCGTTTAAAAGCAGGTTGGGAAGTTTTGCCGGAAGCAAGCCGGGTTCTTTATGGGTCGAGTCGTAGTTGGGTAGAAAATTTACCGTATCCTTATCAATATCGGCGAGCAGCTCTTCCGAGATGTAAGCCAGCTTGGCTTCGGTATACCGATACGCGGCCGCGGAATCCCCATCCATGCTGCCAAAATTTCCCTGCCCCCAGACCAAAGGATAGCGCAGCGAGAAATCTTGGGCCATGCGGACCATGGAGTCATAGACGGCAATATCGCCATGGGGATGATATTTTCCCAATACTTCCCCGATGATGGTCGCGGATTTTCGGAATTTCGCTTGCGGACGCAGTCCCATCGTATGCATGGCATAGAGAATTCGGCGATGCACCGGTTTTAAACCGTCGCGCACGTCCGGCAGGGCCCGGGCAACGATTACCGACATCGCGTAATCCAGATAGCTCTCCTGCATTTCCTCGACAATCGGGCGAGGTTCAATTTTGCCAATGGTGGTTTGTTGTTGGTTTGGCATAGACGATACGGCTATTTTTTGAGGTCCAGCAGCTGTTTTTTAAATTCTGTCCACCGGGGACCAAGCTGGTTATCGGTTTCCTTAAAGGATTGCAGCGGGATTGGCGAGGCCCGCTGGTTCAGATAAGCCAGCGTGGTTTTTAGACGGGTCACCCAGAGCACAAAAATAAGCAGCGCAACGCACGCGGCCCCCACCAGAATAAGTTGTTTTTTCGCGCGGATAACTCGCTCCTCTTCGGTCATATCCTACTATGCTTTTTCAAGAACCACCACGCGCATCGCATCGGTGGGAAGATCCTTGCGCGTGATCTTTAATTTTGGCAGGGTTTCCGACTTCTCGCCCAGGTTCTTTAAAAACGGCTCGACGCCCTGAATACTTCCGGCCAGTCCGGGAATTTTATACAGCATCGGGATGACCACCCGGGGCTCCAGCGCGGCAGTAAGTTCCGCGGCTTTTTTCGCGTCCAGCGACTCCCCGCCGCCCGTCGGCACAAATAAGATATCCAGGTCCTCGATTTCCTGCAGTTCATCGCCTTTGGGAAGCTGGGTTAGCGGCCCGAGATGGACCAGGACCATATCCTCGGTTTCAATCCAAAAGATATGCCCGGGATTTTTTAAGGCCGGGTCTTCCGAGAGCGGGATGGCATAAATAAAAACACCCTTCACCTCATACTCGCCCGCCCCGGAAATGATGAATGGAGTTTTTCCGGCGCGGGTTTCCACCGGATGGGCCAGGGCCGGGCCGGCTTGTAAAACCAGATCCGCGGTTAGGGTCCGCGGGAGCTTGAGTCCGGTTTTTTCCGCGTCAAAAGGATAGGTAATAATGGCCACCTCCTCGTTTTGCGACTTTACCTCGATTTTGAAGCAGGCTTGTCCCAGCCAGGTGATATGCATATTCGGAATTATGCTTGGCGGATTGGTCTATAAAGTTATCTATTATAGCACACGATTTACCGCCAAACAAGACCCAAAAGCGGGGCCCAAAACCCCGCTTTGCTTAAGGTTTATACAATCAACCCCTCGCTATCTACGGGCGAAATACTTCCAGCTCTTGGAGTTCGCCCTCGGCAATGGTCTTTATACTGTAGGGCAGTCCGACCGGATCCCCGTTGGAGTCAAAAGTGATAGTACCCAAGGTGTGTTTCCAATCCTTAAGCCCCAAAAAGTAATCACGGATCTTTTCCGTATTCAGACCAACCTTTTCCACGGCCTCTTTCAGCAGGTAGAATTGGCTGTAGGTATTGGCTTGGTAAGAGGGGAAGGGCGGATCCTCACTATAGCGCGTCTTATAAGCGGCGATAAATCCCTGCCATAATTCATTTTGTTCATCAAAGTATTGTTCAATTCCGATCAATCCCTCCATTTGCGCTTTATTCTCATCAACTACGCTCCGGACCAGCAGGACCTCGGCCGTTAGCCGTTTGGCTTCTACTCCATTGGAAGTAAGCTGTTGGAGCAACAGCACTCCCGGAGTCGGAGTTTGCGGCAGAAGATAGATCACGTCCGGCGTAGCATTTTTTATTTTAAGGATTTGCGTGCGAAAGTCCGTGTCCCCGGTGTTAAAGGTTTCGTCGGCGACCACTTCCCCTCCCAGTTCCTTGAATTTCGCGGTAAAGACCTGGCGCAAGCCCTGGGTATAGTCCTTGGTCTCCGAGATTACGGCGGCCTTCCGCGACCCCATTTTATCGTAGGCGTATTTTGCCGCGATTGCTCCGGCGGCGGCATCCGAAGGAGCGGTTCGGAAAATAAATTCACCGGCCGCGGTTAGGTCCGGACTGGTCGAAGACGGCGAGACCACCAACACTTTCGCGGCCTCGGCCAAGGGCGCCATCGCCAGCGTTTCCGAGGAACAGACGCCGCCAAAAATCGCGGACACGCGGTCAATATTGATAAGTTTTTGAGCGGCGGCAGTCGCGTCCTTCGGATCGCATTTCCCATCTTCCCAAACCACTTCCAGCTGACGCTTTCCAATCCCGCCGTTTTGATTAATATCGGCCAGCGCCAGTTCGGCGGCGCGCTGGATCGGTATTCCGTAGGCCGCGCCATCTCCGGTAAGCGGAGCGACAAATCCGATTTTAATCGGCCCTTCCGGGAGCTCTTTTACGGAGGGGCCGCTGCGCGGCGCGCGGGAAACCGCCGCCACCACAATAATTACCGCGAGGATCACCAGTCCCCAGAATAGTTTAGCGCCTTTGGTCATACATTGATTGAATTATGAATTACGAAGCATGAATCAGGGGAAAAAGCACATAATCAATGTGCACAAATTCCATAATTCCTAATTCATACTTCATGATTCCGTGTGCTATAAGGCACAGATTTTTTAATCATGGAAGATTGCCAAAATATAGAAAACACCCCTAATAGTATAAGTATATCAGCCAAATTGATGGTCGCCAATCCCAAGATATTCACATAGTCAATGACCCCCCCGTAGACGAAGCGGTCGAAGACGTTACTCAAGCCGCCGAGAAAAACAAGTGTCAAGCCGCGGCGGCACCAAATCCCAAATCCCAAATCCCAAATCCCAAACAAATTCAAAATTCGAAATTTCAAACCGTTTAGAATTTGTGGTTTGGCGCTTGGAATTTCCTTGTAATTTGTGGTTTGGCGCTTGGAATTTATGAAGATGATGCCGATGGTGATCAGTACCGCAAGCGCCGCCCAGGGTATCCAGCTCCAAGCCGGGAAGAAAAAGAGCGCGGGGTTTAGGTAGCGGCCAAATTCCAGGCCGGGCAAAAATGAAAAAATCGCTCCCTCGGGAAGGCTTTGGGCGTACCATTTGAGAAAACGATCCGTGAAAAACGCTGTCACGATCAGTGACAAGAGGAGGGGTTGTCGCAAAAGCATGGTATAAGTAAATCAAGTGAATCAGGTAAATCAGGCAGCTTGATTTACTTGCTTTACTTGCCTCGCTGGATTTACTGTGTTAATTGTTTTTTGCAGTCAATACAGGAAGAAGAAGTCGGTCGCGCGAGCAGCCGCCGCCGGTCGATTTCTTTTTTGCAGTATCGGCAGGTGCCGTAAGTTCCTTTCTCGATATTAATGAGCGCTTTCTTTACATCGCGCAGCGCCGCTTCCAAAGTTCGCTCGAGCGTCAAGTTGTCGCTGTATTGGGCAACCTCGGTAGCGTTATCTTCTTCCTTTTCTCCAAATTGAGGAAACACCGCGTTGTAGTCATCCGGGTTATGCGGATTTTTCGCGGAAAATTGAGCCAGCTGGGTCTTGAGCTTATCTTGTTCTTTCAACAATTCCGCCTTGATTTTTTGTAAAGTAGTTTGATCCATAAAGCAGGTTTATCAGGCCAGGTTTGGGAGGCGTGATAGGCCAAGCAGATGTTATAGGTAGCAGTATATCAAAACCCGCAGCATTGTCAAGTCCAAGTCCTTCCCCACTTGGCGCTTAAAAACACGAATGGGGCGCCCTCGCGCCCCGGTTAATTTTCCCTCAAAGATGGAAAAAATGTATGTTTCCGGTGTCGAGAACGCCCCTTTGCCCGTAGATGACGCGATCCTTCGGATCCGCAGATGATGCGAATCGCAAAGAGTTATGCCGCGTCTGGGGCATAAAGGACACTCCCTCTTGTACCCTCCTTTGGGTCCCCCACGCCTATGCGGCACTGAAGCACGTTTATGCCAGTTTATAGGCAAAACATGTTTTCAGGCCTTATACCTAAGCGGTGGACTTACAAATGGCGCTTTGCGCCAATGTGCCGCATAGGTGTGGGGGCTCCCTAAGACGTACCTCTTTTGTTTTTGTAACGTTTATTGAAGAAGAGTAGAAAAGGTGGAGATGTGAAAGAACACTCTCCAGTAATTAGTGTACAACAAAGTTGTTCAACTGTCAAGGTTTTGCCTTATTTTAGCGGAATTTTGAGTATAGATCGCCCGCTGTTAGTAAAATGTGGGTATTTTGGGCATATGGACTTATCCACACAATCCACAGGTTATTCAACTTGACACTAAATTATATCTGGAAAACAAGAAAAGCCCCTATTTATGGGCTTTTTTGATATAAAAAATCTGCCGGGTGTACAAGCTCGGCAGGGATGGCGGCGTTTGATACCAAAAAAACGGGGCGAGGGCCCCGTTTTTGTGTTGTGTGTGTTGATTGTTCTAACCCCTACGCACCTGTGCTCATAACTCCCCCTACCCCCTCTTACCTTAAGAGGGGGGATTGTGCTGGCTAGTGATCGCGGCGACCGCCATCCCTCCTCTCGCGAGAGGAGGGACCGAATCCGCCGCGGCCGCCACCGCGTCCACCTCCGCCGCCGAAGCCGCGGTGCGGGGGTCGGCCGCCGCCTCCGCTAAACCCACCTCGCGAACCGCCGCTGTCCGGATTATATCCGGCCGGCGGCTGTTCCGCGCTGGGATCAATTAGTGCTTTGCGGGAAAGGTTCAGCCGTCCCATGTTATCAATTTCCAGCACTTTTACTTTAACCGTATCCCCGATGTTGAGGATGTCCGTTACTTTACCAACCCGGTAATGCGCCAGCTCGGAAATATGCACCAGCCCTTCTTGTTTGGGGAGTACTTCCACAAACGCGCCAAAATCCATGAGCCGCGTGACTTTCCCCTCAAATATCTCTCCGGCTTTTACTTCGCGAGTCAGATTTTTTATCCAGGCCACGGCTTTTTCCGAGGCCTCCGGCGAGGTGGAAGTCACCATGACCAGACCGTCATCCTCAATATCAATCTGCACTCCAGTCGCGTCAATAATCTCATTGATAATTTTTCCGCCCGGACCGATTACATCGCGAATGCGCTCCGGATTGATCTTAAAGGAAACAATGCGCGGCGCGTAGGGCGAGAGTTCCGGACGCGGCGCGGAAAGCGCCGCGTCCATGGTGTCCAGAATTTTCAGGCGCGCCGCTTTTGCCTGCGTGAGTGCCTCACGCACAATTTGCGAAGAGAGCCCTTTGGTTTTGGTATCCAGCTGGATCGCGGTAATGCCGTCGCGGGTGCCGGCCACTTTGAAATCCATGCCGCCCTTGCCGTCTTCCAGATCCTGCAGGTCGGTTAAAATTTTGTACTCGCCTTTATCATTGGACGCCAGCCCCATCGCGATTCCGGCAACTGCTTTTTTAACCGGCACCCCGCCGTCAAAAAGCGCGAGCGAAGCCGCGCAGACCGAGGCCATGGAGGATGATCCATTGGAAGAAAATACCTCGGAGACCAGACGCATCGTATAAGGAAATTTTTCCTTATCATCGGGGATTACCGGCAGAAGCGCTCGCTCGGCAAGCGCGCCGTGGCCGATTTCCCGCCGTCCCGGACCGCGCAGCGGCTTGGTCTCGCCAACCGAGAAAGGGGGAAAATTATAGTGGTGGAAAAAGCGCACTTTTCCGGAAACCTCCATACCTTCGAGCGTCTGCTCCAGTCCCGGCGCGCCAAGAGTCAAGGTGGCCAGCACTTGCGTATCGCCGCGCTCAAACAGCGCTGAACCATGAATGCGCGGCGGAACCGCGACCTCGGCCTGCAAGGGGCGGATATCAGTGAGGGTTCGGCCGTCAACCCGCTTTCCTTCCCGGAGGATGGCTTCCGTTACCAGATCTTCAATGCCGCTTTCGACTGATTTTATACCGGCCGTCCGCGCCTCTTTGGAAAGCCCCAGCTCTTTAAGGCGCGCGTCCGCCAGCGCGTAGAGTTTATCCTTTACGTCGCGGCGCTCGATTTTGCTCGCGCGCGGCTGTCCAAACAAGAGCGCTTTGTTTTGCTGAAGCACCAGCCGCGTTTCTTCTTTCGCGCGGGCGGATTCTTCCTTGAGCGTTACTTCATCATCGCTTGAGCTAGGCGCGGGCGCGCGTTTTTTCTTCCCCGTTTTTTCCTGTACTTCAGTAATCAGTTTCAGGATTTTGCCCAGGTGCTTTTGACCAAACGCGATCCCTTCCTCAACTAACTCTTCGGAAATTTCTTTCGCGCCCGCCTCCAGCATCAGCACGCGGTCCGCCGTGCCGGCCACAAAAAGATCCAGGGTTGATTTTCCCCGCGCTTCAAAGGTGGGGTTGAGCACCCACTCGCCGCCTTGGCCGGTAGTGGACTCCGCCGAGGGAATAAAGCCGACGCGCGCGCCCGCGATCGGGCCGTCCCAGGGGATGTCGGAGATCGCAAGCGCGACCGATCCGGCGACAATGGCCGGAACGTCAGAGTCGTTTTCTCCGTCAACGGAAAGCACGGTCAGGATAACCTGGATATCATTGCGCAGCCCTTCCGGAAAAAGGGGCCTAATCGCGCGGTCAACCAAACGGCCGGAGAGGATCGCCTCATCCGAGGGCCGTCCTTCGCGCTTCATAAAGCGCGAACTTTTTATTTTTCCCGCGGCATAAAGCTTTTCTTCATAGTCCACCATGAGCGGAAAAAAATCGATTCCCTCCCGCGTATTTTTGGACAGCACCGCGGTGGCGAGCACCATGGTGTCGCCATACTGGACCGTACAGGCGCCGTTGGCCTGCCGGGCGAATTTTCCGGTTTCAATAATTAAATTTTTCCCTCCCCACTGCGTTTCGAAGCGTTCAACTGACATAGGTGGTGTGATGCTGCTCCGCGAACGAAAGACCCTAAGCACGGATCTCGATGTTCGCGGACCAGTAACAAGTTATTAGGTTATTAAGTTATTAGGTTATTAAGTGTTAAATAGGGTTACCACTCATAACTCAATAACTCAGTAACGTAATAACTATCACTCTATTCATTCCACGGCGTGATGATCGGGTAGATGGTTGACTCGGTTTCCTCTTCTGCTTTGCGCGGCGCGCTCTTGGTACCGCGGCGTTTGCCGCTACTGCGGGTATCATTTCGCGTATCCGCGGTTGTTCCGCTGCGAATCTCGCCGATCTTCATCAGATACCGTTCTTTGTGTTGAGAAAGATCGGTAAATTCATCAACCACCTCAACCAGCTTGGAAGAAGTCGTTTCTCGAAAACTCATGGCTTCAATCAGACAGCCCTTGACGCCCGAAAGATATTCCATGAGCGGAGCAAAGTCGCCATCCCCGGAAACCAGCACGATGGCGTCAACTTTGTCGGCGAGTTTAACCGCGTCTACCGCGATGCCGACATCCCAATCGGCCTTTTTTACTCCGCCGGCATAGATCTGCAGTTCTTTTTCTTTGGTTTCAATTCCGGCGCCCTTGAGCGCTTCAAAGAAAGGCCGCTCTTCACCGGTTTTGGTGCGGACGACATAGGCGATCGCGCGAATCAGTTTTCGTCCGGCCACCGCGTCTTCCACAATGCTTTTGAAATTTACGCGCGCGTTAAAAAGGTTGCGCGCCGAATAATACATGTTTTGGGTGTCGATAAAAACCGCGACCCGCTGTTCAGGGTGTTTGATCATAGTTGTCATTGAGTAAATCAAGCGAGTCAAGCAAGTCAAGTAAATCACGTGTTCGATCTCCCTAATTTACCTGATTTACTTGCTTTACTTGGTTCACTACAACTTAAGTTTTTTCTTGAGGGTTAAAACGCGATCCTTGCTTTCCCGGTCTAAAAATTTGAGGAGTTTCCGGCGCTCGTTGACTTTGCGCAGGAGTCCCCGGCGGGAAGAAAAGTCCTTTTTATGGGTCTTAAGATGCTCTTGAAGATCGGCGATCTCGGTGGAGAGCAGCGCGATTTGCACTTCCGGCGACCCGGTATCTCCCGCGTGGGTCGCGAATTTTTTAATAATGGATTCCTTCTTTTTTTTATCCAACATAGTAAGGTTTAGTCACGTTATCCCCAGTGCGCCGGCGTTGGCTTCGGCCGACCGAGGAAAACGTCAAAATTATGAAGTTTTTCAGTATATCATAAGGGGGATATTGTGGCAAGGGGGGTCTTGATATTTTAAAGAATATGTGATAGTATGAGAATGTTTAAGAATTAACACCTGCGCAGGTTCACACGAATATTCACCCCAGCACCAAAGCCCGAAGAAAGGCAGTGGTGAATGGCTGGGCGAGCCACGGATGCCGCCTGCGGCTATCCCTAGGTGTAGGATTTAGTCGCGTTGTTCACAGTTTTTGCGGATAAAAGTAATTAATTAGTTGTTCCATGGGGGTAAGATTGTTGATGCCTTTGTGCGGTTTAACGGTATTGTAGTAGTTCACGAATCGGATAAGTTCTTGTTTCC
>JACPJN010000010.1 GCA_016187515.1 Candidatus Uhrbacteria bacterium | reverse complement strand
CCGCGCTGCCGGACGTGTCTGGGCCCAATCTCAAGGCGACTTAGTGGGAAACACCGGTTTGCTGGTGGGTGGCTTGCAAAACCAAACCTCGTCGATTATCCTTTCCCAAGATAATGTGATTAACTGGCGTTTGGTCAATCGGGAGAGGACCGGCACGTTTTCCGTGGCGACCGGCGGAGCCGGCACTGAACGCCTTTCAGTAACCACTCAAGGCAATGTCGGCATCGGCACGATTACTCCTACCGAGCGTCTTGATGTGGCCGGAAATATCCGCGCGGCCGGCAATATCCGCCTGAGTCCGGCGACCGGCGACGCCAATCTTTTCTTTAACGTTAATAATCAAAATCCTTGGATCATCCGGGTGTTTGGCGAGGGTTCCAATTTTCATCTCACCCGTAGAGTTGGCGGAACATCCCTCACGGCTTTGAGTGTTAATTATACGACTGGCGCAACCTCAATCGGCGGGGTGCTTGATGTTTTAGGTAATCTGCAAACCAGAGGCAACCTTCTCCTGCCCACCGCCGGCGCTACGGTTGACGGAGTGGATTTGGATACGGTGTTGACCGGGATTACCGCCGGAGGCGGGATCACTATTACCGGCGAAGGACACGCGCGCACGATTGCGGTGGGGGATACGGTGCTTACCAATGCTAGCACAGTTAATTGGTCCCAGCTTGGCGCTTTTCCGGCCGCGTGCCCGGCCGGCCAGTTTGTCTCCGCGGTGGGCGGAACGCTTACTTGCGCCGCGCCGCCGGAGAGTGGAATTGCCGAGGAGAGTGACCCGAATTTTGGTACTTGGCGCGGCGATGATCGGGGCGCGCGTGCGCTGACTTCCTTAACGCTTAGTCCGACGACCGGTAATGCCAATTTTAGCTTTAGTATTAATAATCAGACCCCATGGTTCTTTCGGGTATTTGGAGGCGGTCCGAACGTGAACAATTTTGAGCTCGCGCGTTTTCGTGATGGAGTAGTGACCTCCCCCTTGAGTGTGAATTACACGACTGGTGAAACCACAATTGGCGGCGGGCTTAACGTGCGAGGTAGCATCCGTCTCCTTACCGATAACGCCACGGTTGACGGAGTGGATTTGGATACGGTCTTGACCGAACTTACTGCCGGAGGCGGGATCACGATTACCGGCGAAGGACACGCGCGCACGATTGCGGTGGGGGATACGGTGCTTACGGAGCCATCTGCCGCTTGTGCTGACGGAGAGGCCTTAAGTTGGGATGGCACGGCGCTGGCTTGTGTGGCAGCTGGCGCCACCTATACTGCCGGGCGCAATATTGAAATTTCGGCTGAAAATCTGGTTTCGGTAGCCGGAAGCCCAACATTTGACAGATTGACTGTTGGCACCACTGAAGGTGAAGCTCATGTGCGGGTGCGTTCCGGCACTGCAAGTGGATTGGCAGACCTGATTTTAGCGCAGGCCGGTACTGATCGCTGGGCTGCGGCGCTGCGTCCGGAATCCGAAGGTCGGCATTTTCAGATTTTGCGCACGCTCTCAACCGGCAATTGGATCCCGGCTTTGACTATTGATTATGGAACCGGAGAGTTGCGTACCGCGGGCGGGGCAAGGGTGACTGGAGCATTGAGCGCCGGCGCCACAACCGTAAGCGGTGCGTTGACGATAAACGGCGGATCCCTGAATGTGCCGTCATTGGCCTTGGCGCCAGCTAACCCGCGCGCCGGTTCGGTGTATTGGAGTACTGCCTCGGGCGATACTGGCTTGCGAGTATTTGATGAAGCCGGAAGATGGCGGGCGGTTGAGGGGATTGTTGAAGAGCGTGATCCGGCATTTGCGGGGTGGCGCGGTCCGGATGTGGGCGCCCGGGCCTTAAGCGAGCTTTCTATTGTCCCGAGCGTTGGCCAATCTGCGGCCGCAATCAACTTAGGTGAGACATCTGGCGGACGGTGGCGGCTCAATGTTCCAATTTCCGGTGAAGCACTGAATGATTTCCGCCTTTTGCGCGTGCGTCCCGGCGGAATTACCACCGCACTGGGCTTTGAATATGACACCGGCGCGGCTATATTTGAAAACGGAGCGACAATTCCGGGCGATGTTAGTGTGGGTGGTGCGCTGACCACCTCCGGCGCATTGACTGCGGCAAGCGCAACTGTAAACGGCGTGTTTAGTGTTAACAGCGGGCCCTTCAATATCCCACAGCGTCCGAATGCACCGTCCAATCCGCGCGACGGCTCAATTTATTGGAGCGCCGCGGCAGGGGATACTGGCTTGCGAGTACGGCGCGGGACCGATTGGCAAATGATTCCCGCCGTTTCAACTTGTCCGGTGGACACTTATTTGCGCCGTACCGCCGACGGTTGGACTTGCGCGGGAGTGGCGGAAAATGACCGCACATTTACTGACTGGCGCGGTGGCGATATCGGCGCGCAGGCGCTGACTACACTGACCGTGGGAGCGGAAGACGCGGCCGGATCGCATCTGACCGTGCGCGCAAATGATAGCGGGGTCGCAGACGTGCTTTTGCGGCAAGGCGATGCGGATCGCTGGGCCGTCTCGGTGCGGCCGACAACCGAGGGCGTACGCAGCCGCGACTTTGAGATTTTGCGCCGGCAGGAAGATGGAACTTGGGATACCGTAATCGGCGCTGATTATGAAACCGGCGCGGTTACGCTTGACGGGGCAACAACTGTGCGGGGCAATCTTACGGCCACTGGTAATCTGACTGTAAATGGAACGGCACGCTTAGGCGCTGCGCCAACGCAGATTATCACAGTTGCCGGGCGGCTGAATGTGGACGGTGATGCACTGGCTTTGCCGATTCGCGGCGCTGATCCGGTTACTGCGGCGCGGGCCGGAATGATGTATTGGGATAATCGCGGCGGGGTCAACGGCGGCCGAATTTATAATGGTCTAGCTTGGCAGGAGATTCGCACCGGTCCGGAAGTTGATCCAAGGTTCGCCTTATGGCGTGGTGATAATGTTGGCGCGCAAACATTGAGCAACCTGACTGTTCAGCGTAATTTGAACACCCAGAATTTGGCCGTAACCGGTGAATTTAACGCGGAAACCCTTGACCTTGCTGCCGATGCAGCCATTGGCGGCGATCTTACGGTTGATGGCGCCTTAACGGTGGGCGGCAGGGCAGTACTTACGGACGTAAGCGCGCTGGCATGGGGACAGATTTCCGGATTTCCCGGTGGCACCTGTGGAGTAGGGGAATTTGTCAACGTCGTGGGCGCTGATGGCGTAGCGGCCTGTGCCGCGCCGCCAGTGGCGTCGCCGACAGTATTTTCTGTTGCACCAACCACCAATGGCACGCTGGCCCGGTTTAATGCGGACGGTTTACTGACTGATTCCACTTTAAATCAAGCCGCCGACGGGACACTGACTGCGGCAGGCGATGTAGCAGTAACGGGTACGATTTCCGAAGGGGGGAGGATACTGCGTGATCGTTATCCGTTGTTACGCGCCGAGGATGTTGACGATTTTTTGCGGCCCGGGCAAGGTGGTGAAATTATTTATCACTCTGGCAGCGGGATATGGAATGTTTTACGGCCGGGGGAAGCCGGAATGTATTTGCGCACGGAGGGATCTGGCGATGCACCGCAATGGGCAAATATTCCGGTGGGATTACAGACGGGATTTAGCTTTGAACAGGGTGCGATTCCTCAATTTGTGAGTGTCGCCGGTGTTAGCGGCACCAATCTCGGCAACTCGCCAATGCGCGTGGATGGTGATACAATACGAATCGGCACTGCTGCCGCGCCGGTTGATTTGGATGTTACCGGAGATGTTACAGCCACCGGCGATATTTATCTGACCACTGGCCGGGCGTTGCGCGTTGACGCTTCCGGCGCCACGGCGCTGAATTTTGGCAATTATGACGCCGGAGCCGGGGATTTTCATCTGACCTTGCGCGCGGGCGCAAGCGGGCTTGCGGATTTGCTTTTACGTAAAGGGGACAGCGACCGCTGGGCAGTTGCGGTGGAGTCCGGCGCGACCGCGCATAATTTTGAGATTCGACGCTCCCGAAACAACATTTGGAATACGCTATTTTCACTGGACTACGATACTGGAAACATCGCGCTTTTGGATGGCGCCACGATTGACGGGATTAATCTTGATAATGCCATTATTCAGCCCGCAACATGTAACGAAGACCAAGTACTCCAGTGGAGTGGCACGGCCTGGGAGTGCGCGGACCAATCCGCGGGCGGCGTAACCTACACCGCCGGATCAAATATCAGAATTGATGCGACAAATGCGATTGGAGTAGTATCTAATCCGCGCTTTGATACCGCGAGTTTTGGTACGGGTGCGGCGCCTATCGTGCTTTCTGCGGGACAGTCGTTGCTGCATGGTTTTATTAGTCAGTCGACAGGATTAAATTCAAACGCGATTTTATTTGAACGTGTGAATGAAGAAGGACCCACAACAGAAATTTTTCGCGTTGATGGCGGAGATGGTGCTCTTACGGTTGCTGGCGCAATTCGCGGCAATTTTGTTGCCAGCAACGGTGCGAGCTGTATCGGTAGCCAAATCCTTCAACGTTCCGCAGACGACGCGACCTGGACTTGCGCGGCGCTTCCGGAGGCCGGGATTACTGCAGAGGCAGATCCGGAGTTTGCGGCGTGGCGAGGGAATGATGTCGGCCCCGCGACGCTCACGACGCTCACGGTGCAGGGCAATTTAGACGGCAGCAGCGCAAATTTCACCGGTGAAGTGCGCGCCGCTCGTGATGTGCGAGTGAGCGGCGATATTTATGCTGACAATGTCACCGCCACTGGTGATGTCACCGCCCGCGATCTTGGTGCCAATCGCGATGTGCGCGCCGCTCGTGATGTGCGAGTGGCCGGCGATATTTATGCTAACTCGGGAGAAAGCATTATTGTGCAAAATCCTGCTGATGGCCTTGAGCGCTATTTTACAGTGGAAAGCACTAATGAGGGTTCGGGGTATATGCATTTTAGAATCGCCGCCCCAACCGACATACATCTTGCAGAGTTACTGCTGCGTCAAGGCGATACTGATCGGTGGGCGCTTTCCACCCGCGCCGGATCTTCCAATTTTGAAATCTGGCGAAATAATGACAGATGGCGTCAGGCGTTGGCGATTGATTATGATACTGGACAAGTTACAATACCACCGACTATAGGTACTGCCCTTACGGTTGATAGTATTAGAGGCTCACAAAATACTTTGAATATTGCATCCGGATTGGACGTAACCGGAACCGTTGTTTCCACCTTTAGTAATCCCGTACGCATTGGACGAGCAGGGCTTAATTTAGGTGCTGATAATACTAATGATGTTTTGATTGAGGGTCGGGCATTACACAGTGGTATGCATCCAACCGGTGATTACCTTTTACACTTAAGTACCTACGCAGATAATGAATCTTCACGCACTAATCGTTTCACAGTTGATCGCGATGGAGATGTTGTCGCATCTGGCAGCATAACCGCAGACGCAACTACGCTTAGTAGTTTGACCGTTACGGGTAGTGCAACTGTTGATGGTGTACTTAATGCGAACAGCACACTTAATGTGAATGGTATGGCAACTATTGATGGCGCATTCAATGCAAACAGCACGCTTGATGTTGGCGGTATAATTCGCGCCGGAACTTCCAATGCGCAAATCACCAGCGCGGCCGGCGGGCTAAAGATGGCCGAGCTGGCCAACGAGGATTGGAATGAAGCGGACGAGGGGTGGCTGTCAGTTTATCGGAGATCGGGACAGACATGCGCCACTGTATGTGATAATCATGGTCTGGTATGTCGGTTAGCATTTACATTCAATGAGACCAGTTCGGGCTCTAATGCATATACGTTGAATACGGCGCGCTGTGACTCGACTAGCAGTGGGGCATTCTGTATGTGCGGAGGGTAGGAAGGCGATTTTGAATGGCGCCGTTTTAGGACTGTCCTTCCGCGGAGGATAGTCCTTCTGTGTATGGACTGGATATGTTAAAATGAAATAGTATGCTGCGTTTGTACAATTCCTACTCCAAGCGCAAGGAAGTGTTCCGCCCGCTTACGGATAAGGTGGCGGCCATGTATAATTGCGGACCCACGGTTTACGACTTCGCGCACATTGGAAATTTGCGTAGTTTTTTGTTCTCGGATGTGCTGCGGCGGTATCTGGAGTATCGCGGATATCGGGTGCGCCAGATTATGAACATTACGGACGTGGGGCACATGACGACCGACGCGGACGCCGGAGAGGACAAGATGTCCGTGGCCATGCGGCGCGAAGGCAAAGGGCCGGCGGAGGTGGCGCGGTTTTATGAAGAAAAGTTTTTTGAAGATATGGATGCGCTGGGTATCCAGCGGGCGTGGAAATATCCGCGGGCGAGTGAACATGTGCGGGAGATGATTGGGTTGGTTAAGAAGCTCTTAAAGCGCGGCCATGCGTATCTGGTGCCAGAGTATAACCCACCCCAACCCTCCCTTACTTTAAGGGAGGGGGCCGAATCGGTATCCCCCCTTAAGGTAAGGGGGGAAGAAAAGGGGGGTTATGGCAACTCCGTTTATTACGATCTTTCCACCTTCCCGCGCTATGGCAAACTTTCCGGCAATAAAGTTGAGGATTTGATTCCCGGCGCGCGCGCCGAGGTCGTGCATGAAAAACGCAACCCTTATGATTTTGCGCTTTGGATCTATAAGCCGGGCCACGTACTGCAGTGGCCCTCCCCCTGGGGCGCGGGATACCCGGGCTGGCATTTGGAATGTTCGGCCATGGCCATGAAATATCTCGGCGCGACCCTGGATATTCATACCGGCGGTGAAGATAACAAATTTCCGCATCATGAATGTGAAATTGCCCAATCCGAGGGCGCCACGCGCAAGCCGTTTGCCCGCCTGTGGCTCCATGCCAAGCACTTGCTGGTGGAGGGCAAAAAGATGTCCAAATCGCTCCAGAATTTTTATACGCTGCGGGATTTAGTTGCCAAAGGGTACCGCCCGCGGGAGATCCGCTACGCGCTCATTTCCAGCCATTATCGGGAAACGCTTAATTTTACGCTGGAAGGGTTAAAAGGAGCGGGGGCGGCGCTTCAAAGGGTGGATGAGTTGGTGGATCGTTTGCATAACTCCCCCCCACCCCCTCTTAACTTAAGAGGGGGAGTTCGATCAATCTCCCCCCTTAGGGTAAGGGGGGAGAGGGGGGTTACGAAACTCATCACCAAAGCTCGCCGTGCTTTTATCGCCGCCCTGGATGATGATTTGAATGTGCCGGAGGCGCTCGCGGCGCTATTCCGATTCACGCGCAGCGTGAATCGGACGCTTACAGCTTACCGCTTACCGCCGACCGCCCCTGATCGTCGGTTGATCTTGAAGTTATTGCAGGAATTCGATATGGTGCTGGGTCTGGGGATCGGAGGAAAGAAAAAAACCACACTGCCGGTGGCTGTGATTAAACTCGCGGAAGAGCGCGAAGCCGCGCGCCAGGCAAAAAATTGGAAACGCGCCGATGAGTTGCGCGCGCAAATTCGAGAAAAGGGATATAGAGTGGATGACACCCCGCACGGGCCAAAACTAAAAGCGCAATTTTCCAATAATCAATAACTAATCACCAATCACTCCTTATAACCATTTTTTCTTTTTAAAAATTCCGATTGCGGCCAGGGTGCTCAAGGTCATGATGCCAAGGAGCGCCCACCAATCAAACGGGCGGCCGATAATCGGCGTATCCACCGCCTCGATGATAAAGAGATTGCTGAAGAAAGTAAGCGAGAGCAGAATTACCGAAAATACCGTCAGCACGCGGACAATGTCGTTTAATCGAAAGGAGATCATGGTGGAGTGGGTATCTTCAACCGCTTCAATGGCGTCGCGATAAATTTCCAAGTGTTCGTTAATTTCATGCGTGTGATCAATTAAGCGGTCAAAAGCGATCCTGGCTTCGCGGCTTAAATCGTGGTGGCGCGGGAGAGCGGAAATAATGCGGTTTAGCAGCCCCTCGGTTGGCTGCGCCGCCTTCCTAAACGCGACCAGATTGTTTTTAAGATGAAGAATGTCCGTCACAAACCGCGGGTTGGAATGATTATGCAGCACCTGGCCGCGCAGCGTATCAATATCCAGGGACAATTTTTGCAGTAAAGGAAAGCTCGTATCAATCAGTTCGTCGAGGATTTGGGCAATCAGCGCGGCGCCATCACGCGAAAAAGCGCGCGCGGACTCGCCGCGGCGCGCCAGCGCCTCAAAAAACGCGCCCAGATCCGGGATCTGATTGTCGTGAATGGTAATAATGGCGCTTTTGGTGAGGAAAAAATCAACTTCTTTTTGCTCAATAATGCGGGAAGACGGGTTAAAAACGGGAAAAAGGAAGATCCCAAATAGATAATTGGGGCGGGCAATTACTTTCGGGCGCTGCAATTCCGGATGACAGTCCGCAATATCCGAAGCGTTCAGGCGGAATTTTTTTCGGAGGTATTCTAATGCGGTTTCTTCAGGATCGGACACATTTATCCATTGCAGGCGTCCAATTTTCAGGGTGTGGATAGCTGGCGGCACCATATCTTTCAGTATACCAGAAATGCGCCGCCTATGATATACTAGGATAAACCTATGCCGGACCAACCCAACCTGCCTTCGCCCGAGCGGCAAAGCGGACGCGCTATCGAGCCGACCCCCGAGGTCCCGCGCGATAGCGAGCCGACTCCCGAGATTCCCAAAGCGGCCCCGGAATTGCCAAGCCATCCGGAATCATTAGAAATTTCCGGTAAAGGTAAGGCCCCGCCGCCCTTGCCGGCTTTGCCGACTGTCCCGACCGCTCCGCGGGATCCGGTGCTTGCTGAAATTGAAGAGGTGCTCGCGGAAAATCTTCAGGAACTTTACCGCGATCTTCCGCCGGATCTTAAACCGAGTTTTAAGGCCAAAGGAGAAGAAATCGCGCGCGCGATCCGGGAGATGATTGACAGCGCGAAAATCCGGGCGGGCAAAATTTTGAAGTTCGTGCGCCAGTGGCTGCGCATGATCCCGGGCGCGAATCGTTTTTTTCTGGAAAAAGAAGCCGCCATTAAAGCCCAGAAAATCGTGACGCTGGCCAAGGAGCGCGGCGGCGAGCGTTCTAAATAAGCCGTATGCTGCAGTTTACTGGCGCAATTACTTCTTCTGAAATGCCCTCGGCGGCGTCTCTGACGGCGAAAATTATCGTGGGATTTTACGGTGGTGTCCTGGCGGCGGTTTATCTTTCGCGTTTTCTTCTGCGCTACTGGTATAAACGCCTGATCGGGACGCGTTACGCTCTTTTGCGGATCAGTGTGCCAAAGGAGTCGGCCGAGAAAAAGCAAGAATTGGAAAAAGCGAAAACCCTCCAGGAAATTCAAGAGGATATCGCGGTAGGCGAGAAGCTGATGGCGGCCATCGGAGGACTGCATGCCCAGCGGCATCTGAAGCCCTGGTTTTTGGGGCGCTCCGACCTTTTTTCGTTTGAGATCGTAGTTAAGGACGGGTTGATTTATTTCTACATCGCGACCCAGCAAAAGTTTAAGAATTTTCTCGCGGATCAAATTCACGGGCTTTATCCGAACGCGCAAGTTGAAGAAATTGAGGATTACAATATCTTCAAACCGCGCTGCGCGATCGCCGGAGGATATATCACCCTTAAACATCATACGCTTTTCCCGTTAAAGACGTATCGCAAGCTCGAAGCCGATCCGCTCGATGGAATTTTAAACGCGCTGACCCGCATTGAAAAAGGGGATGCCGCGGTTATTCAATATATCGCGCGCTCGGCCCGCCGGCGGTGGCGAAAATACGGGGTCAAGGTGGCGATTGAAATGCAAAAGGGGAAGACCACTCATGAGGCCATGGCTTCAATTTCTTCCTGGAGGGGTCTGGCGAAATTTTTTAGAACCAAAAAGAAAGGTCCGCAGGGTATGCCGCAGGAAGAGGCCTCGAAGCGTTTTCTTTCCTCCATGGAGCAGGAGCAGCAAAAAGCCATTCAGGAAAAGGCCTCCAAAGCCGGCTTGGATTTAAATATTCGGATTGTCACCGCCTCCGGAAGTGCGCAGCAGGCGACGCACTATCTTAAAGATATTATGGGCGCGTTTAATCAGTACAACGCGTATGAATACGGCAATCAATTCAGCAAGTCCTATCCCCGGATTACTTATTTTCTGGCGCGGGATTTTATTTATCGCGCCTTTCGGGAGCGGCGCCGCGTAACGGTCGGCGCCGAGGAGCTGGCTTCGCTTTGGCATCTGCCCTTGCCCACTACCGAGACGCCGAATATAAACTGGCTGCTTGCCCGTAAATTGCCCGCTCCGGTCAACGCGCCAAACGAAGGATTGGTGCTGGGATATAATCGCTATCGGGGAATTGACAAAGTGACGCGCATTAAACGCGAAGATCGCCGCCGGCATTTATACATCATTGGTAAATCCGGCGTGGGAAAATCCGTCCTGATCCAAAATATGGCGATTCAAGATATTACCTCGGGCGAAGGAGTTTGCGTGGTTGATCCGCATGGCGATCTGATCGAAGGGATTCTGGGCGCCGTGCCAAAAGAGCGCCTGGATGACGTGATTCTTTTTGATCCCTCCGATACCGAGCGGCCGGTCGGGCTTAATATGCTGGAGGCCGCTGAAGAAGCGCAGAAGGATTTCGCGGTTCAGGAAATGATCGCGATTTTCTACAAACTTTTCCCGCCGGAAATGATCGGGCCCATGTTTGAACATAATATGCGCAACGCCATGCTGACTTTGATGTCGGATCCGAATGAAAACGGGACAATTGCCGAAATTCCTCGGATGTTTTCCGATCCGGAATATCAGAAATATTGGGTGGCCAAACTGCGTGATCCGGTCGTCCGCGCGTATTGGGAAAAAGAAGTCGCCAAGACCTCGGATTTCCACAAATCCGAAATGCTGGGCTATCTGATTTCCAAAGTCGGACGATTTGTGGAAAATGCGATGATGCGCAATATTATCGGCCAGCAGAATTCCGGATTTAATATCCGCGAAGTGATGGATCACAAAAAAATTCTGTTAGTCAATCTGGCCAAGGGCAAAGTGGGGGAGGTCAATGCTAACCTGCTGGGTTTGATTATTGTGTCCAAGCTGCAAATGGCGGCCCTCGGACGAGCGGATTTGCCGGAGGAAGAGCGCCATGATTTTTATCTTTACATTGACGAGTTTCAGAATTTTATTACGGATTCAATCGCGACCATCCTTTCGGAAGCGCGGAAATATCGGCTGGACCTCATTATCGCGCACCAATATATGGGACAGCTGACCGCGGGCAAGGAAGGCGGGGGACAAGACACCCGTATTCGGGACGCGGTTTTAGGCAATGCCGGAACCATGGCATCCTTCCGGATCGGCATTGAAGACGCGGAGGTGATTGCCAAGGAGTTCGCCCCGCTTGTCAGCGAATACGATTTGATAAACGCGGAAAAATTTACCGCGTACCTGAAACTTCTGATTGACAACCAGGCCTCCAAGGCCTTTACGCTGCATACTTATCCGCCGATCAAAGGCGATTCGCGCATCGCGGAGGCGATAAAGCAGTTATCACGGCTGAAATATGGCCGCGATCGGTCAATTGTGGAAAGTGAAATTCTGGAGCGTTCACGGCTGGGCGAGCCGGAACGCGCCGCCGGGCCAATGGTGGGCGAGCGGGGATTATGATTACTGGACTCATCCTGTACCTCCTGCTAGTTGCGGTACTTATCGCGCTGGGGATTACGGTAGTGCGGACCGCCTGGTTTGACGCGCCTTTTGTGCCCAGCGGCAGTCGCGCCCTGAAACATATTTTTGACGCGGTCGGAATTCGTCCGGGCGAAGTTTTTTACGATCTGGGCAGCGGGGATGGGCGGGTTGTCCGCGAAGCCGCGCGGCGCGGAGCGTACGCGATCGGAATTGAACGCTCGCGGATATTGACCTGGTGGGCGCGTTTGCTGAATGTCATCTTGAGGCCGCCCGCCGAAGGATCCCTCGCGAAGGCGAGATTTATTAATGGAAATTTTCTAGTCAGCGATATCAGCCGCGCGGACACCGTTTATTGTTATTTGCTTCCGGAGGCCATGGCGAAGTTACGGCCGAAATTTGAGCGTGAACTCAAGCCCGGCGCGCGCGTGGTCTCCCGCGCTTTCAAGATTCACGGTTGGACGCCGCGGCAGCGTTTTCAATTCGGAAAGCGCACCGTTCCGGTATACCTTTACATCAAGGATTGATCGAACAAGAGTGCCGTATTACCTTGCAATATTGCATAAATCCCGATTTGCCAGGGATTTTTCTGTATGATAGGATACGAGTACAAATACACAAACAAAATATGCAAAACAAAAGTGAAGGTCTAAAGGAGGAGCTTTTGCGCATCAAAGCATGCGTGGAAGAGGCGCTTACAGCCGTGGAAGGCGGGGAAGAAGAGCGGGCTCAAGAGCTCCTGCGCCAGGGACTTGCGGCCGTGCCGCTGGCCAGTCAGGTGGTAATGCCGCATGACCAGCGGACTGAACCGACCAAAATCCCGGAGGGGAGTCGGATTACTGAAGGTGTTTTTGACGGCCAGCATATGATAGGCGCCGATGGCCGGCAATATTTGGTCCCGCCCAATTATTCCTCCAAATCAAAATTGGTGGAGGGTGATCTGCTGAAGTTAGCGATTACCGGCGGCGGCGCTTTTGTCTATAAACAGATTGGCCCGATTGGGCGTAAGCGCGTAGTTTGTACCTTGGAGCAGGATGGGGCGGCAATGTGGTCGGCCACTGACGGAGTGCATCGGTGGAAGCTGCTCACCGCGGCCGTTAGTTTTTTCAAAGGTAATCCCGGAGATGAAGTGATAATTTTGATTCCCGCCGATGCCCCGTCGAAATGGGCGGCGGTGGAGAATATCATCGCGCGCTAACGCGCGCTCCGTGTACGAATCAACGAATGGCGTTGCGAATACTACGAATTTGAATTCTTCAATCTATTCGTAATATTCGTTCAAGATTCGTAATTCGTACACAAATCGTAATTCGTAAACAATATGGCCTTGGCATTGTACAGAAAATATCGCCCCCAATCCTTTGCGGAAATTACCGGACAGGAGCATGTCAAAACCACGCTCGAGCGGCAAGTCGCCTCCGGCAAAGTTGCCCACGCCTATCTTTTTTGCGGTCTCCGCGGCACGGGAAAAACCTCCCTGGCCCGAATTTTGGCCAAGGCGGTGAATTGTAATTCTCGCAAAAAAAACAGCGGCGAGCCCTGCCTCGAATGTGAATCGTGCGCGATGATTCGCGACTTGCGCGCCCTCGACGTGCTGGAAATTGACGCGGCAACGCATACGCAAGTTGACAATGTGCGGCAAGTTATCGTGGAGACCGCGAAATTCGCGCCAATGCGGTTGCGGTACAAGTTTTTCATTATTGATGAGGCGCACATGCTTTCAACAGGGTCATGGAACGCGCTTTTAAAAATTATGGAGGAACCCCCGGCGCATGTTATTTTTGTCCTTGCCACGACCGAGGCGCATAAAGTACCCGCCACCATTATCTCCCGCTGCCAGCGTTTTGATTTCCGCCGGGTGCCTTCCGCGGCGATGGTTGAGCGGCTCTCGCGTATCGCTAAAAGCGAGAAGATCAAAATCGAGGAGGGCGTACTCCAGACCGTCGCGCGTCTTTCAGAAGGATGCGTGCGCGACGCGGAGAGTATCCTGGAGCAGTTATTCGCGCTGGGCGAGGAAAAGATTACCGGCGATACCGCCGCGTTGGTCCTGCCCAAAACCTCGCTGCCCTGCGCGCTTGAACTTTTGGAGGTCTTAAGTAAGCGCGATCATAAAAAGGCCCTGGAGTCGGTGGATGGTCTGCTGGATCAGGGCATTGATCTTGATCGCTTTAGCGTTGATCTGCTGGAGCTATTTCGGAAAGTCCTGCTCATTAAAATGGCCGGGGCCGATACGGTCGCCGCTTTGCTGGATTTGGAAACGCTTAAAAAGCTCGAGGGACTGGCCAATATTTTTTCCGCGGCGCAAATTTTATTCGCGATTGACGCCCTGGTAAAAGCCAAACAAGCCCTGAAGACCGCGGCGATTCCGCAGCTTCCTTTAGAGGTCGCGGTGGTGGAAGTGTGCGGACTGGAGGCGCATCCGGGGGCCACGGATGCGCAGCCGCAAAGGTCCTCCCCGCCTCTTCCTTCCGAGGATAAGGCGGTTAGGAAAAATACGGCGGCGTTTTCTTTAGCTGAAATTAGAGCGAAATGGCCGGAGGTGCTGCAGCGCGCGCAGCAAGAGAATCATTCGCTGCCGTTTTTACTGTCCACCAGCGAACCGCTGGGGGTGGAAGGCGGAGTGCTGCAGGTCGGCGTTCAATATCCGTTCTATAAGGATAAATTAGATGATCAGAAGTGCCGCGCGGTGCTTGAAAAAATCGTTTCGGAGTTATACACCGCGCCGCTTAGGGTGCAGGGAGTAATTTTAGAGACGCCTCAAGCCCGCCCAGAGCCCATTGATGAGGTGGTTAAGGTATTGGGGGGCCGGGTAGTGGAATAATTCAACTGTGTTACGCGCGCTAGAGAGCCACAAGCGGATTAGGGGCGTTCAAGCCCCGCGCGCGGGGCTGCCTAGGGTATGGATCGCCAATTTCACAATCTGCGGTTCCAAAAAAAGAAATTGCAGGCCATGATTGTTAAAACCTTCGCGCCAAATGATCGCAAGAAAGTAATGGCCGCTTTCCAGTTCGCGAAGCAGAAACATAAAGGGCAGCGGCGCCATATCGGGACCGCTTATGTGATTCATCCGATCCGGGTCGCGATTATCTTGCTTGACGAGGTGGGCACTTGGGATGCCGATGTGGTGGCGGCCGGAATTTTGCATGATGTGGTGGAAGATTGCGGGACGCGTCTTAAGACCATTTCGAGCCGCTTTGGCAAAAGAGTGGCAAGTTTTGTGCGGATTCTTACCCGGCCGCGCGGCAAAGGTGAAAGCGATCAAGAAAAGGAGCAGCGTAAAAAGCAGAAATTGGCCTTGCTCGCCCGGACTGACGGCGAGGCGCGTTTGATCAAGTGCGCCGATATTCTGGATAATCTGCGCAGCGCGGCAGATGTGTCCTGGTGGCAATGGTCTCCGCTTATCCGCAGGAAATTTCCGCGCTGGCAGCGGGAATTTCAATTTGCCGCGAAGTTCGCGAAAGAGGTTCATCCCGTACTTTATCGCGAAATTGTCCACGCGCTGCGCGTTTTTAAGATTAAACGTCTGGTGCGCGGCATGGTGCGGTTCGGTTTTTGATAATAACAAACTCTGTGGTACAATTAAATCCTATGCTCCGGTTACCTCGATTTTACGGTTCGCTTACCGCGGTATTATTTATCGCCCTGACCTTGCCGCCGGTCCAAGCGGCGGGGTTTGAGGTTGATCTGGGAGTGCGCCAAGAAGATCTGGTGATTGTCCCGGCGCCTTCCCAATTGGTGGCCGGACAAACCGCGCGCGTCTATGCCACGGTGCATAATTTTGGAAACCGGGATGCCAAGGCGCAAGTGGCTTTTTTCCAGGGTCCTTATCTTTTGGGTGAGACCCAGCCGGTTTCCGTGCGGGCTCGCGGGTTTGCCGATGAGGTCTTTATGGATTTTATCGTGCCCAGCGGATCCTTTAACATTTTGGCCAAGTTGAAGGAGGTTACGCTTAGCGCGCAGTCGAATGGCGCGGCGCTGGCGGAGGATAGTAATTCCATGAATGACGAAGCGGTGACCCCGCTCATTACTCCCCAGCCCGATCGCGATGGCGATGGGGTTGCGGATGGGGCGGATAACTGTCCGGGAGTGCTAAATGCGGATCAGCGGGACACGGACGGTGATCAAGAGGGCAATGCTTGCGATCTTGATGATGATAATGACGGTCTGGCTGATCTGGATGAGGCCAGTCGCGGCACTAATCCGACCAATCCGGATACGGACGGCGATGGAATTGGCGATGCTTACGACGCGCGGCCTTTGCTCCCGGATGTTTCACCCCTGGCTTCTTCGGGAACCATTAAAAAAGAAGAACTTTCGCCAGCCAAACCGGAAGCGCTAGCGCCTCCGGCGGATGCTCATCAGGAAGAAACGGATACCCAGGCGCCGCCGGGCTCCGCGCTTGACGCGCCTTCAAAAGAGAGCGGCGACAGTGCTCCGGCGGATGATGCGGCCGATACCGCGGCGGCGGTGAGTGAAATTAAGCCAAAAATTCCCCCGGGCGCTCTCTCGAAATTATGGCTGGCGGCGGGATTTTCCGCGCTGTTTGCCGGGGCATTCTCTTTTTTGGCGCTGCGGATAAAAACGCCAAGAGAGTGAATTCCAAATCACAAATTCCAAATCACAAACAAATATCAAACCACAAATTCCAAATTACAAGCGATTGTGATTTGTGATTTGGAGATTGTAATTTCCTTGTAATTTGGTGCTTGGAATTTGGGGTTTTTGGTCAGCATCACAGCGGTCGTGAAAAAAAGTAGTTATGGTTGCTTGGATTAACAGTCGCATCGAGACGATTGCCGGTGCCGCGGTAATTCTGGCCGGGGCATCTTTTGCATCGAAGATTTTGGGACTGATCCGCAACCGCGTCTTGGCCGGTACTTTTGGAGCGGGCGATACGCTGGACGCGTACTTCGCCGCGTTTCGCATTCCGGACGCGATTTTTCAGTTTGTCGTGCTGGGCGCTTTGTCCGCCGGCTTTATTCCGGTGTTTGTGGAGTTGATGGGGCGCTCGCGCCGCGCGCTCGCGCACGCGGAACCTATGCGGAACTTAAACGGAACACATACAGAACTGGATCACTGGCGCGTGGCCGCAAGCGTGCTCAATGCCTTACTGTTGATACTTACGGTGTTTGCGGTATTGTTCATTATTTTCGCGCCCCAGCTTCAGCGCCTTATCGCCCCCGGCTTTACCGGTGAAAAACTTGCCGTGACGATTCAGTTGGCCCGGATTATGGCCTTGGGGCCGATATTTCTGGGGATTTCCGCGGTATTTTCAGGAGTATTGCAGTCGTATCGGCGGTTTGTAGTGTATGCTTTTGCTCCGATCTTCTACAATGTGGGGATTATTATCGGCGCGGTATGGTTTACCAAGTTTTGGGGAGTCCGCGGGCTGGCCGCGGGGGTGGTGCTGGGCACGATACTGCACTTGGCCATCCAGGCGCCGGCCGCGCGCCAAGTCGGATTCCGGTGGAGAGGCGTGCTGGATCTAAAATCCGAAGCGGTGCGCAAGATCGGCTGGCTCTCGCTTCCGCGCGTTTTTGGACTGGCCGTCACCCAGCTCAATTTATTCGCGATCACGATAATCGCCTCAAAACTGCCGGCCGGAAGTTTAAGCGTGTTCAATCTCGCGAGCGACATCCAGAGCGTGCCGATTGGCCTTTTTGCCGTATCGCTTGCCACCGCGGCGTTCCCCGCGTTTTCAGAATTTGCCGCGCGCGGCAATCACGATAAATTTCGGAGCAGTTTTTCTTCCACCGCGCGGCTGATTCTGTTTTTGACCGTGCCGTTTGCGGTGCTGCTGCTGCTTTTGCGCGCGCAAGTTACCCGGGTGATTTTGGGCTGGGGCGAGTTTGATTGGAATGACACTATTGAGACGGCGGATGCGCTGGCATTCTTTAGCTTAAGTTTATTTGCCCAAGCGCTCCTGCCGCTTTTGGCGCGCGCGTTTTATGCGCTGAAAGATACGCTGTCGCCGCTTCTGGCGGGAAGCGTCGGGGTGGTATTGAATATCGTATTGGCGCTGATATTTCGGGAGTCGTTTGGCGTGGCCGGACTCGCGCTGGCCTTCTCGCTCGCCATGGTGGCCAATCTTATTGCACTGTGGCTGCTGCTGCGCGCGCGTATGGGATCGCTCGATGAGTTTTCCATTATCACCAGTACTTTTAAAATTTCCGCCGCTTCTTTAGCGCTGGCAATTGTGGTGCAGGCCACGAAATATGCAATGGCCGCGCATGTAAATATGCAGACCGGCTGGGGAATTTTCGCGCAGGGGGCTGTCGCGGGCGTACTGGGCCTGGCAGTGTTTTTGCTTGTGGCGCTGGCGATGGGCTCGCCGGAAGCCGAGCAGATCAAAAATGCCTTTGCCAAGCGCCTGTTCCGCGCCAAGGAGGCGAGAGTGGTGGAGATCGTGGAATGAACATATGAATCAAGTTAATATAAGAAATTTCTGTATTATCGCGCATATTGATCACGGCAAAAGCACTTTGGCCGATCGGTTTTTGGAATTGACCGGAACGGTTGAAAAACGATACATGAAAGAGCAATTGCTTGACTCGATGGATATCGAGCGCGAGCGGGGGATTACGATCAAATTGGCGCCAGTGCGCATGCTTTACGAAATTCGAAACTCTAAATCCGAAATTCTAAACAAATCACAAATTCTAAATTCCAATATTTCAAACAGTTTAGGATTTAGAAATTCGAATTTAGGATTTGCAGGTTCAAAATTTATTTTGAACCTGATTGACACTCCCGGCCACGTGGACTTCACCTATGAGGTCAGCCGTTCGCTGGCGGCCGTGGAAGGCGCGGTACTGCTTACGGACGCGACCCAGGGCGTGCAAGCGCAGACCATTGGAAATTTATATTTGGCGATCGAGCAGAATCTCGCGATTATTCCGGTTGTTAATAAAATTGATCTTCCCAACGCCGAGGTGAAGAAAACTAAGGCCGAGCTGGCGCATCTTTTAGGGTGCCAGGAAGAAGAAATTTTGTGCGTGTCGGGAAAGACCGGACAAGGCGTGGCGGAGCTTTTGGAGGCGATTGTGGAGCGGGTGCCGCCGCCGAGTTCACAGTCATCAGTTCACAGTTCACAGTCATTGCGCGCCCTGATTTTCGACTCCATCTACGATAAATATCGCGGAGCCGTGGCGTATGTACGTGTGTTTGACGGACAGGTTAAAAAAGGTGATAAGATTTCATTCATGGCCACACGGTCGCAAGGCGAAGCGCTGGAGGTGGGATATTTTGCTCCCAAACTTACCCCTGGTGACGGACTTTCCGCAGGAGAGATTGGTTATATCGTAACCGGCCTTCGGGATTTGAGCGGTTGCCGCGTCGGGGATACGATTACTAAACAACTGAACAACCAAGCAACGAAACAACCAGTTGTTCAGTTGTTTAGTGGTTCAGTCGTTCCGTTATCGGGCTACAAAGAAGTCAAGCCCATGGTTTTTGCGGGGCTATTTCCAAAAGAAGGCGATAAGTACCCGGATCTTCGCGAAGCGGTCGAGAAATTAAAGCTCAACGATGCCGCGTTTACTTTTGAGTCCGAGCGTTCCGGCGCGCTGGGGTTTGGATTTCGCTGCGGTTTTTTGGGACTGCTGCATTTGGAAATTGTGGAAGAACGCTTGCGGCGCGAGCATGAGGTGGAAGTTATCACCACTGTGCCATCCGTGGCGTATCGCGTTACGCGCACCAATGGTGAAGCGTACACTATCAAAGGCGCGCAAGAATTTCCTGATCCCAGTTCTATCGAACAGATTGAAGAGCCGTGGGTGAAAATTGACGTGGTGGCGCCGCGGGAGTATTTGGGCGCAGTCATGCAGCTGGTGCAAGAAAAAAGGGGAGTGTATGTGAATACGGAATATTTAGCGCCGCCTCTAAGCGGCGGGGACGCCCGCCGCTTAGAGGCGGACAACACGCGAGTCATTTTACATTACGAACTTCCGCTGGCCGCGATTTTGGTGGATTTTTACGATAAATTGAAAAGTGTTTCATCCGGCTACGCGTCGCTTAATTACGAATTGCTTAATTACCGCCCGACCGATGTCGTACGCCTGGATATCCTCGTCGCGGAAGATCCGGTCGAGGCGCTGGCCACGATTGTCTATGCCGATGATGCGCAAGCGGCCGGGCGCAAAATTGTTGCCGCGCTTAAAGATACTATTCCGCGCGGTCAATTTGAGATTAAGATTCAGGCGGTCCTCGGCGGCAAAGTCGTCGCTTCCGAGCGAGTTAAGCCATTTCGCAAAGACGTGACGGCCAAGCTTTATGGCGGCGACGTAACCCGCAAGATGAAACTCTTGGAAAAACAGAAAAGGGGCAAGCAAAAGATGATTGCCCGCGGCGCGGGAAAAGTCGATATTCCGCCCGAGGCCTATCTGGCGGTGCTGAAACGCTGAAATTTATCCACACCCCTGATGGACGATTTGGCCCGGGGGTGATATAGTTTCTCCTTATGACTCGGAAAACCTTTAAGCGTATTTGGGCCGGGATTGTGGTGGTGATGATTGCCGCCATGGTGCTTTTTACGATTGTGCCGTATTTGTCTTAACCGCCGATTGAACGCTGCTCCGCCTACGGCGGACAACGCCGAGATACGCCGATTGCAATCGGCGCAACGCGGCGTAGGCGAGCATGGCGAGCACGGCGTAATACAGCGACTATGGAGAAGAACTGGACACTCGCAGAACCCGCGCCCGCGGAGTGGCAATCGCAGTTTAGCGATCTACCCGCAGTGACCCGTCAGCTATTGTGGAATCGGCAGATCCGCGATACGGATGCGGTTGTACAGTTTTTAAATCCGAACTATGAAAAGGATCTGCACGATCCTTTTTTATTTCGGGACATGGAAAAGGCAGTCGCGCGGATTTTTGAGGCAATCGCAAAAAGCGAAAAAATATTCGTCTACGGCGATTATGATGCGGACGGCGTTCCCGGCGCGGCGATTATAAAAAGCACGCTTGATGAGCTGGGGGCCATAACCGGAATTTATATCCCGCATCGAGAAAAAGAGGGGTATGGTTTGAATTCCGGCGCGATTCGCTATATGCTGGACGACGGCGGCCGGATGGTAATTACCTGCGATTGCGGCATCAGCAATGCCGCCGAGGTGGAGGAGGCGGAGTTAAAGGGCCTCGCGGTGATTATTACTGACCACCACCGCATTCCAGAGATAGTGCCCAAGGCCTTTGCGATTCTGCACCCGCTGATTCCAGGTGAGCCGTATCCGAATAAGTTTTTGACCGGCGGGGGAGTGGCGTTCAAATTGGCGTGCGGGTTGTTGCAGAAGGCACGCGCACTTCCTCCCCTTAGGGTAAGGGGAGGCGAGGAGGGGTTACGAGCCGTGCATAACCCACCCCAGCCCTCCCTTACCTTAAGGGAGGGAGAAAATTTGGACGGTTTCGAAAAATGGCTGCTTGATCTGGTGGCGATCTCCACGGTGGCTGATGTAGGTAAACTACTAGACGAAAATCGCACTTTGGTAAAATACGGACTGCTGGTTATGAATAAAACTCGCCGCGTCGGTTTGCAAAAGCTTATGGAAGCCGCGAGCATTAAACCCGGCATGCTGGACGCCTGGTCAATTGGCTGGCAAATCGCGCCGCGGATCAACGCGGCCGGACGGATGGATCACGCCAACGCCGCGTTTCAGTTGCTGGTAACGGAAAGCGCGGACGAGGCGGCGCGGCTGGCGCAGGAGTTGAATACGGCAAATGTGGCGCGGCAGAAAGCAACCGAGGCGGCGCTTAAAGAGGCCCGGGAACAGATTACGAAAGGTGTCGCACCCCCTCTAACTCCCCCTCGCCAAGGGGGAGAAAGCGCTAAACAATTTCCTCCCCTGCCCGAGGAATTTCTCCCCCTGCCCGAGGGGGAGATAAAGAGGGGGTGGGAGGGTGGGGTGGGAGTTGCAACATCCTACCTTCTTGCCGCCTATAATCCCTCTTGGAATCCCGGAGTGATCGGACTGGTGGCCGGACGATTGATGGACGAATTTCACCGGCCGGTCATTATCGCTACGCGCAATGAAAAAGGGCTGCTGGTGGCTTCCGCGCGGTCGATTTCGGAGTTTAATGTGATTGAGGCATTGGCCGCCTCTAGTCAGTATCTTCTTAAATTCGGCGGTCATCCCAAGGCCGCGGGATTTTCGGTAGAGAGTGAAGAAAAATGGCAGGAATTGGCGGCACATCTGCAGCAACTGGCGCATGATACGCTTCACGAGGTGGATGTGCGGCCAGCGCTTTGTATTGACGCGGATCTGCTGCTGCCGCAGGTTGGCTGGGAATTGGTCAGCGAAGTGCAGCGGTTGGAGCCGTATGGGGAGGCCAACCCTCGTCCGCGATTTTTAATGCACGGGCTTCAAGTATTGGGATTTGATGGGGTCGGTAATGGCGGAAAGCATCTGCGGCTTACGGTAACCGATGAAACGCGCCGCTCGCAAAAGATGATTGGGTTTAATTGCGGGGAGTGGTGCCAAAAGCTGACGCGCGGAGATTTGATTGACGCGGTGGTGGAGGTCGGAATAAATGAATGGAACGGCAATCGCGAGGTTGAGCTCAAAATTGTGGATTTGAGATTTCATCAAGGCGTATAGGACGGGCTTCTTAATTTGCCCGCTTTCTTACAACTAAAGCGAGATCCGCGCAGCGCTGTGTTGGGGTTTAATCCCCGTCGCAAAGCGTGCGGCCTTCTAATCTGTTCCAATTTTTCTTTTTCCAAAGGAAACGCTCGGAGGGCAAACCCTATCGGGTGGCGTTAGTGGCGACCATGAATAAAATGGTACGGGTGATTCATTCGGTCTGGACACGCAACATTCCTTATTGAGAACCAATATGGCGTAGGGGCAGAGGGGTAAGGGGTGCCTGCCCGCCTCTGGAGGGAATGCCCCGAAGCCATATCGCTTCACTCAATGTCATTTTGTCTTAAAGTTTTCTGTACCTCGCGCTTCGGCCAAGCCCAACTCTCTCAATCTTTTTAAGTTTGAGCAATACCGCCAAAGTTTGTTTCACCGTTGGCCGTGCTATTTTGGTGTTTTTCGCAATATCACCAGTATTTGTTTCCTTTACCTTTTCAATATATTGCCAAACAGCCAGTTGTTTTTCCGACAGAATTTTTTCTATGTTCTCCTTTGACAAGAGTTCCACCGCCATTTGCGATTGTTTTAGAACCATATCTAAGAAAAAATTCAGCCAGTCAGTAATATTTTCTTTCTCTGCCCCCATGGATTTTTGACTGCGTCGTAGGGCAATGTAGTAATCAGGTTTGTTGCCCTCAATTAATTTTTCGTGAGAAACATAGGGAATATACAAATACCCCGCTTGAAGTAAAAGTAGGTTTGTAAGCACGCGGGACAGTCGTCCATTGCCATCGGTAAAGGGGTGAATTTTTAGGAATTCAACTAAAAAATTTCCGATAACTAACAGCGGATGATACTTTTGTTCCTCTAATGTTTTTTGCGTCCACTCTACCAGGTCTCGCATTTGACCAGGAGTAAGATACGCCGGCGAGGTGTCAAAAAGAATGTCGATGGATTTGCCGGCTTCGTCTAGCATGTGTACTTTATTCTCACCTTTTTTGTATTCGCCGCGATGTCTCTCGTCTTTCTCTACGTGTTTCAAAAGTTCTAGGTGGAAATGTTTAACTAAACTCTCGTTGAATCTTAAATTTTTCCAGGAATTAAAAACATTTTCCAGCAGTTCATAATATCCCTGGGCTTCCTGCTTATCGCGGTTGGAAAATTTTTGAATACTAGTACCCCTCATTAATTTTTCGATGTCTTTGTCAGAGAGGCGAGAACCCTCAATACGAGTAGAGGCGCCGGTGGAAGTAATCAAAACCGAGCGTTTTAAACGCCCTAAAACCTGCGGACTTAGACGCGCGCCAGTTACCCATTGCCCTTTTAGCTCGTCAATTTTGGCGATTTTGGAAACAACACTGGACGGAATACTGTCAATGCGTTTGGAAAAGTTGTCCGTAGGTGTGTGTTTTTCTGTTGTTTTTTGGTTATTTTTAGACATATTTTAATTGGATATTCTAACTATATCCAATTATATCCAATTACGAATTGTCTGTCAACGGGCAGGCCCTTCTTCATTTCCGGTCTAATTTCACGCTAGTTCAAAAAAACAAAGCCAAGGTATTGACGGGGATATAATTAGTTAGGCGATGTAAAAATAAAAATTATTCCGCAAGCATGGATTGTGCCTCTTTTTCAATTTCTGCCAATAGAGTTTCTAAATCTTCTCTTGTTGCTTTTTGCCATATTTCCCAGGCATGATAACCAGGTTCATGTTGACCAGAAGATACTCCAACTTGATGAAAAGGATCTAAGTTTGCCCTTTTTAGCACCGTTTCTATTGCGTAATTGTACGCAAGACACTCTTTTTTAGTTTTACCTTCAAATCCGATCATAAAATTTTTATCACCACGCGGCTCTACTATTCGTAGCTCAATCTTTCGGGCAACGTCTTTATTTTCGGGTTTAAGTTTTTCGGACATAGAATTATGTGCCAAAAGAATAATTTCTATTTTTTATTTCGCACAACGTTCGCGTGTATCTGAAGTTTTGCTTTATTTTTCGATGGCATTATTCTGAATAAAGTCGGTAAGAAGTTGAAGCATGCCTTCGCGATTGTCACTCCGAGATGTCGCGACTGTAATCGCGATATCATAGAGTTCCCGCCAGTTTGTTTTTAGCCACATATCATTGAGGGAAAGAAAAACCATGAGCGAAACGCAGGCGATCCGTTTGTTTCCATTGAGGAAAGGGTGTTGTTTGATCATTTCGTAAAATAAAACTGCCGCTTGTCGCGACATCGAGGAGTGAACAAATCGTCCGCCAATTTGTGTTTGAGGAGAAGCCAGCACAGCTTCTAACTTCTCTGGATATCGGGTATCAAAAGAAGGAATAGGCTCATCGTGAGTGAGATGAGCCTTGGCATAAACGTAACAAATGTCTCGAATATCTTCGAGAGTGAGAAAATGAGACATACTTATTCAGCGCCGAGTCGCTTGAGCGCCTCTCCGTATTCTGCAACCGTTCGTTTTACAGCTTGCTCAATAATTTGTTTTCGCTGTGCGGGCTTCTCCGGATCAAGTTTCTTTGGTTTGCGTCGAAATTTTTCGAGTAGCTTCTTCATACAATTCCATTATAACATAAGTCAAAAAATAAAGCAAAATTTGGGTGCGCGCCGCCTGTCCGCCTGTGGAGGAAGCCGAGGCGCGCACCAGATACACGCTGGTTATGTGATGTAGCCAGAAATTTCTTCTTCCTTATTATTTTTTGGCAATTTATTCTTTCTTGACTTCCCACTTAGCGATTACCATTTTGCCTTCAGGTGTATCGATTTCTTTAGCATCTAATGGTTTGGGTCCGCTGCCACGATATCTTGACATGACTGTCGAAACAGAATCGCCCGGACTTGCAAGAACCCAGCACACTGTTTTTCCATCCTCTTCAAATTGTTTGCCGTGATGAGGGATGTAATCTTCAGGGTTAAAAGGCGTCTCAACGTTTCTCATAGTGTTTTAAGTTGAAAATTAAAAACTGGTTAAATTATATCACAAGCTATGTTCGACCGTGAAATAAATTGCCAAAAAATCTTAAAAAATAATAAAGAAATTTCTGGCTATTTCACATAACGGGCGGCGCGTATGCGATAGTCCGACACAGACCCCGACGTAGTCGGGGGATGGGGCGGATTTCGCATAAGCGCAGTTTGCCGAAGTCGCGAGCAAAGCGAGCGGCGAGGTAAGCTGCGCGGTACGCGCCGCCCGTTTGCCAAAAAGCGAAGTCCGAACGCAGTGAGGATTTCGCTAGCGAGCGCAGCGAGCGATTTTGGCAAACGTTTCGGCATATCTGAAGTTGCGATAGCAATTTGGGTGGAGCGAAGCGGAACCAGATATGCCGTGTTATCGGATGTATCTAAAAGTATTTTGCGATAGCAAAATTTTAATTTGGATAATTAATATTCTTCCATGAAGTCCAACATTTTCTGAAGCTTTCCTTTCGCCACTTCATCTGGGGTCATTTCCGCTGCTTTCCGCAACATTGTTTTAATATTACGAACAACGTTTTCCTTGATATTGCCTTCCTCGTCGGTGTCAAGTTTAATCCTATTAAACGCTTCTAACATGTTAGTTCTCTCCAAGTGTGTATTAGCTGCCATTTCAAATCGAAGTGGCGTAATTTTTGCCTTTTCAGGAGTAGGCTCTCCTTGTGGTCCTTTTTCGATGGTCATATTCTTGATTAGTTAAGTTATTAAATCGACTTATTAATTATCCAAATTAAAGAAATTTTATCTAACGGGCGGCGCGTATGCGACGTCCCGTCTGGGCGAAAACGAAGTTTTCGGACAGACGGGATGTAGCCCGGAGGGCGTCGCATAAGCGCAGTTTGCCGAAGTCGCGAGCGTAAGCGAGCGGCGCAGGCAAATCTGCGCGGTACGCGCCGCCCGTTTGCCAAAAAGCGAAGTCCGAACGCAGTGAGGATTTCGCTAGCGAGCGCAGCGAGCGATTTTGGCAAACGTTTACGCATCATCTGAAGTTTTCATCCCGACTTTGCGAGATAAACTTTTTATTTCAGACAATGCTTTGTTTAATTATCTCCGCCTAAACCTTCATCTAAACTAAGGGATGAAAATTTGGGTGAAGGAATTTTTCTTACCTTGAATTATAAATGTGAAAAATTCCTGAACCAGATATGCGTTGTTATCGGATGTATTTCTCGCCGTTACTTTTTTACTGTCTGCCAAAAACAAACAGTCCAACCACCTTCATAAGTAGTTACCCATCTACAAAAAGGTAGCCACATAACATTAATTTCCGGATTTTCTGTTTGTTTTTCCGCACTATGTTGTTCTTGAAAATTGCGGTACGTTTTAACAATTACTTTTGCATCATTATTACTAAGCCAAGGGGCCCAACCAATAATAACTATTGCGGTTACGAACGTGATAATTAGAATTTTTTTGTTCATAGATATATTTTGAGATTAAGAGGCGAGAAATATTTCAGATAACGGGCGGCGCGTATGCGATAGTCCGACACCGACCCCGACGCAGTCGGGGGAGGGGGCGGATTTCTAAGCGCAGTTTGCCGAAGTCGCGAGCGTAAGCGAGCGGCGCAGGCAAATCTGCGCGGTACGCGCCGCCCGTTTGCCAAAAAGCGAAGTCCGAACGAAGTGAGGATTTCGCTAGCGAGCGAAGCGAGCGATTTTGGCAAACGTTTGCGTGTATGCGATGTGGCGCAATGATACAATTTTTCACATCATTGCACCATATGGGCGAGCCCGAAGGCGAGCCGCATACACGCTGTTAGCCGAGGGTTCATTTCAGCTTCCTTATTATATATTCTATCAATTAAGTGCCGAAATGAAAGCGCAGCGTCCCCACAGCGTTTTACTCAAAAATAATTTCCTTATTCTTTTTGGGGCGAAAAATTTTTCAACGCTTCAGCAATATCCTTCTTTGCTTGAGCGTTGGTTTGATAATGGATTACCACCATGCCCGCTTCTTTAGCCGCATCAAGATTTGCTTGCTTGTCGTCCATGTACAAAATTTCCCCTGCTTTGAGGGCGATCTCTTTGGCGATGAAACGATAAGACTGCGCGTCATTTTTTTTCAAACCGAGGCGAGCGCCACTAAAAACTCTTCTAAAGACGCCGGACAGTTCTGGTTGCAGGGCAGGATGTTCTTGAATGTACTCTGTTGTAAACATGTACACATCAATGTGCTCGCCGATGGTTTTGAAAAAAGCAAGCAAATCTTGATTCAGTCGGAAGTACGACCAGAAGTCATAATCTCCACCAGCCGATAATTTTTTGTGCAGCGCATTTAACCCTTCGGTATAGCTATCATCTTTCGGTGATAGCAGAACTCTGGAAAAATCACTGACGAACGCTTTGAGCATAAAATTTTTCGCCCCAAAATCTTAATGAATAAAATTATTTTTGAGTAAAATGTCGGCTAACGGGCGGCGCGTATGCGATAGTCCGACACCGACCCCGACGCAGTCGGGGGAGGGGGCGGATTTCGCATAAGCGCAGTTTGCCGAAGTCGCGAGCAAAGCGAGCGGCGCAGGCAAATCTGCGCGGTACGCGCCGCCCGTTTGCCAAAAAGCGAAGTCCGAACGCAGTGAGGATTTCGCTAGCGAGCGCAGCGAGCGATTTTGGCAAACGTTCGCGTGTATCTGATGTTGCGACTGAAAGGAGCAATATGGGCGAAACGAAGTGTAGCCAGATACACGCTGTTAGGCGTTGTTGTGCCACACGGTCATTTTAGTTTATCTTCAATTAATTTCCAGTTGTTTAAATGAGGGGAAATATCCCAGCCATTCAAATCTTTTCTAGGCGGGAGGGCAACAGCCCTAAAAGTATTTTCTTGGTTACGAGTTTGCCCTTTCATGCCAGGTGTTTTTGCCCATAATTCAAATGATTCTCGGACATTTCGGCCCATTTCTTTTGAGGAAATAATGAAGTATTTGAAAGTTTGGTCTTTGTCATCAGGTTCTGGTATTCCGCATAAAACCCAAAAGAAATTATCGCCGTAAATTTTTTCAGCTTTCATTCCGACACTGCAATCTTTATCGCGAGGCCGAAATGTCTTTACTTGAATATGGGCAAATTTTGTTCCTTCTTTGTTGCTACACAAGACATCTGTATTAGGGCAGTTGCCCATCGTGACTACAGCAACAAGACCCCTGCGACAAAGTTCCTAACGGGCGGCGGCTATGCGGAGTTTTTGGAGTCCCGCCCGCAGGCGGGGCGACAAAAATTACGCATAGCCGCTGTTGTGCGAAGTCGCGACCGAGCCGTCAGGCGAGGGAAGCGGCAAGCGCAACAGCGGGAACCGCCGCCCGTTGTGCGGAAATCAGAGAGTCAAAATGCCTGCGCCTTGCGCCTTCATGCGGAGCATACCATGAAAAACACCTGGGGGGAAGCGACCGAGCCGTCCCGACCCGCCCGCAGGCGGGGCGGGGACGGTGAGGGAGCGATTTCCGCACAACGTTTGCGTGTATGCGATCGTGCATCGCATGTCGTATACACGCTGTTAGACGCCGTATGACGCAGGCTATTTATCTTAGTTCTCTGGCAACTCCTGCGGTGTTAAAGCCTCAATTTCATTAAGAATGGTCTCCCATGTTTCCGAAGAAGGCGAATCTACCACCTTGTCTGGTTCTGAAGATGACAGTCCTTCAATTTCACCATCTTCCCAGAGGAGATAATCATGACCGGTTTCATAATTATGAACAGATATGTTACCGGCCGGATTTCGTAGGACAAGATAGCGCTTGTCACCGTTCTCATCGACAAACACTCTATCTCCACTCTTAACGACTTCAGACAAGCGCCTAAAAGCATTTTTTACGGTTTCACTCATCTCCGGGCGCACAGGAGATGATTCGCCTTCGTTGTGTCTTTCCATAATGTTTTCCTTTTGACAGCTGTTATTGAACCCAGCTGTCGGTTAATTTGTGAATAAATAGCGAGTAATATGGCGTCTAACGGGCGGCG
>JACPJN010000009.1 GCA_016187515.1 Candidatus Uhrbacteria bacterium | reverse complement strand
TCGCAGCGGCACGGTGGCGCTGTCCGGCGACACCTTTACCGGAGACGTGACCGGCACCTTAGACGCTTCCGGAGCCACCGCGCTCACCATTGGGGCCAACACCGTGGCCTTGACCACGGATACCACCGGGAATTATGTGGCGAGCGCTACAGCCAGCGGCGGGTTAACTTTGACTGGAACAGAAGGAGGCAGTTTAGGAGTGCTTTTGCCAGCAGCCACCGACGCGTTGTCCGCTACCACTTCTTCCGGTTCAGGACTGGAATTGGTCTCCGCTGGACTGACCCTGCTTCAAGGTTGCGCCGCCAACGAGATCTTGAAATGGAACGAGACGAGCGACATCTGGGCGTGCGCGGCAGATGCTGATTCGGGTGGCTCAACTGCCTGGCACGCTATTGGAGACGCAACAACAGCCGGAGAAGTTTTGATGGGTGAAACAGCCCAAGATCTTACTTGGAATATGGCAACCGACGTTGCGCTCAATGCTTTGGAGATTAACATGACTCATGATTTCTCGGATACTACCACCCAAAGAATCTTAGTAGTTGCCAATGTCAGTGATGCTGCTTCAGTTGGTACTTTGGAGACAATGATGCAAATTGATAATCGAGATAGTAATGAAACAGTCACCAATGGCCTCCTGATTGAACAAACTGGTGCCGGAACCATGACCAATGCCATCCAAATTGCCGAAACCGCCGGAACCATTACCGACGGCATCCTGATTACGGGAACACTCGGTAATATTCTCAATTCCGCCTCCATTGACATTACCGGAGCCGGAGCCATTACTGGCGCCACCGGCGTGACCACCACCACCTTGTCCTCAACCGGAGTCACTACCATTGGAGACAATTCAGCCACCGTGGCTATCAACTCTTCGGACTGGGACATCTCCACCACCGGCGCCATGACCGGCATTGGCGCGATCACGAGCGACGGCGCATTTGATACATCAAGCACTATCCAGGCCGGTTCTTCCAATGTAACCCTTACCCTTGCCACCGGCTTTATTGACGCTGACGCACTGACATTAACTACTGCAGCAGACGGCGGCACCGGTACTTCTTCCGGTTCGGGACTCATCGCCAGGAGTGATGGCATCGGTTTGCTTCAAGGATGCACAGACGGACAAATCCTTAAATGGGTAGAAGCAACAGATACCTGGGATTGTGCGGCTGACGACACGGGTGGTGGTGGAGCCCCTGATACAGCTACCTTTACAGATACAACTTCCGTTGCGTGGGCAGATAATAACACCACCGAGTTATTCAATGATGCCACCAGGCCAAATATAACCACTGACTCAACCGCCGCTACGGTTTTAGTTGCGGTCCACATAAGAGGCATTGCTTCAAATACTGCCAACGATGCCTTCTTGGCTGCCCGCATAGTTCGAGAAACCGATGGAACCAATCCAACTTCTGGAGATACTCAAGTGGGATACCCAATGATCGGCGGTTTCACTACAGCCGCAACTCACCCCTGGATGGTTGCTGGGACATTCCTTGATAGCCCTGGCGTAGCAGGAGGGATTAGATACACCATATTCACAAGCGCAGAGTCCGTAGGAACAACTACTGATACTCCAGATAACGTTACAGTAACTCTGGTAGAGCTGGGGGCGGACTTGGCGGAAAATTATTACACCACAGACGGATCTATTGAGCCAGGAGATATTGTTGCAATAGATCCTAGCCGACCTGCAGGAATTCAGAAAACAAGAAGACAATATGATCCACAACTTCTGGGGATAGTTTCAACTGCCCCTGCCCTTACTCTTAACGATGCCACAAGGTTTGGGTACGAGAAGCCAGTTGTTGATGGGGGAGCAAGGGAGATTCCGGTCGCCCTCTCCGGTAGAGTACCAGTTAAGGTCTCAACCGAAAACGGTAGGGTGAGAGCGGGTGATTTGCTGACCCCCTCTTCTCTTCCTGGGGTAGCAATGAAAGCAACGAAAGCAGGCGCAATAATTGGTCAGGCGCTTTCTGATTTCAATTATCCCGACGGTACCATTGGTCTGGTTGCAACTTTTGTTAAAACAACTTATGGACAGGGGGTAAAACTGGCTGATATTTTGCCTGGGCTTGGTGAAGCTGAACCTCGACCCTCTGTGGATGCAGGCAAATTGGCGCTCGCCCAATTTATTTCTCAAAAAGAACAGTTGACGGCATCTGTTGATCTTTCAGAAATAGCTACAGATAGGGTCGCAGCCGGTCTTGAAGTGATTACGCCCAAAGTATTGGCGGGGGAGGTTGCCACAGACAGGTTGACAACAGCTACCGGTGCGGATTTGACTCTCCAGCTTGGCCCCGGAGGAAAGTTTATCTTACAGTCAGTTGTTCCCGCGTCAGAAGATGGTTCAATTCCAGAAACCAAAACGCCGGCGATCACCTTTGATTCTTCCGGCAACGCCTCGTTTGCCGGCGAAGTAAAAGCGAGCGCGATCCATGCCGAGAAGATTTCCGGCCTGGAAGTATTTACGGACAAGATCGCGGCGCTCTCCACCGATCTTGAAACGTTGTCCGGAACGAGCGATCAGTGGGTCCGGGTGGAAACGCTCGCCTCACTCCAGTCCCTCTTTACGGTGGTGGCAGAAGAGCAAAATAAGACCACGCTCCGCCTTGACGCTCTGGATCAGGTCCTCGCCGGCCTTGATCAGCGCATAGCGGCGCTAGAAACATCAGTCAAGACATTGGAGACGGCCGGTACGGACCTCAAAGGACTGGTTGATGCGCAGGGGAAGACGCTTGAGGAACTCACGGGCCGTGTGGCTGTGCTCGCTGCGCTTGATCTCACTCATCTTGAGGGTGTCAAAAGTTTGCGTGTCGCCGGATCATCCATCTTTGCGGGTGGCCTCCAGGTGGATACGATCATTTCGCTTAGCGAAATGATCACGATGGTAAGCGATGTCGCCTTCTTCGGTCGGCCGTATTTTAACGCGGACACCGGCGGCTTTGCGGTCGTCAAGCAGGGTGCAAAAGAGGTGCGTGTTGAGTTTGTGCAAGAGTATCTGGAACAGCCAGTTATCAATGTTACAATTACGCTTGACGACACACGAATAGACACGAATATAAACACGAATGAACACGAAGAACTAGTGCGTTTCGTGTTTGAAAATGATATCCGCTATGTGGTAACCCGTAAGAGTACAAAAGGATTCACGATATTACTTAATAAAGCGGCAGCGGAAGATATTCAGTTCAGTTGGATCGCGCTGGCCGTTAAAGGCGCGAAAACATTTGACGGCGTGGCTCCAACGGTGGAACCAGTGACCGCTCCGGAACCCGCCGCGACCACTGAATTTGTCGCAGAACCAGTTCTCTCGCCTGAACCCGTTGTTGAAGAAATACCGGAAACACAACCGGAATCTGAACCGCAGCCAGTTGCGGAGTTCATTGCTGAACCGGAACCTGTCGCGGAACCGGTTGTTGAAGAACCAATAGAAGCAACGCAAGAACAGCCGGCTTTAGAACCTGTTCTTGAAGAAACCACCGCAGAACCAGTAGAGGCGCCTGTTGAGGATGTTGTCGTAGAGGAGGCGGCAGATCAGCCGGCTCCCGAGGCCGCTCCCCAAGAAGCAGTTGAAGAACAAACAGAATTTGTTCAAGAAGAAGCAGCTCCAGAAAGCGAAACTGTTGTAAGTACAGAGTAGCCCGGCGTTTTTCTATTGCCCGCCTCCCGCCTTTATGACGTACCCATAAACCATCTTAGACAGGAGTTGCATGTATTCCCTTGCTTTGTCTTCGCTTGATTTGACCATAATACAAAGAATATAGGGGCGATTCGGCACATAGACAATTCCGCAGTCGCTGTAGGTTTCTCGGGGGTCGTCCTTTGTGCTAAACACGCCTATCTTGTGAGCTATTTTAGTTTCCCTTGGTATTCCGGCAGGGATTTTATCATTGAACTTCGTTTGAGTGAGGATGGTAAGGATTTGGTTAGAAGATGTTTCAGACAGATAGGAGGAAAGGTACAAACTGCGCAGAATTGAAGAGTAGCTTTTGGGAGAAATAATATGGAACTTTCCTTCTTTGTCTTTTGGTACATCAAGGCTGTCGAATATATGATCGAGGAGGGTATTGGGGATCGCGGAAAGAAGAACGCTTGAAGCTGTATTATCAGAATCAACTAGAGTGAGATGAACGGCTTCCTCGGTTGTGAGTTTGTGGCCTTCTCCTTTTTGCCAAAGAGCGCCAAACCGTTTATCTAAGTTTTCTTTTTTGACGGTAAGGATATCTTCTTTTTTGAGCTTACCATTTTCTATTTGCTTGTATACTCCCATGACAAGTGGAATTTTGATTAAACTTGCTAGCTTTCCCTCAAGCTTATCGTTTGCTGCAATTGATATACCTGATGGCAGATACTCAAAATAAACACCTATCTCATCATCTTGCTTATTAACATACTCATGTAAAGCAGTCCGCAGCGGAATGAAATTAATGAGGATATCATTCTGGTTTTCCGCGAAAATTCGTTTTGAGAGATAGGGGAATTGTTGGGATTTGTCTGCTGGAGCGCGCAATGTTTGGAATGCAAAAAAAGCATTTACAAGCAGGCTCACGGCTAAAATACCGAGGAAATAGTGTTTCATAAACTCTGCAGTTCATATTACTGATATATTTCCGTTTTTACAAGGCCTGTGCATAACTTTTGTATTGTTTGGTTGAATAGTCATGGTATTATGAGAGTGTTGAAGAATTAACTTCTTTATTAATCCGGGAGGTAAGCAACTCTATGAAAAACACGAAACTAATTACTTATGCTTTAGTGGTTCTTTTTATCGGTTCGGCGGCGGCGGCGTTTTATTTTTATAATCAGTACACCGCGATCAAGGACAATCCTCAACGCGTGGCTCAAGCCGATGCCAAAGCGCTGGTTACCAAACTGGGACGGCTGATTGTCCTTCCGGAAGGGGAAGAGCCGACAGTCGCCACGGTCAGCGATCCGGAAGCGCTTAAAGATCAGCCGTTTTTCGCCAACGCGCAAAAGGGGTTTAGGGTATTCATCTACACTAACGCGAAAAAAGCGATTCTTTACGATCCGGTCGCGAATAAAATCGTTGAAGTCGCACCGATCAACATTGGCGCGCCAGCTACTCCGGCTCCGGCCGCTCCGGCGCCTAAAAAGTAGCCCGCTAATCCACACTAATATATACGCCAATGTACACCAAGTTGTTAGTGTATATTAGTTTTATATTCGTGCTTATTAGTGGTGTACCCGCAGGAGCGGAGGATTATACCAGCGCGAATTTTATTTTACGCGATCCGGTCATTACGGCGGAAGGGGGATACGCGTCCTCGGCCAGCTTCCAGTATTTTAGCAGTTCCGGACAAACCGACATTGGCGAGAGCACTAGCGCCGCGTTTACAGAACGCGCGGGATTTCTATATTTTCCGGCGGCGAGCACGTCGGTGATTTCCGCCACGGCCGGAAATGGACAAGCGGCGCTGACCTGGACCGCGGCGGCGGGGACGCTTGGCAATGTGACCAACTATCGCGTGGGCACCGCCACAGTGTCCGGCGGACCATATACGTACGAATCAGTAGGCAATGTTTTGGCCTTTACTAAAACCGGACTGGTAAATGGCACCACCTACTATTTTGTCGTGCAAGCCCAAGCCGCGACTGAAACCGCGGCAAGCTCCGCTCAAGTTTCAGCTACTCCGGCCGCGCCGGTCACCACTTCCGCCGGAGGAGGCGGAGGCGGGGGAGGAGGGGGCGCGGTTTCTCCGCCGATTGCAGCCCAAGTGGTTTTTTCCGGCCGCGCCTACCCGAAAAGCACGGTTACCCTGCTTAAGGACGCCCAGATTGCGGCCTCTACCATTGCCGGCGCGGACGCCGCTTTTCAAGTAAGCGTTTCCGACATCTCGGGCGGAAATTATATTTTTTCTGTTTACAGCGAAGACAGCAAAGGCATACGCTCATCTCTTTTAACTTTTCCAATCAGCGTAACTTCCGGCGCCACCACTAATGTGGGCGGTATTTTTATCGCGCCCACCATCGCGGTGGATAAAAGCGAGGTGAAACGGGGCGATAACATCGCGATTTTCGGACAAAGCGCGCCCAATGCCGAGATTACGATCGCGGTAAATTCCGACGAGGAGTTTTTCGCGAAAACGCCCGCGGACCAGGAGGGCGTGTATTTATACAATTTTGACACCTCGCCCTTAGCGATGGAACAGCATTTTACACGATCAAAAAGCGCGTCCAGCGGCGGAATCAGTTCTTTCAGCAAGTCCATAAGTTTTTTGGTTGGCGCGAAAAATGTCGCCAAAGTCGCGCGGGAGTTTATAAAAGGCGATTTGAACGCGGATGGCCGAGTGAATCTAATTGATTTTTCTATCGCGGCATATTGGTATAAAAGACCTGCTCCGCCGGCAGCGATTGACTTAAACGGCGACGGCAAAGTTGATCTGGTGGATTTTTCAATAATGGCGTTTTATTGGACGGGCTAATTTTGGAATTATGAAGTATGAATTAGGAATTATGAAAAACGTACGGCGATTATTGTTGGGATTTTTTCTGTCCATTATTCTTAATTCCCTATTCCTTATTCCTGCCAATGGTGCGGAGTTGTATTTTGGCGCGCCAGCTCAAGAGCTGGAAAGCGGGAGGATCACGGAGGTCGGGGTGTTTCTTGATACGCAGGGTGAGGAAATAAACGCGGTGGAGGGCGTAGTGGTATACCCCAAACTTCTTGAACTCCAAGGGGTGCGTGAAGATAATTCCATGATTAGCATATGGATTGAGCGGCCGCATCCGTCCGCTTCCGGGGTGGAGTTTTCCGGAATTACGCCTGGCGGATTCAGCGGCAGCCGAATATATCTTTTCTCGCTGGTGCTTCGGGCTAAAAAAGCCGGCGAGGCGGAGATTACCGCGCGTCAAGATCGGGCGCTGATAAACGACGGAGCCGGCACGCCCGCGCCGCTGACGAGAGCGCCGCTTACACTTTCCATTAAAGAGGCGGTCCGCCCGTCCCGGGCCGGGTATGCTAATTATCTTAAATGGGTTATAATGGGGATAAGCACCCTGGCGGTTTTATGGGGGTGGCGAGCGCTATGGAGGAAAAAACAAAGGAAAAACACAAATCCGCACGAATAAAAACACGAGCGGTAGCGAATTTTTTCGTGTGCTTTAGTTTATTATTAGTGTCATTTAGTGTGGGTTCAGCCGCGCAGGCGGCGGCGCTGTATATTTCGCCCTCCGCGGGTTCTTATAATGTCGGCAAGACATTTTCGGTAACCGTCGGGATCTCAAGCGCGGATCGGGCGGTGAACGCGGCTTCCGGCGCAATCTCCTTCCCGCAAGACAAACTGGAAATTACCGCTCTTTCTAAAACCGGCTCGATTTTCAGCTTGTGGGTTCAAGAGCCGGTGTTTAATAATTCGGCCGGCACGGTTAGTTTTGAAGGTATTGTGTTAAATCCGGGATTTACCGGCGCTTCCGGGAAAATTCTTGGCGTCACTTTCCGCGTTAAGGCGGCTGGAGCGGCGCCTTTAAATTTTTCTTCCGGTTCGGTTTTAGCTAATGACGGCAAGGGGACCAATATTTTATCAAGTTTAGGAAGCGCAAGTTTTGCCCTGGAAGTTCCGGTTACCGGGCCGGCGGCGCCGGAGGCAACCACGCCGGTGCCAGCAGCGGGCGTGCCGGCGGCTCCCCAGGTGTCCTCTTCCACTCATCCGGATCCCAATCGCTGGTACGCCAAGAAAACCGCCACCTTTTCATGGCTATCGTCCTCCGGTATCACCGGGGTCAATGTGCTTGCGGATCGCAATCCAAACACGGATCCGGGGACACGTTCGGATGGATTATTTTCAGCGTATACCTACGAGGACGTGGAGGAGGGCACCTGGTATTTCCACCTCCGTCTGCGCAATGCCCGCGGCTGGGGCGCGATTTCTCATTTTCGATTCCAGATTGATACTACGCCCCCGGATCCTTTTGTGATTACCTTTCCGGAAGGTAAGGAGTCGGAAATTCCCAGCCCGCCGGTGCGATTTTCAGCGGCGGATGCCGCCTCGGGCATTGAGTACTATGTGATGACAATTGGCGAGCAGGACGCGGTACGGGTGCGTCCGGAAGAAATGCGGGACGGAATATATAAAGCGATCGCGCCGCAAGAGCCGGGACCGCACACGCTGGTAATCCAAGCGTTTGATTATGCGGGCAATGTTACGGTCGCGGCGGAAGAGTTTACCGTGCGTTCGCTGACCGTTCCGGAGATTACGCGGTATCCTTCCGAACTTCCCGAGGGAGAGGCGCTGAAGGTCGCGGGCAAAGCGTATCCAAACTCCCGGGTGTCCGTGGTGGTTGTCGCGGAAGATGGCCGGGAAGAATGGAGTGAAGCGGAAAGCGATCAAAACGGCGCGTTTGTTTTAATCTGGCCGACACGGCTTAAAGCCGGTCTCTACACCATTGCCGCGCAAGTAACTGACAGCCGCGGCGCGAAAAGCGAACGATCGGCGCCGCTTACGATTTTAGCGCGACAGCGGCCGCTTTTGCGCGTCGGGTCGCTGGTGGTGACTTACCTTTCGGTCGTGATTACCCTGCTCGCCCTGCTTTTTCTGCTGGCCGCGATTCTTATTTACGCCTGGTATCGGTTTACGAAGTTCAGAAAAAAAATAAGGAAAGAGGTGAGCGAGGTTGAAGCGGTATTGCACGCGTCTTTCAAAACGCTGCGCGGCAATATCGGCAAACAGATTCAATTGCTTGAGCGCGCCAAAACCAAGCGCGAGCTCACGACGGAGGAGACCAAGCTGATCCGGCAGCTTAAGCGGGATTTTGACGAGATCGAACGAGTCGTGCAAAAAGAGCTGTCCGATGTTGAAAAAGAGGTGCGCTGAAGTTACAGTTTCAGGCGCTGTAACCACGGGCGGAGTTTTATCGTGATGATTTTACTGGCATCGCGGCTGTTACCGGCGTTGTCAAAGGCGCGTACCGTAACCGTATGACTGCCCGGCTCGGAGAACGCCACATAGAGCGGGGAGGCAACGGGCAGAAATACCCCCTCATCAAGTTTTACGTAAAAGTAGCGCGATTGCAGGCCGCTGGCTTCATCCTGACTGGAAAATTCCAGTCGTACGGTTTCATTCGCCGTCACCGCGGCGGCGCTGGCTTTGATTGCCGGAGGATGGGGCGGGGTGGCATCCACCATGAATTTAAAATGAGTAGCCGGTCCGAGCCGGTTATTTTTTTGGCGCGCGATATGGAAATAATATATTCCGTCGCGCTCGATTTGCAGAGTGATGGTATCTCCCGCTACGGTGCGCCCTTCGGAAGGCGCCGTATCCGGCAGACGATCTAGCGCGTAGCGATACACTTCCCCCGGAGCGGCTTTATCCCAGGAAAGACGCACACTGGTACGCGGATACCAGCGTTCACTATTGGGGTGCGAGTCAGACACCACCAGTGGGGCGGCGAGATGGTTATTCTGCGCTGTTTCTAGCGCTGTCCCTATACGCGCGACGCGATAGCTCCCATTGGTGGTGGTGCGCAAGACATTCGTGCCCAAGCCGTCCGCGGCCAAGATGTGGGTTTCCTTATTGAAGCGCAAACTAAAAGTTCCTTCGCGCAAGGGTTTGATACGGAGGGCGGCGACCGTGGCGTCCGGTCCGGAAAAGCCCGCGCCAGGAGCAATGCAGGATATATTCACGCGTCCTTGCTGCTGATCTATGGTTTTTTCCAGGAAAAAATCCTGACCGCAAAATGAGCGCGTCGTATCAATCTCGGAAACCATGACCATCTCCGGGTCATACTCGACCAGCACTCCAGCGGCGTTGATTGCCTCTCCCCCGGGGTTAACGCGAATATCCACCCGGTAGGGAGCAAGGGAGGCCAGTTCGATAAGACCGGATTCCGGTTCAAACCGCAGGGTTGAATTGTAGAGAAGATAGGGGGGCAGCGCCGGAGCTTCTGGCCGGTTGATGAGCGTGTAGATGGTGAGTCCACCGGCAAGCGTAAGCAGGAAAAGCCCCGCGGCAATACCCCATGGCAGTGGTTTTGAGTACCTGGGCATATTATTATTCGTTTGGCGCTTGGGTATTATATCAAAATTGTGATTTATCCACAAGCGGCCGGTGAGTTGAAAAGAGCGGCGATTAGGTGTATACTTAATCCACTGTGAATACCAAAGCGAAGGTACAACTCACCGCGGCATTCTCGATTTTATTGGCCATCGGCATCGGCGCGATGCTTTTTTTCGCGGCGCGTCAGCAAAAAGAGGCCAGCGTAAAAAGAAGCATCACCGATGGAGTGATCCGCGAGGTTTCCGCGCTCAACGTCATTACCTATAATTTTCTGCTGGATCCGACTGTCGCGGAGCGTACGCGGTGGATTTTGAAGCATGAGTCCATCGGGGCGTTTTTAAGGTCGGCGGTGTTTAATGCCTCGTCAGAGCAGATCGTGCTTTATGACCTGAAGGAGGGACACCAAGGGTTGAAAGCGATTTTTACGCAGCTGACGGGAGAGCCGGATCTGGCGCGCCGCAACCAGCTTTTGGGTCAGCTTTTGGCGGAAACGCGCACGATGGTTGCGGATGCCTTTCGTCTGGCCAAGGGCGTCGAGCGCGAGGAGGCCGCTATTTTGCACCGATCGGGCGCGTTGATTATCATCGCTCTTATCGTCATCACCGGAAGTATGATGGGGTTTGCCGTGTTCCTCCTTATGAATCTTGCAAAATGGCAGGAAGCCAAGCGCGCGAGAAATGAATTTATCGCGCTGGCCACGCACCGGATTCGCACCCCCCTTTCTGCCGCGAAATGGTATACCGAAGTACTGCTTGCCGGTGATGCCGGACCCCTCCGGCGGGCGCAGCGGGATTATTTGGAGAAAATAGAATATAGTAATGAACGGCTGATCGCGCTTGTCAACGATCTCCTGATCACGGCGCGAATCGAGATTAGCACGCTGATCATGCAGTCGGAACCTCTGCAGGTTCAGGAGATCGCTTCGCAAGTGATCCACGCGCTCACGCTTGCAATTAAGGAAAAAAAGCTGAAAATAGAGGAGCGCTACAGTCGCGCGGCGCCGATGGTGGAGTTTGATCCGGAATTCCTCCGAATTATTTTTCACCATCTCCTTGGCAATGCCGTAAAATATACTCCCCCGGGAGGGAAGATCACCCTAGCGATCTCTTTTAAAAAGGGCGCGGTGGTTATTGCCGTGTCCGATACCGGTTTGGGAATTCCCCAGGACCAACAAGCGCGGGTCTTTACAAAATTGTTTAGGGCTGATAATGTGAGAAAGGCCGATCCCGATGGAGTAGGATTGGGACTCTATATCGTGAAAGCGATTGTTGATCGCGCCGGGGGGTCCATTCGATTTGAATCCAAAGAGCGGGAAGGGACCACGTTTTATGTCACCTTGCCCGTGGCCGGCGGTCAATACTAATGGGCATATATGGAGGAAGCCGTAAAAAAGATTTTGATCGTTGAAGACGAGACGCTCCTGCGCGAGATTTTCAAAACCCAGCTGGCGCGGGAGGGATTTTCTGTATTTACGGCAGCGGATGGCGCGGCCGGTCTGGCGGAAGCGCTGGCGCGCCAGCCGGATCTGATTCTCCTGGATCTACTGATGCCCAAGATGGACGGCATCACCATGCTCAAGGCGTTGCGGCAAGATCAGTGGGGCGCGCGCGTCCCGGTCATGGTCCTCACCAATTTAAGCGACGCGGCTGCCGTAGCGGCAGCCAAGGAGAGCGGTGTTGCTTACCAAGATTATCTGATGAAGCTGGACTGGAAATTGGAAGATATCGTGAAGAAGATTAAAGATAAGCTGTCCCTTAAGTAACGGGAGGCCGTAAGACACGCTCCGCCGGGGCGCTTTTTGTGTTTGTAGAAATGTGGTATACTAGGGCACTAATCCTAATCGGCACTATGGCTATTAGCGAGATGAATAGGAATCAGGAATTAAGAATTAGGAATTATGGGTTGAGTTGGCTGAAACGACGATTCAATCCCCTAATTCATTATTCATTATTCATTATTCCCATAGTCGCGACGTTTGTCGCGCCTTTGCCGGCGCGTGCCGAGACCCCGGCGGATATTGCGCAGTTGATTGAAACGAGGCAGCAGCAGATCGCGGAGATCGAAAATCAAATCTCGGAATACTGGAAGCAAGTGGATGAACGGAAAAATAAGGGCGCCTCGGTCCAGAATGACATAGAAATTCTGAAGGCAAAAATCGCCCAAAGCGAATTGGAAATTCGCGGTCTGAAACTGGCGATTGAGCAGTCCGGCTATAAGCTTAAGCAGACCGAAGCCAAGATTGGCGAGGTCACGGACAAGCTGCAGGCCGCCCGGGACCGGCTGGGCGCCTCGCTGCGTTTTTTGCGCGCGCGGGAGGAAGCCCCGCTGCTCTTGCGTTTCGCGGAGGCGCAGCGCCTCTCCGAAATGTTTTTGGCGTTAAGCGAGCTGGAGCAGCTGCACGTCGGACTGAAAGATGTATTAGGCGGCCTTAAAGAGACAAAGGGCGAGTTAGAACAGATTCGCGATGAAATTGTGGAGGAAAAACAAGCCCAGGAACGCTTAAAGCGGATTGAGGAATCCCAGAAGGAAACCGTGGCCAAGCGCAAGGGCCAGCAGACCAAGCTGCTCGCTCAAATTGAGAAGGAAAAAGGCAAACTGATTGGCACGATTGCCACCAAAAAACAGGATTTGGATAAGATTAAGGAGCAGATTACTTATTTGCAGCAGGCCGGCATTTCCGCGGAAGAGGCGGTGCGTTTTGGAGAGCTCGCGGCGATTCGGGCCGGGGTGCGCACTTCATTTTTGATCGCCGTCTTAGAGGTGGAGTCGCGTTTGGGACTGAACGTGGGGAAAGGGAACTGGAAAAAGGATATGCATCCGCGCGATCACGAGGCCTTTAAGGCGATTACCGCCAAACTCGGGCGCGATCCGGATACCACCCCGGTCTCCCGCGCGCCCTCTTATGGTTGGGGCGGGGCCATGGGTCCGGCGCAGTTTTTACCCAACACTTGGATGGCTTATGAAGGGGAAGTGGCGCGGCTGACCGGGCATAATCCGCCGGATCCTTGGAATATTGAAGATGCTTTTACGGCAGCGGCGCTTAAACTGGCCCGCGGCGGAGCGTCGAGCAAAACCCGAGAAGGGGAGATGAGGGCCTCCCGGGCTTATATCGGGGGCAGTCCCAACTGTTCGCGCAGTATTTGCAATTATTACGCGAATTTGGTGGTGGATAAGGCGGAAGATATTGAGCAAGAACTGCGAAAATAGCGCAGTTCTTGAAATTCCAAATTACAAATCACAAATTACAAACAAATACCAATGACCGAAATTTCAAATTCAAACAACGTGGTCATCCCGAGCGGAGCCTCGACCGCAGTCGGGGCGAAGTCGAGGGATCTCACATCATGCTATGCAGGATAAACAGTATTGCGTGTATATCATGATGAATAAGTGGGACACCACTTCCTATATTGGTATGACGAGTGTATTGCCGGCTAGAACGGCCCAGCACAAAGCGAAAGCGGTGGAAGGGTTTACCAAAAAATACAATATCAATAAACTAGTGTACTATGAAGTGTATGAGACTGCATATGATGCCATTGCTCGCGAGAAACAGCTTAAACGATGGTCAAGAAAGAAGAAGGTGGATTTAATTAAAAAAGTAAATCCAAACTTTAAGGACTTGTCGCAGGATTGGAAGGGGTGAGATCTCTCCACTCCGCCCCGATTCCGATCGGGGCCTCGGTCGAGATGACGAAAGAAGTGTAATTTGGAATTTTATGTTCCGTTGGATGAAAAGGATTATTTTTTCGTTTACGGTAATTATCATTGTAGTCGGCCTGTATTTGGTGATTCCTGTCACTGTTAAACCATCGGAAAACATAGTCTGGGGTACGACTTTTACCAAGTCCTACGCCGAGTATCTGGGACTGGATTGGCGCGAGACGTACCTGGCAATTCTAGATGATTTGAAGATTGACGCGATCCGCATCGGGATCAATTGGGATGAGATTGAGGTGGAGCGAGGAAGGTTTGTGTTTGATGACTACGACTGGATGTTCGACGAGGCAGAAAAAAGGGGAGTGACGGTCGTGCCGGCGATTGGGTTTAAACTTCCGCGCTGGCCGGAATGTCGGGCGCCCGCTTGGGCTCGCGCCTGGCTTCCGGAGCGCAGTTCACTTTTTGCCAGGATGTTTGATATCCGTCTTGGACCTTACCGGAAACAGTTTGAAGAAGCCCAGCTTAAGATGATGCGCGAAGTGGTGGAACATTTTAAAGATCGCCCTAACATTCACGTGTGGCAAGTGGAAAACGAAGGATTTATCGGGTGGTTTGGCGATTGTCCGCCGATTAAGAATTCGTTTGTGCGCCGCGAGGCCGAATTTACGCGCTCACTTGATCCGCGGCCGATACTGATGACCGAATCCGGTGAGCTGGCCACTGGAATAAAGTCCGCACTGGTGGCTGATATCGTCGGAACAAGTTTGTATCGCGAGGTCTGGAGTCCGATCTGGGGTTTTATAACCTATCCAATGTCCCCCTCGTTTTACGCGCGCAAAGCCAATCTCCTAAAACCGTGGGCCGGGCGTTTCATTATCACCGAGCTTCAGCTGGAGGCCTGGGCGCCGGAGGGAATTTTAAATATGCCGATTGAGGAACAGCTGGCAGTGATGTCGCCGGAAAAAATGCGCGCGGCAATTGACTACGCGCGGCGCACCGGCCTGGACGAAATTTATGGCTGGGGAGCGGAATGGTGGCGGTGGCTAAAACTTAAGGGCTATCCGCAACTTTGGGAGGTGGCACGGGAAGAATTCAACGGCGATTGATTTTTTGACCTTGTTACGGTTAGAGTAAAGATGTGGATAAGATTGATTGCGTTTAGCGCGGCTATTTGTTAAACTGACAAAATATGGTATGCAGTGTACTGCATAAAAAAAGGGAAATCCAGGCATTATGGATATACAACACATGCTCCGTTGTTTTGCGGATCAACGGGAAGCGCTTGAAAATTCTGTAAAAGGAAGAAAAATCATCACCCGAGAGGATGCGTGGCGCTGTAAAACACAGCTGGCCTCCCCGCTCGTAAAAGTAATCACTGGGCCGCGGCGAGCGGGTAAATCCGTTCTCTGCCATGAACTCTTGAGGGGTGAGCATTTTGGTTATGTCAATTTTGACGATGAGCGGCTTGCGAATTTGCGGACAGATGATCTTAATACGCTGCTCCAAGCGCTCCAGGAGATGACGCCAGATATGGAGTATCTTTTTTTTGACGAAATACAAAACGTGCCGCGCTGGGAGCTGTTTGTCAATCGGCTGCAACGGTCGCGTTACAACATCGTCATCACGGGAAGCAGCGCCTACCTTTTGAGTCAGGAACTTGCGACTCATTTGACGGGCAGGCATTACGCGTTTGAGATTTTTCCGTTTTCATTTCGCGAATATCTGGATTTTCATCAGGTACAATGGAAGAAAAAGGTTTTTACCACGAAGGAAGTTGCCGCGTTTAAAAAATTGCTTGTAGATTATATCCGCGCCGGCGGATTTCCCGAGGTCGTGCAAGGAGAACAGTATTCACAGTATCTCAACGCATTGTATTCCTCAATTATCACAAAAGATGTGGCGCTTCGCCACAAGGTGCGGTCGGTCTCCGCGCTCAAGGCCTGCGCCCATTATCTGCTCAATTCTTTTGGGCGACAGCTTTCGTACAATGTGCTTGCGCGGGCGCTGGCCATCAAAAGTGTGCACACCGCGCAGAAGTATGCGTCATATCTGGAAGAGGCGTATCTGATTCGTTTCATTGAGCGGTTTTCGTATAAGCCGAAAACGCGCGTCAGCGCCCCAAGAAAAGTATATGTTATTGATACTGGTCTCATCAATGCGATCTCAACCCGTTTTTCTCCCGATGTTGGACATTTGTATGAAAATGTGGTTGCGATTGAATTGTTGCGGCGCAAAGCGCAGGGACACCTTGATTCGGTATATTATTGGCAGGATAGTGAGCAACGGGAGGTTGATTTTGTCATTAAAACAAGAGCGCGCGTGAAGGCGTTGATTCAGGTGGCATATGATATTGAGGATTATAATACCCGAACGCGTGAAGTAGCCGCGCTTACGCGCGCGAGTGACGCACTCAAATGCAGCACGCTTTTTGTTATTACTCATGACGAGGAAAAAGATGAGCGCGTACAACGAAAGCTGATTCGGTATATACCGTTGTGGAAGTGGCTCTTGATTAGCTAGCCATTTCGGAATCAGTTGAAAAGAGCTAGGGGAGTTATCCACATTCGTTTTATATTGGATTCCCATAAAAGTGCTATAATACCGCTATGCGGAAAAGCTCACTGCGAGCCGTATTTTTCGGGATAGCCCTGGCGGTAATTTTTAGCATAGCCAGGGCGTCTTTTGCCGCGCCGCCGAGTATTTTAAGCTATCAAGGGCGGCTAACGGACGCGGGCGGAACTCTCCTGGGCAGTTCATCAGGCACCACCTATTATTTCCGATTTTCCATTTGGTCTGACGCGGCGGGCGGAACCCAGCTTTGGCCGTCCGGCACGCCGGCAACGGTGGGGCTGACCGTGCAAAGCGGAGTGTTCAACGCGCTTATCGGTGACACCGCTGCCGGCTTTGACGCGCTGAATTTGGATTTTCACACTGACCCGAGTATTTATCTCCAAATCGGGATTTCCCCGAACGTTGATTTTTCCAGTTCCGAAACCTTGACTCCGCGCCAGCGTATCGTATCCTCGGGATTTGCGATTAACGCGGACACGGTTGACGGCGCGCATGCCGGAACTTCGGCCAACAATGTGCTTCAGCTTAATTCGGCTGGCGGAATTGATATCGCCAGCTTTTTCAATTTGCAAGGCATGAGCGCGCCCGCCGTCTCCGCCTCCGGGCAAGGCAAAATTTATTTTGATTCCACCACTAATAGATTTCGCGTGTCCGAGCACGCCGGAGCGTATGCCAATCTGGTGGGCGGAAGCGGTTCGTCCGCCTGGGACGACCTTACCGCGCCGGACGCGGCGCTTTCGCTGGCCATGGCTGAATACGCGACGACTTTTTCATGGAATACCGGCGCGACCGCTGCCGCGTTTGACGGCCTTACGCTGTCGCTTACCAATGACGCGTCAACTGATGCGACTACCCAACGCGGACTGGTGATTAAAAACGAGTCCGCCACCGGCGGAACCACCGAGCGTTTGGTCGTGCTGGAAAACGCGGACGACAGCACGCTGACCACCGCTTTGGAGATTCTGGGATCCTCTACCGGCGCGATTACGACCGGCCTGGATGTTTCCGATGCCCAGCTGACCAATGCGTTTTCAATCGGCGGCAATTTCGCGCTGTTTGACGGAGTGCGGATTTTTGAAGGCGCGACCGGCACGCTTACGATTGAAGATACGTCCGGAAATGATTTAATGACGATCGTTGATGCGGGTACGACCGGCAATCTGACCGTCACCGGCGCCATAACAATTTCCGGAGGCACCATCAACAATGCCTCGGTTGGCGCGACCACGGCATCCTCCGGCGCGTTTACCACGCTTTCCTCCACCGGCGCCACCACGCTTGGCAACGACAGCGCTACAGTGGCGATTGATTCTTCGGACTGGAATATTTCAACCGACGGGGCGGCAACTGGCATCGGCGCGATTACGGCCGACGGTCTGCTTACCGTGTCCTTGGCCGGAAACACGGCGGTGCTGACCAACACGACTGACAATGCCGCGGTACAGGCGGCAATTTTACAGGGCGATCGCGCGACCATGGCGGACAATGACGAGGCCTATCTGACCTTGCGTCTTTCCAATGATGCCGGGACCCAGACCGAATTTGGGCGGCTGACTTGGGTGGCCACTGATGTGAATGCCGCCACCAGCGTAGATGGGCGGCTGGATTTTGGCGTGGTTACGGCCGGAACGCTTGCGGATGAGCTGCAGCTTGATGGCACTGCTCTTTCGCCGTCCACTTCCGACGGTTCCGCGCTCGGCACCACTTCCTTAATGTGGGGCGATCTGTTCCTCGCCTCTGGAGGCGTGATCAACTTTGACAACGGGGATGTGACCTTGACCCACGCGGGCCATTATTGACGGACAAACCATTAATCTGGATGGCGATGCGACCCCGACAGCTGATCTGGTCACGATCGGCTCGGGCGACACCACCGCCACTGCCAATGTGGACGCGCTCAACATTACCCTGATTACGGCGGAAGGCGCAGACGGCTCCACCTTGCTGAACCTGAACCCCACTTTTGCCGCGACCACCGCCAGTACTTTCAGGGTTGCCAACATTGCCGCGTTTACGGCCACTTCGACCACCAATGCCATGACCGTGCGGGGTCTGGACATTGGCACCTTGACCGAAGCCGGCACTGGCACCGTGGCTTCCGCCGCCATCAGCATTGGCGACACTTGGGACACCGACATCAACGCTACCACCAACTTGATTCTGGGCATTGGCGGCACTGCTGAATTGACGCTCACCTCCAGCGCGCTTGCTCCTTCTACCTCGGACTCCAATGCGTTGGGCACCACTTCCTTAATGTGGGGCGATCTGTTTTTGGCCTCGGGAGGCGTGAGGCCATTATTGACGGACAAACCATTAATCTGGATGGCGATGCGACCCCGACAGCTGATCTGGTCACGATCGGCTCGGGCGACACCACCGCCACTGCCAATGTGGACGCGCTCAACATTACCCTGATTACGGCGGAAGGCGCTACTGGTTCTAACCTCTTAAACCTCAATGCCACTTTTGCCTCCACCACCAACAACAGCACGAATACTGTTCTAAATATCGCCAATATCACGGCCACTTCCACCACCAATAATCTCATCGCCACCGGTATTAGTGTTGGCAGTATGACGGAAGCCGGAACCGGTACGGTGAGTTCATCCGGTCTGTTTATCAGCAGCGGTTGGGATAACGCGATTAACGTGAATAACAGCAAGTTTACCGTAACACCGGCCGGAATAACGTCGGTGAATTTTAATTCAACCGCGACCACCAATGGGGTATGTCATTCCGGATCTGATCTTGACGCGGCTTCCGATACGACCGAAGCGCTCGTGGCTTGCAATAATGGCGCCGGCGACCTTGCGGAATGGTATGAAACCGAACAAAATGTAGAGGTGGGGGACGTGGTGGCGCTGACCGATGCCTATTTTACGTATGAGGCCACGAGAGTTGATCCGTTTACCGGTCTTATTGCCGAGGAAAATGGACGAGAGACCATTGCCATACTCGGGAAGTCCCAAGAATCATATAGCGCGAAGATATTCGGCGTGATTTCCGGATCACCGGTCCAGACCATTGGCGGTGATATACAAAAACAGGGCCGTCATCCTTTGCCCGTCGCTCTTTCCGGGCGCGTGCCGGTCAAAGTTACCGATGAAAACGGCGCGATTGGCGTTGGTGATTATTTGGTAAGCTCGTCATTGGCGGGTCATGCGATGAAGACCGCGCGTTCAGGGAAGGTTATCGGTATCGCGCTTGAAAATTGGGAGAGCGGAAATGGCCAGATTATGATGTTGGTCAATAATTTCTACTGGCATGGCCCGGATGAGTTGACCGCCAGTCAAGGATCCGACGGTTTGATAACGGTGGCGGAGCATAATCTGAACATGAATGGCTACGCGATCCTTGAGGTCGGACGCATTGCCGGAATTTCCGGGGTTTGGAGTATTTCGCAAGATGGCCAGCTGCAAGTGCGGGATTTGACGGTGGGAAGTCCGGAGCGGCCGACCGGGATTACACTGCATGATGAGGTAACCGGTTCGCCTTCATGCGTGTCGCTGCGCAATGGCGGAGTAGTGGTGCGGCCCGGCGCGTGCGGGACCCCGCGTGGCAGCAGTGAATCAAGTGAAGCAAGTAAATCAAGCGAGGCAAGTGCCCCCTCACCCCAACCCTCTCCCGCCGGGGGAGAGGGGGATAGTGTCAGCGCCCCCTCACCCCCGCCCTCTCCCGCCGAGGGAGAGGGGGAGGAAGCCGGGCCAGCAGTGGAAACGCCGGTACCGGTGGAACCCGCGCCAGTAGTGGAGCCAGCGCCCGCGCCAGAATCCGCGGCGCAGACCGAAGCGGCGGAGCAGCTTGAAGAGACGACGGCAGAGGAGGTGGCCGCGGAGGAACTGCCGGTAATAACTCAATAACGCTTAACTCACCCTATGTTTATTCGTATTTTATCAATAATTCCGCGGTGGTCATTATATGTTCTTTTACTTATAATACCCATTTTCTTTCTGCCTTTTACCTCGGAGATCGTGGAGTTGCCAAAGCAATATCTTATGTACGCGCTCGTGGGAATTGGTTTTCTGGCTTGGCTGTTGCGCGGATTTTTGGAGCGGAAAATTGAAATTCGGCGCACGCCGGCGGATCTGGCGCTCCTGATGCTTTGGGTCGTGGCGCTCATCTCCAGCATCTTTTCAAAAGATCGCACGGTGAGTTTTTTTGGTTCGTACGATCAGCTTACTTTTGGATTTATACCGCTTACATTTTATCTGCTGCTTTATTTTTTGATTATACAAAGTGTTGACAATAAAAAGCAGATCGCGCGCCTCGTCCGACTGCTAGCTTGGGGAATCACGCTGGGAGCGATATATTTTTGGCTAAAGGTCATTGGCGCGGTTCCGGTCCACCCGTTTTTGCCGCAATGGAATCCGGCCGCGCTGACCCAGGGGCGCTTTGGGATATTGCTGGCCATCCCGCTTGCGGCCGGTTTTTTGGGATTGATGGACGCCGGGGGGCGGCGCGCGAAGATCGGTCTTGGAATTATGGCCGCGATTGCGTATATCACCATGCTGGCGATCGGACATACCGCGATACTCATCTTTGGGGCTGTCGCTTTGGCCGCCGCGGTGATTCTGGCAACCGGTGAAAAGTCGCAGGAGCGGCCGGCCGTAATCTCGGTAATGCTTACCGCGCTTTTAATTTTTGTACTGCTGGCTATCTTCAAGGGTCTGCGATTTCTCACGCTTACGGTATTGCCCGCCGAGGTCTCTTTGGCCCAGCTCACTTCCTTCAAGATCGCGGGGGGGACGATTATGGACGGAATCGGACGGGCGCTTATCGGCAGCGGTCCGGGAACTTTCGCGCACGCGTTTTCCGCGTTTCGGCCGGAAAGTTTCAATTTGAATCTGCTCTGGTCGCTGCGTTTTTCCGCGCCGTTTTCCGAAGCGTCCGGATTGCTCGCCACGCTGGGTATTTTGGGATTACTGCCGTTTTTGTTTTTAGTATTGACGGTCGGGAGCATGATATTTAGCGGCAGATCCGCGCCCAGATCAAACGCCGGCTCGCAGAATACTGACCTGGTTCGGCATAGCGGCATACTTTGGCTGATTGTGGTTTTCGCGCTTTTCGCCGTGCCGTTTACGACCGCGCTTTGGGTCGCGTTTTTTTCCGCGCTCGCGCTTACCATGGCCGCGTTTGGATTGACCAGACCGTCGGAGACATTCAAAAAATGGAATATTGCCTATGATAGTACGCGATACGCGATCGGCGCGTCATTTTGCACTCTGGCGCTTTTGGCGGCTTTTCTCACGCTGGGGGTGTATCTGGGGCGTTTTTACGCCGGTGAGATCGCGTTTGCGCGAGGGTTGAGTCAGGGAGCGCGGCGGGAATACGATTTGGCTATTGATACGGTCGCGCGCGCGGCGGGGCGTAATCCGGAGAGCGTGCGCTATTATCTTACCCTGACGCGTTTGCAATTTCAGAGCGCGACGGAAGCGTCACGCCAGGAAAAACCGGACGCGGATAAAGTCGGCGCGCGCATTGTCGGCGCGGTGCAAACCGCGCGCCGCGCGACCGAGCTGGCCCCCAATTCCGCCGCGGCCTGGGAGCAGTTGGGGACCATGTACGCGCAGGTGATCGCGCTTGCCCCGGAGGCGAGGCAGTGGGCCGTTGACGCGTTTTCGCGGGCGATCGAACTGGAGCCGTCAAATCCCGTGCTGTATTTATGGCGCGGACAGCTGCAAAGCGCGATGCAAAAACCCGAGGAAGCGCGGCGCGACCTGGAGCGCGCGATTGAACTCAAGCCGAATTATTTGGAAGCGCATATTGTAATGGCCGTCTTTTTAGAGGCGGAGGGTAATCGCGATGGCGCGGTTCAAATACTGGAGCGGGCGCTGCCGTACGGCTCCGGCAATATGGAATTTTTGGTGCAACTCGCGCGAGCGTATGTCAATCGCGATAAGGATGATGATCGCGCCAATGCCGAACGGATTTTGAACGCGCTTTTGGCGCGCAATCCGGACTATGCCAACGCGCGTTTCATTCGGGGAACGCTATACGAAAAACAGGGCAAGAGCGCGGAGGCCGTGGCTGATTTCAGGAAAGTGGAAGAACTTAATCCGGGTAATGCGGAAGTGAAGGCGAAGATACAGACGCTTACTGGCCAGCTCGCGCCACCAATCTCCCCTCCACAATCGGAGGAATAATAATCCACGAATGGTTATAATAATCCGCGAATGGCCACAAATTATGAACAAATGGCGACGAATAATGTTGTGTTCGTTGGTATTCGTATTTTTATTCGTCGGAATTCGTGGAGTATCGGCGACGGAAATTACGAGCACGTCTTTTAAAATTCTTGATCCGATACTGGATGATGGCGGGACGCGCTCCGCTTCCGCTTCTTATATTTTGCACGGACGGGTGGGGGAGACCGCGATTGGGCGCAGTACCAGCTTGTCTTATGCCGCAGTAGCCGGAAGCGCGGCGTTTGTTCAACCCGCGGCAGCCACGGGCGGTACGACAGTGATTTCCGGCATCAGCGCGGGCGGATCAACGACCTCCGGGCCGACCGTGGTGGACGCGGCGCTCGCCGGGCGCGCTTATCCCGGCGCGGCCGTGACGATTTTACAAAATGAGCAAGTCGTAAAAGAGGCCGGCGCCGGAGCGGACGGTTTTTTTGCCGCGTTGATTTCGGCAATTCCGGCCGGAAGGACGCATACCTTTGGCGTGTATGGACGCGATAGCGCGGGACGGATATCCGCGCGGCTGACCTACACGGTGAATGTGCCGGCGGGAGTGGTGCAGTTTAAGCTTTCCGATATTTTTCTTCCCCCCACCGTAGCGCTGGCGCGTTTTAACGTCGCGCAAGGCGAGAAAGTTGATCTAAGGGGCGCCGCGTTTCCCCAAAGCGCGGTAACCGTAGAAATTCCGGCGCGGCTGGAAGCGCGTACTGTCGCGGACGCGCGCGGGCAGTGGGAAACGATCCTCGATACAAAAGATGTGCCGCCCGGTGTCCATTCAATTTACGTGCGCGCCAAGTCCGCTGGCCAAGAAAGCGAATACAGTTTGCCCCAGGCGCTTACGATCGCGGGACTGCCGACTCCGCCGGTGGCGCAACCTCCGCCGCCGAAGTTAACTCCGAAAGAAGAAATTACTCCGGCGCCGCTAAAACCCGCTCCCTTATTCAAGGAAGAACGCGTAAGGACTAAGGAAGAACCGCCAAAAGCAACGGTTCCGACTTTAGAGCCGCCGGAGCCGGGAGTGGGGCCAACGCCGTCTGCCGGAGTGCGGCCGCCTCCGGTTTCGCCTCGGGAGTTGCGCGCCCGGGGACAAGTTTCGGCGCCGCCAGTTGCGCCCGGGTTACCTCCGGCTCAACCGCTGGAAATTCCCAAAACCGCGCCGTCGTTTACGGAAGCGCCGACTCCGGAGGCGCCTTTGGAAGTGACTTACGAAGCGCTTTCACGCTTACAATCAAGCGCGCAAGAGATCGGTCAAAATATTAAAGCGACATTTACCGAAACGCGCGCCGCTCTGCGCGATCTGGCGCGCGCGGTGCCGCAGCCGCAAGACGCGATTGTCCCCCTTCAACTGGCCTTTAAGCGCACGGCGTCGGCAGTGGGGAGCGTGGTTACGCCAATCGTGAGTCCGGTTACCGGAATATTTACCGAAACGCTGCCATCCGTATTGGAGCTGGCCGCCAATACGGTGCAAAACACCATCGGGCGGGTGGGGCGTTTATTCGGCCGTCTGTTAAGGTAAATTGAGATTGTTGAAGAATTAACACCTGCGCAGGTGCACACGAATATTCACGAATAGACGGCCGCCGGAATCGACGGTTTCCTGCGCTGCCCTGGCCAGGCGGCCTGACGAATGAACACGAATAATCAATTGCTCAACGGTTTCAAGTTATCATTATGCGGTATTTTTTCTGGATCATCTTCATGGCTATAGCGCTGCCCTTTCCGGGACTGGCGACTATCGGGCCAGAGCCGTCTTCCGGCGCGGCGCGGGATTTCAGCGCGCCGGCCATACCGACGGAGGTGCGCTTGGTTAGCGATGGCGTCCGGGTCGAGCTGACCTGGATTGATCCGCCCGAGTCGGACTTTTATTTTGTTGAAATTCTTCGCAATGACGGGACCGGAACCGCGGTTACGGGAGATGTGCGGATACGGATCGGCAAGGGGATACAACGTTATGAGGACGGCTCGGTGCGTACCGGGGAAGATTATCGCTATCGCCTGCGCGTTTCCGACCTCACCTTGAATACGCGGCTCTCGGAGGAGTATGCCGTGGCGGTTTCCGCCGCTCCGCCCCCGGCCGCCGCGTCAGCTCCGGCGCCTGCCGTGACAACTGCTATTCCAGTTGCTCCGGCCGCGCCAGTTCGTCCGCCAGCCAGGTCAACACCGGCGGTCAACGGCGCAAGCGAAGAGTTAAGCGCCGGAACTTTTGCTTACGGATTTGCTCGCGTCCGCGCTCTGCCGACCGAGCAAGCGTTGGCAAAAAATCTGGCCCAAGGGCTGGACGAGCGTTTGCCCGGAGTATTCAACCGTTTATTTCATCAAAAAACCGTCAGTTCAAAGCAGTGGTGGTACGGATATGTGAATGCCTATACATACGGCGGATATACTTTGGATGAAATTAAGCAATCCGTCCGCTTCGGCGGAAAAACCGTGCATCCGACAATCCCCGCGGCGAGTTGGCGATCCTCCGCGGATTACCAGGCCTATATCAATCGGTAGATTTGCGCGCTTGACAGTGGAAAAGCAGTGTGGTGTACTTACAGCAGGAGGTTAGACCATGATCGGAAGCCAAGAGAGGATTACGTGCGAGGAGCTCTATACACGTGTGACTGTTGCGGCAAGCAGTTTCAAAAAGAGGTGTACTGAAGCCAGGGGGCAACCATCATGATCATCTGGGCTATGGTTCTTTTCCTCGTCGGAATTCTGGCGATAGTTTTCGGCATAGGAGGCGCGGCCATTGCGTGGATGGAGTGTTTTGTCATGGCGTTTGAGGATTCGGGAGACCCGGAAGGCCCCGACACCTCCGATCAATTCGATCGGCTGTTTTGGACGGGCTTGTCCGTCGCGGTGTGCGGCTGCCTATGCGCGGTTGCCGGGATCGGATTGGGAATCGCGGCCTTTGTCTTATAAGGAGGCATCCGGTCCCGCGAAACGCCGCGCCGTAAAAACATCAGATCATCCTTTTGTCCTTTCCGCCCCGGGAAAATCCGCGGGCGGGTTTTTTGTTTCTGGATTTCTAGATAACAGCACCGCATCCGTGGTACAATGAACACCTATGCAAAAACTCTACGCCTACGTTGACGAGTCGGGACAGGATACAGATGGAGCACTTTTTGTGGTCTTGTGCGTGACGCACATGATGGCAATCAATGGGCGCTAGATATTCTGCGTAAATTAAAAAAGCAGGGCATACTTTCTGCCCTATAAAACGCAAACGCCCCCATAAAGGGGGTACTGCCTAGTTCGATTTTCATCGAACGACCCGCCATAGGGTCGGTGTTCGGCAAGACTTACTTTGCGTATTATCACTTTATCATATAAGTAATTACTTGTCAAGGCAATGTTTTCCACATGTTAATTAAACCTCAAAAGCGCACTTGATTTAAACCCGAAAAGAGATGGGGGAGTGGAAAGGCATGTTGAGGAGTTGTCGGTGCGGTTGGCGCGGCGCGGACATGAGGTTACGGTCATTGACAGATATTTATAGTCATGTTAAGACAAAGATAGTCCTTTGAAATAAAACAGCCAACAAATTAAGGAGCAACCCATGGAAAGGCCACTTACGAACGCCTGGCCCGGGGTGTGCATCCTTTGGGCCATGGTCAGCAGTTCGGCGTACGCCAACGCTGCGCAAGACGTGACGACTGATGTGTGCGACGCGCTTGCGCCTTGTATCGTTCAACTCAATGCGGTCGCAAGCGATCGCGTGGTGCGCTGTGAAAATGGAGTTGTGAGCTACGAGATTACGCAAGAATTTAAGGTCTCTGGATACAAACTTGGGCAATTCAGATTGCCTGAAGAGATGCCGCTGATACCCGGACTCGAAAGTTGGATATCCGGCAGTCATGCGTGGGATGCGGACGGTCTTCGAAAGTATTCAGAATACCAAAAATTTGCGTATAGCGTGGTTGACACCGCCAACGATATAGAAGAGTGGGGAGAAACGCTCCGCGCGTGTCTGAATGACGCGCTGCCGAAAGGGTACACTGCTGTCGTTCATTCCGAGTTCACCGCAACCGGACGCGGCCAATCTGATGCGCAGGATTTTAATACGCGCTCTACCGGCCAGGCGGACCTCCAGTTGGCCCGAGAAGATCGGGCTGCGCTTACGGATGGGCAAAAGGAAGAGTATCAGAAGGTCGCGCAAAGCGATGAATATGCTAAAGAGCAAATCCCGCATGTTCAACTGGGACTGCTACGGATCTTCTTTGCTGATAACTGGGCGTATGACCACTTGAAGGACAAGGTAGGTAAGCTGTGGAGCGAGGTATTTCCTAACGCGAAGGCCACATCCATCAAACGAAATCCTCCGCGCTATGAGCGGCTTGGGCGAGCGGAAAAATCAGGTGATGAGGAGCGTTTTGCGGCCTTGCACGTGGTAGTATCTCTTAGGGTGGCGATTAAGTTGCCCTCCCCACTGCCTAAACCCCCAGCGCCACCCAGTCCCAGGCCACCAACACCAGAAGAATCAGAAAATGAAGAGGACTGCGTGAAATGCTGGGAAACCTGGTTGCGGTGGACGTGCCTGACCTGCGAGCGTGGGCTCAAGAGTTGGTTTTGGCCCGGATGCTGTAAAGGCCCGGTGCAGATCCTTTGGCCGCCATGCTGGTGGTGCGGTGTGCCGTCATTTGCGGCGGGCAGATTGGTGCGGGGCGGTGGGGTAGTTGGAACTTCGCTTACGCCAATTCCATATGTACTCACCTACGAGGGTGAAGTGCCGATGGATCTATGCCTGCTCTTGCGGTTACGCTTTGGTCTTGTCGGGTATCTTGCTGGCAGCCCTCCGCCTGATTTGGCAGGCGGTGGCGGCTTTGGTATCCGTGGACGCTTTTGGAATAACGGCGGCGTGCGCAATGTGGGAGCTGGATTTGAGGCCCGCTACCTGTGGTTGGGTTATGAGCCGATGGGTGAACGTTCCGGTGGGTCTATAGTGCCGCCTACGGCAGGCATAATTCCAATTCCGAATATGGTCGGTGTGACTGTGGCTATTGAACCCTTGTCATTACTGTTGCGGGATCTTAACCTGGATGTGCATTTTGGCGCATTGATGGGTGAACAAGGAGGCGGAGGGTATCTGGGATTTTCGCTTTATAGCGGATCGAAGAAACCACCAATCAATAAAGGAGATTCCCAATGATCTGCACAGTTTTCTATCGGCATGCTGTAGTGGTTGTGCTTGCGCAAGTCATGGCTTTGCCAAATGGTTATGCGCAAGGCAGGTCGTGGTATCTCAGGCCGCAATTGAATCTGCGTGATGTTCAGATGGGGGCGGAAATTCATGAAGATCAGCCGCATTTTACCGTCAGCGGTGGAGTGGAACTGCAATTGACCACCTACGGTTTGATAAAACCGGCTGGCGGGTTTGGTGCATGGTACGCGAATGTGCGGACCGCCTTGATGTTGCGATGGCATGCTGAAGAAGCGAGAAGTCCGGAGCAATCCACAGCAGATGACGGGGAAGAAATACACGATGATGTACTGGTGGATTGGACAGGAGCCGCTGACGCGATTCTTCCGCAAGCAGCGTATGGCCGAGCGTTTTCCTGGGGCGTTTTGATTTTGGGAGTGAGTTTGTATGGAGATGGAAAGCGATCCGGAATTGTGTTTGGGGATGTTGAGGAAGGGGTGCATAATGATATACTTTCGCATCTTCGAGGAAGCGGAGGAGTCGGGCTGGTGCTTGTCGCGCGAACGCAACGGACTGCGCCGTTATGTCCGGTTTTGCGGGATACTCTTAAGGCCGTTAGCAGGCAAGCTCGGGATGCGGCCAAGTCGGATGAACAAAGCGCCGAGCGGTGTGCAGACCTGCAAGCGGAATTGGACGGGCTTGTGGAACGCACGTCCGGGAGCATACCGGAAAGTATGTTTGATCCGGATAGTTGGCGTCTGCGGCTGCATGTCGGACCCGGCGGCGCGGATTGGCGCCTGCGGCACATTCATCACGCGGAAACAATGATGAATCGCGTGTCACCGCAGATGGAAAAACCGGCAATGCCCGAGGTAGTTTACGCGCATTCCTCATTTTGGATGGTGTTACTTGAGGGGGTAATGCCCAAACTCGGCGGGGTGGTACAGCCGTTCGGAGAATTGCGTTTGTTTTTGCCGCTCTCTTCGGAAAGTCTGCATCGGGAGGCCAATGGGAAGTTTGGTCTACGCATTCCGGTGAGTGGGCAAGTTACGTTGGTCTGGAATTGGATAGGGTTTGAGTGGATGCGGCTTGAACAGGAAATCGTCCATGTTAACCCCGGACAGGATCTGCGGATTACCACTGGTTTGCAGTTTGAGATTTCTCCCTGGCAGTGGTAACAATTATGGAGGCACATGAATACCGAGTGTTGAAGTATCTCGCACTCGGTCTTTTCTTGCTTAAAATTCTGTGGACAAATTAGGGTTGACATATATTAAATAAGGGGTTATGGTTTAAATAGGAGGTAGTACCATGACAATCAATCGTTCGCGAAAGCGCTACTTCGGCGGTCTTCTCAGCCAGAAGGCATGGACGTCCATGTTGAGCGTCATACTGACGGTCATCCTCATCAGTGGCGCGGTGGCGTGGGCCTACGCGCAAGACGCGCAGGAAAGGCAGGCACAGGTCACTGCCGAGGCCACGACTCCGCATGTGAGTAACGATGCTATCGCGGCGGACGAGGAGCCGGAGCCGGCTCGCGCCAGCCCGAGCTTCCCGACGCGTGAGAAGTGCCGTGAGGCGCTCAAAGGTGAGCGATGCAGGAGCGGGTGTGATAGCTGCGGTCAGTTTGTGTTCACCACATGCTGCCGGACCGACATTGGCTGGATCATGTGCAATGAGCGGAAGTGCTCATGTCCGAGTGCATGCGAGAATCCGCGACACGCATCCGACGCCGAAGAAGTCAGCCACTGCCAAACTAAGCAGCGGTGCGAAGCACAGCTTTGTGACGCACATAACATCCACGGACCGAACGGTTGTTATACCAGGTGCCGAGGCCGTCAATGCACGGAAAAACTACCGGAGCGTTGTTGTAAGGATAGCAAAGGGTGTTATTTTGTATGTGACACGTATCCTTGCGGGCCTTGTCCTGAACCACCCCGCGAGCGTCCGTAGGAGATAATCATGAACCGCCAATCACGAAAGTACGTGTTTTTGGTGCCACTGGTGATCGGCACATTCTGGTTCAGCTACACCACCGGATTGCTCAAGCGCGTTGCCCTGGAAACCTTGGTGTTTGCCCAGGGCGTTCAAGAAAACGCGCCACAAGGATCGCTTCCCAAGCCGAACAAGCCCTGCCACTGCGTAGAGCATAGGCCGGGGCCGACTGACGCGCCCTGCTGCGTGCGATGCGAAGAAGTGAAGTATGTCTGCAGGGAGTACTGTCCTGCGCCTCGCCGCGGTGAATGCTGCGGTGGATGGCAGGAAGAGCGTAAGCCGTGTACCTGCCCGCCGTTGACAAATATGTGTCGGTCAACGCAGGAAACAGTAGGGGAGTGCGTGGATCCGGCTGACGAAGACCACAGCGGTCCTTCCGATCCGAGCGGTAATTGCCGCACTCAATACTGCGGATTCCAGCGTACCTGCCATATCTGCTGTCCGGATAATGAAACGCCATGTGGCTGGTGTGTGCGAGTAAGCGTGCCTTGTCCACCCGGGGCGTTTCCGCCAGGCGGGTGCTACGATAGTCGCGCAGAATGCAAGTGCAACAAGCCCGGAGTGCCGTGCCGCACCTAGTGCCATTCTTCTCCGCTGCTGTTCCTTGTTCAGCCCTTTGGGATTTGTCCCGGGGGCGTTTTTTTGTATAAAAAGCAGCTAGCGGAAAGATGAGGTTAGTTGCATTTTCCAATCCTTGCCCACGGCTTTTGACAAATTTTTTAGTTCATTTATACTATACATATAAGTATAGGTTAATGAACAGCAATATGCTAAAAGCCGATAAACGCATTATTCGCTCCCGAGAGTCGTCCGGCGAGCGTTTTTCGCGTTTGGCGGCGCTTCGCGAGCAGGTATTTCATGTTAATGATCTTGCCAATCTATGGGATATCCGCAAGGCCTCCACCCTGCATATGACTCTTTCCCGGTATGTAGCGCAGGGACTGCTGTTTAGGATTCAGAAGGGTTTGTATTCCATAAAAAAACCGGCCGATCTTCATCCGTATCTAATCGGTCTAAAAGCATTGCATGGCTCGGCGTATATTTCGTGCGAGACGGTCCTTTTCGAGGCCGGGGTTATTAGTCAGCCGCCGCGTTCTGTTTCAATAGTGAGCGGCGTGTCACGGCGATTCGCTCTGGCCGGTTACGACTATCGCTCACGAAAGTTGGCAGACGAATTCCTTTTTAATGACGCGGGAGTGCACACTCGGGATGGAATTCGCATGGCCGATCTGCCGCGCGCGGTTGCCGATACGCTTTATTTTAATCCCAAAAAACACTTTGATGTTCCTTCCGCAGTTGATTGGGATGCCGTGCGGGATATTGTTCGCGCGATTGGATACCCGTCCTCTATTATGAAAGGTTATGACCATACCAAATAAAAACGACGCCCTGCACAAAGCGTGGCTTTATAGAGTATTGGAGCAAATTGCGGACGATCCGTTTTTGCCAGATGTGCTTTATTTTAAAGGAGGGACTTGCGCCTCAATGCTCGGGTGGCTTGATCGGTTTTCCGTTGACCTTGACTTTGACTTTGCGGGTGACAAAAAACAAATTGTCGCAACGCGTACCGCGCTTGAGCGCATCTTTACGGCGCTTGGACTTTCCGTGAAGGATTCAAGTAAAAAAGGCATCCAATATTTTCTTCGGTATATTGAGGAGGGAAGAAATGCTATAAAGATTGACACAGCATTTCCATTGCTTTCTGCGAATACTTACGCTCCGCAACGTCTGCCCGAGATTGATCGTATTTTGACGTGTCAGACGATCGAGACGATGTTTGCGCATAAACTTCTTGCGCTCATCGGAAGATCGGAGGCGCACGGAAACATTGCCGGAAGAGACGTGTATGATGTCCATTTTTTCTTTATGCGCGGGTACCACTATTCCGCCGAGGTGATCCGGGAGGGGAGCGGAATGAAGGTAAAAGATTTTTTTGCGAAATTGTATGTCTTTGTGGATCAAGAGATTACCGACCGGATACTTTCGGAGGACCTAAATTATCTCCTTCCCGCAGCGAAGTTTCAGCTAGTCCGAAAAGTTCTGAAACGAGAGGTCTTGACGCTCATACGCGACGAGCGGGCGAGGTTATCGTTAGTAGTTTGATAGCGTTTTTATGAAAATAGCATTCATTGGACAGAAGGCCATACCTTTCTATCGGGACGGGGGAGTGGAGCGGCATGTGGAGGAATTATCTACGCGCTTGGCGAAGCGCGGGCATGAGGTTACGGTATTTGTGCGTAAAAGATATGTGGCCACCAAAGATGATATGTGGAATGGCGTGAAACTCACGCGCGTGCCGGAAATTCCAACCAAACACTTAGGCACGATTTCCTCTACGCTATGCTCTACGCTCTATGCTCTACGCTCTAGGTACGACATCATCCATTTCCACGGTGTCGGCCCGGCGCTCTTATCCTGGATTCCTCGGCTTTTTACGCGCGCTAAAATCGTAGTGACGTTTCATTCCATTGATCGGTTTCATGCCAAGTGGGGGTTTTGGGCGCGGTTCGTGCTGCGCATCGGAGAGTGGTGTGCCACGCATATTCCGCATACCACGATTGGCGTCTCACATTCAATTGTGAGATATTGCCGGCAAGCATACAAAAAAAATGTTCATTATATTCCCAACGCGGTAGAAATTCACAAAATGGAATCCAGCGCGGCGCTTAAACAATGGGGACTGCAGAAAAATGGTTATTTGGTCACCGTGGCGCGTCTGATTAAACATAAAGGAATTCACTATCTGATCGAGGCCTACCGACAAGTTCCGGAGGAAGTCAAGGGCGAGATGAAGCTGGTTATTGTGGGGGCGCCTTCTTTTACCGCGGATTACAGCGCGTACCTGAAACAGTTGGCAGCCGCAGATCACCGGATTATTTTTACCGGTTATCAAACCGGAGACGAGCTGAAGCAGCTTTACGCGCACGCCTATTTTTATGTGCATCCTTCCGAGTCCGAAGGATTATCACTGACGATTTTGGAAGCCATGAGTTTCGGAAAATGCGTCTTGATTTCCAATATCCCGGAGAATCTGGAAGCCATTGACCATTCCGGAGTGCCATTTGCAGTGGGGAACGTCAGCGATCTGGCCGAAAAGATTGTCGGACTAATCAATCACCCGGAAATTGTGCGGGAGAAAGGGAAGCTGGCCTTGGGCTTTATTAAGCGGTATTTTGACTGGGATAAAGTGGTGGCGGAGACCGAAAAGTTATACACTTCGCTTGTGGACAAGGGTGTGCTATAATATCTAAACTCTAAACTCTAAACTCTAAACTCTAAACTCTAAACTCTAAACTCTAAACTCTAAGTTATATGCGCAATCTCTGTTATTTTTGCCACTATCATCGTGGCGACGTAAAGGAAAAGACGATTAAAATCGCGGGCAGCGTTTTGGCCGCCACCGCGTTATTTCTGCTTTCCGGGTCAATCCAGCTGGGTAGCGCGGCGCAGCAGCAGGGGGCGATTTTATCCGAGCTGCTTCCGGAGCCCGGGTATTTGATTGCCCAAGATCAAGGGCAAACCGTGACGCCGCCAGCGCCGTCCGCCGAACTTACACAGCCCGCGCAGCCAGTGCAACCCCAGCCCCCCGCCGTAGAAGGGCAGCCACCGGTCCCGCAGCCGGGTTTGGAAGTGAAAGAGCCGGTAAAGGAGACCTGTCGAGTAAATGGAGTGGAGATGCCCGGCCCATGCAGTAATTATCCGCCGCAAGGAGAATTAAAGGACGCGGGTCCGGGCGAGTCGAGGCCGGAGATGAAGGATGATGATCATGAGCAGCGTGAGGGGCAAGATACCGCGCGGTGGAAACAAGACCGGCTGCGCGAGTGGCGCGATCAGTTGCGGGAATCAGCGAAAGTGCGCAAGCAACTGGTGCGCCTTAAAGGTTCTCAAGATGAACTGGTTAAGCTGGACGCGATTAAGGAACGCCTAACCCAGTGTCAGACGCAATTAAACGCGGCTACGGATAACGATGCCATGAAAGACGTACTCGAGGGAGAAGAGTGCGGAGATACCGGAGAGTTTTGGGAAGAGATCAATCGGATTCGGCAGGCCGTGGAACTCCCGAAGGAGCTTAATAATGTTTTGCGCGACCTGAATCGCGCCAAGAATCTTTGTAAACAGAAATGGGTGGATAAGGTGTTTAGCCGGGAGGAGTGCAATACGATCATGGCGAATTTTGCCGCCAAATACGCGGAAGCCAAAGCGGCTTATCAAGCGGGAGAGTATGAGGATGCGCGCGGTATTCTTCAGGACGCGTTTCATGAGCCCGGCTGGCCCGGCGACGTAAACGGTGCGCTGCAGATGATGCGCGGGTTTATTGAGCCGCTTCGCCGCGTTAAAGATCCGGAACTTAAAACGCAGCTGGATGATCTGTTAATACCGGTTAAAGAGGCCTTACGGGACGGAGAATACCGCGTGGCGCGCGAGACCATGGAAGCGATCCAGCGCGAGCTGGGACAGAAAATGTTTAATTTGATTTTTGACAGTGAACGCAAGCGCCGCGCCGTGCCGGGCAATGTTTTGGAGCGCATTGAACGGCTACAGCAAAAATTCGAGGCGCTTGAAAAACCGGCGCAACCAGAGGGAGCCAATCCCTTTGGGGAAACCGCGCCCGCGCCTGTGCCAGCGCCGGCTCAATAGGATTAGCATAGGATTGTCAAGCGAAATTTCGGGCCAGTAAGTGAAAAGGCGCGCAAGCAGGTTCTGCTTGCGCGCCGTTGTTGGAAGGTGCGCTTGGCCTATTGGTCTAGGCGGACGAACCGTCCTCGCCCTCTTCGCCTCCGGTCGCGCGGGGCGCGAGGTCGGCACTCGACCCGGGCGGCACGCTGATGCCGCTCCCTTCCGGAACGCTGCTGCGCGTGACGGACGGCAGTCCCAGTCCGCCGCGGGACGGGGGCGGCACCGGGCTCGCGGACGGCGCGCTCGCCGAAGGCGTGTCCGACCGGCTCGCGGCCGGCGTTTCCGGGACGGTGCGCGGCGCGTCTTCGGCCGGGGCGGCGGAAGCATCCGGCGGCGGAGGCGGCTCCTCGGCCGCGGGTTCCTCCTCGGCCTCTTCCTCGGGGCCGTACACGCGATGGTACTGGGTCAGTCCTACGGCGACGAGGCGGTAGCGGCTGCCCTTGTGGAGCACCACCGAGTCGTCGTCCGGTTCGAGATCGTGCGAGGGTTCCGCGTCCTCGTTCTGCCTGTCGCTGTAGTCCAGGCAGATCACGATGAGCCGGCCGCAGGTGACCTCGATGGTCTCGTCGGTGGCGAGCACGCCGGAATCGAAGGTGCGCTCGTTGTTGCAGACGGTTCCGCGCGATTCGTGATCGCCGTCTTCGTCCCAGATGTCCGTGGCGTGGTAGCCAGGACCCAGCTCATGTACTTCGAAACGGGGCGTCAAGCCGGTGGTTTTGGCCATTGAAATCCTCCTTGCCTTTTTCAGGCATGCTTGGTTGTGCTGGGGTTGTCCCCAAAGCGGGTATATTATAGAAAAATGAGGTGGATTTGTCAAATGGGGTGAGGATGGGGTATAATAAAATACCGACTAGCGGGGCATAGTATATCGGCAGTATACACGCTTCGGGTGCGTGAGGGCTGGGTTCAATTCCCAGTGCCCCGACCAAAAATATGAAAATCGACAAATACTTTAAACTCGCGATTGAGAAAAAGGCCTCGGACATCCATGTGGTGAGCGGCTCCGCCCCGACTTTGCGCGTTGCCGGAGAGCTTACTTTTGTTAATCAGACGGTAATACCGAAAGGCGAGGTGGAGCAAATCGCGCAGGAACTTTTGAATAAAGCGCAGCTGGAGCGGCTGGAGCGGGAGCGGGATTTGGATATTGCTTATTCGCTCGATAGCTGGCGCTTTCGCATTAATTTTCATTTTCAGCAGGGCCTGATGGGACTGGCCGCGCGGCTGATACCCAAGCAAATTCCCGATCCGGTTGCCCTGGGATTTGACGAGACGATCTACGGTCTTACTAAATTGAATAGCGGGCTGGTGCTCGTTACCGGTCCGTCCGGCTCCGGAAAATCCACTACGCTGGCCGCGATGATTGAAATTATGAACCAGGAGCGGCACGCGCATATCATTACGATTGAAGACCCGATTGAGTTTGTTTATTCCAACGCGCGCAGTTTGATTGAACAGCGCGAGGTTGATGATGATACGCCGACTTTTGCCGCGGCCTTGAAATACGTGCTCCGCCAGGACCCCAATGTCATTCTGGTTGGCGAGATGCGCGATTTGGAGACCATTCAAGCGGCGCTCACCGCGGCCGAGACCGGCCACTTGGTGCTTTCGACCTTGCATACGCAAACCGCGGCCACCACTGTCGAGCGCGTCATTGATATGTTTGAGGGCTTGCGGCAAAAGCAAGTGCTCTTGCAGTTGGCCGGTTCCTTGCGCGCCGTAATCTCGCAGCAGCTGATTCCGGCGCTCAAAGGAGGACTGGTGGCCGCCCGCGAGATGATGATTATGAATCCGGCCGTTGCCAATTTGATCCGCGAAAATAAAGTGGCGCAGATTCCTTCGGTCATTCAGACCTCGGCCAAGGAGGGCATGGTCACCATGGAAATGAAAGTCAAGCGTTTGTATGATGAGGGCGTAATTGGCGATGAATACGTCCGGCGCGGAAAAGATCGAGGAAAAACATTTTGATTGTGTACGAATTACGAATCTTGAACGAATACTACGAATAAGTTGTTGAGTTCAAATTTGTAATATTCGCAACGTCATTCGTAATTCGTACACCGAGTGCTATGCGTGAGGATAAATGGCTCGACACCAAAGCCATGGTCAAGGCGAAATTTACCGTGCTTAAAGAGGGCAAAGGGCCGATTGAGGATATCCCGCGCTCCAGCCGGGAATTTTTGGAATTTCAAGGGCCGCAGGGAATGATGCGGCTGGAGTATGTGGTGCGTCCGGCGGTCCTGGACAAGAAAACTACCTACTCAAAAACGAGCGGCCGCGCCGGGCAGATTGATTATATCTATAGCGATAGCGAGTTTGTCGAGAAGCTGCAGGCCTTCAAATGGAATGACGATTTGCAGGAATGGGAAGAGATAAAAGCGCCGCTTCCCACGGTATGAGAATTGAAACGGCATTAAAGAGTTTGATCGTCTCGGCGCTCTTGGCCGCCGCGGCCTTTTTTTATTATCCGCCCGAGGCCGCGCGGATGGATATGGAAGCCGCTTTGGACCGTGAGCCGGTCTGGAGCATGCGCTTTGAAGGCCAGATCGGAAAGGAACCAATGTATCTTGACCTGGTGAAAAGAAAAGGGGAGCTCTGGCTGCGGATCGCTTATCCGCCGGTAAAACTTTTGAATAATCGCTGGATTACCCTGGGTAAAAGCAATCATGTCTTTTCGCACTTGCGCTTGGTTAAACGCCTGACCGCCTTTAAGGATTTTATTCATGGGCGCGAGCGTTACGCGTTTGAGTGGGATCCGGAGGTCTTGGAATTATTTAAGGGCATACCCAATCAAAATGGAATGCTCGCTTTTAAGAGGAGTTCCGGACTGCCCATAAATTTCAGCGTTGGCCAGTTTAGGGGAGCAGCGCAATATCAAGACCCGTTCTTAAGCGCGGCGGCGGTATCCGTTCGAGAGCTTGGGGCAGTGGTCGCTCAACTCCAGGACCTTACTGCGCAGCGCAATGGCGCGCCAAAGCCGCTGCCTTATCTTACCGGCGGTTCGGTTGATACCGCGGAATTTTTCGCGGATTTTGACCAGGATGGCCTATCCGACGCCTTGGAGATATTTTGGGGAACTGATCCGGCCAACCCCGATAGCGACAATGACACCTTTCTGGATGGGGATGAGATTGACCGGGGCTATAATCCTGCCGGTGAGGGCAAGTTGACACCGGACATTTGATGGCGTATAATTTTTGCGTTCGCCGACCTAGGGCCGACGCTGTGGTCGGCCTCCCGACCCCGAGGGGCGTCGGGACTCAGCCGGTAGCCCCGCACCTTAAGCGCCGATGTAGCTCAGCCAGCAGAGCAATGCTTTCGTAAAGCAGAGGTCGTGGGTGCAAATCCCACCATCGGCTTTGGCGCTTAAGGTGCGGGGTTCGTAAAGCAGAGGTCCCGGGTTCGATCCCCGGAGGTGGCTCCAGAATATGAATGTAGAATTAAGAATTATGAATACCAATCGTTCAAGATTCTTCATTCTTCACGCTTCATTTTTCATGCTCTTTCTTTCTCTGCATTCTCCATTCTTCATTCCTTCCGCCCAGGCCCAAGTATTGGCAATCGGGGTGGAGCAAAAGGCCTGGACGATTGACAGTGATACGGCGGTTAAAGGGATAACGTTGGGCAATCTGGGAGAGCGAGTCAAAATCGGGATAATGCCCGGAGCGCTTCTAGGCGGCAGCCGCGTGGAGATCGCGACTTTTGCCTCGGAGTACTATTTAAACCTGGGGGAAGTCCATCGGATTACCCCCATGTATCGTCTGGTGATCAAGGGAAACGCCGGGGTAACTCTGCCGGTTGAAATTCGCTATCCTAGCGAAGCGTTAGGAAAAAAAATCCTGCGGGTCTGGGGTGATGATAATGTCTGGCGGGATATTCCTTCGCAAAGCGTTGCGGATAAAAACCGCTTGCGGGCGGAGATTTCCACAGGGACGACTTATTTAGCGGTATTTTCCCACAATCAGGTACTTGAAAAAGGGCTCGCGAGCTGGTATAAATATAAGAACTGCCATTGTGCCGCTTCCCCGGACTATCCTCCAGGCGCGCGGTTGAAAGTAACCAATGTGGATAACGGTAAATCCGTAGTCGTGAAGGTTAATGATTTTGGCCCGGACCGGCTAAAGCACCCGGAGCGGGTGATTGATCTGGATCGGGCCGCATTTGAACACTTGGCCAATCCGAAAGTGGGGGTGGTGAGCGTTAAGGTGGAGAGCATAAATTGACCCACAGTCAGATTCTTGAAGGGAACTTATGATCAATTTGCATAATGTTACAAAAATGTATTCCGAGGATGCGGTGGCGCTGAAGAACATCAGTTTCGCGGTAAAGTCCGGAGAGTTTGTTTCCATTGTTGGTCAGAGCGGGACCGGCAAAAGCACCATCATCAAAATTTTGATTGCCGAAGAGCGGCCGACGAAAGGCCAAGTGGAGATCGGGGATTGGGATATCACCAGAATTCGCGCGGGAGACATACCCATGCTGCGCCGACAAATCGGAGTAGTGTTTCAGGACTTAAAACTGCTCCCGGCCATGACCGCTTACGAAAATATCGCGTTTGCGCTGGAAGTGGTCGGCGCGCTGCCGAGGCGCATCAAAGAAGTGGTTCCCCAGGTGCTGCGCATCGTTGGCCTGGAAGATAAAGCGCACCGCTATCCCTTACAGCTTTCCGGAGGAGAACAGCAGCGGGTGGTGATTGCCCGCGCCTTGGTGCATCGTCCCAAGATTTTTCTTGCCGATGAACCAACCGGCAATCTGGACGCCTTGAATACGCGCGAGATTATTGATATACTGAAAAAGATTAACAGCTTTGGCACCACGGTCGTCTTGGTAACCCATAATCGCGAAGTCGTTAACCAGCTCCGGCGTCGGGTGATTACTTTAAATGGCGGGGAGATCATGTCCGACCACGAAAACGGTAAATACGTGTTATAATTGTAGCAAGTCAAGTAAATCAAGCGAGACAGGTAAATCAAGTGCTTGACTTGCTTGCTTTACCTGATTTACCCAATTAAGATCTATGTTTCTATCATTTGCCCGCGTGGTTCGACTTTCACTTCAGCAATTCCACCGGAATCTTTGGCTTTCGATCGCGACGATTACCTTGCTCATCCTTTCGCTTTTAACCGTTAACCTGGTCGTGGCCCTTGGCGCGGTCTCGCAGGCGGCGGTAACGGTGGTACAAGACAAGATTGATGTCAGCGTGTATTTCAAGCCCGAGGTGTCCAATGAAGAGGTGGAACAGGTGCGCAATACCCTGCTTAAGCGCAGTGAAGTAAAAGAAGTCGCTTATATTCCCAAAGAAGGGGCGCTGGCGCGTTTTAAGGAGCGGCACAAAGACGATCCGGTAATTTCAGAATCACTGCAGGAACTCGGTGAAAATCCTTTTGGAGCAACGCTGGCTGTTTCCGCGCACGACCCGGAACAGTACCCAAAGATTATTGAATTTCTTGAGGCCCCCGAGTACAAAGAGATTATTGAGGAGAAAAATTTTGAGGATCATCGCTTGGTAATCAGCAGAATAAACACCCTGATGCGCAATATCCGTTCGTTTGGTTTGGGCGTGGCCGGAGTATTCGGGGTGATCGCGATCTTGGTCGTGATTAATACGGTGCGCGTGGCGGTCTATACGCATCGCGGCGAGATCCGCATTATGCGTTTGGTTGGCGCGTCCAGTTGGTTTGTGCGGGGGCCATTTTTGTTCGAGGCCTTGCTGTTTTCATTTGCGGCGACGATCTTGACCGCCGCCGTGGTCTATCTTGGACTTTATTTTGTCCAGCCGCATTTTGACCGGCTGTTTGAAAATGTCTCGCTTTCGCTGATCGGCTATTACAGCGCCAACGCGATCTTTATCTTCGGAGCGCAATTCGTCGGCATTTTTTTCCTAACCGCCCTTTCCAGCTTTTTCGCGGTGCGGCGCTACTTGCGCGTTTGATTTCCCCTCCTTTCCCCGCCAGAGGCGGACAGGCAAGGAGGTTTCTCCCCCTGCCCCCTCCAGAGGCGGGCAGGCGAGGGGGAGTTAGAGGGGGTGGGAGAAGGGGCGGTTAAGATTTCCCCTCCTTTCCAAGGAGGGGATTAAGGGGTGGTTAAGATTTCCCCTCCTTTCCAAGGAGGGGATTAAGGGGTGGTTAAGATTTCCCCTCCTTTCCAAGGAGGGGATTAAGGGGTGGTTATGGTAAAATTGTTTAACCCGAACGCACAAAAATCCACGCGTCAAAAACTTCGTAGTCGAATGACACGGAGTGAGAAAATTCTCTGGTACTATCTGCGAGGGAGTAATGTGGAAGGGTATAAATTTCGTCGGCAGCAAGGAATCGGCCCTCATGTGGTCGATTTTTATTGTCCCAGGGTAAAATTGGTCGTCGAGCTGGATGGGGATAGTCATTATCAGGAGGGAGCGAAGCGGCGGGATGCACAACGGCAGAAGTTCATTGAAGCCCAAGGAATTCGCGTGCTTCGATTTACCGACAATGATGTATGTGAGAATGTTGGCGAGGTAATCGCCGGGATTATCAAAGAACTCTCTCACCACCCCTAACCCCTCCTCAAAGAGGAGGGGAAATTAAAAAGTCCCCCCTCCTTTTCAAGGAGGTTTCTCCCCCTGCCCGAGGGGGAGTTAGAGGGGGTGGGAGAAGGAGTGGTTGTCGCTCGTGGCATATACAAATCCGATAAACTATGATATTATCAGCAAGGCAAATGTCTATTTGTTGTCTATAAAATTCCGGGGTCGTCTAATGGTAGGACTCCAGGTTTTGGTCCTGGCTATCTTGGTTCGAATCCAAGCCCCGGAATTTTACAGATATGTTTGATCTTATCTCACTGATTAAAGCCGCGGGGTATTTTGGGGTGTTTGGGATTGTGTTTGCGGAGTCCGGACTGCTGATTGGTTTTTTCTTTCCGGGCGACAGTTTGCTGTTTACCGCCGGGTTTTTGGCTTCGCAAGGATTTTTAAATATCTGGGTACTTGCTCTGGGGAGTTTTATATGCGCGGTCGCCGGGGATGGCGTTGGTTACGCGTTTGGCCGACGAGTCGGCCCGGCGATTTTTAAGCGCGAGAATTCATTTTGGTTTCACAAGGATCATCTTGAGCGTGCGCACCGGTTTTATGAAGCGCATGGCGGCAAGACCATAATTCTGGCGCGCTTTATGCCCATTGTGCGTACTTTCGCGCCGATTATCGCGGGTGTTGGAGTTATGCGTTATTCCACGTTTTTTATGTACAACGTGATCGGCGGCGCGCTCTGGGCCATCGGCATGAGTATGCTCGGCTTTTTCCTTGGCAGCGTAGTTCCCAATATCGACCGCTATCTTCTGCCCATCATTGTCGGGATTATTTTTCTTTCCGTGCTCCCCAGCATTATCCATATTCTGCGTGATAAAACCATGCGCGCTCAATTGCGCGCCTCAATCAGCCACTGTCTCAACAAAATTAAAAAATGATGATCTCCAGGCGCGCTTGCCCGCCTTGGGAGGGAATTGGAGAATAGATTCAATATGACAATACCGACAAAAAAATTAAAGAGTGGTTTTGAAATGCCGGTGTTTGGAATTGGGACCTGGCAAATGGGCGGGCGATTTGAGCGTAATCCGGAAAATAACGATGCGGCTGATATCGCGGCGATTCGTGTCGCGATAGATTGGGGAGTAACTCATATTGATACTGCGGAAAGTTACGCGGACGGGCATGCGGAGCGCCTTGCGGGTGAGGCAATTAAGGGCCAGGACCGCGGTAATCTCTTTATTGTCTCTAAAGTATCTGACGAACATTTGCGCTATGATGACGTGATAAAGGCGGCACGCGCGAGCCGGGAGCGATTGGGGACAGCATATTTGGATTTGTATCTTATCCACGCGCCGAATCCCGAGATTCCAATTCGGGAAACCATGCGGGCGTTGGATACGCTTTTAGATTCTGGCTTGATCCGCCACATCGGGGTTAGTAATTTTAGTAAAGAGCGTATTGAAGAGGCCCAATCATATACTAAAAATAAAATTGTCGCCAATCAAGTTCACTATAATTTGATATTCCGAGAGCCGGAGCGAAAGGGGTTAATTCAATATTGTCAGGCACACGACATTATGTTTATTGCCTGGCGTCCGGTTGAGAAAGGGGCGCTCACCAAGCCGGGTACTCCAGTGCTTGACGAAATGTGTATTAAGTATGGCAAGACGCCCGCACAAATCGCAATTAATTGGCTTATTTCACAGCCGGGTATTGTGACGCTGGCCAAGACGACCGCGATTGAGCATTTGAAGGAAAATCTCGGAGCAGTCGGATGGACCATGAATCCAGCCGATATTGAACGGTTGAGAACGGAATTTCCCAATCAGCAGGATATTTCCGATACGGTGCCATTGATATAAGTTCTGTTCTCCGTTTCCCTCCAGAGGCCGTGCCAAAGGCCCGCCAGAGGCGGACAAGCAGGCAAGCGGTCAGGCGTAACCCCACCCAACCCCACTTAATCTAAGGGGAGGGGACTGATATGAAGATTGTAAAAATATCGGCGCAAAGGCCGGATTCGAAGGTGATTGCGCATGCGGCGGAAATTATTCGCCGCGGCGGGTTGGTGGTTTTTCCGACCGAGACGGTGTATGGGCTGGGGGCGGATGCGTTTAATGCCCGCGCGGTGCGGAAGATTTTTAAAATAAAAGGGCGGCCGGAAAAAAAGCCGCTGATTGTGCATATATCAAAAAAATCCACGATTGATATACTCGCGCGTGATGTGCCAAGCGTGGCGCGTGCGCTTGTGCGTAAATTTTGGTCAGGACCTTTGACTCTTGTGTTTCATGCGCAAAAAGCTCTTCCGGATTTAGTATTGGGTAAATTAAATAGTTCCATAGTTCCAAGTATGGAACTTTTTATTCAACCGAAGGGGAGGGTGAAAACAGTGGCGGTGCGGATGCCGGCGCACAAGGTGGCGCTGGCGCTCATTCGCGCGGCCGGTCCGCTGGCCGCGCCCTCGGCAAATTTTTCCGGCGAGAAGCCACCCACGCGCGTTTCCGATATTTCACGGGCTTTGCTTAGGCGCGTAGACCTGGTGTTGGATGCCGGTTCCACTTCAGTCCGAGTGCCTTCCACGGTACTGGATCTTACGGTGAGTCCTCCCAAGATACTGCGGGAGGGCGCGATTAATAAAAAACAACTAAAGAAATTTTTATGAGATTTATTTTACTTTTTATAGTCATTATTTTGCTCGGGTCTGGCTGTGCGGGGCAGCCACAAGAGCAAGGGAAAACCACTACAACCCCAGTTCTAATTGTCCCAAATTCTCACGGCCGTGAGAATTTGGGACAATTGCCGGAGAGTGAAGAAGCGACACGAGAACAATCGTCTGCTTTAATTCGAGTAGATTTTTCGGAGTTTAATCCGGTGTTTCGATTTTCCGCCGAGCTTCCGAGTACATGGCAGGCGGAATATGTGCCGGAGATTGAAGCGCTGAATATCTATGGACCGGTGCAGGCGGCAATGCCCGCGCGGGAGCTTTCCCAGATTTTTATCCGTTATTTTGAGGCGAGCGATTTTCTTACCCTGCGTACCGTGGATATTTTGGAGCGCGCACAGTTGGAAGCGCAGGGACACGCTGCCGTGCGCTACACGATTCGTAAGAAAAAAGGGGTAGCGGATTTTCCATATCAGCCGTCCTGGCGAAATGAAACTCATGAGGTTACGGATGTGCGCTTCGCAAAGAACAGTCCGGGCGTATTTTACGTGTTCGGACGCAATCCAGATCTCCCCAAAGAGGAGTTTGAAAAATTTTTCCAAAGCATTCAATTCCACAATGATCGCGTGAGTTTCAGTGCGCCGATCGATCGTGCCGCCGCGCGCGTTACCAAAAAGCCGTTTGGACTGAAAGTTGCTCCAGAAAATTCTCCGGTGCAGCCCGAACGTTTTTCCGGTTACCATACTGCGGTGGATTTTGAAGTGTCGGATGAAGAAAAGGATCGGGACGTGGAGGTGCGCGCGTTCTGTGGTGGGACGATCCGTGAAAAACGCACTGCGGATGGCTATGGGGGAGTAGTAGTGCAGGAGTGCGTGCTCGGTGATCAAGCGGTTACGGTGGTGTATGGGCATTTGAAAATTGACCCCTCACCCCCGCCCTCTCCCACAAGGGGAGAGGGGGAGAAAAAAGGGGAGAGCCCTTTCCAGGAGGGGGAGAAAGAGGGCGTAGGTGAATATGTTGCGCCCGGTGACATAATTGGTGTGTTGGGTGCGGGTGGCACGAGCGAGACCGATGGCGAGCGCAAACACCTGCACTTCGGAATTCATAAAGGTACGCGTCTGGATCTTCGTGGATATGTGAAATCAAAAACAGAACTTGACCAGTGGCTTAATCCATGGCAGTATATACCTACGCAATAGATGATGCGGGATCGTCTAATGGTAGGACAGCAGGTTCTGGACCTGCCTATCTAGGTTCGAATCCTAGTCCCGCAGCCAGTTCAGCGCTATCCGCTTGAATTTGTCCCTCGTCCATAATTCATGATTCGTAATTCATAATTTAACAACTATGTCCCATTTTATTTGCACCGGCGGATGCGGAGGCGTCTCCGAGATGCCCGGCATGTGTAAGGCCGAAGAGTGCCCGTTTTACGCCGAGGAGCTTACGGAGTGTAATTGCGAGGACGGAGAGCATCGCCGAGGCGGCGAGGAGGAAGGCGAAAAGAACGCTGAAAACGAGGATGAATAACCCTATGGGAACGAATGGAAGGTTACCGCTTGGCGGAGCAATGAAAGCTCCTCGCAATGACCGTGAGGTTGGACGATTTATCCAGCTTTCCGCCTCCACGCTCTCGCTTTTTAAAGAATGTCCGCGGTGTTTTTGGTTACAGCTTAAAATGGGCGTGCATCGTCCAAAAACCATTTTCCCTTCACTTCCGGGAGGAATGGATGGTGTTATAAAAACTTACTTTGATAAGTTTCGCGGAACAAAGGAAGGGTTACCGCCGGAAATCCGCGGAAAAGTGGAGGGGAAGCTGCTCGCTGACCAGAAATTACTGAATGGCTGGCGCGCGCGCACTGGTGGTCTGCGCTATTTTGATAAAAAACTCAACACGAAACTCATCGGACTTTTGGATGATTGTTTGGTGGTTACTGAATCCCCTCACCCTAGCCCTCTCCCACACGGGGGAGAGGGGAGCAGTAAAAGGAATTTGGCACGCTATTACGTACCGCTTGATTACAAAACCCGCGGGTACGCGCCAAAAGAGGATTCTTCCGGATTTTATCAGCACCAGTTAGATATTTACGAGTGGCTTTTGCACGAGAATGGTTATAAAACCAAAGGAGTGGGATGGTTAGTGTATTATCACCCGATTGAAGTGCGCGAGAATGGAGTCGTGCAGTTTGAAATAACGCCCAAACGGATGGAAACCAGTATAAAGCGCGCTCGGCAATTATTCGAAAACGCCGCTCGACTACTGCAGAGCGATCAGTCGCCGGCGCATCATAGTCAGTGCGGATTTTGCTCTTGGGGAGAGCATCAGCACGACATCACTTGAGTTATAAGGTTATCCACAGCCATCGCTTGACGGCATATATTTTAAACTACATAATGTAGTAATCTTAATAAACCACTACTTTTATGAGTTTGCGGGGAATTGTGGAGCGCAAGGGAAAAGTGCTGGGTGAGCTGGAAGAGCTGATTCTTCAGGCGCTTTGGAAACTAGGAAAAGGGACCGGACGGGAAGTGGTTGCCGTCGTAACTTCGCGCCGGAGTTTGGCCTATACTACGGTAATGACGGTGATGCTGCGCATGGTGGAGAAAGGTTATCTTTGCCGAGAGGAATTGCAAAACGGCCGCTATCTTTACCGTCCTTGCTATAGTCGGGAGGAGTTTTATGCCAAGACCAGTAACGCGCTTTTCTCGCAACTGATTCGGAATTTAGGATCTATCGCGGTCGCGCAATTCGTGGACGCGCTTGAAAAAGTTGATCCGGAACAGATGAGAGCACTGGAGCGGCGACTGCAAAAACGCTGAAGCGCCGCTTACTATCCCTTATATGAGGATTACTAAAAAAAATCTCACCCGTGGCATTACCGCAGTGGTTGTTACACTTTTTGTGGCCGAGTGGTTTACCATTGGAGCAGTCAAAAATATCTGGAACGCACGGCAGACCGAGGAAAGCTGCGCCTGCCTGGCCGGAACCGCGATGAATTTTTCAAGCTGGCTTACGGTTGGAATTGCCGGTGTTTTCGCGGTTGGTTTTATAGCGGCTTTAGTATATCTTTTGGCAACCTATCTGCGAACCCGGAGAATGGCGCTGGAGCTTAAAAAGCAAGAGCAGTCCTCGCTTGCGGGAGTAGGATTTTATCTCCAGGATGGCGATTGTTGCGGCGCGTTTACTTTTGGATTTATTTTTCCAAAAATCGCGGTGTGCCGCCATTGCGTTAAGCTATTGCCGAGTACGGAGATTAGCGCGATGCTCATCCATGAAGAGTATCATGTCCAGCGCCGGGATCCTTTGCGATTCCTAATCCTGGAGCTACTGCAGCGAATGTATTTTTTCGTGCCGGTATTGCGTGCGCTTATTTCCGCTTATCGCACGGCCGCGGAAATCGCGGCCGATAAAACCGTCCCGGATCGGGAAAATCTTGGCCGGGCACTCTTGCACGTTACCTATACTCCCGAGGCATTAGACGGGCGCGCCGCGTTTGCTTCGGCAATTTATGAACGAATTGAGCGAATTATCAATCCGCAATGGGAAATGAAATTAGTGATTCCAAAAAGTTTTGTATTCCTTTCCGGCGCAATGCTGGTCTCGATGGCGCTGCTGCTTTCGCGTCCGGAGGCGCCGAAGAGCAATTTGAGTACCTGCGCGGGAGCGGCAGTGCGTTCTTGCGCGAACCCGCCGACTTATGGGGCGGCATCCTTAATGCCATCGCAATTTTAATTTATTGATTCTCTACTATGCGTATCACACACATTTCAAGAAAAACCGCCGTTCATCTAACCCTTTTTCTGGTGGTCGGGGGGATTATGGCGGTAAACGCGGCAATGTTATATCGCGCGCAAAATAAAGTTGCACAAGAGAAACTCTTGGCGGAGGAAGCCGCCAAGCCGGCCAAAATTGAACTAGTCCTACTTACCGCGACGGATTGCAAAGAATGTTTTAGGGTTGAAAATGTAGTGGAGGCGATTAAGAGCAATCCCGGGGCGGAAATCAGCAAGGAAGAATTCTTTGAGCATACTAGCGATCAAGGGATTGCCTTGATTAAGCAATACGGAATTACTCGGGTGCCAACCGTGCTGATCCGAGGAGAGATTGAAAAAGTTTTTGATCAGCCCTCGTTTATCGAGAATCTGGGCAAGCGGGCCGAGGATGGGACGTTGGTCGTCAGTAATGTCCCGGCTCCCTATATCGAAGTTCCCTCCGGAGCCGTAAAGGGAAAATTCAGCGTTACCTATGTCTCGGATAAATCCTGCGCGGAGTGTTATGATGTGGCGCTGCATCGCCGGGCGCTCGCTGGATTGGCCATGACTCCCTCGGAAGAAAAGTTTGTGGATCGTGGTGAAGGAGAAGGACAGCGCTTGATCGCACTCTACAAGATTGTCAGCGCCCCGACCATTTTGATTTCCGGCGACCTGGCCGAGTATCCGCAATTTCAGCAGGTCTGGACGCAGGTCGGTACGGTGGAAAAGGACGGGACGCACATCTTTCGGGCCGGTCAGCAGCTCATGGGCGTTTACCATGATTTAAAAACCGGAAAAGTGGTAAAACCAGAACCACCGGCGCAAGCGCCTACTGTGCCACCAACCCAATAGCTAATCACCCAGTAACTTAATAACCAATAACTTTATAACTCATATGTCAGATACACCGAATACGATTACACTGCGACTGCCTAAAATCAATTGGCAGATTGGGGCTTTAATTCTTGTCGCCGTTATTGCCGGGTTTCAGACCTTTCAACTCGCGCGGTTGAAGGGCGCGGTTAGCGTGCGTCCGGCATCGGCTACATCAGCATCAGCCGCGGCAGCGCCTGCCGCGGGCGGATCTGGTCATCAAGGGCTGCAAGGAATGGTAGGGGGGTGCTAATTGAGAAATCACAAATCACAAATCCCAAAAAACAAACAAATACCAAACCACAAATTCCAAATTACAAATAATTGTAATTTGTGATTTGGAGATTAGGATTTCCTTGTAATTTGGTGCTTGGAATTTGGAAATTACCTATATATGAAATTGCAAATTGGAGAACAGTTGAGTCATGAGCTTTCTTATAAACTAGGCATTTGGCTAGTTACAATTCTTGTGGCGGTCAACCAATTTATGATTGGCGCGATGGTGCCGAAGGCCCAGGGATCCTCAAATACACTGAAGAGTATTAAAGCATTGTTTACCACTCAAGGCGCTTCGGCGCGGGAAATTATCGCGACAAAAATCAATCCGGATGGGCGAACGACTGCAGTGGTTAAACAGCCCACGATTACCGAAGTTCCGGCAGAACCAAAGGGGCTGGACGCGGTGGAGGCGGCCAAAATAGTGATGATCGCGACCGGAACGCCGTTTTACGCGCCGCCCGGGATCAGTTTTGATGATCCGGTTGGCGCGCTGGCCGCTTGGCAGCCGTTTGAAGATCAGATTCAGTTAAACGGCGATCTTCAGACGCGGTGGGAAAAAATTGTTAGCACCATGACTTGCGATTACTGTTGCGGCGGGCCTACGCGGGTTACGGCCATTAATAACTGCGGCTGCCGTCATGCCAAAGCGTATCGCAGTATTGCCAAGCATATTTTACAGGGATATGGAGGCCAATACACCGATGAAGAGATTTTAGGCGAATTGCAGAGGTGGAAGGGAGTTTGGTATCCCAAAGGAGTGATTGAGGATTATCTTTTGGCCACTGGTCGGGTGGATGCGCTGGGTCACCAAACTCATGGCGGCGCCGGGGCGGATGGGATGCATGGAGTGGCGGTTAGCCATTAAGTCATTAAGTTATTGAGAACTTTGAACTTAATAACATAATAACTCAATAACTTTCCTTATGGAGATTAAAATTCAAAAAAATCTAATTTATGCAGTGGGTGGAGTGCTGGCGGTGATTGTGATTGGCGGAGTGGTTTGGGCCTCTCGGGGAAATTCGCCTCCAGCGCCCTATGCGGGAACACCCGGGGCCGATTTACCCACCGTGGTAGGGGAGCCGTCGCTGGGCGGGCCAAAAATTCCGTTTACCGCGACCGAGAATTATAAAGAGTACACGCCGGAAGTATTGAGTGCAGCGCTGGCGAGCGGTAACGCCACGCTTCTCTACTTTTATGCGAACTGGTGCGGAACCTGCCGGGGGCAAGAGCCGATTAATGAAGCGTTTTTTAATCGCGCCCGGCAGGATAATCTGGCCGTGATGGGCGTGCGGGTAAATGTGGATGATAATCAGCCGCTCATGCGGCAGTATCGCATCAACTATCAGCATAGTTATGTGTTGCTTGATAAAAGCGGAAACCCCGTGGATCGGTTCTACGGAGATCACTCCGAAGAAGAGTTGAGACAGAAAGTGCAGCAGGTGTTGTAAAATTAACCTAATTAACCTAATTATCCTAATTGACCTAAGAAATGTCCAAGCACCTCACGCCCAAGGCGGATGCGCCTGAGGCGCAAAATCCCAAAATTGGTTATTGGGAATTGAGATTTGTTTAGAATAATTAGAGCAATTAGGTCAATTAGAAATTGTCATTTTGTGTTTTCTCTTCTCCCTCTTTCTTTTGCCGCCGGGGTGCTGACCGTTGCCGCGCCTTGCCTTTTGCCGGTGCTTCCGGCGATTTTGGGCGGTTCTTTGGGCACAAGTAAGTGGCGGCCGCTTGGAATTGTGGCTGGACTCGTGGTGACGTTTACCATTTTTGGCACGGCGTTTGCGATTTTTCTGGATGTACTGGGAATTTCCAAAGGCACGCTGCGCGTGGCCTCTATTGTGCTCTTGTTTTTATTCGGGGTGGCGTTGGCCGTGCCGGCGCTGTGGGAGTGGATGGTGGTGAGGGGGACATTTGTGTGGAGGAAAATCAGTGCGCGTGGATCGTGTTGCAACCCCCCTCCTTCATCCTCCCCCACAAGGGGGGAGGAAACAATTGAAAATTTTCCTCCCATCAGGGGAGGAAAACAATCCCACATTTCCCCTCCACCTGTGGGAGGGGCGAGGGGAGGGGGCAACGGCTTCTGGGGCGGGTTTGGAATTGGGTCAACCCTTGGCGTGGTGTGGACCCCGTGCGCCGGTCCGATTCTTGGCGCGATTCTCACCTTTGCCGCAAATACACAGAATGTATTCCAAAGCGGCTTGCTATTTTTCACCTACGGCCTTGGCGCGGCTGTGCCCATGCTCTTAATCGGCTACGGCGGCCGGGCGCTTACGCTGCGCATCAAGGGATTTGCGCGCGCCTCGGCGCGTATTCGACAAGTTGGCGGAATTATTCTCGTGATCTGGGCAATCGCCTTGTGGCTGGGAGTGGACCGTTATTTTCAGGCGAATCTCAATCAATTTCTTCCGCAACCAAGGCTGTAGTGCCGGGTGTGGATAATTATTACTTGACATATATTTCATATGATATATAATTCATATATTATATGGCCCACATTCCGCATGCGCCGCATCAGATATTTTTTGAGACCCTTGGTAATCAAGCGCGCTGGGATATTGTGCACCTTCTAAATCGGGAGAAGGCAATCAGCGCGACCCGGATCGCTAAAAAACTGAAATTGGAGCAAAGTCTTGCCTCTCATCATCTGCGTCGGTTGGAACTGTGCGGATTTGTGAGGGTAGTCCAGCGCGGCAGGGAGCGACACTATTTCCTTAATCGCGAGACCGTGGGTCCACTTCTAAAGCTCATGGATCGCCATATTTCAAAATTTTGCAAGCGATGTAAAGCGTGCGTGTAATTCAGTATGAGCAAAACAATAGAAAAGGCACTCACAAGATTGGCGCCGGTTTTAGGCGCTGGAGCAGTAGGCGTTTGTCCGCTTTGTTGGATTGGTTCGGCTTCGCTCCTTACGTATTTGGGATTAGGCGCTTTAATTCCTGTCTGGCGGTGGCTTGCATTTGGTTTAATTGCTATCGGAGCCGTTGGTTTTCTTTTTGATTATCGAGCGCACAAAAATCCGAGACCGCTTATATTATTGGTCATTGGTGTCGCGCTTCTCTATGTTGGTCGTTATGTATTCTTAAGCACGTGGGGAGCGTGGCAGATTTGGGGGCCGGGCGCGATTATCATAATTGTCGCGATTGCGTACAACAAAAGACAATTCAAAAGGTCGAAAATTAAAACATCCAATGCGGTTTATCAATTCAAAAATATGGATCAGAAAGATAAAAAAACAACTTGCACGGCATGTTCATGCTCATGCCAGGCGCATCAGGAGCATAATCATCTGGTTGACGGCGGAAAAACTTCTAATGCCAAGCCGGCCGGCACTTGCCGCAGCTGCGGAACACAAAACGGGTCAACTTGCGGTTGCAATTAATTGATAGCAGGAGTGGATATGAGTAAGCAATATGGATATCCTTGCCTCAACACTTGACATCATTGGAAAAATTATGGTTGCTTATACTGCGCTATCGGTGCACCGCCGCGTGCAGGTGGAACATAAAATTGACCGAACGGTCTTTCGGGCAATGAAGCGGGAACAGCATGCGGGCGTTGCCGGCATTGTATTTATGGTTTTTGGGTATCTTTTGCATGTGTTGAAGTAGTAAAGTTTCAATATGAAAAAAGGGATCTTATTTTTGGCCATTATTCTAGTTGCGGCAGGATTTGTAATTTGGTGGAAGCTGTTTCACAATCAAATGCCAATACCAACGCAAGAGACGCCAAGTCGTGTTCCACAGAGTGAAATCAAAAACCTATTAGGAAGGGATAGCATTCCGTCAATTGATAATCCAATTTTCATGGCACCGGCAGAGGCGTCGGGGTGGCTGGATGACAGCGAGCCGGGGATCGCATTTTCTCGCGGAGCTACGCACCGGTTTTATCCCTATCAAATTTTAGTGTGGCATGAGATCGTCAACGACACAGCTGAAGGTGAGCGGACTCTGGTGACTTACTGCCCACTGTGCCTTACCGGGTTTGTATTTGATCCTTTAGTGAAAGGTGAGCGCATAGAGTTTGGAACATCAGGAAAGCTTTGGAAATCCAATCTGGTGATGTACGACCGCAAAACCGACAGTTTATGGTCGCAGATTTTAGGCGAGGCGATTGCGGGAGAGATGATTGGCGCAAAATTAGAGCTCTTGCCATCGGATCAGGTGTTGTTCGGCAAGTGGCGCGCTACGCATCCGGACGGGCAAGTGTTGTCGCGGGAGACCGGAGCCACGCGTTTTTATGGAACAAGTCCATATGGAGATTATTTTTCCTCGGTGGGTTTTGCGCGCTCGTTGGCTGGTGGTCGAGATACGCGACTTACGCCTGACACCTTTATATTTGGAATTGTGACGGATGGCAAGGCAAAAGCGTACCCGGTAGAAGCGGTAAAACAAAAAGGCGAAGTCGTAGATGAATTTGCCGGCCAAACCCTTGTGCTTAAGTACGACAAAGCGCTTGATGTGGTGCGCGTGTATCGCCGTCTGCCAGAAGGAGGGCAGGAACGCATTAATCCCTTCAGCTCATTTTGGTTCGCCTGGACTGCTGCGCATCAGGATACTGAATTGTACAAGTAAATGCGGAGAGTGTAATATTGCAAGATATGCGACACACGCAACATCCAAAACTTGATTATCATAAAATCACTGAATACATCTATATCGGCACGAATCAATGCTGCCAAACGCATTTTGATGAGCGGCTGCTGGCGAAAAAAATCCGCGCGGACATTTCGTTGGAGAAAAACCGACTGGACGCGCCGTTTGGAGTTGACTATTACTTGTGGCTTCCGGTTGCGGATCATAAAGCGCCAACGGCTAGGCAACTTGAGCTTGGTATTGCCATGCTGCGATTTTGTGCGCAGAACAGGATTCCGGTATATGTACATTGCAAAAATGGACATGGCCGGGCGCCTACGCTTGTCGCAGCATATTTGATGACCACTGGCATGAATACACTGCAGGCCGCAGCATTTATAAAAAAGCGCCGGCCGATTACGCATTTAAATCCGGTGCAAGTCAGCGCACTTATGCGATACAAAATTAAGTAACATAGAAAACTTATGGTTAAATCCATATCACAGGACAATAAGCCATTATATCAATGTGAAGCGTGCGGATTTCATTATGAATCAGAAGATTTGGCTAACCAGTGTGAGCAGTGGTGTACCACACAAAACAGTTGCAACGTCGAAATTACCAAACACGCCCTAGAAAATCAAAAACAAAATAATAACCAATAACTTAATAACTCATAACCCATTCGACTATGTCCGTCATCATTTACTCTACGCCAACCTGCCCGTACTGCAAGCAGGCCAAGCAATATTTTAAAGAACATAATGTGCAGTACGAGGAGAAAGATGTGTCGGCAGATTCTGCGGCGCAAGCGGAGATGACCAAGAAAAGCGGAGGATTTATGGGCGTGCCGGTGATTGACATCAACGGTACGATTATCACGGGCTTTGATAAGCCAAAAATTGAAGCCGCGTTAAAGTCCTAGGATATGGCGGATGATAAATTGTATGATTTCGCAATCATCGGCGGCGGGGCGGCCGGACTTTCGGCCGGGATTTATGCTGAGCGATATAAGATGAAAACCGTGGTGGTGCGCGGCAAGGATCCCGGAGGGGAGACCGCGATTGCGGCCACAGTTGAAAATTATCCGGGGTTCAAGAGCATTGATGGCTATGAGCTTATTCAAAAGATGGAAGATCACGCGGTCTCCACCGGTGTGGAGCTGCGCGATGGAGAAGTCATTGATGTACTTCGACAAAAGCATTGTTTTGATCTCCTACTTACGGACGGCACGCATCTTTTATCGCGGACGATTTGTTTCGCGCTGGGCGCGCGGCATCGGCGGCTGGGATTACCCAAGGAAAAAGAACTGACCGGCCGCGGAATTTCGTATTGTACGACTTGTGATGCGCCGCTTTACAAAGGCAAAGAGATTATTATTGTTGGCGGCGGCGATTCTTCCGTGAAAGGCGCAAATCTGGCAGGTGAATACGTGACAAAGATTTATTTCATTGTGCGTGGTGGCAAAATTACCGCAGAGCCGGTGAATTGGGATCGGTTTGAGACCAATCTCGTAAAGACCGGAAAGGCGGAAATTTTGTACAACACCGCGATAAAAGAAATTTTAGGCACGGACAAATTTGAAGGTGTGCGGCTTTCTAAGCCGTATAAAGAGTCGGATGTTCTCAAGGCAGGCGGTTTATTCGTGCAGATCGGTGCGTTGCCAAACAATGAGATGGCAAAAAAACTTGGGGTGGAATTAGACGAGAAAGGATATATCCATGTGGATAAATTTATGAAAACCAATGTGGATGGCATATTCGCGGCAGGAGATATTACCGACGGCGCCGGGCCATTCCGTCAGGATATTATTGCGGCCGCGCAAGGCGCGATGGCGGCCACCTCGGCGTATCAAGATCTGGGAGTTCACGGTGGAATGGCCTGCGAGGTGCATGCGTTGCCGATTATCGCGCCTAAATCTATACCCCCAAGAAATAAGAAAAAAGTTCCATAGTTCTCAGCCGTGGGCTGATGCGCCTTGGGAGCACAAGTATGGAACTTTTTGCGCAAGTCGCTATATTGCTATGAAGATTTCAACAAATTGGTTCTCTCGCGGAAGTAAAATCTCGGGTTGTGCCTCAATTTTAGGTTCATGGCAGATTTGTCATAATGTCTGCACTTCGCTTATCGCGCTCGTAGCCACTTTTGGCATTGCGCTCCAAGGCATGCCGCTTTTGTTTTTAAATCGTTTTCAGTGGCCATTGTGGATCGCGGCAGTGGTATTATTTGGTGTGCTGCTTTTTATTCGTGCGGGGATGAGGATGCGCTGCATTACCACACGCGGCGTGTTTGGAAATGCCGGACTTTTACTGGCGGGATTGCCATTTGCCGGCGAGTGGGTTGCCGGCGCGCGAACAGTGGGATTAGTGCTGGTGCTGGGCGTGCTTGGATGGTATCTGAAAGATTTGATCGTGAAACGCGTGGAAACCGGGTGGGTGGTGGATTTTGTGGAGCAGGGGAAGAAGGTGGCGGGAGGGTTGGTGGGAGTGGTGGCGGTGGTGGGACTGTTTTTCGCGACTCATAACCCCTCCCAACCTCCCCTTATCTTAAGGGGAGGAGACGAAAGCGATTCCCCACTTAGGGTAAGGGGGGACAGGGGGGTTACGAGCCAGATGAAATTCACCCTTTTCGACATTGCCCAGGCCAAAGAACTCATGGATAAAAACGGCGACGGAGCGTGCGATGCGTGCGGGATGGCCATTGATCAATGCATTGAAAGTGGTATGATGGAGTGTACCATGGATCCGGATGCAAAAATCGGGCTGTTGCAGTCAGCGCATATTCATGCAGAGTTTCATGTACTTCAGAATGGCAAGGAACTTGATCTTACCCCGTATGGGCATCGTATGGGAGGCAATGATGATGGCAAAAGCTCAAGTTTCCTCCATGTGGAAGGACCAAACTTTAATCGTTTGCACATGCATGCCACTGGCGTACCGCTAAAGTTTTGGTTTGACAGTATGGGATTGACTTACGATCCGAAACACATTAAAGTGGTAGTGGGCGGAGCATCACCAGTACAAGGCCTTGACTATGTATTTAAGGACGGCGATATTATCGAAGTCAAATTGTAATCAACAATGCCTAATAAATATGGATCAACAACCAATGACGCGACGACAGCGACGTTTACTTAAAAAAACAGAACAAGCGCGCGAGCGCGCGCCGAAAGTGCGGCGGATTCACGCCTGGCATGTCATTAGTTTAGTGTTGGGTATCGGTGTGGTGGGCGCCGTGATTTATAGCGCAAAGCCAACCTCGTCGAATGGCCCGACTCCGGCCGCGACGACCTATACGGATAAACCGGTGCATTGGCATGCCAAGATTGATATTGACGTATGTGGTGAGAAGCGCGATTTGCCTGGATCAAAAAGCGGGCAGATGGTAGGCATTCCTCTTTATCACCATCATGGCGATAACACCTGGCACATTGAGGGGCGCATTCTTCAAAAAGAAGATATTACACTCGGTCGTTTCTTTGATAAGCATCGGATTTCCTTTGATCGCGATCGGATTATGGATAAGAAAAATGGCGATGAGTGTACGCCGGGAAAACCTGGACAGGTGAAGATGTTTGTCAACGGTGAGGCAAATATGGAGTTCCGGGAATACGTGGGTCAGTACACACCGGAGGCAAAGGATCATGTAATTCGGATTGTGTTTGAATAGATTAATATGTCTCGTAGAAATATCGGCATAATACTCCTGGTAAGCTTTATTGCCATTGCCGTGTTTGGATTTATCGCCATGGGTGGAGGGAGTGGTCACGCTCATGGCGGCTGCATTGCGGCAACGGCCAACGGCCTGCCAAGCTGTCCGGGTTCCGGAGAGAATACCGAGTCACTATTATTTCACATTCAAACCTTCAAATCTTTTTCGCAAGCCTTGATTGGAGCAACCTTACTTTTGGTCGGCCTTTTTTTGGCCGCGCGGTCTAGTCAAGAGCGATTAATCAGCGATGAGCCGAAAGCAGAATGGGCGTGCAGTTGCGCGAGAGTTATTCGCCTGGCGCAACTTTGGCAAAAGACCCGGCAGCGGATTATTTATTGGCTAGCGTTGCATGAATCGCGGGCGGATGTAGCATTGATGGGTGCATGACTCCGGTTGTTGTTATAAGTTTTAACATGCACCCCGATTTCAAACTCGGGGTGTTTTATAATTATGAAATTAACCACTAAACTAATGCTTAAAAAATATCAGAATCACATTATTATTGGAGTTGTCGCGGTGGTGTTACTGGCCGGAGCGGTCTGGTTGGCTAGGCCGTCCGCGACTCCGGAGAACAATGTCGGAGCAGCGGACAGCGGCGGAGCATTATCCGCGGACGCGCGGTCCTACGATTTTGGAGTTATTTCCATGGCCGCGGGAAGGGTCAAACATACTTTTTCCGTGCGCAATACCGGAACGGATCCACTCACCGTGAAGAAATTATACACGTCGTGCATGTGTACTACGGCTTCAATGCTAAAGGATGGGCAAACCTATGGGCCATTTGGAATGCCGATGCACGGGCCAATTCCGGAAATCAATCAGACACTCGCTCCCGGACAGACGGTTCCGATTGAAGTAACGTTTGATCCAGCCGCCCACGGGCCAGCCGGAGTCGGGCGGATTAGCCGCGTGGTGTATCTGGAAAATAACGCTGGCACGCCGTTTGAGTTTAAATTCAGCGCCACGGTAACGCCATAAACTATGCGGCAACATAAACAACTTATCGGGCTTATTATTGCCGCCTTCGTGCTGATTGGCGGAGTGCTTGTTTTACAGATCGGCAATATCGGAACGTCCATGCTGTGGGGCATTTCAAAAGGTGGAACCTGGATGTTTCCTCTAGTAAGTGTGGCCGCTCTGATTGATAGCATTAATCCCTGCGCGTTTTCCGTGCTCCTGCTCACGATCGCGTTTCTTTTGAGTATTGGAAAAATGCGCGCCAGTATCTTGAAAATCGGAAGCGTGTATATTCTGGGATTGTTTGCGGTCTACATTGCCATTGGTCTGGGTTTACTTCACGCGCTGCATATCTTCAATACCCCGCACTTCATGGCTAAAGTCGGGGCCACGCTGCTTATCGTGCTCGGTGGGATTAACTTGATAAATGAGTTTTTCCCGCGCTTCCCGCTGAAATTGAAAATTCCGCACGCGGCGCATCATAAAATGGCGGTGCTCATGGAAAAAGGATCCGCGCCGACGGCGTTTGTGCTCGGGGTGCTGGTGGGACTCTGCGAATTCCCGTGCACCGGCGGGCCGTATCTCATGATTCTGGGATTGCTCCACGATAAAATTACCTATGCAAAAGGTCTAGCGTATCTGCTTTATTACAACATCTTGTTTGTGCTCCCATTGGTGATTATTCTGGCGATCGCATCGAACAAATTGCTGTTGGATAAAGTGCAGGCGTGGCAAAAACAAGAACGCAAAGGGATGCGGCTATGGGGCGGAGTGGCCATGGTCGCGCTTGGTATTCTAATCTTCTTATTCTAATACTATGATGTGGCTTGCTATACTGCTCATTCTCATTATCACAGGCGTGGTTTGGTTCTTGAACAAGCTCTTGCCATTCAAATTGTGTCCGGTATGCGCCGGAGTCAGCAGTACATGGATCACGCTTAGCGTTCTTGTGCTTAGTGGCATAATTCCTACCTGCCCCGCACCGAGCTTGCTCTGGTGCGGGGATTCATCATTCATAATTCCCATCTCAATCCTCATGGGCGGCACGGTGGTTGGTATTGCGTATCAAGGCGAAAAATCCCTGCACTGGGTTCGGCGCTATCCGATCGCGTGGAAACTTGCGGTTATGGTGGTAGGGTTTCCGCTAGTGTACGGCGCGGTGCAATATATGAGCTGGGCCACACTGGGAGTTGAACTCGTAGTACTGTCGGGTGTGGTGTATGTGTTCTTTATTCGGCGCGGGATCCATGGCGAACCGCACGCGCCGCACCGATCCGACGCGCAAAATGTGCAGAACATCGAGAAGGGATTAGAACAGTGCTGTTGAGTCGATAGTATGAAAAAATATCTATTCAGCGTCATCGGGATCGTAGCCGTGGCAGGTGGTGTATGGTGGAAAAGTGCCCAACTGGCAAAGCCGAATTCGTTGGATGGATTTGCCCAGTGTCTTGCGGAAAAAGGCGTCACGATGTACGGCGCGGACTGGTGCGCGCATTGCCAGCAAGAAAAAAAGGCCTTCGGTAGCGCCTTCCAGTATGTGCCTTATGTGGAATGTCCGAAAAATCCGCAAACATGTCTGGATAGGGGAGTGGAGGGATACCCTACATGGATATTTGAGGACGGGCATCGGTTGGTGGGGGAACAGGGGATAGAAAAACTCGCGCAGGAAAGCGGATGCGAGTTGCCTTGACTGTGGATAACCGGCGTGATAGAATTGGTAATAGGGGAGGGGGGTATTTGAGAATTTCTAATTCACCTAATTCACCTAATTCCTAAAATTGGATTGATTGAGATTGTGATACGGGCGGGGAATGACAAATTCACCTAATTCACCTAATTCACCTAATTCACCTAATTCACCTAATTCACCTAATTCACCTAATTCCTAATTGTGATTGATCAGAAACTGAAAAAACGGGCGGTGCATCGGGCAAAGATTTTGGAAGGGCAGATGCGGGGACTGACGCGGGCGATTGAAAGCGAAACCTATTGCATTGACTTGCTCCGTCATTCGCTTTCCATTCAGAAATCCTTGCAAAGTATGAATGTGCTTTTATTGGAGCAACACCTGCGTCGCCATGTAACGCGCCAGATGAAGCACGCGAAAAGTGAAGAAAAAGCGATTAAGGAGCTTTTGGCGGTATTTGAACTGCATAACAAATAATCAGACGGCGGAAAGGGGGTGGGAGTATGAAGCAAAAGATAATCCTGGGGTTAACAACGCTGGTGTTAGCGGTAGCCCCGGCAGCGGCAGACGCGCACGGCGCTGATCGCGCCCTGGGTCAGCAATTGGCGGAAGATTTGCGCGCGGGCGCCGCGCAATGCGCCATGCTGGATGATGAAAAGTTTGAGAGCATGGGGGATTATTATATGGAACAGATGCTGGGGGAGGCGCATGAAAGCATGGACGCGCTAATGGAAAAAATGATGGGAGAGGGGAGCGAGGCGCAGATGCATACGGCCATGGGCAAACGGATGTCCGGCTGTGACGGCAGCGCCCCAATGCCGGCCGGAATGATGAGCGGAATGATGAATATGATGACCATGATGGGAAGCGGAGGCGGCATGATGAGCGGAAGCGGAATGATGGGATCAAGGAGCGCACTATCCGGATTGGGCACGATGATGGGCGGATCATACTCGGCTGGTTTTAGCACGTTGTGGTCTGTGGTTGGAATCCTCGCGGCCGTGGCGCTCGCGCTCGTCATCGCAAAGTATTTAAAAGAATTATTTAAATAACTAACAAACGATATGTGCGTACATCCTAAAACGTATACACGACTGGCTTTGCAAGTGGGCGCATTGTTTGGCGGGCTTTATGTGCTGTGTTTTTTCTGGCCGGCGATTCGCGGACTGGATGCTGAACTTTCAGCGCTGCACTTGCAGATGTGGCAGATCGCGTTCTTTGGATTTAGCGGATTTAACGCGGCAAGTTTCATTTCAGGTTTAGTGCAGTCCTTTGTTTGGGGCCTGATCGCGGTCGGAGTATGGAAATTGGCGGGAATTTGCTGTGCGGGAGGCGGGCATACGCAAGCGCATGGTGAGGAAGGGAAAGAAGGCGGGGCTTGTTGTAAATAATAATTAGTAATCGCACAAAAATATGGATCATAAATTAAGTATTACTCGCGTAGGCTGGACGCTTTCACTTTTCGCGGTCATTGTGCACATTGTCGCGATCATTCGGATGGCGACCTTGACCGGCCAGTCCCGGGCCTTCATGGAGCAGCTTGCCGGACTGGGACATCCCGGGTTTGCCATGTTAAGTGCGGGCGGAGTAGTAATTCTTTTGGTGGAGGCCTTTGTGTACGGCTGGGTTATTGCGGCGGTTTTTGTAAGTATTTACAACGCATTCATGAAACCAGGCGCTTAATATATGAATATCAAAAAAATTGAGTGGATTCTGCGGATTGCCGTGGCCGGAGAATTTATCGGGCACGGCGTGTTTGCCCTGCAGCAAAAAGCCGGTTGGATTAAATACTTTACGGCGGTGGGATTTTCCGGAGATCAGGCGCTGACGCTCATGCCGTGGATCGGGGCGATGGATATTTTGCTGGCATTGTTGGTGCTGGTCCGGCCAGTGCGGTTGGCTCTTCTGTGGATGGCATTCTGGGGATTTTGGACCGCGCTCCTGCGGCCGATTGCCGGCGAGCCGGTTTGGGATTTTGTGGAGCGCTGGGCCAACTGGGGCGCGCCGCTCGCCTTGCTGATGCTGTATGGCTGGCCAAAAGGGAAAGCGTGGTTGAAGTAATCGTATGGCAAAAATAAATACCACGGTTTTAGGCGCCGGAAATATGGGAACCGCGCTGGCGCAGATTTTAGCGTTGCGCGGACATCGCGCCGCGCTTTGGGATTATGAATCACGAACTGTCGAGGTAATCGCACGAACTGGAAAGAATGAACGATTTTTACCAGGAGTGAAATTATCCAAGAATATTGTGCCGGAGGCGAGCATGGAACGGGCGGTGGAAAACGCCGCACTAGTGATCGTGGCGTGCGCGTCGCCGTATGTGCGCCAGACGGTGCGGAAGTTGGCACAGTGCCTAATTCCCTCACCCGGCCTACGGCCACCCTCTCCCCGTGGGAGAGGGGAGGGTGAGGGGCGGAGGTTGGTAATTGCGCATGTCGTAAAGGGATTGGAAGCCAAGACTAATCTTACCATGCACGAAGTTGTGCAATCGGAATTGCCCGCGGCGCTGCGTCGTAGGGTGGTTACTATTTCCGGGCCGTCCATTGCCAAGGAATTGGTCCGCGGTGTACCGACCGCGGTAGTCGCGGCAAGTCAGGACAAGAAAGCGCGTGAATTAGTGCGCGATGTCTTTACCTCCTCCACATTTAAGGTGGCGGTTTCCGCGGACTGGAAAGGGGTGGGTATATGCGGAGGGCTTAAAAATGTTTATGCGATCGCGCTCGGGATGTGCGATGGTTATACACGAAAGACCACGAAAGGATACCGATGGTCGGACACGAAATATCACGAAATTGGTTTGCCGATGAATATGAAGGCGTTTATGTTTACTCTGGCGGTTGCCGAGATGGAACAGGTGGTTGTGGCGCTTGGCGGTAAAGCGATTACGGTCCACGGATTGGCCGGGGTGGGGGATTTGGTGGTTACGGGGTTAGGCGATGGCCGCAATCGCGCCTTGGGCGAGCGTATTTGTAAAGAAGGGCATTGCAAATTTGTATGGCAGAAAAGCAGTCAAACTCATGAAGGCGTTGCCGCCACGAAAGTTTTTTTCGATTTGGCGCGCCGCAAAAAAGTAAAAGCGCCGCTGCTTAATCTGGTGTGTCGCGTGTTATACCGCGGCGCCGACCCCTGCAAGGAGATTAAGAAATTTTTTGCCGATACTGCGCTATGAGATATTATTTGGTGCTTGACGTAGGTACAACCGGAATTAAGGCCTTGGTTTTTTCGCAGAGTATTGAAATTGTGGGACGCGCGTATGCGCGTATTAGAAAAACGCATCCAAAGCCGGGATTCGTTGAGCAATCGCCCTCCGAGCTCCTGGCAGTCAGCAAACAAGTGCTGCGCACTGCAGTGCGGGCAAGCCGAGTTCCGCTAAAATCACTGCGCGCCTTCGGTCTTACCAATCAGCGAGAAACCGCAATCGTGTGGAATCGCAAAACCGGAAAACCGATTTATCCCGCGATTGTTTGGGAAGATAAAAGGACCGCGAAAGAGTGTGCCGTCGCTAAGAGACGGCGTCCGTCTCTTAGCGACGAGGTGCGCGGTAAAACCGGACTGGCTATTGATCCGTATTTTTCCGCGACAAAGGTGGGGTGGATTTTAAGGAATGTGGTTAGCAATCGCTCCCACCCCTCCTTAATCCTACCCTCGGGCAGGGGAGGAAAGCGAATCGTTTCCCCTCCTCGCCGAGGAGGGGTTAGGGGTGGTGAACTATTTTTCGGCACCGTGGACACTTGGATCTTATGGAATCTGCTTGAAGGCCGGCCGCATTTGACTGACTGGACTAATGCTTCGCGCACGCTTTTGTATAATATCCGTACTTTAAAGTGGGATGATGAGTTGCTCGAGATATTTGGTGTGCCGCGCGCGATACTGCCGGAAGTGCGCCCATCACAGTCAAAATTCGGTGTTTTGCGCCATGAGGTGGTTGGCGCACGTTTGCCGGTGCGTGCGGTATGCGGCGATCAGCAAGCCAGTATGTATGGAGTAGGGGTTAGTCCAGGTACTACCAAAGTCACTTATGGCACAGGAACGTTTTTGGTGCAATCACTAGGGTCGAAGTATGTGTTGAGGCAGCCGTTTTTTACCACCCTTATGCCCGGCGCGCGGCGTCCACAATTCGCGCTGGAGGCAAAAATTGAAGGAAGCGGGTCCGCAATAGACAAGGTCTTACATGATGTCAATAAATTGGATAGGGCGCTCACGTATATTGCCAAAGATGTGGATGGATATTTAAAAAAGCTGCCAATTCGTCCGCGTACGCTGGTGATTGACGGCGGTATTACGCGTGATGTCCGCATGGTTTCCATACAAGCGAAGGTATCGGGAGTCAACGTGCGCCGGCAAATCACAGACGATGGAACCGCGCTGGGAGTGGCTAAACTCTTAAGAGATTATGAAACACGAAATTCCTAAAGGACAAAAATGTGAATTATGCGGGATGGTGGCCGAGTATGCGGAAAAGGACGCGCAAGGGGTGATGCATTATTATTGTAGCCATCATCGGCCGCAACCAATTCGTCATTCCGAACGTAGTGAGGAATCTCTACACCGTGGTATGCAAGGCGGTAGAGATTTCTCGGTTGCCGCGCTCCCTCGAAATGACAAATTGGTGGACAAGTCCCGACGTAAAGTCGGGATCCCGACCGAAGCGTCGGGACATGCGGGGCATAGTGTGAATATGTTCAAGCAACGGTTTTGGGTGTGTTTGGCGCTGACCTTGCCGGTTTTGGCGTACGCTGACGTGGTACAGAAGTTGTTCCGCGTGCACTTTCCGGAATTTCCAGGACACATGTATTTGACGCTCGCGTTGGCGAGTATGATTTTTTTCTACGGCGGTTGGGTGTTTATCCGGGGCGCGATTGCGGAACTGAAGCATCGTTTGCCCGGGATGATGACGCTTATCGCGCTGGCTATAACGGTGGCGTATTCGTATAGCGTGCTCACGGTGTTTTGGCCAATTGGCGAGCCGCTGTTTTGGGAAATTGCCACGCTGATTACGATCATGCTTTTGGGCCATTGGATTGAAATGGCGGCAGTGGGACATGCTTCGGGCGCGCTGCGGGAGTTGGCAAAGCTTTTACCGGATACGGCGGAGCGGATTGCAATGCATAACCCACCCCCGCCCTCCCTTACCTTAAGGGAGGGAGACACAACAAATACCCCCCTTAAGATAAGGGGGGATAGGGGGGTTATGAATGAAGGTATTGAGATCGTACCGGTTTCAGAATTACGTGTTGGTGATATTGTTCTTGTGCGGCCGGGTACCAAGGTGCCGGCGGACGGAGAAATTGTTGAGGGTGTTTCCAGCGTGAATGAATCCATGATTACCGGCGAGTCAAAACCGGTTGACAAAAAACCGGGCAGTCCGGTGATTGCCGGGACAATCAATGGCGAAGGCGCGCTTAAAGTGCGCGTGGCCAAAGTCGGCGAGCAAACCGCGCTCGCGGGTATTATGCGGCTCGTGGCCCAGGCCCAGGCCTCGCGCAGCCGCGTGCAAGCGCTGGCGGACAAAGCCGCGCTGGTGTTGACAATTATCGCGGTTACGGTGGGCGCAGTTACAGTCGTGGCATGGTTAGCGCTTGATGCCGGAATCGCGGTAGCGCTGACCCGTGTGGTGGCCGTGCTCGTCATTGCCTGTCCGCACGCGCTGGGATTGGCCGTGCCGCTCGTCGCTTCAATTTCCACTACGCTTTCGGCACGCAGTGGGCTGCTGGTGCGCGAGAAACTGGCGCTGGAGTTGGCGCGAAAGATTGACATAGTGCTTTTTGATAAAACCGGAACATTAACCCGTGGCGAATACGGTGTCACTGATATACTAGTGAGTTCACAGTCATCAGTTCACAGTTCACAGTCCGCGCAGAATGAATTGTTGGCGCTGGCGGCGGCGGTGGATCGCGAGTCCGAGCATCCGATTGCCAAAGCGATTGTTAAGGCCGCGCAAGAGCGCGGCTTGACAATACCGAAAGCGGCGGATGTAAAAGCATTGCCAGGACGTGGAGTAGAGGGTTTTGTAAATGGTAAAATGGTGCGGGTGGGAGGAGAAAATTTACTTTCCGCGTCTCCAGAAAAAAGTTCCATAGTTCCAAGTATGGAACTTTTGTCAAAAGACATTACTGTACTACAGGCACAAGGTAAAACTGTGATATATCTCATTGCTGATGATAAAACTGTCGCGGCATTCGGAGTAGCCGATATTATTCGCGAAGAGTCGCGCGCGGCAGTGCACGTGCTTCATGATATGGGAGTGAAAGTGGCAATGATAACCGGCGACGCAAAACCGGTAGCGGAGTGGGTGGCAAAGGAGCTTGGAATTGATGAATATTTTGCGCAAGTGTTGCCGGAGCAAAAAGTGGAGAAAGTTCAGGAGCTGCAAAAGCGCGGGATGCGGGTGGCGATGGTCGGGGACGGCATTAATGACGCGCCGGCGCTTACCGCGGCGGATGTGGGAATCGCGATAGGCGCGGGCACTGATGTGGCCATCGAATCCGCGGGCATTGTGCTAATCAAAAGCGACCCGCGCGATATTGTGCGGATTATTAAACTCGCGCGGGCGACTTACCGGAAAATGGTGGAAAATTTAATTTGGGCAACCGGATATAACGCCTTTGCGATTCCGGCGGCCGCGGGCGCGTTTCTGCCACTCGGCATTATTCTGGCGCCGGCCTTTGCCGCAATATTGATGTCGCTTTCCACGGTTATCGTGGCCTTTAACGCCCAACTGTTGCGTCGGCTGCGCTTGTGATATAATGAAAATGTTGAAGAACTAACACCTGTTCAATGGTCTCATAATGATAGGCAGATTGTATATGCGTGTCTTGGGTTTTCACATTCTGCGCGTGGGGGTGGCGGTAACCTTCATTTGGATCGGGATTTTGATTTTGAAAGCGCCGGAGCTTTGGGGAACCGGTTTTATTGCGCCCTGGGCCGCCGGACTTTTGCCGGTTCCGCTTCGCGAGGCCATGATTGGGACCGCGGTATTGGACATTATGATCGGGGTATTGTTTTTGAGCGGCGTACTGACTTGGCTTGCCGCGGCAGTGGGATCCATTCACCTGATCATTGTGCTTACGGTTTCCGGAATCAATGAGATTACGGTGCGCGACGTGGGACTGCTGGCGGCAACCTTGGCGCTATTTACTTCCGCTGCGCCGGAGAGATTTTTTCGGCTTTTCAAGAAGTCCTGAAGTGGTAAGTTGCCGGTTTTAGATAATGCTGATAGAATATTTACATGACCCAAAAGCAAATTTCTCAAAAATCGCAAGGCCATCAACTGAAAAAGCGCCGTGCCCGAGCCGGACGCGGGTCGCCGATTAAAAAAAGGGCGCTAAAAAGCGTGCTTAATGCCGCGACGCTTGGAATAGCCAAGGAACAGCTGATAAATCCGTCACGGGTTAGTCAACTCCCGCAGCCGGTCCCGGCAGTTCCGCAAGATAATCAACCGTTGCAAATGCGGCCTAGAATGATTCACCGCCCGTTAGCGCCGCCGCGTATCTCATTTTGGCTGGGGGTTGGTTTTGGAATGACGGCGGTTGGCGGTCTCCTGGCCGTGGCTTGGTATCTTATGCGGGTTGAACTGGTTGAGGCAGTTGTGGTAGGATTGGGGAGGTGATGGAAACCATCAGGAGTGCCTGTCTCGGAACACGCTCGTGGTAGGGTCGCTCAAAGCGCCCGCCGGCAGTGTGTGCTCGCAGCTGCAAGGGTCCTCTTCCGTCCCTCTGCAATTTAAGAGCATAGGGAAAATTGCAGAGAGGACTGCAGACGCTCCCAATGCTGCGCTCACACACCGCCGTCGGCCACTTCTCGCTTAAGAGATAAATGGGCCTGCGGGTCTCCTCGCCAGGCAACTCCTAAAGGTTTCCAAGGAAGAGAGAGATGGGGTGAAATTTGGTGGGGTCGTCCCGCACCATAAAGGAAAGGCGCGGGATAGACGCCGTGGCCGAGTAAATTGGAAGGATGTCCGAGTGGTTTAAGGAGCACGCTTGGAAAGCGTGTGTGGGGAAACTCACCGTGGGTTCGAATCCCACTCCTTCCGCCAATAATATGTCACTTTTAGCACAGGAGGAAATTCAGAAGTCGCTTAGTGACCTTCCGGGCTGGGAGCAGGACGGCCAGTTTTTGCGCAAGGAATTTGTATTCCCCACCTTTACTGACGCCATGGTATTTGTAAATGAAGTGGCGCAAGCGGCGGAGGATATGGGACACCACCCGGATATCGCTATTCACCATAATACGGTAAAACTCGCGACCACCACCTATGATCTGATGGGGATTACGGAAAAAGACATTGAACTGGCCACCCGCGCGCAAGAGACGGAGAAAATGATATTTGGGGATTTGTCAAAAACGTAGGCGAGCGCCCCGCGCCGGCAACTCACGCAAAAACCGCAGTCGGCCGCCCCGAGGCGCTCGCCTGCGTTTTCTTGTTGGTGGCGGGGGGAGTTCAACCTCACGAACATAATTGACGTCGGTTGTTTCTCATGGTAAATTATTGTACTATGCCCGAACGCCCAGGATTTCTCCACAAAAAATACCGCGATCTTGCCAAAAGCGCAGAGGTGCAAGACATCATTGATTTTACGCGACCTGGCGAACCCATCCCGCCCACCAAGCCCGATGAGCGCATCCAGGCCTATCTTGATTTCCTCAAAAATCTCGTGGAGCGCCCGGATGAACAAGAACGGGAGCGCGGCATTGATGGTATTAAGCAATCTTTGTACGCCCGCCATGTAATAAAGCCCGCGGAAATTCCAGAAGCATACTTTCAATCAATCATTGCGCGTCATCGTGAAGAAGGATATGGCGACATTGAAATTCCACAAGACCAGCGCAAAGAGCTTATTGAACCAGTGATTGAAGATCAAAAGCGATCGTTGGATCAATGGGTTGACTATCTTGCCTCCTCGGATGCCAAATATCCGGACTATCTCAAATACTGGGCCTTTCGCAGTGTTTTGAAAATGGGAAGATATGACAAAGAGAAGAAAAAGTTTACCGAGCGCTATGGCGGCACCGTGAGTCCTTTTCCGGAACTGAATCAACAGGCATTGTCTTTGGTCTTTGACGCCATGGAGAAGAAATTTGCTGGTCAGTCCCCAGAGTTTGGCTATGACATTTCCGCGGAAACCAAGCAGAAATTTCTTGATCTTCTGAATAAAGAAAACTTTGCCAAGCTCTACGGTCTGACCATTGAAGAGTTTAAGCCCATATCCGAGGAACTACTAAAGCAAACCAAAGGGAGGTGGGTCAAATATCCCAAAGGATCAGATCCGAAAGCGCTGGTGGATTCTCTTGCTCCTTATGGCACGGGCTGGTGCATTCGTGGCGAATCTACGGCCCGGCGTTACTTGCAAGGAGAACGCGAACAGGGCGGCAATGATTTGGAAGTATATTATTCCAATGATAAGGACGGTAATCCAGCAGTGCCAAGATTAGTGCTTGTGAGCCAAGGCGATCGCATTTTGGAGTTTCGCGGGGTGGGAAAAAACGAAGAGCATGATCGCTATATTGGGGAGGTGGCGCAAGCAAAACTCGCCGCACTTCCTGACGGAAAATCGTACGAAAAGAAAGCGCAGGATATGAAAATGCTCACTGCTTTGGAGCGGAAGGTCCAGGCCAAGCAAGCGCTTACCAAAGACGACCTTATTTTTCTCTACGAAATCAACGCTCCTATTGAGAACTTTGGCTACAATCCCAAAGACCCTCGCATTGCCGAACTGCGCTCCAAACGCAATCCCAAAGAAGACGCGCCGATTATTCTGGACTGCGCTCCGGACCAAATCGCCTGGAGCAAGGAAGAAGTAAACGCAAATACCAAAGCATACGTCGGTCCATTATTCCCGAATATTTTCAAAACCTACTCCCATCTGGAACATATCTATACTTCTTTTCCTGCAGAAAGAATCCGCCGTGAGCAAATCGTAATTGGCGGCAGGACAGTAAAACAGATCGAAGCAGAATTCAAACAAGCCGGTATGCAGATAAATCCTTATGCTAAAGCCATGATGGAACACCCGGATTTTACAACTTTGAAAAAAGCCGAACAGGCAGATCTTGTTCGGCTCACAGTAAAAGACCTTGGCTTTTCCCAAGGCGCAACCACTCAAGAAATCTATGACAAAGCTCAAGCACTCGGATTAGAACTCTGTCCTACCGAAGTCGGTCCTCATTACCGTCTTTCCTATACTGACCAGCCTATGAGAGAATGGGTGGTTATTGGCATGAAACAAATCACCGACCCCAATGGCTACCCGAGCGTGTTCGACGTGGCGCGCAATGAGGACGGGTTGTGGCTGCGCCGCAACTGGGCGAAGCCAGAGAGCAGGTGGTATCCTGTCAACCGGTTTGTCTTCCGCCTCCGCCCCAGCACCAAAGCGTAGCTTGGTGCGGGGCAGGCAAGTCAAAAACCTAAACTCTTTGTATCTTTGCCCTTTTGATTTTTTGAATCAGTTTGAAGGGGTTTTGTTGTATATGGCGCGTATAATATTACATATTGACATGGACGCGTTTTTTGCGGCAGTGGAGGAAAGGGAGCATCCGGAACTTAAGGGGTGCCCCATTGTGGTAGGCGCTGATCCGAAGGAAGGCCAAGGCCGCGGCGTGGTGTCGACGGCAAATTATGCCGCGCGGAAATTTGGAATTCATAGCGCCATGCCGATTTCTCGCGCTTGGAAATTATGCTCGGCGCCGCAGTGCGCGTATTTGCCGGTGGATGGGAAGTTGTATGGGATTGTGTCGGAGCGGATTATGAAGGTGGTAAAGGAAGTGGTTGAGTGCGCGGTCGCTCCCACCCCCCCGCACCCCCCCTCGGGCAGGGGGGGAAATCGTTTCGTTTCTCCCCCTCTTCGAGGGGGAGTTAGAGGGGGTGTGCCAATGGAACAGGTGTCCGTGGACGAAGCGTATGTTGAGTTGATGAAGCATGAATTACGAATCATGAATTATGGAAATGCGTTGGAGGAGGCGGAGAGGATTGCGAGAAAGATTAAGATGGAGATTTTGAAGCGCGAACGATTGACTTGCTCGATTGGAATCGGACCAAATAAATTGATTGCCAAAATTGCTTCGGATTTTAAAAAGCCGGACGGGTTGACAGTGGTCACGCCCGAGCGCGTGCAGGAATTTTTAGATCCATTGCCGGTGCGCCGATTGCCCGGAATTGGGCCTAAAACCGAGGCGCAGCTCGCGCGGCAGGGGATTAAAACCATTCGGGACTTGAGGGTGTCTCTGCCGCGCAGTGATGAGTTGTTTGACCGCGCGCATGGCCGGGATGATTCTCCGGTGGTTGAGGAATATGAGGCAAAATCCGTGGGCCATGAAACTACGTTTGCGGCTGACACACGGGACCAAGCCCTTTTGACGCGCACACTTATGGAGTTGTGTGATGAGGTGATGGATGAGGCGCGAAAGGAAAGCGTGCAATTTCGTACGATTACCATGCGGGTGCGGTTTGAGAATTTTGAGACCCATACTGCCGCGTACACCTTGCGGCATTTTAGCGCCGATGGTACAATACTTAAACGGGAGGCGCTTAAGCTTCTCATTCCATATTTGAAGAAAACGCGGTTGATCCGTTTAATCGGAGTGCGGATATCAAATTTGCAAAGGAGGTGAGCTTATGACCGAAGTTTTAAACACCTTATTCGTTTCTGGACAGGGTAATTTCAGTGAATGGGCGCCATTTATTCTGCGGGTCGGATTGGGCCTTGGTCTGATCAGCCATGGTTATCCGAAGCTGTTCAAGAATTTCGCGCAGTTTTCCGGTTACGTCGCCTCGCTTAAATGGCCGGCTCCGAGAATTTTCGCGCTTCTGGCCGGGCTGCTTGAATTCGCGGGCTCGTTACTTCTTATTGTTGGACTGTTTGTTCATCCGGTGGCGCTGCTCTTAGCCGGATACTTTATCCTGGTGATGCTTTCCGCGCATCGGGGGCAAAAATTTCAGCAGGGCTGGGAATTGGCATTCTTGTATTTTGTCGGGATGCTCGCGCTTTGGGCGATAAACGAGGATGGGGCTTGGGCGCTTGCGAGCATCATGTTTTGATGATTATGAGGGCCTATGGTTCGCGCGCCTTTGCGCCGCGCAAAAGAGGTTCAACCAGGTGGAAAGGAGTGCTGGCCGCACTCCTAGTTGGGTTAGTCAGCGGTTTTGTTGCTTCCACGGCGCTCAATGTTCGCGCGCCGATTGAACTGACCATCTCCACGCCGCCTTTGCCGGAGACGTTTGAAGATGGCGCCAGCGACGAGATTTGGTCGGCCAGTAATAATATTTCCGTGCGCGCGCCAAGACCGAACGCTTTGGTGGCAAGCCCGCTGGTGGTTGAGGGATTGGAGCGGACTTTTGAACAGAATGTAGTCGTGCGGCTGAAAGATGCTGGCGGCCGTGAACTCGCTAAAGTGGCCGTGACCGGCACTGCGCCGGATTTAGGAATTCACGGCCCGTATCGCGCCGAACTTATTTTTGACACCCCGCGCACCAGTTCCGGTGTACTGGAGGTCTTTCAAAATTCGCCGCAAGACGGGAGTGAGATTGATAAAGTGGTGGTGCCGGTGCGATTTGAGTGATTATTCAGCTGCCTTGACACCTTTTAACCCCTAATGTATAAACGAAGTATTGCCGGAATGGTTCTGGCAATTTTGCCAAGGAGGAAATCATGGTTCATTTGACCCTGGGAAGCCAGGCGATCGTTCGCGTGGATGACCTTTCCGCGCCGGAGCGAGAGCGGGTGGCGGGACTCGTCAACCTCATCCTCCGGATGCGCCGCCGTGAAGGTTGGAACAATGGGTTTGGTATGGTGGCGGCGATGTTCGCCATATTGATATTGGGTTGCTGCCTAACGATTTTCACAGGATTGAAGCCCACTTGGCTTGTCGGCGCTCTTTCCTTGATCGGGGCCGGTTTTATCGGTCTTGTGGCATGCGTTGTTACCGGCCAAGCCCTCAACAACCGCCAGAAGAGGGACGCGTCCGTCATTCAGATGAGCGTGCAAACCTGGCCTCGCTGTCGCGAGCTGCTGGACGCGTATCTCGCGGTCAATCCTTCGTTTACGCAAATCTTAGTGGAAAGCGGTGTCATCTTGTCGAAGTTCACCGCGTAGCCGCGCCTCCGGCGTATCGTGCGTAGGAAGGGCGTTTTTTGTTCGGCACGCGACCGCACAGGAGACGCCCTTGATTTTTTTATTGCGTGTGGTATAGTTGTTTTGTTCAGTTGACCCCTAGTGGAGTAGGCCGCTGGGGGGAATTTGTTTTGTGTACGAATTAACGAATAACATTGCGAATATCACGAATACGTAGTTGATCAAATTTGTAGTATTCGTGCAAGATTCGTAATTCGTACACAGTATGAAATTTAGGATCAGAAGTAAATTCAAGCCGGCAGGTGACCAGCCGCGGGCGATTAAGCAACTCGTGGATGGACTTGAGCGTGGCGACGCGCATCAAACCTTGCTTGGTGTTACGGGCAGTGGAAAAACTTTCAGTATTGCTAATGTGATTGAAAAAGTCCAGCGGCCGACTTTAGTCATTGCGCATAACAAGACGCTGGCGGCCCAGCTTTGCAATGAATATCGGGAGTTTTTTCCGGACAGCGCGGTGGAGTATTTTGTGTCCTACTACGATTACTATCAGCCGGAGGCGTATTTGCCGCGCACGGATACTTATATTGAAAAAGAAGCCATGATTAATGAAGAAATTGATCGGTTGCGGCACGCGGCAACACAAGCGCTACTTACCCGGCGCGATGTAATTATTGTGGCCTCGGTTTCGTGCATTTACAACATTGGATCGCCGGAGACGTATGAGAAAATGTCCATGAAATTGACGCGTGGGCAAGTTATTGGGCGCGTAGATATTTTGAAAACGCTGACCAAAATGCAATATGCGCGTACGAATGCTGAAGTAAAACGTGGAATGTTTAGGATGAGGGGACAAACTTTTGAAGTCATGCCTTCCAATCACGATATGATTTATCGCGTGGATTTAAGCGCGCAGGAAGTCGGGGAGATTATTATGATTGATCCGGTAACCCGAAAAGTGCGTGAAAAAGTGGACTCGGTGTGGATTTTTCCAACCAAACATTATGTGGCGGATGAACCGCAAGTCAAGCGCGCCATCAAAGACATCCGCGCCGAGCTTAAAGATCGGTTAGCGTATTTTAATAAAACCGGAAAACTGCTGGAAGCCGAGCGGCTGGAACGGCGCACGCGTTATGATTTGGAAATGATTGCACAAGTTGGATTTTGTCATGGCATTGAAAATTACTCGCGGCATTTTGATGGCCGCGCGCCCGGAGAGCCGGCAAAGACGTTGTTGGATTATTTCACGCGTTACCCCTCACCCCAACCCTCTCCCACAAGGGGAGAGGGAGGAACAACAAATCCCCCTCCCTTGGTGGGAGGGGTTAGGGGAGGGGGACAGCGTGCTAATGATTGGCTCCTAGTTATTGACGAATCCCACGTAACGCTTCCCCAGATCCAGGGGATGTACGAAGGTGATCGCAGCCGCAAACAGGCGCTTATCGAATATGGGTTCCGCCTGCCGAGCGCGATTGATAATCGGCCGCTTAAATTTGAGGAATTTGAGGCGCGTATGCCGCAGACGATTTATACTTCGGCCACGCCAGGAACATATGAATTGGCCAAGAGCAAAGAGCAAAGAGCAAATGGCGTGGTGGAGCAAATTATTCGGCCGACCGGACTGGTTGATCCAGAAATTATTGTACGCCCTATAACTGGGGCGGTAGAGGCCACAAAAACGCCATCACTACGCCACAAGACGCCAACTGGCGTGACATTGCGTAGTCATGGCGTAACCATGGCTTCTAAATCCCAGGTGGAGGATTTGATGGCGCGCGTAAAGGAGCGTGTGAAAAGGCATGAGCGGGTGATGGTAACCACCCTGACCAAGAAAATGGCCGAGGATTTAACTGAATATCTTGCCGATTTAAAAATAAAAGTGCAATATTTGCATTCTGATGTGGACACGCTGGATCGCATTACGATTCTCACCGATTTTCGGCGCGGTAAATTTGATGTATTGGTGGGTGTAAACTTGCTCCGCGAAGGACTGGATTTGCCCGAGGTGTCGCTCGTGGCAATTTTAGACGCGGATAAAGAAGGATTTTTGCGCAGTGAAACCTCGCTAATCCAGACCATTGGTCGCGCGGCGCGCAATGTGCATGGGCAAGTCGTGCTTTATGCAGACCAGATGACCGGCTCAATCACGCGGGCAATTCGGGAAACCGATCGGCGGCGCAAATTGCAAATGGCTTACAATAAAGCGCACGGCATTACCCCGCGCACAATTAAAAAAGCCATCAAAGACATTACGGAAGGCCTGACCAAACGAAAAGAGGAAGAATTGGCGAAAAAAGCGCTGGAGCTTGAAACACAAGCGAAGGGCGGACGCGCGGATGACTTGATTCGCGAAAAGGAAAAACAAATGCGCGAGGCGGCAAATTTGCTGCAGTTTGAATTGGCGGCAATCTTGAGAGACGAGATACAAGTATTAAGGAAGCAAAGCAAGAAGCCGGCAAACAATTCCCCCTCTTAAGGTAAGAGGGGTTAGGGGAGTTATGAATCGCTCGTAACCCACCCTGCCCTCCCTTAACCTAAGGGAGGGGACCCGCCTTTCGCAGCGCCGCGCATGCCTACGCTGCGCTTCGGTTCAGTGGCACCCACAAGCTGGCGGGTTAATTTCTCCAATCAAAATGCATCGCATTCGCTTGCATTTTGGGAGAAATTAAAAAAACCGGCCGGCTGGTGATCCGCGCGTCTTGGGTGGAGCGCGGGTCAGCAGCGGGCCGGGGAACAGAGCAGTACAGCTTTGCGGCAGAGTATTGCCCCAGGTTAGTTGGGTTTTTGATTGGCACGGAGTTTTGCAGACGCCATTCTGGCGATGGTAGCTACCAAATCGGGATTGATTCCCGATGTATTACCTACCAAGTAGGCGATAAACTGGATTTGATGGGAAAGTGCGGCCGCCTGCAGTGTTTCGAGCACGGCGCGGACTTGCTCCGGACTGATTCCGGAAGATGGGGGTTTCGTCACTGTGATTTTCCGTGGGCAAGGGTGCGGGCGCGCGCCAGGATGCGGCTCGTCAAGTTGGTTAGTGTCCGCTGGGCTTTGTCACCCGAATTACCCAGCAGATTCCAGAAACGGTTGATGGTCCAAGAGGTGCCCAGCGTTTCCCTCATCGCAGTCAGCAGGGCGTCCAGAACCGCGGGACTGATCTGACCGACCACATGCCTGTTTCGCACTTCCCTCTCAAAAAGAACATAGTTGAGCGAAGCATAATGCCGCAGAGTGTGTTTCCGCTCACGGGGCCGGAGACGCTTTGCAATCGTGGCCATGCTGAAGCGTGCCAGTTGCATTTGTTGTAGCGCGGTGGCGATCGCGAGAAACATCACCCAGGTTGGAGTTGAAGATGGGAGTTGCAAAGGACGTTGCTTTTTTGCCATGGTGTACCTCCATACGGAGTTTAATACAGAGAAAAGAAGATGTCAATATGAGCGATCAAATAGTCATCCGTGGAGCGCGGGAGCATAATTTAAAAAACATTGATCTTACGCTGCCGCGCAATAAGCTGATTGTGTTTACCGGACTTTCCGGATCAGGAAAGTCGTCGTTGGCATTTGATACGATTTTTGCTGAAGGCCAGCGCCGGTATGTGGAGTCGCTTTCCGCCTACGCCCGGCAGTTTTTAGGACAAATGGATAAGCCGGATGTGGACGAAATTGAAGGACTCTCGCCCGCGATTTCTATTGATCAAAAAGCGCATAGCGCTAATCCGCGCTCCACCGTCGCGACGATTACCGAGATTTATGATTATCTGCGGGTGCTTTTCGCGCGGGTCGGGCGGCCGCATTGCGTAGCGTGCGGAAAGCCGATTCAAAAACTTACTGTTGAAGAAATGGTGAACATTGTGCTAGAACGACTTCATAACCCACCCCAACCCTCCCTTACCTTAAGGGAGGGAGACCGATCGGTTCCTCCCCTTAGGGTAAGGGGAGGTGCAGGAGGGGTTACGAGCACTGACGCTATCACGGTTCTCGCCCCAATAGTTCGCGGCCGCAAAGGCGAGTATCACCAAATGCTTTACGATTTGTATAACGAAGGATTTGCGGAAGTACGCGTTAATGGCGTTTTGAAAAAGTTAAAAGAGCGCATTGTGCTGGCGCGATACAAGGCGCATACGATTGATTTGGTGGTTGATCGTGTGCCAATTGGCTGGCCCATTGATGGAAACAAAGCCCTGCGGTCGCATTTGGCTGAAGCGATTGAAACAGCCCTGAAATACGGACACGATGTCGTGACAATACTTGTGGGTGGAGGTGCTCCCACCCCTCCCTCCCACCCCCTCTTTATCTCCCCCTCGGGCAGGGGGAGAGATTCCTCGGGTAGGGGAGGAAAATCGGTTTCTCCCCCTCTCGGAGGGGGAGATTCAGAGGGGGTCTCCGAGCTCATCATGTCAAGTAAATTCTCCTGCCCTGACGATGGATTTTCATTTCCGGAAATTGAGCCGCGGCTGTTTTCATTCAACAGTCCATATGGCGCGTGTACGCAGTGTCATGGTTTAGGCACCGAGTCGCTTTTTTCCGAAAAAGTGTGCTTAGCTTGTAAAGGCGCGCGTTTGCGGAAGGAAAGTTTGCATGTACAGGTTGGCGGACATAGTATTGTGGAAGTTGCCGGAATGAATATTGTGGAAGCATACGATTTTTTCAATCAATTAGGATTCATGGCTCATAACCCCTCCCAACCTCCCCTTACCTTAAGGGGAGGAGAAAAACAAAACCCCCCTCTTAGGGTAAGAGGGGGTAGGGGGAGTTATGAAATCGTACTGTCGGATACCGAATTCGAAATCGCTTTCCCCGTGCTGCGCGAAATAACCAGTCGGTTGAAATTTATGCTGGATGTTGGACTGGATTATCTTACGCTGGATCGTCGCGCCGGTACGCTTTCCGGAGGTGAGGCCCAGCGGATTCGGCTGGCTTCCCAGCTTGGCTCGCGCTTAACCGGAACATTGTATGTGCTAGACGAGCCAACGATCGGCTTACACCAGCGCGACAACGAGCGGCTTATCAAGACCCTTTTGGAGCTGCGTGATCTTGGCAATACCGTGATTGTGGTAGAGCATGATCCAGCCACGATTCGCGCGGCTGACTATCTTGTGGACTTAGGGCCGGGGGCGGGGAAGGCGGGCGGGCATATTGTGGTGGAGGGGGAGTTGAAGGAGTTGTTGCATAACCCACCCCCGCCCTCCCTTACCTTAAGGGAGGGGGTTGAAAGTGGGGACACACGAAAACGTGCCCCCCTTAGGGTAAGGGGGGATAGGGGGGTTACGAAGGGGAGTTATGAGTCACTCACCCTCCAATACCTGTCCGGACAAAAATCAATCCCACTTCCTGTTTCGCGGCGCACTAACTCAAAAGAGCGTCTCAAAATTGTCGGCGCCTCGGAGAATAATCTCAAAAACCTCACACTGGAAATTCCATTGCGCCGTTTCGTGTGCGTTACCGGCGTGTCCGGCTCCGGCAAAAGCACGCTGGTCAATGATATTTTGTACAAAGCGCTGGCTAATCGGTATAATCTGGCGCGCTATGTGCCTGGGCGCCACAAAGCAATTCTGGGCCTGGAATATCTTGATGGGGTAGTGGAAGTAGATCAATCGCCGATAGGGCGCACCCCGCGCAGCAACCCCGCCACATACACTGGCGTGTTCACGCATATCCGCGATTTGTTTGCCGCGCTTCCGGAGTCACGCATGCGTGGATACAAGCCGGGCCGGTTTAGCTTTAATGTGTCTACGCATCGCGGCGGGGGACGTTGTGAGAACTGCGAAGGCAATGGTTTGATTGCCATTGAAATGCATTTTTTGCCAACGGTGTATGTAAAATGCGATGTGTGCAAAGGCAAACGATTTGATCGTGAAACGCTGGAAGTATTATACAAAGGCAAGAACATTTTTGACGTGCTATCTATGACGATCGAGGAAGCGGACGGTTTCTTCCGCGATATTCCGCACATCCATGATCGGCTTAAAGTATTGCGTGAAGTTGGTCTTGGATACATTGAGCTGGGACAATCGGCAACCACGCTTTCTGGCGGAGAAGCTCAGCGCGTAAAATTGGGTACAGAGCTGGCAGGTCGCCGCCGCGGGCGAATTCTTTATATTCTTGACGAACCCACTGTAGGACTGCATTATGAAGATGTGCGGAAATTGATTGAAGTATTGCAACGCCTGGTGCAAGCCGGCAATACTGTGCTGGTAATCGAGCATAATCTTGACATAATAAAGTGTGCCGACTATATCATTGATCTTGGGCCAGAGGGCGGAGATAAGGGCGGGGAAGTGGTGGCGATCGGGACACCGGAGGAAGTTGCGCGCGCAAAAGGATCGTGGACCGGGAAGTATTTGAAATCCGTACTCTCCCCCTTAAGGTAAGGGGGAGTTGGAGGGGGTTATGAACCATCTTTATAACAGACAATCCACAAAAGAAAGGCGCCGTGAATTGCGGAAAAATTCAACGGAGGCCGAACGGCGCGTGTGGAGAATATTAAGTAGGAAGCAAATGGGTGCGCGGTTTTTTCGTCAGTATAGCGTTGGCCTCTACGTGCTTGACTTTTATTGTCCAGTACATAGATTGGCGGTAGAAGTTGATGGCGGACAGCATGCGGAAGAGGCGAATCGAAAGCATGATGATGAGCGGACACAATATCTTGCGTCACAAGATATCAAAGTAGTACGATTTGGAAATAATGATGTGATGCAGAATTTGGAAGGGGTGTGGCAGAAGATTAAAGAGGAACTAGATAAGCACGGTTCATAACCCACCCCAACCCTCCCTTACCTTAAGGGAGGGAGATCGTGAGGATTATGTCAATCCAAAAGATAATCAAAATCAAACACAACAAACTTCCCACCAAACCAGGGGTGTATTTGATGCGCGATAAAAAGGGGAAGGTGGTGTATGTGGGGAAAGCGACGAATCTTAAAATACGAGTAAACTCGTACTTTAGTTCACAGTCGTCAGTTCACAGTTCACAGTATCGGAGGACGATTGATGAGATGTTGCATGAGGTGGCGCGGATTGATTATCAGGTGACGGACAGCGTAATTGAGGCGTTGATACTGGAGGCGAATTTAATTAAAAAATATCAGCCGCGCTATAATGTAAGGGAAAAAGATGATAAGTCATTCCTTTACGTGGTTATTACTAATGAGCGTTTTCCTAAGGTGCAGCTGGTGCGGGGGAATGAGCTGGCACAATATGCCACCATTCATAACCCACCCCAGCCCTCCCTTACCTTAAGGGAGGGAGATCGTTCGTTTTTCCCCCTTAGGGTAAGGGGGAGTGCGAGGGGGTTACGAGCGATCAAAGTGTTCGGTCCATATACGAGCGCCTCCTCCATTCGCGCGGCGCTGGATTTGATGCGGAAGTGGTTTCCGTGGCGGTGCATGACACGAATTACCACGAATAAAAAAAACGAATCACCACGAAAACCGTGCTTTGATTATCATATCGGCCGCTGTCCGGGGGTGTGTGTGGGCGCGGTCACGCGCAAAGAGTATATGAAAAATATTCGGAATGTGATTTTGATGCTGGAAGGCAAAAAGGCGAAAGTAATGAAGAATTTAGAATTAAGAATGAAGAATGCCGCGCGTGAAGAAAAGTTTGAGGAGGCCGAATCGCTGAAGAGGAAATTATTTGCGCTGAAGCATATTCGGGATGTGGCCGTGTTGGCGGCAGATGGCATAGAGCATAGAGCAAAGAGGCAAAGCTCTACGCCCTACGCTCTATGCCCTACGCCGATCAGTATCCTCGGTCGTATCGAAGGATATGATATTTCCAATATCAGCGGCACTAGCGCAGTGGGATCAATGGTGGTATTCCAAAATGGCGAACCGTCCAAACGCGAATACAAAAGATTTAAAATTAAAACTGTGCAGGGGATTAATGATGTGGCGATGATGCGCGAAGTGCTGGCGCGACGGTTCAAGCGCTCCGGACCCCCACTTAATCTCCCCCTTGGGAAGGGGGAGAAAGAGGGGGTTGAATGGCCCATGCCAGATTTGATCGTGATTGACGGCGGTTGGGGGCAGGTGAATGCGGCGCGGGACGTGGTGCAGGCAGGTGGGCTCCACATTCTCATCGTCGGCATTGCCAAAGGTTTTAAGCGCAAGCAAGACCGGCCAATTTTTGATAAGGATAATCCCGAGCTTGTCCGCATTGTGGAAAATTATAAGGATTTTCTTTTGCGCGTGCGTGACGAAGCGCACCGGTTTGCGGTATGCTATCATCGGAGGTTAAGGGGCCGCGGGTTCAGGCCGCGGCGGCGTAAGAAATTCCACTAAATCCCGTCTGCTTTATTATGTCCGAACCTTTGGACATCCCGGTGAAAAAAGTGCGCTGCAAAGAGCTTGGCGATCCGGCGGCGTTTGAAAAGCTCTTTGATCGCCTCGCGGCCAAGATTTTTCGGTACGCGTTTTTGCGTTTGAGTTCTAAAGAGGATGCTGAAGATGTGCTTTCCGGAACATTTTTGCGCGTGTGGGAGTACTTAAAGCGACACGAACAAGAGGTGCTTGATTATGTTGATGCGCTGGTGTACCGCATTGCGCGCAATTTGATTATTGATCAATATCGCGCCAAAGCTCCCAAAATATCGCTGGAAGTTTTGCTTACCGAAGGTTTTGAATTACCCGCGCAGGCGCGAGAAAGCCCGGAGAAGAAAACCGAATACGCTCTCGTGCTCCAGTTATTTTCCAAGCTTGATGCGGAAGAGCGGGATATTTTGCTTTTGCGGCATGTGGAAGGTTTCTCGGTTATTGAAATCGCCGCGCTGCAGGGTATTACGGAAAATAATGCCTCGGTCCGCATCCATCGGGCGCTTCAAAAATTGAAAGATTTAGCGCGCGGTAACGTCACTTAGATCATATGCGGCCAATTGATGAGAAAATACTTGAGCAAATTTTAAGGGATTTTTCAGAGTGGCATCCTCCGGCTCCGCCAGTGGTGCGGGCCAAGAATGTGGTGTTTGCCCGCGTAAGACAAGAAGCAGCGCGCCGTCTTCCTATTACACAAAGGTCCTTCGAGTTTTTAATTCCGCAATTTCTTATACTTAAACCACGCAAATTTATGCCAGTTATCGCACTTATTCTCGCGGTCGTGCTTGGCGGGGGAGGCACCGTGGCCGCATCCCAGAACGACACTCCCGGAGATACCCTTTACGGGGTCAAATTGGCCTCCGAGCGAGTTGCCGAAGCAGTGGTTCGCGTTACGGATGACGCGACAAAGCTAAATCTTAAAATAAAGCTTGCGGCGCGGCGCGCGCAGGAGATTGGCGCCCTCCAAGAAAAACTCGCGCTCGCGGATGCCCAAAAGAAGCAGCGCTTGGAAAAGAAAATTGAAGAGACCGTCATACGTCTGGAAAACCGGGTGGAGGGCTTAAATAATCGCGTCGAGACGCTGAATGAACAAGGCACGGAAGAGGCGCTGGAAGCAGCGGCGCAAATGGCGGCCCAGGCGCAGGTGCTCCAGGGGGTCATGGCTTCGCTTAGTCAAACTGCGGATCTTCAAACGGAGCTTCGGGTTCAGGCGGTTGAAGTTGATGCCGCCATAGAGAAGCTTAAGGCGCGCGCCGGGAGCGCGGAAGCGGAAATCGCAAAAAAGCAAATTGTCGAGAAGGGTTTGGCGCAGGCCGCGCGCGGGCGCGTAAAATCCGCGGAAAATAAAATGCAAGCGATGTCCTCGTTGCGCGAGCAAATCGTCGGGAAGATTGAGCGTATTGATGATGCCGATAAACTCGACTTGGCCAAGCGTGAGTTTCAGCGTCGCGATACCCTTTATCAGGATGGCGTAGCGCTCACGCGCGAGGCGCGCAAAGCGCTGGAAGAACAGGATTGGGCGGACGCGGTGGAGAAATCCTCCCAGGCGTTTAAGCTCTTCATTCAATTTGCGTCGCCCTTGGCGCGCGAGGCGCGCAAAGTTGATATGGCGGAAGTTGTTCCCGAGACCATGGCGGAGCTCGAAGGCATAACCGTTGGGGGAGGATTACAATCCCTCCCGGCCACGGTTGAGGAAAGTGAAGAACTTACGGAGATGATTGATGCCGCCAAGATGCGGAAGGCGCTCTTGAAACAGCCAGAGGCGCCGGCAACCGCAGCGCCCGCGCCAGGGTCCGAGATTGCTCCTGGTCAACCCGAAACCGTTGTTCAACCATCACGTTTCCCCGCGGATGAAGCCGCACGCCAAGATGCATTAGATGCGCAAGCCGAAGCCCGGGACATCATGCTTCAATATAAGGGACGTTTGAGTGTGCCGGTTAAAGAAAAAGTAGCCAATCTTGTCAAGCAAGCCGGGCGGGCGTTCGGTTTAGGACAATATGAACAGGCCAGCGCGTTTTATAAGGATGTCGTAAAACTCATTGATGAAGCAGTCAGCAAAGGCGCGGTAAAAGAGCCCGACGGCTCTCTTCCCGAAGGCGCGGCGCTCCCATAACCAGAGCGTAGGGCGCATGCCGCATGGTCGGACAGGGTAGTCACCAACCGACCCGGAATTCCGGGTCGGTTGGTGTTTTATCCACAAAGGTTTTGCCGGCCCATAGGATTTTGGCCAAATACTGGGGTTTTTTCGAATTTTTCAGTAAGCGGGGAGAGTTTGAGCAGTGGGAAAATTTGTGCTATAATATACCTGTACAAATACAAAAGTGGTAAGAAGTGGATAACTCTGTGGATAAATGTGCATAACTTTACCAATGAACGCAAGGAATAAGGGACTGGAAGCGAAAACAAAATAGATTCACTATCTCCCTCCCAGTCCTTGGTTCTTTGCCGGTCTTAATCCGTATGCTTATCGGCGAGTATCAGCACAAAATGGATGCAAAGCGGCGCCTTCCGATGCCCGCGCGACTGCGCAGCGAGCTTGGTCCGAAAGTGGTGGTCACTCGCGGACTGGAAGGGTGTTTATTTGTATATCCGCTACGGGCCTGGGAAGAGTTTGCGGCCAAGTTAAACGCCTTGCCGCTTACCAGCGAAAGCAGCAGAAATTTTAAGCGGTTTATGTTTTCCGGAGCGAGCGAGGTGGAACTTGACAATCTCGGAAGAATTCTGGTGCCGGACTATTTGAAAGATCATGCGGCGCTTCAAAAAGACGCGGTGGTTTTGGGGGCAGGGGAGCGGCTGGAGATTTGGGATAAGGAAAAATGGCGGGCGCATCAGACGCGAACCGCAGATGAGATGGAAGCGCACGCGGAAGCGCTTAATGAGTTTGGGATTTAAAATATGTCCCATGTGCCAGTCATGGTAGAAGAAGCGCTGAAGTTCCTTGACCCTAAACCGAATCAGAATTTTGTGGATTGCACGATCGGTGATGGCAGTCATAGTGCCGCAATCCTACAGCACACCGCGCCCGTTGGAAGATTACTAGGTATAGATGCCGATCCAGACGCCATCACTGAAATTAGAAATTCGCAATTCGAAATTAGAAAATACTTGAATCGCATTGTGCTCGTGAATGATAATTTCCGGAACTTGGCCGCGATTGTGAAGGAGCAAAAATTCGGGACGGTGCAGGGAATACTTCTTGATCTAGGATTTTCTTCCTCGACGCTTGAGCGAGGCAGGGGATTCTCGTTTGAGAAGGATGAACTGCTGGACATGCGGTTTGATGTGTCGCGCGGCGTGCGCGCGGCAGAAATTGTGAACTCGTGGAATCAGAAGCAGCTTGCGGAGTTACTCACGGAATATGGGGAAGAGCGATTAGCGCGCGAGATCGCGAACCGCATTGTGGAAGAACGGAAAAAGAAGCCAATGGTGACCAGCAAACAACTGAGTGATGTGGTGGTGCAAGCGTATAGAGAGAAGCTTAGTAAGCACACCCCCTCTAACTCCCCCTCGGAGAGGGGGAGAAAAGATTTTTCCTCCCCTGCCCGAGGGGAGGCGAGGAGGGGTGGGAGCAATGCGGATCGCATGCCCTGGATCGGCGGATTGCATCCAGCCACGCGCACTTTCCAGGCATTGCGGATTGCGGTAAATGATGAGCTGGGCGCTTTGCAAGCCGTACTGCCGCAAGCTGTGGAAATCCTGCACCGCGGCGGACGACTGGCCGTCATCGCGTTTCATTCGCTGGAAGATCGGATCGTCAAACAGTTTTTTCGGCAGTGGCCGGACCAGAAGTTAAAAATACTTACCAAAAAACCAGTGGTGCCGAGTGATAGCGAGATTAGAATAAATCCGCGCGCCCGGAGCGCGAAGATGAGAGTTATCGAGAAATTGTAGCGAGACAAGTAAATCAAGCGAGGCAGGCAAGTCAAGCCACCTGATTTACCTGATTTACCTGATTTACCTGATTTACTTGATTCACTTGATTTACTCAATTGTTATGCCCCGACATTTCCACCTTACGAAAATCCACCATACCATGCGGCGAGTTGGTCTTATAATGCGCCTGATGAGCACGCGTAAAACCTGGCGCGGTTTGCTAGCGGTCGCGCTTATCGCGGTTGGCTTTTCTTATCTTACGACCATGGTCAGCGTCTCGACTCATGGATACAAAATGAAGGATCTGGAGCGCCGGATTGAGGCTTTGAAATTTGAAAATAAACGGCTTAATCTAAAGAGCGCGGAAATGCAGACGCCGCAACGGATTGAGGCCTGGGTGCGCGAGTCCGGCATGATCGCCGCAACCGATGTGCAATATGTGTCGTCAACTACCGGGGTAGTGGCGGCGCGATAGTGAGTAGCTAGGTAGTTATGGAAGTTCAATTTTTTGATAACAAGGTAAAGGAGTTTATTAAAACACTTGAAATACCAACCTCCGCGAAGGTATTTCGAACGCTTGAACTTCTTGAACGATTTGGGCATGCGCTCGGTATGCCTCACAGTAAACATATTGGTGGAGGGCTTCTAGAGTTGCGCGTAAAAGGCACACAAGAGGTGCGCTTAATTTACGCATTCCATAAGGGTGTGGTTGTACTACTTCATGGTTTCATTAAAAAATCGCAGAAGATCCCGCACAAAGAAATCGTGGCGGCTCGCCAAAAATTGTCCACACTTGACACAATATAACCTATATGTTATACTCAATGCAGTATGGAATCCTATAAAATACTCCGTAAGCAACTGCTCAAAAATAAGGAATTTCGCAAGGCCTACACCGCGCTCGGGCCGGAGTTTGCATTGATACAAACGCTTATTGAAAAACGCAATCAAAAAGGGTTGACCCAGGCGGAACTTGCGCGGCGGATGAAAACCAAGCAGTCGGCGATTGCCCGTCTTGAATCCGGTAATTATAATCCTACGCTGGAATTTTTGGGAAAAGCCGCGAAAGCACTGGATGCCCAGCTCAAGGTTTCCATCATATAAAGGTTTCCTGTAAAAAGTACGCAAAAAGCCCTGACGGGCTTTTGTGCTATACTATAGCACTATGTCAAAGCGTTTTCGTGTATTGAATACATCCAAGAAAAGCAAGGCGCGGGTGGGGGAATTGAAGACGGCGCATGGGAAGGTGGCCACACCGGCGTTTATGACGATTGCCACGCGCGGAGCGGTGAAAACTTTGATGGCCGAGGAGATGAAGGCATTGGGTGCAGAAATTATTCTCGCCAATACTTATCATCTTTTTGTGCGGCCGGGAATGGAGGTGATTAAAAAAGCCGGCGGCCTGCACAAGTTTATGGGATGGGATGGGCCGATACTTACTGACTCGGGTGGATATCAGGTTTTTAGTTTGGCAGATAAAAATGTAAAATTAAAAATGCAAAATGCAAAATTATCGAAAGGTGGGGAAGCGGATTATGACGTGCGGATTACAAAAGACGGGGCGGAATTTATTGACCGGCTAAGCGGGCGAAAAGATATGTTCACTCCCGAGCGCGTGCTGGAGATCCAGCGCGATTTTGGGGTGGACATTGCCATGGTCCTTGATGTGTGCGCGCCGGCCGGTATTTCAAAAGCGCAAGCGCGGGAAGCGATGGAGAGGACCGTGGAATGGGCGAGCCGGAGTAAACAGTGGCGTGAGCGTAACCCCTCCCAACCTCCCCTTACCCTAAGGGGAGGAGGCGATCGGCGACCCCCTCTTAAGGTAAGAGGGGGTAGGGGGAGTTATGAGCAATTAGTTTTTGGAATTGTTCAAGGGTCGGTGTACCGCGACTTGCGCGAGCAGTCCGCCCGCGATCTCGTGGCACTTGATTTTGACGGCTACGCCATTGGCGGCGTGGCCGTAGGGGAGTCGGCGAAGCAAAAGCGGCAGGTGGTAGATTGGGTCGTGCCTCATCTTCCGGAAGATCATCCGCGCTATTTGATGGGACTTGGTCAGCCGGAAGAAATCGTGCATGCAGTGTCGGCTGGGATGGACATGTTTGACTGCGTCCTGCCGACGCGCAACGCGCGGCACGGGAATTTGTATATTTGGAGATATTCGAAATTAGATATTAGAAATTCGCATACAATATCGAATCTCCAATATCCAATATCCAATTTCTATCAAATCCTCCACATCACCAATGAAAAATACCGCGCGGATTTTAAGCCGGTTGATCCCTGTTGTTCGTGTTTTACCTGTACGCATCACACCCGCGCCTATCTGCGTCATCTGTTCAAAACGAGCGAACCGCTTGCGGCGCGCCTGGCCACGATTCACAATGTAAAGTTTTACTTGGATTTAATGAAGCATTTGCGGGAATCAATAGTGGCGGGTAGAATTTAGACATGGTATAGTGAATCACTATGGGTATATTTTTTCAAACCCTGCGTACGGTTATTGGCTCTACTGTTGTGGATTTTTTGTATACCCCGATTTGGTGGTATAGCCGGGGATTGTGGAAGCAATTGAAGGGAGTGGCGGGTAGTTTTGTGGCACGGCAAGACGCGCTGGCCATTGATGTGTGGCTGAAAAACCTCTTTGTTCCGATGTATGGTCAGTATGATATTGTCGGCCGGCTGATTAGTTTTTTCATGCGCTTGGCGCAGATTGTAGGACGCGCGATCGCCTTAATTATTTGGGCCGCGTTTTTACTGTTGTGGATTATCGGGTGGCTGTTGATTCCGGCGGCCGCGGCGTATTTGCTGGATGCGCAGATTATGAACTTTATTTAATATGGGAAAAATACCTCGGGGAATCCCGCGAGAGGAATTCAATCAGCTGATGGAGGATCAGCTGAAGAAGGGCGCGCCAAGCGTGCCGGCGGAAAGCGCCGCAGAAACTTCGGAGGCCATTGAAATTCCGCCGGAGCTGCGCGCGGTGCTGGGCGCGCATGTCGTGGATATCCGGCCGCAAGAAGTTGGACGGCATGAATTGGCCCGCACGCTTACGGACGCGGCCGTTGGCGCCGCGCAAGCGCATATCGGACGGACGGATCCCGCTATTGATGTGCGGCGCGTAAATGTCGCGCGCGGTAAAAGCAAGGTGCTGATTGGTCCAAACGGCGCGGGTAAAAGCACGTTTTTTGACGCGCTTATGGAGCGCGGCGCGCACATGGATACGCGCAGCGGAGACGGAACGGTGGTGTATGCTAGACCAGTCGCGCACGTACGGGAGAATTTGAGAATCGCGCGCCTGGATCAAGAAGAATTGCTGGGCACGATTGAGAATTTGAGCGCCGGGGAGGTTCTACAAAGCGCGGCGCGTTATTTCAAAGAGCAATTTCCAATTGACTGGAATGATTTGGGCGCGCACGAACGCAATCTTGCCAATCAAGACGTGCAAGTGCGCATTGATGAGCTATTGGGCCAGATTGCAAAGTTATTTGACATGGAGCAATTTTTGAATCGCAAAGTGCGCGAATTATCCGGCGGCGAAAGGACCAAAATGGCGCTAATGATGGTTCTGGCCAGTGAACCGGACGCGCTGCTTTTGGACGAGCCGACCAACCATCTGGATTTGCGGTCAATCGCGAAACTGACCGGCCTGTTTGATAAATATAAGCGCGAGGGAGTTGCCGTGGTGAGCGTGAGCCATGTGGACTGGTTTTTAACGCAAGCCGGCGAAGACGGAGTGATTGAGATAGATTGGGACAAAGACGGGCGAACGCTCCAAGAGTCCAATGCTCCTTATCGCCGTTATGTTAAGGACACGGCGCGCGAACGCGTTCCGGTGATCAGCGGCGAGGTACAATGGCCGCAAGAGGAGTATGGCTATAAGCACGGCGCCAGCATTATTGAAACCCCGCATCAGTTTACGGTGCCCAATTCTCCGCTGCGCGATATTGCCGCGCCAAGCGTGCGGGGCGGCGATTTGATGATTTTAAGCGGTGACAACGGCACCGGCAAAACCAAACTCATGGAAGCCATGGCGCGCGGCACGGACCGCGGAGGGCCCAAGCGGTTCAAAGGCACACAGATCGCGTATTTGCCCCAGTTTTGGCCGGAAGAAATCGCGCGCGGGACTTTGGGCGATTTTTTCCAATGGGTAAAAGCGGAAACCAGCCCGCATTCAACCGGATCATCACTGCACAAAGATAAGCCGCCGCAAAACGCGTTTGTGGAGTTGGCGCGGGATTTGAATTTTGGGGGCTCCGCGCGGATCGGGCAGAGTTGGCTTAATCGTCCTTTTTCAAAGTTTTCCGGAGGCGAGCAGCGCTTGCTTTGGTTTTTGGCGGTCAGCGCGCTGCGCGACGTTGACATGCTCGCGCTGGACGAGCCGACCAATCACATGGATTCGGACTTGCAGGACAAAGTAACGCGCGCGATACAAGATTTTCCCGGCGCGGTTATGCTCTCCACCCACGATCGCAATTTAATGTCGGCGCTGGTAAAGGAGGGCGGCAGAACCCGGGGAATACCGCGTTTCGCGCGGCATGTTGTTCTGGAGCGAAGCGAAGAGCGCACTAAAGTTACGGAAACCGATGAGTCACCGATTAAGTATATGGAGCGGGTTATGAAAGAAGCGAAAAGGCAGGCGCAACGGCTAAAGATATAATTCAAGCGCGATGGAACTTTATTTCGGAGCAAAAATTGATCGGGCGGGTTTGGCGGGGGAGCGCGTGGGCAAACTTGTTCGCGCGATATTCCTCACGATCGTGAGCGCTTTTGCGGTGGTGGGAATTGTAGCACTGGTGGGAGAAGCGCTGCCTGATGTGGAGCGGATTTTTACCGTGCGCTATTGGCAATTTGGCGGACGAGGAAAATTGGTGTTTGCGTTTTCATTGATTGCGGATTTGTATTTGGTGATGAGATTATTAAGAAGAGGAGAGGAAAAAGAGAAGGTGCACCCCCTCTTAATCTCCCCCTTGGTAAGGGGGAGAAAGAAACGGTTGAAGCGCATTGATGTATCGCGCGCGCTGACCGAAGATGTGTACGCCCGGATTCGGGGGGCGTACCGCACGGCTGCGCGCGTAAAGCATGCGGAGGTCGCGCCGGCGCATTTGATGTGGGCGCTTTTGGGTTCGCCGTCAGTGGCGTCTCTTCTTGTGCGACTGGAGATTGATGTGAAAGGATTGCAAGATCGCCTAAAGCATGTGTTGGAATCGGTTCATAACGCCCCCCTGCCCCCTCTTAACTTAAGAGGGGGAGAAAAAGCGGTTTCCTCCCCTGCCCGAGGAATCTCTCCCCCTGCCCGAGGGGGAGATCAAGAGGGGGTGGGAGGGAGGGGTGGGAGTGATCCAACCTTTGGCGACACTGCCAAGCAAATCATTATCACTGCTTACCAAGACGCGCAGCAAGCCCAGAGTGAATATGTCGGCGCTCATCAGGTACTCCTCCAAACAGCGCTGGCGGATGAGCGGCTTAAGGAAATTTTTTTCGACCTGGGAATTGACGAACGAAAATTGCGCAATTCCGTCCGCTGGCTGGAGATTAACGAAGAATTGCGCCGGCGCTGGAAGCATTTTCGCGGCGCCGCCTCGCGCCGTCCAAAAGGCGAGATGAATCGCGCGATGACCGCGCTCCAGACCCGGGCGTTGGATCGCTTTTCCGACGACCTGACTCGGCTTGCCGGGCGCGGCTATCTGGAGCTTACGGTTGATCGCGCGAAAGAGTTTGACGAGATTTTCCGGGTTCTGGAGGGCGAGCGAAAAAGTATTATTCTAGTCGGCCCGCATGGGGTTGGTAAAGAAGCAATACTTAATGGTCTGGCGCAGCGGATGGTGGAGGAAGAAGTTCCGCGCTCGCTTAAGGATCGCCGTCTGGTTTCATTATCCATACCGAAATTAGTTTCCGGAGCGAACCCTGCGCAAGCCCAGGAGCGCTTGCTGACTTGTGTTTATGATATTGCGCGTTCGCGTAACGTAGTTTTGGCGCTGCCCAATGTCCATGAATTAATCGGCGCCAGCGCGGGGGCCGGGCTGGATTTGGGAGAGACGCTCGCCACCGAGCTGGAAAAAGGGTATTTTTTGGCGATCGCGACCACAACTGCGGAAGAATATCAAGCCCGGATCGAAGGCAGCCCGCTCGGGAATGCCTGTATTAAAATTGAGGTGGAAGAGCCCGAGGTAAATACGGCGATACATATTTTAGAATCCAAAGTCGGTCCGATTGAACACCAAAGCGGCGTGTATTTTTCGTATAACGCGCTGGAAAAAGCCGTCGTGCTTTCGGATCGGTTTCTTAAAGAGCAAGCGCTCCCGGAAAAAGCGATTGATATGGCCAAAGAAAGCGCCGAGCTTGTGCGCAATCGGCGGGGGGCGAAAGCATTGGTGCGCGGAGAAGATGCTGCGGAAATAATTTCCGCAAAGTCGCATGTTCCGGTTACTTCGGTTACCGCGGCCGAGGCAGATAAGCTTTTGAACCTGGAGAAAATAATGCATGCGCGGATCATTGGTCAAGATGAGGCAGTCAAAGCCGTCTCGGCCTCCCTGCGCCGCGCGCGCGCCGAGATTCGCGAACAAAAGCGGCCGATTGCGAATTTCTTGTTTCTGGGACCCACCGGGGTGGGCAAGACCGAGACGGCGAAAACCGTGGCCGAAGTGTATTTTGGCAATGAAGCACACATGGCCCGCGTGGACATGTCCGAGTATCAAGATAAGGGCAGTGTGCATCGCCTGCTTGGCGCTCCGGGCGAGCATGGGGGACTGCTTACCGAGCCGGTGCGCAAGAATCCCTTTTCGCTGGTGCTCTTAGACGAGATTGAAAAGGCGCATCCGGATATTTTAAACGTGTTTTTGCAGGTGATGGATGACGGACGCGTAACCGACAGCGCCGGACGGGTCGTGGACTTTACCAACACCATTATTATCGGCACCTCGAACGCGGGGACGCCGTTTATTCAAGAAGAGCTTAAAAAAGGCACGGCACTGGAGGAGATCAAGAAAACGCTTGTTGAGCGCGAATTGAAGCAATACTTTAGGCCGGAATTTTTAAACCGTTTTGATGCCGTGATCGTGTACAAACCGCTTTCCGAGACCGAGATTGTGCAGATCGCGAAACTGATGCTCGCTAAAGTCGGCAAGCAACTGGAGGCCAAAGGGATTACCTTCCGCGCCACTGATGAGGCCGTCTCCGAGCTCGCGCATGCCGGCTTTGATCCGCTTTTCGGCGCCCGTCCGCTGCGGCGCGTAATCCAAGAGCGCGTCAACGACGCCCTGGCGAATCTCCTGCTCACCGCCAAGCTCGGCCGCCGCGACCTCGTGATCCTTGAAAAAGGCGGGCAGCTACGGGTAGAGAAAGCGGAGAAGTTGTAGAAATGACCCCCTCTACCTCCCCCTCGGAGAGGGGGAGAAAGCTACGGACCCCCTCTACCTCCCCCTCCGAGAGGGGGAGAAATTGAATCGTTTCCTCCCCTTACCAAGGGGAGGCTAGGAGGGGTCTAACGTAAGCGTATGGGAACATTATTTAATCGTGAACTTCAAACACCATTACGACAGCAATTACGCAATCGGATGACGCATGCGGAAAAGATCCTATGGTATTATCTCCGCAAGGAATATATCGATGGATACAAATTTCGTCGTCAATACGGCATTGGTCCGTACGTGGTTGATTTCTACTGCGATCCCGCAAAATTAGCAATCGAAGTTGATGGGGATAGTCATTATCAAGCAGGCGCTGGCGACCATGATGCCGCGCGACAGCGGTTTATTGAACAGCGGGGGATTCGAGTGATTCGTGTTACGGACAATGAAGTGCGAGATAGTATTGCCGGAGTGGTAGAAAAGATCAGACAACATTTGACCCCCTCTGACTCCCCCTCGGAGAGGGGGAGAAAGCTACGGACCCCCTCTACCTCCCCCTTGAAAAGGGGGAGAAGCGATCCGATTTCCTCCCCTTACCAAGGGGAGGATAGGAGGGGTCTATCCGAGAGGGGGGGAAAGTGATTTTTATGCGGTATTTTTTGGCGTTCATTGTGTCGTGCGCGGCGGTCTCTGCGCTAACGCCGCTCACGCGCCATCTTGCGGTAAGCTGGCGCGTGCTTGACGTGCCCGGAGAGCCGCGCAAGATTCATACCAAGCCAACTCCGCTTTTGGGCGGATTGGGGGTTTTTGTGGGACTAATGGCCGTGATGTGGTATGTGGCAATTTATACGCCGCAGCTGTTGTTGGCGTCCATCACGATAAAGCATCTGATTGGTATTTCGGTTGCCGGCGCTCTACTTATCCTTGGCGGGTATCTTGATGACAAATATAACTTAAAGCCCTCGCGGCAAATCGTGTTTACCATTGCAGCCGCGCTTATCATTATTGCCAGCGGGATTGGAATTCGTGAGATTACCAATCCGTTTGGCGGCGTAATATCGCTCGTGTCCTGGGAGAAAGTACTATTTTGGTGGCAAGGGGTAGGATATCGCGTTACGCTTCCGGCCGATCTTTTTACATTTGCGTGGATCATGGGCATGATGTATACGACAAAATTACTGGATGGACTTGACGGGCTGGTGTCCGGCATGACGGTGATCGGAGCGTTGACGATTTTTTTATTAGCCACGGTAACGAAATTTTTGCAACCCGAGGTGGGGATGCTCGCGATTATGGTGGCCGGCGCATTTGCCGGATTTTTGTTCTGGAACTGGCATCCGGCCAAGATTTTTTTAGGAACAGGCGGATCGACGCTGGCGGGATTTTTGCTCGGTATACTCGCCATTATTTCGGGAGGGAAAATTGCTACCGCGCTCCTGGTATTGGGGGTTCCGGTACTGGACACGGTATGGGTTATCGCTAGGCGCATACTGTGGGAAAGGAAGTCGCCAGCAATCGGAGATAGCCAGCACTTGCATTTTCGTCTATTAGATGCTGGATTTTCCCAGCGCGGGGCGGTACTTTTGTTATGGACGATCGCGGCCGCATTTGGGATGACTACTTTATTCCTGCAAAGCAAACAGAAACTTATTGCGCTTGGCGCGCTGGTCTTGTTGATGACCGGCCTGGCGGTGATTCTGGTTTTGCGCTACCAACACCGAAAATATGAAGAGTAAATTGGTTATTATCGTTTTGGCCGTCATGGCGGCTGCGTTTGTGTATTTGAAGATAAAGCCGGTGGTGCAGCCGAACGTGATTATTATTGGTGACACTGTCGTTACCGTGGAGATTGCCGACACGCCGGTCTCTCGCGCGCAAGGACTTTCCGGGCGCGATTCCTTGCCGGCGGATCAAGGTATGTATTTTCCCCTGGAACAGTCGGCGCGCCACAGTTTTTGGATGAAGGACATGCGCTTTCCGCTGGACATTATCTGGATTCGGGAGGGGAAGATTGTGGACATCAGTGAAAATGTGCCATATCCGGCGGGCGATCAGCCGCCCGCGACGGTTCAGCCAAAAGAGCCAGCCGATGCCGTCCTGGAGGTCAACGCGGGATTTACCGAGCGGCATGGGCTAAAGATTGGTGACGAAATCAGGATGACGGGCGGGAATCCATAGTCGGTACTCATGGTTAACAATCGTTATCAACCGGTGGAGCGGTTTTCAGCAGCCCTTGACAAATTAGGGCCTTTTTAGTATAAATAAAGTGAAAAAGTACTGGTTTTTAAGTGAATGCAAGTGTTCAGACGTGGTCTCTATTTTTCAGAGATATTTTCAGAGATACTATACGCGGTCGGATAGGGTAAGGGGGGTGTAAAATCCCAACCAAGGCGCCTTTTTAAGGCCTGCGCCCCCCTACTCCGCCGTCCGTTGCACAGTATGCTATCTAAAGAATTTCATACCCACGCTAACAGTCAGACCATTCAAGAGCGGCATCGCCAGCTTTATGAAGAGCTGTATCGTTCTTGTCCCACGGTGGTTTCCGCGCCGGCCACTTTGATGTGGTCGCCCACTTATGCCGTAGGCCCGGGCGGGATTGGCCTGATTAGCAAATTGCCGCTAAGAATTCATATTGGCATTGAGCCCTGCGCGGCCAGCGGAATCAGTTATGGACCAATGCGCTATTTTATTCCGGAACGCGATGAATTTGAGGACTGGGATACGACGCGCTGCAATCCGCTGCTTTTGGAAATGCTCGCGCACGCGGCCGCGCCGTACCGCAAAAGCCAGGGCGCCCGGATTTGGATGCTTTGCGAGATTCCGTGGTATCGCGGACTTAATGTGGATCCGCTTTGCGGAGCGTCCATCGCCACGGCCTGGCTGCTGCATTTAGGCGCGATTACTCCGAGCGAAGCGGCGGAATTCGTGAAAATGCCCACCGAACAGCTGGCCGGGTCTAAGGCCTTTGAAAAAGTATTTCGCCTGGCCTGGAAACTGGATTCCATTATTGCCAATTGGCTTTCAGACGCGCATATCACTTTTGCCACTTTAATTGATTCCCAGTATCCAGTGGTTTATTTTCGCGAACCGGACCCGTTTTTGTTTGACCACTATCGGGATTATGGCTTGGAGCATCCGTCTTCTTACTATAACGCTTCGGATGGATTATTTTTTCGCGGCAGCCGCATGGACGAACTGTTTCAGCTGGATCCTAATCCGGCTTGGCCAATTGACGCGGCTTTGCTGTTTACCGGAGAAGAAGGCGATTCGCGTTTTGTTTATCAGACCCGCAGCGCGTTTAAGGCCAAACTGGATGAAGCCGCGGCGTTTGCCAGCAGCACTTTTAAAAATCTGGTGCCGGATACTTTCCGCGATACGCCTTGGTTCTTGGAGCTGGCCCAAGGCGGTCCGGGCCAGTCCGCCGGCATGGACATGTTCCAGGTCTATCGCAAGTCCTCCGTGGTGCTGTCCATGACCGTGTTTAAGACCATGCATGACTTGTTTCTTTACGGCGCCGCGCCGCATGTTTTGCGGGATTTTTTTCAAAATCAAAACATTAGTCAGCATGTGCTGCGCATTTTAGGGCTTTCGCCGTTAGTGTTGAGTCGGCCGCAAACTATGCTGCGGGTGGTGGGCGCCAAGCACACTGATTTGGGCGTGGCAACCCGGCTGATTGGGCCGGGTAATCATGGCTGTTTAATGGTGCTGGGGCCGCTTAACACTCTGGCGCCGATATTTAATGAAGCGCTGCCGCTGATCCGCGAAGAAGTTAAAAAACCCGTGCATTGCCACTGGGCTTCGTGGTGCGATGGCAATACGGCTTCGGCCGGCGCGCGCGTAGAACAGCATGTGGAAACCGGGATTTACTCGCCATTTACCGCCGCGCAAAGTATTACGGCGCGGGAGTGGAATGGGGAAGGAAAAATTGGCGCCACGCTTTATACTCGTGAAAAATGGGACCGCGAACGCGAGAGATTTGATTTGCTTTTGGAAGGTAAAGAAGGACGAGTGTATGTGCGGGGCAAGCCGTTGACTTCCAACCAGATTCACAGCGCCAAACAAACCATTGAACTTTTTCGCAAGTTTATGGGCAATGGCGGTGAACTCTCGGCGGCGGAATTGCCGGCCTCCTGCTACCGTTCCGATCGCAATCAGATGGAATCCAAAATCGTGAGACCCCTGGTGAGTGTGGTCAAGGAGCTGACTGGCAAACACCTTGGTTTGGAAATTCACGGCGGACTGGGTTCCAATTATAAAGTGCACTTCAAACCGGACAAACTGATGCGGGTGGGGCTGGTGGAGAAAGGGTGAGGTGATTAGGTGATTAGGTACTTAGGTATTTAGGTGATTAGGTACTTGGGTTATTGGGTTGTTAGTTGCAAAAAGGGAGAACAGTCGTGCAGGCCTGGAGGCCTGCTTTTCAGACCTTGTCGCTATTTGTCAGCGCGGCGTTTTTTTATACTAAAAAGCAGAAGGGGGATGAATGAAAAGGAGGACAAACATGGTGAGAAGATTTGCAGAGGTCTCGGAAGTTTTCAGACCCGCTTGCGCGGCGCAGGCGGACCGGACGAAAAACGCGCGAGGTTCTGGCGCGCAGGATCAGCGGGAGATGCCGGAGTGGGTGCGCGAATGTCTGCGCGTGCTTGACCGCGGCGGTTCCATTGAGGGACTGCACCCGAGTGGATGCTGACCTAGCTTGCGATGTCTGAAAGTTGAAGAGCATCCCGCTCTTTGACAACCACCCCGGCTGAAAAGCCGGAAAACCGAACAACCCCGAAAAAGGAGGTCGTCATGTTTGCTCTCGCTTTTGCCCTGTTCGTCTTGATGCTGACTATCGGCATCGGATTTGCGGTCATCGCGAGCGCCAAGTTCGCGAAAGATGCGCGCACCGCCGGAGTGCAGTCGTCGGTGCACACCAACGCCGGCGCGGTCGTAGCGCCGCTTCTGCTGGCAATCGCCGCGTTCTTCGGAGCCGACTGGGCGCGGCGGCGGCGGCGCGAGGAAAAGCAGCGCAAGCTGGCCGAGAAGAGAGGAGGGTAGGGCGATGTCCGCAGAACAGCCCGCGGAGGTCGCGGAAAAAGTCGGCGAATCTGCTCCGCCGGAGCGCAGCGGCGCGCCCGCTGCGATCTCGCCGCTCAAGATCCGTGTGCGAGAACTTTCGCGCGAAGCCGAGGAATTGGCGGGCGTGCTGGAAGAAGCGCGCCGGCGCGGCACGGCGTTTCTGGGCCGGCTGAAGGATCTTTTCGGCGGATAGGTCCGGGGATCTATACTTTGGGATGGAGCGCCAATGCCGCGTTCCATCCCGTTCTATCCGGCTTGCTCACCAAACACGCGGTGGACGAACCGGACGGAACAGCAACAGCCGTTCCTTGACAATCAAATTACAGTCAATCAACACCAAAAAGGAGGTTGGTCATGACGCTCTGGTTGATCATCACTTTGATTCAGTTTACGGTCAGCATTCTTGTAACTGGGCTGCTCTGGTCAAAACGAAGCCAGCGCTGGGCGCGGCGGGCTTTGACCGCGCTTTGGGTCATCAATATCGCCGTAAGCGCGATTTTGCTGATGACCCTGACCAGTTTGGGCGCGTTTGCCTATTACGTGTACAGCGAAAGCATTGCGCTTGCCGAAGGAGTCGGATTTCCGGCCGCCGCGGGCAAACTCTTGGCGTGGGCCGGAGCCGGACTTGGCGTTTGGGGGCTTTGGGAGCTGTTTTCCCTGAAGTCCTCGCGGCGCTGGTTCGGGGCGTCCATGCTCGGCGCGCTGGTTGTGATTTTCGTGCTGATCTCGGTACTTTGGGATCAGCGCAGCGGTTACGCGATTGCGCTGGACGGTCGGGCAAAATTCTGCTCCAATCCGGGCGGATTGGATTTGGAAAGCGGCCAGCGCTGCTATCGGATGACCGCGCAGATGATCCAACTGCTTAATGGGCGCGATGCGGCGAATCCGCCGGTTCTGGAAAAAAACTCCGAGGACGCGGTGTTTTTTGACCTTGACGACGGTTCGCCGGTGCGGTACTGGTGCGAGCGCGGAGACGGCAATTGCTGGCTGGCGCGCGCGCAAATCTATGATCCGCAAACCGGACGCGAGTGTGAGCCGATTGACCTTGACTTGGTTAAGGAATGCCGGATGCGGATGGCGCCGCCTACGGATCGCCTTCCGTCAAAGCGCGCGGCGCCGAGCCGCAATTAGCGGAGGTTCACATGCGGAAAAGAGCCGCAGTTCTCCTGATTCTTCTGGCCGTCATCGTGGCGCTTCCGGCGCTGTACTTGGCATACGGCGGCAAGTTCACGTTTTCCGCGCAGGGACAAGCCAACGCCGGATATATTGTTTTGGCTGATGGGCGAATCAAGCCGTGCCGCGCTACCGCGGGCACTGACTCGTCAAGCGGCCAGCCCTGCTTGCCGATGACTCGGGCGGTCAAGCAGGTTTTTGAGGAAGCGAAAAAATCCGGAAAATCGGATCCGGAGGTTTTCGTGGAGAGCCCGACAGTGTTTTTCAATCCCAATCCGGCGACTTCCGAACCGGAACCGGTAATCTGGCATTGTGAGCGGGGGGACGGAAAATGCCATTTTACGCGCATCCCGCTGCGCGATCCGGTAACCGGCGAGCCGTGCCAGCCCGTAACTGCGGATATGGCGAGACGCTTCGCGCGCGGTGAAAAAAACGCCTGCCGCGGCGAGGATGAGCAGGAGCGGTCGTCGCTTAATCCTTTGCCAATGCGCCCACCGTTTGCCGAGAATTTCGAAGACGGTCATGTGGGGAACATTCGGTTCAGCGGGGATTGGATGTTTAGCTCGCTCTCCAATGGGACCAATGGGACCCAATGCGGGGAAGGAGCACACTGCGTGTGCACACGCGCTCAAGGCACTTTCCAGTTTCCTATGGAACTGATTGTGTCGCGCCAGAAAGCCGAGGCCTATCTGGGCTTTCTGCTGTTTGGCAGCGGTCTGCGGTTTACGGTCATGGCCCGCACCGCCGATGGAGTGTGGCTGCAATTTAACCATAATGAGGTTCGCGGGGATGCCACGCCGGTTTCTTGGGCCATTGGCCGCTCGGGAATTGGGCCGCCCCAGGTACCGGCGGTTGCGCTTGCCAGTGGTTGGCAGCGCATCTCGCTCTACTTCACTGCTCGGAATTTTACTGAAGAGTATTTTCCAAGGCAAACCCATCAAGAACCGGTGTACAAATCAGTGTCGGTGAGACGCACGGCAAAGTGCTCATTCAGTGAGCTGCTTTGGGATGTTCTGCCCTTTGTGGATGACTGCGATTGGGGAGAGAAGACGGAGTGGGGCAGTGAACAGCGGGTTAGTCACTACAACACGATCGAGGATTCCCCCGGGCAAAGGGTTTTCCGTTGGGAGGTCGCGGCTCTGCTTGGCGCGCAAGGATCACAGAGCAACGCGGCGTTAATGCCGGAACTTACCGTGGAGACCGGGCAGTTCGTGCGTTATGACGGCCAGCAAGGCAATCCGCCGGAGCAGGTCGGCAAGCTTACCGAACTGCAGGTGCAGGTTACGCATCTTGGCGGCGGGACAATTTGCCTTGATGAGCTTCTCCTGCGGAACTAGAAAGGAGGATGCGATGTCCCGTAAGATAAAAGTACATTCTGCGATTCCGCGGAATCGCAGAATGGCCGAAGATGACCCGCGGCGCATGCTTGCAAAACTGCGGCGCGGCATGTACACTGGCAGCCGCCTCGTGCGCGATGTGGAAGTGCTGGCCAGCGGCGATTGGCGCAAAATTCTGCGCCGCGTCAAAAATAAGCTTCTGGGCCGCGCGCTGGCTCGGGGCGCCTGGAAGATCTGGCAGTAGCGCCGCCAGCGTTCTTTTCCAAGAGGGCTAATCACCCTCTTTTCTATTTGTCACTTTGAGGCGGCGCGCCGCCTTCAAGGGACGGGCGGGCAAGCTGCAAAAAAAACAAGGCGGCCGGATGGTCGCCTTGGTGCGAGTGCAGTGCGTTTAGGAGACAGGGTGTGCGGGCTTCTCGCGTGCTTCAGGAAAGAGCACTGCGAGGGACTCGCCGGAGTGGATGCGCAGGATCGCATCGCCAAGCATGGGTGCGCAGCTTACTACCCTAAGCTTATCTACGATGCGCGCGCGTTTGGCCGCGGAGATGGGGATAGTGTCGGCAACCACAAGCGTACGCAGCGGCGCGTGCGCCAGGCGGCGGATGGATTTGGGCGAGAGTACCGGATGCGTACAGCAAGCAGAGACGGCGGTAGCGCCCTTGGCCAGCAGCGCTTCCGCGGCCTTGACCAGCGATCCGGCCGTGTCCACCATATCATCCAGAATGATTGCCTCGCGTCCGCGGATGCGGCCGACCACGTGCATTACTTCGGATTCATTGGCGCGCTCGCGGCGTTTGTCAATAAAGGCGATCGGACACCCCAGTTTTTTCGCCAGCGCGCGGCAGCGGGGAATTCCGCCCGCGTCCGGAGAAACTAGCACGACCTTTTTCCAGTTACGCGGTCCCAGGCCGCGCAAGAGCGCTGTCGAGAAGTAAAGGTTATCAAAGGGGGCGGAAATTGCCGCCTGGGTTTGCGCCGCGTGGAGATCAATGGTGCAGACCCGGTTTGCGCCGCTGGCCACCAGAAGTTTCAGCATTGCCGCGGCCGAAATCGGTTTGCGCGGCGCGTCTTTGCGGTCTTGGCGCGCGTAGCCCATGTAGGGCATCACCACCGTGATCTCCGCGGCTGAAGCGCGTACCGCCGCATCCATCAAGAGAAAGAGCTCCAGCCAGTTTTCCGCAGGCGGCGGCGTTGGCTGGATGATGACCACGTGGCGCCGGCGAACATTCTCACCGATCTGGACGTCCAGCTCACTGTCGGCGAACCGCGTGGTCGTGGTTTCACCGAGCGCGCGGCCCATGTGGTTGGCCACCGCGCGCGAGAGTCCAAGGTGCGCACTTCCCGAAAGGATCGTGAGTTCCAAGGTTCACCTCCTTAACCGTATCCTAGCATGCGCGTATGTTTGCGTCCAGTTTATGGACTACGGATGGTTACGGTTACCCGCTCAAGGCGGGTTTCCCATATCACGAGTTTCCAGCAGGTAACCGTGGGCCACCGAGTGCGCGCTTCCTGCGTGATCCATTCCGGCAGCTGCCATGCACGCGTGGGACGTAGGGGCGCGCTTGGCACAAATACCAGCGTTTCTCCCACAGGCCCCGCACATCCTCTTGCGCCGGTGTAGCAGTAGCGTAGTCGATAGATGTAACAGGTTAGGAACGGTTCAGCGCAGCATATCCCCTCCTCAATACGATCTCCCCACCATTCCAAGGGATTGCTCTTAAGTTCAAGACGCTTCATGGCATTGTGCCATTCGCCCGGCGTGAGCTCTCTTACCTCCGGCGCTGTCGGTGGGGGATCGCGATGTGACCTCATGGTATTCCTCCTTGTTGTGAAGGTGCAAAAACTCCCGGATTATCCCGGGAGTTTGCTAGTGGAAAAACTTTTATTGGTGATTATTCGTAAGGGCGCAGGGTAGAGGCAGGGAAGTCGTAGGAAGATGTTGCGCCCGCCGATTCGTGTCCATTCGTGTGAACCGCTGTAGTGGTACCACGGTTCGATAATCTTTCCAACAGAAAACTCGCGGGATGGGTTGGGGTCCCGCGCCGACGAAGATTCAGCGTTATTGCAGTGAGTAACTTCATACTAAAATTATGGTACCCCGAAGGCGCAATCGGTGTCAAGTGGATAACGCGGTTATTGACATACGCGCCCCGCGGTGGTGTACTGGAGATGGTCCTTTGACAAGGAATAGAAGGAGAAAGCCATGGCGATCTTTACCGCACGAAACCGTTTTCGCGTACTTGGCATCCTGTCAATCTTTGGTTGCGGGGATAAGGAGCAACCTACCCCGCAAGATGGCACAAAACGTCCGCCCCCTGACGAACAATGCCTGCCGGCATCCGAGGTTTGCAATGGGCAAGATGATGATTGTGATGGGGTGGTTGATGAAGGCGTGTTCAATGCTTGCGGCGGATGCGAATCTCTTGCAGGGATGCCTGGCGATGCCTGTGATGATGGATTGCACCCTGGATCATGCGGCGCCTGGATCTGTTCGCCAGATCTGACCGCGGTGGTTTGTGAAAACGACAACAGTGCCGATGAAGTCTGCGACGGACGCGACAACGACTGCGATGGCGAGACGGACGAAGGCGCGCTCAATGCCTGCGGCGGGTGTGCACTGCTCGCAAACGTCCCTGGAGATCCCTGTGACGGTTCGGATGTTGATTTGTGCGAAGACGATAGCTACGAGTGCGAAGATGCTGACACAGTCGTTTGTTCTTCAGGGGAAGACAACGGCGATCCCTGCGACGGGGAGGACAACGACTGCGACGGAACGGTGGACGAGGGCAGCAATGCCTGCGACGGCGCGTGTCCGCTCGCGAACCTTCCAGGTACGGCCTGCGACGGTGCAGATTCCGATCTGTGTACTGACGACGCCTACGAGTGTAGCGGTCTCAACACCACGGTTTGCTCGGTCGGCGACAACGATCTTGAACTCTACGATGGGAGTACTGATGAAGATTGTGACGGTGAGATTGATGAAGATCTGCGTCGGTTAAGTGGAACGGTCACCCTGTCCGGTGCGCTCTCATTTGAGGTTTGCGAGCTTAGCGGGAGCGCGGTGGTGGTAGTGGCTGGCACACTTTCCCTCTCGTGCGGGACCCTCTTTATCGGTGAGTTTGCTCAAATCTATGCCGATGGGGTAGGAGACGCCGGGCTCTGTAATGGAGGCAACGGCAGTGGAGGCGGCCTCACCGCATCCGGAGGCGGCGGAGGCGGCGGGTGTCATGCGGCATCTGCAGGCGGTGGCGGCTATGGCCAGTGGGTCGCGGTCGCTACCCCTGGCGCCGGAGGCACGAACTTGTACGGAAGCGTATCAGGACTAGACGTATACGCTGGCTCACGAGGCGGCAATGGCGGCGCTATCTACTGTCCGCCTGGAGCTGTCCCAGGAACCAACAGTTGCGGCGCTCGCGGCGGAGGTCTTATTGAGATCTATGTTGCCGAAGAGGCAACGATCGCGGGTATGATTTCTGTAAGCGGAGGTGACGGAGACCAGCGCGGCTGGAACATCTGCGATGATGGCGCCGGTGGCGCCGGTGCCGGCGGCACAGTACTCATTGACGCACCGGTTCTCACGCTTGCTTCTAGTGCGCGCATTACTGCCGATGGTGGACAAGGAGGCAGAGGAGGATCCGGATGCGGCCCGTCATCTCACGGCGGCGGCGGTGGAGGCGGTTCTGGCGGCCGGATCAAGGCGCTCATCGGTGAGGGCATAGTTGATAGCGTCACGTACTTTGATACCGCCGCATTCCTTGGAGCAGCCGTCTCCGGTGGTTACTTTACAGCAGCAGGTGGCGATGGCGGTGCGGCCGGCGGCCCCACCGCAGAGGAAGGTCAACCAGGCGAGGATGGAACCATTGCTGAATTTACGCCGTAACTGGGTAGATAATCTGGACAAGAAAGGATAAAGCCATGCCAACGTGTTACGGAACCCAAGAGAAGCCGCACGATGGGCAAGAGATGGGGACCGGAGAGGATTGTGATGAGGAGCGGCCGCTTCCCGGCGGCGAGCTGACGCCGGAGCCCGGTCAGTGCTCTTGCGAGCTGTGTCGCAACGTCGAGGTGATACGTACCTATGTTTGCAAACGGTGCGGCCGCAGTGAAGAGGTGGATGTCACGCCCCCTGACGACTAGGCGCAATCCAGCGCCCGGTTTGCGCGCGTGCCGTATTGTTCTTTGGTCCGATCCGCTCCCCAGGGCGGGTCGTTTTTGTTTACCGATGCGCGCGCCGTGATCGGAATTTATGCTGAACGTAACCCGGTTTGGGCGGATTTGACACCCGTAGAATACGGTGGTTCAATGTACTTTAGGAGGTACATTGACATGAACACCGTGAAACGCTTCACAGTTAAGATACTGGATGGAGTTCTCGTGATTCTCGGTCCATTTATTGAATTACTCGCGATCGTGTGGGTCGGCGCAGTGATTCTCGGTTGGGTTCTCTACCGCCTTGTGCGGCCAGCCAAGGAAGAGAATTGCAAATCCTGCGGCTATGTGCACACCGAGACCTGTCCTTGCTGCAGTTGGATCTGTCCGTTTGGGGATATGGACAGGATGTGAGTTCTGGAAAGGGTATGCGGCGCAAAGGCAGCAAATCGCAGTCGAGGGGGCGCAGTTTCAGACCTTCGTGAAGACACGCTGTGAAGCAGGCGCGCAGAAGATCATGGTATTTGATGCGCTCACCGTATCGTTTCCGGGATTGCGCTGCAGCGCGTACCTCACCATCGCCGACGGCGATGCGCGGAAGGTGGCGCGGTGCGTGCAGAGCGACGAGCGCTACCCATACGGCACGGTGCTCTGCTGCTCTTTCCGTCCGATCCGTTCCAAGCGGGCGGGTCGTTTTTTGTATTTGACATTTTTTGGGGGCTGTGGTGAAGTAGAGGCAGGAGGTGTTCTTCATGCCCAATCCCGTAGCAAAAGCAAGTCCCGTTTCTCCCGTATTCCCTTGTTTTCAAGTCCTCCGGAAGTACGAAGGAACCCGAGAAGTAGATGAAGAGCTTGGTAGTGCGCTTTTCGGTTGGCCGGCATTTGAGAAGCATCTTGCGGAGTGGTTGAATTACGCTGGAGTACGATCGCACATGCCGGATCGCGACATCCTCGCGGTGCGCTGCGGCGACGAAGAGCGCTGGTACATGGTGATTCGAGTTCCCGAGTGGGTTGTTGGTGAGAGCCGTGCGATACCAACCGGAGATTACCAGTTGCGCTTTCTTCGGCTTACTGATCAGGATCGCCGGATCATTGCGGCTGATCAGGCGAAGGCCTCTGCGGATCCGGGTTATCAGGCCCGCGCCGGAAGTTACTGGGAGCGTCTGGAGGAGCGCATCCGGGACTGCATTTCGAAGCCGTAGCTTGGCCGCGGCGCTCAAGGTGTATTGAGGAGAATACCTGGTGTCTAGTGTGCGCGTGAACAAGGAGTAGATCAATGCGGTATCTCGGGAAAATACTGCTCTTTTTGGTGAAAGTAGTAGGGTGGCTGTTTCTAGTTGCTCTGTTGTTGGCCATGTGCATTTTTATGGGAGGGCAGGAGCTTCTGCGGAAACTTTGGGGGACGGTTATGGGAAGTAGGAGAAAAGGCACATCGCCGCACGGGACTCCGCGGGTTTCAGCATCTTACCAATCTGCGCGATCAACGCCTACCTCGGCCCTGGCCTCGCTTAGGGTGAGTACTCCAGACGAGAGAGGAATTAGGATTCTGGCCCGCGCGATCTATAGGGAGTTGCGCAGTAATGGATATGATCAGCAGACCGTGGTGGGGTTGGCGGCGGAGCTCATTACGCTTGTTCAGGAAGATCTGCGCGAACGAGCATCAGCAAAGCCCGCCTCATCCTAACAATTACCGCGTTTTGTTCTTTGGCGGTGATCAGCACCGCAGGAAATCTTGCCGCGATCCGCTCCACGGGGCGGGCCCCATACCTTTCCCAGCCGTGGTGGTGCCTAAGGCAAAACGGGAAGGCGAATCCGCCTTGCGGCTCTCTCTGTCCTATACGAAGGATACTCCTTCGGAAAGGTACGGGGCGGGTCGTTTTTATTTTTGCGCCTACTTGACGCTGAATGAGCGGTATGATGTACTGAAAAAGGAGGATGTTCCATGACAAGTATCGGCATTCTGGGGGGCACATTTGACCCTATCCATCAAGGACATTTGGAGATGGCGAGGATTGCGATGGCGGAAGCCGGACTGCGCGAAATCCGGTTTATGCCGGCTTGGGCGCATAAACGTCCAGACGCTGCTTCTGCTTTGGATCGGGTGGAGATGATACGCCTTGCCATCGCGGACGAGCAGCGCTTCTCCCTGTGCGATCTGGAGATTGCCACTCAAGGAAAATGCTTCACCTTTGATTTGATCATCCGACTCCGCGCATCGCTTTCATCTGATCAGCGGTTGTGCTGGATTATGGGAGCGGATTCACTTCGCGATATGCCGACGCGCTGGACCGGCGGATACGCGGCGCTTGATCTTTGTCAATTTTTGATCATTCCGCGCGCGGGCGTAGATTTGTCGCCAGTGCCTCCGGAGGCGCGGCGTAAGGTCAGCGTACTTCAAACGTCGGGCATGGATATTTCCAGTACCGAGATTCGCCGGCGGGTAGGCGCCGGGGAATCCATTGACACGCTGGTACCCCTGGCGGTCGCTTGCTACATTGCGACCTACGGCTTGTATTAGCAGAGGAGTGAATCATGAAAGAAGATCGCAAGAAGATCCGGGTCGGGATTAGAGGAGCCGCGGGACTGCTGGGATCTCGGCTGGCGTCAGCTGCCGCGCGTTCCTCGGATCTGGAATGCACCGCCGGTGTGGTGGTGCGCGACCAAACGCTGGAGCGGCTGCTGGAGCGCATTCAGATAAATCCTCAACTGAAGCGCGAGCTTCCGACGCGGATGTATCTTGACGCGTCTTCCCGCGACGCGGTAACCGCGCTCAATGCCGAGCAAGGACTGATTCGCTTTGAGCATATCGATAAATTGGCGCTCAACCGCGAGTGTGATGTGGTAGTGGATACAGTGTATCCGCATGGCCGCAATCCGTTTGCCGATCAGTATCAGCATTTTCGCGGTTTTATTCTACTGCAAGACGGCGCGTATCCAGAGGGTCAGCTCATCGTCCCGCCGCTTACCTCGGCTAATCCCGCCGGCGCAAAGCAATTGCGGATGAGCGATTGCATCCTTTCCGGGGTGGTCCCGCTCCTTTACCCCTTTAAGGATATTACTGATGGTGTGCGCCTTCAGGTGCTCATGCAGTTTGACCGACGGGAGGCGGATTACATGATCATGGAACGCGTCAATACCGTCACGGTGCGCCGTGATCTTGCCGATCGCGTTCAGAACCAGCTGGGCGATTTGCTTCCACAACAGCGGGTGCGGGTGAATCTCGTTGTTCAGATACCATCGCTGCTGCACTATTGCGTGACGATTCACATCCAGTGTCGAGAATTCCTAACGCATGAACAGGCGCTGGAGCGGCTTGGGCAAATGCCCCATGTGGCGCTGCTTCCTTTCGGCGTAACGTCCACCTACGACCTGAATCTGGCGCGTGCCTTTGATGATCGGATCCCGCCGATCATGGTGGTGCGCGATGCGCTTGAGCCGCGGCCAGGCGCGTCATCATGTTTCTTGCAAATCGTGGCCTTTCTGTACTACCGCACCGTGGCGGTACTGCCCAATCTTGACGCGATTCGGATGCTTGGCCGCGGACTTGACCCGCTCCAGGCGATGCGGCAGACCGATCGCGAAATGGGGTTTGCGTAGTTGTTCTTTGGCCCGATCCGCTCCACGGGGCGGGTCGTTTTTTGTGAGACCGTTGCAAAACTCTTAAATTGCCCTCCTCTGTCATTCCCGCGGAAGCGGGAATCTACGATTCACTGGAATTTCTGGATCCCCGCGTTCGCGGGGATGACAAAAATTGAGTTTTGCAACGGTCTCTTTTGTCGCCCTTGACGCAAACGTGGATCAGGGGCATGCTATAGATGGAGTAAGGAGAAAAACCATGAAATGTCCGAAGTGCAGGCAAGAGGGCCGTTTTACGCAGTGCACGTGCGGTGCGTACATGTGCGAGGGAACAGTGGCGATGGGCCATCGCCGTCGGTGCGACCACTGTGGAACCCCTTATCCGCCGGATCCGCCAGTCGGTCATGATTCCGATGACCCGTATTGCGAGTGTCGAGGGTGTTTCCTCACTAAGACGCGCGCGATGGAGGAACCATAAGGTGCCGGGGATGGTATAAAGTGTTCGTTGACAAGTGAATCACCAAGAAGGAGAAATGCACATGACTGAGACAGCGCTGATCACGGTTTTTCAAGAAGAAATTGAGGTGGGGCCGCATATCAATGCGCGCATCACCTGCACTGCTTTGCGTAAAAGCGAAGTGGAATGCGCTCAGGTATATCAGGTTGTCATCACCTGGTTTTCCCAGGCGCTGGCGCTGAAGCCCACGCCTTCCTCGGCAAAACTGGCGCTGGCGCGGCCGCAGGCGCATAAACTGCTGGCAAACTTGCGTCAAATCCTGTCCGCGGATAATTCCGACATGCGCAGTATTGCGCTTCCGTTGCCGGCCGGAACCATTTGCGCGTACTACGGCGCTGGGGAGTTGGAATTTAGTCCAGAGTGGCGGGGCATCTTCCACATCGCGCCAACGTATCTTCCACGGTTTATTGCTGCCCTTGAACAAGCATGTGCGGCAGCAAGGCGCGACCAAGATAAGGCGGCCGCTGCCGTGTACAGCACCGCGGCTCTGTCTGCGCCCGGACTGTCCACGGCGGCGCTTGGACGAGAAATTACGGCGTTGCCCGCCGAAAGAATCGCGGAAATCACGCCGCCAGCGCAAACGGCCGGCGCGTCTTGTTCAGCCGGCAGTCATCTTGGGCCAGTTGAGGAACGTGAGATTGTTGAGGAGACCTACGCTGGGGAAGATGGCGCCGGACATTATTTCCGATATAAGATTGGCGTATGTCGCGCTTGCGGAGACGAGGCGGAAGATCCGCCACGCGCGCCAGACGGTCCGATCGGCTCGCCAAGCGCCGCAGAATCCAGCGAGTGTGATGGCATGGACGATTGTATTTGGTGCGCACGCTGGCATGGCCTGGATGGCTAGACCGGGCCGGAGCCGTTGTTCCTTGGAGCGTCTTTTTCAGATCCGCACGCGCGGATCTTTTTTAATAATAGGTTGACAAACATCCGCAAAAACACTATGCTGAAGATAGCCCTAATCAACCGGGCAAGGAGGAGATCATGCGCTGTTCCTTTTATCACGGAATTTTTGCAGCCGCCGGCGCGCTGCTGGCCGGTTGCAGCGCTGACCGCCCGGCGCCGGCGGGTCTTTCGGACGGCAAGGTTGGCGCGGCGACGCCGGATTCGGCCGCGCCTGACGCACTGCCGCGCGATGCCATGGTGGTTGACGCGGTAAGCCGCGCCTCGCCTGACGGGGCCGCTCAAGAAATTGCCTGCGGGCCGCAACCGTGCTGGGTTGACCGCGAGGAGTGCTGCCTTGCGCTGACCGGCGCAATCTGCGTGCCGATTGAAAAGGGGTGTGAGGGTGTTGGCCTGCAGTGCGACGGGCCGGAGGATTGCGGCGGGCACATCTGCTGCGCGGAAGTCGTTTTCGAGATTGATGCGGCCATGGCCACGGCCGGGATTGACAGCGTCGGGCTGGAGTGTCGAGAGTCGTGCAACTTCGCGTTTGATCCGGACCTGGCCGCCCGCCGACTGGAGATCACTGCCCGCGCCTGTCACGGCGGGGCGGATTGCGTTTCCACCGAACCGGTTTGCTGCGCGATTCCCGGAGTGGATGCCGGCATGTGTCTGACGCAGTCCGCAGCGGCGCTGGCGGAGGAGTACACCTACGGAGTCATGGATTGCGGGTAGAGCAGCGCCCGGCTTGTTCTTCTGGCAAGATCCACTCTTCAGTGGGTCTTTTTTTGTTGCACGAAAATTTTTCTCCCATAACAAAATAAGGTCCGGCCGGACCTTATTTTGCTGAAAGATTTTTGAGGGGTTGACCCCGCGCCTTAAGAGAACCTCGGCGCTACGCGCCGTTTAGAATATCTCTCTAAAAAAGGCATGGACTTATCTCTGAAGGACACCAAGACACACCGTACCTGTCCTTCTTAAGGCGCGGGGTTGACACAGAAGTGCGGATTATGGTGTACTAAAGATGAGGAGGACTTTGACATGGAGGATAAGCTTTGTGTTCTACTGGTAGCGTCAGAGCGGCACGGTCAAGAATTCCTGCGCGTGCTTGGCGCAACACAAGTTGCCTACGAGATCATTATTGCCAATGATCTGGAAGCCGCCGCAGCAGCGCTTACGCGCAGGCCAATACCGATTGCGGTGGTGGATGTACGGGGCGTTCAGCAGCGGAGCGATCTTGATCCGGCGCTGCACTTTTTCCGGCGGCATCCCGGACTGCTGGGAATCTTGTCGCTCGCTTACTACGAGGGCCCGGTCACCGGCGAGCTTTTCCAACAGTGGCCAAGCGGGATAATGGTAGAGGGTGTATATACCTACCTATGGAGGCCGTGGTATCCGGAGGGTGTGCGCAGGTTACTTGAACGCGCTGCAGACGCAGTACGTCAAGGAGGACGACAGTATGCCTGAACCGAATCTTTGGCGAGGGCCGCGTGGTCTGCACCCGCTGCACCACAAAGCGCGATTGCGTCCATGATGGGAGTACTATGGGAGGATAACGTACGTAGTCCGCTGTTCCTTTTGTCCGATCCGTTCCTCAGGGACGGGTCGTTTTTTTATGCAGCCGGTTTCATGGACTAGTCCATGAAACCGCGGCCACGCCGGGCGCGCGGACCTTTTTTTGTTTTTCAGGGATGTTTTCAGTGTGTAGACTTTTGCGTCGTTACGTTTCTCTAGTTGTCAGGACAGGGGAGCGGGATGATGAGAACAGGGAATGGCTCTTTGACAAAAATATCAAAAGGAGAAACCGCCATGGCGCAAGTTAGGGTTTTTCATATATGTGTCGTGATTTGCTTTTCATCATGCGGCGACGAAGTAAAGATCGTCGTGGTTGAACAGCCGACCGAACCTGTGGAAGGAGAGGAGTGGGCGGCGCCCAGCGCGTACGACGACGGCGGGGACAGTACCGCGCACCAAGCCGCCGATGGCGGCGCGGGAAACGCGGAGGAAGAGCGTGAGGATGGACCGTCGCTCTTACCACCAGGATGCGGACCAAGCGAGTGTCCGGCGCTGAAGAGTTTTATGTGCGCCGCTGATGGACAAACGCCGCTGATTTGCGGGCCGCGTATGGGCGAGCCGGAGGACTGCGTGAGCGTGTGGCAGGATCTCGGGTTCGTGTGCCCGCCCGGGACCGTGTGTACGGTAAGCGCTGATGAGCGCGAATTTGAGTGCGTGGTGGAAGGTGTTGCGCCGGTGTGCAGTCCGTGCGGCAACGATGACGATTGTCCCCCGGAAGCGCCGCGTTGTCTGGTCTGGACTACGAATATGGCAATTTCGTGGTGCAGCGGGCCGTGCGGTTCGCGGGCAAATTGTCCGCCGGATTCAAGCTGTTTTTCAAGTCCGGCGGTCACAAGCGTGTGCGTACCGACCGCGTGGCGCGATTGCCGATACGGCGATGTCTGGGATGTTGATTCCTGCGGAAACGCGATTAGTATGGCCGAAGAGTGCGGCGCCGTTCTCTGCGACGACGGGGCGTGTCCATAGTTTTCACGAAGCTGTCATTGCCTGTCGTCGCGCGTCTCTATTTGTCGCCAGACCGGCATGAGACGATAGCGGTAGAAAATCGTTCTTTGACTTAAGAAACAACAACCGTCCGCCACGTAAGTGGGGACAAGGAGGCAAAGAGTCATGCAGTGGATCAAGAACATTCTTCTGGCCGTTTGTTGCGGAAGCAACCTTTTGCTTGCCGCCTGCGGCAGCGAGCCGCAGCAGGAAGGGCCGACCAAGGCCGAGCTCCTGGCCGCGCTGGAGGGCGAGATCGCGATCGCCGCGATCGAGCGGTCGCGGATGGTGCGCAGCTCGGTCGCGGAGGTCGGCGGCATCGTCGAGGCCGAAGGAACGGAAAACGTTCCGGTTCCGTCGGTTGTGACGCTCCAGTACGCCTGGAGCGGCGCGACCAAGCCGCGGGAGCTCGGCATCACGCCGAACTTGCCGCAAGAGGCGCAGGAACAGCTCGAGCGGATCGAGCGCTACACCGAGCGCGAACTCACGGCGCTCGGCGAGCCGTTTACGCCTCCGCCCATGCCGCCGCCTCGGACGCTCCAGGAGGCCTCGGATCGGCGGATGGCGCGGGAGGTCGAAGAGGAGACCGTCCGTCGGATGGGTCGCCGCTACGGAGAAGGCGCCGGAGGCGGAGTGGAAGGCAGCGTCATCAACATCGAGACCCCGGACGATCTCGCGACCGGAATCATGGAAGGGGTTTCGCGCATCATTGACGGCATCGCCGGCGCGGCCGAGGCCGTGGGGCGCACGGTGCACAACCTGCAGGGCGCGATCCTGTGCATGCAGGAGGTCGCGTTCCGCTCCGCGCCCGCGGCGCTCCAGTACATGAACGATGCGGACGATCCGGCAGTGTATCTTTGCCGCGCGGCCTGCATGCAGTCCGCGGTGGTTCCGACCGTGGGCTGGTGCTTCTACGAATCCCAGTGGTTCCTGGAGGCCGGGCCGGACGAGGTGCTCGCGCGCCAAGGGCGGCACTTGACCGAGCCCTGCACGCCGATTGACGCGGCCGACATCGCGCGGTCGCAGACGCACCTGAACATCGCGTGTTTCTTCCGCTCGGCGGGCTATTACCAGTAGAGCGGAAGGAGAGAGGAAACAACTCAAGGTCGGTGGTGCGAGACGATTTCGTGCCACCGGCTATTTCTTTCCACACGGAGGACATCATGAAACGCCCAATCATAATGCTCATGATCTGCGCCATGGGTTGTGCGCAGCGCGATGAAGATAACGCGCAGGCGCTCACGCGGCGCTACGAGAAAACCAAGGAAGCGGCGCGCGTGCTTGAAACCGCGATGCGCGGCCAAGGAGGCGAGGTGCCGTCTTTTGAACAGTGCGGACTCGTGGAAAACGGCGCGCGGCGCGTTGAGGAGGACGCGGTGCTTCCGCAGACGCTTTCCGAGCGCGGCGCGAGACGACTGGGCGCCATGCGGGGGTTTGCGCAAGCGGAACTGGGTCTCCTAAGCTCGCCGCTCGTGGTCTCACCAGCAGAACTGCAGGGATCACTTGAATCCGTGGAGCAAGAACTCTCGGCGCTTATGGATGAGGGCGCAATTCTGGGCCACGTCGCAGAGGCAGAAGTTGAACGCGTACCCGGGGCCGTGCTGTGCGTGCAGGTACTCTATTACCAGGCGCTTCCTGCCGCGCTCACCGATGGGTTCAATTTTGAAGAGGATCCGTACTGTACTTTGGAGTGCGTGGAGGACGCAACGCGGGAAGTGGTGCAGCGGTGCAGCGAGAACCCTTCCGAGTTCGTAACTTCGCCGAGTGAAACCTGGCAGCGGATTCGCGGTTTTCTCTACGGATTCTGCAGCGACCTTTTTGACGAAGAAGGTCAGTGCGGCGCCTGGCGGCCTGATCCGGAAAAAGAGGAAGACGAAGCGGAGGAGGAAGAGTAACGTGCGGCGCCCTTCCCCATGGAGTCCGCCGCATGCCCCACCCTGATCGCGGTCAGGGTGGTTTTTAATATTCTCCATTAGGATTTCTGGATCCCCGCGTTCGCCTGCCTGCGGTAGGCAGGCGGGGATGACAAAAAGGGAGTTTTGCAACGGTCTCGAAGGACGAAAAAATTGAAAAGAGCCCTTATATATCGGTTGAAGACGAAACTAACATACTGTACAGTATGTTAGTTTCGTCCGAATTTAATAGGCGGCGAAAGGCGGCGAAAGAAGGCCGCGCGCTTTGCGATGGGGATAAAACCCCAACACGGCAGGGGTGGTTCTCACTTCTCAAAAGCATACCAGAAATGGTATGCTTTGATTATACGAGCACGGCGTATGCGGCTACACAAAATAAAATGATCGGCGATGCAATTTCCTTGATAATCAAAAACCACCTCGTTATGAGATGGTCTTTGATGTGGACCCGAGGGGCATCGAACCCCCAACCTCTCGGGTATCAACCGAGCACTCTGCCAATTGGGCTACGGGCCCTCAAAGTCCACGCACCCAGTATATCAAAAAAGCGCGTCCTGTTACAGACAGCGCCCTTTTGAAAGGTTGGGCTCGCTCAATTGATACTGAACGAGCGACCGGTTGATACCCAATCATATACTAACACAACTCCTGATAACTGTCAAGTCCACCTATCCACAGCAGAAATTGCACCGCCATTTCGCTGTGCCTGCCCAAATCCCGACTTCACTACATTCCGTCGGGACTTCGCATACGCGCCGCCCGTTATCGGAAATAATTTATTTTTTTAACTTTTAACACTATGGAAACATTCAACTCCAAGATTGAACATGAGCCGGTTCCAAAAGATATTAGCTCCGAGTTTTTAAGTATGGACACCTTTGAATTTATGGACTTTTTAAGGACACAAAGAAATGAGCCGTCTCTCTCGATAACAATAGACTGGGTTGATGTGCCGACCGCGAGGAGATTAAAAGCATTTCTCGAAAGCGGACGTGGCCAAAAAAGATCCGCAACAATCAGGGCGACCAATGAGCAATATAACCAAGAGTTGAATGTTTTCGCATCAGGCGTAAAACGGGAAAAAGTTTAAAAAATAAATTACATCGCCTAACTAATTATATCCCCGTCAACCCTCTCATTTACGCGGTTGACAGGCGGTTGCGTCTGTGATGAAATACTCCAGGAGGTGCTCTTGATGCGAAAAACCATCCTTTGCGTTGATGACGAGTTGTATTGGATCAAGACCTTGCGGGCGTGGCTTGGCGATCTGTATGAGGTGGTCGGCATGGAAGATGCGCGCGTCGCGCTCCTGCGTATTGAGCAAACGGAGATTGCGCTCGTGATTACTGATTTGGAAATGGGCGGGATGAATGGAGCGGAGTTTTCCGGACGAATTAAAGAGCGCTGGCCGCGTTTGCCCGTCATTCTTTGGACCGGCCATCCGGATCCGCCGTTTTCCCGCGCGGACTTGACGCTGGACAAATCCGCGACGCTCAACGCCGGCCCGGAACGCCTCCGCGGAATTGTCGCACAACTGCTGATGTCTTCTTAAACAAGAAAGAGGGAAACCATGTCCCGTCGTTTGAAAGACGCCGCGCAGTACCGTATCTACGGACCGCAGTTCTTTCGTTCTTTGACTTTGCGCGTTTTGCGCCGCTGCGGTCTGGAGCGCTATGTTGGCGAGATGGCTCCGGAATTACCTGCGCCAGTTACCCAGTTTGCACTCTGGAGCGCCATGCGCGAGATGACGGATTATATGTCGCAAAAGGGATGCCAATCGTTTTTACGCGCTTCCCTGTACCATGATTGCTCCCAACCGCTCACGCCGCGGCAAATTGAGGCGGACCTGGTAGAGCTTGCGGTATGGTACGCGGGGAAAAACGGCTATACCACGCGCTTGGGAGCGCCGTTTCCGCAAAGCGAGTACGAAGAATGCGTTCTGCTCGCGCTTTTCTACGCGCTGCTTGGCCGCGCGCTTGCGGGCGAAGAATTTGGCCCCGCCTTTGAAGTGAATGTCAGCGTGCCCCAAGGCGGACGCGTGCTTCAAGTTCACCAGGCCGTGTATGGCCGGACGCCGAAAGAGCGTTGGGAAGGATATGTGCCGGTGCGGCAGTGGATTTCCGCGCCAGCGCTGGAGAGGATGGAGAATTTTCTGGTGCATTTGCCAGCAGATGAACGCCCGGCGTTTAAGGAGTTTGTGGACGGCTGTGTTGGGCAATATAAGATTGAATATCTGACGCGGGCGTGTCTTTTGCGCATTATGTCAATGTACTGCGCGATGCGCCAAGGGCAGAGGAGGAGGGGCGCGCTTTGGGCCGCTTGCTGGCCGCCGCTGCTTACGGTCGTTTCGCTAAACGCGCGTCGTAAGCGTAAGGATGAGGACTGCCGCGAACTCCCTGTCGCGTAGCTGGGGAGTTTTAATTTTGCGCGTCCGGATCATTTGACGTCAGGATGGTGAGTGCGGTACTATACCTACTGTTGCGGGCTGGGGCGGATCGAGAAGTAACTCGGGTCAACCGCCCTAATCCGCTTTACGCGCGCGCGTGGGGAAATACGGCAGGTTCAAGGCTAGGTGTATGGTAGTCCTGCGCGCGCGGGACGTTCGCCGGCCTTTGAAAGAAAGTCGGCGGACCGGAACGCGTCCATGCGGCAAGGTGCGCCCGGGCGGGTACGCATGCCGCGTCAAGCGTTGAGATTAGCGGGAAATTACCGCAGCCGGGCCTCGCATCCTGGAGACGGAAGGCATCTCGCTCGGGTAAGGGAATCTCGCAGTGGCGGATTGAGGAGGTCTGCCAAACCTCCGCTCTCCTTGAGCCGCGTTTGTCCATTCCCAGGTCCGCGGCTTTAAACAATCCGCAGGTCAACACACTGCCCAACCCCTTTCCCGTTTTGCTCTTTGTTTTGGTTTTGCGGTGTTCGCGCCGCGCCCCGGATACGCCTCGCGTGTCCGGTTTTTCTTTGGGAAGGAGTTTGCATTTTTTGAAGGATGTAGTATAATGCAGTTTGCGTTTTCTGACGCAAAACGAAAACGGAGGGCAAAATGGAGATCATGCACGCGGACATTGTTGCTGAGGCGCAGGCCTTGGCCCATAGCGCGGGCGGCATGATCTCGGAGGAGGTCATCCGTTCGCTCTTTCCCAGGACGATTTTGCCAGCGGTGCAAACGGCGGCGCTCAAGGCGGTCAGAGCCGCGCTTTTGAGCGAGCGCGTTTCCATTGTTTCGCATAAGCGGATCCTTGAGCAGGGTAAGGAGGCCGTTGATCTTGACTCCTGGGGCGCCGCAGAGAAGCGGCGCACACAGCGGGAGTTTTCACCGGGCCTGCGGGCCATACTGGACAACAATCCTCGGCTGTCGCGTGACGAGCAGCGGGAGCTGATCCGGCGCGGCCAGCAAGGCGACAAAGAAGCGCGAGAGCGCCTGCTGATCTCGTGCTCCAGATGGGTTGCCAAACTGGTTTTCTGGGCAATGCGGAGAAGGCGGGTCTGGCACATGGGCGCGGAAGACCTGTTTATGGAAGGATGGCTCGGACTGGAGCGGGCCTTTGATCGCTTTGAACCCGGCCGCGGATTTCAGTTTTCAACCTATGCCACTTGGTGGATCAGATCCGGTATTTACCGGGCGCTTAAAGACAAGGAAAGGGCGGTCCGTATTCCGGTGCACAAGGTGGATGCAATAGTACAGTACCAATTCACGGCCAAAGCGCTTGGTCAACGGCTTGGTCGGAAACCCACGCGCGAAGAGATCAGGAAAAAGCTTGGTGTGTCCGAGAAGTTGGCCAGCAGTATTGAGAATGCTATGCTGCTGCGCGAGGTTTCGCTGGAGGCGCCGATAAGCGGCTGTGAAGGTCTGACTGTCGGCGATCGTTTGGCCGAGGCGGCAGCTGATCCGGAGCCGAAATTTGAGGTTTCTCCGGAGTTACTGCTTAGTCCGGCTTTTCTCCAACGTTTGCATGATGTTGAGTCGCGTGGACGAGAGATTGTGGTTTTGCATCTGATGGGCTGGAGTTTGGAAGAAATCGGCAGCCGGTTTGGCATCGTCAGAGAGATGGCCCGCCAAGCGCAGGTGCAGAGTACCATAAAAATGCGCAGCGCCGGTCTGGTTAAGACGGTTTTGCCCGAGCCGGATATTGAGTATCTGCGCAGCGCGGCGCGCGCCGCGATTGAAGCGCAGCGGGGTGAACGGGTTTTCACCTGGGACGCGTTTGGCAGTTGGCTCACGCATCTGGAGAGCCGATCCCCGCGCGGCGAACTCCTGGAGATTGATCGCCAGAATTTCTTTAGCCCGCGCGGCCGGATTCTGGCGCGCGCTTACTGGTTTGGAGATCTTTCCGAAGGAAAGTTCGCGGAGATGGCGCTGGCGAGGTCCATCGGGTTCCGTCCGGACCGGGTCTTGCGCAATGTCTACAGAACTCTTACGGAAACGGCTTGGCGCGCGAGTCGGCTTCGCCGCGGATATACGCTTGCGGGAACCGGACCGCCGCTTAAGACGCGATGCCGCGCGCCGATTGATGTGGAGGATTTTTGGGCTGACGGCGTCAAGCCGGATGTCCACCGCGCATTGAAGGCGTCTTAATCGCGAGTACGGCTAAGTCCGTCCGCGCCGCGTACCGGTTCGTAGCTCAACGAACCGGTTTTTTTTGCGGTGTACATTGTTGTTTGACAGGATTCCGGGGGTATGGTAGAATTTTCCCACTCGTAATTCCATTGCCCCCTCACCTGGCCTGCGGCCATCCTCTCCCTTGGGGAGAGGAACGCGGTGAGGGTAACCATCCATGCTATATGATCGCTGTCATCAAAACCGGAGGGAAACAGTATATTGTGCAAGCGGGGACGATTCTTAAAGTAGAAAAGCTGCCCGGAAATCAAGGTGATCAGGCGGTGTTTGATCAGGTATTGCTGATGGGCGATGCCAATGGCGGGGAAGTGAAAGTGGGAACGCCAACCGTGGCCGGCGCAAAAGTTGAGGCCGCGATTTTAGAGCAGGGGCGGGCGCCGAAAGTAACGGTTATCAAATACAAGCGCAAGGTGCGGTACAAGAGGAAAAAAGGACATCGGCAAGAGTTTACTAAGGTAAGGATTGAAAAAATTACTCCCGCAAGTGAGGCGAGAAATGGACTCCGATTCCGATCGGAGGACATTTCCGACGAACGCCGCGGGATCAAAGGTTGAATGCCGCCCCGACCGCGGTCGGGGCGTATGAGCGAGCGTAGCTCGCTCCATTCAATGCCCCGTGGCTTGCCACGGGGTCCTTTACTACTAATCCCTAGACGCCCGAATTGGGGCGCAGTTGGCGCGTGCGTTCAAAAAGAGCGCACCGCTTTTGTATATCACTGTTGTAGCATGCTATACTACAACCATAAGGGTTAAATTTCTCCGTGGCTATTGGGCTTTGGCTGGCCACTAAGGAATTGGGCAGCAAAAATTTTGACTAGTATCCCGCGCTATCATACGCTTATGGCAGACGATAATACTTCAATAGTCCGGAAAAACAAAACGCCAGAAACTGAAGACCTCATGCGCGATCGGAGCATTATCGCGCTCCTTGAAAAATTAGGTCTCTCAAGGAATGAAGTAAAGTGCTATCTGGCATCCCTAAGTTTAGGTCCGGCGAATATCAACAATGTTGCGCGGCGCGCGCATGTACATCGGGTTAATGCGTATGGAGCAATTAAGCGACTGGTTGAACAGGGATTGATCGTGCAGGAAGGGATGCGCGCCAGTCGTCTGATATATCCTGCACCGCTTGAAAATCTTCAAGCGCTCGCGCAAGGACATCAAAAGTTCGCCACCAAGGTACGCTGGCGGATTGAGGATATTATTCCTAAATTGTTGGCCTGTGCCGGTGATCAGGAAGGAACTTCGCGAGTGAATTTTGAAGGGTTGATGGTTTTGCGCGGTGATGAAGTGATGGAGCGGATAGCGGAGCGAAGCTTAGACGTGCCGGCGGGATCGACAAACTATTATATTGAGGCGACGGATTTTTTTCATCCTGCCAATGATCCGGATTACGACGAGATGATTTACATTCCGGAACGGGTGAAGCGTGGAATCAAGGCGCGGTGTCTTCATGCCCGCGAACTCTTTGCGGCGCGTCTTCACGAGCGCGATAAAAAGGAAAATCGAGAAACACGTTATTTGCCCCCGGATCTGCATTTCGCGTGCGCGGTATATATTTATGGCAAGGAGGTCGCGTTTGCCTGGAAAGGAGGAGAGATGGTTGGCTTGATAGTGCGCGGCGGTCCGGTCTTCGAAGTGATGAAACTTCTTTTCGAAATGGCCTGGCAGATGGCCGGAAAGTCGAGGGAGAAAAAGAAAAAATGAAAAAGGGAGATAGTTTCTTGAGAGTCCACCGGAAAGTTTCGGTGGATTTTCGTTTTCACTCGTTGTCTTTCCTTGTATCTATGTTTCATCGGCGCGAAGAAGGATGATAAGGAAAGACAAGGGCTGAAACACCTGCAACAGTTGAAGAGCATTCCGCTCTTTGACAAACCAAGGAGAAATCATGAGAGCACGGGATACGGTGCTTATCGTAACGAACCGTTACGATGAGCATGCGAGTCGTGTAATCAAAGTATTCAACGAGCGCGACATTCCGGTATTTCGTCTCAATACCGAGGATTTACCGCGCGAGATCATGGTTGAATGGCGTGGTGAACAATGGGAACTGCGCTATCACGGGCGCACGCTGACGCCGGATTGTATTCGATCGTGTTGGTATCGGCGGCCTTCGGATGCAGTCGTTCATGACGAGATCGTTGACGCTGGTGTCCAGACCTTTGTGCGCGACGAGTGCCATTACGTCCTGCAAGGACTGTATAGGTGTCTTTCGGACATCGTCTGGGTCAGTCATCCAGACGCGCTTCACGCCGCACAATACAAACTGCACCAGCTCATGCTCGCGCGTGAACTGGGATTTCAGACGCCCGAGACGCTTGTCACCAACAATCCGGAAACGTTTCGCGGATTTTGGAGTGCGCATCAGGGGCGCGTGATCGTGAAAATCGCTGGCCGTGGGCCGGCGACGATTCCGCTGGATACGGCGATTTTCACGAGCGTGGTGGGCGAAGATGCTCTTTCGCATGCAGACACGATTCGTTTTGCGCCGCACTTGTTCCAGCAGTATGTGGATAAGCAGTACGAGGCGCGGGTAACGATCATCGGAGATAAGGTGTTCGCGGTGCGGATTGACTCGCAGGAAAGCGAGAAGACAAGGATCGATTGGCGTCACTATGACTTTGAGCATACCCTACACAGCGCGATTACCTTGCCATCTGAAGTGGAGGCGCGTTGTCGTGAGATGGTGCGCCGATACGGACTCAATTTCGGGGCGATTGATCTTATCTTTACTCCGGACGGTGAGTGGGTGTTTCTTGAAATCAACCCTAACGGTCAATGGCTTTGGCTTGAGGAGCTCACAAAGCTTCCAATGACGGATGCGTTGGTTGAGCTTCTTGCGTGGAAACAAGGAGGTGCAACATGATCGGAAAAATCATCGCTGCGTTCAACCCCTTTGGACCGCCGTTGAAACTGTGTCAGGATTCCGGGTGTCCTGATCGCGGGAGATACAAGTGCCCGACGTGCGCAGGGCTCGGTCGCATCTCCCGCAAACAATCCGAGTATGTTATCCGAAGCCAGAGCACCGAGAGCGCGGAATGTGGGCGCTGCGGAGGAAGCGGGCATCTTGACTTCCTCGATGCCGCATCAGCGGACTGAACGGGGTCAACAATGAACGCGACGAACGCGAACCCACGGCGTCCTTTCCTCTTCCACTTCATGGAAGCGGTGGAACCGATGCCGGCGCCGACGCATCGGTACGATCCGGTAACCCAGTGCGAGGAAGGAGGAGAGCTCTTTGCCGGTACCATGAAGAGTCAGTCGTTCCAGAACAGTACCACATCCTACAGTGGACTAACCGGCTACGAGGACTACGACGATCAGTATGTTACGCGTAACGACTAGCCACAAAAAGGAGAAATCCACATGCCAATCACAGAAACCACAAAACCCTTCTCGCTTCACTTCGGAGAGGTCCTGCCCACTCCGGTAAAACCCGCGTGCATCTACGACCCGCGGGAGCAGCGGTGTGTGCTCGAAGCCCACCACTCGCTTGATGGATTCACGATCGGGGGGCAGGACAACACGCGCAGCGACTATACGCCTTGGACCGGCGACGAAGGCGGGCCGTAGCGCGAGGAATCCGCGGAATAACGCGCTCATTGAGCGCAAAACAAGGAGAAAGAACATGGCCCGAGAAATCTGCAGTCAGTGCAACGGGACCGGCCTGTGCGAAGGTTGCCGCAGGCACGGCAGGCAGGCATGCCGGGAGAACACCGGTTATCCCTGCTGTCCCAACTGCAAGCGCGAGCGGAAGCCCGGCTGGATCGACCGGTAACTCGGTCGTCAGCAACCGCCCCCAGTGGTCATCCCCGCGATGGCCACTTTTTTTGCTATGCCTATCGGTTTTTGCATACTCTTCAATAACGGCGGGTTTGACTTTTCTTAAGCGCGGTATTATGATGTGGGTGGTTTGTTCATTTCCAACCAAATTACGCCGAGGTTCACCATGAATGACACCATGAATGACACCAACCCCGGAGCAGAGGCGTTGGCGAGGGACCTGCGTGACATAATGGGGCGCGATGAGATAATGCGCGACGCGCTGAATGAACTGCGATTCATTCGGCGCTGGCCGGCGCCGCGGGAGGAAGTAATTCAAGCGGTGGCGCGGGCGACCAGGGAGACCGCTGGCGCGGAATATACAATTGCGCAGGCCATTGTTGAGGATCTGATTCAAAAGGGCGCTTTGTTTGTGTGTGAGCAGCCGGGCGATCCTCTGCATCCGCTCACGGCCTCGCTTTTTGAAGAGGTCTTTCAAGCCGGCGTAAGCGCGCCCGCATTGGCGGAGGCAATTCGTCAAGGGGTGCGCGCCAGGAAGCGGGGGCGGCCGCGAAAGGCAAGCGAAGCGGCGGAAGGTGCTGCGGCCGCCCCTACCGCAAAATTGGTTCCGCAGCCCGGGCCAAGATTGGCGGATCCGCAAGAGTTGCCCCGAATTGAGCACCGGGTAGCCGATGCGTTTACGCTGGTCTGTGAGGATCTTCGCAAGCTCGCGAAAAGCGGGGAGATTACCTGGCCCCTGAACGGTCGGGACCTTGCGGAATTGATTAGGACGCACGTTGTCGCGCAATCCTCGGATTGGATCAGCTCCGAGACCGCGCGGATTATGCGCGCGCTTCAGACGCAAGGAATACTCCGAGAAAACGCCCTGGGGACGGACTGGTACTGGCCCGGTCCGAACTTCAGCGCGCCACAGTGAAAGGCGATTATTGTTCGTAAGCGGTGTGGAGAGGACACCGCTTGTTTTTTATATTTCCCTATTAAAAAAGCGGGATGGCGGAGGTTGGTTCCGCGTCCCGCGAAAGGACTCGCAAAAGCACTTCAGGGACAAATACACTGGGCGTAAGGATCCGGCCGGGTCAGGAAGACGCAGATGCCGCGCCCTGGACATTGCCAGAATTCCAGGCAGTCATTATCGCGGCGCCAGTTGCCGCGATTGCACGCCTCATAGTAGCGCCCGTCAACACAGCGCGTACTTTGGCCGTAGATTGGGCGGCATTCGCAGCCGTCCCAGGGGTCGCCGTTGCCATTGTCGTCCGTGTCGTTACCGCAAATTTCACCGGTCCCCGGAGGATCTGGTTCTGGATCAGGCGGCGGACATACGCCACTTTCGTCAACAGTGCCATTACAGTTATCATCCAGGCCGTTGCAGATCTCGGGCGCCCCGGCATAGATTGCCGCGTTGCTGTCGTTGCAGTCATCGCGAGGAGAGCACCGGGAATCGCCGCACCGGGTCGGATCATAGTGTCCGTCGCGATCCCCATCGGCGCAAGTGCAAGAGGGCGGCGGCGGACAAACGCCGCAGTCACCAGAGCAACTCGCGCAGGTTTCGCCGCAATCGCACGAGCCATTGCCACAGACCACGCATCTAGAGGTAATGGATGGGCGTCCCGTGGCAGTGCCGCAAGAATTGAGATCGGCGCAGGTGCGTGTTCTGGTGCCAGAACATGAGCATGCTGACCATCCGCTGCAGCTCCATGCCGGTGTGCAAGTCGGCGGGGGACATGTGCCGCAGTCAGCCGGACAACTCGTGCAGGTTTCGCCGTCCTCGCACGAACCATTGCCGCAAGGATCGCACGGCTCGGTTTGCGTGGTTGAGGTGGCGCCGACCGGGGGTGTTCCCGCGCATCCGGCAAGATCTGTACAAAGGCGGCTGCGGAATCCCGGAAACACACACTCACTCCAGGCGTTGCATGACCAGTTCGGTGTGCATGGTTGGAGTTCGACCGCCACATCTTCCGACGAATCGGTTTCATCCAGTGTCGGGATTGGTTCACAGAGTGCCAGCGTATCGCGACATAGCGCCATGGAGATGACCGCGACGACATCACGTAATCCATTGGTGATAAGCTGTATTGCGATGGGTATAGCTTGTGCAACGTACTCGACGGGAATTTGGAGAGTCACGAGTTGGTAGGCAACGAATCCCATAAATATAGCGGTTGCCTCGTCTCCCGGGCCGATAACGTATCCCGCGGCGATTGTTGCTGCAACCGCAATCGCGACTACATTGGTGCACTCCTCGCACGTAGAAACCAGGTTCTCAGTAGTTCCGAGCGGATCACGTTGCCAACCTTCTCCATCAATTTCTTCCTCAACTCCGCCGCATCCGCCGACGAGCATGAAAACGAACAGTACTTTGTAAAGGTACGACATGACGTCCTCCTTTGGTATATTCCATACAGCACCATGCCGATGGAGAAAGATAGGCGTTTACCCCCATCTACCTCTAGTTTGGCGGTATGGCAGTGCAGTGTCAAAGTTTTTGCGATGAACGGAACAATAGGAGAGAAATTCTCGCTTATTTAAAAGCAAATCCGCGCTTTCGCGCGGTAGTATTGTAGAATTACAACTCACTTTTAGGCGCGTTTTTTGCGTCCCGGTATAGGTTTCCCGCTGCCGCCGCTTTCCAATATTGCTCAAACATCGCCCGCATCAAGGTCGTGAGCGGTCCGCCGCGTACGGCCAATCCCACCACATGATCAGTGGTCCACACCAGCGCCACTTCATCGCCGTAAATATACATGGAGCACGGAAAATTCATGTTAGTCGGCAGGAAGCGCGTTTCGCGGTGTTCTTTATGATCGCGGGCGCGCAACGCTCGGCCATGTTCGTCCGGACGATGGAGTATGCGCGCCGAAACCCCGCGATTTAAACGCGCTGGGATATAGTATTCGTCATCATAGGTAGGATTGTCCGGCGGGGTAAAATAGTCAAACGCTTCCAGGATGCAGACCTCCGATCCCGGTGGTATTGCGAGAGTGCGCTCGGCAATTTGGTAGAACGCATCTTCACCCCTGAAAAAAAGCACTTCACCCATTATCGTTGGTTGTGACGGATTGTTTTGCGCGCGCTGGTCAGTCAATTCTTTGATTAGATCTTCCATCTTCCAGCGTAGGCGAGTAGCATGCTTTTGGTAACTTTGGGCAAGTTCCTGAAGCGCGTCAAACGGGGCGGGACGGATACGCCGTCCTTTTGGAGTTATCTCTTGTTCCAAAAGACCATGTTCAAGAAGTTTCTTGACTGCGCTGTAGGCATTGACGCGATTTACTGCCGCGTGGCTTGAAATTTCAGCAACGGTTGCGGAGTTCAAGCCCAATGTTGCTAAATAGCATTTTATCTCATTTCCGGATAGTCCTAATTCCTCGAGGAGTGTTATGAAACCACGATTGTGTAAAATATCCTCTTTCATATTTCCCTTCGTCCTTTTATCGCGTTGATGAGCGTTACCTCGTCGGCGTATTCCAGGTCCGCGCCTTGGGGCAGTCCGCGGGCCAGCCGCGTGACGCGCGGCACGCGGGCTTTAAGAAGTTTGGCCAGGTAAAGCGCGGTGGCCTCGCCTTCCAGGTCCGGGTTTAAGGCGAGGAGGATTTCCTGGATGTCTTGACCCCCTCTAACTCCCCCTTGAAAAGGGGGAGAAATACGATCGTTTTCCTCCCCTGCCCGAGGGGAGGTTAGGAGGGGTGGGAGCGGCGGATTATCAATTCTATTCAGCAATTCCTTAATCCGCAATTGTTCCGGCGTTACGCCCTCAATCGGATTAAGCGTCCCACCCAAGACGTGATAGAGACCATGATATTCCCGGGTTTCTTCAAGGGCTTGGATATCTTGCGGTCGGGCGACCACGCAAAGCGCGGCGGCATCGCGATTGGGATCCGCGCAAATTTGGCAGGGATTTGCCAGCGATACGTTGAAACATGCTTTGCACACGCGGATGCTTTCTTTAAGATCAACCAGGGCATGGCCAAAGGAACGCAGTTCATCTTCGGGTTTGTTTAATAGCGCGAATACAAAACGCGCGGCCGTGCGCGGGCCCACGCCGGGGAGCGCGCGGAAATGCTGGATCAGACGGGTGATGGGAGGAGGAAATTGCATATTGATTGGGTAAATCAAGCGAGACAAGTAAATCAGGCACTTGATTCACTTGATTTACTTGATTTACTTGATTTACCTGATTCACTTGATTTACCTCAAAACGGCTGTCCGGTTTTCTCCAAATTACGGAAGCTTACTTTTTGTTCGTCAAAGAATAATTGCACCTGTCCGGTCGGGCCATTGCGGTGTTTGGCAATAAAAATATCCGCAATATGGCGTTCCTCGGGCGTCAGATTTTGCGCTCCTTTATCCATGGCTTTGCGATAGATAAACAGCACGACGTCCGCGTCCTGCTCGATCGATCCAGATTCACGAAGATCAGCGAGTTTGGGAATCGCGGGGCTGCGCGCCTCCACCGCGCGGGAAAGCTGGGACAAGGCGAGCACCGGAATGTTCAGCTCGCGCGCGATCGCTTTTAACGCCCGAGTAATTTCCGAAATTTCCTGCACGCGATTTTCAATGCGCGTTCGCGATTCCATTAGCTGCAAATAATCCACCACCAGGAGTCCCAGCCCTTTTTCCATCTGCAGGCGCCGCGCTTTGGTGCGAATTTCCATAATGTTCGCGGTGGCCGAGTCATCAATATAAATGGGGGCCTCGGAGAGCTGCCCCAGCGCGTGTCCAATGCGCGCGAAATCGTCTTCGCCTGGTTTATCCGAAAGCCGTCCGGTACGCATGCGCCAAAGATCAATTCCGGCTTCGGCGCAAATCAGCCGATCCACCAGCTGTTCTTTGGACATTTCCAAAGAAAAGACGCCGACCGGAACTTTTTCGCGCGTAGCAACGTTGCGCGCGATATCCAGGGCCAGCGAGGTCTTTCCCAGCGATGGCCGCGCCGCCAGAATGACCAAATCCGAACGCTGCAGTCCGGCGAGCAGATTATCCAGCGCGAAAAATCCGCTGGAAAGTCCGCGCAGTTTCCCTTTTTCGCGGTGGATTTCATCAATGCGGTCAAAGGCCTCGGTTAAGACATCGCGCACCGGAATAAAGGCCTGCTTCAAATACTTTTGCGAAACACTGAATAACTTTTGCTCGGCTTTATCCAAAAGATGATCCACTTCCTCGGCTTCTTCAAATGAAAGCGTGCTGATCTGCGCCGCGGCCTGCTGCAGACGGCGCAGGGTGGCTTTTTTTTGGATAATGGAAGCGTAATGGCCAACATTGGCCGAGGTGGGCACCGCGTTGGAAAGTTCAATCAAGTAGGTCCGGCCGCCGACCAATTCCAGCTGTTTCTTCTCCTCCAGGCGATTGGAGAGCGAAAGCAGGTCAATCGGCTCGCGATCCTGGAATAGCCCGGACATGGCCTCGTAGATCAGGCGATGAATATCTTTATAGAAATCCTCGGGCATGACCACGTCAGCCACTTTGATAATCGCGTCCTTATCAATCAGAAGCGCGCCCAACAGCGACTGCTCGGCTTCGATATTCTGGGGCGGGATACGCTGCGCTAAAGAAGGAGGAGATTGGGTAGGCATAAGTAGTCCATTCACCTTAACCTTTCAATCACGAGGCGTCAAGAGGATAGTGTGGGGATGAGTTGTGGTATACTATAAGACCAATAGGTCCTATTGGTCTTATGAAACAATTTCTCCATGCGATTGCCACGCTTTCCGGGCTGATTATCGGGGTCGGGATTTTCGGCGCGCCGTATGTGGCGGCGCAAGCCGGGTTTTGGATTGGGCTGTTTTGGATTGTCGTGGTGGGTGTGCTGGTGCTGACGGTGCACTGGTTTTACGGCGAACTGATTGCTTCCACTCCCGGGAAACATCGTTTGCCCGGATACGTGGGGTATACTTTTGGCAAAGCCGGCCAGCGGATTGTATTGATTACGGAGGTGGTGCGTTTTTGGGGCCTGCAGCTGGCGTATCTGATTGTGGGCGGCATGTTTCTCTCGCTGCTGCTTACGCCAATTTTTGGCGGCGAGGCGTTTACCTATAGCATCATACTGTTTATCGCGGTTGCCACGGTGAGCTTTTTTGGGCTGCGCTTGGTGGCCGGAGTGGAGTTTTACCTGGCCTGGCTTCTTATCGGCGCTTTGCTTTTCATCAGCGGCCGCGGTTTGGCGCATTTTGACGCGCAGAATTTATTTACCGCCGGAGGAGGCGGATGGTTTGGGCCTTATGGAGTGCTGATGGTTTCGCTTTCCGGCGCCGCGGCAATTCCCGAACTTTGGGATATTGTCAAACGGCGCAAAGGAGTATTTCGCCGGAGTATCGCGGTGGGTACCTTGGTTCCGGTAGTCGTAACCGCGCTTTTTATGCTGGCCGTGGTCGGAGTGTCCGGATCAAACACGAGTGAGGAAGCGATTAGCGGATTGCAAGGGGTGTTGGGGCCGGGGATCATGGCGCTGGGCGCGCTGACGGGGTTTCTCGCGATTATCACCTCGTATTTTGTGATCGCGCTTTATTTGCAGGAGGTGCTTAAGTATGATTTTTTGGTAAAGCATACGCCGGCTTGGGGGTTTGCCGCGGGCATTCCGCTTTTGCTGTTTTTGGCCGGGGCCAGGAGTTTTATTGACGTGATTGATGTGGTGGGCAGTGTCTTATTCGGACTGGAGGGGATGGTGATTGTCGCCGCCGCGCTGGCGTTGATGCGGCGCCGACACGCTTCCGGACTGAACTGGAAAGTCGCGGCGGGAATTGCTGCAGCTGCGCTTATGGCGGTTGGCGCGGTACAGAAATTGTGGCAATTGTTATAGACCGCTGGCAAAGTTATGATCGTCATTTTTACTACTTGCGGTTCGCGAAAAGAAGCCGAGCGCATTGCGCGCGCGCTGCTTCGCGAGCGGTTAATTGCCTGCGTGAACATGTGGCCAGTGCGGTCAGTGTACCGCTTCAAAGCCAAGGTGGAGCAGGCGCGGGAGTGGGCGGTTTTGTGCAAGACCAGAAACGCCTTGGCGCGGCGCCTTGAAGCGCGCCTTTACGCTTTGCACAGTTATGACCTGCCGGTTATTGAGCAGTGGGAGGTGAAAAGGACGTCTCGGGGGGTGTTGAAGTGGATTGCGGAAGTAACCCGCTAGGGGGTTGACAGCGCCGAGGATTTGTGGTAGGGTGGGGGTACGCGGCGGTTACGCGAAAATACAAAAAGGGAGGAAAGAGAATGGCACCCGTTCATTTTCTGATCGTGGATGATGAAGGAGGAATGCGCCGGGCGCTGGCGCGGACAATCCAAGGGGAGTATTCGGATTGTACGATCAGTGAGGCGGGAAGCGCGGCGGAGGCGCTTGGGATGCTTGATGCCCACATGTTTTTTGATGTCATCATGAGCGACAACTCCATGCCGGGCGGCCTGAAAGGTTTGGAGTTTTTGCGCCAGGTTGCCGCCCGATTTCCGCGCAGCGTGCGGATTTTGGTCACCGCCGACCGCGACAGCGGCCAGTATGCCGCAGCGGTTTTCTCGGGCCTGCTCTTTGCGTATCTGGCCAAGCCGTGGGATCCCGCGGAATTGCGCGCCGTGATCCGCAACGCGGTGGCGAAAGTGCTGGACCCGGAGGGGGTGCAGGTTGACGATGATCCGGACGACGATTTCGACGGCGCCGAGCCGGACCCGGACGACGATTCTGGCGAAGACGGGTTTTGCTAGACCGCAATAGGCGACAAGAGGAGAGGACTCGCGCGCCGACTGACCAGTTCAGCCGGCGCTTTTTTAATTTTGCCGAATTTTGAGTGAAACGAAAAAATTCGAGTGCAAAATTAACCCGCCGAGCATTGCAGTGTCTAAATTCCCGAATGGCATGCGCGACGGGAAGAGAGGCGGGTATCCCCGCATATGCCGGAGATCCCACGCACGTTCAGGATGACTTTGCCAGCTCAATCGTATTTTTCAAAAGCATCGCGACAGTCATAGGGCCCACTCCGCCCGGGACTGGGGTGATAAAGCCGGATTTTTTTAGGGTGGAGGCGAAATCAACGTCTCCGAGCCATTTGGTACTCCCACCCCCCCTCGCCCCCCCTCGGGCAGGGGGGGAAATTGACCGGTGTTCTCCCCCTCTTGGAGGGGGAGATTCAGAGGGGGTGGGAGTACTTCCCACATCAATTACGCACGCGCCGCCTTTTAGCATATCGCCGCGTACCAGTCCGGGGTGTCCGGCCGCGACCACCAGAATGTCTGCGGTTTGTGTATGCGCGGCCAAGGATTTGGTGTGCGAGTGGCAGATGGTTACTGTGGCGTTGCGCTGTGTGAGCATCAGTGCGGTCGGCAGGCCCACAATCGCACTGCGGCCGACTACCACCGCATGCGCGCCTTCAATACGGGTGCCGGTGGATTCAATAAGCGCCAGGATTCCGCGGGGCGTAGCCGGTATTACAGCCGGTGCGCCACGCGCCAAATTACCAAGATTAAGCGGATGCAAACCGTCAGCGTCTTTTTTGGGATCAATCAAATTTAGCGCGGCGTGCTTATCAAGGCGGGAGGGGAGCGGGAGTTGTAAAATAAAGCCGTGAATTGAAGATTGAGAATTAAGATTGATAATTTCAGCGTGCAGCGCTTCCTGGGTGATGGAGGACGGGAGGGCGCGTACATCCACATAAAAACCCAGCGCTTCCGCTTTTTTCTTTTTTAGTTCCACATAATGCTCGGAAGCCGGATTTTCGCCAACCAAAATAACCCCCAGCCCGGGGACAATCTTAAGGCGCTGGATTTCCTCTTTTATTTCGGCGTGGATTTTTGCCGCAAGCGCACGCCCGTCAATAAGTTGCATACTTTAGATCGGGATAGAGCGGATATTTTTCCGTAAGTCCGCGCACGACTTCTCGCGCACGAGATTTGGTATCGTCGCTGGTTGGATTTTTCAAAACTTCCGCGATGGTACGGCCCACGATTTTCATGTCGTCTTCCGTGAAACCCCGCGTGGTTAAAGCCGGTGTGCCCAGACGGATGCCGGAAGGGTCTAAGGGTTTCCTCGGATCGTACGGAATCATATTTTTGTTCACCGTAATACCCACTTCATCAAGAAGCGCCTCGGCTTGTTTGCCGGCCATATTCAGAGCAGTTAAATCCATGAGCATCAGATGATTATCCGTGCCGCCGGAGACCAGTGTGAGTCCTTCACGCATTAGCGTTTCGGCCAGGACTTTGGCATTAGCCACGATACGCCGCGCGTAGTCCGTGAAACTCGGCTCCATCGCCTCTTTAAAACATACGGCTTTAGCGGCAATGATATGTTCCATTGGTCCGCCTTGCAGGCCGGGGATAATCGCTTTATCAATGGCCGCGCCATATTGCGCTTTTGCTAAAATAAGCGCGGAGCGCGGGCCGCGTAAGGTCTTGTGCGTCGTAGTGGTGACAATGTCGGTTTCAGGAAATGGATGCGGATGCGCGCCGCCAACCACTAGTCCGGCCACGTGCGCGATATCCGCGATTGCCACTGCTCCAGTTTCGTGCGCGATTTGCGCAAAGGCCTTGAAGTCAATCAGACGCGGATAGGCGGATGCGCCACAGACCAGCACTTTTGGTTTTTCGCGAAGCGCGATCGCGCGCACTTCATCCATATCCAGCCAGCCATCGCGCCGTACGCCATAAGGCACGACTTGATAAAACGTGCCGGAGAAGCTCAAGGGATGGCCATGGGTTAAGTGTCCGCCCATCGGAAGCGCCATGCCCATAAGTTTCTCTCCGGGTTTCATGACCGCGAAATAGGCCGCCATGTTGGCTTGCGAGCCGGCATGCGGCTGAACGTTGGCATACTCGGCTCCGAAAAGTTTTTTCGCGCGTTCAATCGCCAGCGTTTCCATTACATCAATAAATTGATTGCCGCCGTAATAACGCTTTCCCGGATAGCCCTCGGCGTATTTATTAGTGGGCACGGTGCCCATGGCCTCGAGCACTGCTAGGGACACAAAATTTTCCGACGGGATCATTTCCAAGCCGTTTCTTTGACGTTCGAGTTCGTTTTTAATCGCGTGCGCGATGTCTGGATCGTATTGGGCCAAGTTCGTCATAATATGCTTAGTGTAGCACAGAGGGGTTGATTTTTACAAGGGAATGTGATTAAATGAGTAACATGAACATCTCTACTGCACAAAAAATTCATTGCATCGGCATTGGCGGGATTGGCGTATCTGCGCTGGCGCAACTTTGGCGCGCGCAAGGAAAGCAGGTGAGTGGGTCGGATGCGGAGGAGAGTGAGATAACTAAAACACTTGAATCCGACGGTATTCAAGTGTTTAGTTCACAGTCGTCAGTTCACAGTTCACAGTTATTGAATGGTGTTAATCTCGTGATCTACTCCGATGCGGTGCCGGAAGATCATCCGGAACGGGCCGCCGCACGGACGAGAGGCATTCCGGAGCTGTCGTATGCCCAGGCACTGGGGCAGGTGAGCTGTGAGTTCCGCACGATTGTGGTAACCGGCACGCATGGAAAAAGCACCACGACCGCGATGCTCGGACTTATTCTTGAAGCGGCCGGTATGGATCCGCTCGTGATTGTGGGGAGCAAAGTGAGGGAGTGGGGGAATAGCAATATAAGGATTCCGCAGATGGCTGCGCCCGCAAATTACGCGGATATATCATCTGTGCAATCTGCGGCACGTAGTGCATCCGCGAGATTTTTCATCGTTGAAGGCGACGACTATCGTGATCATTTTTTAGAATTATCACCGTATGCGGTAGTCGTAACCAGTATTGAATGGGATCATCCGGATTATTTTCGGGATTTGGAACAGACGGTGGAGAGCTTTCAGAAGTTAGTGAAGAAAGTGCCAGCGGAAGGATTGGTGGTGATGAATGAAGATGATGCGGGATGTAGCATACTAATTTCCCGTCATCCCGAGCGGAGTGCAGAGTACGGAGTCGAGGGATCTCACACCTTGCCGTCTGCACGATATGAGATTTCTCGCTTCGCTCGAAATGACAAAGTGGGGGAAAAGCGGATTACCTATGGGCATAGTAGTGAAATTTTTGGGACACTTCAACTCCAAGTGCCAGGCGAATTTAACCGATACAATGCTACGGCGGCGGCAACGGCCGCGATGGAGTTGGGCGTGCCGTGCGAGGTAGCGGAAAGTGCCGTGCGTGATTTCCGCGGTGTGTGGCGGCGTTTTGAAATCGTCGGCACTATGTCAGCAGTTCATAACTCACCCCAACCCTCCCTTAACTTAAGGGAGGGAGATCGATCGATACCCCCTCTTAAGGTAAGAGGGGGGAGGGGGAGTTATGAGTCCTCCGGGGAAATTTTGGTAATTAGCGATTATGCCCACCATCCCACCGCGATCCGCGAAACCATGAAGGCGGCGCGAGAGGCCTATCCCGGACGGCGGCTCGTACTTGTGTTTCAGCCGCACCAGCACAGTCGTACCAAGCATTTGTTTAACGATTTTGTGGAAGTGCTAAAAGACGCGGCGGATTTAGTTATCGTGTCAGAAATTTATGCTGTGAAGGGACGGATGGAAGAGCGGGATGTCAACTCGCGTATGCTTGTAGACAAGATAACGCAGATGCCTCCGGCCCCAGATTACGCAGATGTCCGATATGGAGGCAATCTCGAAGAAACCAAGCAGTTATTATTGCAGCTTGCCCAGCCTAACGATGTGGTCATAGTTATGGGTGCGGGTGATATAGATAACATTGCTCGAGAGCTAACATCTAAATGAAATATGGCGAAGGAGGAATACTTTCCGCATAAGGAGCTTTCTTATAAGATTAGGGGGATACTGTTCAAAGTACAGAATGATCTCGGTACAAAGATGCATGAGAAGCATTATCAGCGAGCAGTGTCAACATTATTTGATAAGCAGAGTATTCCATACGAAACAGAGAAACCTGTGAAAATTTTGTATGAGGAGAAAGACCTTGGTACGGTTCGGCTCGATCTCGTGGTAGATGGTAAGATTGTACTCGAGTTAAAAACAACCGATCGCATTACTGCCGAGCATAGAAAACAATTATTACGTTATTTAGAATCTACCGGGTTGGAAGTTGGTTACATCGTAAATTTTAGAGTACGGCCACTCCAGATTATGAGAGTTATCAATTCCAAGAGAGCAAATAGCGCAGATGGCCAAGGGCTCACAGATAATACAGATGATCAATCATCTGCGTCATCTGCGGCACCTAGTGCATCTGCGGAATCAGCACATCGCGCATTAAAGGAGCGCTTAGGAGAAGAATTAGAGCATGATATACTCTTAGCCCCATTTACTACCTTTAAGATCGGCGGGGCGGCCAGGTATTTTTTTGTGGCGCGCACGGCCGACGACCTGGTGCGCGCGATTACGGCGGCTCACGAGTGCGCGATTCCATTTTTCATGTTTGGCGGGGGAAGTAATATTCTGGTCAGCGACAAGGGGTTTGATGGTCTGGCGATTATGACGCAGATTAAGGGGGTGGAGTGGCGCATTGAAGAAAATCGCGCCTTAGTCACGGCTGGCGCGGGAGAAATTTGGGATGAGTTAGTGGCGCAGTGTGTGGAGCGCAATTTGGCCGGAATTGAGTGTTTATCCGGAATTCCGGGCACGGTGGGCGCCGCGCCGGTGCAGAATATCGGGGCTTACGGGCAGAGTGTGGACACGGTGATCCGAAGTGTTGAAGCAATTGATTCTAAAGACGGGGCGCGTGTAACTTTTGATAATGCCGGGTGTGAATTTGGATACCGCGCCAGTATTTTTAAAAAAATGAAAGGGCGTTATATTATTACGCAAGTAACATTGGAACTGACGCCCAGTGGAGCGCCGCTCATTGCTTATCATGATTTGACGGAGTATTTTCGTAACCCTCCCTCGCCCTCCCTTAACCTAAGGGAGGGAGATCCATCGATTCCCCCTCTTAAGGTAAGAGGGGGGAGGGGGAGTTATGAAATTTCACCTTCTCTTGCCGAAGTGCGCCAGGCCGTAATTGAAATTCGCGCGCGGAAAGGATACGTGATTATGCCGGAGTATGAAAGTTTTAAAACCGCCGGATCGTTTTTCATGAATCCCATCGTGTCCCGTGATCAATTTGAAAAACTACAGGGCATGATACAAGAGTGTCCTGATCCGTGGTATTGGACAGTGGAGGATGAGAAGGTGCATAACCCCCCTCAATCCCCCCTTACCTTAAGGGGGGAGGAAAAAGTGAAAGTTTCGGCCGCTTGTCTGCTGCAAAGCGCCGGATTTTCAAAAGGGTACCGCCGGGGTGAGGCGGGTATTTCGCCGAAGCATTCCTTATCGCTGGTGAATTTTGGCGGCGCTTCCGCCCATGATATTGTGGCGCTGGCGGAGGAGATTAAAAAGCGCGTTCGCGATAAATTTGACATTGAACTTAAAGAGGAGGTGCAATTAGTCGGGTTTTAGGGTACAATGCTATTTCTATGTCAATTATCTCGAAAATATTCGGCGATCCGCATGCGCGGTATGTGGCGAAGCTGCGGCCGGCCGTGGAGCGGATTAACGCGCTGGAGCCGGAGTTTTTGAAATTGTCGGATGAGGAGTTGAAAGCGAAGACGGCGGAGTTTCGGGAGCGGCTTGGTGTGAACGCACCCCCTCACCCCCGCCCTCTCCCACAAGGGGAGAGGGAGATACAAGAAAGTTCCCCTCCCTTGGTGGGAGGGGTTAGGGGAGGGGGCGTGACGCTTGACGACCTTCTCCCCGAGGCCTTTGCCGCGGTACGCGAGGCGGCCAGACGCGCGCTTGGCCAGCGGCATTATGATGTGCAGTTGCTTGGTGGCATGGTTTTGCATCGCGGCGCGATTTCCGAAATGCGCACCGGTGAAGGAAAAACGCTGGTGGCAACCTTGCCAGCGTATTTAAACGCGCTTGCTGGCCAGGGCGTGCACGTGGTTACCGTGAATGATTATTTGGCGCGCCGCGACGCCGTATGGATGGGACGAGTGTACCAGGCGCTTGGTCTTACGGTTGGGTGCATTACTCATGAAAGCGCGTATGTGGTGGAGGGTGAGGCGCTCAAGCCGGTTTCTCGGCAAGAAGCGTATGGCGCGGATATTACTTACGGCACGAATAACGAATACGGATTTGACTATTTACGCGACAACATGGTGACCGCCTCCTCCGAAATGGTGCAAAGGGGACATCACTACGCGATTGTTGATGAGGTGGATTCGATTTTGGTAGATGAGGCGCGGACCCCGCTGATTATTTCCGCTCCGGCGGAAGAGTCCGGGGACTTATACTATAAATTTGCCGGTTTAGTATCCCGCCTTAAAGAAAACGAGGATTACAATATTGACGAAAAGATGCGCGCGGCGACTTTTACCGAGGCGGGGATTTCCAAACTTGAAAAATTCCTAAATATTCCGAATCTTTATGACGCCGGAGGAATGAGTTTAGTGCATCACGCGGAGCAGGCCTTGCGGGCGCACACGCTTTACCGCAAGGATAAGGATTATGTGGTGCGCGATGACGGGGTCGTGATTGTTGATGAATTTACCGGCCGGCTCATGCCCGGACGCCGCTGGTCCGAAGGTTTACATCAGGCCGTGGAAGCGAAAGAGGGCGTAAAAATCGAGCGGGAATCGCAAACGCTCGCCACGGTTACGTTTCAAAATTATTTTCGCCTGTATAAAAAACTTTCCGGCATGACCGGAACCGCGGCAACCGAGTCCGAAGAGTTTCACAAAATCTATGGCTTGGAAGTGGTGGTGGTTCCGACCAATAAAACCATGGTGCGCGCTGATCTTCCGGATCGCGTCTATCGCACCGAGCCGGGAAAATTTGAAGCGGTGGTTAAAGAGATTAAAGAACGGCACGGCCGCGGTCAGCCGGTTTTGGTCGGCACCATCTCTATTGAGAAAAATGAAATTTTGTCGCAATTGCTGGAGCGCGCGGGAGTGCCGCATAAATTATTAAATGCCAAGAACCACGAGAAGGAAGCGGAAATTATCGCGCAAGCCGGCCGGGCCGGCGCGGTAACCGTGGCGACCAATATGGCCGGCCGCGGGGTGGATATTATTTTGGGCGGAAACCCGCCTAACTTTTTGGAGGCCGAAGAGGTCAAAAAGTTAGGCGGGCTGCATGTGCTGGGTACCGAGCGGCATGAATCGCGGCGCATTGACAATCAGCTGCGCGGCCGCTCCGGTCGTCAAGGCGATCCGGGTTCAACGCAATTTTATGTGTCGCTTTCTGATGAGCTGATGCGGATTTTTGGCGGAGAACGGGTTAAAACGCTGATGACGCGGTTCAAAATTCCGGAGGACGTGCCGATTGAGAGCAAACTCGTGTCGCGCTCGATTGAGTCGGCGCAGAGCAAAGTGGAACAGCACAATTTTGATATTCGCAAACACCTGTTGGAATATGATGATGTGATTAACAAGCACCGGGAGGTGATTTACAAGCGTCGCAAGCAGGTGCTTGCGACGAGTTCACAGTTCACAGACGACAGTTCACAGTCCGATCAGACTACTGTGAACAGTGAACTGATGACTGTGAACTTGAAGGACGAAGTCCTTCATATGATCGAACGCGAAATTGAGCAAGTGGTGTTGTTTCATACGCCGGCAAACGGCAGCCGTGATGAATGGAATGTGCAGGAGATTATAGAAGTGGCGCGCACTATTTTCCCGGCGCCGGCTGATCTGCGCGAGCAGATTGAGCATATTTACGGGGGCAATGGGAGCAAACTTGAAGATGCGCAGGCACGGACAAAAATTGTGGAAACACTGGCGGAAACGGCGCGGCAGGCGTATGGAGCGCTTGAACAGCGCATCAATTCGCCACTGAAAGACGATGCGCCGTCGCTTAGTGGCGAGATTCAGCCGATGCGGCAGATTGAAAAGGCCATCTGGCTGCGCGCGATTGACCTGCTTTGGGTGGAGCATCTGGACGCGATTGATCATTTGCGGTGCGGAATAGGATTGCGCGCCTATGGCCAGCAGGAGCCGCTGGTGGCCTATAAAAAAGAGGCCTATCGGATGTTTCAAGAGTTGCAGCATCTGATTGAGAAGCAAGTGGTGTATGGTATTTTTAAAGTCGGGTTTACCGCGCCAGAGGCGCCGTCTTTGCTTTCTCGCCGGGGCATGCAATTATCCGCGCCGGCAAAAACCATGGAGCGGGGGATGGGCGGTTTAGCCGCCTCAACTACGGTCGGGGCGCAAGCTGATGGCAAAGCCCCGGCCACGGGTTATGTCGCGGATCACCCGCATACGGAGGGTCTAGGGTCTAGGGGTCAGGGGCTAGGGCATAAAATTGGCCGCAATGAGCCATGTCCGTGCGGAGCGACTAAGTCAGACGGAACCCGACTAAAATATAAACATTGTCATGGGAAATAATATATGGAATTTCACGAGATTATCAAACGCGCGCGAGCGATTAAAAAAGCATACGCGAAGCTGAATTACCGCGAAGGGAATAAGGTTTGGGGCGCGTCCGAATATACGCAGGGATTAGTGGGGGATGTTGGCGATTTGATGAAACTCATCATGGCGAAGAAGGGCCTGCGGTTTTCGGCCGAGGAGGACGTCAGCGCGGCGCTAAAACACGAGCTGGCCGACTGTTTATGGAGCGTGCTTATAATCGCGGATGAACTGGGCATTAATCTGGAAAAAGAGTTTGTCGCGACGATGAACAAACTGGAAAATAAAATTACGGAACGGCGGGTCATCAAGCGTAAGAGGAAAAATAGTCGGGATTTTATTAGAGAGCTTATTATCCGTAAGTAATTAAGTTACATTCCAATGAAGATTATTGAGCAATCAATAACGAAAGCGGAACTCGCGGAACTGGCAAAAGAGCGATTTGGAGATATGGTAAAGGCGGTTGTGGATCTTGCGCGTGGTATTATGGCAGTAGGCGGGAGCATGCACGCAGATGAAGAGCAGTTGCTTTTGGAATCCGGTTCAATGCAAGAAAATCTTTGGGGAATTAATATCTATCCGGAACAGGACAAGGATGCCTGGATTGAATTTGACTCCATGATTAATCTGCGACCATGGCAAGGAAATCGTTCGCGCGGCGTTGAAAGTGAAGCAATACGGACACAGATTAAAGCGGCTGTAGATAAGTTAGTAACCCCATAGTATGTCTTTCCAGCATCAAGATTTGGCAGACGGGCGATGGTTTACTTTGTCACTTATGGAACAGCTTGGAAATGTGGGGAGTGAAATTAGTCGCGCACGCCATTGGCAAGGTAAAAATACTCGATATTTTGAGAACTCAATATTTCGTGCGCTTGAACTCCTTGACCTTACGCTTGCGGATCCGCGCTGGATAAAAGCGCATCGCTTAAAAGAGATTGCACGTGCGCGCGAAGTGGTATGCGATGCGTATTATGGCGGTAAAGAATACGGCAGCACACTTGAAGACCTTGATAAATATTTTTATTATTTTGCTTACGCGGCCCGCGCGGGGCGATAAATCGTAAATACACTACTGTTGTTGTATGAAAAAATATTTCTCCGTATTTTCACTCTTAATACTTGCTGGTGCCGGATGTGGTAGGGTGCCAGCCACCACGTCATCTGTCACACCTCCGTCCGCACTGACTCAAGCTAATACCAATCAACCCATTATGCCTCAAACACTTTCAAAACCCGCAATGATGATTGACAAAACAAAGGCCTATACCGCAGTGCTTTTGACTTCCGCAGGTACCATCGCGATTGAGCTGAACGCGGCCCAGACCCCGATTACGGTAAATAATTTTGTTTACCTGGCGCGCAGCGGTTTTTATAACGGTACGCCGTTTCATCGGGCGATTCGCGGATTTATGATCCAAGGCGGGGATCCCCAGGGGGATGGCACCGGCGGGCCCGGGTATCAATTTAATGACGAGCCGTTTACGGGCGCATACTTACGCGGCACGGTTGCGATGGCCAACGCCGGCCCCAATACCAATGGCAGTCAATTCTTCATCATGCACGCGGATTATCCGCTTCCGCGAAGCTATGTGATTTTTGGACGCGTGGTCTCCGGCCTGGATGTGGTGGATACAATCGCGACCGCGCCGGTAACCCGCGCCTTTTCCGGCGAGTCCTCAAAACCGCTCGTACCCGTCTTCGTGCAGAAAGTGGAGATTGCGGAGAAATAGTGGCTATGCAAAAAGTGTTTATCCAAAATCGCAAGGGACAAAAGGTGGCGGTGGTAGTTGATGTGCCTGCTCATCCGCCGGAGGCGGATCAGTCGGGCAAGCTTGCCTTTGTAATGCACGGACTGGGCGGCTTTAAGGAACAACCCCACATCGAAGTGATGGCCAAAGTATTTTTGGAGCATGGCTATACGGTGGTGCGGTTTGATACGACGAATACCTTTGGCGAAAGCGACGGCCAGTATGAAGAGGCCACCACCACGAATTATTACGAGGATTTGGAAGATGTGATTGGGTGGGCCGCGAGATTGTCCCAAAATCTCACGGCCGTGAGATTTTGGGACAGTTCTGCCCAACCACAACCTTGGTATCAGGAGCCGTTTGTGCTGGCCGGGCACAGTTTGGGCGGATTATGCGTAGCATTGTATGGCGAGCGGCATCCGGAAAAAGTAAAAGCGCTCGCGCCGATTGGGACGGTAGTGTCTGGGAAATTGAGCATGGAGGGGCATGCCAAGGATGAGGAGTGGAGAAAGTGGAAAGAAACCGGATGGCGTACGACGCACAGCGTTTCCAACCCCGATGCGATTAAACGTCTGCCCTGGTCGCATATGGAAGATCGGCTGAAGTACGATTTGCTCGCGCCGTTTTCTCCCCCTGCCCGAGGGGGAGATAAAGAGGGGGTGGGAGTGGGTGGTGGGAGAATGACAGACCGCTTAACCATGCCTACACTCCTCGTGGTTGGCGAAAAAGACGAATCCTGTCCGCCGGAGCATCAAAAAATTCTTTACGCCGCCCTTCCGGGCACCAGAGAGCTCCACATTATCTCCGGCGCCCCGCACACTTTTCGCGAGCCAGTACATTTGGAAGAATTCGCGCGAGTTATTGGCCAATGGCTAACAAAAATCTAAAGTAAATAGTTCCATAGTTCCAAGTATGGAACTATTTACCGAAAACTATGCGGCGGCAATTTGAGATTACAAAGGACAATCTCCACGAGTTTCTGCGGAGCTTTGTGCAGCCGAGGATTAACTTCGCGATTGAGGAAATTTTGAAGCGAGATGAGGTGAGTAAGTATTCCAATAATAATTATCTTTGGCGCGTGGTGGTAAAAACGCCGCGCACGAGGCGCGTGCTTTTTGTGAAGCAGGCGCGGGAGCATAACAAAAGGGCCTGGGAAACCAAGGGCGAGAAGCATTATGTGGATCCGCTGCGAATTTGCGGAGAATATCAGATAATGAAATTGCTCGCGAAATTGTGGGGGAAGGAATATGTGCCGGAGATTTATTATTTTGATCCGGTACACTGTGTGCTGGTGATGTCGGATGTAGGCGGCGGGGGATCGTTGCTCGTGGAAGAGTTTGAGCAAGGGCGAGTGCATCCGGAACTGGGGGCGTTATTCGGGCGATTATTCGGCAAACTGCACGCGAATACGTATGAAACAAAGCAGGATTGTTGCGGCTCTCCGGCATGGCGTAAGAAAATCATCAGTTTTTTTGGCGGGTGGTGGCTGGGGCAGGGGATCGCTAAATTTGTGCCGCGGCAAAAGCTAAATGCCTTCTATCGCGAGGTAAACTGCGCGCCACGCGCCTGGATTTGGGGCGATCCGGTGTATCGAAATATTTTTATAAAACCGCACGGCAGGGCCTCGATGGTTGATTTTGATCACACCGTGGCCTACGATCCCGCGTTTGATTGTGGAATACTCACGGCGCACTGGATGTGGATGGGACTTAAAAATGCAAAATTAAAAATTGAAAATGAAAAATTTCAAAGAGATTTTTGGAGGGTATACGAGAAGCAATTTCCTCCCCTTAGGTTAAGGGGAGGCGAGGAGGGGTTACGAACGGAAGTTGATGGCATCAAACGCCGCGCGTTAAGGTGGGCCGGAATTTATCTGGTCTCGCGCACGGACGGCCGCAGCGGGTCTTACTTTAAAAAATGGCCGAGATGGGAAAAGAAAATTAGGGCATTGGGAATAATACTGTTTAATGAAAATTCAAAAATATGACTGCGCGAGAAAAATTATTTGAATATCTTAAGACCTTTCCGAACGCGATTATCGCGCAGCCGGTAATTACTAATATTGATTTTACCCCGTTCGATTTTTCGCGGGGGACGATCCAAGATCCGACCGCGCTCGCACTCATCACGGATGCATTTCTTGAAGTCCTGGAGGTGTCGAAATTTGATCTCCTCGCCGCATTGCCGATCTCCGGCGTGTCTATTACCACTGCGCTTTCCTTGCGCACTAAAAAACCGTTCGTGATTGTGCGGGAAGACCAGAAACGGCCGGGACGGCCAAGGATTATGGGGTCACACAACTTCCTCAAACCAGGAATGAGCGTACTTATGGTTGATGATTGGATCGCGAGCGGGAAGAATAAACATGGCGGACTCAAGTTGCTGGAGGATGCCGGCGCCAAAGTGGAAGCGATCGCGTGTTTGGGTGACTTTGACATGGAGGAGAGTGAGCGAGGACCGATGCACGAGTTGCAAGAGCGGGGGATCAAGATCGTCACGCTTATCAAATGGTCTGAGCTTTGCCGTTTGCAACATGAGGGAGGAGTTATGGACGACGAATTTTACGCGTTGAGTGTTGCGCGCTTGAAAACCGGCGCATTTAGCAACGACAGCCAAGGAAATTTAACACGTAGCGCTGCGTATTTGCGAAAGAGAGGTGTGAAAATAGAGCCAGCGCTCAAGGAGTTTTTTCAAAAACACGGCGTGGATGTGAGTGGGCTTTAGTTTCCTCCCCTTAGGGTAAGGGGAGGCGAGGAGGGGTTACGAGAAATTCATAACCCACCCTACCCTCCCTTACCTTAAGGGAGGGAATTCCTTGTATAAAATAATTCACCCGATCGCGCATGACGCACGATCGGGTGGGTTGACGAAGGAGCGGTTAATCGTCATTCCGAGCGCTAGCGAGGAATCTCTTCCGCGTGGCATGCGAAGGTAAAGAGATCTCTCACTGCGTTCGAGATGACGGATTTGGGGAAAGGACTAAGTGGCCGGCAGGCCCGCCTCTGGGTCCGCCGTGCATGCCATTCGGCGCTGTGGCACCTATCGCTCGGCGGGTAAACCTGCGGTGAGCCAGGAGATGGCACGGCCCATCTCATCGCTGGCGAAGGAATCGAGCCACTCTCCACCGGGCGTGGTCGGCCAGATGTTGAACAGGGTGCAGAGCGCAGTGATCAGCGGCCCGCTCCATCCCACGAGCGCCACGCGGCGGGGACAGGCCACGCCCTTGTCTCGCTCGCCCTTGGCGATGAAGGCCATGATGGGGACGAGGTGGGCCAGCGTACCTTCGCGGCCCGGGAAGAAGATGAAGCCGTCCGAGTCGTCGAGGCAGGCCAGGCGGATGGCCCAGGCCACACGCGCAATCTTCGCCCCCGCGGGCAGGTGGGTGTGCGCAGGAAGCGCCGCGGCGGTGCAATTCACGATCTCGCCTCTGAATCCTTCCGGCACGTTGGGCGGCTCGGGTTTGGCCTGATGCACGCGCACATGCGCGCCGGTCTCGGCGAGCAGATGCACGATTTTGCCGGCCTCGCCAACGTTCAGCCCGATTCCGCGCTCCCCGCAGATGCTGCCGAGTTTGAGCACGGCGTCCTCAATTCCGTTCGCGTCGCGATCGCCTTGTACCATGAGTCGCGGCATGGTTTATCCTCCATTGGTTGTGGGGTTCGTTGGTTGAAGAGCAACTGTGTGTATGATAGCATAAATACGGTAATATGTCAAGGGGTGGTCGCGCATGCGCGCGAGATCCCTTCGACGGGCTCAGGGCAGGCTCTTCGCTTCGCTCAGGATGGCTAGGATTTGCAATATGTCTTCACGACTCGCAAACCTTACGGCATATAAAGGTTTTCATAATGTCGGAAAGATCGAAACCAAAGCTGGCGTACTTGCGCCAATGTATCCTGATATAGCTGGATTTTTGTCGAATCCGAAGCGACTTAGGGCAGTGGTGCGGGAAATGACGCGCAGCGTGCGTCGGTGGAAACCGGACGTAATTGCCGCCCCAGCAGTGCGCGGGATTCTTTTGGGTTTGCCAGTCGCACTTGCGCTTAAGAGGAATTTTGTGTTCATTCGGCCGGAACCGAAGTCATTGCATTTGAAAAAAGTAGTGGAAGGGGAGTTTACGCGCGGTCAGCGGGTAGTTATTGTTGATGACGGCCTGTCCACTGCCGATACTAAAAAATATGTCGTATTAGCATTGAGAAATGCTGGCTTAGAAGTAGTTGGTATGGCGGTGTTGCTTGATGCTTGGCAGGGCACACAATCCAAAATTCTGCAGCGCAAGCGCGCCTGGCTTTGGAAACAAAAGTTCCCGGTGCAGGTGCTTGTCGGCTGGGCCGATTGCATCCGCACTGCAAAACGCAAGAAGTTTTTCAGTCCCGCGTTCGCGGATTTGATGCTCAAGTATCTTCAGGATCCATATCAATGGGTGCGGCAACCAAGGAATTGGTCCAAGCTTTACGCGCTAGCATCAAAAGAACCCAGCGCTGTCTTGCACCAAAGTTTCCACAAACTTACATCAGCAAGGCAATAAAAAAAGTTCCATACTTGGAACTATGGAACTTTTGCGTTTGGCGATTCCGTGATATTATAGTTTTGTGGGACATGATGAGATCCTAGTACTGTGAATTGGAGGTTAATTTATAGTAAAGTATAACGCGTATGGCAAAGTTTACTCCTTATCAAAAATTGAGCCCACAAGCGCGACAGCAAGTGCTGCTTGAATTATGCCAGTCCATGGTAATGGTCAAGAAACTGGAAGAAGCCGCGAAAATACTAGGCGATCTTCTCTCTGATCAAGAGCTTTTGATGGTGGCGAAGCGCTTGCAAATCGCCAAGCTTCTCTTAAAAGATAAAAAATACGAACAGATTCGCAAAGACCTTAAGGTTAGCCAGCAGACCATCGCACGGGTGAATTTATGGCTGCAACAGGCGGGCGAGGGGTTTCGGATGGTGATGAAACGCGGACTGGCCAAAACGGATATGAAAGTACCTGAATGGATGCCGGCGGTGCCCAGAAGCGAAATGGCGCGGCGCTTTCCGCTTTATTATTGGCCGCAGGGACTGTTGGAGGGGATTATTCGCGCCGCCAATAATCGCCAACGCGCACAGATGCTTGAGACGCTCAAAGTATTGCGCGTCTCAGGCAAGGGTAAGCGAGAAGTGTTTCGCTACATTGAAGAACTTTTGCGCGCCGAACGTCAAAGCCCGCGGCGCAAACAGCAATTGGAGAAGGAGATGCCGCTTGGTAAGGTCAATTCTAGCAACTCAAAAAAAGTTCCATAGTTCCAAGTATGGAACTTTTTTACTAATCAATTTAGAGAGCCAACGTATATTAAGCATGTCCAGTATATGAACATCAAAAACCCAGAACTCATCCAAAAACTCGCCACGTTTAAGCCGCTGTTTCAGTTAAAGCCGACGATTGTGGCCACAGGGCAGTTTATTCCGGTGGATTGGTCGCGAGGAGTGATCCAAGAGCCGGAAATTTTGAAACTCATGGCCAAGGAGTTTTTCCGTCTTATAGATTTTTCCATAATTGATGTGGTGGCTGGCATTGAATTGCAAGGCGTAACACTGGCTACGGCGATTGCGTTGGAGACCGGAAAGCCAATGGTGATTGTGCGGGAAAAACCCAAACGGCCGGGACGAAGCCCTATCGTGGGTGATGTAAATTTTATCAGCGCCGGAGTGCGAGTGCTTTTAGTTGATGATCTGATGGCCTATGGGGGTACGAAAGAGGAGCGAATTAAGTTACTGGAAGAGCGCGGAGCTAAAGTTACTGATATCGCGGTGTTTATAAAAGTGCTGCCCACTCCGCCAAACAAACCGCTCATTCCCTCATATAATTTTAAAGCCGCCGAATGGCTGCAAGAACGCGGCATTGGTTTGCATTATTTAATTGATTATCCTGAACTTGCGCGTCTTCAACTTGCGGCGGGCGTTATTTCGCAAGAACTCTGTGAGATTGAGCAGAAAAACTCTGATGGACCTTATTGGGAAAGGGGAGAGAATCTCTTGCGTGTGTATAAGTTGATGAAAAAAGAAGGAGTTCCGATTGAGGAGTTTGTGGTACAATTTATGAAAGAGCATGGGGTGGAAGTTTCATAACCCCTCCCCGCCTCCCTCACCCGGCCACCCCCTCCCCAAGGGAGAGGGGAGGGTGAGGGATCAGGGGGAGGAGGCGAAGACGTATGGCAAATTTACGAGCGCTAAAGGCGATTTCAAAAGTCCCGATTCATGTGGGGCCGTTTGTGCAGTCAACCACTGGCGCGCTGGTGCCGTTTTTTAATGACAGTCGGGCGTTATATTCGCATCCGAAAGAATTTCGCGTGTTCGTGGAAGAGCTTGCGAAGATCCTAAAACAATATCAACTCCGCAACGGTCCCAAAGCAAAAAAGTTCCATAGTTCCAAGTATGGAACTTTTTTTCCACCGGGTGGGCGGGGGAGGAGAGGTATTGATTTACGAGGCGTTGATTTGATTGTGGGGATTCCGATGGCGGGGATTCCGATGGCGTTGGCGCTGTCGCTCAAGACCGGCATTCCATTTGCGTACCTGAACAAGGGGCGGAAGAAGACGCTCCGACGGCGGATTGTGGAGGGAGAATACAAAACGGGCGCGCGGGCAGTGCTAGTTGATGATGTGATCGGATTTGGCGGCACCATTCTCAAGGCGATCCGCGATTGCAAAAGTGATGGTGTGATTGTAAAACATACGATGACGCTTTGGAATCCATGGTGGCCAAAGAACCGACCATTTGTCGAGAAGCTGAAGCGGCGCGGTGTGACATACGACGCGCTTTACACACGGCGTGAGTGGATCGCATATCTTTTGAAGCGCGGTCTGGTGTCGCGCGAAATGTACGAGATTCATCAAGCATTTCTGGAAGATCCAACCGGGTGGCATAAGGATGTATTGATGTGGAAGAAGTTTTTAGCATGGAAGCGGCGATACGCCAGGACGGGGAAGATGTAGCTTGCAGGATTTTTAGCGGTGGAGTATAGTGAGGCAATTAAGGTTTCATAACTCCCCCTACCCCCTCTTATTTTAAGAGGGGGAATCGTATCGTCTCCTCCCCTTGGGATAAGGGGAGGCGGGGAAAGGGGTTACGGGTTGGCAACTATGTTCAAACGGTTGTGGAAAGGTCTGATGAATCCCAGTCCGCGCGGAAAATTGCGCTGGACCCTATTTTTTGTGTTGGTATTGGCGCTGGTGACTGGGGTACTGGCTTATCCACAAGCGTGGAATTTTGGCGCTGACCGAGTAAATAGCGGGATAGAAAAGTTGCCGCCGATCAATATCTGGGGCTTTCGGCAAGCGCAGGCAGTACGCCTGGGCCATCTCACCGGTCGGCCATTTCAGCTCGGTTTGGATTTGGCCGGCGGAGCGCATTTGGTCTATGAGGCGGATCTTGCGCAGATCTCTTCAGTTGATCGCGATACGGCCATGGAAGGCGTGCGCGATGTGATTGAACGGCGGGTAAATTTGTTCGGGGTGGCTGAACCAGTGGTCCAGACCGCGCGCACCGGCGATACCTGGCGGCTGGTCGTGGAGTTGGCCGGAGTTAAAGACGTTAAGGAAGCTATCGCGCAGATCGGGGAGACGCCGGTATTGGAATTTAAAGAAGAAGCCAATCCCGAGCCGCAGCGCGCGCTTACGGCCGAGGAGAAAAAAGACCTGGAGGAGTATAACCGCAACTCGCGCCAGCGGCTGGATCAAGCGCTGGCCGAACTGAAGAGCCAGGAGGAGGTTGATTTCATGGCGCTGGCCAAAAAATATTCCGATGATTTGGCCACGAAAGATGTCGGCGGCAGTTTAGGTCTGATTACCCGCGATAGCGCGTATGGCGAGCTTTGGAGCTTCGCGGACGCGCAAGGTCCGGGCAAAATCGGGCTGGAGCCGCTCAAAACCCGCGAGGGCTTAAATATCGTGCGCGTCAATAGCGCGGAGGATCGCGGCATGGAGGTGCATGCCCAGCACATTTTAATTTGTTTTAGAGGCGCCGAGTTCTGCGATCGCGATACTTCCAAGGATGACGCGCGCGCCAAAATCGAGGAGCTTAAAAAAATCGCGGCCGCGGATAATTTTGAAAAATTGGCGCGAGAAAATTCGACCGAACCCGGAGCGGCCGAGCGCAGCGGGGATTTGGGATTTTTTCCCAAAGGCGCCATGGTCAAGCCGTTTGAGGACGCGGTTTTCGCGCTTGGTAACGGTGCCATTTCCGACCCGGTGGAAACCCAATTTGGATTTCACCTGATTCGGAGAATCGAAGAGCGGCCAGTCAAGGCGTATAATGTCGCGCGCATTTTGTTTAGACAGAAAACCGAAGCGGATTATCTTCCGCCGCCGGATCCTTGGAAAAACACCCAGCTTTCCGGAAAGCATTTGACCCGCGCGGCAATGCAGTTTGACCCGCAAACCAATTTCCCGCAGGTTGGTCTGGAATTTAATGAGGAGGGGAAACAATTCTTCGCGGATATTACTTCGCGCAATGTCGGTAAACCAGTCGGGATCTTCTTGGATGGCGCGCCGATCTCCATCCCCAGCGTGCAAACCCCGATTTTGGACGGCCGCGCGGTGATTACCGGAAGTTTTACCATTGCCGAGGCCAAACTTTTGGCCCAACGGCTTAACGCCGGGGCCTTGCCCGTGCCGATTCGACTGGTCAGCCAGCAAACCGTGGGCGCCAGTTTAGGCGCGGTATCCATCGCGGCCTCGCTTAAAGCCGGACTGATCGGTTTTGCGCTGGTGGCGCTCTTTATGATGCTTTATTATCGGCTGGCCGGGGTGCTCGCGGTATTGGCGCTGTTTATCTATACCGCCATCGTCCTGACTTTATTTAAATTCATACCGGTTACGCTGACGCTTTCGGGCATTGCCGGATTTATTCTTTCGGTGGGGATGGCGGTGGATGCGAATGTCTTGCAATTTGAGCGGCTTAAAGAAGAGTTGCGCGCCGGTAAAAATGTCGCTAGCGCGAGCGAGGAGGCCTTTAAGCGCGCGTGGCCTTCAATCCGCGATAGCCATTTGACCACGCTTTTTGGAGCGCTGATTATGTTTTGGTTTTCAACCTCGCTCGTCAAGGGTTTTGGATTGACCCTTTCAATCGGAGTAGTCATGTCGCTGTTTTCCGCGATTACGGTAACGCGGATATTTTTACGCTTGGTCGCGCCGCATGTGCAGGGAGCCGGGTGGTATGGTACGCGCGTTCGAAGTTCACAGACATCAGTTCACAGTCGACAGTGAACTGTGGACTGATGTCTGACGACTCAATATGCAAATAATCCCCAATCGGAAAATTTGGTTCAGCTTATCCGGCGCGCTAGTCGGGCTTTCCCTTTTGGCGCTGTTGATTTGGGGCCTCAAGCCCGGAATTGATTTTACCGGCGGGTCGCTTTTGGAAGTGAAATTTGCAAATGATCCGCCGTCGGCGCGCGAGGAGCTGGGCGCGCTTTTTGAAACGCTTACGGTGGGCGCGCCGGCCGTTCAACAAGGCGAGGGCCAGACCCTGGTTTTGCGTTTCGCGCCGGTTACGGAAGAAAAGCACCAGGAAATTATCGGCAAAATTCGCGCGGATTTTCCCGGAGCGGAAGAGGCGCGTTTTAGTTCAATCGGGCCAAGCGTGGGCAAAGAGCTTTTCCGGAAATCGCTGGTGGCGGTTTTCCTGGTTGCGCTCATGATTCTGGGGTATCTGGCCTGGTCATTTAGAAAAGTAAGCCGTCCGATTGCGTCTTGGAAATACGGTTTGATTGTCATTGTCGCGTTTCTTCATGATGTGATCATCCCGCTGGGATTGTTTTCGCTGTTGGGTTATTTTAAGGGCTGGGAGGTGGGGAGTTCGTTTATCGCGGCGATACTCACCATTTTAGGATATTCGATTGCCGATACGATCGTCGTGCTGGATCGGGTGCGCGAGAATCTCAAGCGGGTGCGCGGCACTTTTGAGGAAGTGGTGGAAGTATCCGTGCACCAAACCATCACCCGATCCGTCAACACCTCGGCTACGACGATGATGGCTCTGCTCGCGATTTTCTTCTTTGGCGGCGCGTCACTGCGTGATTTCTCGCTGGCGCTGCTTATCGGCATATTTTTTGGAACCTATTCCTCGATATTTATTGCCGCGCCGCTACTGGTTACGTGGTACCGATGGCAGAACCGGCGGTAAGTGTGGTATACTGGTCCAATCCAGTATGTTGCAACTCGGACCCATAACTCTTGATTTTACGCAGTTTCTCGCCGCGGCCGCCGGCAACCCCTTGGCCGTGGCTTGGTTTATGTTTATCCGCGGGGGCTGGATCGTGATTTTGATCGCGCTCTTAATCGGATTCAAATGGTGGTGGCTTTTGCACATTACCAGGAAAAAGCAAAATGAGTGGAGTTGGGTGCTTTTGGCGGTGGATGTGCCGCGCGAGAATATCCAGACCCCTCGCGCCGTGGAAAATATCATGGCGCATCTGGCCGGCGCGCATACCACAGCCAACTTTATTCAGAAATACTTTACCGGGCACGCCCAACCATTTTTCAGTTTGGAGATCGCGAGCATCAACGGTTTTATTCGATTCTTTGTGTATTCGACGATCAAGAACCGCGACTTGGCGGAAGCGGCGATTTACGCGCAATATCCGGCGGCCGAAATTACCGAAGTGGAGGATTATACCAAAGACGCGCCAACGCATTTTCCCGACGCGCAATGGGATATGTGGGGTACGGAATTTATTTTGGCCAAACATTTTGCTTATCCGATTCGCACCTGGGAGGATTTTCATGACGAAACTTCCGAGGAGGCGACTTACAAAGATCCGATGGCCGCGCTGCTCGAGACCATGAGTTCGCTGCGGGAGGGAGAGCAGTTGTGGCTGCAATTGATTATCACCCCGATTAAGTCGCGCAGTTGGCAGGAGGAATGTTATCGCGTGGTGGAGAAGCTGGCCGGAATACCTTCCGAGCACAAACCGAGCGTGCTGGACCGAGTGCTGACGATTCCCGGGCATGTCGGCGCAATGATTATTGACGCGTTTTTGCCCGGCAATCCGGAACACACCGCGAAAATTAAAGAGGAGCTGCCCTCCAAGATGCTCTATCTTACGCCGGGAGAGCGCGAAGTTATCCAAGCGCTGGAGGACAAAGCGGCCAAGCTTGGATTTCATACTAAAATTCGTGCCGTATATCTGGCGCGCCACGAGATTTTCAGCAAACCGCGCGCGGTTTATGGACTGATTGGCGCGATAAAACAGTTGAACACCGAAGACATGAATTCGCTTAAGCCCGAGCTGAAAAAAGTTGGTACCCATACGAAATATCTTTGGAAAGAGATGCGCAAGAATTGGCGCAAGGTGAAAGTGATGCGCGCGTATAAATTCCGCAGTAATTGGCGCGGAATGCGCGGTTATATCCTGAATGTCGAGGAACTCGCGACGATCTGGCATTTCCCGGTTGCCGAATCGGTAAAAACGCCGCTGGTTAAAAAAGCCGAAAGCAAACGGGGCGAGCCCCCTTATGAACTTCCCAGTCCCGCCTCCCCGCACCACCGCCCCCGCGCCGCGCAGTCCGAAGTCCGAGGAGAGACGCCGGATAATCTGCCGGTGGGATGAGTTAAGTGTTATTAAGTTATTAGGTTATTAAGTATGGCGGATCAGTATGAGTTACTCAATAACTGAATAACTCAATAACTAATAACTTCAACCTATGCCGATTACTTACGACCACGATCACGAGAACGAGATCAATTGCTTTGCGATGACTAATTTTCGCAATCAAAAGCGGAAATTTGGCATTAAAACCGATGACCGCCGCCGGCACATGTATCTTATTGGGAAAACCGGAATGGGCAAGACCACCGCGCTCGAGAATCTGATTATCAACGATATTGTCGCCGGCCATGGGGTCGGGGTGGTGGACCCGCACGGCGATATGGCGGATAAATTGCTGGATTACATTCCCCAGCACCGCATTAATGATGTCGTGTATTTTAATCCGGCCGACGCGGACTTCCCAGTGGCGTTTAATGTGCTGGAGACCGTTAATCCCTTGCACAAGCATTTGGTGGCCCAAGGGCTCATGGGGGTGTTTAAGAAAATTTGGCCGGACGTCTGGAGCGCGCGCATGGAGCATATTTTGAACAACTGCATTTTGGCGCTTTTGGATTTTCCCGGTTCAACACTCCTGGGGATTAATCGCTTGCTCGTGGACAAGAATTTCCGCAAGCGCGTGGTGGCCAAGATCAAAGACCCGATTGTCAAGGCCTTTTGGGTGGATGAATATCAGGTTTGGGAAGCGCGTTTTCGCAATGAAGCGATCCAGCCGATTCAAAATAAAGTCGGGCAGTTTCTTTCCGCCTCGGTAATTCGCAATATCGTCGCGCAGGTCAAATCCACCATCAATCCCCGCGAGTTTATGGATAGCGGCAAGATTTTTATCATGAATCTCGCAAAGGGGCGGCTGGGAGAAGATACTTCGCGGCTGTTGGGCGGAATGCTGATTACCAAAATACAGCTGGCGGCGATGGAGCGGGTGGATATTCCCGAGACGGAGCGCCGGGATTTTTATCTCTATGTTGACGAATTTCAGAATTTTGCCACGGAATCATTTGCCAATATTTTGTCGGAGGCCAGAAAATACCGGCTGAATTTGATTGTCGCGCACCAATATATCGGACAGCTGGTTACGGATATTTCAACCAAAGTTCGGGACGCGGTGTTCGGCAACGTGGGCACCATGGTAATCTTCCGCATCGGCGCGGAGGACGCGGAGTTTGTGGCCAAAGAATTCGCGCCGCATTTTATTGAGGAGGATATGGTTAATCTCACGAAATACGACATTTATCTAAAACTCATGATTGACGGAGTTACTTCCAATCCGTTTTCCGCGACCACTTTGCCGCCGGTCGCGCAGTTTCAAGGCCACCGCGATAAAATTATTCGCGTCTCGCGCGAGCGCTACGCGGCCGAGGTCGCCGTGATCGAGGAAAAAGTGATGCGCTGGAGCGGCGTGGATAGCGGGGAAGAGGAGATGGGTATGCCCCCTGGCGCTGCACCCTCGCAGCCGCAAGGGTCCTCGGCAGACCTGCCCCGCACCGAGCTTGCTGCGCCCAGTACCGAGCTCCGCTCTGGCGCTGTGGCTCTGGTGCGGGGCGCTCCCGATGCTGCTCGGATGCAGCGCCAGGAGGCATACCGCAGGGGTGGAAAAGAGAGAATTGAAATTGCGGCGACGATGCCGGTCGCAAAAGTAGCGCCGGAAGTGCGGCCGATCTCGCTTAGCGAAGCGCTGCGGCAAAGGCCAATGCCGCTCAAGGCCGGCCCGTCAATTCATCCGCGTCCGCTTATCTCGGCGCCGCCCTTACCCCCTCCCGGGGGAGCGTCGGGAATCCCCGCGCCGCTTACCAGTACTGTGCCCGGAATGTCAGATAGCGCTAAAAAGCGGCGGCGCCGCCGGCGCCGGAGAAAAGAACAGCAAAGCGCCGGATTAAGTATTGGACAAAATAGAGCGCCAAGCCCCGGCGCTCCGTCTTCCGCCCCAGAACATCAGCCGCCGGCAACTCCGGCGGAATCCGACCTTAGTTTTGAGTGATTTTACCGGGGTAGTTCCTAAAATCGAATTTTCATACTGCCGGGCTTGACAAACCCGTCTTTTTGTGTTATCCTGCACTTATGCAGAATTGGCGTTTAAGGATGCGGTGCGCCGATTTTGAAGCACTTTTCATCATCACCGCACAAAAAACCACCTAAGGAGGTGGCCAATGACCCCGACGAAGTTTTCCGAAGACGACGCGGCCGCGCTTTTGGCGCGGGGCGCGCTTTGGGCAAAGTTGCCCACCCGGGACCAGCTCGCGCTTTACCAGTACCAGGACGAAGGCGGCGCGTACTTTTGCGCCATCCAGGACTGTGCGGTCGCGGGCCAGCCGGAGCATGGCAAGGACCCGATGGCAACGATCGGTCCCTTGGTTTTCTGCCACGCGCATGGCAAGGCCGTGCTCTCGCGTTTGCGTCTCGATTTTGACGCCGGCGCGGACTCGGACAAGACGGGGGGCAAGAGGTGCCAGTGGTACTACTTGTCGCGCACCTTGCGAAACGCCGAAGTGCGCGACGGCGACGTGGCCGAGCAGACCGCGGAGGATGGGGAAGAGGATTGGCGCAAGCGCGGGGCGGAAGAAGAAATGACCTCCCGCGCTGAGCGTCTGGAAAAAACGCGCGAGTGGGCGTCGCGGCATCGCACCTGGGTCGCGGCTCGGAAGGCGGGCCAGGAAGCCGAGAAGGCCAAGGCCAAGGAGGCGGCGCCGGCGGCCGGTATCGGCACGGATGGCGCGCGCACGGATGGCGAGGATCGTGATGATAGTGCGGAGGAAACCGCGAGCGAGCCGGATCCGAACAACCTCTTCTTGGGCAAGACCCAGGCGGAGTTGGACGAGGCCCGGGCCACTGTGCTGCAGGCCCAGAACCGGATCAAGGAGTTCGTGACGCAGGGGGACTTGGACAAGGACACTGCGGCGCTCCAGAACGCGCAGTTTGCGCGCGCGCTTCGGCACGTCAATGAGGCCGAGGCCGCGCTTAGGCGCGCCGAGGAGCAGAAGACCAAGGAGGCGGCGGAGGCGGCGAAGGAGGCGGCGGAGGCCAAGCGGCGCGCGGCCAAGGCCACGCTGGACGAGTTTCTGGCCAAGCTGGGATACAAGGCCCCGCCGGTGGGTCCCGCAATGCCGGCCTCCTCCGCGGCGCCGGTCCGGACGACCGCGGCGCCGGCCAGCTCTGGCGAGTCGGTTCGTTCCGGCGGCATCCAGGTGGCCTGCAATGCCCGACCCGAGGTTTCGGGCGCGCCCCATCCCCGGGCGGACCTGAATTTCGCGGTTGCGGATTTTCCGGACCACTTTGCCTGTGACAAGGCGCTGGATGAGACCGGAGGGCCGTGGTCGCAGCTCCTTCGCGACCACAAGCCCGAGGGAGTGAGCGACGAAGACGCCCTGCGCCACGGAACCGAGGGAAACAAGCAGGCCAAGAAGGCGGCCAAGGACTGCCTGATGCACGGCGCGCTGGCCAAGTCGCTGGCGTGGTTCCGCGGGCAGGTGATTCAGCACTACACGGCCCATTGGCCCCAGGCCTGGCAGGAGCGGATGAAGGGGACCAAGCGGAACGGGACCGCGGAGCGGGAGGAGCGGGGCAGGCCTTGCGCGGAATGCGGATGCAAGGTGGGCCAGCTCTACGCGCGAAGCAATGGTGGCGCGCCGCTCAACATGGCGGCCACGGACGAGGCCGGTTTGGCCGCGATCGCGGCGGGAATCTGCGGTCGGTGCAAGAAGAGGGGCCGCAACACGGAGCGCAAAATCGCGGCGGCCAGGGCGAACGTGCGGAATTCGAATTCGCGCGTCAAGCCGGCGGAGGACAAGAAGGGTGGGGGCGGAATGACCAGCGAGGAGAAGAAGGCCGCCAAGGATGCGGCCAAGCGGGCGGCCCGGAACGGCCGCTAGCGAGAGAGCACCTTACGGGGTGCGCGGATACGGTGAGAACCGTATCCGCGCACCTCTTTTCTTTTTTTGAAGAATTTGTTAGAATGGGTCGTATAGGACTTATATGACCGATAGGGTTTACAAAAAGAAAGTTTTAGCTCTGATGTCCGGCGGGGTGGATTCCTCGGTAGCCGCGGCGCTTCTGTGTGCGCAAGGATATGAGGTGGCCGGGGTGTATTTGAAGTTGTATGAATCACGGAACACCACGGAACTTGAGACGGAACACCACGGAATTGGCGATCCGTGTTGGGCGCAAGAGATGCGGGACGCGGCGCAGGTGGCGGCAAAATTAGGTATTCCGCTTCAGGTTTGGGATGTGACAGCGGAATATAAGGCGCGGGTGCTCCAGAATTTTTATTCCGAGTATGCCGCCGGCCGGACGCCGAACCCGGACGTGCTTTGCAATTCGGAGATAAAATTCGGGGTTGGACTGGAGCGCGCTCTTGCAGCCGGGTATGACTTTGTAGCCACTGGACATTATGCCAGGATTCATAACCCCTCCCAACCTCCCCTTATCTTAAGGGGAGGAGATCGAGCGGAACCCCCTCTTAAGTTAAGAGGGGGGGAGGGGGAGTTATGTCAATTGTACACAGCGGTCGATCAGAACAAAGATCAATCCTATTTCCTCTGGCGACTTACGCAGGAGCAGTTGAGGCACGTGCTGTTTCCAATTGGCGAGTATACCAAACCGCAAGTGCGGGCACTCGCGCGCCAATTCGGCTTGCATAATTGGAATAAAAAAGACAGCCAGGGCGTTTGTTTTTTGGGGAAAATTGAGTTGAAGGAGTTTTTGTACGGTGTGGAGGACGGACCCCCTCTAACTCCCCCTCGGGGAGGGGGAGAAATCGCCAAACAATTTCCTCCCCTTACCAAGGGGAGGTTAGGAGGGGTCCGAAAGACCGGCCCCATCATTGATGTCCATGGAACGTTACTTGGCTTTCACGACGGCCTGGCGCATTTTACGATTGGCCAGCGGCATGGCACAAAACTAGGCGGTACCGGGCCATATTTCGTGGTGGAAAAGGACATGGCACGCAATGTGCTTATTGTGGCGCATGAGTCAGAGGAGCAAAAATATCGCACGTTCAGGTGTCAGGTGTCAGGTGTCAGGTGGATAGGTGAGAGACCACCAGATGGCGCGCGCCTTATGGCACGTACTCGCTATCGTGCACAATTGACAAGTTTAGAATACTATCATATTAGCGAGTATGCTAGTATGGAACAAAAGTTCCATAGTTCCAAGTATGGAACTTTTTGCCGAGTTACATTCGCTGAACCTCAACGCGCCGTTGCCCCCGGACAATCCATTGTGTTTTATGAGGGCGAGCGGGTGGTTGGCGGGGGAGTAATAGATGCGGTGCGACTTTTGAATGAGCCACGCGCAAATTCCAAATTCCAAGCACCAAAACACAAGGAAATTCCAAGCACCAAAACACAAATTACAAAAGTTTGGGATTTGAAATTTAGGATTTATTTGTAATTTGGGATTTGGGATTTCTCAAACATTATGACTACTGCGGAACTTCGTCAAAAATATCTGGATTTTTTCGCGGCGCGCGGGCATATCATCGTGCCGTCCTCTTCGCTTCTGCCGGAAAACGATCCGACGACCTTGTTTACCGGCTCCGGCATGCAGCCCATGATTCCGTATCTTTTGGGCGAAACGCATCCCAAAGGAAAACGCCTGGCCGACAGCCAAAAATGTTTCCGCACCCAGGATATTGAAGAGGTGGGGGATAACCGGCACACCACCTTTTTTGAAATGCTGGGAAATTGGTCCCTGGGCGACTACTTCAAGCGCGAACAGCTCCCGTGGCTTTTTGAGTTTCTCACTAAAGAATTGGGGATCCCGCGGGAGCGCTTGTGGGTGACTTGTTTTGAAGGTGATCCGGCGCATAACCTCCCGAAAGACACCGAATCGGCAAAAATTTGGGAGAATCTTGGATTTTCAAAGGAGCGGATTCTTTTTTATGGCTCAAAAAATAATTGGTGGAGCCGCGCCGGAGAGCCGGAGAAGATGCCATCCGGAGAGCCGGGCGGTCCGGATTCCGAGGTGTTCTATGAGTTTACGCAAGTGCAACACGATCCAAAGTTTGGAGATAAGTGTCACCCCAACTGCGATTGCGGCCGGTTTTTGGAAATTGCCAACAGCGTGTTTATGGAATATCGTAAAGTCGCGGACGGGTTTGCGCCGCTTCCGCGCAAGAACGTGGATTTTGGCGGAGGACTGGAGCGGATGATGGCCGCGGTCTTGGATAATCCGGATATTTTTAGGATTGATATTTTTGATCCGCTGCGCGCGACTCTGGAGAGGGTCAGCCGCAAAAAATATGGGCAGTCCGAGGAAGTCAACAAAGCATTCCGCGTGATTATGGATCATTTACGCGCGGCCACCTTCCTTATCGCCGACGGCGCGCATCCGTCAAATAAGGAGCAAGGATACTTTACCCGCCGGTTAATGCGGCGCGCGATCCGCTATGCGCATGTGCTTGGAATAAAAGATCAATTTTGCGAGGAAGTGGCGCGGTCGGTGGTGGAGGCCTATCGCGGCGCGTATCCCAATCTTGCGGAAAGTCAGGGATTGATTGTCGAGGCGATGAAAAAAGAAGAGGACAAGTTTAGAAAGACGCTGATAAGGGGGCTGAAGGTGTTTGAGGGGATGGTTGAACATAACTCCCCCCGGCCCCCTCTTAACTTAAGAGGGGGAGTTATTTCAGCGAAGGACGCGTTTGATTTGTACCAGAGTTATGGCTTTCCCTTGGAGATGACCCAGGAGCTTGCGCGCGAAAAAGGGTTGGCGGTGGATGGCGAAGGATTTTTAGAAGCGCAGAAACAGCATCAGGCAATTTCCCGTCAAGGAGTCGCGCGTAAATTTCACGGGGGCCTGGCGGATCAATCCGATAAAACTATTATGGGGCACACCGCTACGCATTTGCTGCACGCGGCGCTGCGGCGGGTGCTTGGCGATCATGTTAAACAAAGCGGAAGTAACATTACTCCGGAGCGGCTGCGTTTTGATTTTACGCATCCAACGGCCATCACGAAGACGGAATTGGCGGAGATCGAGAAGTTGATCAACGCCGCGATCGCGCGAGATTATCCGGTTAGTTGGCAGGAGATGACGGTTGATGAGGCGTACAAGAAAAACGTGATCGGATTTTTTCCGGAGCGTTATGACGAAGTCGTCAAGGTGTATTCCATTGGCGATCCGGACCAGGCCGCCAGCGCCGACCCGCAGGCCCCGACTTTTAGCCAGGAGATCTGCGGCGGGCCGCACGTGGCGCGTACCGGGATTATCGGACAGGTGCGGGTGGCTAAGGAAGAAGCATTGGGAGTGGGACTGCGGCGGATAAAAGCGGTGGTGGAGCCCGGTAGCTTTAACTCCCCGGTGGATATTGCGCCTCGGCGGGAGTGACTATTGCCGATCCGGAAGCCCTGTGGTATACTACATAAAAGTGATTGAGTAATTATCTTCATGGCGAAGCCAACTGCAAAAACCACCACCTCTTCCAAGGATTTTATTGTGGTCAACGGGGCGATTGATGAGCTGCTTCCGGGCGCTAAATTTCGGGCAATCCTGGAGGGCGGCCAGCAAATAATCGCTCATCTGGCCGGAAGGATGCGGATGCACCATATTCGTATTTTACCCGGGGATAAAGTTAAGATTGAATTAAGCCCTTATGATTTAAGCAAAGGGCGCATTGTATATAGATATTAAGGACGAGGCCTGGGGGGCGCTTGACTAAAATACGCGCCTATGATAAACTAGGGCAACATCCGTTTATTAGGGCGAAACGCATGATTTGGGGGTGTACTTCGAAACCACAGCAAAGTGAGCACGGAATTCGCCGCAATTCTGGTGAATTCTGTGTTTATTTTTTGTGCCTGCGGCTGAAGCGCGGTAATCTATGAAAGTAAGAGCATCAATTAAGCAGCGCTGTAAAGATTGTAAAATTATCCGACGCAAGCGCCGGCTGTATGTTATTTGCAAGACCCCGAGACATAAACAGCGGCAAGGGTAATTGAAAGTAAATCAAGTAAAGCAAGTAAATTAGGTAAATCACAAGCTTGTCGCGCTTAATTTACTTGTCTCGCTTGCCTCGCTCAACAAGATATGCCAGTTAGAATCGCCGGAGTCATTCTGCCGGAAAAAAGATTGGAAGTCGCGCTGACCTACGTTTATGGCATTGGCTGTTCAAGAGCCAGCCGAATTTTAGGCGAGATAAAGCTGGACCGGAATAAGCGTCCGAAAGAACTTACGGAACAGGAAATCGCTATTCTGCGGGAGTGCATTGAAAAGAATTTTCGGGTGGAAGGGGAATTGCGCCGCGAAGTAATGGGCAGCATCAAGCATCTTAAGGAGATTGGGACCTGGCGAGGGACCCGGCATATCCGGAGATTGCCGGTACATGGCCGCACTAAAACCAATTCCCGCACCGTCCGCGGCAATGTCCGTAAGACCATGGGTTCCGGACGAAAAGCATCCGCGGAGAAAACCTAAGTGTGTACGAATTACGAATCCTGTACGAATACTACAAATGCTACAAATGCAAATTCGCGTATTCGCAACTCATTCGTTAATTCGTACACAGAGCAATTATGTCGGATGATGTAAAAAATTCAGAAAAAGCCAGCGCGCCGGTGAAAAAAGTTGCGCCCGCAAAGGAGAAATTGCGTCGGCAGGTTCTACGCGGGCATGCTTATGTCCAGGCCACCTACAATAATACGATCATCGCGCTTGCCGATCCCAATGGCAATGTGCTGGCCTGGTCAACCGCCGGACACCTCGGATTTTCCGGACCGAAAAAGGCCACGCCTTATGCCGCGGCCCAGATTGTCCGGGATTTAGTGGAGAAAGTTAAGCCGTATGGAATGCGCGAGGTCTTTGTGTTTGTCAAAGGCGTGGGCAGCGGGCGCGAGTCGGCCATCCGCACCTTTAACGCGGCCGGATTTCAGGTCGTGGGCATCAAGGATATTACTCCCATTCCGCATAACGGTCCGCGCGCGCCAAAGCCGCGACGGGTGTAATTGAGTTCACGGACAACAGTTCACGGTTCACAGTACAGTGAACTGACGACTGATAACCGATGACTAGTATATGCGTATAACTCTAGGTCCAAAGGAAAAAAAAGAGCGGCGAATCGGCGAGCGCCTGCACCTTAAAGGCGATCGTTGTGATTCGCCAAAATGCGCGGCCGTGCGGCGCAGCTATCCTCCCGGGGTGCATGGCAAAAGCGGGATGCGGCGCCGGCTTACCGGGTTTGGATTGCAGCTTAGGGAAAAACAAAAAGCCCGCCTGATTTACGGTTTAGCCGAGCGGCAATTTCGAAATTACGTAAAACGGGCCACAGCCAGGCGCGGCGATACCGGACTTTTACTCGGACAGCTTCTTGAACAGCGCTTGGATAATGTAACCTTTCGAACGGGTTTTGCCCGCTCCCGAGGCGAGGCGCGCGAATATGTGTCGCACGGGCATTTTATGGTGAACGGCAAACGCGTAAATATCCCTTCGTACCGGGTGCGCGTGGGTGATGTAATTGAAGTGCGGCCCGCAAGCGCGGTAAAAAAGTTTTTCCAGGAAATTATCACTCCGCGGCTGGAGAAGCATGAGACCCCGCCATGGATAACTCGCGAGGCGGCCGGACTGAAGGGCCGCGTGATCGCCCTTCCGCAAGCGGAGGACTTAGCCCAAAACATTGACCTTAAACGGATCATCGAATTTTATTCTCGATAATTGAGTAATTTAGTAACTAAGTGATTACGTAATTACTCGATTACTAATTACATATCAATATATGGAACAACTCCTCCTCCCCACTCGTGTAGAACTTATTCCCGAGAAGGATCAGAAAAAGGCCACGCTTATTGTGGAGCCGTGTCATCCGGGTTATGGAACCACCGTGGGAAACGCGCTGCGGCGCGTGCTCCTTTCTTCGCTTTCCGGCGGTGCGGTTACGGCGGTGAAGATCCAGGGTGCGGATCACGAGTTTGCCAGTATTCCCAACGTTAAAGAGGATGTGGTCCAGATCCTGTTGAATCTTAAGCAGCTTCGTCCAAAAGTGCACGGCAGCGAGTCGGTTCGTTTAATGCTTACGGCCAACGGAGCAAAAGAGGTGTACGCGCGGGACATTTCTCCCAATGCGGATGTTGAGATTGCGAACCCCGATCTCTACATCGCGACCTTAACGGATAAAGATGCCTCGCTTTCCATGGAAATTTTTGTGCGGCCCGGAAGGGGATATGTTCCGATTGAAGAGCGCGAGGAGGAGAATCGCGAGATTGGCGTGATTGCCATTGACTCGGTGTTTACGCCGGTTCATTCCGTCGGCTATCGGATTGAGGATGTCCGCGTCGGTCATAAGACGAATTATGACCGCTTGACCATGAATATTGAAACGGACGGCACGATTGATCCGGCCGAGGCGGTGCGGCAAGCCACCAAAATTCTTATGGACCACTTTAATTTGCTGGTTAATATTGAACCTACTTCCGGCCGGAAATCTTCAAAGAAAAAGGCGGAAGCGGCGGAAGCGGAAGCGGCGGAGCCGGCGGCAGCCGAAGCCGTGACGGAAAACGCGAAGGAGGGAGCGGTTTAATTACAGGGTTCTACTACGGGGTATGCGGCATCGTAAGAAAGGCAAAGTATTGGATCGGAGACGCGGGCGGCGCGAAGCGCTGCTGCGCGGTTTGGTGAATAACCTGGTGCTTTATGAGCATATTAGTACCACGCGCGCCAAAGCCAAAGCGCTGCGTCCGAAAGTTGAGCGGCTGGTAACGCGCTCGCGCGAAAATACTATCGCGGCTAAGCGTTATGTTGCCGCGCGAGTATATACCGACGGCGCGCGCCGCAAACTTTTTGAAGTTCTTGGCCCGCGATATCAAAATCGGGCCGGCGGATATACGCGAATTTTAACGCTGTCGCGGCGGGCCGGGGATGGCGCGGAAATGGTGAGGATTGAATTTGTATAATCGGACCGATACGACTTATATGACCTATAATGTCCAGCGCGCTACACATACTCTTGACGCGACGGGTAAGCAACTCGGGCGTCTGGCTTCCCAGATCGCCACTTTGCTTACCGGAAAAGGCAAGCGTACCTATCGGGCCGAGCATGATCAGGGCGATTATGTGGTTGTTCAAAATATCAAGAGCGCGCGGTTTAGCGGGCGGAAGATGGATCAAAAGATTGCTTACCATTTCAGCGGATACCCGGGCGGACTTAAGGAGACCAAGTGGGGCACGTTATTTTTAAAGAATCCCCGAAAAATATTGCATGATGCGGTGGCGAGGATGCTGCCGAAGAATCGGCTGCAAAGCGAGCGGTTGAATCGGCTCAAGATTGAATAATTTGGAATTTTATGACTAATGATGAACAAGGCACCATGAGCGCTCCGGTATCCGGCGGAGCGGAAGCGCAACCGGTAAAAAGACCGCGCGGACGGCCGCGAAAAATTAGGGATGGAAGCGCGCCGGAAGCGAGGCCCAAAAAGCCGGCCAAGACCGGGGCGCGAAAAATTACGGATCAAAAGGCGGCCGCGTCCGCGATACCAAAGCCGGAAGATACCGTTGCTGACGCGATTAGTCCGGAGCCGATCAGTGCGCTTAAATATGTGTATGCTACCGGGCGGCGTAAGCGCGCGGTTGCCCGAGTATTTTTTTACCTGGACGGAAAAAGTGAAATTGAGGTGAACGGCAAACCGCTTAAGGATTATTTTACCGCGGAAATGCTGCGCGAAATCATTGATCAGCCGCTTCGTTTTTCTTCAGTCCGAAAATCCGCGCGGATTGCCGTAAAAGTGCGCGGCGGGGGGATTCGCGGACAGGCGGAGGCGACTCGACTGGGCATTGCCCGCGCGCTGCTTAAACTGGATGAGAATTTGCGCCCGGTATTGCGCTCCAAAGGTTATCTGACGCGTGATCCGCGAGAAAAAGAGCGCAAAAAGCCGGGACTCAAGCGCGCCCGCCGCGGCCCGCAGTGGGCCAAACGATAGTGGAACCACAGAAATTGTTACACAGAGCACACAGAACTATCAATTCTGTGGTTTCTGTGGTACACTTTCTGTGGTTTTGTAATATGCCGTCGGTTGCCCGTAATACCTTTTATCTTACCTCCGCGTTAGTGGGACAGAAGCTACTGTCTTTTGTTTATTTTACGCTACTGGCGCGCGCTTTAGGCGTGGAGACCATTGGAAAATATACGTTTGCGCTTGCCTTTACCACGATTTTTTCCGTGGTCGCGGATCTGGGTATTCAGCCGGTACTGGTGCGGGAAGTGGCCCGCGCAAAAGACCGCGCCCGGGAGTATTTGCAAACGGTCTTTGGCATAAAAATAATTTTAAGTTTTCTGGCCTACGGCGCGGTGCTTGCCGCCGCGTATCTGCTGGGGCATCCGCCGCTCACCCTAGAGCTTATTGCCCTGGCCGGACTGGTCATGATGCTGGACGCTTTCCATTTGATTTTTTGGGGCGTGTTGCGCGGTTTGCAAAATTTAAAATACGAGGCGATCGGGATGGTGGTGGGACAGGGGATTACTTTGGCAGCCGGTTCTATCGCGCTTATTTTGCACCTGCCAGTACACGCTTTTTTAATCGCGCTTGGTCTGGGAAGTTTATGGAATGTGCTTTACGCAAGGACAGTTCTGGGGCGCCAAGGACTGTCCTTGCGGCCCCGTTTTGATTTTGCGCTTTTGCGCACATTCGCGAAATATGCGATTCCGTTTGCGCTCGCCGGAATATTTGTAAAAGTGTATTCCTATATTGACACAGTGATGCTGCAGCACATGCGCGGCGATCTGGAAGTCGGCTGGTACAGCGTACCATATAAAATTACTTATGCTTTTCAATTTTTTCCCATGGCGCTTTCGGCCGCGATTTATCCGGCGCTTTCCAATACCTGGATCGCGGACCGCGCCCGGGCGCGCTGGATTTTTGACCGCGCGCTGCTTTACGCGATTTTGATTGCCACGCCGATCGCCTTTGGGATTGCTTCGCTTGCGCCGGAAATTATTCTTACGGTCTACGGCGGGGATTTTTTCAATTCCATTCTGCCCCTTCAAATTTCCATTTTCGGACTGGTATTCATTTTTCTGTATTTTCCGGTGGGCGCTTTGCTCAATGCCACCGGACGGCAAACTATCAATACGACATTTATGGGCGTTACGATGGGGGCGAACATCATACTGAATCTCCTGCTGATTCCGCGCTATGGCGCGGTTGGCGCTTCAATCGCGGCCGTTTCCACCAACGCGTTTTTGTGGCTGGGGACCATGCTCTGCGCCGCGCGCGTACTTGCGCCATCCGGCTATGTCGTGCGCGTGCTTATAAAAACACTCGCTGCTGTCGCGGCAATGGCGGCGCTGGTCATTTACTTAAAAGCATTTATCTTCTGGCCATTTACCATCCTTGCCGGCGCCGCCGTATACGCCGCCGCGCACCTGCTCCTGCATACCCTGACCAGCGATGACCTTCACGCCATGCTTAAACTTTTTAGTAAAGCAGCAATCGCGTCGAATAAAAATGATACGCAAGTTACATAGTTTACACCCGCAAGCGAGACGTAAAATGGACGAATTTATTCGGACATTTTAGTCGAGTGCGGCGGGCGCAAGGTTTCCTTACACTACGTAACATTTCGTCTAATTTGCATTTTACAATATGACTTGGGTTTTGTTGGCGATTGGATCAGCGGCTTTATATGGCGCGGCGAATGTATTGGACAATTTTTTTGCCAACCGCGTCTTTCGCAATCCGCTGGTCATACATTTCTACAGCGCGGCGGCGAGTATTATTTTTCTGCCGATAATTTTTATTTGGCAAAGGCCTGCGCTACCGCCCGCAGATCTCATCCCCGCGCTTTTAATTGTGGGTTTTGTGGATCTCCTGGTTTTATATCCCTATTATCGCGCCCTGCAGAATGATGACACTTCTGTCGTGAGCTCTCTGTTTTCACTTGGAAAAGTGTTTATTCCGGTTTTGGCTTACCTGGCAGTAAAGGAGGTTTTGTCACCAATGCAATATTTCGGATTTCTTATGGTGGTATTCGCCAGCGCGGCAGTTACCATGCAGAAAGGCAAAATTCTGCGTTTTCGCAAGTCGCTCTGGTATATGGCGCTGAGCGCGTTTATGCTCGCGATTGAAGCGACAACCTATAAGTATGTATTTGAGCGGGTGGACTGGGTTACCGGATTTACCTGGAGTTTGATTTCGGCGCTGGGGGTGATATTTATCACGGTCGGGATTATTTCGCCATTTCGCAAGCTGGGGTTTTCCCTGGCGCGTTTTCGCGGCGTGGCGCATCTGTTTGTAATTGAGGAGCTGATTACGTTTGGAGCGTTTGTGGCGGTAACGTATGCAATCTCAATCGCACCGGTGAGCTTGGTGCACGGAGTCGGGTCGGTGCAGCCATTTTTTATTTTGCTCTATGCGCTGGTATTTAAAAGATGGTTTCCGAATATGTTTAAGGAGGACATTGCGCGCGGAAGCGTTATAAAGAAAGTGGCGCTGTTTGCCGTAACACTTATTGGCGTGGCACTAATTGTGCGTTAGTTATGAAGTTTCGTTTTTGGGCGGGGATAGTTTTAATTGCAGTGGCGGCGGGGTCGTTCGCGTATCGGGGGAGAATGGCGGGGTATGTGGCAGAGAAGTGGGAGAAGCGAGGTGTGCCGGAGGCGCAGACCCATGAGAAGATGCAGGCGTCGCTGGAAATCCGCGACGCGAAAACGGCGTCACCTATTACAACAAACCCACAAAATGATTTTCCCCAAAAAAGTTCCATAGTTCCAAGTATGGAACTTTCTGCGCGGGGGGATTTGCCCGCGGAGTTTAATTTAGCCGTGCCGTTTACGAGCCAGGCGCCGTTTGCAAATTGGGATGCGCTACATGAAGACGCTTGCGAGGAAGCGGCGGTGATGATGGTGGATGCGTTTTTTAAGGGGCATACTTTTACTCGGGAGTCCGCGGATCAGGAGATTTACGCGATTGCGGACTGGGAGACCAAGACATTTGGCTATTGGAAAGATACGGATGCGGCGGAGACAGCGCGGATTTTACGGGAGTATTATGGTTATGAAAATGTGCGCGTAGTCGATAATCCAACGATTGAAGATATTAAACGCGAGGTAGCGCAAGGGCGGCCGGTAATTCTTCCGGCGGCCGGACAGCTTTTGGGTAATCGTTACTTCCATCAGCCCGGGCCGCTCTATCATATGCTGATCGTGCGTGGTTGGACCAAAGATGGTAAAATCATTACTAATGATCCCGGCACCAAGCGCGGTGAAGCATACTTGTATGATCCGGCCGTACTGATGAACGCGGTGCATGATTGGATCCCTCCGCTCGCGAGCGGAGGGAGAAATGGCGGGGATGTATTAAATGGGAGAAAAGTAATGATTGTAGTGGAAAAGTAACGGCCTGGTGCATCGCACCAGGCCAAGCGTGAACCCATGGAGGGGCGGGACTTACCCCTATCTCCATTTTACCCGATCAGAGGTGGAACCCAGACCTCATAAGGGAGCTGCCTCTGAATTTCATGGCCGTCGGTGCACCGGCGACCACTAGCTTCCTACTCCATACCCGAAGGTACGGCCGGTCTTTTCGAGACGAAGTCCTCTGTGGGGGTACGCTCTGTAAAATTATAGCATAGAACATTATGGAACTGCAAGTTGGCGTAAAAGCATTGTTGCAAAATAAGGAAGGGAAATATCTTTTGGTACGGCGTTCTTCGGAAAAATATCCGGAGGTCGGGGCAAAATGGGATATTGTGGGCGGGCGGATTGAACCGGGTACGACACTTTTGGAGAATTTGAAGCGTGAAATTAAGGAAGAGGTGGGGCTTGATTTGGTGGGTGAGCCACGGTTGGTAGCGGCACAAGATATTTTGCGGGTGCCGGGCCGACATGTGGTGCGATTGACCTATGTGGGGAAAATTGAAGGCGAGCCGGCACTTGATGGCGATCATGACGAATATCGCTGGTTTAGTCGTGAGGAGTTGGATAATCTTACGGATTAGGATTCTTATTTCAAGGAAATTTTGAACACGGGGAGGATATGAAAACCATACTTACCTTGTGCATGATTTATAACGACACCCACATTTTGCTGGGGCGGAAAAAGCGCGGGCTTGGGACCGGATTTTGGAATGGGTTTGGAGGACATGTGGAGGATGGGGAGGCGATTGCGGATGCCGCAGTGCGAGAAGTTAAAGAGGAGGCCGGGATTATGCCGCGTGATGTACAGCATCGCGGGGTGCTTGATTTTGAAATTGCGACACATCCGGAACTTTTGCAAGTGCATGTATTTTCCGCGCAGGAGTTTAAAGGTGAGCCGCGTGAGACCGGCGAGATGGAACCGCGTTGGTTTACGCACCGCGAGATTCCGTTTGATCAAATGTGGAAAGATGATCGTTATTGGCTGCCGCTTCTTTTACAGGGTAATAATTTTGAGGGCGCGTTTTATTTTAAGGATAATGATACATTAGTGAATCATGTGATCACGGAAATCGGACGAAACTAACATACTGTAAAGTATGTTAGTTTCGCCTTAGTTTGCATTTATGAAAAAAATTTTGTTGATTACCCTGGAGTATCCGCCGCAACATGGGGGAGTGGCGTCGTATTATGGGGGGTTGGTTGAAGAGTTGAAGAGGCAAGGGCATGGAGTGGATGTGGTTGCGGATGATGGCCCACATTGGCATAACCCCTCCCATCCTCCCCTTACCTTAAGGGGAGGAGAATTGTTGGGATGGGTTTGGCCGCGGTGGTTTAAGACATATCGCACGGTGCGGCGAGTATTGAAGAAGCAAAAATACGACTTGCTTTTTGTTGGACACGTGTTGCCCCTTGGCACGGTGGCGTATCTGTTGCGCAAGCGCGTTCCGTATGTCGTATTTACGCACGGCATGGATGTGCTTATGGCGCAAAAGTCCTGGCGGAAACGGTGGCTGACAAAAAAGATTTTATCGCACGCGAAGCTCATCGTGGCCAACAGCGAGTTTACCAAGCGTTGCATTGAAAATGCGCGGTTGCAAAAATTCACGATCGTGAGCAATCGCAACCGGATGATTGTGGTGTATCCGTGTCCGGAGATTTCCACTGATGTGAAAACGGAAGATGTGGAATTGTTGCGCCGGAAATTGGGGCTTGTGGGTAAGCGTGTGATTTTGACGCTTGGGCGGGTGGTGGAGCGGAAAGGGCATGATTTGGTGATTAAGGCGTTGCCGGAGATTTTACAGCACGTGCCGGAGGTGGTGTATGTGGTGGCGGGAGATGGGCCGGATTTGGGGAGATTGCAGAGGATGGTGGCGGAGTCTGCACTCCAGACCCCCTCTAACTCCCCCTCGGAGAGGGGGAGAAACGATTCAATTTCCTCCCCTGCCCGAGGAATCTCTCCCCCTGTCCCGATTCTCGAGAATCGAGGATCCTCGGCCGCAGCCGGGACCCGAGGGGGAGATCAAGAGGGGGTGGGAGGGAGGGGTGGGAGCGGGGGGTTGCAACCCTATGTACGTTTTGTCGGTGTGGTGTCCGACGAAGAGCGGGCGGCTTATTTTGCGCTTTGTGATCTGTTTGTCATGCCTTCGCGTCAGATCGGCGCGGATGTAGAAGGATTTGGAATTGTCTTTTTGGAAGCCGCAATGTTTGGTAAGCCATCAATTGGCGGACGGAGCGGAGGAATACCCGAAGCAATCTTGGATGGAAAAACCGGAGCACTGGTTGATCCCAATGATCCGGCCGCGTTTGCCCGCGTGGCCGTGCAACTTTTGCGTGATGACGCGTTGCGTTACGAGCTTGGCCAAAACGCCAAAGCGCGAGTCGTGCATGAGTTTAGATGGGAGAGGCAGATTGAAAAATTGATACGATCAATTTCCTCCCCTTAGGGTAAGGGGAGGTTGGTCCCTCCCTTCGCGAAGGGAGGGATGGGAGGGGTTACGAACGGTGCACGACTCATAACCCACCCTAGCCCTCCCTTACCTTAAGGGAGGGGATTGGAATAAAAAAAAGCCCGCGGCGCGTGTTGGGACACAGGCAGCGGGTGGAGCGGGGCGACCGTGGTCGCCTGACGACTACTCCGTGAGGCCGGCGTTGAGGGAGTGACGGTTCATCCCGCAGAAGGTGTCTTCGTCGTACAGGCGGACGAGAAGCATCTCCTCGCCGTCCACGCGGGTCGTGGCGCCGTTGGCGCGGGCGAACGCGATCACGTCATCGACCGGCGGTCGCTCGCCTTCGTCCATGCAGACGAAGTGCGTGGCGCCAGGAACCGATACGGGCAGCTGGTGAGTTCTCATGGTACTCCTTGTGGTGAAGAGCCAAAGAGGTGGCCGTGGACTTACCCACGCCATGCCTCATTTCGTGGCTTAATGATAGCACAAAGTTGGATTTTTGTCAAGCGCAAATTGCGGATTTGTGCTAAAATAAGCGACATAACCCACCCCAGCCCTCCCTTACCTTAAGGGAGGGGGATTGTGATGGGCGGGTGTTGATAAAAAACCTTTGACCGGAATCGGGCGGCGGGGTATACTGGATAAATTTTCAATTGTGTACAAATCAACGAATAGTTGGACGAATGCAACGAATATGACAGATGAAAAAGTTGAGCATAACTCTCCCCAACCCTCCCTTAACTTAAGGGAGGGAGATCGTGAAAACGGAACATGGTCGGCCCTTTCTTTGGCTTGGGAATTGGGGTATACTATTGCAGTGCCGCTCGTGGTGTTGGCGCTGGGGGGTCGCTGGCTGGACCGTAGATTTGAGACCAGCCCGTGGCTGCTGCTGGTTGGAATTGGAATTTCGCTTGTGGTGAGTTCGTGGTTGGTTTATTTTAAAATGATGAAGATTATTAGTAAAAAGTAAATCAAGTAAAGCAAGTAAATTAAGTAAATCAAGCGCTTGATTTACTTGTCTCGCTTGATTTACCTGATTTACTACAATCCAATGAACATAAGTTTAGCTCCCGAAGCACTCTTTCACATCGGAACCTTTCCATTTGTAAATACCTTACCCATGGCCTGGCTGGTGATTTTGATATTGGTGGCGCTGGCGCTCACGGTACGCGGAAAATTGCGTACCGTCCCGCGCGGCGCGCAGAATCTGGTGGAAGCATTATTTGAGAGCGCGCTTGGACTGATGGACAGCGTAACCGGTGATCGCAAACTTTCGTACAAGTTTTTTCCGGTGGTGATGACGATTTTTTTGTTTGTATTATTTTCCAATTTAATTGAAATTGTGCCGGGGTTGGGAACCATTGGTTTATGGGAGGTGCATCATGGAAAAGAAGTGCTGGTTCCGTTCATCCGTTCTTCCTCGGCCGATCTGAACGTGACGCTCGCGATCGCGATCGTTTCGGTGTTATCCACACAAATTCTAGGCATCGTGGCGCTGGGGGCCTTCAAATACGCGGGCAAATTCCTGGTTCCGCCATGGAAAGCCCCGTATGTGGTGGGGACATTTGTGGGCGCGCTTGAACTTGTGGCCGAGGCCGCGAAAATCGTCTCGTTCTCCTTCCGGTTGTTTGGCAACATCTTCGCGGGCGAGGTGCTTTTGACAGTGGCGCTATTTCTGGTACCATATGTAGTACCGCTGCCGTTTTTGATGTTGGAGATATTTGTCGGATTGGTGCAAGCCGTGGTATTCTCCATGCTGACGCTGGTATTTATGAAAATGGCAGTTACTAGCCATGAAAAACATGAAGTCGCACATTGAAGAGCGTCTAGGGTCTAGCGTATAGCGTTTAGTACTTGACGCTAGACGCTTAACGCTAAACCCTAACAAACGCCGAAAGCCCACGTTAAAAATCCAATTCCACGTGGTAAGCAGTAGGCGGATCATCTAAATCATATGGAACTCGCAGCAATTAAGTCAATTGCCGCCGCGATCGCGATCGCGATTGGCGCCATTGGTCCGGCGCTGGCGATCGGCAAACTCGCGGGCAAGGCCATGGAGGCGATCGGACGCAACCCGGAGGCCGCGTCAAAAGTGCAGACCGCGATGATTTTGGCTATCGCCTTTACGGAGGCGATCGCGATCTACGCCTTAGTAGTCGCACTTGTTATCAAGTTTGCCTAGGAACGCGGAACCTGCACAGAACCAGGACGGAACACACACGGAATTCAGCGATGTTCCGTTCCAGTTCAGTATAAGTTCAGCGTAATTCAAAATATATGGAACTCTTATCCAATCTCGGCATTGATTGGCGGCTGCTTATCGCCCAGCTTATTAATTTTACCATCCTGCTTGCGCTATTGTATAAATTTTTATACAAGCCCGTGCTTAAATTATTGCATGAGCGGTCCGCGCGGATTGAGGAAGGATTGAAAAACGCGGACGCGGTGGAAAAGAAATTGCGCGAAACCGGAGAGATGTATGAGTCAAAATTGCGCGGCGCGCGCGCCGAGGCGCAGAAAATTTTAGAGGCCACACAAAAAGAAGCAGAAAAAATCCGCGCCGAACTTGCCGCGAAAGCCCAGAAAGAAGCGGAAAAAATTATTGCCAGCGGGCGAGCGCGGTTTGCTGCGGAACGGGATCAGATTATGGAGGAGGCCGAAGACGAGCTCGCGGATATTGTTGCGCACGCGACCGAGCATGTGCTGGGCGGCGTGATGACCCCGGAAATTGATAAGCAGCTGATTGAAAGCGCGGTCAAGAAGGTGAGGATTGGGAGGGCTTGAATTGTGAGTAAATCAAGCGAGACAGGTAAATCAAGTGCTTGACTTGCCTGATTTACTTGCTTTACTTGATTTACCACAGCACATATGAAAATCACTCCAAAACAATACGCCATTTTGCTCTACGAGCTTACGAAGGACGAGCCGAAGAAGGAAATTGAAGAGCGCACGCGCGATTTTTTGAATTTGCTTTTCAAGCAGCGCGCATTAAATAAATTGCCGAAGATTTTAATGTTTTATTCCCAGTATTACAACGCGCGGGAAGGAGTGATTGATGTGGAAGTTACTACCGCGCGGACAGCGCAAAAAAGTGTGTTTTCCGAAATCGGAAAGCAATTGGGAAAAAATGTAAAAGTGGAGATAAAATCAAGGGAAGATCCGGCGCTAATCGGTGGCGCGCGCATCAGGGCCGGTGATTATATGATTGATGATACTTTACGCGCGCGCTTACGCGCGCTGCGCAGCACTTTATGACACAAAAATCGCAAGTCATTGAAACCCTAAAACAGCAGCTTAAGGAGTTTAAGTCCGACGCTAAAATGGAGCATGTGGGCACGGTTTTGGAAGTGGCGGACGGAATTGTACGTGTTTCCGGACTTTCGGAGGCAATGGCCTCGGAGATGCTGGAACTATCCGGCGGGGTGTATGGGGTCGTATTGAATTTAGAAGAGGGCATGGTCGGCGCCATGGTGCTTGGTGATTACGCCCATATTAAGGAGGGGGATACGGTCAAAAGTACCGGAAAAGTGCTATCCATTCCGGTGGGTAACGCGTTTGTGGGTCGGGTCATTGATCCGCTGGGAAATCCGCTTGATGGCAAGGGCGCGATAAAAAAGAGCGCGGATTATCCGGTTGAAAAAATTGCTCCCGGAGTAATTGACCGCGCGCCGGTTGATACGCCGCTCCAGACCGGAATTAAAGCAGTTGACGCGATGATCCCGGTTGGCCGGGGTCAGCGCGAGTTGATTATCGGCGACCGGCAAGTTGGAAAAACCGCGGTAGCGATTGATACGATTATCAATCAGCGCGGCGCGGATGTAATTTCGGTTTACGTCGCGATCGGGCAAAAAGAGTCCAAGATCGCGAAGATTGTGGCTAAACTTGAAGAAGCCGGGGCGATGGAAAATACTATTGTGGTGGTTGCCGGCGCGTCGGATCCAGCCGCGCTTTCGTTTATCGCGCCGTATGCCGGATGCGCTTTGGGTGAGTATTTTATGGATCAAGGCAAAGACGCGCTGGTGGTCTATGATGATTTATCCAAGCATGCCTGGGCTTATCGGCAAATCTCGCTTTTGCTCCGTCGTCCGCCGGGGCGAGAAGCATATCCTGGAGATATTTTTTATTTGCACTCGCGTCTGCTTGAGCGAGCCGCGAAAATGTCCAAGGCCCGCGGTGGCGGATCATTGACTGCGCTGCCGATTATTGAAACACAAGCCGGAGATGTGTCGGCTTATATTCCGACCAATGTGATTTCCATTACTGACGGGCAGATTTATCTTGAAACGGATCTATTTTATCGCGGAATTCGGCCGGCCCTCAATGTGGGACTTTCCGTATCCCGTGTAGGAGGCGCGGCGCAGATTAAAGCCATGAAAAAAGTAGCCGGCCGTTTACGACTTGATCTGGCGCAATTCCGCGAGCTAGAAGCATTTGCACAGTTTGCGTCTGAACTTGATCCGCAAACCCGCGCGCAAATTGAACGCGGCCGGCGGCTGGTTGAAATTTTGAAGCAATTGCAATACACGCCTTTGGCAGTGGAGAATCAAGTTGCGATTTTATACGCGGCGGTTAATGGCTATCTTGACGATGTGCCGACTGATAAAGTTGCGGATTTTGAAGAACGGTTCCACAAATACTTTGCCAATGCGCGAAAGGATGTAATTGCCGCGATTCATAAAGGAAAGGAGTTGACGGCCGATGTGGAGAAAAAATTAAAAGGGGCGATTGAGGAATTTAAGAAAATCTAGAAGCCAGGATACGCCATCACAACGCCACCTTACGCCAATTGGCGTTTCCCCTGGCGTAGTTATAGCGTAAAATGGCTTCTACCCAAACTATGCCCGTGAGTACCAGAATTATTAAAAGGAGAATTAAGAGTATTTCGAACACTAAAAAAATAACCAAAGCCATGGAGCTGGTTTCGGCGTCCAAAATGCGCCGGGCGGTAAATGCTACGCTGGGTACGCGGCCGTATGCAAATCTTGGTTGGGAAACCGTCGGGGAACTGGCAAAAGTGACGGATGCGGCGCATCACGCGCTTTTGCGGCAGCCGGAAAAAATGGAACGCGCACTTGTGGTACTTGTTTCGTCCGACCGCGGACTTTGCGGCGGCTTCAACGCGCAAATGGCAAAACGAGTAATAGAGTTTGTGCGCTTAAATAGCGTCTCATGGCGTAATGATGGCGTACGTATGGCTTCTAAGCATGATCGCCAGTCCGACGCTATTACAACGCCAAAAAACGCTATTAAGATAGACTTTCTGACAGTAGGCAAAAAGGGAACTGACCTTGCCCGACGGCTGGGCTGGAATATTGTCGCGACATTTAATAATTTAAGCAATAATCCGCGGATTACGGATGTACGGCCGGTCGCGCAACTTGCAATTACGGATTTCGTGGCTGGCAAGTATGATGCCGTGTATCTTGCTTACACGGATTTTATTTCGTCCATCCGCCAAGTGCCGAATGTGAAACAGTTGCTGCCGTTGACGAAGGAAGTCGTGGCGGGCGGAATTCATAACCCACCCCAACCCTCCCTTACCTTAAGGGAGGGAGATCGATCGGTTCCTCCCCTTAGGGTAAGGGGAGGCGAGGAGGGGTTACGATCGGCGAACTACTCCTACTCCTACCTTTTCGAGCCGACCCCGGCCGAAGTGCTGGACGGTATGCTCCCGCGGTTGGTGGAAGTTCAAGTGTACCAAGCAATTTTGGAATCATCCGCCTCTGAACATTCCGCGCGCATGGTGGCGATGAAAAACGCCTCGGACGCCGCGCGCGATATGATTGATGACTTAACCTTTACGTTCAATCAGGCACGGCAAGCTACTATTACTAGGGAGATAGCCGAGATATCAGCAGGTAAAGCAGCATTAGAATAATTAAATAATCAAACCCGCCACGCCCCGTAGTGAAAGTCCGACATTGCGACGGAGGCGCACACTGACCTGCGCAAAGCCCTGTAGTGAAGCTTTGCTCTACTACGGGGCAAAGCGCAGAGTCGTCGGACTTCTACTACAGGGCAAGCCACGATCACCCGCGAAATCGCGGAAATTTCCGCCGGCAAAGCGGCGGTGGAATAGTGATATGGATGAAACACGAAAAACACGAATGGAGACATTAAGTGTTGAAGGGTGGATGAGTTCCCCGGATGGTGATTTTTGTCCGTCGTGTTGGAAATCGCATCTTGAGCTACTAAGCGGCAAAGGAGTTAATATGGAACAGTATATGCAGGATGTAAAATCTACTGGGTGTATCATCAGAGAACGTCCGTCAGGCGATACACCTCAATGCGAAGGATGTTTTAAATTTGCAGAATAAATTCAATTTGCTATGAACACAGGAACAATTAAACAAATCATCGGGCCGGTGGTGGATGTGGAGTTTGAGAAGGAGTTGCCGAATATTCTTAATGCGCTGGTGGTGGAGCGTGGCCATGCAGAAAGCACGGTGCATAACCCCTCCCAACCTCCCCTTACCTTAAGGGGAGGAGAATCGCGTTTGATGCTTGAAGTTGCCCAGCATTTGGGCGCGAATACTGTTCGTGCGGTTTCCATGGGATCAACCGATGGACTGGCGCGGGGGGTAAAAGTTACCGATACTGGCGCGCCGATATCGGTGGCCGTGGGCAAAGAGACCCTGGGGCGGATGTTTAATGTTACAGGCGAGGCGATTGATGGCGGAAAGGTAGTACAAGCCAAAGAAAAATATCCGATTCATCGCCCGGCGCCGGAGTTTAAAGATCAATCCACCAAAGATGAGATTTTTGAAACCGGAATTAAAGTGATTGACCTGATTTGCCCGTTTTTAAAAGGAGGGAAAATCGGACTTTTTGGCGGGGCCGGAGTGGGAAAAACCGTAGTGGTTATGGAGTTAATTCACAACATTGCCAAAGTGCATGGCGGAGTTTCGGTCTTTGCCGGAGTGGGGGAGCGCACGCGCGAAGGAAACCAACTTTATCTGGAAATGAAAGAGTCCGGGGTGATTGATAAAACCGCCATGGTTTTCGGGCAGATGAATGAACCGCCGGGCGCGCGCGCGCGGGTGGCGTTAACCGGACTGACTATGGCTGAATATTTCCGCGATCAAGGACAAGACACGCTTTTGTTCGTGGATAATATTTTTCGTTTTACCCAAGCCGGGTCCGAGGTATCCGCGCTTCTAGGACGCATTCCCTCCGCGGTGGGCTATCAACCAACCCTGGCCACTGAAATGGGTGAACTGCAGGAGCGCATTACTTCAACGACTAAAGGTTCAATTACTTCGGTACAAGCCGTGTATGTCCCGGCGGACGACTTAACTGATCCGGCGCCGGCAACGACTTTCGCGCACTTAGATTCAACCGTGGTACTTGCTAGATCGCTCGCAGAACTTGGGATTTATCCGGCCGTAGATCCGCTGGACTCAACCTCAACCATGCTGGATCCGCAAATTGTGGGTAAAGAGCATTATGAAGTGGCGCGTGGCGTACAGCAAGTGCTACAACGTTACAAGGATTTACAAGATATTATCGCGATTCTGGGAATGGAAGAGTTAGCCGAGGAGGACAAGCTCACGGTTTCCCGCGCGCGCAAGATTCAGAAATTCTTGTCCCAGCCGTTTTTTGTGGCCGAGGCGTTTACCGGACAAGCCGGAAAATATGTGCCGCTCAAAGATACCGTGCGCGGATTCAAAGCAATCCTGGATGGACAGTACGATGGTGTGCCAGAACAATCATTCTACATGAAGGGGAGCATAGAGGAGATTAAATAGTATGATAGCATTTGAGATAGCAACTCCAGAGAGAATCGTTTATCGTGATGAGGTGGACAGTATTACCTTACCCACCAAAGAAGGGGAGATTACGGTACTTCCTCAGCATATCCCGCTTGTTTCGGTGCTTGTGCCCGGCGCGATTACCGTGCGAAAAGGCAAAGGCGAGCAGTATATGGCCGTGTCGGGTGGCTTCATAGAGGTTCAGCCACAAAATAGGGTAGTGGTGCTTGCCGATACCGCGGAGCGGGCGGAGGAGTTGACAGTAGCCGCGATTGAAAAGGCGCGAGCGGATGCGGAGCGCGCACTTACGGAAAAGCGTAACATGGATGACGAGACCTTTGCCGCGGCAGCCGCGGGCCTGGAACGCGAGCTTGCACGCCTCAAAGTCGCGCGGCGGCATCGCGGCCACGGCGGTCCGGTTGTTTCCGGAACGCAGACAGGGCAGGAATAATCATGAGATTTGCATAACCCTCCTACCTCCCCTTACCTTAAGGGGAGGTTTGTGGTATAGTGCTTGACACATATGACCCAGCCCTACTGTCCCGCTTGTTACCCCAATAAAATCCGCTCGCACGCGGGAATTCGTTTACAGGCGTATTTGGATATTTTGTTTCAAGATTTTTTTTCCAAGAAGGCCGTGGCGCAACTGCCGCGGTTTCCGAAATGGTTTTCCGCAGCGCATTTTTGGTACAAACTCATGGAAATGCTGGGCGTGGTGCGTTTTACCGCGCAATTTGACAGAACCGAGCATTGGCCACGCAGCTGGGCCATAATTGCTGAAGCGCGGACGCGCCGCATCAGCATTGAATCCATAAAACTTCTCGGCCGCGTTTCCACTTATTATCGCGTGAAATTTGGCGGCAAGCGCTATTATTTTGACGCCGTGGCCAGCCGCTTTCTTAATTTCCATTTAGACGACAAGGCCTGGACCAAAAAGCGGCTTTTGCAAGCCGGTTTTCCGGCATCGCCCGGTAAAGTTTTTTGGAGCGCGAAACATGGCCGATGGTTTGGCAAAAAATTGGGATTTCCTTTGGCGGTTAAACCCGCGCGAGGCACGCATGCTTATCATGTCAGCGCGCCGGTGCGCACCGCGGAAGAGCTGGCGCGCGCGATCAATCTGGCCAAACAGTATGATCCGCGCTTTATTGTGGAGCGTTTTTTAATCGGCAACCTTTATCGCGTTACGGTGATTAATTTTAATCAGGTGTTTGTGGCGCGCCGGGAGGCGCCGAATGTTTCCGGCGATGGCGCGCATACGGTGCGCGAACTTGTTAAATTGAAAAATACCGATCCGCGGAGAGGGGAGACCGGGCAGAGGGATACGACATTGCACAAGATTCCGTTACCCCCACTTAATCTCCCCCTTAAAAAGGGGGAGAAAGAGGGGGTCACGACAACCGAGATTGCTCTTACCGCCCAAGGCCTTACCCTTGATCATGTTCCCGCGCCGGGCGAAAAAATTATTCTCCACAGCAAACCCTCGATCGGATCGGGCGGCGATATCTATGAGGAAACCCCGCTTTTGCATCCGGAAAATCGCGAGATGTTTCGGCGCGCCGCCAGAATATTCGGCACGGATTTGGTTGGGTTTGATATGATCGCGGAAGACCTAAATCGGCCTTATCATGAGCAGAACTGCGGGATTATTGAGGCCAATTCCATTCCCATGCTGGATTTTCATCACTATCCGACGCAAGGCGCGCCGCAAAACGCGGCGGGCGCGCTTTGGGATGGAATTATCGCGGACAAACGCGTGCGCTATGTGTATCCGCTAATGCTGCCGCAGCGTTCCTTATGGACGCGATTGCTCTGGCATTTTTTGGATGTGGCCGTTCCGCTGGTGCGCGATTGGGTTTTGCGTTTTGCCATGACGCACAAATTTTTACGGCGACAGCGATTTCACGTGGGTTGGATTAAGCCCGAGGTCGCGCCGGAGACCGCGGTCGCGCACCTTAAAATGATCGGTTTTGAAGTAGTGCGGCCGGAATGGATTGATCAGGGCGAAATTACGGGTTTGCGCAAACTTTTGGATCATGAAAAGCAATGCCATATCCGGTTTTTTGAAGACGGCGAGGTGCGCGCGCATGTGGAATACGCGCCGGAGGCCCGCCCGATCGCGCATCTTCTGGAGCAGGGGTTTCACGCGGCGCACGATATTGTTCACGAATTTTTGCATGAATTTATTGAGCGGCGGACGCACCATGGAGTTGCGGCGAAATCACGATCTTGATCTATGGATTTGTTAAGTGATCTTAATTCCGCGCAGCGGGCCGCGGCAACTCATGGAGACGGGCCGCTTTTAATTGTCGCCGGCGCCGGGACCGGTAAAACCACGGTGATTACGCGACGCATTGCTTGGCTGATTGAACAGGGGCTGGCGCGGCCCGAAGAGATTCTCGCGCTCACGTTTACCGAAAAAGCGGCCTCCGAGATGGAGGAGCGCGTGGATCGTTTGCTTCCGATTGGCTATGTCAATACTTGGATTTCCACTTTTCACGCTTTTGGAGAGCGGATCCTTAAGGATTATGGCCTGGAGATCGGATTGCCGAATCGCTTTAGCGTCTATACCGTAGCGCAGCAATGGCTGATGGTTTACAATAATCTCGCGCGATTTGAGCTGGATTATTACAAACCGCTGGGAAATCCCACTCGTTTTATCCACGCGCTCCTCCAGCATTTTTCACGGGCCAAAGATGAGGAAATTCCGCCCGCCGCATACCTTAGATACGCGCAGGAGGCCGCGCTCAATACTGATTCCGAGATAAATCCGCAAGAGGAGACCCGACGCCTGCTCGAGGTTGCCGGAGCGTATCATGTTTATAATCAACTCCTGCTTGATCACGGCGCCTTTGATTTTGGCGATCTGATTGCCTACACGCTTAAACTGGTGCGGACCCGGCCGCGGGCGCTTGCGGAACTGCGTCGGCGCTTTAAATACGTGCTTGTTGATGAATTTCAAGACACGAACTGGGCGCAGTACGAATTGGCACGACTTTTATCAGCTCCACACAGCAATCTCACCGTGTGCGGAGACGATGACCAAAGTATCTATGCTTTTCGCGGCGCATCAATGTCTAATATTCTGGGTTTTAAGCGCGATTATCCGGAATGCGCCGAGGTGTTTTTAAATGAAAATTACCGCAGTAAGCAGGGTATTCTGGATTGCGCTTATAAGTTCATTCAGCTTAATAATCCCGACCGGCTGGAAGTTAAGCTGGCGACCGCAAAAGGCACAGCGGCGCTTTCCAAAAAACTCGTTTCCACGCAGCCGGGCGATGGTCTGGTAGTTTATCAGGAATATGCAAGCGTGCACGACGAAGCCGCGGGGATTGCCAAAAAAATGCTGGCGCTTCAAAAGTCATCCGAAGCGCTGTGGAGTGATTTTGCTATCTTAGTGCGGGCCAACTCGTCGGCTCCGCCATTGCTCACGGCCTTAAAAGCGCACGGGATTCCCTTTCAATACGTAGCCAACAAAGGTCTGTACTTGGAGCGGATTGTGCAGGAGGTATTGAATTACCTGACTTGGCTGGATAGCCATCACGATTCCTCCGCGTTGTATAAAGTACTGATCAGTGAGGCGTTTCAAATGCCGCATGATGATCTGGTCCGCTTAACCGCTTTCGCGCACCAAAAAACCATCTCGCTCTACGATGCGCTTAAACGCGCGGCAATGCTGGAATTAAGCGAGTCCGCGCGCGGGTGCATTGAACGGCTTTTTCGCTTGACTGCCGAGCATACTGTAAAAATGCATGAGCGCAGCGCCGCGGAAGTGTATGTTAAAGTTATTCATGATCTGGGGATAGAAGAGCGGCTGGCTCATCCGGCCCTGGCTCGGGACGCGCAGTATCTTGCCGCGCTTTATGACCAAATCCGTAAATTTGAAGCAGAGTCCGGCGACCACCTGCTCCACGCGTTTTTAGCGCAACTGACGCTCGAGCTGGAATCCGGCGAGGAAGGCACGCTTCCGGCCGACTACGACACCGGTCCGGAAACGGTAAAATTAACCACGATTCACGCGGCCAAGGGCCTGGAATGGCGCTTTGTATTTCTGCCCCAGCTGATTGACCGAAGATTCCCCAGCATTGAGCGCAAGGATCCGATTGAGTTGCCCGCCGCGTTAATTAAGGAAACGCTCCCGGAGGGCGACGCGCACTTGGCCGAGGAACGCCGGCTGCTTTATGTGGCGCTCACGCGCGCCAAAGAGCAGGTCTATTTGACGCGCGCGCATGATTATTTGGGCAAAACCACCCGCCGGCCATCACGATTTCTTTACGAGCTTGGCTTGGTGGATGGAGCGGAGGAAAAGAAAAAGAAGTCCGTAAGATCAGTCGCGTCGATTGCTACTTTAAACACGCTCCGTCCAGGACCGGCGCGTTACGAAGTGCCCACCAGTTTTTCATTTACCGCCGTATCCACTTTTCGAAAGTGTCCGCTGGAGTATAAATTTAGGTATCTGATTAAACTGCCCGCCCCCGGAAGTCCTTATTTGAGTTTTGGGAATACCATTCATAAGACGCTGGAGGAATTTCTAAAGATTTGGCAGCAGCGCGTGCGCATGGAGCAAGGGGATTTGTTCGGGGTAATTTCGCCACTCCGTGGCGAACGTCAGCTGCCCACTTTTGATGAACTTAAATCAATCTATGATCGCGTTTGGATTGACGATTGGTATGACACGGCCTCCCAAAAGCAAGAGTATCGGGAAGTTAAAGGCCCGGCCCAGCTTAAGAATTTTTACGACCACTTTATAAAGAATCCGCGAAGCCCGGCGCATCTGGAGGCCCCGTTCAAAATTGCCATGGGGCCGTATAAATTTGTGGGAAAAATTGATCGGATTGATGCCCCTCACCCCAACCCCTCTCCCGCGGGGGTCGAAGACGGGCCGAGCGAGCGCAGGCCCCGGGGAGGGCAGGGTGAGGGCGTTGCCATCATTGACTATAAGACCGGCGCGACAACTCCCAAAAAGCTGGAAAAGGTTGACCGCGACCAATTGATTATCTATCAGATTGCCGCGCAGGAATTTCTTAAGGCAAAAGTGGAGAGCGGGGCCTACTGGTATTTGGACGCTGATTTATTTTCCGAACCGTTTTTGGCCAGCGCGGAGCAGTGCGCAAAATTACGCGCGGAGTACACCGCGACAATTGATAACATTGTGGATACCATCCAGCGCGACTCCTCTTTCGTAGCGAAAGGTAAGAATTTCGAGCGAGCCGAAGCAAAAATTATGAAGCATATACGGAGTATCTGTTGAGTAATTTTTGCAAAGGCGCAGCCGAAATTCTTACCTTGCAGTAGAAATGGCACTGCGCAACAGTCCCTATAGCCACTTTCGCACCAGAGACCCTTGACAGGTTGATTAATCTATGATATACTGGAAAAACGTGGTTATCGAGACCTAAAGTTCGAGCTTTATCGGTCTATCCGCAAACAGCGAATCAAAGTCAACGAGGCCACCGATAAAGGTCGTTCTAATATATTAAGGAAACCCAATTCTCGATCTTATGGCATACGATCCACAAGGACAAGGACAGTTCGGCGCCCGTCCGCAGCGGCAGATGTACGATGTCTCGCAAATGGGGCTGACCTGCGCGCAATGCGGGAACCCCATAACCGAGCTTCCGTTTCAGCCCTCGGCTGATCGCCCGGTCTACTGCTTTGACTGCAACAAGGCCCGGCGCCGCAACTTCAAACGCGATCGGTTCTAATATAGAACCACGCGTTTTCCAAAAACTCCCCCGCAGTTATGCGGGGGAGTTTTGTATTTGACAAAGGTAATACGATGTGCCAATATAGAGGCGGGGAGGACCAAATGGAGATACGCAGCACTCGGCGAATTGCTGCCTTGCGCGTTTGCGCTCTAATCGCAACGGAGGAGAACAATGGATACCGCCCGTAAGATTGAACAGTTTGACGCGCGCGTCCAAAAACAAGATCCCTCTATTTTGGATGAGGCGCGTGCATGCGGAGCATTTCAGGCATTTGTTGACGCACTGTCCCGGCGGGGTACCGACGGCGTACCGCGCAGACCAGAGCGTTTCTTTTTCCACGCGCTTCAAAGACGCGTGGAACGCAGCGTTACCCCGGCGGTGCTCCGTATGGCGGGAAACGTGCCGGTAAGCGCAGCAGTGAACTTCTACGTTTCCGAGGGTATTGGGTTTGTGTTTGTGGACGGCGATCTGCGGGGGTGTGCCTTGGCAAAATACTTCACGCAGGCGCCGCCGCCGCGGAAGCAACCGTCAACCCGAGGAATACCGCGCGCGAGAAACAATTCGGCCGGTCGATCATCCTCGTTCCGCTATGGTATTCATGGCGTGGGCGATCCCTTGAGGCCACTGGACGATTGGCTTAATCGCGCAACCGTAGTGGATATATACCAGGCGCTTACCGAGTGGGGATTGTTTGATCCGTTTGAGCGGATAATTCAGCATCAGGCCAGTGGCGGGGTAGTGCGCAGTGTTGCGAAGCACTTTGCGTTTGTGATTCGCAATCGCAGTCCCAAACCGGTGCCGCGAACCATACGGGCGCGTCTCGCGGATCTGCCGGCCGGCACCCGGGTGGATTATTTTGTCAGTCAAGGACTGGGTATTGTAGTTGTCAACGCCAACATCCGTGAGTTTGTGATTGACTCCGAAATCGCAAAACTGGAAGAGGGGCAGGGGGTGAGTTACCGCGCACACGCAGAGCAGGAGCGCAAGCCCCGTGATCCGGGCGAGGCAATTCGCGCGCCTGACGATCCGCTGCGCATCGGGGGTTCATGGGTCGCGCATGAAGGCCGCATGGCGCGCGAACTTCGCGACTTCTATCACCCCGGACGCATACAAAGAGCAGAGCGCAGACGCTAACACGCGGGTATTACCCAACGGGCTGGACATTCCGGCCCGCTTTTTATTTTTCAATCTGGAAATAATATTTTCTACCTCAAAATGCCGCCGAGGAATTTGGGATAGCCGCGGAGAAATTCATCGGCCGACATAGGTTTTTTGCCTTCAATTTGAAGTTGCTCAAGAATAAGTGAGCCAGCGCCGCAGTTGACCGCAAGCCGCCTATCTTCCGGCTTCCACACATATCCCGGCGCGCGATTTGCGGCACACCCGATAGTATTGTGCCGTAAAACGGCACGTAAAATTTTCAAGCGCCGCCGCTCCCATAATGTCCAAGTTCCGGGCCAGGCGTCATAAGCGCGCACTTGCCGTTCAATGTACTGCGCGGGTTTGTTCCAATCAATATGGCCATCCTCACGAGTGAGTATTTTCGTGTAAGTGGCTTGGGCGTGATCCTGCTCCTGCGGTTTAATCTCACCTGCCAGATATTTAGGCAATGTCTCTACCAGCAACTTCGCTCCGGTTTGTGCCAGTGTTTCATTCAGTGAATTTCCAGTGGCTTTCGGTGTAATGGCGATTTTGGCTTGCGCCAAAATCGCCCCATGATCCATGCCCTCGTCCAAGAGCATAATGGTTACTCCGGTTTCACGATCGCCATTGAGAATAGCCGCTTGGATAGGGGATGGTCCGCGGTATTTGGGAAGACGCGAGGGATGAACATTGAGTATGCCGCGAGGGAACACATTAAGCACGTCCTTCGGAATGATTTTGCCATAGGCAACCACAACACCGAAGTCAGCACGCAATTCGTCACTAAGAGACGTCGCGGCGTTTCCTAGTGACAGCGGCTGCAACACGGTCAGCCCCAACTCCTCCGCCTTTACCTTCACCGGCGGCGTTTCCACCCTTAAACCGCGCCCCACCGGTTTATCCGGCTGGGTTACCACGGCCGCAATTTCAAAACCCGCATCATCCAGTGCAGTGAGCGTCGGCACCGCAAACTCCGGCGTGCCGAAAAATACAAGACGCTGATGCATAGCTTATCAATCTGCTTGATTTACCTGATTTACTTGCTTTACTGCAATAATTTTGTCGCCTTATCAATATAGAGCGTGCCGTGGAGGTGATCGATCTCGTGCTGGAAGATCTGGGCCAGAAAACCCTGGGCCTTGATTTCAAACGACTGGCCATCCAAGGTTTGCGCGCGGACTTTTACCTCACGCCAGCGTTTAATTAGTCCGTATTTTCCCGGGACTGAAAGACAACCCTCTTCAAGAGTTTGCTTACGCAGTGAATGCCCTACGATTTTCGGATTGATAAGCACCAGCGGCTCCGGGGTGCGTTCCACCACAATCAGCCGAATTGATTTGCCAATCTGCGGCGCAGCCAGCCCCACCCCGGGCGCCTTTTTCATGGTTAGCACCATATCCGCGGCCAGGGCTTGCAGTTCCTTTTTATCCCAACTCGAAAGAACCAAAGCATCGGAGCGTCGGCGCAAAATCGGATGAGGCTCGTGGAGGATAGGAAGTAGTTTAGGCATAGTTCATAACCCACCCTCCCCTCCCTTATCTTAAGGGAGGGGACTTAGTCGGCGGATTATTTTTTCCGGCTTTCCACACAAAAAGTTTACCCGGATTTTTCGCGGCGGATTGTTTTACCTCGGCGAAAATTTTCTGCGCGTTTTTAATGCCGATTTTTTTAATAATTCCAAGATACATGGCAAAACGTTTGCGTTCATGCAGAGCGCTGGAAATCACATCCGCCCAGTAATGCGCCTCGGAATGGATATGCTTGTTGCGGATTTTCACGCGCCCTTTGATAAGATTTTTAAGGCCTTCCATACTCCCACCCCTCCCTCCCACCCCCTCTAACTCCCCCTCGGGCAGGGGAGGAAACGTTTCTCTATCGAAAATTAAACTTGGCCGTTAGATAACCAACTCCAAACGGCCCTTCGTAGGCCAAAAGTTCGGGGGTGCAATTAAATTCCCTTAGCATGCCAACCAGCAGGGCGATGACCCGCAGTCCGCAGGCCTTGGCCGCTTCCATTTTTGATTCCAGCGTAAGAATTTTATTAAGCGAACCCTTGCGCAGGGCCTGTACCACTGCTTCGTCAAAGAGTTTGCCTTCTGGAGAAAATCCGCCCGGCGCGTCGTCGGTGAGCGCCTGCGAAAGGTCGGCCGAAGCAATTACCGCGACGCGCTGGGAAGAGCGATGCAGCTCATCGCCAATGTAGGCGCCCGCGGCGGCATGCGCCTTAACCGACAGATGGGAGTCACCAATCGCTACGGCGGTGGCTCCTGGCAAGTGCGGCACAAGAAAATATAGCGGAACGCTTACCCCGTAGTCAATAAATTCCTCGGTAACTCCTTGCAGCGGGACCGCGGGTTTTCCGTATTTAAGCCGCCGCAGGGCCTCGATTAAGCGCGGATTGGCGGGAATTTCCACGGTGGTTTTAAAATCGCCGAATTCTTTCAGATTGGCCGTGTACTTCGGCGAAATAAAAAGCGGCAGCGCGTCCGGCAAGGTTCCCCCGTGCGGCGTAAAAATTACCAAACACTCCGGCTTCGCGGCGTACAATTCCTGCTCAACCGCCGCGTAGGCGGCCAGGGTTTTTTTGAGTTTTTTCTGACGCTCTTTTCCAATGACGGGAAGTAACAGCGGGGAGTGGGGCACGATCGCGCTAAAGACAATCATATTGCAAGATGCTCTGATCAGTAAATTATATTTAACTGCGCGAAACTGAAGCGACTGCCACTGGCGAGCGGCGCGCGTTTTCCGCCCGCTCCAGAATAAATTCACTGCCCTGTACCCCCACTTTGATGCGCTCGCCTTCTTTGAAACGGCCCCGGATGAGTTCGAGCGCCAGCACGTTAAGAATTTTATCCGTGATCAGCCGTTTTAGCGGACGCGCGCCAAAAGCGGCGTTGTAGCCGAGCTCGGCAAAAAGTTCGCGGGCTTCCGGCGTAAGCTCCACCTTAATGCGTTTTTCGCGAAGGCGCGCGCCGATTGCGGCCAGCTGCAGGTCAATGATTTGTTCGATGTGCTCTTTTTTTAGGGTATGAAAGACCACGATGTCGTCAATCCGATTTAAAAATTCCGGCTTAAAGCGGTCATGGAGCATTTTGCGCAGTTTCTCGTCAAACCGCTCGGCGGTCGTTTTTTGCTCGGTTTCGGCGGAAAACCCCAAGGTACCGCGGTTCGCCAGCGATAAAATTTCCGCCGATCCGATATTGGAGGTCATGATAATAATCGCGTTTTTAAAATTAACCACGCGGCCCTTGCCGTCCGTAAGCCGGCCGTCATCAAGAATTTGCAGCAGGGAATTAAAAACTTCCGGATGCGCCTTTTCAATTTCATCCAACAGAATGACGCAGTAAGGACGGCGGCGAACCAATTCCGTAAGCTGGCCGCCTTCCTCGTAGCCAACATAACCCGGAGGAGCGCCGATCATGCGGGCAACCGCGTGCCGCTCGCCGTATTCCGACATATCCAAACGGACGAGCGCGGCCTCGGAGTTAAACATAAATTCGCCGAGCGCCTTGGCCAGTTCGGTTTTGCCCACGCCGGTTGGCCCCATAAAAATGAATGAACCAATCGGCCGGTCCGCGGCGCCAATTCCGACGCGATTGCGGCGCACGGCGTTGGCGACCGCCGTGATGGCCTCGCTTTGCCCAACTACCCGTTTGACCAGCTCATCCTCCATCCGCAAAAGTTTCTCCGCCTCGGATTCGAGCAAGCGCATCACCGGAATGCCGGTCCAGCGTGCCACGACTCCGGCGATGTCGCCTTCGGTAACCTCCTCTTTCAGAATGCGATGCTTGCGCTGGAGTTCGCCAAGCCGTTTTTCCTCATCCCGCAGCTGTTTTTCCAATTCCGGGATTTTCCCATAGCGCAATTCCGCCACTTTTTGAAGATCGCCGCCGCGCTCGGAAATATCGCTCTCGGCGCGGGTTTTTTCAATGGTCTTGCGTAATTTTCGAATCGCCGCGATGCGCTCTTTTTCGGTATTCCAGCGCAGCTCCAATTCCGTGGATTTCTCTTTTACTTCGGCCAGCGTTTTCTCCAAAATTTTCAGCCGATCCTTGGAGTCGCGGTCTTTTTCGGTTTGCAAAGCGCGGCGTTCGATTTCCAGGCGGATGGTTTCACGCTTTAATTTATCAAGCTCCTCGGGCTGGCTGTCAATCTCCAGACGCAAGGCCGAGGCGGCCTCGTCAATCAGATCTACGGCCTTATCCGGCAGATGCCGATCCGTAATATAGCGCGAAGAAAGATTGGCCGCGGCCACGAGCGACGCGTCGGTAACGCGCACGCCATGATGGATTTCATACTTTTCCTTAATTCCGCGCAAAATGGCAATCGTATCTTCAATGGAGGGTTCACTAACCAGTACGTTTTGGAAACGGCGCTCCAGGGCCGGATCATGCTCAATATAGCGCTGATATTCTTTCAAAGTCGTGGCGCCGATGGCGTGCAGATCTCCGCGGGCGAGGGCCGGTTTTAGCATATTGGCCGCGTCAATCGCGCCTTCGGCCGCCCCGGCGCCCACGAGCGTATGCAGTTCATCAATAAACAGGATGACGCGCCCGGCGGCCTGCTCCATTTCTTTAAGCACCGCTTTCAAACGCTCTTCAAATTCGCCGCGAAATTTAGTGCCGGCGACCAGCGCGCCCAGATCCAGGCCGATAATTTCTTTGTCCTTTAAACTTTCCGGCACATCTCCGGCAATAATCCGCTGGGCCAGTCCCTCCACAATCGCGGTTTTTCCAACGCCGGCCTCGCCGATCAGCACCGGATTATTTTTTGTGCGGCGGGCCAGGACCTGAATCACGCGGCGGATTTCGTCATCGCGCCCAATGATCGGATCCAATTTTTCCTGGCGCGCGAGTTTGGTAAGGTTGTGCCCGTAACGCTCCAGCGCCTGGTATTTTGTCTCGGGTTCAGCGTCAACGACGCGCTGGGCGCCGCGCACGGTCGCGAGCACTTGCAGAACAGTATCGTAGGAAGTTCCGTGATGCCGTAACAGTTCTGCCACGCGGCTGCGCACTGTAAGCAGAGCCAGTAAAAGATGCTCGGTGGAAATATATTCGTCATGCAGGCGGCCGGCTTCTTGTTCGGCCTGGTGCAGCACCCTCATCATCTCTTGGGTCAAATACATTTGCGCGACGTTCGATGAACTATACGCCTGCGGAATGCGCTGCAAAAGCGCTTTGACATCGCGCTCCAAACCCGAAATATCCACGCCGATTTTTTTAAAAACCGACATCACAATGCCGTCATCCTGCTCAATCAAACTCAACATTAAATGCAGCGGCTCCATGTGGGGATGGTTGTAATCCCCAACCAACCGCTGGGCGCGCTGCAGCGCTTCTTGGGATTTGGTAGTAAAGTTTTGGAAAGCCATAGGAGGGGGAGGGGGGCATCTGGACGCCACCCCGTTTTTCTTGCTGTGGAACTCGCCTGGCCGCCGGTGGCGGCCACCGCGCTCCGCCTCCTCAACCGCAGCAATCCTGAATTAATCGTCGGCTTCGCGCTGGCTCAAACAGTCCTCGCTGCGAAAACCGGGCTGGCATCCAGATGCCGAGGGGGGTTGAGGAAAGAAGATTAGCAGTCGGATGTATAGAGTGCTAATTCATTATAAAATACGCTAGAAACCATGTCAAGACCAGTATACCATATTTCCTCAAAATATGAGAAGATTGGATGTGCATTACTATGCCTTTGATACTTGGAGTGAAAGTGGACACTATAACGCGGGAGCAGGCGATTATCCGGGTGGAGCGCCTGCTTAAGGATGGTGGTCAACATATCCTGACGACCCCGAATCCGGAGTTTATTGTTGCCGCTCAAAATGACGCGGAATTTCGTAATATACTGAATCGCGCCTCGCTCGCGCTTCCGGATGGATTTGGGTTAATGCTGGCCGCAAAGTTTTTACGCCTTCCGTTTAAGGAGCGGATTGCGGGTTCGGATTTCGTTTGGGACATTGCGCGGCTGGCGGTTGCGGGAGGATACTCGGTGTATTTGCTTGGAGCAGGGGAGGGGGTTGCGGCCGCTGCGGCCGCGAAATTAAAAATTAAAAATGTAAAATTAAAAATTGTAGGTGCGGAAAGCGGAGTATTACTTACTCCCTCTCCCTTGCCTGCCCCGTACCGAACTTGTTCTGGTGCGGGGATGGGAGAGGGCGGGGGTGAGGGTGTAATTAAACGTATTCGTGATGTCGCGCCGGATATTTTACTGGTCGCCTTCGGCCACCCCAAACAAGAAAAATGGATTGCCAGCCATCTTGCGGAACTGCCCAGCGTCAAAATTGCCATGGGCGTTGGCGGCGCGCTGGATTTTATTGCCGGCCGCGTGCGCCGCGCCCCGCGCCTACTTCGCGCGCTTGGCCTAGAATGGCTCTGGCGCCTCTTCCTTCAGCCCTGGCGTATTGTCCGCATTTACCGCGCCGTGGTGCTGTTTCCCGCGCTCATTGCCCGCTCCTACTTGACAAAACGATGAAAATGTGCTATAGTGGGTTTGTTCACGTAAAGCAATTTCTCCCCCTTACCGAGGGGGAGTTAGAGGGGGTGTGCGAAGTGTTAATGTTCTTTTAAAATGCCCGATTTGTTTTACCGACGTAAGATAGATGCATAACATCTGTTTTCCGCCGGCAAATCAACCAACCAGCCGGACAACGAGGGAGAAGACACCATGACCGCATGGCAGAAGCTCGGTCGTTACGAGTACGAGTACAACAGGGACGGCTACACCGGGTGGCATCGCTGTGTCGGCGGTCGTCTCGCGGACGGTCGCTGGCCCCAGTGGAACTACAAGACCGGACAGCAGCGGTGATCTTCGGCACGCTCCCAAAGAGGCAAGACCCTACTGACCCGCACATCAGCTCCAACGCGCCGAGCTGACCTGCGGACACGTAGGGTCCTTTTAATTTTGCAAGATCGTGAGGAAGTATTGCCTTACACATCGGATCACCCATACGTCAGAAGATCAAAAGTCCAAAAAGTTCCATAGTTCCCACTATGGAACTTTTTGCGTAAAATAAAAATCTGCCGAGCGGTATGAGCCGCGCGGCAGAGAGGGGAGACAGGGCACGGTTCGTCCCTGCGGACACCGAAAAGGTCGTCTCACCCAAAGAAACTCGGTGCACACGTCGTAAAACGTCCTTGCGGACAGAGGCATCTTCGTGCACCGAAAAGGACTCGGCGGACAGCTCCACAATCGTTCTCCTAAAAGAACACAGGAACTTACGTCCGCCGAAAAAGAGCGGGTGGAACAAAATACCTCTCGTCCTTGCGGACAGGGCCCCATTCGTTCCACCCAAAAAGTTGAGGGTACAGCAATCCTCACGATCGCCGGAGCGATCACATTGTCATTCGTACCCTCATTACGAAGATTGATTTCCGGATCCCCGATCAGGTCGGGGATGACAATGTTCAATCGCCGTAAAAAAGGCGGGTGAGACGAAGGTGTAACCCTTGCGTTCACCCGAGAGAATCGGCAGACAAACGTTGCATCGTTCTCTGGGGAGAACATGCGACGACGCGTCCGCCGAAACTCGTGTTTGCTAGGCCGCGGCCTTGTCGCCCTCGGCCGCCTGGCGCTTGCGCTCAAACGCCCACCACCGGCTCCAGAGCCGCTCCACGAACTTGGTGCGCGTCCGCCAGAGCCCCATGCGATGGATGTGGCCGTCGGTGTAGCGCTTGCTGTGCCTGCCGACGAGCACTTTCGTGCCAGGCGGGACGGACTCCTTGAGGTAGTCCGGCGGATCGGCAAGGATGTCCTGGTTCTGCTTCACACACTGCTCCCAGGGCACCCCGCACTTGTTGCACGCCTCGACCGGGTGCGCGACGCGGAACATCCGCTTGTACGCGAGGAGTTTCTGTCCCCATTCCGAGTCCGGCCGCCGGTTCCACTGTTCGCCGAGCAGGTAGAGCGCCTGACGCGCGTCCCCGCTCCAGTTCGCGACTTGGCCGCCGCGCCGCCGCGCGAAGCGTTGCTCTCCGCCCTCCTCGGCGCGCGTGAGGTGCGTGCCGCAAAAGGCCTTGAGCTTGGCCTTGCTCTTGAAGCGGCGGATGTCCAGGATGGCCGAGATGAGCCGCGCTGCGATCATCGGGCCGCAGCCCGTAACCGGCACGAAGAGCTCGCGGTAGATATCAAGCGCCTCCAGCGCCTTGACCACCGCGCGCTCCCGCGCCTGCTCCTCCTGGGTGAGCGCAATGAGAATATTGTCGCTCGCCTTGGCCTGCTCAAAGGCCTTTTCAATGCCGCCTTCCGGGTAGAGTCCCTCCGGCTCGCAGAACACCTGACCGATCAGGTGCTGCCGCAGCCGCTGTTCGCAGGCAATGCGCGCCTTCATGGCGTCGGTGCGCGCTCGCATGGACTCGACGACCGTGATGAGTGCGCGGTCGCGCCGGCCGGTTTCGTAGAAGAGTTCCGGCCGCGTGCCCACGAGCTTGGCCAGGTTTGTCGCGTCGTCATCCTTCGCGCCCTCGCGGTACTCTTTGAGGACAAACGGCGGAATGCGCAGGACCTTGGCGCCGATTTCGCCGGCGCGCCGCGAGAGCGCGTAGGCCAGGATGTCGCCCGAGCCGCCGAGCGTCATAGCCACGACGTCGCCGGCCTGGAGTCCATCGTAGGCGGCCGGCACCTTCACGGCGATGTAGCGTTCCTTGCCCTCGACGCGGATGTGGCCGGTGGTGCGCTCGTCCTTCTTCAGCTTGTACCACTTCACGTGGTGCGGCGGGATCCCCGAGATGTCGTCCTCGGCCGTGACCGCCCGGAAGGCGGTAGGGAAGCGGCCGAGCGCGAAATCCAGCTCCGCGTCCTCGTCCTCCAGATCAAACGGGCGAACTTCGTCGCCCTGGATGATCGCGACTTGCGTTGGTCGCGATTCGCCTTCCGCGGTCTTCTTGACGCGGTGGCGAATTCCGATGCGCCGGTTTGGCGCGCTCTCTGTCGTGCCCATGAGGCACCTCCTTGATGGTCCGATTCACGGACCGGTTGCGTGTCCTTGCGGACACAGCCTCTCTCGTCTCACCCAAAGTAACTCGATGCACATTTCTGCAATCGTCCTTGCGGACACGGGTTCATTCGTGCACCGAAAAATCCTCGGCGGACAAGGCCCTGATCGTTCCCCGAAGAGAACATGTTCAGACTCGTCCACCGATAGAAAAGCGTATCGATGCCATGATGAATAAGTCAAGGGTAACCAAACGGGTGTTTTAATTGCTGAATTTGTGCTATAATTGAGTCATGAAAGCAGAAATGAAATTTAAGTCAAAATTACCCTCACCCCAGCCCTCTCCCGCGGGGAGAGGGGGATTGGCCTTGCCCGCACCCCTGTCTGCGCAGGCAGGCCAACCCCTCCGACCGCGGTCGGAGGGGGGATTGCCGGTGCGCGTGCGGTTTGCGCCGTCTCCGACCGGTTTTTTGCATATCGGAGGATTGCGTACCGCGCTTTATAATTATTTGTTTGCGCGCAAACACAGGGGCGCTTTTGTGCTGCGCATTGAAGACACGGATCGAGCACGCGCGGTGGAGGGGGGAGTGGAGAGTATTATTCGGACATTGGAGTGGTGTGGTCTGGATTATGATGAAGGAGTATTTGCTCCCACCCCTCCCTCCCACCCCCTCTTGATCTCCCCCTCAGGCAGGGGGAGAGATTCCTCGGGCAGGGGAGGAAAAATTGTTTCTCCCCCTTTTGAAGGGGGAGTTAGAGGGGGTCTACTTCTGGAGGAGCACGGTGACTACGGGCCGTATGTGCAGTCGGCGCGGCTGGATACTTATAAAAAGTACGCGCAGAAATTGGTAGAGCAGAGGAGCGCTTATGTTTGCACGTGTAGCCCGGAACGCTTGGAGCAGATGCGGCAGGAGCAGATGGCGCGCAAAGAAGCGCCGAGGTATGACGGACATTGTCGCACCGCAGTCGTCAGTTCACAGTCGTCAGTTCACAGTCGGTATGTGATTCGTTTGAAAGTGCCGGAGCAGGGGAGTACTAAATTTAAAGATATTATCCGCGGTGAAGTTGAGTTTGAAAATGCGCTGATTGACGACCAGGTACTTTTAAAATCGGATGGCTTTCCGACTTACCATTTAGCAAATGCCGTGGACGACCATTTAATGAAGATTACCCATGTAATTCGCGGCGAGGAATGGCTGCCCTCCACCCCGAAACACGTTCTGCTTTACAAGGCCTTTGGCTGGAAGGCGCCGCAATTCGCACATTTGCCGCTATTGCTCAATTCCGATCATTCCAAACTTTCCAAACGCCAAGGCGATGTCGCGGTAGAGGACTACATTAAAAAAGGGTATTTACCAGAAGCGTTGCTTAATTTTGTGGCACTTCTCGGCTGGAACCCGCGCGCGGATAAGGAACTTTATACGCTTGACGAACTGGTCGCGGAGTTTGATCTGAAGAAAGTCAACAAATCCGGCGCAGTGGTTAATTTTGAAAAATTGGATTGGATGAACGGAGAATATATACGCGCGAGGAATGCGGATGAGTTAGTGCAATTATGCATCCCGTACTTAATGGGGGCCGGGCTTCTTGGGGAAATTCAAAATTACAAATCCCAAATTACAAGGAAATTTCAAATTCAAAATTCTAAACTTGGTGAAGTTGTTGATTTTTCATGGTTGCGGCAAATTGCGGCTTTGGAGCAGGAGCGCTTGGTAAAATTATCAGATATTGTAGAGGCAACTGAATATTTCTTCGTGGATCAGCCGGAGTATGATCCCATGATCCTGGTTTGGAAAAAAATGGACAAAAAAGATGTCGCAAATAATCTGAAAGGATTGCGCGAATTCTTGACGCAATACGGTGGTGTGTGGGATGCAAACTCACTTGAGGCGCACATTAAGACGTGGATCACAAAGGCGGGCAGGGGAGTGGGGGAGATACTGTGGCCGCTCCGCGTGGCCTTATCCGGCCGCGCCGCTTCCCCGACGCCGTTTGATATTGCCGCAATTTTGGGTAAGGAAAAGACGCTTAAGCGGATTCAATATGCAATCGAATCGGCGAAAAAACTTTAGCCGGTTATTAGTGATTAGTTATTGGTTATTGGTCGCGGCTTTGCCCGTGCATGGGCAAAGCTCGGTTTTGGATTTGAACGATAGTATTCAGGCCAAGAAGCAAGCGCAGCGCGAATTACAGCAAAAAATCGCGGAATATAACCGTAAGATCCGCGAAACCCAGCGCAAGTCCGCTTCGCTTAAGAATCAAATCCATATTCTTGACGCGAACATCAACAAGGCGGAGCTGGAGATCCGCACCAAGGAGCTGGAGGCCGAGCAGCTGAAATTGGAGTCGGATTTGATCGCGCGGGAAATCGAAGCGGAGCAAAAGCGGCAAAATGATACGCTTTCCGAGATTGCCCGCGGACTGCGGGAAATTAAGCGCTATGATGACCGCCGCTATCTGGAGGTGCTGCTGACCGAGCCGTCTTTTTCAAGCGTACTGGATCAGCTTTACTTTAGCGAGCGGCTGGTTACCCATCTTCGCGATAAATTAAGTACCATTCAAGCGATTCGGCAGATTCTTACGCTCAATCGGGAAAATTTGCGGGAAAAGTACGACGAGGCCAATGCCAAAAAGGAAAACCTGGCGATTTTGCAAACCACTTTTGAGCAGGAAAAACGGGCGAAAGAAGGCCTGTTTGGAAAGACCAAAGCCACGGAAGGGGAATTTCAAACGCTGCTCCAGCAGCTGCGCGCGGCGGCCAGCGCGATTGATTCCGACATTGTTACGATTGAAAAGAAAATTCGCGAGCGCCTGGATCTGGCCGATCGGCTGGCCGGGGATACTGGAGTAATTTCTTGGCCAATTCCGCCGGTGGGCGGAATCAGCGCGCAATTTCACGATCCAGATTATCCTTTTCGCTATCTTTTTGAGCATGCCGGAGTGGACATCCGCACTCCGCAAGGAACTCCGGTACGGGCCGCCTCATCCGGATATGTCGCCGCCGCTTTCAATGGCGGACTGGGGATCCGGCCAAGTTACGTAATGCTCGTGCATGGTAATCAGCTTTCAACGGTCTATATGCATCTCTCCTCAATTTCAGTGCGTCCGGATACTTTTGTGGCGCGCGGAGACGTGATTGGACATTCCGGAGGCACGCCGCGCACCTCGGGGGCCGGACGCTGGTCAACCGGCCCGCATCTTCATTTTGAAACGCGCTTAAATGGGGTGCCGGTAAACCCGCTGGGGTACTTGCCCTAGCGCTATGTCTTACCACTGTGAAATTTTTTGTGGATCTCTTTTAGCTTGGGGTTAGTCAGATGCGTATAGACCTGGGTGGTCATAATATTTTTATGCCCCAGCAGTTCTTGAACCGCGCGCATATCCGCGCCTTGGTTTAAAAGATCAGTCGCAAAGCTATGCCGGAGCGTATGCGGAGTCGCCGACACCGGCAGTCCAGCCATGTTTGCATAGCGCTTTACCATTCGTTCGATTGAGCGGGGAGTTAAGCGATGCGCGTTTACGTCTTCATTCGGGCGATAATTGATAAAGAGGGGAGGGAACAGATCTTTTCTCGTTTTTATATATTTGCCAAGCCAGAGGAGCGCGCGCTCGGAAAAATATATTGTCCGCAGGCGTCCTCCTTTTCCGGTAATACTTAATTCCTGTTCTTTGAGCCTGCCGGACACGAGATTTTTGGCATCGAATTGCGCGATATTAAGCGACGTTAGCTCGGCAATACGCGTTCCAGTTGAAAAGAATACCTCCAGAATTGCCCGGTCGCGAAGCCCTTGCGGGGCGGCAGTGTTCGGCATGGACATGAGTTTTTCAATTTGCGCGAATGAAAGAAATTTTATCGCGCGATCTTTGTCGGTAAGTTTTGCCAATTTAATTTTTTCCGTCGGGATGGCTTGGATATCTTTATCCGCAAAGTAGCTCAATAGATTGCGCAGGGCAATCAGGTAGTAGTTCTGGGTCGTCTTTTTAATATAGCGGCCCCGCGCATCCTGCTTACGAGAAAGGTAAAGGCGGTAGTCCCAGATGTGTTCCGGGGTCAATTCATGCGGCTTAATCCTTTCTTGCTTCTTAGCGCGCAGCCAGCCGGTAAACATGCGCAGGAAATTATCGTAGTTGCGCGTTGAAACCGGGCTCAATCCTTTCTCAATTTCGCAGTACTCAAGAAAACGGGGAATGTGCTTGATAAGCGGGGTATTGGAGTTTTGCATACAGCGTAGCATGTCGCTTAACCGATAATATACGGCTGGGAATATATTGTCAATGTACCTATTATCCACAACTCCCCCGCGCTAGGGGCAGGGGTCGGATTAGCGATATTTAACGTATACGCGTTCGCCAAAACGCAGATCAATATAATCCAGCGCGGCGCGCTTGTCCGGCGCTACGGTATTGCGCAGGGTAAGCTCCAGATTGCCAAGCTGTTCCTCCAGCGCGTTATCCATATTAAAATGGATTTGCCAGCCCTCCTTGACCTTTAGGGTTACTTCCGTCGCTTGCGGCCGCTCGATTATAAAGAAGCGCGGGCCAAGGGTTTGAATCTGCACATTCTGAACCAGACGGGCAAGAAACGCCAAATGCGCCGCCGTGAGCGCCGGTGAATTATTCCCCACCGCTCCCCCACTGCTGTCATAAATCACCAGTTCATCGCCTGGCGCGGGAGGGAGGCGGGTCCGGCCAATCGTCAGTCCTTGGGAGTCCAAGGCATACGCCTGACCGCGGCTGACCCAAATCGCGCTGCGGGGTTTTTCCGTAATCCGCACTTGTACAGTATCAGGACGATCTTTTTTTATAAAGACCTGCTCAACAATAAACGCTTGCTTTAGACGCTGCCCCAGCGCGAAAGTATCCAGCGCGAAAATGTTGTGCTGGGGAAAAATGCGCAGGCGGAATTGCTGGAGTTGCTCCTTGACAAGGGCCGTAAGCGTCGCTTGGGGCAAGGAAAGGCCGGCCTGAAGCGAGATTTTCCGGACCTGAAACGCGGGCGAAAAAAATAACCAATACACGAGCAAGCCGAGTCCTAAAAATCCGAATCCGCCAAGCCAGGCGTATAATTTCGGCAAACGCGCGGCGGCCGCGAATCGATAAGGATTCCCCACTCCGTGGCGAAGTCCGCTTTGCGCGAAATGGTGCGCGCCTCTGGAAAATGGCAAACGTTTCATAAATGCCGTTTTATTCGGCGCAGATGTTCAATCGTAAAATTGAGCCAATACGCCGGAGAGATTACCAGATCTTTAGCGTGTGTATATTCCTCGGCAAGGCCCCCAAAACCCTTTTTAAAGAGCGACAGCCCGGACCAGGGATGGTTTTTCGCGGTGTCCGGCGCAATGCCCCAAAAATTATATTTTTTACAGCCGCGGCGCTTGGCTTCCAAAATCGCGTGCCACTGTACGAGTTGTGAGGCCGGGATGTTCGTGTACTTTGGAATTGAAGCCCCATGGTGATAAAACGCGCTCCCGGATTGGAACACAATGAACGCCGTGGAAATAATCTCGCCGCGATATATACCGAAGAATAACGCCGCACTCCCCTGCTGCGCAAACACCTCGAACTCGGCACGGAGATACGGCTTGGAAAACGGCACAAAATGCTGGCGATCAACAGTAGCGCTATACACCGCCCAAAATTTCTCAATATCGTCCGGATTGGCGCTCATCGTAACCGCCACCCCATCTTTTTCTGCCTTTCTAATGGAATAACGGGTGGTTTTTCGCATCCCGGCAAGCAGTTTTTCTTCCGACGGCGTAATATCCAAAATCCAGGCCAGCTCCGGATGCATATGAATCGGCGCCTCCCGAAATCCGGCCTCAAGCCACAATTTATTGTGCTCGGGCGTTTTCAACATCAACGGACTAAACCGCACAAAACTACACTTCTCTTGTTGCGCCAACTCCCTCACATAACCAATCAACTCCTTAATTCTTAATTCATAATTCTTAATTCCCTCAATTATCGGTCCATGGGGACAGAAAAGGAAATTCCCCCTTCTCGCCCGCACCTTGACAATAAGCGCAATCCCGGTAAGCGCGTCAATGTTCGTGTCGGTTCGTGGTGCACGCGGCGAAGATGGTTCGTGTGAGTTCGTGTATACCCCAAGCCGCCACACCCTCTCCCCCATCCCCTGCTGAAACTCGCCCCACTGCCACGAATGCAAAAAAGTATTGGGCTGAACTTTTTCCAAAAATTCATCCCAGATTATACGATCATCAATTGATTTAATGTCAACCATAATACTAGAAACTATACCACTCCCCTGCCCTTGCTTAATCCAACGGGCTTTTTCGCACAAACCGCAAACATGCCACAATATGCATGGGAAATCGTGCTGGAACCGAGGTAATTCTTCTCTCTGTATTCATACACCTGTGGATAAAGCACTTGACAAAATTATCAAATATACTATACTTATAATTGAAACCACTGTTTACCCAAGGCTCTTTTGAGTACAGGTAAACAAGGGGTTTCTTTTTTATCTAAAACTCAATCAATATTTTCTCCCGATTACGAATCTGCTGATGCCACTGGCTATCTCCTTTTTCATATTGCCGCGCGATACTGCCCGCAACCATATCGGCGATTTGTATCATGCATTCGCCTTGTGAACGTACCTGCCGTACTTTTTGTATGAGTGTCCTACTCACATACTGTTTGAGCATTCCGCCCCACTCGCGATGATGGATTTTTGAGATTGCTTCATCAATAATCAATGTAGCGTGAGCAAGTGCAGGATCATTATCATACAGCAAACGCCGCACCGCCTCAAAATAGAGCTCGCGAGGATGTCATATCAACGCCTGCGCCTTTAGATTCTTTTTGTCAACCACTATTGCTTTGTAGGCAATGGGAATTTGTGCAATCGCCCTCAAACATTCTTGTTTAAGTGAATCCTTGCACCTAGAAAATTTGAACTCAAACGAACTATCAAAACCATGTTCCGCCTTTAATTCTTGGAATACACCGCATATCTCAGCTTTATTATCCAGCACATATACGGCTACAATGACTAAAAACCTTGAGGATCCTCGGTCAAACTTAAAGCCACAATCTCCTGATTCATCAATCCATAATTGTTCGATATTCATATCCACCCCATGGACAAAAGTTTATAGGGCGGCGCGTACCGCGCAGATTTGCCTGCGCCGCTCGCTTACGCTCGCGACTTCGGCAAACTGCGCTTATGCGAAATCCGCCCCCTCCCCCGACTGCGTCGGGGTCGGTGTCGGACTATCGCATACGCGCCGCCCGTTATCGTAAATAACAAAAATTTATTCCTCAATTTATATTATGAGCGAATTTCCCAAAGAAAAACCGTCGCAAAATGAAGGCGAATCAAAACTGCACACAACTTTTTCTTTAATGGATTTTAGGGCCGGGCATTGGCCTGGCACTAAAACACCGCCATGGTTACTTAATGAAATGTGGGAATTAAACAATCCGGAATGGAGAGCAGCGGTCAAGACAAAGGATTGGCAAAAAGGCGATGAACTTCTTGTGGGATCGGGAATAATTCAGGATGGCGACCAAACACATGAAGTCGATATCTATGCTCGACGCGATTTACGTCGTGGTGCTGATTATTTTGGGCTTGCTGCTTATCCGAAAGGAAAACATTTTACAGATTTTTGGGACGAGGAGGGTCGAGAAAAAAATGTAGAAGATGAAGAATAAATTTTTGTTACATCCGATAACAGCGTATATGAAGCTCGCACCGTGCCGGTGCTCGCCCAAATTGCTCGGCTTCGCCTCGCAACTTTTCATATACGCGAACGTTATGCGTAATAGCGAAAAGCCAAAAATTGTTTGACAATTTTTGATATTTTTGGTAATTTGTTATTAGCGGTCGAGCGTAACTTTATTTAATCAGCATTATCGTTAGCTATAAACCTATGGCAGAAAAATCTGAAGGTGGCATTCCACCACAAGAACATGGAACTGAAAATCTAAAGGAGGATGCAATAACAAAACTAGCGCGCGCATCCGATCTTCTTTCGCTGGGTATGAATATGGTTCGTCCTGAACAGGGTACTATAAAAGATTATTTCGAAGTACTAAAAAGGGCACAGTCTCTATTTGAGGAAGCAATTAAAGAATTAAAAAAACAAAAATAAAGTTACGCTCGAATCGCAAATTACCAAAAATATAACGACCGCCTTTGAGGGCGGTCGTTGCTTTCCGCTACAACGCATAACACCGAGTATGCGGTTCGCACTTGCCTAACGGCAAATGCTCACCCAAACCGCGCCTCTTGAGAACATAGGGCTGAAGTGCTAAAATATGTGTATCTAAAAGCGAAGGTTGGTGCTGAAAACAATGGCGTGGCTTCGTATACTCGGATACATTATGCGTAATAGCGAGAAGCCAAAAATTGTTTGACAATTTTTGATATTTTTGGTAATTTGTTATTACGTGGTCGAAATAACTTGATAATTTATTAACATTAACCAAAAAGAGCTATGTCAGGAGAAATGGGTGGCCCATCATCCGAGGAGATGGGAATCAAATCGGAAAATAAAGAATCACAGCTTGAAGCCCTCATAGAGAAGCACGGGGACTTTATAGCCAACTTAACACCTGAAGAACAGGGTGAATTGGCTGGGATCGATGAGGAGCTTGGTGGAAAGATAATGACAACTTTAGATGATCAAAAAAAAGATAGGCGCAGGAGAGCCCTTGTAACCGAAGCATCGAATAGGGAGTTTCGTAAGCCGCCACAACCATAAATACCAAAAATATACGCCGCCTACGGGCGGCGGTTGCTTTTCGCTACAACGCATAACAGCATGTATCGGGCTCGTCCGCCGCAGGCGGACTCGCGCAAATTTTGGCCTTTTCCTTTATACACGGGCATGGTAGAATATTACTGCTATGCAAGTTTACAAGACCCGCGCACACAAATTCTCCGGCTCAGATTTTGATGAGGTTTATCCAAAGGCCTTCGGCCTACTTTAACAAAGCTAAAATCTTCCTTAATTTTTGATTTCGGTATTTCCGACTGATGGCCCCGTTGAAAAATAAAATAAAAAAGACCTTCCGCTTAGTGTGGTGTATAAACCACGGCCGAAGGCCTTCAATTACACTATACCACAGCTAAAATATATATCAACCCACCCCTGTGGATAGGCCGGAGCAGGCCTGCCCCGTACCGAGCTATGCTCTGGTACCAGGGCCAAAACTTCCCGCCCGAGGCGGACAGGCAGATACACGCAGGCATCGCAAACGCGCATAAGCAACGGACCCACTCACATTGACGTGATACTGCGAAATACACTAAAATGGAAAAACCGACACTCGCTGCCGACCGACCGCGGCATCGGTCACATGGAGTGATGTCGGTTTAAGGCCAGGGTCCCACGGGGCTCCTGGTCGGCGGAGGGTCGCGACTGCCGCACCGCGATGACTCCGCCATTTTTCCTTCCCGGACATCTTCCAGAACCCCTCCAGAAATGTCCCAATTTCCTGTAACCAAATAAAAAAAGTCCGCTTCTTCTTGACACCAAAGGTTGATGTGAAAAAGAAGGGGCGGGGGCGCGGCTTGGTGCTGCACCCCCCGATCCGTCCCCGCCGAAGCGGGACGCACCATCACCCCTCCCGTTCACCTGCACTCGATGAGCGTGACCTTGCCCTCGAAGGCGCCCCATGAGGAATCCTCGACGAAAGTGTAGGTCTCGGCGACCTCGCCCTCGCGCATGGGCCTCGTGGCATACCACAGGTTGTCCTCTTTCCACGTGAGGTCGAACAGCTTCTGACCACATTCGAGCTTGACGGTCATGTGGCCGCCGAACTGCTTGGCGCGCTGCTTCTCGGTGCAGCCGACGAGCGCGAGGGCGAGGATGATGGAGAGTGCGGTGAACATCTGAACGAACTTCGACATGATGACCTCCTTCAGGTTGGTGTGATGATGTGTAAGAAATCGCCGCGTTGTTCACACTTTACCATTCTTGGGATAAAGTGGGAACACTATGACAATTCATAAATCTACACGGCTCACCCCCATTCAAAGAAAGGAGATCGCCGATCGTTATTTTCATAGAAGGGTCCG
>JACPJN010000007.1 GCA_016187515.1 Candidatus Uhrbacteria bacterium | reverse complement strand
TGCGGACCCTTCTATGAAAATAACGATCGGCGATCTCCTTTCTTTGAATGGGGGTGAGCCGTGTAGATTTATGAATTGTCATAGTGTTCCCACTTTATCCCAAGAATGGTAAAGTGTGAACAACGCGGCGATTTCTTACAAATAAGAGCGTATGCGTCACATCACCAATCACGAGATTGCCGGACTTTTGAATGAAATGGCTGTGCTTTATGATATGGAGGGCGTGCCGTTCAAGCCGCGGGCGTATGAAAAGGTAGCACAGAATGTGGAAGCGCTGGATCGGGAGGTGGCGGATATATATAAGGAGGGCGGGGTGGAGGCGCTGCGGCGCGAGATTCCCAATGTGGGTGAAGGTATTGCGCGCCATCTGGAGGAAATTTTAAAGACCGGCACATTTGGCGAGCTTAAAAAATACAAAAAGAAAGTGCCAGTAAAATTAGACGAGCTGATGGGAATTGGCGGGTTGGGACCCAAGTCAATAAGGACATTGTATGTAAAATTAAAAATTAAAAATGTAAAAGAGTTGGAAAGGGCGGCGCGTGCGAACAAAATCAGCAAGTTGCCGCATTTTGGGGCGAAGTCGCAGGAGAAGATTTTGAAAGGTATTGCCTTTTCAAAAAAACACGTTGGTCGGTTTTTGCTGGGCGCGGTTGATCCGATCGCGCGCGTAATTGAAGAACGACTGAAACGTGTGTCGGGCGTAGGCCACGTTACGACTGCCGGCTCATATCGCCGGCGGCAGGAAACCATCGGCGATATTGATATTTTGGTGAGCATCCGTGGCCAGGCCACGAGCGTGAGTGGCCTGGCCACGAAAAGGATCATGGATGCATTCGTGCACATGCCGGAAGTAGCCCGCGTTCTAGCGCATGGTCCAACAAAATCCATGGTGCGACTTAAATCCGGAATTCAATGCGATGTGCGGGTGGTACCGGAGCAGTCCTATGGCGCCGCGCTGCAATATTTTACCGGCGACAAAACGCATAATGTGGAAACGCGTAAGATTGCGATTAAAAAGGGATTAAAGCTTTCCGAGTACGGGTTGTTCCGCGGAAAGCGGATGGTGGCTGGGCGTACAGAGGAGGAAGTATATCGTGCGTTGGGACTCAAATGGATGGAACCGGAATTGCGCACGGCATCCGGTGAAATAGAAGCCGCGCGCGCGGGCAAACTTCCAAAACTTATTCCATACGGATCGTTGCGCGGGGATTTGCAAACGCAGAGCAACTGGACTGACGGGAATAATTCCATTGCAGAAATGGCGCGAGCGGCTATGGCGGCCGGACTGGAGTATATTGCAATTACGGACCACACCCGATCTTTAGCGATGACAGGTGGCTTGGATGAACGCGGTCTCGCGCGTCAAGGAAAGGAAATAGATGCGTTCAACCGCGAGTTCACAGACGACAGTTCACAGTTCACAGTATTGAAGGGAACGGAATGCAATATTTTGAAAGACGGGAAACTTGATCTTGCAGATTCCGCGCTTAAAACGCTTGACCTTGTCTGCGTGGCGGTGCATTCCCATTTTAACTTGTCCGAGCGCGAGCAAACCGAGCGGATTATTCGCGCGCTCAAACACCCGCTGGTGAATATTTTGTTTCACCCCACCGGCCGCAAGATTGGCAAACGCGAGCCGTACGCGGTAGACATAAGTAAAATTATTCGCGCCGCGGCGCAGTACGGGGTGGCGCTTGAAATAAACGCCGCGCCGGAGCGCCTTGATCTGAAAGACCTCCATATTCGTGAGGCAGTAGAAGCCGGCGCAAAACTAGTCATTGATTCTGACGCGCACGCCGCCGCGCACTTCAAATGGCTGGACTTCGGAGTCGCTCAAGCGAGGCGAGGTTGGGCCACGCGCGCGGATGTGCTTAATACTTTGCCCTGCGAGGGGTTTTTGAAAACGCTAAGGGGATTAAAGAAAAGATAATCCCACGGTCCTTTCGGTCCGTGGGATAGGTTCGCGGGCGTGCCCTGGAGCATCATGCATTGACGTCAGTGATCGAACGTCAAATGGCCTCGAAAGGCATCCTGGACCGCCTCTTCGTTTTCCTTCCGGCATAGGACGATGACGATCTCGCTTGTGTAGTACACCACCGCCCCGCTCGGAAGCGCGTTCTCGAATTCCTTCGTGGCAGCTTGGCTCAAGAACGAGGGGCGCCGATGTGTCACGATGGCGACGCGACTCCCTGTCAATGCTCTGTGCAGATGGGCAAGCAGTTCCTGGATGTCCATGGTTTTCCTCCTGATTATACCCTACGTTATATTCGGAACCTTGTCAAGTGTCCTGGCATTTGGTATAGAATCGTGCATGAGATTGATCACACGAAAAAAAATCACCCACGGATTTCCTCGGGCCGTGGGGGTTGACCACCTTACGCGTAGCCATCATTCAAATTCCTCCTCGTGTGTCCAGGGAAGTTCGTCATCGTACGCTGGGGCGTGGAAAGGTGTGCCTTGGGAAGGCGCAGGAGCTTTCTCAAGCCGGATCAGGGGTTCTTGCAAGAAGGTGGCGTAGAGATTCCACAGAGTAACTGCCCACACGCCGCCGGTGAACAACACGATCCAGGGCTCGCAGTAGAGCCTCGCCCCTATTACTACAGCAAGAATGCCGCAGCTCACAAGGAACAGTACGATACTCGTCACGATCTCCGTGCGCCTCATCGCATGGTATCCGCCTAGAATCATGGATTCCTCCTACAGTGATCTTAGTATTTATCAAATAAAATGTCAACGTGTGCAGTGTATTGACACCCCCTTTCCCCATGGTATACTGAAAGTACTATGAACCTACAAGGTATTGACACAATCACTACTACGATGACGATTTTGGGCGGCAAGCCGGTATAATAAATTTAATTACATATACGGGATATGCAATACGCAGAAGAACAATTAAAAACAGAACGACAGGCCATTTCATTGAAGAGGCGTTTTGACGCGATGAAAGCGCTTGAGCAGTGGAAGAGACAACACGGCGAAAAATTGAAGAATTGGGATTTTGTCGCCGTTCTTCGTCATTGGCGAGAACAGCATAAATAGCTATGGTGGTTGTTGACGCATCAGTGGCGCTGAAATGGTTTCTTCCAGAGGAAGGCGCACCGGAGGCGATGACTATTCTCAATGATCATGTGTTCGGACGCGAGGAGATATTCGTGCCCGATATTTTATTTTATGAGATTGTTAATGCTCTGCGATACAAGCCCGATCTTGATAATCCTGCAGTTGAGAAATTTATTGAAGTGCTTTCATGGTTTGAGCTCAAACGGATTGGCACGGATGAGCAATTTTTAAAAGAAATACTGCAAGTCGCACGCGAATTTGATATCTCCGGCTATGATGCGGCCTATGCAGCACTGGCACGCATTTTTAATTGCAGTTTGATCACCGCCGATACAAGATTAGCGCAAAAGATTGAGGGAAAGATTTCAGTTCGCTTGATTTTATAGATATGCCAATTATCATTACTAAATCCACCGGTGAGCGCGAGCCGCTTAATTTGGAAAAAGTGAAGCGGGGGTGCGAGCGCGCAGGAGCGTCGTCGCAACTTTGCGCGTTAGTGGCCGGCGAGGTAGAAAAGCAAGCCCGCGAGGGCATGAGCACCAAGGAAATTTACGGAATCGTGCAGCAGATTTTAAATAAAGAACATCCGCCGGTAGCTGCGCGGCTGAATTTGCGCGACGCGATTATCAAACTCGGCCCGATCGGTTATGATTTTGAAAAATATATCGCGCGGGTCTTGGCCGAGTACGGCTACAAAACCGAGCTTCCCCCAATTCTCCAAGGCGCGTGCGTTACGCACGAAGTTGATGTACTGGCCACCAAAGACAGCCGCACCGCGATGATTGAATGCAAACTGCGCCATGAAGTCGGCATTTTTATCAGTATCAAAGATACCATGTCCACCTGGGCGCGGTTTCTTGATCTGGTAGATGGTTCGGCGATTGGTAAATGTCCGCATCTGGAAGAGTGCTGGCTGGTGACTAATTCTCGATTTTCCCGCGACTCTATCCAGTACGGGCATTGCAAAAACATGGTGATGCTTTCTTGGGATCATCCGAAAGAACGACCGCTGCCGGCCTGGATTGATGATAAGGGATTATACCCGATTACCATGCTGGCGCATTTGTCGCCTGATGCGCAGAAAAGATTAATTTCGGCCGGGTTGGTACTTCTGCATGATCTGGCCGCGGCTGATCCGGAGGTTTTGGCCAAAAAGTCGGGTGTGCCGATTGCGGTGGTGAAACAATGCGTGGCCGAGGCCGGGTTGATTTTACAGCGCTAATGTGCTACAATTTTTGCACGCCGCCGTGGTGGAATGGTTTACACAGAGGACTTAAAATCCTTGCCCTTAATCGGGTTGTCGGTTCGAATCCGACCGGCGGCATTATATGTCGATGGTTCTGCGCCCAAGGCGCACTCGCCTCGGGCGAGGAGTCCAGCCTCGGGCATTTACAGCAAAATTATCCCTCCCCCTTTATGGGGGAGGATAGGAGAGGGTATGAATTCACTCGCTCCATTAGCAAAAGACCTCCGAAAGAACAGTACCTTTGCAGAACGATTATTGTGGCGGCATCTCAAAAGCAAACAAGTGCAAGGTCTAAAATTTAGAAGGCAAGAGCCGATTGGCCGTTACATTGTAGATTTCGTATGCTTTGCCAAGAAGGTAGTAATTGAACTGGACGGCGGTCAACATGGGCAAGAAAAGCTTCGGGCAGCCGATAAGTCGCGCGATGAATGGTTGAAGGACCAAGGATTTACGGTGTTGCGGTTTTGGAATGATGAGATTATGCAAAACATGGAGGGAGTTGGAGAAGAAATAATGCGGTATTGTCTCGCCGCACCCTCCCCTAACCCCTCCCATCAAGGGAGGGGGATTGATTTGGGATGATTGACGCGATCAAATAGTTATAATACAATAATCCCGCTGCAGGATGAAAATATGGCGGATAGAATGCCGAGGTAGCTCAGTGGTAGAGCAGTGGTCTGAAGAACCATGTGTCGACAGTTCGATTCTGTCCCTCGGCACCATACGGCTGCGTAGCTCAGCTGGTTAGAGCGAGCCCTTCATAAGGGTTAGGTCCCTGGTTCGATCCCAGGCGCAGCCATAAGAGTAAATAAAATCACCCGGCCTGTTTGTCTCAAACAGGCCGGGTTTTGATTCCAAAGAACAGCAGGGATCTAGCGTTCGCTGCGGACGCGCACAGTCCTGGCAAACACCTCTCCCCAAGGCGTCAGCTCGCACGCGCCCTGACAGCGCGCAATCAGGTGGAAGAACCACTCGCCGGTGGAAAATTCCGCGTGCTCAAAGATCCCATGGATCCCGGCAAAAAGCACCCCATTCTCTTCCATGGCAGTATAGTACTCCTCAAGCCAGCGCAGTTGGGTGGAGGAGTTGCCGGCAGAAAGTCCGATCTCGGCCACGCCAACCTCCAACCCGCGCGCTTTCATTTCTGCGCGGTATCGCTCAATCGTAAAGGTCAGCGCGTGGCGGAACTGGCCCTGATCTGATTCAAAATCCAGCCAGCGCCGCGCCAAAGGCCGGGTCGCCTGGCCGGGCAGGCCAAAGTCAATCAGCTGATTGGTGCCGGCCATATTGCCGTAGAAGGTGATGCCGAGGCGATCCACTGCCGGCTCAACCAGACGTTCACATTCTCCCTGCTCACTCCACGCGTCAAAATCGTCATCAATACAGCCGACCGTAAGCGCGTCGGCCAGCCAGTGATTGTGCAGGTACTCCAGCAGCGCCGCTCCGGGTTCTTCGCGCGCCGAACCCAGCGGTCGGATATTGGGCGCGAGCGCCGGCACATATCCCGCGGCGCGGATGGCGCGTCCCGCGATCAGAAACGCGTCGCGCTGGTTGACCATGGCTTGCGCCAGCGAACGGCCCGCGCCGCTGCCGCCCGGCGGATACTTGCCATCCAAAGACAAGTAGCCGTCAAAAAGCTGGGGCGTGGGTTCGGTCGCCAGGTAGATCACGCTTCCCTCCGGAAGAATCCCTGCCCCCGCTTCCAGAACCTCGCGCGCGTAGGCCGTGAATCCGGCTGCGGCGTCCGGATGCGCCCAACCGCCGAACATTCCGAATTCCGGATGCTCATGCAGTTCGGCCGGATAGGTATCGTGATGCGAGAGCGTCAGCTCAACCCGGTACCCCGCCTCCAGCACGTACCCAATCGCGCGCAGAAACTCATTCCGGATGATTTCACTGCCCATAAAGCAGGGCCAGGAAAGCGAGATACGGGTAACCGGCAGAACATCGCCAAGCAGCCGGTAGGTGTCCGCCAGGGCGAACCCAAACTCTTCCACAGTGGCGAAATAGTTTACGTAGTCGGGCTGAAGCGGCACAATGTGTCCGCGTCCCTCCTTACGCAGATCGCGCAGGAGCACAGTCCAGCCACTCGCGCACATATCGCGATTAACCAGATCGCGGACCAACTGCATGGATGAGTTCAGCCCGGCCCATTCAATCGGGTGAGTATTCCGCTCTCCGGCATCCGTCCCCATGTCAGGCAAGCCCGGCTGGTCAGGCGCGGGCAAGGCGGCGTCGGTGAGCGGCTGCTCCGCATCGTGCGGTTTTGACAATCCGGCCTCCCCTGCATTACCGCATGTTACGCCCAGTGCGCTAAACGCGGTAAACAAAAAAGTCCTCCCTGCGTTACTCATGTTTAATCCTCCTTGTTGAAGAACAAGCCGCTTGTGCGGCGCTTTGACGACATGCCAAAGCGCCTTCAGTATATCACATTTTACCCCTCCCTTGACGGATTTTTGGCAATACTCTATACTATTGACATTATGCTATCAATCCGTTTATCACGTGTCGGAAAAAAGCATCAGCCGCTATATCGGGTTATTGTGCTGGACGCGCGCAAAGATCCCTGGGGAGATTATCTTGAGAATCTGGGTTTTTATGATCCCAAGAAGAAGTCCGGTAAATTTAAGGCGGAACGGATTAAATACTGGCTTTCCGTAGGAGCCAAGCCGACCGTTACCGTCTGGAATCTTTTGGTGGGTCAGCAAGTAATCAGCGGGACAAAGAAAAGGATTACCGGCATCGGGAAGAAGAAAGCCGCTCCGGCCGCCGCCTAACCCAATTTGACAAAATAGTAAAAGTGTGATATAAATGGCAGTAGCCTACGGTGTATCAGGTCGACCGGACGGCAGCATGAAAATCCTTAATATATTGATGATGAGTTATGGCAGAACGTTTTTCAGATCAAGAGTTTGTCGAAAGCGTGGTGAAGGCGATTGTAAATCACCCGAGCGACGTCCGGACGGAACGGACAGTTGATGAGCGCGGCGTACTGATCACGCTCCATATCAACCCAGAAGATATGGGCTATGTGATCGGACGCGAGGGCCAGACCGCTAGGGCCCTGCGCACCCTGCTTCGGATTGTCGGGGCCAAGAATAATGCCCGGGTCAATCTCAAGATTTACGAACCAGAAGGTTCCCGCGGACCGCGGCCGCGCACCGATCGTCCAACTTCAGATCGTCCAACCGCCGATGATCTCGACGCAGTAAAACTCTAAGATAAAATACAAAGCCGCCCCCTTGAACAAGGGCGCGGTTTTTGGTATGCTTGGAAACTATGAAAAGACCGGAATGGCAAAGTTCCCGAGATGACCTTGCCGGACAACTAAAACAAGAAACCTCTCATGAACAACGCCGTGCCAAACTTCAGGGTGCGAAGCTTACTAATGAATACCAAGCTGCCCAAAGACAAGAGCGCGAGGAACGCCAGCGGTGGTATGATTTGATCGCACATTTATCAGCAGAGGGGTCAGAAGCAGGTCGGGAGCGCCGTGAAGCCATTATGGAGGGAGCTGAAAATTTGGCAGCATTGATAGTACGGAAGTTTCCCCAGCGAAATCCTGATGGAACTCTTCACTATTATTTTGTAGGTTCTTTGGGTGCCACCCTTCTTGCAGCCGCCAACAAGATAACTCGTTTTAAACCGGATGCTTTGCCAGGACTGGTTGAACAAGAAACCAAAGACATTCCGCCTCAAGCACAGCAAGCGCTCCAAAGATTTGCGCGCCCTATCGGTGATATAGATTTTGTTCGCTTAGGGAAGCGCCGAGCAGTAGATCTTGGAAAAGGTGGCGGAAGTATTTACACCGAAGAGCTTGACGATTCAATGAAAAGAGCGCTTGCTGACACCTCGACCCATAGTTTATTTACCGAACCAGTGGCCCAATATGTTTCGCCGCGAGTTGTCCGCATTGAAACTGACCAGGGAGAGATTTATGTTGCTGATCCGGAAGATATTCTGCGCGTCAAAGCCGAGCATATCGCTCAAAATTTTGGCATGCAGCCAGGAAAGGCGGGTAAATTCCACAACGATTTCATTTCTGTATTAAACGCACTTGAAGCAATGGGATACACACGCGATGATCTTGTCCGCACGGCACACGATACATTGTTACAAAGTCTTAGTGGAGCCCCTAACAATTCACACATTCCTCTACAGAGTGCGCAATTTGGCGGTGAACTCAAACGATTTTTTCAGGAGATAGTTGCACGAGATCCAGATGCTGAATATTTAGAGCAGCTCCCTTGGGCAAAAGAGCGTGCCATAGGCATTTATAAGATTCTTCATCGATTTGAGGACTCGCGAATTAAGCAGCAAGCCGTTAATCTTATTAAGGCACATCGAGAGCAAGTCGATGAATGGGTAGTAGTCGAAGGCAGTGAACTTAATCGAGAACGCCTTGCCGCCGCATTATATAATGATCCAGAATTACGAGAGGATTTTGGTCAGCGAACCAGAATTGAAGAGCCGACGGCCAAAGTTTTTTCAGAAGCATTAAAGACACACGTGTGGGCATTCCGGGAATATGCGCAGCGAGTACCGAGCGAAACGCTGCCGGATCGTGTACCTGCCGCAAGCCAGTTGCTGGAGGTTTTAGTCAGGGTTAGCCCCGAGCATGCCAAGAACGAACTCGAATTAGTGGAAACGATTATCCGAAAATATGGAAGCATTGATTTTTGGCTTGAGAAACTTTTTAGAGCGCCTTCACACTCCACCACATACGATCGCCCTAAGCTGATGGAACTTATTGAGCATGCTTATTCTGTGATTACCGACGAGAAGGAGCGGAGTCGTTTTCTGTCCGCACTTAGTGAGTATATTACTGAAGAATCTATCATCGATAGGATAACGTTTAAGTCTATTCGGTTGAATGAAGAGCAAAGAGTAGCAGGCATTGAAGAACTTTGCCAGCGATATGGCATTGTTCAAAAAGTATGAAATTTGATATTCTCACCATTTTCCCCGAAATGTTTTCCGGCTATTTTGGCGAGTCGATTATTAAACGTGCGGTGAAAAAGAAGTTGCTGGATATTCGCGTGCATGATTTGAGAAAGTGGGCCACGGATAAGCATCACAAAGTGGATGACAAACCCTACGGCGGCGGGCCCGGAATGGTGTTCAAGGTGGAGCCGATTTTCAAAGCTCTTCGAGCTTTGAAAGTTCACAGTCGTCAGTTCACAGTTCACAGTAAAAAAGAAACGCGAGTTATTTTGACCAGTGCGCGGGGAAAGCAGTTTACGGCCGCGGATGCGCGGAGGTTGGCAAAGTACAAGCGCGTGGTGATTATTTGCGGGCGGTATGAGGGAGTGGATGAACGCGTGGCCGAGCACTTAGTGGACGAGGAAATTTCCATTGGGCCGTATGTCCTTACCGGCGGTGAACTTCCGGCCATGGTGATGATTGATTCAATTGCGCGGCAAGTTCCGGGAGTGCTTGGAAAGCAAGAATCACTCGAAGAATCGCGCGGGGGAGGATTCCCGACCTATACGCGACCGGAGGTGTTTGAAAGCAAAGAGCAAAGAGCTAAGCGCATAGAGTGGAAGGTACCGAAAGTGCTGTTGTCCGGTGATCCGAAGAAGATTGCCGCCTGGCGCGCGAAGCGCGGCGGCGAGCCTCGCCCTAATGGGCGGGAGGAATGGAGGAAAAAATACGCGAGGTGATATAATGGCGATATATGCGGATACGATTTACCAAGCACGCGCGTGAAAGAATGGCCGAGCGCGGGATTCCGGATGATCACATAGAGCAGGCCATTGAGTTTCCTGACAAAATCGGTCGGTCTGTATTCAATCACGCGCGCTTCGTGGTTAAAAAGATATATTTCAATGCTCACCTTGCCAAAAAGTACCTGCTTATGGTAATATATGAGGAGAAAGGTAGCGAGGTATTAGTGACTACTATCATTGATACGTCAAAGATTGATAAATACTTCTGATTATGAAAATCAAGAATCCAAAAGTGAAGTACGATCCGGAAGCGAAAATTCTTTCCGTGCGGCTCTCAAGCGGGCCGGGCATTGATTCGGAAGTGAAAGGCAATGTAGTACTTGATTATGATGCGAAGGGAAATCTTGTAAACGTGGACATCATGAAAGTATCGCTTTCTGAATTTGGAAGCACGCCCACCTTGCGGGAACTTATTCGTATTCCGAAAACTGCATAACAGAATCATATGCCAACAGGAGAAGGAAGCGGACCAAAGCATAACGAAGGTGAAAGGTTTCAGCCATATAGCCGAGTAATTGCATTTTTGGAATCAATAGCAAGAGGACTAGAAGATGATCAGGAAAAAATTATTGCACGCGCAGGAGTACGCACAGGAGAAAGAGTGGCTCAATCCTTGCAACAACTGGTGCGAGAGTGTCGTGCTGCCAGAAAACGGTTAGAGACAGGTGATGCGGCACCCGCAAAAGATTTTCTAAATATGCAACTCGCGAAATTTAAGGCGGCGGCTAAGAGAAGTGGTGAAGGTTCAGAAAAGTATCAGCAAAGTATTACAATAATTGGGGAATATGAGCAAATGCTCGGAGAGTTAGAGGATGAAGACAGATAAAACTAGCGTGTGGAAAAGGTGGGGGCGGGGCGGAGTTGACAGGTTTTTAAGGGGGGTGTATAGTAGGAGTGCTCTAAATAAAGGAGTATGAAGTAATTGAAAACACAACTGCTGGCCCTCAAAGGGTGTGAGGGAGTCCCGCGACTGCGGGACAAGCAAAAACAGCGGAACCTTTAAGGGTTTCACTGTTTTTGCTTCACTTGAAAAATGTCATCCCCGACTTGATCGGGGATCCAGGTCTGGATTCCCGCCTCCGCGGGAATGACAGCGGGGCAAACGATCATTGACAATTTAATATCAAGCAGAACCGACACTTTACATCAAGGTGTCGGGGATACAATCGCGTTTTGCTATCACAAAACGCTCCGTTACGAATTGCGAATCTTGCCGAATTCTACGAATCTACAAATTCGTGGGATTGGTAGCAACATTCGTGGATTCGTACACAGAGCGCCGAGCGAAGCGAGACGCGAAGCGGAAACCTAGTCTATTACAACAAAAAATTAGAGCATCAAATTCTTTTGAGAGTTTGATTCTAGCTCAGGGTAAACGCTGGCGGCGTGCCTAAGGCATGCAAGTCGAACGCCCTTGTGCTACGCACAAGGCACGAATAGCTCACGAATAAAAAAACGAATAGCTCACGAATTTGTATTCGCGAGTCATTCGTCGTTATTTGCGAGTCATTTGTGCCTCGCGCGTAGCGCGAGGGAGTGGCAAACGGGTGCGTAACACATTGGTAACCTGCCTTCAGGACGGGCACAACCTGTCGAAAGACGGGCTAATTCCCGATAGACATGAGGGGGCGCAAGCCATTCTCATGTAAAGTCCAAAAGACACCTGGAGAGGGGCCTATGGCCTATCAGCTAGTTGGTAAGGTAACGGCTTACCAAGGCAATGACGGGTAGCAGGCGTGAGAGCGCGACCTGCCTCAGTGGAACTGAGAACTGTCCACACTCCTACGGGAGGCTGCAGTCAGGAATATTGGGCAATGGGCGAAAGCCTGACCCAGCGACGCCGCGTGAAGGAAGAAGCCCTTCGGGGTGTAAACTTCTTTTGCCGCCGAAAAAACGTGCTTCGCACGTAGCTTAGAGCTAAGAGCTTATAGCTTAGAGCGTAGAGAAAACAATTTCTATGCCCTTTGCTCTATGCCCTATGCCATAAGCTGCGCGCGGAGCGCGCTGATTGTAGGCGGAGAATAAGGGGTTGCTAACTCTGTGCGCAGGTGCAGAGTGAGTTCAGTAATGAACTCAGAGAAAACTTGGCTTATATGCTGGAACACCTACTTCGTCCGCTGAAGTATTCCTGATATAATAAATATCAGGACGCGGAGTAGACAATCAGCAGGGAAGTCTCCCGACGTAAAGTCGGGATGACCCCCCAGAGACTGATCCCATAGAACGGGAGAGATAGAAGGTACCTGATAATCAGGATTAATAAACTTCTATCATACGCCAGGCCCCTCCGAAGGACTTCGGAGGGTGAGGAGATAGTCCAGACCAATCTCGATAAGAAATACATGAATTCTCGCGTACGAAACATTATCATCGGCTCTATCTTAGGGGATGGTTATCTCACTAACCTAACCATGAAACAACATTCGCGGTTATGGATAAAGTATGATAACCGATGTCTTCCTTATCTGCGATGGCTCCATCGTGAAATGACACCATTGGGTGTGGGGCTGATCAAAGGTAAAAAAGGATATCATCAACACCAATTTTTAACGAATTCTAGTCAAGAAATTGGTGTGCTCAAAAAATTATTTTACCCGCGTGGGGAAAAAATAATCCCCCCAACGATAGGCCAACTGCTCGTACATCCACTGACTCTCGCCATATGGTATATGGACGACGGTACTTTGGATTATCGAGATAAGTATCACTATAATGCATTACTTGCGACTCATTGTTTCTCAAGAAAAGATTGTGAGCGCCTTACGAATACATTATCACAAAACTTCAATATTAAGGCATCGGTTTGTCGCTGTCTTATGAGAAGTAAGTTAAAATATCGGATCTATATATGGTCACAGTCCATGGAACACTTCATGCGACTGATTCGGCCTTATGTGCTTCCATGTTTGGCTTATAAAATTCGTAAAGCTCGCCAGCAGCAGCGGTAATACAGAGACCTCAAGCGTTACCCGGATTTACTGGGCTTAAAGGGTCCGCAGGCGGCCTCGCGCATCTTTTGTTAAATCCGCGCGCTTAACGTGCGGACCGCAAAGGACATGGCGGGGCTAGAGGCCGGGAGAGGCGAGTAGAACTACCGGTGTAGGGGTAAAATCCGTTCATATCGGTAGGAATACCAAAGGCGAAGGCAGCTCGCTAGAACGGTCCTGACGCTCAGGGACGAAAGCGTGGGGAGCAAAAAGGATTAGATACCCTTGTAGTCCACGCCCTAAACGATGGATGCTAGCTATTGGAAGTATCGACCCTTTCAGTGGCGTTTCAATAAGGGAAACCGTTAAGCATCCCGCCTGGGAAGTACGGCCGCAAGGCTAAAACTCAAAGAAATAGACGGGAGCCCGCACAAGCGGTGGATCATGTGGTTCAATTCGACAATAAGCGAGGAACCTTACCAGGGCTTGACATGGTGCTGCAAGCGCACAGAAATGTGTGACCTTCGAGGGTGCACCACAGGTGCTGCATGGTTGAACAATCGACCACTTCCGAAGCAATTCGGAATGAATAAAACCGGCTCATAACGGGGAAGCCCCAACGCTATGCAAATAGCAGTGGGTGATCCCGTGGGAAGCCGCTTGCTCAGATTTTTGGACTCAAAAAGAAAAGCCCTCGTGCGAGCTCCGCTCGAGGACTAACCAGGAACAGACCCGGATCTTCCATGGCTCAAATTTTGGGATAATGACGGTTCCTGGAACCTAGCCACGATCTCCTCACATATGAAATGGCTATACAGAGCAGGAGTGCGTATGTGAGGTAATCGATTACTCTCATGACGGTCGTCCATGGTTGACCATAGTACTCAGCGAGATACCAGATGCCCAAGGACGGAACGAGAAGAATGAGTAGAAAGCCAAGAAGAATCCACTTGAAAAGGAACAGGTCACGGAAGAAATCGCGCATTTTCTTTCTCTCCTTATTTGAGAGTATAGCACAAAACAAAAATATGTCAAGAGTCCAAGAATCTGGGCAAGTTGGCCCCGTAGAGACTTAGTCCCGCTAAGCGGGGCTAGATGGGAACACAAATAATATAATCCCATAACACGCCGGTCCCCTTCGTGCGTCGCGAATGCTTCGCACTCTGTCACCAATCAACGAATTGGGCTACGAAACTACAAATTTGTAGGATTCGTAGAAAATTCGTAATTCGTACACAGAGCGCCGAGCCAAGCGAGGCGCGGTGGGTGATGGTATAGTCCGTACTTCGAGGAATCGAAGATTAATACGGTCGTCAGCTCGTGCTGTGAAGCGTTCCATTAAGTTGGGTAACGAGCGCAACCCTTACTGTATGTTATCGTGTCATACGGAACTGCTCCGGTATACGGAGAGGAAGGCGGGGATGACGTCAAATCAGCATGGCCCTTATGTCCTGGGCTACACACGTGATACAATGGCCGGTACAATGGGACGCCAAATCGCAAGATGGAGCCAATCCCATCAAAAGCGGTCTCAGTTCGGATTGGGGGCTGCAACTCGCCCCCATGAAGCTGGAATCGCTAGTAAACGCGCATCAGCCACGGCGCGTTGAATACGTTCTCGGGCTTTGTACTCTAATCGCCTAGCAGCGAACAGAAAAAAGAGGTGACCTGCCCCGCCAGGGCGGGGCGGGAAATCCTCTCTCGCGTTTTGGAACGCGAAAAGCAGACGAGCACATGGTGTTCGTGAGAATACCATGAAGGGCTTTGATGCATTTTGCAGCTTGAGTCCACGTTATAATAGGTAAGCGGTTGACGACCCGTACAAAAAAAGGTGAGTACACGGGGAAGTCTTCCAAAAAGTAATAGCCGCTTATGCTATCGGTGGGCCGGAGATGCAGAAAAATGTTTTTGTTCGTGACCTAGGGAGATCTTGCATAGTCCTCGGATTCTATGGTATACTAACCCCGAGGTAGAGCGGGAAGCAATTTCCATCAACGCTATGCAAGAAGTCAGCAGAGTCCGTAGTACTCCGACCGCGGTCGGAGGAAGGGACAAAGGCCGACGTAAAGTCGGCCAACCGCCAGGATACGGGAAAACCGTTCGTCCGGTGGTGTGAGATCCGCCTAAGGTGGAATCTCGGAACCGCCCGTCACGCCAAGCGAGTGGGGAATTCCTGAAGTCGTAAGGGAAATAGCTTACGCCCAAGGAAGGCCTCATGAGAGGGGCGAAGTCGTAGACGCATACTGCGTCCGTTGCGACTCGGCCGAGTAATCGGCCTGATCAAACCCAACTATATCGGTGAACCCCGATTCTGCTCTCGCGCAGAAGGGCAATACCGAGGGAAGCTGGGAAGCATAATTACAGAATGTGTTAAATCCACTGCAAGAACAACTCATCATTGGCTCGCTCCTTGGAGATGGAAGTCTTACTGCCACGGGTGGCGGCAAACGTTATCGGTTTACCGTTTCACATGGCTCTAAGCAAAAGGAGTATCTCTTTTGGAAGTACGAAATTCTAAAAGATTATGTCCGCACACCTCCAAGATTGCAATCAAATGCCAATGCATGGAAGTTCAATACCATAAGTCGGCCAGAGTTTACCGATCTTCGCGCATGTTTTTATCAGGAGCGACAAAAAATTGTTCCTGACACAATAGAGCACTTAATCGGTATCCCTCAAGTAATGGCAATATGGTATATGGATGATGGAAATCTTCGACGTGAATATGGCAATATATATGGGTGCATGCTCAATAGCCACTCATTTACCTATGAAGATAACCAAAAAGTCAGTCGTTGGTTATATCAACGATATGGATTAAAAAGTGTCTTGCAAAGGAATCATGAAAAATATCGACTCTATTTTGGAGCTGGTTCATGGAAACAACTCTGTACCATCATAGCGCCTTACATACTGCCAAGTATGCGCTATAAACTTCCTTAGCCCCGTAGAGACTACACGTTGGCCCCTATTGTATATTCCTTACAAGAGGGTGAAGATATAGTCCATGCCTTAAAGTAATTTAAGGGGAATCATGAACAAGGCATCCCTAGCGGAAGCTGGGGATGGATCACCTCCTTTCTACGGAGAAATTTGTCTCGGGTTTATTCCCGGGACGATTGGTCGAACACCGACCTAAAAAATCGGTGTTAAGTTTCTGCAGTTGTATCCCCGATATCTTGATATAAAACTAAAGCCGCCCTGATCGAGATCGGGGCGGCTTTGTGTTTTTCGGCGGAAAAAAAGAAGACCGCGGGGCAAGGGGCGGTCGGTCTTACTGTACTAGTTAGATGAGCAGGAAGGAACGATGGACTAGGATTGTCCGGGGCGGGTCTGTGCCGCGCGCTGGCCTCCGGCGGCAAAGAACTGTGCGGCTTGGTCTCTGGCGCTCGTCAGGAGGTACACGCCGTCATCCAAAACTTGCGGAGAGATGAAGGGCTGGAGTCCGTGTTGGGCGGCACGGAATGCCGGGATGAGCTCTTGGTCATACAAAACAACGTCAGTGGCGCTCTGCTCCCAGTCACCTATAACCCATTCCCATTCGCCGAATTCTCTCACGAGGCGCGCGATACAAAGCGGGCCATCCGTGGTCTCGCGAACCACGCAAACCAGATGTGCCTGGCATGCGGGGATCGGCGAATTTATTCCAAGGCAGATTGTAAATTGCGGCATGGCGTCCTCCTGCTATAAGTAAACCATGGCCGACATGAGGTGTCAAATAAAAAAGCGGGCATAAAGCCCAGCGCTACATTGGTTGTCATAACCCCTCCCAACCTCCCCTTACCTTAAGGGGAGGAGATTGCTGAAGCGGCTTCTGTCAATTTGAGCGACAAAATTTTTGAAACGCCGTCGTCGCCCATGGTTACCCCGTAAAGGACTTCGCAGGCCTGCATCGTGGCGCGGTTGTGCGTGATGACAATAAATTGTGCGCGGCTCCCGAGTTCCGCCAGGATCGCGGCGAAACGCGCCGAATTTGATTCGTCAAGCGCGGCGTCCACCTCGTCCAGAATCACAAACGGCGGCGGGTTGAGCGCGAGAATTGCCGAAAGGAGCGCAATGGAGGTAAGCGCTTTTTCTCCGCCGGAGAGCATGGCGATGGACTTGAGTTTTTTACCCGGCGGGGTCGCGGCAATGTCCACTCCGCGGTAGGTGTCTTTTTTGGTGAATTTGTCAAGGAGGGAAGGGGGGTGGCTAAGGGCCAATGGCTTAGGGCTTAGGGCCTCTTGTTCTGTATCCGAAACTCTTTGCTCTATGCTCTCTGCTCTTTGCTCAACTATTTTTGACAACCTCGCGGCCCCGCCCCCAAACAGAATCTTAAAATAATTTCCGAATTCCTGATTAATCTTTTCAAATGAACTTTCAAACTGGGTCTTAATGGTTTGATCCAGTTCTTCAAGAAGTTCGACCAGCGCTTTAAGCGAGGACGTGAGATCGCTGATTTGGGACTGCAAAAAATCATAGCGCTCTTTTACTTCCTTGTACTCTTTAACGGTCTCTTCATCAATCGCGCCGATGGATTCCAGCTGCCGTTTGATTCTTTGGATTTCCGGAAGGAGGGCGGCCGGGTTAGGATGGAGATCAGAAACCGAGGCGCGGATCATCTCATAGCGGTCGGCAAGTTCCAGGCGCGCTTCTTGATCAAGAGCGTCTCGGCGCGTTTCCACCTTGGCCAGCTCAATTCTGGCCTCTCCGAGTTTTTTCTCGATGGCGTGGACCTCAGCCTGCTTGGAGCCCAGTTTTTTCTGGATTTCAAAAAACGACTGTTTTTTTTCTTCAGCGGCGAGGCCCACTTTCTGAAGTTCGACACGCAGACGCTCCAATTCCTGGTCAACGTTTTGGAGCTCTAAAGCGATGGTCTCCAGTTCCCGGGTCAGGGCGGCGGTTTGTTTGGGCGTATTTTCACCTTTGAGGCGAGCGAGCAGGTCGGAAACGGTGGAGAAGATGGCGCGGACTAGATCTTCAACCCCTCCCCTAACCCCTCCCACAAGGGGAGGGGGAATTTTTTGATCTTCCTCCCCCCTTGTGGGGGAGGAGTGATCCCTCCCTTCGCGAAGGGAGGGATGAGGAGGGGGGACAAGCATGGCGTGAAGTTCCGTCTTTATTCCTTCTAAGGTAGCCACGATCTCATGGGTGGGAACAGCACTCGCGTCTTTTTTTGTCTCCAGAACTTTGCGTTTCAGTTCAAATTCCCGGTCGCGCCGCTCTTGCTTGCGCGCGATGAGTTTTTCATACGCGGCCTGAATTTTAAGCAGTTCCGCCGGTTTGGTCTCGGTTTTTTCAAGACGGCGCATTTCCTCTTCCAGTCCGCGCAGTTCTTTCATTCTTGGGGCGCACTCTTCTTGCCGGGCCACAATCGCGTCATAGAATCGGCGGTATTCTTTTTCGTTCTGTTCCAAAAGCGTTCCGTAGTATTGACGCTGCGTTTCGTGGAGTTCCCGTTCCAGTTCCTCGCGCTGTTCCAAGCGTTTGACTTGGCGGGTCAGCGATTTTAGCCGCGGCGCCAGTTCCGCGGAAAGCAGCTGGGCCTGCCAAAGATTTTCCTCGGTCAAGGCGAGTTTCTTAAGGGAGTGTTCTTTTTTAAGCTGGAGCGGGCGTACGCCGGTCGCCTCGTCAAAAAAGGTTTTTCTTTCCTCGGCGGTGGCGGTAAGAATCTGATCAATCTGGCCCTGCCCGATCACGCTGTATCCTTCTTTGCCAAACGCCGCGCGCGCCAAAAGCATCTGGATATCCATCAAACGCGCTGACCGGTTGTTCAATAGGTATTCGCTTTGTCCATCCCGATAAAGGCGCCGCGCGATTACCACCTCTGGCGTCTCCAGCGGAATGCGGCCGTCGTCGTTTATAAGCGTAAGCTCAACCTCGGCCAGCGCCGCGCGCGCCCGCCGCCCGGATCCGGCAAAAATAACATCCGCGGATTTTTTGCCGCGGACGGCTTTGACGCTCTGTTCGCCCAGTACCCAGCGCACCGCGTCGGCGGTGTTGCTTTTACCGCTGCCATTGGGACCCACAATGCCAATAATCGGCAAGCGCCCGGCCTGATCCGGAGGGAGGAATTCCAAGACCGTTTTATCCGCGAAGGATTTAAAGCCGTGGATAGCAATGCTTTTTAGATACATAGTTGAGTATTCTACCGCAATTGCGAAAGGTGGTAAATAGGTAGCGGTGGAGGTGCGGCTGCCCGTATCGGTGTTGCAGGACGGTGTCGTTCATATGCCGTATGACCACAACGCCGTACGATACGGGCTGCGACAACGCCAACCATTGACGATACCATGTGCTTAAGGTAGGATATTGAGCTATGCAAGAATTTCTGGCCCAAGAAATCGTTGCCAAACTTAAGTCTGCCCGCAAGGTTCTTTTGGTTATGCATCGCCGGCCGGATCCGGATTCCATCGGCTCGGCCGCGGCCATGGGCGAATTTTTGGAACTCCACGGAATTGCCCATGCTTACTACTGCGTTACCGCCGTACCCGCCGAGGCGCGGCGTTTTGGGATTGAACCGACCAAGGTATTCAACCCGGATACCCTTAAAGAAGCGATTTTGGACTTTGATGTTATTATGACTTTTGACGCCGGGGACTTAAAGCATGCGGGGCTAGAAGAGATCATAACTCCTCCTCTCTCCTCCCCGCGTCTTTTGGGGAGGATGGGTGGGGTCGGATCTTTTATCATCAATTTTGACCATCACGCGACCAACGCGCGCTTTGGAAATTTCAACCTGGTTGAGGTTGGCTGCGCTTCCACTACCGAACTGCTCTACCGTTTTTTTGAGGCCTTGAACTTCCCAATCTCGGCGCGTATCGCGACCTGCCTTTTGGCCGGACTGCTGGTGGACACTGACCATTTTTTCAATCCCGCCACCACCGGTTCGGCTTTGCAAGTGGCCGCCGCGATGATGAGCCGCGGAGTAACGCTTACCGAATTGCGCCAATTCCTGTTTGAACGCCGCGGCATCCGCTCGCTTAAATTGATTGGCGAGGTTTTGGCGCGTTTATACCGACCTCCTCGCTACGACATCGCGGTGGCCTATCTTACCGAGGAAGATATTGAGCGGCACGGGGTTGACGCGGAGGACTTGGACGGAATTGCCAATCTGTTAAACGCGATTGGGGATGCCCAAGCCATGCTTTTTTTGAAATCCGGCGGCGGATTTATCCGCGGCTCGCTGCGCACTACTCGTAAGGAGGTTAATGTCGGGCGGCTGGCCGAGCTTCTGGGCGGCGGCGGGCACCGCAAAGCCGCCGGGTTTACCCTGGCCGGGGCTTTACGAGCCGAGGGGAATTGTGTTAGAGTAGTATAGGTCGTATATGACTTATAAGACCTATAGGACCTATGTCCAAGGATCCCCATTCCCAAATTCTTATCCCCACCGTGATTGAAAAAGAGTCCTATGGCGAGCGCGCTTATGATATTTATTCGCGGCTGCTGCGCGACCGCATCATTTTTTTGGGTGACGTGATCTCCGACCACCTGGCTAACATCGTAATCGCCCAGCTCTTGTTTTTGGAAAGCCAGGACAAAGAAAAAGACATTAAAATCTATATCAATACTCCGGGCGGCTCGGTAACCGCCGGTTTGGCGGTTTACGATACCATGCAGTACATCCAATCCGATGTGTCCACCATTTGCGTGGGGCTTGCGGCCTCCATGGGCGCGGTACTCTTAGCCGGCGGAGCAAAGGGCAAGCGCTTCGCGCTTCCCAACTCGGAAATTTTGATTCACCAGGTCATGGGCGGGGCCGAAGGCCAAGCCGCGGATATTAAAATCCGCGCCGAGCGGATTTTGCGCATCCGCGATCGCTTGGATAAAATTCTGGCGGCCCATACTGGCCAACCGCTTTCCAAAATCGAGCAAGACACTGACCGCGATCGTTTTATGACGGCGGCAGACGCGCTCAAATACGGTTTGATTGATCAAATTATCAGCGGTAATGGAGCGCGCGAGCAAAACCTTGCGCCACAAGATAAAAAACCGTCCGAGGGCCGTAAAAGCAGTTAAAATCAGATATTTGGGCGTATTTTACCCCAAAAACCCCCCGCGGACTTGACAGTCGGCGGTTTTTGTGATATAGTAGTCCGTTACGCTGGAAAAGGCGTGTTTGGAAGGTTTCGCGTTCATTGACACAAAATGTCCTGTAGAAACCCCGGTATAGGTCCTAATTGATCTGGACTCGGTTTAGCTGACCTATGGTCTAGGGCTTCTACAGGACAAAGGGACGAAGGTTAGTGTATGGGATGGCGCAGCGGTGGCGTCCTTGGCAAGTAAAAACCAAGGCGCTCCGGCGCCGAAAAAAGGAGAAGAGTCATGACCAGCATCATTCTGGCAGTTTCCCTCGGCGTCATCGCCCTTGCGGCGGTGATCGCCGGCATCGCGCTTGCCGCCTTCCGGCGGCGGTGCGAAAACGAGGACCGGCCCCTGCGGCCGCGCGCCGGCGAGGAGACCGATGCCGAGCGCCGCCTGCGTGAAGGGCGTGAGGCGCAGGCGCGGCGAGCGCGGCAGGTGTTCGAGGACGCGCTCATGTCCGCGCGCGATGCCTACCAGACGTCCCCGACGGTGGCCAACGCCCGGGCATTGGCGTGGGCCGAGCGGAACCTCGCGCGGTTCGACGGCACGCTCGTGATCGTGGCCACTCCGGTGACCGAGCAGCGTGAGCCCGCGATGCGGCACATGGCACCCTCGCCGTTCGCGAGCGGCCAGACCCCCGAGGCCTGGCAGCAGCGCGCGGCGATCGCGCAGCCCCAGCCCCAGCCCGGCCCCAAGGGTCCGGCTGGCGACAAGGGCGAGCCCGGGGACAAGGGTCCCCGCGGCGACAAGGGCCTCTGGGGCGACAAGGGTGAGCGGGGTGAGCGGGGCGACAAGGGCCTCCGCGGCGACAAGGGTGAGAAGGGTGAGTCCGGGGACAAGGGTTCCCGTGGCGAGCCCAGTGCTGCGCCCGCCTCCGACAGCGGGAAGCCGTCTCGGCGTGAAGAGCGCGACGACACCAAGACCCGCGCGAGCGTGCGGCAGATCGACAAGCTCGGGCACACCCTGCGGGAGAAGCTCGGGCTGAACACCCAGGAACAGGATGCCTGGATCCTCAAGCGTCTCGGCATCACGAGCTTCGATGTGGCCAGCGACGAGCAGCTCTCGCGGAAGCGCGTGGGCGACCTCATCGAGGAGGCCAAGAATCTGCCCGCGGCAGTCGCGGAGGCCGAACTCGCGGCCAAGGTGGCTGCGGCGGCGGCCAAGCCGGCCGTCAACGGCGGCAACGGCGGCGGGGCCTCGGCGGCTCCCAAGAAGCCGCCGCTGATCCTGGTTCCGGCGAATCTCCCGGACGCCGAGGTCAAGCCCAAGGTGGTCGAGGTCGAGCCCGACTCCACCGGCGAGGCCAAGCCGATCGGCAAGCCCACGACGCTCGGGGAAGACCTGGGCGGTGAGGACGGCGGCGAGGCCTCCAAGGTGGCCGAGCCCGCGGCCGAGCCGGCCAAGGAGGGCGAGGAGGGCGAGGAGAAGTAGTTCTCGCCGCACGTAAGCAGTACCCCGGTGGTTGTCCGCAAGGATGACCACCGGTTTTTCATTTTTATAAAAGTAATACAATTTCCCTCTCTTAAGATAAGAGAGGGTAGGGTGAGTTATGAAACATCCATAACCCCTCCTGCCTCCCCTTGCCTTAAGGGGAGGAAACGAAACGATTTCTCCCCCTTTTGAAGGGGGAGTTAGAGGGGGTCGCATTTGTAAAACATTCCTTTATGTGTTATACTATTTTCAATATGGCTAATGGTCAGACCCCCCAACAATTAACCCAAAACGAACTCGCCTTTCTTAAAGCCAAAGTGGACCGCGTGATTTTGCTTTTGGATGCTTCCGTCATGCCGCCCGAGGTTAAAACCGCCTGGCTCACCCTGCTTCCGCACATGACCTTGGAGCAGGTGGATCGCCTGATTGCGCTTACGGAGGAAGAAGTGGAGCTCGCTTTCAAAGCAGCAAAAAAACATCCGGAGGATGAGGAATTTATTTTGAAACTCAAAGCTGCTAAAAATCGCTACGAGGCAAAAGTGGCAGAGGCAGATAAGCATGCCCTTGCTCAACTTCAGAAAATTAATGACGCACTCGCGCAATATGCCAGTTGATGGGAAAAAAGGCGGTTACGAGATAAAACCGGAAGAACGCCGGCTCATGATTGAGGCCGGGGTGCAGTTTTACCTCCATAGCAAAGCAGAGTTTGGTAAGGAATGGGATGCCTCTCTTTTTTTTGATGATTCGCGCGTGAAAGCTCTGCCAGCGGATGTGCAAGAGGAGATTAGAGTTAGAATCCAGGATTTAGAAAAACCCGCGGAACAAGCAAAAGAAGCGCCAAGCGCGGCAGAACCGGCCGAAGCAAAGGAAAAGCCGGTTAAAGTCGCTCTTCCCAAAGCAGAGCCCAAAGCAGAGCCCAAAGCAGAGCAGCCGCCAAAGTTACAAAAGGCCAGACCGGAAACCGCCAAAGAGCGCAAAAAAAGGGAGAAAGAGAAAGAATTAAAAAATCTGATCGCGGAGTATAAGGGTCAGATGGCCACTCCCTCAAAACCAGCCATCCGACAAATTCTGGGATTATATCGCGGCCTGGGGGATCGCGGAGGCGCGTATGAGTTTTTAAACGAGATGGAGAGGAGCATCCTGGCAAGTTTGCGCGGCAAGGCAAAAAAGGAGTGGGAACACTGGATTGTTCGGCAAAAAAACGAAGTTGCCAAAATAAAAGCCGGGCCGGAAGAAATCGAGAAGGCGGAAGAGGGGGAAGAAGACGAGACAGAAGAGGGGGTCATGATGAATTACCGCGTGCGCGAGGTGTTGCGCGCTTCAGGCATTGATCCTGAAAAATCAGCGGACGACATTGTCCGTCCGGCAGTTGAGCGGCTAAGCGCGGCTTTCTCCGGGCTTCAGAGCGCGATTGCGATTCAGAGCTTAAATCCTGAACAGCGTCGCTATTATTTAGACGAGGGCGGTCTGGAGGTCGCTCTTGAAAAAGAATTTGATGTCGTCAGGATAGAAGAGCTTTTAGCTTGGTTAAACACCCTTCCGGAAGCATCACTTTCTCCGGACATTTTAGACAAGAAGTTACATTGGATTCATTACCTGGAACGGGAACTTTTGCCTAGCGTGAAGTATATCGAGCAGCGCCGGGCAAGTTTTTTCGCAACCCTGCTAAAGGAGCTGGAGCGGCAGCGTGATTTTTTTCAGGGCAAAACCGGAAGAAAAGGCGGACCCGGAGAAAAAAGTTTAGCCCTAGGGCCGCCGCAAAGAGAACCGGCGCGCTTTACCCCGGCCGACCTAACCGAAAGCGAGATTGTCGAGGGCTTGCGGTTCGCCGGGATCATGGCCGAAATGCCAATTGAGCGGGCGCGTGAAGAAGAGCTATCTGCCGAGGAACGTCCGCTTAAAGAGGTGCTTGCCGATCTGGATTTACAGTTTAACAATTTCAGTAAACGAGCCGAGGAGATCGGAAATTCTATACCCACGGCGACTCTGGAGGACTGCCGGCGTTTACTTGGTGAAGATCCGGAGCAAGTCAGCGCGATACAGCAAATACTGCAGTTTTATAAACACTTAAACAGCGGAGCGATCACTGCAATTACTCTCAAAGTATCGGACTTTACTCCCAGTGACAAACTCTCCGAAGATGTGCTGGATTACTGGAAAAATTATCTTAAGCAAATTCATGAAAAAGTCAAAACGCTGCTCAATAAAATTGATAATGGCGTTGATCGTCTCCGGACAAAAGTGGAGAAACGGAGAATAGCGCTGCTTATCCAAGAGGAGGAGCGCGCTTGGCGCGAAGGCGGAAAAGACGCGGCTGTCACGGGTGCGATCGCGCATATTGAAAGTTTGATACAAGACCGTCAAGAAGCCGACCAGGAACACGCGCGGGAGCAAGGGAAGCAATGGGAAGAACCGCCGCCAGGCCTGGTGGCCTCGCGGAAATTATGGCAAGCCGTCAATGATGCGGAGTACGTGCTTGCACATCGGCTTATTGATCAGGATCGCGGGAGGGGGAAATTTAATGTGGCGCACGGAGTGGAAGGATGGCAGAGTGTGATCGAACATTTTTTCAAAAAACTCGATAAGCCATTTACACCGCAAGAAATTCAAAATACGCTTGCTGCCGTGCGCCGCGAGCGCACCGCGCATCCGGACACCTTTATCTATGAGCATAGCCGTGCAAAAGTTATTGCTAAAGAGACGGTAGACGCGCTGGCGCGCCAGCTAGGGGTGGACTCAAAAAGCGCGGAAGGGACGCGGCTTTTTGAGTTTCTTGATTATCTTGAATCCTTGCGGCGTATCCCGGATACTCGCCGGGCCGAACGCGCAAAACGGGAAGAAGCATGGCGGGAAAAACGTCTGGAAGATCCGGAGCAGATGAAAAAAGAGCTGGGCAAGATGTTTGATTATTTAACTAAGGTGCCGGTGCCGGTCGAGGTAGCGCCGGGCGACAAAGGGGTGATGCGCATGCGCGTAGCTCCCCGGTGGCTCCCCAGGGACTTGAGCGTAGTGGTGGAAAATCCACAAGAATGGGATGTCAGCGATTTTGATCCGGGACGCAATCGGGCCATGCTGACGCTCAAGCGTGTCATCGTGAAACCGAAAGAACGCTTTAGAATAGCCGTTGCGGAACTGCAAGGAGAGTATGGAAATTTTCACGCCGCGCGCGCGTTTGAAGAAGGAGTGCGCGACGCGCTCAAAGAACATTTTGCGAAACAATCCGGCGTTTCCCCGGAGGAGGTGAGTTGCCCCAACCATGTTCTGGTCACCTACCTGCCGGACTATGTTAAGCAATTGCCGGAGTTTGTGGAATGGGTCAAAGTGCGTCCGCGCAAGAAAAATAGGACTTAACCAGTATGGCAAGACCACGGATAAAATTTGAAGTGCCGAATGCCGCTCGGCTTAGCGATGCAGAGCGTGTTGCGATTGGCCGGGAGATTGCGGCTAAGCGCGCATCCCCGGCTGAAGTTGGCGTAGAGCCAGGCGCCGGGCTTCCAGACACCAGACCAGCAGTCATCCCGCCGCCGGAAGGCGCGCGGGAGCGTCTTGCTGTCGCTGGAGAAATCTCTCCCCGGAAATTAGAGCGCGGGCCAGTGGTGCCGTACCGTCCGCGGGCAGCCAAGGCAGATGCGCTAAAAGAGGTGGAATCCTACGCTGGGCAAATCGCGGATTTGAAAATTGTGGCCCAAAGTATTTTGGATAAGTTGCGTCCTTATCTTGATCTTTCACCTAAAGCCCGTCGCCAGCGCTTTCAAAAACAGCCCGCTGAAGCACGAGAATATCGTCAGCTTGTTGACCAACTTGGAGCGATAAATGCGCAAGCAGCTCTGGATTTGCCGGATATTCCCCCGGACCTTCAAAGTACACTTCAAGAACTGCAAACCCAGAGATTTGATGAAATTGTTCGCTTGCGTGATGAACTTGATAAAGCCGCCCGCGATGCTAAAGAGCGGCTAGGCGCAACCGACGAGGAGATTCGCCAGGCCGCGCCGGAGGTCGTGCCAGAAGCAGCCCCGCCTGCTGTGACTCCAGAGACCCGTGAAGCGCCTTCAGTCCCGGAGACCCCACGACTTGTAGAACCGCCGCCGGCCGAAGCCGCGACTGAACAATTGCCCCGAGAGCCAGGCAAGGCAAAAAGAAGATTATTTGAAAAACTGCTTAACAATACTGTAATTGACAACTTGACTAAAGCATTTGGGGCAAATTTGCCGCTTGCCATTGCGCTACGCAGGCAAGAAAGCAAGACACGGAAATCAGTGGGCGAGAACGTGGGAAATATCATGAAAGAAATTGACCAGCTGTTTACCCAGGAGGCGAGAAAACTTACCCGCGAAAACGAGCCGTTATGGTTTTTTGCACTGCCAGAAGATCAGCGCCAAGTATTTGACCAAAAAGTGGAAACCTTGCGGACGCAAGTTAATCAGCTTGTTTCAGATGGAAAATTATCGGCAAAACGGCGTGATCAAATACTGGGAGAAATTGCGGATACATTAAGTAAGCGCGCAAAAGAATTCGATGCTCCAACCGAACAGGTAATAAAAGACGGAGACCGGATTGTCGATGATTATTTAATTAAAAAAGTAACTGGTTTTACATTGGCAAAGGAGGCAGTGAATACTGGTCTTTTTGTCACCCAACAGTATCTTGCACGCGGTCTGGCTCTTTTTGCCATGGGTCCGATTGAACGCGCGCTTAAACAGAAAAAAGAATATGAACTGGATTTGCGCGCCAAGGCCTTGCGTGAGGGAGAAGCGCTGGAGCCGGGAGTTTTGGAAAAAGCGTGGGAAGTGGTGGCCAAGCGAACCATTGCGGAAGGCGTGAAAGAATATGGCATGCTTTGGGCTGGGAAAGGAATGGACAAATTAAAAGCACTGCTCATTACTGCGCGCTATGCTTCTATTGGATTTTCTGCGTATTCACAATGGGATCATGGCGGAGTAACCGAAGCGATCCGGCGCAATGTTCAGGAATTTCAGGATCAATGGGATAAAGATGGCCCATTTACGGCGATTGGGAATAGTTTTGTGCGCTATCCAGAGCGGGTTTGGAAAGGAATGAAGGGCGCTTGGCATCTTGTCTTTGGCGGCGAGCGCGGACAGGAAACGCTACAAACGCATTCGGAAGTACATCCAGTGAAACCCGCTGCTATCGCAGGGGTCCCTGCGGCGGAAGCACCGCCTGTGGAGACACCGGAAGAATTTTTGAGCAAGCATGGGGTGATTAAATCGCTTGTGGAAGAGCACCGGGCTGTTCTTGATGGTCATCGTTTGACAATTCCGCTTGGTGATCGCGCGCATGGGTTTGAAGAAGTGCAGCAAGGGCTCCGGCGCGTGATATTGCAGGATCTTGATGTTAAAGGTGATCACTTAACCGATATTGAAATGGACCGCGCGGAGAAAATTATTAAAATATTGACGCATACGGTGCATCACGAGCGGTTGCACGCGCAGTGGTTTGCAAAAGATTTTGATCAAGCAAAAATAGACGCGCTTCTTGCAAAAGCCAAGGATGTAGTGCACCTTGATGACCATGGCGATCTTGTTGTTGAAGATGTGGACAAGTTTAAAACATTGATGCCGGAGCTTGAACACATGGCGGATAAATACAATGTTTCCATGATGGCCTACCTTAATAATACGAAACGAAGTATCTCACAGGGCATTATGGACGCGCGTGCACATGGCACTGGTATAAAGATTATAGTGGATGATTTTGACAAGAGCCCAGCCGTGCATAAAGCAGAAATACAAGTGGCGCAATATGAAGCCCAAACTACCGGCATTCCGGGATTAGAAGTCAGGCCGGAAGATGTGGCGGATGAGCATAACTACGCGGCGCATCTTGGAAATAATGTTGTGCCGGTTGAAAACGGCGTTATTCACAAAATCACGGCGGCTTGGCAAGGGCAGGAATATACGCATGCACTGGACGCGCCCATTGATCTTGACCACCCCTATGCCGGAGATGAATTAGCACAAGCGCTGGATAAGGCCTATACGTCCGCGATTAAAGAATTTGGAGGAAAAGCCGAGGCCGCAGCGGTCGCAGTCGCGCCAGAAGGCGGAGCAGTTGAGGCGCCAGCACCTGATGAGGCGGGAGTACAGGTTCCACGCGACGCGCGCGCGCTGACGCGGCCGATTGACGAAGGGGGACTTCGAGCGGCGGACGGTAAGCTGCACTTTGGCGAATTTGCGATTCCGGAAAGATGGTTTATGGCGTGGGATGATATGCCAGTTAAGGATTTCATCGAAGATGCCCCGGCACGATTTAGTCCGGCTCGATTATTTTCAGCGGAAAATGATGCGCATTATAAGCTGGCCCAGGCCATGGAACTTCATGAGGCCAATCCAAAAATGTCGGTCGGTCAGTGGGCAGTTCAAAACTACAAGAAAATCGGAGAGTGGGTGAAGTAGGAGAATGATTCGTACAATTCTTCTAAATTTTTCTGGAGACCACTGATTTTCTGATTTTCCTGGAAACCGCCGTCGGCAACTACCCCGTCCATTCTGTCCCAAAATCTCACGGCCGTGAGATTTTGGGACAATATAACACCACTACGCTCCGGAATCAATAATTCTGGGCGTTTCTTCAATTTTGAGCAAACGAATTTTTTCCTCATGATATTTGCGGTCGCCTTCGACGAGCTCCATAATTCGACGGGCTACTTCGTTTGGCGCCGGGATATTGTCAAAATGGAATTCGCCATGCCCCAGTCCGGCCGTCTCCACCCGCAAATCTCCCAGTCCAAAAATCATTTGGATCGGGCCTTTAACGATCGCGCGGACATCCTGAACTTGATACAGCCGCGCTTGGGAGACCTCCCGATGGAACAGACCCTTTTGCACAATCGCGATGACGCGCTCGTTGGTAACAATCCAGACGTCCAGAAAAAAATCCGTGAAGTGCGTGAAAAATAAAAGCAGCGCGAAAAGATACCAAGCGCTGCCGCCCAGCACAAAAATCAGCGGGAGCCAGACAGTGGCCAAAAGCTGCGGCTCGTAGGTTTTGGCAAAGAAATACCCGCCCGCCGGCAGAGCGGCGAGCAGTAAAAACAGGGCCGCATACGGAATAAAAGTGACCCAGTGCCGCTTGACAATGACGGCCAGTTTTTCGTATTCCTTGGGGACCGGCAGCAGTTTTTTAAGAATTTTTGAAAAATCCATATTATTGAAGTAAAGCAAGTAAATCAAGCGAGGCAAGCCCTGTAGTGAAGCTTCGCTCTACTACGGGGCAAGTAAATCAAGAGCTTGATTTACCTTATTTACTTGATTTACTCATAAAGAAGCGGGTATGCTAAAAGCCGGTATGCCAAACGTAACGAGCGGTTGATTCCAATTAAAACTGCCGAGCTCGGTCCAAGCCCAATACAGAATAATGATTACAGCTCCGTAATAAAAGAGCGAAAACAGCGCGGACTTGAAAGTCCAAAAGCCGTAATGCAGGATATGAAAAAGATTGACCAGTGATAAAAGTACGGTAAAGCCGATAAAGATTCCCCAGAGGACAAGGATGAACCAAAGCGGAATGGTCATACTAGCTAGATTTGAAAATATCTAAAGAAATTTCAAAGCGCAAGTTTGCGCTCTTTTTTCTCTTCGCGGTACAGCTCGAGCACGTCCCCTTCCTGAATTTCAGCTTTGGTGTTGATTTTCAGACCGCACTGCGAACCGCCGGGCACTTCCAAGACCGCCTGTTTAGCGGATTGCAATTCCGTAATCTCGCCGCCTCCGGCCTCGGCGCCCGCGCGCATGATCGTTACCCTGGCTTTTTTAACGGCTTTGCCCTCCTCCACCCGTCCTCCTATAATAGCATGATGCCGCTCTTTTCGAAACACCGCCAGGACTTTTAGTTTCCCCAAAGCAATGCGCAGAATTTCCGGTTTCAGCAGCACCTCCAAGCGGCCTTTAATGTCGTCAAGCAGTTCGTAAATAATTTTATACATTTGAATCTCCACGCTTTTTTCTCGCGCGAGTTCCAGGACGGCCGGCGGGGCGATCACCTGAAAGCCATAGACAATGGCTTTGGAGGACTCGGCCTGGAGAATCTCGGCTTCCGTAATGTTACCCAGTCCTTTAGCCACGACTTTTACCGCGACCTCCGGGGTCTGCAGTTGCTCCAATTTCGCCAGGATGGCCTCCAGCGAGCCAAGCACGTCGGTCTTGATTACCACATTAATCAGGGTTTGGGCCTTAATTTCTTCTTCCGTCCGGGTGTTGAAAGGACTAATCACCAGTTTTTCAAAAGTTGGACGGGCTTTTTTAAGTTCGAGCAGTTTGGGATTTTCCGGCACCTCCGCGATGTCTCCGACTTCCGGAGCAACCTTGAACCCCAGGATGCGCACCGGCATTCCGGGCGGGGCGGTTTTAACCAGCGCGCCGTCCCAGGCCTTCATCGCGCGGACTTTGCCGTAGAGTGAGTGGCCCACAGCCAGCGCATCGCCGACTTTTAAAGTTCCGTTTTGGACCAGCATAGTCGCGACCGCGCCCTCGCCCGGGGAAACGTGGGCCTCAATAATGGTGCCGAGCGCTCGCGCCTCCGGATTGGCCGTGATTTTTTCTTTCTCCAGGTCGGCGACCAAGAGGATGACATCCAGAAGCGCGTCAATCCCCAGGCCGGATTTCGCCGAGATGGGTGCGAAAGGAGTTTTGCCGCCCCAATCCTCCGGGATTACTCCTTTTTCCGAAAGTTCGCGTTTTACTTTGTCTGCGCTGGCCTCCGGTTTGTCCATTTTATTCACGGCGACCACAAACGGAACTTTCGCGGCGTTGATGATGTTTAGCGCTTCCACGGTTTGCGGCTGGACCCCATCGTCGGCCGCCACCACTAAAATAGCGACATCCGCCACCCGCGCCCCGCGGCTGCGCATGGTGGTAAAGGCCTCGTGTCCGGGGGTATCAATGAAGGTAATTTTGCGGTTGTGCCGGACGGTTTGATAAGCGCCGATATGCTGGGTAATTCCGCCGGCTTCCGTAGCCACGACATTAGTTTTGCGAATGGCATCGAGCAATTTGGTGTTATGGAGTACAATCCTATTTCCAATAAAGGTATGAGTTTTATGTACGGTGAAATCATAGACAAAAGCATCACCGGGCGGCACCTGTCTGACTGATATGACAGGAACTAAACTTATCTCGCTTGTCAGCCAGGGTTTAATTCTGTCCAGTACCGCGACACTCTGAGGAGTGACGTTGGGCAATAAGCCTTGCAAAAATGGCCGTGACAGTTGACTATAATCTCGATAGCGACTTAAGAAAGGCACCGTCTTATTACCCCCTCGTACGTTGATTTGAGATAAAAGACTACCCCCGGAGAGTGGCGTCAGATCAAAAATACGGCTCGTGCCCGCATGGTGCACGGCATCTGCCAATCTGGAGACTTTTCTCATGCAGCAAGGGTGATAGACAGAGGCAAACTTGGAAAGATAAGGTTCGTTGGCAATCCGCAAGGTAAAAAACCCCTTCTTTTCAGCAATCACACTATGAATTTCATCCTGCAGTAAGAGTGTGGCGCATTGTTGTACCAGCGCGTGACTTTTGCTGGTGATTTCTACCCACCAATTAAACGGTGATACATATCCGTCAGTATCGAACCACCCTTCGATGAAGCCGCGAAAGATATCCGAATTTATTTGTGCGATTACAGGGAGGGTGATAGTAGCGCTTTTTTGCTTTCTGGGAAAGCCCGCTATCTCGAACATGAATCGAGCTAAAGATTCGCCGCCAGTTGTGACGATAGTATCACACGCGCCTGCGTAGGAGTATTTGGTAGTCGTGATGCCAAAGATTGTTTCCAGCGCTTCCTTATAGGCTTCTTGAATATCACCGTCGTTATTGGAAAGTTGCATTGTTGGAATATGACCATCACCAGCCAGGCATCCCATAATATATCCGAGTTGTCGTAAGTCATCACTGGGTTGAGGAAAGCGTATAAAGAAGCTCTTGTGAGATGCTCTTTGTTTTTCTGAAGCATGTTTTATGGCTTCAACACTTTCCCACAGTTCATAGTCGCAGTAGCGCCACTTACGACCAAGAAGAATATAATCCCTGGCGCGCAATCTCCTTAGTCCATACTGTTTTGAACGTGGTTTTGTAGAAAGTATACCTTGGCGTAACAATTCTTGTTTATTGGCTGATTCCAGGCGCGTGAGAAAGTCTTTACCCCGTGTTTTGTGAAGAAGAATAAGTAAATCTTTGCTCTTGCCAAGTCTTTCTATGATTTCATGAGCTAATTTTTCGAGAGTATTGTGCGTGGGTAATTTTTGAGGAATAATCACAAACTGCCCCTCAGAGATATTTTGGGCTGGTACTTGCCTGATGTCGCCCGAAAGGTCTGTCACAAAGAAGGGGTGCTCTGGCGTGGTCGTTACTTTATCACCCGAGCGCAGCCTAATTTCAGTAAGCGCTTGAGGCGCTGGCATCCTCCACAGCGCCTCAATTTTAGAAGCTTTCATGGTATGGCTGTCTGGGTCATAACTCATGGTGCTGATATTTGAGCGAGGCGCAACAAATTCACCTTCACCATCAGGTGAAGCAATTGGAGATTGCGTGGCAGTTTCTTCCTCCCAAAATGCCTGAGCCGTTTTTAATTCACCATTCCCCAACACAATTTCAGTATCGCCGGTAATACACTTGCCGTGATCAACATGGCCCATAACGACCACTACCGGCGGACGCTCTTTAAGCTGCTCGGCGGTCTCTTGACCGAGCCGCTCACGGATTACATCGGAGATTACCTCTTCCTCGATGGAGGTTGGTTTGGTTTTTTCTTTGATCTTGAAGCCCAAATCCTGCGCGATGATGGAAGCCGTTGTAAAGTCCAGGCGTTCATTCATGGCCGCCAAAATCCCGTTTTTCATCAGTTCGGAGATCACTCGGGCAATCGGGAGTCCCAGATAGGCGGCATATTCGCGGACAGTCATCATCGCGGGAAGCTCTACCTCCTGGGCGGCCTTGGCCACCTCGGCGACTTTGGCCACGTCTTCTTTTTGCTTCAGGGTCTGCCATTGGCGGCGCAATTGCGGCCACTGCTCAATAATGCGCCAGGCCGTCCGATCGTCAACTTTAACCGCGCGCATGCCAATATCAAAACCAAGCGCCGGGAGCATTTCCCGAAGCTCTTGCGGAGACACTTTAAGCCGACGAGCGAGTTCAGTAACGTTCATATTGTATACGAATTACGAATGACGCTGCGAATACTACGAATTTGCATTAATCAATGTATTCGTAACATTCGGACAAGATTCGTAATTCGTACACAGTACTGTATCATGTCCTGTCAATCAGGTCAATTGCTCGAAATAAAAAAAGACCGCCGGAGCGGTCGCAGGGATTTGAGAGAGTATTGAAAAGAGCCGAATAGTCACTTCCGCTTGGGTTGCGGGGGCGCTTTTTCGCGCGGTCTTGCCAGCGCATCCAGCTCGCCGCAGCGATGCGGTTGCCCGACCACCCGAGGTTCACCGCAGTTGAAGCAGACCCGGGTTCCTCTTTCCTGAAGCTCGTCAGGATTCCGGTCAGCATCACCCTCTTTCCATGGCAATGGGGGAGCGATTTTGGACATGGATGTACCTCCTGATCAGCAGTTTATCACATTGCAAATCAGAGGTCAAGCCGCGCGCTAAGCGCGGGCGGATAAATGCGACCATTTATAGGGTTGTTTTTATTTGCTGTTCAAGCAGGCGTTCAATTTTTTCCCAGGAGTATGGAAGAAGCATAGTGGGTTCCGGCTCTGACCGCGCATCCTCAAAGTACACAATGCTTTTTAATACATGCGCAAGATTATAACTGACGCGACGATATTTTTTCTCAAATAATGCGAGCAGGTCTTTTAATGAGATTGTTTTGAGGAGGAAAAAGAGATCAATAAAATCTTTTCTTGTGCCACGGGAGGATATCGCGTCAAGTTTCATGCAGCCGATATCGCGCGGATCCGCGATTGCGATACCCAACCATTGTGCGGGACGAAAAAGAAGCGGGTAGGGATAGCGTAGAAGACTCAATTTGGCGCCCCCAAATTGTCCGTGCACGGTTCCCTTGTCTTTACTGTCAAGAGCAAAATGTCCCGCCTTTCGAAGTTTAATGATCATCGATTGGGGTGAGAACTCTTTGGGAGAAAAAAAATCAAGATCGTAGGAAAGACGATGGCCAAGATGGAGCGCAAGTCCGGTGCCGCCGGCAAGATAAAAATCGTTTAGGAGTCGCGACGATCCCAAAAGCTCGAGAGCAGCGCGAGTTTTCTTTTCGATGGTTTCGTGGTGCATAAAATTTTATGAAGTTTTTGATCAAACAGGAGGGCAAAATAGTGCCGGGATCTAAGTGAAAGACCTCGTCGGGTCAGGGCAGCACGGAGTGTCGGTGTGCGGTATGTCTTACGCATCCATTGAATCGACTTGAGATCACCGTACTCAAACAATCGTGAAATTACATAGGTGGAGTATTGGCGCACGTCAAGTTTCTCCGGTTCAATATCCCAAAAATAACGGTAGAGGGATTTGGGAAGTTTGGTCTTCATACTACACAATATGATATCACAAAATCGCGGGTTTGTCAAAAAGACCCGCCTCTCCCACCGACGCACATGCCTCCGCTTCGCTTCGGTGCTGTGGCACCGGCAGACGCGGCGGGTTGTTACTGCTTGCAAAATTCCTCTTGCATTATGGCAGGGGGTGGGATTTCTCCACTTCGATCCGACCGCGGTCGGATCCTCGGTCGAAATGACGGAAGAGAGGGTTACCTCGATGTCTGTGATTTAAAATTTGGGTAATAATAAAGATGCTTGTCCCGCGCATTGTATTGCCAACAGCCATACTTTTCCGGAAGCTTAGTCTTCGTGTTGCATAAGTGAACCGGTACTTTTACACATTTCAAAATTGTCCCAAAATCTCACGGCCGTGAGATTTTGGGACAGAATATGGGCCACAGAATACAGAATATGGGCTTTTGACTACAACTCGCTGGGCTCGCCTATATTCAGGCCATACCCGATTTGTCAGACAGGCATGATTCAGTCACTCTTGGGTCTATAATTTATCGCCTCGGCAACGTGATTCTGTTCAATACGCTCGGCCCCGGCAAGATCGGCAATGGTGCGGGAGAGTTTGAGCACGCGGTGATAAGCGCGGGCGGAAAGATGCAGGCGATCTACGGCGTTTCGAAGTACATCTTGCGTTTGGGCGTCCACCGCGCAGAATTTTTTTATGTCTTGCACCGGCATTTCGGCGTTTACGGCATACCCGCGCTCCGCAAATCTAGCGCGCTGAATTTCGCGCGCCTTCTCAATGCGCGCGCGGATTGTTTCCGATGGCTCGGCCACTGCCTCCGAGGTTAATTTATCAAATTTAAGCCGCGGCACTTCCACATGCAAGTCAATGCGATCCTGAATTGGACCGGAAAGTTTTTTCCGATATTTTGCAACAGCCCCGGGCATACACACGCACTGTTTTTCCCGGTCGCCCAGATAACCGCACGGGCACGGATTGCACGCGGCAATGAGCATAAACTTCGCGGGAAAACGCAGCGATCCGGCGGCGCGGGAAATCGTAATCGCGCCGTTCTCTAAGGGCTCCCGCAGCGATTCCAGCACGTCGCGATGAAACTCCACCAGTTCATCCAAAAAGAGCACGCCGCGGTGCGCCAGCGTAATCTCCCCGGGCTTGACCGCGGTACCTCCGCCGACCAGCGCGGCAGATGAGGCGCTGTGGTGCGGCGCGCGATAGGGGCGCTCCGTAATTAACGGCACTCCGGGCGGAAGCAATCCCGCCACCGAATAAATCCGCGTCACATCAATCATCTCATCTAAAGACGGACGCGGGAGCAGTCCGGCGGTGGCCTTGGCCATCAGCGTTTTGCCGGATCCGGGCGGCCCGTGCATGAGCACATTATGGTGTCCGGCCGCGGCAATCTCAAGCGCGCGCTTGGCATGCTCTTGCCCGGCAATATAGGCCATATCCACTTCGATTTGGCCGCGCTCACGCTCCACTTCTGTGGGCGGCGCCGGTTCAATTTGTTCATTGCATTGGATGTGCTCCACCAGTTCGCGCAGATCGCGTACCGGATACACTTTGATCTTTTTAATAATCGCGGCTTCGGCCGCGTTTTGCTCCGGCACAAACATTCCTTCCAGTCCGCGCGCGGCCGCAAAAAGCGCCGCGGGGAGCACGCCGGAAACCGGGCGCAAACGGCCGTCAAGCGCGAGTTCGCCCAAAAATAAAAAACGCCCGAAAAAATTCGGGCCCAGGCCGGCCGCGGGCTTTAATTCTTCGTGCGCCAGCAAGACCGAAAGCGCGACCGGCAAATCATACTTTGGCCCTTCCTTTTTTACGTCCGCCGGCGCGAGGTTAACCGTGGTTTTAGTCGTTGGAAAATTCAGATCGCTGGATTTAATGGCGAGACGCACGCGCTCACGCGCTTCTTGAACCGCGGTATCCGGCAGTCCCACAATCGTAAACGCGGTAAGGGCCGAGGTAATGCCGGCTTCCACCTCCACTTGCGCCGCTTCCAGCCCCACCAGCGCGACCGAGAGAACTTTAGTTGACATAGTCCTAACTTACGCTGTAGTTTTCAAGCGCTTTTTCAATGGTATGTTGTTCAACCTCAAACCCCGGCAGATACTCAACTTTTTCCGCATAGTTAATATCTTGAAAAAATGTGAGCTGGGTGCGGAATAATTTTTCATTAAACTCATTGCCGAAGAGTGTCTCGGCTTTCTCGGCGATTGCCGAGATGCCATGATATTTTTGCATGATAAAATACAGATCTACATAATCTTTCCATTTGGCTCTTTGCCCCAATGTATAGGCCTTCATTGCGGCAAGGGTCAGCAGGTCCGGCATGCGGATTACGCGGTCAAACCGCTCTGAAAAATCAAGCTCGAAAGGATAGTGAAAAAAAGTTACCTTAACCCCATTCATCAGAAAAGTAAACTCCCCTTTTCTGTTCACATAAATTTCATCAATCTTACGTTTCCGCGATATTTTTTGCTTGATGCTTAAATTATTGAAGCCCTTAAAAGAAAAAAGATCAAAGTCAATGGAACGCCGGTGGCCAAGCTGAAGGGCAACCGCCGTACCGCCTACCAAACCAAACTCTTTGGAAAACGAGCCAACCAGCGGCAAGAGCTCAACTTGCTCGGAAGTAAGAATTTCTTTATGCATGGTTTCACTACGGGGCATGGCGCTTAAAGTAAAGAGTAAAAAAATGCTTAATATCAGGACGATAATTGCATCTTGGCCGGTTCGCGTAGGTAGTAAAGACGCGTGCCACCTCCTTCACCCCCATAATTTTTATCAGCGTTTGTACGTCCTTCCAATTTCCGTAATTGAGCGTTGCCTCGACAATTGCCTCCGCATTAAGACCGGCATAATTCTTGGTATACCAAATCAGATGCGGGCGCTGTTTTATAAAGTCATTGATGGTCATAACAATAATAGTATACCACAATTTTCTCATTTTGACAAGGAGTGCAAGATGTATCTTAACTTATGCGTCCTTGACGGATCCTGCCGGTGTGGTTGAATAGAAGGAGAGGTGGTCGGCGGGGGTCCGCGCCATGACCAGTAGGCACGGCGCCCTGGTGGTCAGGTGAGGACCAGCGCCAAGACAGGACGGCACCCATGGATCCTCTGCCACCGGCCGAGCCAACGCCGGCTACCAAGTCGGACGTCAGAGAGATTCTGGAAGCGCTGCGGCCAGAACGTGCGGTGATGTTGCAGGCGATCACAGAATTCAGAGCGGTCGTCGTGGACTTACAACGTCGGGAATTCAAGGGAACGCGAGATTCGCGCCCATCCTGGTGGTGGCTTGCGACGGTGATCGTCGCCGTAGCCATGATTTCCGCAGGTACCGCGTGGACGACGGTCAAGGGCCTCGAGGACAGGGTCTCGCGGGCCATCGAGCCCTTCGGCGAGAAGGTCACCAAGCTCGATGAGAGCGTTCAGCACCTTACGGAGACCGTCAACAACCTCCGGGAGACCGTCAACAACCTCCGGCCGGAGGTTGCGGCACTCCAGGGCGAGCTCAAGGCGACCCGAGATGTCATGACGCAGGCGCGGGACCGTCGCTGACGACCCAGATGTGCGCGATCAGCGTGCTCGCGCGCGGCATGTAGCGTCGCCGCATCCAGCTGTTCTTCCGTGCCGATCCTTCATCGAAGGATCGGCTTCTTCTATTTGGGCGCCCTTGCGCTCATCTTTGGGTCAAGGCCGCCTAGCTGATCGAGCAAAAATTTGCTTTTTTATTCCTGAAAGTAAAGTTTTCGCAGTACGGCCGGATCGTGAAATTGTTCAGGCGGGCCTTCCGCAACCACGCGGCCGGCGGCCAGCACGTAAAGACGGGTGGCGAATTCCAAAAGCAGGTGCACGTTTTGTTCAACAATCATAAGGGTGGCGCCGGCGGCGTTGAGCTGTTTCAAAATCTCCACAATTTCACCCATTATTTTTGGTGAGAGCCCAAGCGAGGGCTCGTCAAGCAAAAGCAGTTGCGGGGTCATCATGAGCGCCCGGCCAATGGCCAGCATTTGCTGTTGGCCGCCGGAAAGGTTGCGGGCTTTGTCGCGGAGTTTCTCGCGCAGCACTGGAAAGCGCGCCAGCACATCGTTCATGTTGCGCGTGAGCACATCTTTGTTGTTGAGCAGGAACCCGCCCATGCGCAAATTTTCCTGCACCGTCAGATTGGAAAATACTAGCCGGCCCTGGGGCACAAAGCCAATCCCCAGCTCCAGCAGATCGTGGGTGTGCAGGCGCGTGACGTCATGTTTCTTGAACGTGATCGCACCGCGCTTGATCTGCGCCAACTGAAAAATCGAGCGCAGCACCGTGGATTTTCCGGCGCCGTTGGGGCCAATCAGTCCCACAATTTCTCCGGGCGCAACATGCAGGGAAATATCGTGCAGGACTTCATTGCCGGAGTAACCGGAAGTGAGATTGCTTATACGAAGCATAATTTCTAATTATTCTAACTGCTCTAATTGACCTAAATAAATCCCAATATCCAATGACCAAAATTGGGGCTTGAGAATTGGACATTGTTTAGAATAATTAGGTTAATTAGGTGAATTAGAAATTTTAGAGTTGTTCCCCAAGATAGGCATCAAGTACACGCTGGTCGCGAAGTACCTCATTGGGTGTTCCTTCCGTAAGCACCCGGCCTTGATCCATGACAATCACCGTGTCGGCGACGGCGCGGACAAAATCCATATCGTGCTCGATAAAAAAGATGGTTTCGCCGCGCGCTTGAAGATCAGGCAACAACTCTTTAAACTGCTCGCGCAAGGTTGGAGCGACTCCGGCGACCGGCTCATCCAACATCAGAATTTTGTGCGGCATTAAGAGCGCGCGGGCCAGCGACAGTAGTTTACTCTGCCCGTAGGAAAGATCTTTGGACGGGTAATTAAGCGGTTGTTCTAGACCGACACGCTTCAATATCTCGAGCAGTTGGTTTTTGGGAGCGCTCCGTGGAATAAAAATTGATTGCCAAAAATGCTGATCCCGCGGCTCGGCCGCCAGCCGCAGATTTTCTTCCAAACTCAGGTTGGAAAAATTGCGGACGGTTTGGAAGGTTCGCGAGATCCCGAGCCGAGCCCGGAGGTGGATTGGCAGACGCGTGAGGTCATGCCCCCCCAGGCGCACCGTGCCGCCATCCGATGGAACCACCCCGGCCACCACATTAAAGAGTGTGGTTTTTCCGGCGCCATTGGGACCAATAAGCGCGGTGATCCGCCGCGGTTCAACGCTAAAAGTACAGTTGTCAACGGCCTGGATGCCGCCGAAGTTTTTTTTAAGATTTTGAACTCCCAGCATAACTATAACTCCACTTTACCCAGCATCCCTTTGGGTCTCCAAATGATTACGATCAGCACCAGCGCGGAGAAGATAATTTGGCGCAGGGCGCCGACGACCTCGGGGTTTAGCGGAAGAAAGCGCAAAATTTCCGGAAGCAAGATGACCACCACCGCGCCAAGGATGGTGCCCGGAAGCGAAGCCAGCCCGCCGATATAGACGATGGTTAAAACCGAGATCAGCATTGGAAAATAAAAACTCCCCGGATCAACAAATCGAAAAAACATACCAAACAGTCCGCCGCCAAAACCCGCGAGCGCCCCGGCAATCAAAAAGGCAACCACTCGCGCTTTGAATACGTTTTTGCCCAGAGTCGCGGCGGCGAGTTCATCATCGCGGACTGCTCCCAAGACCCGGCCAAACGGACTGCGGGTAATTTTCCAAACTATGCCATACACTAGAATAAAAGCAAACACGGTTAGCAGCAGGAATTGTTCCGGAGTTTGAAAAGCGGTTGGCCGGGGAATTCCCGGGATGCCCAGGGCTCCGCGGGTGACCGTAGTCCAATTTAGGGTAACCGTAATCACGGTGATGAGAAAAAATAAAGTCAGCACCGAAACCACATCCCCGCGCGCTTTGCGGGTAACCAGCGAAAGCAGCGCGCCCGTGATCATACCCGCTAGCGTTCCCAAAGCCCAGGCAACCGGCAATGGCCAACCCGCTTTTACAGTAAGCAGAGCGGTAGTATAGGCCCCGACCAGAAAAAAAGCCGGATGCCCAAGATTGCCCAGACCGGTAAAGCCGACCAGCAGATTATATGAAAGTCCCAGGATGGCAAACAGAGCCACCAGATTGACTAGATAGATGATGTAGCCGGAATTGAACATACTCTCCTAATCTTTTTTTGGGCCAAATAATCCCCGCGGACGCAGCAATAAAAATAAGAAAACCAAGAGAAAGGAGTAGGCATCTTTGAACGAACTGGAAATAAAGTATCCGCCCAGATTTTCCGCGCCGTCAATCAGCAGTCCGGAAGCGATTACTCCGGGCACCGAACCAACCCCGGCCACAATCGTGCGCGCAAACATGCGTACGGCATGCAGCGTAGAGGAGTAGGGATCAAGATTGTATTCCAGAGCGATCAGCACCCCGGCAACTCCGCCAAGCAAAGAAATTAACGCCATGGTGCGATAACGCACGGCGCGAGTGCTGATTCCGATAATTTCCGCCATTTCGGGATTATCCGCAGCGGCTCGGATCGCCACTCCCAGGCGGGAGCGTTTAAGATATAGGTAAAAAATGCCAATTAAAAATAGCGACAAGGCCATGATGAGGATTTGGAGCGGCGTGAGCGAGGCCCCCCAAAGGTCCAGGCGTTCGTGGGTCCCTTCGAGCGGGATAACTCGCGGCTGCGATCCCCAAATAATTAAAAGCATGCTCTGGAGTCCGGAAAGCAAGATGAGTGAAGCGATCAGCGCGACCAGGCCGGAAAACCAGCGCCGCCTTTGCAGCCGCTCATAAAGTAAAAAATTGCAAAGTAAGCCGGCAACGATCGCGCCGCCAAGCGCGCCGCCAAGGGCCAGCGGAATGCCCAATCCGGCCTTTAGCAAGGCCAGAAAAATGTAGCCGGATCCGGTGATAATCGCGCCGTGGGCCAGGTGCTGTACTTTAGAGACGGAATAAAATACACTAAACCCTGCGGCGACAAGTCCAAGCAGGGTGGTTTGGATGAGGATGTTGATAAACAACTGGATAGCCGTGGACATGCGGTGAAAATTCCAAATCTCAAGCAACAAATTACAAGGAAATTACAAATTCCAAATTACAAAGTTTGGATATTGTGATTTTGAATTTGTTTGTGATTTGTGATTTGTGATTTATCCAAATTCCGGACTCTCAATCACGCCTTCGTAGTAGTCAATCGCGCCATCCAGATCGGATTCGTGAAAAGTGCGTTCCAGGTACCCAAAGGCCTCTTCCAAGGTTTTTACTTTGTCTTCAATTTCCGGACGCCATTTTTCCGAACGGGAAGCCAGGTTTTTTAGGATGACGAGCTTTTTCTCGATGCGCTCGATTTTTTGTTTATGGTCGTTGATGACTTCTTCACATTCTGGTCGAAGATCCAGCCGGCAGCCGGAGGCGATTTCTTGCAATACGGCGTGATGAGCATCCACTACCGCGGAGCCGAGTTCGAATTTTTCCTCCGGAGTAAAATACGTCTCCACCTCCGCGCCGCGGCGGAAATCATTTAAACTGCCGCCGCCGGCCAGGAAGCGCTCATATTTTTCTTTAAGTTGCGGATTAAGTTCTTGGCGCACCCGCTCTTCTTCTTGACTCTTGCCATGTCGGCGATAGAGTTCTTCCAGGGCTTCGTGGTAAGGCCAAATTTCCCGCCCGAACTTACTGGCCATTTGTTCAACCTGCACTTGGGGAACCTCGTGGTCGCCCATGGTCCGGGCGTATTCTTTTTTCATCTCCGCCAAGCGGTCCGGCGGAAAAAGAGTATGGTCGGCTTTAGCCAGCAGATGCTGAAGTAAGGAAAGGGTATAATGATGGGGATGGAGCATATGAAGATAGTGTAGCGCATCTTTAGCTAGTCGACAAGTCACGGTTTAGTTGCTGAAAAACGACTTGTCAATTTTGCACTGTTGATGTATCATATATCTTGTATGGCAACTACATTAACTAAGACAATTCGCGTACAAGTTCGTGGGGGGGTGTTTGAACCACTGGAACGAGTGGACCTCCCCGAGGGACAGCCCCTTAATGTCACTATTACTACGATAAACACAGTGCTTCCAAAAAAGAAGTACCGGCTTGGGGTTTGGCATCTTGGGGCTCTTAAGGGACGTTTGACACGTGACGAGATCTATGGAGAGCTCATTTGATCCCTCGGCTAGTGTTGCATTCACTACATTTACTAGCGGAATGGCCCCACCTTTCCTTGGGTTGAACACAACGGTCAATGCGACTGCAGTATCTGGAATTGCTCCGGATACTGCTTTGTTGGATACGAACATACTCGTATACGCATATAATGCGGACAGCGAGTATCATACTACATGTCGCGCACTACTTGATCGTGCGACTAAGGGTGAACTGAATGCTTGCCTTGCGCCACAAATTCTTTTTGAATTTTTCGCAGTAGTAACCAATCCTGCGCGAGTGGCAAAACCTATTACACCTACCGAGGCGCTGGACGAAATGACAAAACTCGCCGATTCTCTTTCCCTCATTACGCCGCCGATGAATGTACACGACAATGTGATTAACTTGATGAGACAACTCGGGTTTGGAAGCAAACATATTTATGATGTAGTCCTGGCGGCAACTATGCTTAGCAATGGTGTAGCCCGACTCTACACCTACGATGTTGAAAGATTTCAAAAGATTCCTGGCATCAGAGTGTTGGACATATAAACAAAGACAGTGTTCAAATAACCGAACAGCGACGGTGTCTGATCATGGACACCTTTTTGCAAATAAAAAAAGGCCGGGTCGCGAGGGGTGCATCCGGTAAGGATATGCACGCGACACCGGACGGGAAGGTACTACGGATCTCAGATCGACTGTGCCGGTTCCGATGGGACCGCAGGACGTAGAGGAACCGGCGTGGAAGGTGCGAGGATGATGCGCACGTCACGACACCCACTGTCCCGCAAAGGGAGACGACCATCCGGTCCAGCCTTAATGTTGCTTGCGGAGGTGGTGATGAATGCGGTGAGCGTTCCGCCATTCTCGAGCGCCATGAAGGAGGGGTAGGTGAACTTGAACAACGTTACCTTGAGTCCCGGCTCTACCTCCAGCTCTCCTGCTCGAAAGAGGATGCCCAGCTGGATCATTTCTCCGTTTGAGTCATGGGGAATCAACACGGCGCTTTCCCACGACCCCTCAACCGCAATCATCTCTTCGACCATGGGGGTCACATGGAGCACATCCGTCGAACAGCACGTATCGTCATGGCAAGAGAATACGCGCGGTGAAGGCCTCTCGTTTTCCTCTCCCGGATACGATGCCGTGTCTCTGGCGAGATCGCGGCAGGTATACTGCGAAGGCGCTGCCTTGATGCGGACGGGCGTGGTACCGCGAGTGGGTGCATGGCATCCGGCCAGAACTGCTGTACAAAGAACGAACGTCTTCATGATTCCTCACTTTCATGCCTTTTCGGCCTATTTACCTTACTCCAAGGTGACCCCCTTGTCAAGCAATTCGCGTTCTGATATACTGTCTTTGCTTATTTAATTCATAATTTAATTCATAATCGTATGTCAACAGCGGTTACTGCCAGTACTGCCAACGACTCGGAGCTTAAAAGGTTATTATCTGATAAAACTTACATTACCGTTCCCAAAGAAGGGGACGTGGTCAAAGGTACGGTGATTGCCTTGTCCTCGCGCGAAATTCTCGTGGACATTCCCGGATTTAAAACCGGAATCGTGCGGGGCCTGGAGATGAAAGAGTTAAGCCAGGTCTACCCCAACCTTAAAATCGGCGATCCGGTGGAGGCCACGGTTACCGAGCTGGAAAACGAAGAAGGACAAGTGGAACTCTCTTTTCAGTTCGCGGGAGAACTGCGCGGCTGGGAAAAGGCGATTGAAGCCAAAACGAAAAATACTATTGTTGAAGGCAAGGTCGTGGAGGCGAATCGCGGAGGACTGATGGTGACCTGGCTGGGCATGGCCGGGTTTCTTCCGGTATCACAACTGGCGCCGGAGCATTATCCGCGCGTGCCCGGGGGCGATAAGGGCAAAATTTTGGAACGGCTGCGGTCGTTTGTCGGAACTAATTTTCGCCTGCGCGTGCTGGATTGCGTGCCGCACGAGAATAAATTGATTTTCTCGGAAAAGACGCTTTGGGAAGAAGAACAGAAAGATCTTATCTCGAAGTATAAAGTCGGCGATATTGTTGAGGGTCAAGTTACGGCGGTCGCGGACTTCGGAGTATTTGTCGGTTTTGATGGCCTCGAGGGCTTAGTGCATATTTCTGAAATTGCTTGGCAGCGCCTGGATCATCCTTCGCAAGTCGTCAAGGTGGGCGATACGGTTCGGGCGCAGGTCTTAAACATTCAAGGGTCAAAGATCTTCCTTTCCATTCGCGTCCTGATTGGGGATCCTTGGAAGCAAGTGGAAAGCCGGTATGCCGTGGGGCAGGTAGTTAAAGGCAAGATTTTGAAAGTCAATCCCTTTGGACTTTTTGTGGAGCTCGATCCCGAGATCCACGGCTTGGCGCATGTTTCAGAGCTGGACATCACGCCGGGTATTCCGGTGGAAGAGCAAGTCAAGCCCGGGGATACGCGAGAATTTAAGGTGGTTTCCATTGAATCCGAACATCATCGGTTGGGCCTTTCCGAAAAAAAGGCCAAAGCCGAACCACAGAAAACCGACACAGAACCCACAGAAGAGGTGAAGAAGTCGGAGCTGGTTGAGGCCCCGCCTAGTATCCCGGCATCGGATGTGGTACAATGAAACAGTAAATCAAGTGGTTAAGTAAATTAAGTGAATTAAGCTGCTTGCTTTACTTATTTTACCTAGTTCTTAACCTACAAAACACATGTCCAGTTTGTTCCGTAATTTTTTCATTTTTCTTTTGGGTCTTTTGGTTATCGCGGGAGTATTGTCCTCGGTGCGCTTTCCGGAGGCGCGTCCCGATCGTATTGATGTGGGGACGCTGCTGGGACATGTGCGCGGCGGCGAAGTATCCAAGATTGAAGTGCGCGGAGATATTATCCATACGACGCTTAAGGACGGAAAGCAGCTCACCACTCAAAAAGAGCCGGGCGAGTCATTTTCCAATTTATTGAAGAACTATGGAATAGAGTCCCCGGTGCTGCAGGGGGTGCAGATTGAAGTCAAGCGGGAAAGCGGAGTCGGCTACTGGCTCTCGGCATTGCTGCCCTTTCTTATCCCCTTCGTGCTCATTGGCCTGGTGATATTTTTTATGATGCGCCAGGTCCAGGGGGTGAATTCTCGCGCGATGTCCTTTGGTCAGGCCGGCGCCAGACAAGCCGCGCCCAATGACAAAGATAAGGTGACCTTTAAAGACGTGGCCGGCCTTAAGGAGTCGAAAGAAGAACTTAATGAGATTGTGGAGTTTCTTAAAAACCCCAAGAAGTTTACGGCGGTCGGCGCGAAAATTCCCAAAGGCGTCCTGCTGATGGGGGCGCCGGGCACCGGCAAAACCATGCTCGCCCGCGCGGTTGCCGGGGAAGCCAATGTCCCATTTTTCCATATCTCCGGGTCCGAGTTTGTGGAGATGTTTGTTGGCGTGGGGGCGGCGCGCGTGCGCGATCTGTTTCGCAAGGCCAAAAAAGCGGCTCCCTGCATTTTGTTTGTGGATGAGATTGACGCGGTCGGGCGCCAGCGCGGCGCCGGACTGGGGGGGAGCCATGACGAGCGGGAACAGACGCTGAACCAAATTCTGGTGGAGATGGACGGCTTTGATCCCAATCTGGGGGTAATAATTATGGCGGCGACCAATCGCCCGGATATTTTGGATCCGGCGCTCCTGCGTCCCGGGCGCTTTGATCGGCGGATTATTTTAGAACTTCCGGACATTAACGACCGCGAAGCGGTCCTGCAGATTCATGCCCAGGGCAAGCCGATCGGCCACGGGGTAAAAGTTAGGATAATTGCCGAGCGGACGCCGGGATTTTCCGGCGCGGATCTGGCGAATCTGATGAATGAGGCGGCAATTTTGACCGCCCGGCGAAACAAAAAAGAGGTCGGGATGGCTGAACTGGTTGAATCAATTGAGAAGGTGATGCTTGGTCCGGAACGCAAGAGCCATTTACTGTCGTTAAATGAGCGGAAGGTTACCGCGTATCATGAAGGAGGGCACGCCCTCGTTGGTCATGAGCTGCCCGGCGCCGATCCGGTGCATAAAGTATCGATTATCTCGCGCGGCCGCGCCGCGGGCTATACGCTAAAGCTCCCCTCCGAAGACCGGCATTTGAAGACGCGCGCGGAATTTTTGGATGAGCTCGCCGCGCTTCTGGGCGGATACGTCGCCGAAAAAGAAGTGTTCGGCGATATTACGACCGGCGCGTCCAACGATCTTAAGGTGGCGACCCAACTCGCGCGAAAACTGGTCGTGGAATACGGGATGTCGGATAAACTGGGACCGCGCACTTTTGGGGATCATGAGGACTTGATATTTTTGGGCCGCGAGATTACCGAGCAGCGTAATTATTCCGAAGATATTGCCAAGGCCATTGACGCGGAGATGGATCGCATCATTGGTAATGCTCGGGATGTCGCGACAAAAATAATTAAAGAGCAGCGTCCGATCTTAGATCAGATCGCGGAACACCTGCTTGAAAAGGAAACTCTTGAACGCGAGGAATTTGAAGCGCTTTTTACCGTCAAGACCAAGGGGCGCCCTAAAGCGCCAAGCGGAACCGTGAAGCCGGTTAAGAAAGAACGCGTTCCAACCAGAATACTTCCCCAACTGGGCCCTTCGATGGTATAATGGTGGTGTAAATTAAGTAAGATAAGTAAATCAGGTAAATCAGGTAAATCAGGCCCTTGATTTACATGCCTCGCTTGATTTACTTGATTCACTCCATAAATATGCAGGAGGATACGCTTTATCGGCACATTTTGCGGGAGGCCTGGAAAACGACCTGGAATTATAAGCGGTTTTGGGCGCTGGGGCTTTTGGCCGTATTCTGGGGTGATCTGGGCGCCTACCAGACCTTTAACCAAGCCCTGGAACGCCTGCCAGGACCCGGCTTTCTTGCCGGAGCAAGCTCTTTGCTCTTGCCGTTTGCCGGTCTGAATTTTTGGCAATTCGCCGTCCTTTTGGGCCTCTCGTTTATTGCGCTTGCCGTAATGGCGGCTCTGCTCGTTTTGGTGACGGCCGCTCGCGGCGGACTGATTTGGGCGCTGGCGAAGACCGCTAGTCCTGGGCGAAAAGAAAGTATTCCGGCGCTTTTAAAGCGCGGAGCGCGCGCTTTTTTTCCGCTGCTGGGGATTGGCCTGCTGACGCGGCTGGACATTCTGCTGTATTGGTTCTTGATCAATCCTTTAGTCGCGCAAGGGCCGTCTCCGCTCACCTTTACGCTGTTCTTGCTCGCCTTTGTTTTAGTCACCTTACTTTCACTGATCTTATCTTTTCTGGGCATCTACGCCGCGGTGCTGGTTATTCTTGATGGACACACCTTCTTACAATCACTGCGGGAAGCGTTTTCAATTTTCGCGCAGCACTGGCTGGTCTCCATCGAGCTGGCGCTGATTCTTTACTTTATCACGCTTTTGGTCGGGGTCGGCGTTCTGCTCGCCATGTTCGCTTTGGGAATACCGCTGCTGCTGGCGGGTTCAATCGCGGTGTTTTTGAATGTTCCGGCGCTGCTTTGGGTAATCGTGGCAGTCGGGGCGGCCGCGTATTTGGCGGCGCTCTTGCTGATCGGTTCCGCGTTTGTGACTTTTCAATACGCTTCCTGGGTGCTGCTGTTTATGCGCCTGCGTGAGGAAGGCGCCACCGCCAAGATTATCCGTCTTACTTCCCGGTTTGGTCATCTCCTGCATCGCAAAGTAATCTAAACGGCACTGCGCAACAGTCCCTTAAAGCCACGCGGGAATATGGACAATCAGTTTCCGCGCATCAGTTCCAAAGAGGCCCGGCAGGAGTTTGAAGAAAAGATGAAGGAGCTGAACTTGCGCGGCAAGGAACATGACATTGAACAGGCCGCCTCGCGCGCCGCCATTCCCTATATTCAGTTGGTAAAGTTTCCGATTAGTACGGAGGCGCTGCGGATTATCCCGGAGGAGCAGGCCCGGCAGCTATCCGTAGTGTGTTTTTTTTATATTGGAGACGAGTTTAGGATAGGGAGTCCGCGTCCGGAAAATCCCGCGCTCCACGAACTGCTATATCAAATTCAGGAGCGGATTAAGGCCCGCGGGTTGATTTACATGATCTCGGATGATTCTTTAGATCACGCGCTTAAGTTATACGCGAAACTGCCTCGCCTTAAGCCGTCCGTCAAAGGCGTGGAAATTAAGGCCGAGGATTTGGCGAATTTTAAAGAAGAATTTCATTCGTTTGACGAGCTCCAGGCGCGGCTCAAAGGCGCAGCGGTTACCGATCTGGTCACCCTGCTGGTCGCCTCGGCCTTGCGGGCCAATTCTTCCGATATTCATATTGAAGCCGAAAGCGCCGCTATTGTGGTGCGCTTTCGCATTGATGGGGTCCTTCATCAAGTCGCCAAGCTTGATAAATCCGAGTGGCCCAAGGTTGTTTCGCGGATCAAGTTAATCTCCGGGCTAAAGATTAATGTTACCGATCGTCCCCAAGACGGGCGGTTTACTATTTTTGTAAAAGAGGGAAATGTGGAGGTGCGCGTCTCCACTATTCCCACTTCCGAGGGAGAGTCCGTGGTGATTCGTATTTTGAAACCAATTTCCAAGGGGCTTAACTTTGAAGAATTGGGGTTGCGGGGCAAGCCGTTTGAGCGACTGATGGCGGAAATTAAGCGTCCCAACGGCATGATTATCACGACCGGGCCGACCGGCTCGGGGAAAACCACCACGCTTTACGCGGCTTTGCATAAACTCAATAATCCGGAGACCAAGATCATTACCCTGGAGGATCCCATCGAGTACAAACTTCCCGGCATCGCGCAAAGCCAAATTGATACGGCCAAGCATTATTCCTTTGCCGAAGGGCTGCGTTCGATTTTGCGCCAAGACCCGGATGTGATTATGGTCGGCGAGATCCGCGACCTGGAAACCGTGGATATCGCGATCCAAGCCGCGCTTACCGGACATTTGGTGCTTTCCACCGTCCATACTAATTCCGCCTCCGGCGCGATTCCGCGGTTTTTAGCGTTGGGGGCTAAACCGTTTCTGCTGGCTCCCGCGCTTAACGCGGTAATGGCCCAGCGGTTGGTTCGCCGGATTCACGAGGAGTGCAAAGAAGAGGTGAAATTGGAGGAGGAGACGCTTAAGCGCGTGAAAGAAATACTCGCGGCGCTTCCCAAAGAGCAGTCCGCGGTAAGCTCCGGTCAAACCGAGAGTCCTCGGCAAAGCCGGGACCGTCAGCCGTTAGCCGCCTTAAAATTCTACCGCGGCCGGGGCTGCGCGCGCTGTTTTGATCTGGGCTACAAAGGACAGGTGGGTATTTTTGAGGTAATGATGATGAATAAAGAAATTGAAGAGGTGGTGCTGGCCGGAAAAATCTCCGAATATACCCTGCAGGAAATTGCGGTCAAAGCCGGCATGATCACCATGGTTCAAGACGGCCTGCTCAAGGCCTTAGACGGGATTACGACGGTGGAAGAGGTCTTCCGAGTGGCAGAATGATAGGTCTTATACGACTTAAAAGAGCAGCGGGGATTTTAAAAGAAAAACGCCCCGTGCGAGCCCCCGGCGTGATGCCGGAAACCTGTACGGGGCAAGAATGATCAAGATCTGCTCTCTTACGACCACTCGATGAACGGGCAGAGGCGTTCCCACTTCGCGGACGCGAAGGCGCGGATGAGGTGCCAGGTGTCCGCGAGGACCTGCCGCGTCGCGGCAGCGAACCGGCGGATGCCGGAGGCGATGCCGGTGAACACGGAGACGAACGCGGAGCGAACCGTGCGTACGAGCCAGACGTTCCAGAACGCGAGCCCGAACGCGAGCCCGACGGACCGGAAACTCCGCCCGACCAGACAGAGCGCCGGCCAGACGAGGTACCGCACCGGCATCCAGATCGGCGCGGTCGCGATGATCACGGTCCATTTGCCGACTGGCCAGACAATCCTGTCTAAAAACCACGCGAGCGCGCGACCGATTGCGCGGATGTACCTGTCCAGGAGCACGACGAGCAGTGCGAGAAGGAACACGACACCGACCACGAACCCGATCCCCTTCCCGACGCCCGGCCCGTACTGTCGGAGCGCTGTTCTCCTCTCCTGCCACCGGATCGTGAACTGCGCGTCCTCGATCTGCGGGCCGAACAGTCCGGCGAGCGTCGCACAGGTCGCGTTCGAGACGACACCGTGCCCATACCTCGCGACCCACCGCTTGTCGTACTCCTCGTACCGACAGTTGGCCGTGAACTGCTCGTAGAGCTTGCGAGGATCATGCTGCATCGGGACGAGCTTCGCGACCGCGGCGCCGACGACCTTCGCGTCCTCCTTGCGCGCCTCGGCGATCCGCCGCTCGCGCGAGTCGAGACCGGCCTGCACCTCCTTCGCGAACCGCTCGCGGAGCTTTGCCGCGAGCCATGTTGCGAGCTCCTTTCGTTCGGCCTCACCGGGGAACAGACGCGCGAAGACAAGACCTCTCCAACCATACATCTCCTGCACCACGCAGTCGTGGTCGCCGCCCTCGACTGCCTTGATCTCGGAGAGATACCGCTCGTCGCGGCCGACGCACCGCTTCGCCTGCTCTTCGTGCGACATCCCGCCAATGAGAACGAACGTATCGCACTCCGGGTAGGACTCAACGGTCCTCTCCGCTTCGGCTCGGATGCTCGCGGCGCACTCCTTGAGGTAGTCCTGGCGAAGCTGCTCGCGTTCGGCACGCGTCTGCGCCTCCACCACTTGCAGCAGCGCTTCCTCCGGACTGATGCCGGCACGACCCATGAGATAGCCGGTCACGCCGTACGACACCGCTGCGATCATGTAGACGCCCATGCCGTAGCTGGCAAGTACGAACGCGCCGGCGGTCATCCACGCGAGCGGCCGACCGAACCGACGGCCGGTCCACCGGAACGCGGAGGCGATCGCCGCGAGCGCCGCCCGCGCCGCATCGCGGATCGCCCGTCTCATCGCGCGCAGCGCGACGATCGGACAGTACACGAGCATCGCGAACACGATCTTCCAGAACGTCGGACAGATCGAAACCTTCGGGCCCGTCTCGACGAACGGCTGGACCGCTGGCGGCATCATGAGGAACGCGAGCGAGCGCTGATGTGCTTCGTCGCTCCGCCTGCGCCAGTCAACGGCCGCACCGATGCGCTCGGCCTCGGGGACATCGGCGGGGAACTCCGGGCACGGCGCGTAGTCGAACCCGATCGAGCCCGCCAGCTTGAGGCGGACGAGCCACCCGCGATCCTCGCCGTACGCGCGCAGGTACAGTCGCCCGTACCACGATTCACGTCGGAACTTCGGGGCAATGAATGCCATTTTAGCACCATTCCTTTCTTCGAAAACCAGGGTTGTGATCAATACGGCATCTGTGCCGCGATCGATACCACTGTAGCATAACGAGAGGCACCTGTCAACTAACTCTGCAGAGAGGCCATCATTTTGATGATTCTCTGGTTCCCTTGTTCTCCATGCTCAAATTTGATCAGGATATATCGCCGCCCCTTAAGAAGCGGTTTTATTTTTTCTCCCCACTCTACGACCACGAGCGTGTCGGGTCGGCCAAGCCAGTCCATGAGGCCCGCATCGCGTAATTCGCGCGCGCGCTTTATCCGATAAGCATCGCAATGCACGAGGTAGCGTAGAGCGTAGAGCTTAGAGCTTAGAGTTTTGTGCAAAGTGCCCTTAGCCCTATGCTCTTTGCCCTTAGCCAATTCATGCACATGTATTAGCGTAAAAGTCGGGCTTTTGATGCGGCTGCGCACGCCAAGCGCGCGGGCCAAGCCGCGGACAAAAGTGGTTTTGCCCGCGCCAAGCTCGCCTTGCAATAACAAGACGTCCCCGCCGCGGAGCGTACGGGCAAGGCGGCGGGCCAGCGCAAGAGTTTGTTGTTCATTCTTAAGAGTGAAGCGAGTCATACGGGTGGAATCCTATCATACCGTGGTACGGTAAAAAAAGAGAACCCTTTTCGACCTCCCCGCAGTACTGCGGGGAGTGGGTTCAGACGCGATGGGTAGCGGCCCATTCTCTGAAGAGCCGGTTGCCGCTGATGCCGGCGATTCGTCTGGCTTGCTTATCGGTCAACAGCCCAAGCTTGCGGGCGACAATGAGGGACAGCGTTTCGTCGCACAGCTCCGGCAGGCCGGAAAAGGACAAGTAGTATTCTTGGGCGGCGATCGCGCCGCCCCAACGGTCGCGTTTTTCATCGCGGCTCTGGTGGCTGCTCACATGATCCGGGTGTCTGCTCAAGCGGCGGGGCTTTTCCTGCGCGCGCCTTTTGGCCAGGGCGCGTTTTCCGGGCTTGATTCTCCCGATGGGCTCCAGAATCGCGGGAAAACCGTTTCGGCGGAAGCGGTCTTTGGGAAACAGGCCAAAGTATCCGCCGGCCCGGCCGTCGGTATCGGCGGCTCCGCAGACATCACGCAGGGCCTCCCTGGCAATTTTCAAGACGTCGGCAGGATTGAAGGTTCGCGCACCGGACTGGCGCTGCTTCGGCATAACTTCCTCCATAAACCAGGCGGGATTGCCTAGTTCTTTAGGGGACTGTTGCGCAGTGCCATTTCTACTGCAAGGTAAGAATTTCGGCTGCGCCTTTGCAAATTTCTACTGCAAGGTAAGAATTTCGGCTGCGCCTTTGCAAAAATTACTCAACAGATACTCCGTATATGCTTCATAATTTTTGCTTCGGCTCGCTCGAAATTCTTACCTTTCGCTACGAAAGCGCACTGCGCAACAGTCCCCTTAAACCTACCATCCGGAGCCGGGATTGTCAAGATTAAGTTTGTTTAAGTTATATTGGCCCGCCTAAATTTGCCGAGAGGGAGATTTGAACTCCCATGATCTTGCGATCGCTGGGTCCTAAACCCAGTGCGTCTGCCAATTCCGCCATCTCGGCAAATTTTGGAGGGCTGTGTATTCCAGTTCCGCCATCTGGGCAAGAGCTTACGGGGTAAATTTGCCATTTCACCACCGCGGCGCGTATGTTATAATATAGCAGAATACCGAAAGTTTTTCAATACCATGGTGTTTTACCGAAGGATTTCTATATTTTTAGTAGTAGTGGGGGGATTTTTTTATTTGGGGAACCTTGCCTCGGCCGCGCATGGTACCGGACTGCTAATTTCCCAAGTGCAGATCACCGGCGGGGCGGGAAAAACTACGAATGATTTTGTGGAGCTTTACAATCCCACGGCCGCGGCCGTAGATTTGAATGGGATACGGCTGGTGAAGCGAACCGCCACGGGCACCAGCGACACTACTCTGAAATCCTGGACCGAAGCGGCGCTAGTGCCATCCCACGGCTATTATCTTTGGGCCAATAGCGGGTTTACGGCTATCGCGGTTACGCCGGATGAAACCACCGTAGGCACGATTGCTCCGGACAACGGGATCGCCCTTCGCCGCGGCCCGGAAAATACCGGCGAGATCATTGACGCGGTCGGCTGGGGTACGGCGGCAAACGCTTTTGTGGAAGGGACAGTTTTCGCGGCAAATCCGGGCGCGGGCGAAAGTATTGAGCGTCTTCCGGGCGGCGCGGAAGGTAACGGCGCGGATACCAATAACAATGTCGCGGATTTTGTGTTACGGGCAAGCGCGGATCCGCGAAATAGCGTAAGTGCGGTACGGCCGGAGCTTGGGACCCCCTCTGAATCTCCCCCTTCAGAAGGGGGAGAAAGCGAGGAAGGCGACCCTCCTCCGGCAGGGGAGGAAAACGATCCGCTTCCCCCTCCTTTGGCAGGAGGGGAGGAAGGGGTGGTTGGCGCGGGAGAGGTGGTTATCAATGAGTTTGTTCCCAATCCGACCGACAGCGTGGAGTGGATTGAACTTTACAACAATACTAATCTCCCGATTGATTTGGCCGGGTGGAGAATTTATGACGGCACCGGCAATTCCATAAAATCGCTTACGGGCACAATTTCGGCGCGCGGCTTTTTGGTTTTTGAAGTTTCGTCCGCGCGGCTCAACAATAGCGGCGACGTTATTGAACTGAAGTCGGCCGCGGGGTTGCTTCTCGATAAAGCCGCTTATGGCGATTGGAACGATGGAAACATTTCCGACAATGCCCCGGCGCCCGATACTCCCGGACACGCGGTGGCGCGCAAAAGCAATGGCGCGGATACTGGAATAGATAACGTCGATTTTGCGGTTTCATCTACCCCAACCAAGGGTTCGGCCAATACCATTACCGCAATCAAAGTTATTACTGAAACCGTTACTCGCGGAGGCACAGATGTTGTATCCGCGCCATCGAACATTCCTTCCGCGGAAATAGTGATCAACGAATTCGTGTCTGATCCGGAAGACGGCGAGGAGTGGGTTGAACTTTTTAACTCCGGCGAGGTCGCGGTTGATCTTCAAGGTTGGTTTTTAGAAGAAGGCGCGGAAAGTAAGACCAAATTGCAAGGCACCATTGTTCCCGGAATGTTTTTGGTGGTGGAGACAATCAAAGGCAATCTCAACAACAAGGGCGACATCATTCGGCTAAAAAATGATAAAAACGCAGTAGTGGATCGCGTGGCCTATGGCGTGTGGGAGGATGGCATACCTTCGGATAACGCGCCAGCCGCTCAAGACCCCCATTCGGTTGCCCGACGGGTAGACGGGCAAGACACCGCTAATGATCAGAAGGATTTTGCGGTAACGGCGAAGGTGACGAAAGGGCAGGGAAACGTGATTGAAGAATCACAGAAAATCGACACAGATAACACAAAATTACCACCCCCTCCTCAATCCTCCCCCATCAAGGGGGAGGAAGCCAATCGTACTCCCTCGCCCCCTGCGGGAGAGGGTGGGGGTGAGGGGATTTCTGATGTGCGAGATAAACTTTTCATCTCGGAATTTATTCCTGATCCGGAGGGATCTGATGAGGGAGAATGGCTTGAACTGTTTTGGGATGGCGCTGAAGAATTGGATCTGGCCGGATTTAAACTGGATGACATCGAAGGCGGGAGTCCGGCCCATACGATTGAGGCGGTTAAAGCCGCGCCGCACAGCTACGCGCTTTTCCCCAAATCAAAAACGCGGCTTACGCTCAACAATACAACGGACGCGGTGCGCTTGTTTGATCCGGTCGGTCGGCTGATCGATAGTGTGGAGTATGAAGAAGCGCGTGAGGGACACAGTTACGCGCGGACGCAAAACGGTCAGTGGGGATGGACCGGGAAGTTAACACCGGGCGCGAAAAATGTGATTGAATCGTCCTCACCCCCTCCTCTCCCGCGCGGAGCGGAGGAGGGGTCTTACGCCGCGCAGGAAGTACCGCTTTCCGAAGTGCGTGATCTTGAGCTGGGTACAAAAGTCCGCGTGCAAGGAGTGGTTTCCGCGCCGCCCGGAATGCTCGGCGCGCAGATTTTTTATTTATTCGGTCCCGGTAGCTTTACTACCGAGGATCCTCGGCAAAGCCGGGAATCAGGTTTGCAGGTTTATTCCAGCAAAAAAGCGTTTCCGGCGCTTGAGATTGGCGATGTGGTTACCGTTCAAGGCGTACTGGGTCAGGCCGGCGGCGAGTATCGGATTCGCGTTAAAGATAAGGAAGACGTTGGATTTATTAAGAAAGGAAAAGCGCCAATTCCGCGCCAGGTTTTAAGCGATGAAGTTGGTGAGGAAACCGAGGCCGCGTTAATTAAGATGGAAGGCACGATTATTGATATAAAAAACTCCGGATTTACTTTGGAGGATGCGGCCGGGGAAGTTTATGTGGCGGTAAAGAATACGACCGATATTAAGATGACCGAGCTTGTCCCGGGATTTAGAGTCGCGGTTACGGGTATTTTAGGACAGACCAAAAACGGGTATCAACTCATGCCCAGGTTTACCGAAGATATTGAGATTTTGAGTAAAGATGAATTGTTGGGCGCAACTGGCGCGGAGACAGAAAAAGACGGAGCATCAACCGCCGAACCCTCTCCCTATACTACCGCCACGGCGGCCGGAGGAGGCGCGGTGGCGGCCGCGGCCGCGCTGCGCCGGCGGAAACTCTTTGTCTCCGGAACCCGCGCGGCTTGGTTTCTTATCACGCGCAAGAGCAAAAATAGCGCGTAAACAGGCTCTGATGGGTCAGGGTTGACAAAAAATTGAGTTTCGATTATAATAGAAATGAAGCTATAAATAGGGTAAAGAAATCGAAACCGGGTATGACCAAAAAAGAGCTAATTTGGCGCCATATTTTGGACACGGCCAGCCCAAAAAAGTTGCCAACCTTTACGCAAAAAGAGCTGGCGCGGCGCTTTCGGTTTTCTTTGAGCACCGTACACCACGCCCTGGATATCCCGCGCAAGATCGGCGCGGTGGAGGTAACCGGACGATTTTTTCGCCTGCGTGATCCGGAAAAACTGCTTTATCTTTGGGCAACGCAGCGTAACCTCAAGCGCGACATTCTTTATGCCACCCACGTTGACGCATCCGTACAAAAAATCGAGGGGGCGATGGTTCCCGGCGCGATCTTTGCGGCCTTCAGCGCCTATCGCCTGCGCTACAAGGACGCGCCGGCGGATTATGACGTGGTGTATGTGTATGCCCCTGATGTGGACGCGATCAGAGCGCGTTTTCCGAAAACCAGGGGCTATGAAAATCTGGTGGTCTTAAAACCCGATGCTCTGGGCGCGCCGGAGCCGCACCTGACGTCCGACGCGCAAACCTTCGTGGATATCTGGAATACCCCGCATTGGTATGCCAAAGAATTTCTCGAAGCGCTAAAAGAAAAAATGAAACTGTGAGATATGTATCATGAGCTCATTACTGAAAAAAGCTGGAGGATGCTTCAAGACCTCAAACGTCAGCATCAATTTATTTTAATTGGCGGATGGGCAGTATATTTATATACCAAACAATTGAAATCAAAAGATATTGATGTGATTGTAGCGTATGGCGAGTTGGAACGCTTACGCAAAGAACACGAGCTTTTTAAAAACGATCGACTAAAGAAATACGAGATTCATCTTGAAGAAATTGATGTGGATGTTTATGTCCCGTATTTTTCCGATCTGGGACTCCCGATTGAGACGGTGCAGAAACATACTGCGCAGGTGGAAGGATTTACTCTGCCGCGAAAAGCCGTCTTACTTATTCTCAAGCAACATGCCTGGCACGATCGTGGGCATAGTTTAAAAGGTGAGAAAGATCGCGTGGACATTATCGGATTGCTTAATACCGGCATTGATTGGAGCTTATACGCGAAGCTCGTTAAGGCCCACAATTTGACCTCGCACACGGAGCGTCTGCGCGAATTATTGCAAAAGACAATAGAAGTACCCGAGCTCAACCTTAACGCTCATCAATTCTCCCGCCTCAAGCGCAAAATCCTAGCCCAATTGCCATAAATTTTTAAAAAACGAGCCCCGACGTTGCCGTGGGGCTCTGCGTTTTTCGCAGCGTCCTTCAGTGGATGAAGGGCGTCTTTCCCGCCGTTATGACCGGCGGGACATTGGGAGGGTGCTATTCGTCTTCCTGGATTCCGAGAAGCTCCAGCGCCCGTTCTTCGAGCTGACGGATCCGCTCACGCGTGACTCCTCCCTCACCCATGAGCTGACCAACTGCCTCCAGAGTGAGATACGCCGGGGCATCAAGCTTGTCCAGGCCAAAGCGCAACGCAAGCGCGCAGTGAGCGTTCTCGTGGTCCTTGGCGAGCCGGTCCAGTCGCCCGTCCTGGCGGGCCTGAAGCAGGGCGTCGTAGACCTCTAGCCTGCTGAGTGGCAAGCCAGAGGGAAGGGCAGGGATGCCCAGCTGCGTGGCAAGTTTTTCCCGCAACCTTGCATCGGTGAGAAATGGCCGCAAACGAGCGGCGCGTCGTTCCATCATTCCCGCGAACTGCTTGGATCGCGCACTGATCTTGAACGACGGATCAAGGTAGTACAGGATCGCGGTAATCCGCATCGAGACCATATGGTCCATGCTTTGAGCGATCCCGTAGTCCTCACCCAAGATCCTCTGCGAACGGTATTCTTCTCCGCGGAGACAGAAGTAGCGCGCGGTGAGCTGCGCGGCCTCGAACTCCATGGCGAGCAACTCTTCCCAGCGCGCCTTTTGTGTCCCGGCGAGGCCGACGAGGAAAGCGCGCTGCTTGTCGTAGGTAGGCGAGCGGTTTTCCTTGCCTTCCCAGGCCGTGTCCGGGCGGTCGTGACCCGCCACCAGTTCAACTGCGCGCTCGCGACACAGTGCCAACGCCCTGCTGCTCTGCATAGCTTGGAGTTTAGCGAGCATGCTCGGGATGACCTCGATCCGACTCACGTTGGGAGCCCGCTCCAGGATCAGCTCGATTGCCCACAGAAACGGGTAGCCATTGATGTGCACAACCCGAGTGCGCACGTCGAGGTCGTTGAAGCTGTGATGGCGGCGTCCTCCTCCCTGAGTACAGATCCTCACGTATCCGGTTTCCAGAGCCGCGCGCGCATCCTTGCGCACCACAACTTGGGCGCGCCGGCGTTCAGCTAGAAGTTCGCGATATTGCTGATCAAGAGTCCCTGCCTTGGCGCGAGATGGTTCGCTGCTGCCCGGCTGACTCTTTTGGGGGTCTTGGGGCCGGCAGCGAGCGCAAAACTCGGGTCGCATTCCGTGTATGCACTTTTCCATTGCCAGCTCCTTTCTCCCGTATATAACGGGGGTTTTTGGGTATGGGAACCCATTGTCAAGGGACCCTTTATACTAGCATATTTTTCAACTCTTGTCAAGCTTTTTGGCCTATGGTAGGATAGAAGCATAGCTTAAATCAGGTAAATTTGGATGGAATAGTATGGATTCACGTAACACGTATTACGCAACCCAGCACCAGAGCAAGCTCGGTGCGGGGCAGGCACACCGCATGAGGGTTCGTAACCCCCTCTTGCTCCCCCTTATCCTAAGGGGGAGAGATTCTTGTGGTGTTGCAATACTATCCCGTCCCTCCCAGTCCTATGTCATTGATTACCATTCTTTCGACACTCGGGGCGCTGGCCATCGGCGCCGCCATCGGCTGGTATCTGCGCAAGAGCCGCGCCGCGACGCTCGCGCATAGCGCCGAAGCCAAAGCCGAAAAAATCGTCGCGGAGGCCAAGTCCAAAGAGCAGGAGATTCTTCTTCAAGCCCGGGAGAAGAGTATTGTCATTATTGATAAAGCCAAGGCCGAAGAAGAGACCGTACGCAAAGAGTTGCGGGTGGAGAAGCAGCGGTTGGTTGACCGCGAGGGAACGTTTGATAAAAAACTCCTGGAGCTTGAAGATAAGCAAGAAAAACTGCAAGAAAAATTAAAGCAGGTGGAGGGGGTTAAAGCGCAGATCGAACAAGTGCGCCAGCAAGCGATCGAGCGGCTGCAAACCGTGGCCGGACTGACCCGCGAGCAAGCCGTTGCCGAGCTTTTAAAGAAAGTGGAAGAGGATAGCCAAGAAGAATTGATAACCCGGATTCGCAAACTGCAGGGGACTACTCAAGAAGAGCTGGATCGCCAAGCCCGGACCATGGTCGCCACCGCGGTCCAGCGTATCGCGGCCTCCCACGCCTCCGATATTAACACTACCGTCGTGCCGCTGCCCTCCGATGAAATGAAAGGGCGCATTATTGGAAAAGAAGGCCGGAATATCAAGACCCTGGAGCGGTTGACCGGAATTGACGTGATTATTGATGAGACCCCGAATGCCTTGACGGTTTCCGGATTTTCGCCGATCCGCCGGCAAGTGGCCAAGCGCGCTTTGGATAAACTCATCGCGGATGGACGGATTCATCCGGCGCGCATTGAAGAGAAAGTGGAAGAAGCCCGCCAGGAACTCGCGCTGGACATTCGTAAAGCCGGCGACGACGTACTTTATGAAATGGGGATTACCGGAATTGATCCGAAGATGGTCTCCATCCTGGGCCGCCTTAAATATCGCACGAGTTATGGTCAAAATGTCCTAGTGCATTCCACCGAAGTGGGCTATCTCGCCACGCTTTTAGCCGAGGAGCTGGGCGCGGATGTGAGCATTTGTAAAAAAGGCGGACTGTTCCATGATATCGGCAAAGCGATTGATCAGGACATGAAAGGCGCGCACACGCACTTGGGCTATGAGCTGATGAAGAAATTCAATTTTCCGGAAAATATCGCGTACATGGCCATTGCCCACCATGAAGACAATCCGAAGACGCTGGAAGGGATTATCGTAAAAGTGGCTGACGCGATCTCCGGTTCCAGGCCGGGCGCGCGGCGCGAATCCGCCGAGGACTATGTCAAACGCCTGGAGGATTTGGAAAAAATTGCCACTGCCTTTCCCGGCGTTGAACATGCCTACGCGATTCAGGCCGGCCGCGAGCTGCGGGTCTTTGTCAAGCCCCAGGAGATTGACGACCTGTCGGCCTATGAGTTAGCCAAAAATGTGGCGAAACGGATCGAAGCCGAGATGCAATATCCCGGCGAGGTGAAGGTTAACGTGATTCGGGAGACGCGGGTGGTGGAGTATGCGCGCTAAAGTGAGTAAGTGAGTAAGTGAGTAAGTGAGTAAGTGAGTAAGTGAGTAAGTGAGTAAGTGAGTAAGTTGTAAGTTATATTGGTCAAGACATTTCGTGAAATTATTGCATGGCAGAGAGCTCATGAATTGACATTGGAGGTGTACCAAGTTACAGAAGAAACTGCTAAACTAATCAATGGCTGGAAGAAAATTCAAAAGTAACTTACCACTACTTACTACTTACTACTTACAACTTATTTACTTATGCGCATCATATTCATCGGCGACATCTTCGGAAAAATCGGGCGGCGGGCCGTGGCCGAGGTCTTGCCGCGCTGGCGCAAGAAATACAAGCCGGATTTTGTAATTGGCAATGGAGAAAATCTGGCGCATGGCGTAGGCATGACTGAAAAAACCGTGCGCGAACTTTTGGATGCCGGAGTGGATTGCGTAACGGGCGGCAACCATTCGTTTAAGGCCGAAGGGGCCAAGCTGATGGCTCGCGGAGATTTACCGCTGGTGCGGCCAGCCAATTTTCCGCCGGGTTTGCCGGGACGCGGCGATATGGTAGTGGAAAGCAAAGATGGAAAAATTCGGCTGCTGGTGGTAAACTTAATGGGCCGGGTGTTTTTTCAGTCGCAGTATGATGATCCATTTCGGAAGCTGGATGAGATTTTGGCGAGGTATCATAACTCCCCCCCGCCCCCTCTTAACCTAAGAGGGGGAGAATTGAATGGCATTCTGGTGGACTTTCACTGTGAAGCCACTTCCGAAGCTAATGCTTTGGGCAATTACGCTGATGGCCGGGTTTCCGCCGTGCTGGGCACGCATACCTCGATGGGCACGACGGACACCCGCATTTTGCCCAGCGGCACCGCGTATGTAACCGAAGTGGGCGGAGTGCAAGCCGTGGATTCAATTTTAGGTGAAGAAAAAAATGGGATTATCCGCTCATTCCTACTGCAACAGCCATTCAAGCACACGCCAGTGGAAACCGGGTTGTGTCAAATCAGCGCGGTGCTGGTGGAGATTAATGAAACCACTAAATTAGCAAAGTCGATAAAAAGAATTGATGAGCAAATCGTGATCGAGTGATTAAGTTATTAAGTGATTAAGTTATTAAAATTGGCGCAGAAATAACTAATAACTAATAACTAATAACCCAATAACTAAATAACTCACCAATATGAACAAAGTAGAACTCGCGGAAGTAATTTCTCAAAAGGTCGCGGACGTGCCCAAAGCCAAGGTTTTGGAGATTCTGGAGACCATGACCGGGGTGATTACCGAGACGATTAAAGGCGGCGGCGAAGTTACGCTCTCCGGATTCGGCGCGTTTTTGGCCAAGATGAGAAAGGGCAGAACCGGAATTAATCCGCAGACCAAAGCACCAATCGAAATCCCCCCGGTCAGAACTCCCAAATTTAAAGCCGGGAAAACCTTAAAAGACGCGCTTCGCGCGTAATTTCTAATTGCCCTAATTACTCTAATTGATCTAAACAAATCCTAATTTCCAATCACCAAAATTGGGATTTTGGGTTTGGGTATTGTTTAGAATAATTAGGTCAATTAGGATAATTAGGTGAATTTTTCCCTGTTTTTCTTATGTCCTGGAACAAACTAAAATGGCATTTTCGGTTTCATTGGGGAAAATATGTGGGCGGCATATTTCTAGCCGTAACGGTACTGCCGATCATTTTTTGGATTTTGACGATCGCCCAGCCGCTCGTGATTTACCGCAAACTGGATGAACTGCAGCGCCTGGGCTATCTGGCCCAACTCTCTACGGTCCCGATGTGGTCAACGCTTTCGGCCGCTACTTTTATCATTGGACTGTGGTGGCTGCATCACGGCGGCGGATTCATGAAATGGGGCAAGTCCAAAGTGAAGGCGGAATTTGTAAATGTAAAATGGGAGGAGGTGATTGGGTTGAAAGAGGCCAAGATGGAAGCGTGGGAAGTTGTCGAATTGCTCAAGGACAGGACGCTGACCGCGCGCATTGGCGGTAAAATTTTGCGCGGCATTCTTTTGACCGGCCCGCCCGGATGCGGAAAAACCTACTTGGCCAAAGCCATCGCGACCGAGGCCGGCATTCCGTTTATTTCGGTTTCCGGCTCCGAATTTGTGGAGATTTTTGTCGGCGTGGGGCCTTCCAGGGTGCGCAAATTGTTTAAACAGGCGCGCCAACTTTCGCAAATGCACGGGGCCTGCATTGTTTTTATTGATGAGCTTGACGCGGTCGGAACCGAGCGGAAGACCGACCTGGGCTTTGGCGCGCGTACCGAAGCGAATAACACCGTCAATCAGCTGCTAGTGGAGATGGATGGCATTCAAGAGAAAGGCGCGGATGTGATTGTAATTGGCGCCACCAATGCCTCCGAGTCCGCTCTGGACGCCGCGCTTTTGCGTCCGGGCCGGTTTGATCGCAAAATTTACGTGGATCTGCCGACGCTGGAAGATCGGGCGCAACTTTTCGCGCATTATCTTAAAAAGGTAGCGCACGAGGAAAGTGTGGACGTGGGAAAGTTAGCGCGGCGCGCGGTTTGGAAGTCCCCGGCGGATATTGAAAATCTGGTGAAAGAGGCGGCGCTGATTGCCGCGCGGCATAAACGGGAGCGCCTGGAGATGCGCGATATGTCCGAAGCCATGGAGAGAATTGATCTGGGATTCAAACACCACCGGCGGCTTACCGCGGATGAGAAAAAGCGCGTGGCCTATCACGAGTCCGGGCATTTGATCGTGACTTACTTTTTGCATCCCACAGATGATGTGTTTAAGGCCTCGATCATTTCACGCCGCGACGCTTTAGGAATGGTGTTTCATCAGCCGCGCGAAGAAATCTTTACTTCTTCCCGCGACCGGATTTTAGCGAACGTGAAGGTCGCGCTGGGGGGTTACGGGGCGGAAAAGTTGAAATTTGAATCAACTTCCGACGGGGTGGCCCAGGACTTCCGCAACGCGATGGCGCAGGCGCACAACATGGTCTGGAAATACGGGATGGGGCCGTCGGGACTGATTGGCGACTATGAGCTGCTGGTTGGGCAGGCGCGTTTTCGGGGTGAGTCCAGCGAGGATAAAGTCGCGGAATCGGTAAAAGAGAAACTCAACCGCGACACCGAGGCAATTTTACAGGACTGCCTCCAGGCGGTGGAGCAGTTACTGAAGAAAGAGGAGAAACTACTGGATCGTTTTGCGCAAGAGTTAATTCGGAAAGAAGAACTGGAATACGACGAGATAGAAACCATTATGCGAGAAGAGGGTAAGCAAAGTAACGCGGTTAGGTAATATGCGCATTGCGATTATCGGCGCGGGCTACGTTGGCCTTACTTCTGCGGCAGTGTATGCCAAGTTGGGGCACACGGTTTATGCCGTGCGCAAAGATGCGGACAAGGTGAAGAAGCTCCGTCGCGGAGAAGTACCGTTTTATGAGCCCGGACTGCCCGAACTTGTGCGCGAAGGCGTGGTTAGCGGCCGGCTCATTCCCACGACGTCGTATGCCGAGGCCGTGCCCAATGCCGAGGTGATTTTCTTGTGCGTGGGCACGCCGCCGTTGCCTTCTGGCGAAGCGGATTTAAGCCAGGTGTTTGCCGCGGCGCGTGAGGTGGCGGAAAATTGGGGACCCTCACCCTCCCCTCAATCCCCTCCCATCGAGGGAGGGGAAGTAAACGGCAATCCCCCTCCCCTTGTGGGAGGGGTTAGGGGAGGGGGATACAAAGTTATCGCGGATAAAAGCACGGTTCCGGTGGGGACCGCGGAGAAAGTGCGCAAATTGATTAGTTCACAGACGTCAGTTCACAGTTCACAGGTTGAGTTTGACGTGGCGTCTTGTCCGGAGTTTTTGCGCGAAGGGTCGGCCGTGCATGACACCATGAATCCGGATCGTGTGGTGATCGGGGTGGACTCGGATCGCGCGCGCGACGCGCTTTTGAAAGTGCATGAGGGATTGCCGGGTGAGCGCGTGGTCACGGATATTGCGACTGCGGAAATGATTAAATACGCCAGCAATGCGTTTTTGGCCACGAAAATTTCCTTTATCAATGAGATTGCCAATGTCTGCGACGAAGTCGGCGCGAATGTAGACGAAGTAGCCCGCGGAATGGGTATGGATCCCCGCATTGGCCCACACTTCCTCAAGGCCGGGACAGGATATTCAGGATCGTGTTTTCCGAAAGATACCCGGGCGTTGCACAATATCGCATTAAATCATGATTATGATTTTAAATTGCTCAAGGCCGTGATCGAAGTCAATCAGGAACAGCGGCATCGCTTTGTGCGCCGTGTGCGGGATATACTTGGTGCCCTGGAAGGCAAGACGATTGGCGTGCTGGGACTGGCGTTTAAAAATAATACTGATGATGTGCGGGAATCAACCGCTCTGGATATTACACGATTGCTCATGAAAGAAGGCGCGATAATAAAAGCATTTGATTATCAGGCAGAATCCAATGCAAGGCATGAGATCACCGAGCTTGTGACATGTCCAACACCCGAAGAAGTCACTGAAGGCGCCGATGCAGTGCTTGTGCTTACCGAATGGCCGCAGTTTCGCGATCTGCCGTGGGCAGAAATGAAAACAAAAATGCGCCAGCCGTTTATTTTTGACGGCCGCAATCTCCTTGACGCAAAAAAGATGCGTTTACTGGGTTTTCAATACATTTCAGTCGGCCGGCCTTGACTGCGGACGCGGCGTATGTGAGGAAAAAGCTGGCGAGGGATTTCTTCATTGTAAATACCCCGGTTTGGGGCCCATTGACAAATAGTATACTCACAAGTATACTATTAATTATGATGCCAAATAAGGCCTTTCCGGCACAATTATCTAGGTAAAAAGGTAACTATGAATTTCATTAACCGCACCAATGAACTCGCTGATCTGGAAAAACGCTGGAAGTCCGGAAAACCGGAACTTTTTATCGTGTATGGCAAACGGCGTGTAGGCAAAACCGAACTGGTAAAAAAATTCATTCAAGGAAAACCGGCTATATACTTTTTAGCGGATAAGCGCACTATGATTGACCAGTTACGCGAGGTGAGTCGTTTAGTAGGGGAGGCATTCGGCGACCCCCTCATTGAGAAGCAGGGTTTTGGCGATTGGCTGGAGGTATTTCGGTACTTGCAACGAAACAGCAAGAAGCGTTGCATCCTGGTGGTGGATGAATTTCCGTATTTGGCAGAAGTTGATTCGGCCGCAAGTTCTGTATTTCAAAAGGGGTGGGATGAATACTTGCGCGCACAGCAGAGTATGTTGATATTGATGGGGTCAAGCATTGCCATGATGGAATCGGAAACCTTGATTCAGAAAGCGCCGCTTTTTGGGCGCAGGACCGGGCAGCTGCTTTTGCAACCCCTTTCCTTTTCTCAGAGTTGGCAATTTTTCCCCAAGATGTCATTTGTCGATTTCCTCGAATTCTATGCGGTCGTGGGCGGTATGCCGGCATACTTGATGCAGATGGAAGGGCTCTTGAGTGCGGAGGAAAATCTCGTTGCGCATGTGTTACCGAAAACGGAATTTTTATACAATGAAATAGAATTCGTACTCAAGGAAGAGTTGCGCGAACCGAAAAATTACCTTTCCATTCTGCGCGCCATTTCATTCGGCAAGCGCAAACTCGGAGAAATTGTCAATGAAACCGGCATCGATAGAACACTCGTCAATAAGTATCTCCATACGCTTGCCCAGCTTTTAATCGTGGAGCGCGAATTACCCGTTACGGAAAAAAATCCGGTAAAATCCCGCAAAGGATTATATCGTCTCTGCGATAATTTTTTCCGGTTTTGGTTTCAATACGTATTTCCCTATAAAAGCGATTTGGAAATCGGGCGGCATAATGAGGTGCTACGCAAATTCCGCGAGCAATTTAATATGCTCACTGCGATTGCATATGAGGAGGTGTGCCGTGAATTAGCGCCTACCTGGCAGGATCAGTTATTTCCTTTCGAGCGGGTTGGAAAATGGTGGGATAAAAATGAAGAAATAGATGTGGTGGCAATCAATCAGCGTGAAAACCAAATTCTTTTAGGCGAGTGTAAGTGGTCAGAGAAGCCGGTCGGTACGAACATTTATGAGTCGCTAAAAAAGAAAGCGCAACTGGTAGATTGGGGATTGGAGGGCAGGGAAGAGCGGTATATTTTGTTTAGCAAGAGCGGCTTTACCGCGGATATGAAAAAAATCGCGCGCGAGGAAAAAGTACTGCTGGTTGAGAAAGATAGGTTAATGGTATAAAAAAAGCCCGCATGCGCAATCCCGTGGTCGTGGACGGCAACAATCCTCTTGATCCTAAAAAGATGCGGGAGTTGGGCTTTACTTATATTTCAGTTGGAAGACCTTAATTGAAGTAAATCAAGTAAAGCAAGCGAGATAAGTAAATCAAGAGCTTGACTTGCATGATTTACTTGATTCACCTGATTTACCCAATATGATCTTAATTTCCGGTTCACTGGCCTACGATTACATCATGGATTTCCCGGGATATTTTCGGGATCATATTTTGCCGGAAAAACTGCATGTGCTTTCGGTTTCTTTTTTGATTAACAAGATGGAGCGAAATTTTGGGGGGACGGCTGGGAATATCGCGTACAATTTGGCGCTTTTAGACGAGCAGCCGGCGATTTTGGCTAGCGCAGGAAATGATTTTGGAGAGTACGAACGGTGGCTTAGGGCTAAGGGCGTAGAGCTTAGGGCAGTGAATCGTGTGGATGGCGTGCCAACTGCTGCGGCGTACATCATGACCGATAAGGCGGATAATCAGATTACGGCGTTTTATCCGGGAGCGATGCAATTTAGTTCACAGTCGACAGTTCACAGTTCACAGTTGTTGAAGAGTGTGAAGTTGGCTATCATTGCGCCGGGGAATGTGGAGGATATGAAACGGCTGCCAGCGTTGTATAGAAAACACGACGTGCCGTATGTTTATGATCCAGGGCAGGCAATTCCGGCGTTGAGCGGTAAGGATTTGAAAAAGGGCATTGCCGGCGCGAAGGTGTTTATCTCTAATGATTATGAACTGGCGATGGTGCTCAAGAAAACTGGGTGGGGGAAAGCGGAGGTGTTAAAGCGCGTGGAAGTGTTGGTGACGACGTTGGGAGAAAAAGGATCAGTGATTGAATGGAAAATGGAAAATGGAAAATGGAAAATGTATCGTATACCGCCGGCCAAGCCGAAAAATACCAGTGACCCGACCGGCGCCGGGGACGCGTACCGGGCCGGATTTATTAAGGGGTTGCTTATGGGATTGCCTTATGATAAAGTGGGAAAACTAGCTTCGACTGTGGCGGTTTATACCGTGGAGAAGTATGGAACGCAAACGCACTGGTTCTCGTGGAAAGGGTTGATGCAGAGATATAAAGAGAACTATAAGGAGAGGTTGGTGTAGAATGGCAAGATTTAAATTCCAAATCCCAAGCACCAAATTACAAGGAAATCACAATCTCCAAATTACAAGTTTGGACATTGAATATTGGGATTTTGGATTTGTTTGTAATCTGTAACTTGTTTATTGGAATTTTTCAAATATGGCGAAGCAATATTTGGTAACCGGCGGTGCGGGGTTTATCGGGTCGCATATCGCAGAGACGCTTTTGAAGCGTGGGGATAAAGTCAGAGTGTTAGATAATTTTTCAACCGGTAAACCCGGCAATGTGCCCGCGGGAGCGGAGTTGTTTGAGGCCAGTATTACTGATCTAAAAAAAATGGCCAAGGCCTTTAATGGGATTGATGGAGTATTTCATACGGCAGCGCTCGCGCGCGTGCAGGAATCTATTGACAATCCGTTCGAATCGAATGAAGCCAATATTACCGGCACCCTTAACGTGATTCAGGCCTCTTCCCGCGCCGGGGTCCGGCGCATAGTGTTTTCCTCCTCGTCATCAATCTATGGCGATACCTTGATACTACCGACACCCGAGAATGTTCTTCCCAATCCAAAAAGCCCCTACGCGTTGCAAAAATATGTGGGAGAAGGATATCTGAAACTCGCCACGATTTTTTGGGGATTACAAACAGTTTCACTGCGTTATTTCAATGTCTATGGCCCACGGATGCCACTTCAAGGCGCCTATAAACTAGTGATTCCTATTTTTTTAGATCAAAAAGCGCAAGGTTATGAAATGACGATTACCAGTGATGGCACCCAGACGCGGGATTTTACCCATGTTGACGATGTTGTGCGCGCAAATTTACTAGCCATGGATTCCAGTAGCGTAGGCAGCGGAGAGGCAATCAATATCGGGACCGGTGTAAATTACAGCGTTAATCAGGTGGCGAAACTTATTGGCGGGCCAACTACGCACATCCCGCCCAGAGTTGAACCGCATGACACTCTGGCGGATATTTCCCGCGCCAAAGAACTTTTAGGGTGGGAACCGGAGGTGGAGTTTGAAGAAGGATTGAAAAGAACCATGGAATGGTATGAGACCATGACACGGAAGGACACAGATAGATAACGGATAGAACACGGATTATATGGAGTATGATATTGTTATTGTTGGCGGGGGGATTTTGGGGACAGCGCTTGCCTATCAGTTGTCCAAACATATTCCAGGCGAGAGAATTGTGGTCGTGGAAAAAGAAGAGGGTGTCGCGCGGCATACCAGCAGTAGAAACACGGGCGTGATTCACCGCCCGTTTTATCTTGATCCGATCAGCAAGGGGAAGTTTGCGCGCTGCGCGCAAGAGTCGTACGAGTTTTGGAAAGAGTATGCGGCGCGCAAGGGTTTGCCCTGGCGCGAGGTGGGAACGCTGGAGGTGGCGCTTGATGAGGCGCAGCTCGCGCGGCTGAAGAAGTATAAAGCTTGGTCTCTTCAAAATGGGATGGGAGATAGCGAGGTGCGGCTTTTGAGTGCGGAAGAAGTGCGCGAGATTGAACCCAGCGCTTGGTGTGCAGGTGCTTTACTTTGCACAACAGATACGGCCGTAGATTTTGGTGCATTCACACGAGCGTTGCGGGATGATGCCGAAGAAAGAGGAGTGAAATTTTTGTTTGGGTGTGAGGTGAAAAAGATCGTAGAGAAGAAGGACGGAGTGGATATTTTATATCAACGACTCATAACTCCCCCTACCCCCTCTTACCTTAAGAGGGGGAATTTTGCCGAGGTTCCTCCCCTTAGGGTAAGGGGAGGCGAGGAGGGGTTACGAGCGCACTATATGGTGAATTGCGCCGGAGGAGCCGCGCTGAAGATCGCCCACCTGATGGGAGTGGCGCGAGAGTTTGCGGATCTGAATTTTCGCGGGGAGTATTTGATTGTGGAAGGAGAGAGCGCACGATTGGCATTGCGTAATGTGTACTCTGTGCCACGGCACACAGATTTTCCGTTTCTTGACCCGCACTATGTGGTGCGCGTGGACGGGCGCGTGGAAATTGGTCCGTCCGCGGTGCCGGTGTTTGGGTCGTATGCCTATCGCGGAGTGGGTAATGTGCTTGGCAAGCTCACTGAAAAACCACTGGCCAACAAATTGCGATTACTCCGCAATCCGGAATTTTTACGTTTGTGCGGTAAGGAGTGGCGCAGCGCCTTATCAAAGGACGCAATGGTCGCGCGGGTGCAGAAATTCTTGCCCGATCTTCGCGTGGCGGATTGTGTGGCGCGCGGCACTGCCGGCGTGCGCGCCTCGCTTATCGATCGCAACGGCAGATTTGTGCCGGAAGTTGTAGAAGCGCAAACTCCGCGCTCGCTCCACATCCTCAATTATAACTCTCCCGGAGCCACCGGCGCGCCGGCCTACGCAGCGGATCTTACGCGGTTAATTTCAAAATTATGATCGGTATTTTACTGGCTTCTTTGGGAACTTTGTTTGATGAATGTTCCAAGCTGATTGGCAAGAAAAAAGTTACGGAGCGGCAGGAAAGCATTTTTACCTGGGGCTTTCTGGATCTTTTCTGGGTCGTGCTGGCTTTTTTCGCTGTCGCGTTATTGGTGCCGGGCAGTTTTCGATTTGTCGCCGCTTCGCTCGCTACTTTTATTCCACGGCTGGTTCTTGAAGTAGCGCAGGCGCATCTGACGGTTAAAGCCGCGGCGCTGGCCGCACGCAGTACCTTTAGTTTTATCCGCTCACTGACCATCCCCCTGCTTTTGGTTGTGGATGTCTTTCTTGGCTATGCGCTGTCTTTATCGCAAATCGCCGGTCTTGGATTGATTGTAATTACGCTGCTATTTTTGTTTGCTAATCACGGTATTGAGCGGGAAGGCCGCGGGTATGTGCTGTTTACCGCGGTCAATGCCGTGGCGACCATCTCACTTTACAAGTACAACATTACTCATTTTAACTCGGTTGTCGCTGAGCAGTTGATAATTATGCTCGTGCTGATGGCATATTTTTTCGTAAACGCCTATTATCGCGCCCATGAAAATCCGTTCCGCTTTTTTCGTCAGCCGATTTTTATCGCGCAATCGCTGGGTATGGGCGTGGCGGTGGCGCTCGAAAGTTTTGCATTTGTGTTTGCTCCGGCTTCCATTATCACCGCGGTAAAACGCGCTTCCGCAATACTTTGGTCCGTACTTTCCGGAAATTTATATTTTCATGAGAAAAATCTCCTCATTAAATTAGGGACTTTTGTCGTTTTGGCATTGGGGATAGGGTTACTGATTTGGTAGTGAGGAGAGGTCGAGTAGGGAGTGCAATGCATTGACATTTTAGGCGAGCAGTGGTAGGGTGTTAGCAGATGATTATTCAATCGTCAAGGAGGCCGTAATGCGAATTGAATCGCTCTTTGATCTGGGGTCAGCGCGGGTGAGCGAGGATGCCCGACTGATTCGCCCGCCGTTTTTCGTGGTCTCCGACGGGGTGAGTCCGCCATACAGCTATAACAGGTCGCACGCACCTGCCGCGTTGCCGCCAACGGGATTAATTCCCCACGGCGGCTTTTTTATCCACAGTTGACAAGACTTTGATAATTTTATAGTATTTCAGTAACTTATCATTTTTGCTAAGTTTATGAAATATAGAGAATTTACTAAAATCATAGAAAAGCCCTATTTTACAAGGACAGAATTGCGTATTCGGAATCTCCAGGTGCCGGATTACCAACTTTCGCGCTGGCAGGGCATGGGTGATATTGAAAAAATTCAGCGCGGGATTTTTGTCTTTACCGCGCGTAAGAAAGAGGTGATACCGGAGGAGGTCGCGTTTCTGCTGTATGAACCAAGTTATATTAGTTTAGAGTACGCGCTGCATCACTATGGGTTTATTCCAGAGATGGTGGCAGTGTGCACTTCGGTAACCACGCGGCCAACGCGGACGATCGCGAACCAATTTGGCAGGTTTAGCTACCGTACTATTGTACCCAAACTTTTTTGGGGATATGGGGATATAGAGACAAAGCATGGTAAGTATTTGTTTGCGCACCCTGAAAAAGCATTGCTGGATTATTTTTATCTCAACCCGCGCGCGATACGGACTCGCGACGACCTGGAGGGAATGCGGTTTGATTACGAAACCATGAGTACCACCTTAAACCGCGCCCGGATTAAAAAATATGTTAAGCAGTTCCACTCCAAGCGTTTAGATCAGCTGGTTAACGAATTGCTTGCCCTATGTTCACCTTCACGCAGTTAAAAGATCACTATACAAAAAACGAAGAGTTTATTTCGCCTCGCCGCGTCCTGGTTGAATATCTCCAATATGAACTGCTGGATTCGCTGTATAAACAGAAAGGCAGTGAGCAATTAAGTTTTATGGGCGGAACCTCAATTCGGATATGTTATCAAGGAAATCGCTTTTCCGAAGATCTTGATTTTGATAATTTTGGACTTTCTTTTTCGGCATTTCAAGCCATGCTTAACCAGGTAATAGACGACATGAGACGTAAGGGCCTTACGGTTGAATTTAGATTTTTAGAAAAAGGCGCGTATCATTGCTACATCAAATTTCCCCATCTACTGCATGAGCATAAAATAAGTGATCACGCGAGCGAAAAGATTCTTATTAAAATGGAGAGTATGGCGCAAAAGAAAGTGTTTACGCCGCGTGCGCATACCATCAACAAATTTGATCTGTTTTATGATCTGCTAGTAAATCCGGAAGATATTTTGCTAGCGCAGAAATTAATCACGATTTTACAGCGTAAGCGGACAAAAGGACGCGATTTTTATGATGTGAGTTTTTTGTATGGAATTACACAACCCAGTGAAGATTATGTAAAAGCGGCCATGGGTTTGACAGTTTCCAAATTGATTAAACAAGTGTATGATTATTGCGGAAAACTTGATTTTAAAGCGCTGGCCAAAGAAGTTGAGCCGTTGTTGATTCGCCCGGACCAAGGGGCACGGGTGTTGAAATTCCCGCAATTCATTGCTCAAAAACTTTGACGCTCGGCATATAATTTGTTAGGATTATTTTCTTCACTATTTACTATGGAACAATACAAGGTAAAAGACATTTCGCTTGCGCCGCAAGGGCGGCTGCAGATTGAATTAGCCGAACGTAGAATGGGCGCGCTTTTGGAAGTGCGAAAGCGGTTTGCGCGCGAAAAACCATTGGCGGGTGTGACTGTCGGTATGGCCTTGCATGTGACCAAAGAAACCGCAGTGCTGGTGCGCACGCTTCGCTCTGGCGGGGCCGAGGTTGCGATTACCGGATGTAATCCATTATCCACTCAAGATGATGTGGCGGCGGCGCTCGCGGAGGAAGGCGTGGCCGTATTTGCACATAAGGGCGAGAGTAATGAGGAATACTACGATTTTCTAAATCGGGTGATTGAGTTCATGAAAGTAGAGGTTCGGACCCCCTCTGAATCTCCCCCTCTAAGAGGGGGAGAACAATCAATTTCCTCCCCTGTCCCGATTCTCGAGAATCGAGGATCCTCGGCCGCAGCCGGGACCCGAGGGGAGGCTAGGAGGGGTGGGAGAAATTTGATCACCATTGACGATGGCGGGGATTTAGTTGGTGAAATTCACAAAAAACACCCGGAGTTTATTGCGAATTTAATTGGCGGGACCGAGGAAACCACAACAGGCCTTATCCGCTTGCGGGCGATGGAGCGCGACGGCGCGCTTAAATACCCGGTTGTAGCAGTGAATGACAATAAGACCAAACATCTGATGGACAATTACTATGGCACCGGGCAATCCACGCTGGATGGGATTACGCGGGCGACCAATATTTTGTGGGCGGGCAAAACCGTGGTCGTGTGTGGTTACGGTTCCTGCGGCAAAGGCGTGGCTTTGCGCGCGCGCGGCATGGGATCAAATGTGATTGTGTGTGAAGTTGACGCGTTTCGCGCACTACAAGCCGTGATGGATGGATTTCGGGTGATGCCGCTTGCGGAAGCCGCCACGCTTGGCGATATTTTTATTACGGTTACGGGTGACAAACATGTTTTGCGTCCAGAGCATTTTTCTAAAATGAAATCCGGCGCGATTCTGGCCAATTCCGGACATTTTGACGCGGAGATTGATTTGAAAGGACTGCGGGAGATGGCAAAGGGTGTGCGGACGGTGCGGACGATGCTGGATGAATATACTTTGCCAGTCGACAGTTCACAGTCGACAGTTCACAGTAAATCAACACAAACCGTGAACCGTGAACCGATGACGGATGACCGCGTGTTGTATGTCGCCGGCGAAGGGCGGCTGGTGAATTTGGCCGCGGCAGAAGGTCATCCTTCAGAGGTGATGTCGCTTTCATTTTGCGGGCAAGCTTTGGCTTGTGCGTATCTTGTGGAGAACCTGGGGAAACTCGAGCCAAAGGTCTATGTGTTACCATCCAGAGTAGATGACGACATTGCCGCGTTGCAGCTTGAGGCAATGGAGGTGCGCAAAGATGAATTAACCGAGGAGCAAAGAAAGTATTTGAGTTCATGGGAGGAAGGTACTTGAGAATTTTTAATTACTCTAATTAACCTAATTATTCTAAACAAGTCCCAAATCCCAATATTGGTTATTGTTTAGGTCAATTAGAGCACTTAGGTTAATTAGGTCAATTACACTCATCTATGTTACCAAAACTTGAAGATATAAAAATTGCAGTGGTGGGGTTGGGCTATGTGGGACTGCCTTTGGCGGTGGCGTTTGGGAAAAGCCGATTTGCGCCGGTGATCGGATTGAATAAGAGTCAAGCGCGGATTGACTCGCTTAAAGCCGGCCATGATCCGAACGGTGAAATTACCGATGAAGAAATGGCCGCAGCAAAGGTGGAGTATACGCCTGACCCGAGCGTGCTTTCGCGCGCGAATTTTATCATTGTTACGGTGCCGACTCCGATTACGCAGGCCAAAACCCCGGATTTGTCGCCCGTAATTGAGGCCTCGGAAACCATTGGAAAATATCTGAAGCCCGGAACAGTGGTGGTTTATGAGTCCACCGTGTATCCGGGAGTTACGGAAGAGGTTTGCGCGTCACTCATTGAGAAACATTCTGAGTTGAAGTGCGGAGCGGATTTTAAAGTGGGATATTCTCCAGAACGCACGAATCCTGGTGATAAAGAACATACGATTGAAACCACGGTTAAGGTGGTGTCCGGAATGGATACCGAGACGCTTGAATTGGTTGCTGCGGTGTATGGCGAGATTTGCAAAGGTGGTGTGCATAAAACACCCAATATCAAGACGGCGGAAGCTGAAAAAGTCATTGAAAATACCCAACGCGATTTGAATATCGCGCTGGTGAACGAACTCTCGATCATTTTTCACCGCCTTGGAATCAATACTCGTGATGTCATTGAAGCAGCGGGCACGAAATGGAATTTTCATAAATATCAGCCAGGGCTCGTTGGGGGACATTGCATTTCAGTCGATCCGTATTATCTGACCCACAAAGCGCAAGAGCTTGGCTATAATCCGGAAGTAATTCTGGCTGGCCGGCGCATTAATGACTGGATGCCGGAGTATGTGGCAGATCTCACTATACGAGGACTGGTGGAAGCCGGTAAAGTTGTGCAAGGCGCGCGTGTCTTGGTCATGGGCCTTACATTTAAAGAAGACATTCGTGATACACGTAATTCAAAGATCGGAGATACAATCAAGAAACTAAAATCATATGGTGTTCGACCCTTGGCGTATGATCCAAATCTTTACCAAGAAGAGGTAGAAAAGTTCGGCGTGGAATATGTGGCTGATCTTGAAAAGATTGGAAAAGTGGACGGCATTATTCTTGCAACATTGCACCGACAGTTTAAGGACATGAAACTTGAAAATCTCATCCAATACTATAATGGAAATGGCAACGGTAAAGGAGTGCTTATGGATGTGAAGAGTTGGTTTTTACCTGTTGTGCAAGCGTCCGACACGCTGAAGCACAGCATTATCTATAAGTGTTTGTAGATATGGACAATACCACATGCGAACTTTGCGCGTTTGAAAACCCAAAACCGACAGCCACGGCCATTGTAATACGCGACGGTAAAATTCTCGTGGCCAAACGCAACGAAGAGCCCTTTAAGGATCAGTGGGATTTTTTAGGCGGGTATTTGCATAAAGGAGAAACTCCAGAGCAGGCGCTTCGCCGCGAGCTGAAGGAAGAGTTGGGTGTCGGGGTGCGCTCGGAGACGCTTATTGGCGCGTTTCCGGGTACGGCTTCTTATAAGGATCATAAATATCCAGTTTTGAGTTTTGCCTATCTGGCAGAACTGCAGGGCGAGCCGCGGCTTAATCATGAAAACTCCGAGCTGGCTTGGGTCCCGCTTAAAGAACTTAACACGATCGCGTTTGATTCTAATCAGGACATTCTGACTTATCTTAAAAAACATTTTAATTATGATGTCGTCCGCGTACGCGAGTTAGTCGCTCAACTCGATCCGACTGCGGTTGTTGACGAGCAGTCGCTTTATAAAGCCATGCTGGACGGGTATGTGAGTATGGTCTACGAAGGCGATAAGTTGATGGGTATGGGTTGGATTTTTCCGCGGCAAACGATGCTCCGCCGGCAGGCCGTAGTTGAGGATATGATTGTTGATCCGGCACAGCGCGGCAAAGGACTAGGCGAAAAGATTCTCCATGATCTTTTACGCTGGGCCAAAGCGCAAGGGGTGGAGATGGTAGAGCTGACGACCAATCCCAAACGCGTCGCGGCCAATAGTTTGTATCAAAAAGTCGGGTTTAAACTCCATGAGACCAATCACTATCTTTTGGATTTGAGATCCTATTGAGCATTAAGTATTGACTGGATTCCCGCTTCCGCGGGAATGACGATTGACGATATGATACCGCTTGCTGAACCAGTGCTCGCCGGAAATGAGTGGCGCTACATAAAAGAGTGTCTAGATACCGGCTGGGTTTCTTCGGTCGGTAGTTTTGTTAATCGCTTTGAAGAGGAGATGGCCAAGTATCTCGGGGTCGCGCACGGCGTGGCCGTGGTAAACGGCACTGCCGCGCTTCACCTGTCGCTTATTATCGCGGGTGTCAAAAAGGATGATATCGTGCTAGTGCCGACCCTGACTTTTATCGCTCCGGTTAATACCGTGCGTTATGTCGGAGCATATCCGGTATTTTTTGATTGTGATCCGGAAACGCTTTGTTTGGATGTAAATCAAATCGCGCAGTTTTTAAGCCGTGAATGCGAGAGACGCGGTGATGGGATGGCCTACTATAAAAAGACCGGACAGCGCGTCGGCGCGGTAATTCCGGTTAATGCTTTGGGACACCCGGCGGACATGGACGCGCTTATGGAAGTTTGTCGGCAGTATAAGGTATGCGTGATTGAAGACGCGACCGAGAGTTTGGGATCGGAATATAAAGGAAAAAAGGCCGGCGCGCTTGGCAATATCGGATGCCTATCGTTTAACGGCAATAAAATTATTACTACTGGCGGCGGAGGCATGTTGGTAACAAATAACGGTGAGTGGGCCGCACGTGTACGGCATTTGAGTACGCAAGCAAAAAAAGATCCGCTACGCTACGACCATGACGAGATCGGCTACAATTATCGGCTGACCAATATCCAGGCCGCGCTCGGAGTGGCCCAACTGGAAAAATTGGAGGAGTATGTTACACGCAAACGCGAAATTGCTGCGCGCTACCGCGAACTTTTTGCCGGTATCGGCGGGAAGCTGAAGGTTTTGCAGGAGGCCTCTTGGGCCAAGAGCAACTATTGGCTTTCCACCATTCAAGTTGATCCGAACGCGAAAGAGCCGCTTATGCAATATCTTATCGACCAAGGGATTCAAGCGCGGCCGATTTGGAATCTAATTCACGAATTGCCGATGTATAAGGGCGGCAATGTTTACGGTGAGTCCACACCACACGCACTGCATGCCTGGCAGACATGTCTGAATATTCCCTGCAGTGTGAATATCACGAATGATCAGATTGAAACAGTGGCAGGCGCGATTAAGAATTATTTTTCATAACCATTGTATGCAGAAAATTGTCGTCATTGGCGGTGGCGGTCATGCGAAAGTTGTAACCAGCATCCTGAAAAAACTCAACACCTTTGAAATTCTTGGCTATACCGACCGCGAGAATCAAGGGCCACTACTTTACTTGCCATATATTGGAACTGATGATGTTCTTCATGATATTAAAGCGCGGCATGGTGAGTGTGCGGCAGTGCTCGGCCTGGGATATTTAGGCAAAGATGATTTACGCGAGCGGCTGGTTGAGAAACTGCGCGGGTTGGGGTTTACCATGCCGGCGATTGTATCGCCGACTGCGGTCGTGAATGAAGATGTACAAATTGGTGAGGGTACCGTAGTTATGGATGGGGTGGTCATCAATTCCGGTACGCGCATTGGGCGTTACGCGATTATTAACACCCGTGCTTCCATTGATCATGATTGCGTGATCGGAGATTTTACCCATATTGCGCCGGGGGTAACTTTTTCAGGCGGCGTTAAAGTCGGCTCGCATTCTCTTATAGGTGTAGGCGCAACAGTGGTGCAATATAAAACTATTGGCGACCATTGTACTGTCGGCGCCGGCGCGGCAGTAACCAAAGATTGTCTGGAGCCGGGTACCTATGTTGGTATACCGGCCAGGAAAATTTTACAAATGCGGCCTTGACATTTTTAAGCCGCCATGTTATATATAAGGTACCTTGTGCAAGAGTGTTCCATCATATCTACCGGTTGGCAAGGCAACCGGCAGATAAACAAGAGGAGAAGCAACAATGGATTCGACACCCTGGGATTGGACAGCATCTGACGAAGCGCTCGCGGCCAGGTTGGTCGCCGAGCCGTTGGGAGCGGACTTCTTCATGGGTCATCCGGTGGGCGATTTGCTTTCCGGCAGAAACGGCGCGCCGCAAGATCCGGCCCGCTACGCCCACCTGTTTGAGCTCGCCTCCAACCGCACGACCGATCCGGCAATGCGGCTCGCCTGCCGGGTCGAGGAGTGGAATGGCCGCCGACGCCCGCCCAACGCCGCGGATCACAACACCGTAGCCACGGCGTACGCCCGGATCAGGGACGACCTGATCCAGGATCTCCCGTCCGGTCAGTTCAAGTACCTGCTGGGAGCGAGCGTCTGCTACAACCTCGGGATCGTGCTTCGCGGTTTGCGGCATTACCGCGAGGCCGGAAACTCCCAGCTCGCCTCGGCCAACTACTTCATGGCGGCCGGACGGCAGGAGAAGGCGCCGGTTGGCCTTTTCCTGGTCGCGGTCGAGTACACCTCCGACTCCATCACGCGCGACAGCTCCCCGGAGATCGCGGTACAGCTCGCCCACCTGCGGCAGATGCGGGAGCTTGTGCGCGCCACGACCGAGAAGTACCCGCTCTGGATGCAGGAGAACGCGACCTGGCACATCTGGTTCGCGCACCTCTTGGCCGAGCGGGACTACCTCGAACGCGAGGACGATCGGAACGAGCTGCGGAGCGGTACCTTCCCGACGGCGTACGCTAGCTGGAAGCGGCTGTTCCAGGTCTCCGAGATCGCCGATCCGGAAACGCAGATCGCGGCGGCGGACGCGGCGCTCGTTGCTCCGGAGGTAACCCTGACCTCGTTTGCCAACGTGGTGCTCTCGCTCAAGCTCCACAAGGCCCGGGCGCTCAAGTCGCTCGGCAGAACGGACGAGGCCCGCGCGGTCTTGACCGAGGTGACGAGCTGGACCGGGGTGGATGGCGGAGTGCCGATGGCCGTGGCGGCGCGCCTGCTCCAGACCCTGTAGTCCCTCTGCTCGATGAACCTTTTTCCTAGCTGATCCAGGTCAGCAGTCCTATTTCCGGCCATCCGGGGTAGGACTTTTTTCTTTGATGATCAGTGCCTTGCCGCGCGCGTTTGCTTCTGATATACTGGTCATCTATTATGCATACCTTTATCATTGCCGAGGCCGGAGTAAATCATAATGGCGATCTTGAAATTGCCAAAAAATTGGTTGATGCGGCGGTTGACGCGGGCGCTGATGCGGTGAAATTTCAGACCTTCCGCGCGGACCAGTTGGTAATAGCCAGCGCAGTAAAAGCCGGGTATCAGATAGAAAATACCGGCACGAACGAATCGCAGGCAGAGATGTTGCGCGCACTGGAGTTGTCCGCGGAAGCGCATCGCGAACTTGTTGCGTACTGCGCGCAGACCGGCATCATGTTTATGTCCACACCGTTTGATCTGGAGAGTGTGGATTTTCTCGCAGGACTTGGGATGTCGGTGTTTAAGATTGCTTCTGGCGAAATTACTAATCTTCCCCTTCTGCGCAAAATCGGTGGGCTTGGACGTGAGGTGATTATGTCAACCGGTATGGCAAACATGGACGAAGTGGAGGCGGCGCTAAATGTGCTCGTGCAGGCAGGCACACCAAAAGGGAAAATCACAGTGCTCCATTGCCATACGGATTATCCGACTCAAATGCAAGATGTAAATTTGCGCGCGATGCTAACTATGCGCGACGCCTTAGGTGTTAAGGTGGGTTACTCGGATCACACCCCAGGCATTGAGATTCCGATTGCGGCAGTGGCGCTCGGCGCGAGCGTGATTGAAAAACACTTTACACTGGATCGCAATATGCCGGGCCCGGATCACAAGGCCTCGCTTGAACCCGATGAACTTAGCGCCATGGTGGCCGCGATTCGCAATGTGGAATCCGCACTTGGTGATGGAGTAAAGCGTCCGACCGAGCGCGAGCTGGTACTTAAAGCAGTTGGTCGTAAAAGTATCGTGGCTTCCCGCGACATTGCCGCTGGCGAAATGTTTAGTGAAGATAATCTGACCACCAAGCGTCCGGGAAGCGGGATAAGCGCGATGCAGTGGGATCGGGTGCTTGGGCAAAAGTCCAGGCGGGATTTCCGGGCTGACGAATTGATCGAGGTATAGCGGTTCCATGGGGTATTGTTCTGACGAGCATACCCCCTTGCTTTTTGTTTAGAAGGGAGTACAATGTAAAATCTATGGAACTCAAGGGGAAAAATGTGCTCGTTACGGGCGCGGACGGTTTTATCGGGAGCCACTTAGTTGAACATCTGCTCCAAGAAGGATGTCGGGTACGCGCATTCGTGTTTTATAACTCCTTTAATTCATGGGGTTGGCTGGATACGCTATCCAAGGAGATATTGTCTCAAGTAGAAGTTGTGGCCGGAGATATCCGTGATCCGCACGGGGTCCGCGCCGCCGTCAGGGGAGTTGACGCGGTATTTCACCTGGCTTCGCTTATTGCGATCCCTTTTTCTTATCATTCTCCCGATGCGTTTGTGGACACTAATGTAAAAGGCGCGCTTAATGTATTGCAGGCGTGTCGTGAATTAAATACACCTCGCGTTGTCATTGTGTCCACTTCCGAAGTGTATGGAACCGCGCGATATGTTCCAATCGACGAGCGTCATCCGTTTCAGACGCAATCGCCGTATGCCGCGGCGAAACTGGGAGCAGATCGTCTTGCCGAGTCGTTTTACTGTTCGTTTGGAACTCCTGTGGTGATTGCGCGTCCGTTTAACACTTATGGTCCGCGTCAATCAGCCCGCGCGGTGATCCCTACGATTGTGACCCAGGTGCTCGCGGGTTTACAAGAGATCAAGCTTGGCTCGCTTACTCCGACCAGGGACTTCAACTATGTTGAGGATACCTGTCGGGGGTTAGTGGCCCTTGGAAGTTGCGATGGCGCAGTGGGTAAAGAGGTTAATATTGGATCAAGCACGGAGATTTCGATTGGCGATCTTGCAAAACAAATATTTGAACTGATGGGGGTTCAGGTGATGATTGCAAAAGACGATGTGCGTCAGCGTCCGGAGCGAAGCGAGGTGGAGCGGCTCGTATGCGATAGCCGTCTTATCAAGGAATTGACCGGGTGGACGCCGAAGGTTACTCTGCAAGAAGGACTGCGCCGGACTATTGAGTGGTTTCGTAAAACAGAAAATTTTAGTCGTTATAAAAATGACATCTACAATGTTTAGATTGAATTGCCTATGAAAAAAAGAATTCTTTTAGTCGCGGATAATGCTCGCCGGGATTTTATCGCGACCCGCATGCTTCAGCGCGCGTTTTTAAAAAAAGGAGCGGATGCGCGGCTATCCACGCTTTTGGACATGGTGCCGAATCTACGGCGGTTTAAACCGCACGGCGTGATGGCCAACCGGGCCAACATGCACTTTGCCAAGCCAGCGGCAAAGTGCTCCCGTATTTATGTATTTCCGGCCGAGGGCGCCTATCTTACTAAGGAAAGCATGCTGGCGGTTTTTAAGGGAGATCCTTACGAACACATTGATTCTGTTGACTGGGTACGCCGGTGTTATGTTTGGAGTGACTATGTTCGTAATTCGCTTTTGGAAACCGGCATGTTTCGAGAAGATCAGCTGACGGTGGCGGGCAGTCCCCGGCTGGATGTTTATCGCCACCATGTGCGGACGCGCACACTACCGAAGGATTCAAAAGAATTTACCCTTGGCGTGGCATTTTCCGCAAAAACCACCAGCGCCTACTATGGCGAACCGCATTACGCGCAAACCCTTTTTGATTTTCACAAGGACTTAACCTTTACTTGGTTGCCTCCACGCCGGCATTTTGAAGATATGTGCTGGCTTGATCAGGCAACACTGCGACTGTCGATGCGATATTTAAAGCGTTTTCTTGAAGATTTTCCCGGAAAGGTTATTTTCCGGCCAAGTCCGTTTGAGGATGAAAAAGAATATATGTTTTTGCAAAAGCGCTACCCCAAGCGGGTTAAAGTGATGTTAAATGTGCCGCTATCGGAGTGGTTATCTAGAATTGATCTACTCATGACTTCTTGGTCAACAACCGGGCTGGAGGCGTATATTGAAGGTATTCCAGTGGTCTCGATTGTGGGGACTATGGATCAGGAGCATTTGTTTCGCCATGTTGATAAAGTTGCCGGCGGATTTGAAAAATTCGTGGCCTCTTTTCATTTACCGAAAACCGAAGACGAATTATTTGATCAAATCCGCGCCGCGCAGGACGGGAAGTTGTCGGTTGCGCCAAGATCAAAAGAAGAAGTTGCAGGACTTTTAAGCGATCTCTATAATTGGCCTTATCAAAAAGCCGCGCATGAAGTTATAGCGGATGATGTGCTTAAGGATTTAGCTGACTTTAAAGAAGTCCAAAATGATACTTGGAAAGAAGCCCTTCCTATTCCTCATAAAGTGCCGCTATGGCTGGCGCCGCTTGCATATTATTTCAGGAATCAATATCGCTTTTATAAACGCGGTAATTTTCGCACCTTGCGGGATTTTTATCGTTTAAAAGATTCGCGGGTTGACGCGACTCTTGATAAGATGGAGCAGGAAGCAAAAGATCACCCGCAGGTGAGGACTTTTTGTACGCCCGCCTAAATTTTTGCACCGTATGTTCTCGTATGTGTATATTCTACGAAGTCTCAAAGATGGTAAATTCTACATAGGATGTACGGATAATTTACGGAAAAGAATACGAGAACATAATGCTAAACTATCGTTTGCCACTAAAACACGCACCCCATTTATGCTTATTTACTATGAAGCTTATCCCCATCGAAAAGATGCCGAACAAAGGGAGAAATTTTTTAAGACTGGCTGGGGTCGCCGATATATGCATAAAGCATTAAAGCACTACTTATTAAGTGCAAAAACTTAGGCGGGTATGAATACATTCAAACAAGAAATGAAGGAATTTTGGGGTAAAGGATGGGAAAAGCGCGGACGAGATGATGGAAGTACTAAAACCAAAGAGCGATACCTTCAAGAACTTGGCGCAATCCGGATGCTCCTGGAAATGCAAGAAAGTGAACAGGTGCGCGAGATGAAGGATATCGGACTGCGTGATAAGACAGTGTTAGAGGTCGGTTGCGGAGCAGGAACGAGCAGTATAATTTTTGCGCTGGATGGGGCGCAGGTAACCGCTTCGGATTTAACGGATGAGGCGGTCGCTATTACTAAAGCGAAATTTGAACTACTCGGTCTTGCCGGAAACGCGGTACAGGCCGACGCGGAGAATTTACCGTTTCCCGATAATAGTTTTGATATAGTGTTTTCAAGTGGCGTTTTGCATCATACGCCCAATACTCAAAAGGCAGTGGATGAAATACATCGCGTGCTCAAACCGGGCGGACATGCGGTCGTCATGCTCTACGCAAAGTGGTCTTTTCAGTATCTGGTGAGTTTACTTTTGGTGCGCGGAATTATTCTCGGCGGAATTTTTCGGCATGGCCGCAACTGGCTCGGGCACACTACTGAACTGGCTTGGCATACAAAGGAAGAAAGATTAAACCCAATGACGAAAGTGTATTCCGGCCGGCAGATGAAACAGCTGTTTAATAAATTTCAAATTGTAAGTTTGCGCAAACATTCTTTTCACTGGCCTGATCTGTTTCCGGGAATTTATCATGTATGGAAACGGCACAGAGTGCATTTAGGAGACGCCGATGTCATACTCCCCAGCAGTTTTGAGCGCGCGATTGGACAATGGGCAGGGTTCGCGCTTGTGATTAATGCGAGAAAATCAAGTTAGTATGCAAACATATCTGGTTACAGGAGCAACCGGATTTTTAGGGAGCGCGCTTACGGGGGCGCTTCTTGATCGTGGCAAGCGGGTGATTGGCATTGGCCGGCGCGACCAAGGATTTTTATCAGCTAGGGCAGTAAAAGATCCCCAATTTATTTTGCGTAAACTCGACCTCACACAAGACGTTACCGCCGCGCTTTCAGAGTATAAGATTGAGACCATTTTTCACCTTGCCGCCCAGCAGCCATCTTCGCCCGCACTTAGTTTTGACGATTTTTACAAAGGCAATGTTTCAACCACGCGTAATGTCATCACACTAGCCAAACAATCCGCCAGTCAGCTCATTTATGTCTCAACCATTGCCGTATGCGGTGTTTTTGATAAGGAGCTTAGTGAAGATGTGCCTGCTGTCCCCAGCAATTATTACGGTCTTACAAAATATATTGCCGAACGGCTGATTGAGATTGAACTGCAGCGAACGAATGTGCAGGCAACGGTAGTGCGTTTTCCATCGCTTTTCGGCCGTAATCATTTGGGCGGGATGATCTATACCTACTATCAGCTGGCTAAAGAAGCAAAGCCGATTGAGGTCTACGGTCGTGGCGAGACGCTTCGCAACGCGCTTTATGTTGACGACGCGATTGACGCACTGTGCAGAGTTGCCGAGAAAAAGGAGATTCTCACGCCGTTTGAGATATTTCTTGTTGGAAGCGCCAATTCTTTGCCGATGGCCAGGATCGCAGAATATGTAAGAGATTATTTACATTCATCATCCAAGGTGGTATTGATTGACAAGCCATCTTCCCCTCCTTGGGATGTAAATATGAATATTGGAAAAATAAAACAGCGGTTAGGTTTTAGTCCGATGACTTTAGAAGATGGCATAAAAAAATATATTGAGAGCATGCCCGCGCCTGTATGAAATATAATTCCGCGTTTCCTTATTTCCCGAAAGAAGATATTGAACGAATTTTAAGCGAATTCAAGAATATTCTTGCCGGCGAAGGAATGCTTACCAAGGGCCCGCAGGTAAAAGAATTTGAAAAGGAATTTGCCGCGTACACCGGAGTGCGGCATGCCGTAGCTGCTAATTCTTGCACCTCGGCGCTGGAAGTCGTGTTGCGTGCGTATGGCATTGGAACAGGAGACGAGGTAATTGTTCCGGTGCAGACGTTTTTTTCAAGCGCTTCAAGCGCGGTTATGGTTGGCGCCCGTCCGATATTTTGCGACACGGATGATAATTTCCTTCTCTCGTTTGAAGATTTGAAAGCAAAGATTACCGCGGCGACCAAAGCCGTGGTGATGGTGCATTTTGCCGGACTGATTCATCCAGAAATTTTTGCGATCCGTGATTATCTTAAGGAGCGTAATATATTATTGATTGAGGACGCGGCGCACGCGTCCGGAGCGGAAATCAATGGCGTGCGCGCCGGCGCGATCGGAGACGCCGGATGTTTTTCTTTTTTTTCTACCAAAGTAATAACCACCGGTGATGGCGGAATGATTACGACTAATAATGAGGCAGTCGCGAAACTGTGCCGTAGTTTAATTCATCTCGGAATTGATGTGGATGCGCCCCTTGAGCAGTATTCAGAAATAGGCGGCAATCGGCGCATGACGGAATTCCAAGGAATTTTAGGACGCTTTCAGCTCAAACGGCTGGATGAGTTTGTGGCGCATCGCAATATGATTGCCCGAATATATCAAGAAGAATTGCGCTCGTTTGAAAAAGAAGGTCGGATTACATTTTCGCAGTTTCCAGATGCAGTGCGGCATTCCTACTGGCGGTTTATTGTATTCTTGCAATCCGGCGTTAATCGTGATAAGGTGCGGGAAAGAATGAAAGAAAAAGACATTGTTATTGACTGGCCTTATCAGCCGCTTATTCATCTTCAGCCGGCATTTCAGAGGATGTATGGCACAAAAGCCGGCCAATATCTAAACGCGGAGAGTCGGGCACAGCGCCATATCTGCCTGCCGATTCATCTCGGGATTAGTAAAGATGCAGCCCGCTTTATAGCCGGACAGTTTAAGGATGCAATACTATGATACTTACCGCGCATCAGCCAACTTATCTTCCCTGGCTCGCGTTTTTCCACAAGATTGCTTTGAGCGACGCGTTTTGTTCCTTCGATATTGCGCAGTATCGGCGGCGCGGGTTTAATAGAAATACGATCAAAACCGCGCAGGGGACTTGTTTTCTCACGGTACCACTATTAACTCACGGTTACAGAGAAAAACAGCTCTGGCAGATGGAGATAGATAATTCAACGGATTGGCGGTCAAAACATTTTAGGTCGCTCATGGTTAGTTACAAACATGCTCCGTTCTGGAGCAGTTATGCTGATTTTTTTGAAGATGTATATAAGCGCGACTGGAAATATTTTTCAGAGCTGACGGACTACATACTACTTTGGTTTTTAAAAGAACTTGATATCAAGGTTAGGTATTCTAAGGCCTCGGAAATGCATTTTGAGGGTAAAGGGTCAGAGCTGGTGCTGGATATGTGTAAAAAGCTTGGAGCCGATGCCTATATTTTTGGCGCGTTTGGAAAGCGGTATGTCAAGACAAAAGATTTCAAGGGCGCAGGCGTCCAGCCGTATTTTCAGGACTATCATTACCCAAAGTATCCTCAACAGTGGGGAGAGTTCGTCTCGAAATTAAGCATTGTCGATCTGCTATTCAATTGCGGCGGCAAGAGTTTGGAAGTTCTAATGGAAGGAAATATTCAAAGAGAAGAACTCGTAAAAAGTGGCGCCGAGAGTGCGCAAGAGATACCGAGCGGCATTTCCGACCAGTCCGAATTGGATCAAAGTGAATTAGATGATTTATGGCAATAAAAAAAATTCTCGCGTTAACCGGCATCAGAAGCGAATATTATATTCTATATCCAGTCATTAATGCGTTGCGGAAAGATGAGCAGTTTGACGTTCGGGTTGTTGTTTCCGGAGCGCATTTGTCCGACTGGCATGGACTTACTCTGCGGGAGATTGAAGCGGACGGGTTTCATGTTGTTGATAAAATCGATAGCCAGTTAATGACTAATCGGACGACCCAGCGCGTCAAAGGGGTTGGAATGTTGACTTATGCGCTCGCGCAAACAGTGGAAAGAGAAAAGCCGGATGTTATTTTTGTGGTCGGAGATAGAGAAGAGAGTATCGCCGCCGCGTTAGTTGGTAATTATATGGATGTCGCTGTCGCGCACCTTGGCGGAGGAGATCCGGTATATGGGAATGCCGACGACCCCATACGATTTGCGGTTTCAAAATTGGCACACATCCATTTTACTCTGGCAGACGCGTACGCAAAAAATTTGCAGCGGGTTGGTGAAGAAGAATTTCGGATTTTTAATGTTGGTGATCCGGCTTTAGATACTATTCGGACGACCCCAGCGCGCAGTTTAAGCGAGATAAGCAATATATTGAAATTTGATATTACCGATGGACACTATGTTGTGTTTATTCGAAATCCACTTTCTTCAGAATGGCAGGATGCCGGACGACAAATGCATATTAATCTTCAAGCGCTGGAGAGATTCTCTAAAGAATCCGGCTACAAAGTAGTGGCCATTCATCCCAATACCGATCCGGGCGCGCACGACATTGTAGAGGCGATTCAGTCGTATAAGGATAAGCCGTTTATTAAATTTTACAAAAACCTTGAGCGGGAGATATTTGTTAATGTTATGCGGCACGCCAGAGCGCTTGTTGGAAATTCCAGCATGGGTCTTCTGGAGGCGCCATTTTATAAACTTCCGGTTGTTAATGTAGGAAATAGACAACAGGGACGATTAAATGCCGGAAATGTTGAGTTTGTGCCGGATGATCTGCAAAGTATCACACAGGCTATCCACAAAGCATGCACAGATGAAGAATATCGGGCAAAAGTGGCAGAACTGAAAAATCCGTTCGGTAATGGTTATACTTCAGAAAAAATTAGAGATGTGCTACGATCAATAGATCTAAGCGATAAGCAATGGCTAATTAAAAAGAATCTTGTCGGTATCTCATAACTCCCCCTACCCCTCTTACCTTTCCTCCCAAGGCGGATCCGCCTCGGGCGGAAAGAGGGGGGATTTAATCGCTTATATGGCCACAATACTCGTAGTAGCCCCTCATCCTGACGACGAAACGCTTGGTTGCGGAGGAACACTTTTAAAACATGCGGGCCATGGGGATCAGGTGTATTGGTTGATAATGACCAAGATGTCGCCCGTGGTCGGTTATAGCGCGGAGCAGATTAGCATACGGGAGGAGGAGATTAAAAAAGTGGTAGAGGCATATCATTTTGAAAAGGTATTTCCGCTGCAGTATGCAACTACAATGCTTGATACTGTGCCGAGACGGGAGTTAATGGCCGCGGTATCTAAAGTGGTGAAGGAAGTCCAACCGACAACCATCTATCTTCCCAATCGATCCGATATTCATTCGGATCATCGCGTTACTTTTGAGACAGTTATGGGCGCAATAAAGACATTTCGCGCACCATCAGTGAAGCGTGTACTCGCCTACGAAGTCTTGTCCGAAACAGAGTTCGCGCCATCATTACCGACAGAGGCGTTTATGCCAAACAGTTTTTCTGATATTTCCGATTATCTTGAAAAGAAAATAGAGATTATGCATTTGTATGAAGGTGAATTAGGCACTCACCCTTTTCCGCGCAGCGCAGAAAATATCCGCGCATTGGCAACTTTGCGCGGCGCCACTGCCGGTGTGCAATATGCCGAAGCGTTTACGGTGCTTAAAGAAATTGTATGAGTAAAGATGATATTCAAAATCTCTGTATCTCCCCGACCGCGACAATCAAGGATGCGATTCATCGGCTCAACGATACCGCGCGCAAGATGATTTTTGTTGCAGACGGTAACGCGCGTCTTATCGGCACAATTTCAGATGGAGACATTCGTCGCGGGCTTTTGGCCGGCTACAGCTTTTCGCAGACGGTTGATAAAATTATGTATCGCGATTTCATCGCGCTTGATCACGCTTCCCCGGACGTAAAAGCGCGGGCTAAGGAGTTGATGGTGGGGCACAATTTACCGCTTATTCCCTTAGTGGACCGTCAAGATCGGCTGCAGGATATTATTGTTTGGACAGATATTCTTGATGGACGTGATTTTAAGCCGCAAGGGCAGGTCTATGAAAACGAGGTGGTGGTGATGGCAGGCGGAAAAGGCAGCCGGCTGGACGTCTTTACCAAGGTATTTCCCAAACCACTCATTCCGATAGGCGATAAGCCGGCGATAGAATTTATCATGGAACGTTTCTATCGGCACGGATTTCATAAATTTATCTACACCCTAAACTATAAGAAGGAATATATAAAACTATTTTTGAAGGAAAAACAATTTCCTCCGGATTATAAAATTGATTGGGTTGAAGAGCAGGAATTTCTTGGAACCGCGGGGAGTTTGTCGCTTCTGACGCACCGACTGCGCGATACATTTTTTGTGGTCAATTGTGATACCCTTTTGGATGTGGATTATAGCGATGTGCTCAAGTGGCATAAAGAACGCGGCGCCGCGCTTACCGCCATCGGATGTCATAATGCAATTGATATTCCGTTCGGCGTGTTCACTCTGGCGGATGGGAAATTGGCAAAAATTCATGAAAAGCCGTCGCATGACGTGATTATCAATACCGGGATGTATATTTTAGAGCCAAGAGTGTTGACTTATCTTACGCCGGGCACGCCGATGGATATGAATGATTTGATAAATGCGGTTGCCGCCAAGGAAGAGGTCAGCGTATTTCCGGTGTACGGCCGCAACTGGCTGGATTTGGGGCAATGGGATGCTTACAAAAAATCAACTCAATTTTTAGAAGATCAAGACAATGTATAAAGACAAAACCATACTCGCGGTCATTCCGGCGCGCGGAGGCAGTAAAGGATTGCCGCGTAAAAACCTGCGTTCTCTTTTAGGAAAGCCGCTTATCGCCTGGACAATCGAAGCCGCGCTTCAAAGCGGAGTTTTTGATCGGGTTGCGGTCGTAACTGACGATCAAGAGATTGCCGCGGTTGCGAAAAAATACGGCGCTGAAGTTCCATTTATGGAACCGGACGAGTTGGCCGCCGATGCGGTAAAAGGGATAAATGTAATTTTGTATGCCATGGATTGGTTTGCCAAGCATGATAAGAAATACGATTTACTGATGTGTTTACAGCCGACCACACCACTACGCACCGCGGCAGATATCCAAGGCGCGCTAGCACTCATGGAAGAGAAGCATGCTCAAGCGGTGGTTTCGGTCTGCAAGGCTGAACATTCTCCGTTATGGGCGAATATCCTACCTCCGGATTTGTCTCTTCAGGGCTTTATTCGCGAAGATGTCAATATTGTCAGACAATCACTTGAGCAATTTTATCGCTTAAATGGAGCGATCTATCTGGCGCAATGGGAATATCTGTTGAAAAACAAAACTTGGTATCGCGAAAATTCCTACGCGTATATAATGCCCGCGGAACGGTCGGTTGATATTGATAGCGAACTAGATTTGTATGTTGCCGAAGCGCTTTTGAAACGCCGGTTGAGTTTGTGATATGAAAATAGGCATGATCTGGAATAATATTAGTGTGGAGGAGTACCAATTGGCGCAGGAAGTTCATCGTGAATTTAAAACTCTCCACCTTACCAAACAAAACATATCCGAGACGTTTGCCGCGGTGTTTGATTTTGCTAAAATCAATGATCTGGATTTTTGTGTTTTGTCGCATCGCAATGCCTGGGCAATCTATCCTCAGCAATTCAGGGAATTACTAGAAAGTGCCGGAGTCCAAAAAGCGGCAATCTCGGTGCGCGCCGGAAAAATTTACGCAAAGGCGGGTATATTTAGCCCGAAAGCTCCCTATATCGACTCCGATTTTATCATTGTAAACATCCGACGGTGCGGTGAGCTTGAAATTCCGGGGCGGCTTACGACGGTTCCGTTTACGTCGCATTTTACTGATGCGGGCGGCGTGCACGCGGAGCTCTGGGCGTTTTTGGAAACGGTTGTGCCGTATGGCGCACTCTATATATATGAGAATGGAAAGGGTTTGCGCGATTGGTATGGACGTACGCGTATATATGGTTTTCAGCCCACGCCGTATCTTGTGGATACCGCCCGCGGATTTATTTCCTTTGATACTATTAATGATCCGCGTATTCAGACGCTCCGTGCCGCACTACTAACCAAGCACGAGATAACCTTTATCAAAGAACCTTTTATCGCGCGGATAGCGCAAAATGTCGGACGTCTACTCAAGCGCGCAATGAGTAAAGTTAATTTCGAAATACACAAAAAATACCTTGATAAAACATAAAAAACGCACTGATCATGAAAACCGGTTTGCTACTCGTCTATTCCTACTTTAAAGAACATCCGCGTACTTATGCGCGGGTGGTGATTGTGGCGGTGCTGATTGGACTATTGGAACTTGCCGGAATCTCGTCGCTCGTGCCCGCGGTAGGGCTATTGTTGGGGGAGGAAATTTCCGGCATTCCCGCCCCGGTAATTAAGTTAGTTCAGAGCGTCAGTCCGACCGTGATCATTGCGGTCTATCTGGTATTGGTGGTGGTACAGCTACTGATGGGGATTTTAAACGAAATAGTTTTTCTAAACGACATGGTTAAGTGGTCAAAAAAATTAGCCCGCGATTTTTTGGGCAATATTTTAGCGGTTGAATTTAAACAAAGCGCGAAACTCAACCCCGGCGAGGCCGAAACCATGATTGTACGCAATCTGTCGTATTCAACCAGTATTCGGCACGCCGTCGCGACTTTGTTGAGCGATAGCATCTTGTGCTTATTCTACATAATGATCGTGCTCGTCATCTCCTACTACGCGATTTTTTTGTTAGTGCCCCTGGCGGCCATCATGCTATTGATGCAATCCGTCACCTTAAGGATGCGCGTGCGCTATACCAAGATCGCCAAGCAAAAACATCTGGAAGTTGCCCAGCATATTTCGGAATTTTTATCGGATCTGCGGGGACTGCTGCTCGGCAAAAAAAAGATTTTTTTAGATCGCGCGGAACAGTTGGTCTTAAAGGCCTTTAAGTCCCTAACTCGCAATGCCCAGGTTGATGCCGTAATGCATCAATCCTATCAGCCGTTGCTGTTTTTAATTAGTTTGTCAACCGTGTTTATCTGGAAAACGATTTTTGACATACCCAATGCGACGATTCTCTTGATACTTTATGCATTTTACCGCGCCGCTCCCAAAATCAATACCACGATCAGTAAATTTAGCGAAATAGTGACAAAAAGCCCGGCGGACATTAAACTGGATATCATGCGCTGGGAGCAATTGATACCGGCTCCGCGACCGGGATTTCCCCCCAAAGACGCCAGTGTGGTATTTAAGGGCGTGGAGTTGCGTTATAATGAATCAAAAAATTTACTGCAGGAGGTGAATTTTGAGGCCAAGCTCGGCGAGCTCGTCTGTATTGTCGGCAAAAGCGGGACCGGGAAAAGTACCATCCTGGACGTAATCTGCGGATTTTGCAACCCTTACAAGGGCTTGGTGCGGTTGGGGCAGGTGGACTATGACGAGCTTCATTGGCCGCAGTGGAGGAAGAATTTAGCCCTTTTAAGGCCGGAGAGCGTCGTGGTGTCCGGCACTTGGGTAGAAAATGTGGCGTTTCTTGAGGATAACCCCGATTTTGTAAAAGTCGAACGATTGCTCAATGATGTCGGACTTCTTGAGCATGTGAAGAAATACTCTGGTGGTATCAATGCTGAAATTTCCGCGCGCGGCGGCAATCTTTCCGCGGGCCAGCGCCAGCGCCTGCTGATGGCGCGCTTGCTCTATCGCGATCCGCAGCTTATGATTCTTGATGAGCCGACTAGCAATTTAGATGTTACTACCGAGATTTTTATCCATGAACTTTTGTTTTCACTGCGAGGAAAAAAGACGATTATTGTGGTCTCGCACCGAGATTCGGTACGCGAGCAGGCCGATAAGGTCTATGAGGTAGCAATCGATGGAGGGGTTAATTTAATTAAGGGCAATACATGAAGGTAGTATTTCCAATCGCCGGTCGGGGGAGTCGGTTTCAGAAAGTCGCGCAGCTGCGGCCGGAATTTGCGCGGCCCAAGCCGCTGATTGAGGCGGCGGGCAAGCCCATGGTGGCCTGGGCGATTGAAACGGTCCGGCGCATGGTAGCTATCAAGTCAAAGGATTGCGTGTTTGTGTGCTTGCAAGAGCATGAAGATCAGTACGAAATCAGTAAAAAACTGCGGGAAATCGTTGGCCCCGGAATTACAGTTTATTTTACTCCGGAGGTTACCGAAGGCGCGGCCTGTACCGCGCTTTTGGCCAAGCCATCCATAAATACCGATGAAGATGTGCTATTTATGGATTGCGATCATTTTATTTTATGCGAAAAGTTTCAGCAAGCCCGCGATGCGGCAATCCGCGAGGGAATCGCCGGACTTATTCCAACCATTGAATCTACTAATCCCGCTTTTTCCTACTCGCAAACGGATGAACATGGCAATGTGATACGCACTGCGGAGAAAGAGCTGATTTCTACCCATGCTTCGGTCGGGATTTATTATTTTACGCATGGTAAAGATTTTGTCTGGGCAGCCGAGCAGATGATTAAAGAAAATCTCCGGCACGGTCCAAGCCGAGAATTTTATATGTGTCCGGTCTACAACGAATTAATTCAGGACGGAAAACTGGTTAAGATTGTATCTGCAGAAGTATGGCTCACTCTAGGGACCCCGGATGATTTAGACGCCTTTGTAAAATCCGAATATGCGGTGCGGTATCGGTAAATGAGAACGAGGCGATGCAAAGTGGGTTACAGCCCGCTTTTTTCGTAAAGCTCGACGTATGGCGCGGCAGTCATCACCAGATCCGGACGAAAGTGCAGTTGCTTCATCCGCTCAATATAGATTGGAATATCGTGCGGTCTGCCCCAGCGTTCCGGACAGACCAGCCCCACTTTGAATCCCTGGAGTTGTTCCACTATTTTTTCGTCCAGCGGAAGTTTGGTAAAGGTGTTCATCCAAACCCAATCTATTTTTCCTTTGTACTTAAGTACCGTGTCAAGGCATTCTTCTTCCGAGTAGCGGATGGCGATTTTTCGAAATCCTTGGCGCGAGGCCTTGTAGATAAAGTCAAACTCAACATCCATGAGCAGATAATCAGGGATCCGATATTTTTCCGCCAGCGCAATAGTCGCCTCCTCCACCCCGGCTTCCTTGATATTAAACATGATGAAGCGATGCCGGAAGCGCTTCAGATATTCTTCCAATTCATCTCCTGATCGGAGGGGTTCATGGTTGAGTATCAGTTTGTCTCCATAACCACGCACATCAATTTCCACCCCATATTTTTCTGGCACGTTGTTCAATTCTTTGACGGTGTTAATGCGGTGACGGACAATAATCATACATTCAGGATCTTAATAAGTTCTTGAAAATCTTTAGCAAAAAGTACTGACGCGTCAGTGGGTTTTTTGTGGATGGCAATTGCTGTAATACCCGCCGCGCGCGCCGCGGCAATATCGTGCGCCTCATCTTCGCCGACCATGACTACTTCATCGGTAGAAAAGTGTGTTTTTTTAAGTGCCAGATGGAGTATCGCCGGATCCGGTTTATCGCGCCCGGCTTCTTCGGAGGTTATGATAAAATCTATCAGGTGATCAATACCCAGCCGGACCACTTTTTTAAGCTGCATCTGGGCGGTCATATCCGTTACGATGGCGATAATTTTTCCCTGGGCCTTGGCGCGCTCAAGAAACTCCCGTGCTCCCGGAAAAAGCGCCAGGCCTGCTAAATAAGCATCCCAGAAAACTTGCTCGGCAATAAGGGTAAGTTCCGGATTAGTTCTGCCTAAAATTTCCTCGATTGCTTTTTGAAGATAAAGTAGACGATGATGTGAAGCGGCAAGTTCACCTGCCGCGGTTTTAAGCAGTTGTTTAGTCGCCGCGCGGCCATCCAAAAATGCTTGCCGGATCTGTTCTGAAGGTTTATTAAGCTCTTTAGCAAGATAACTTACTGCCGCCTGAATCCCCGCCTCATTGCAGTGCGGGTAGGGGTAAAGCGTATCGTCCAGATCAAGAAAGACACCTTTGAGATTGTGGGGGTTGAATTGCATGTGGTCTAGTATAGCAGATGACTGTAAAAAGAAAAAGCCCGCGGCGCGTCTAGAGTGAAACGCGCGGCGGGCGGACGAAGAGCGAGAGAGTGGCGTGGTCGGCGTAGCCGTGCGGGCGCGAGGGGAGTTGCCGCACTACTGTCATCCTGTTGATACGTCGTGCTTCCCGTTGTTGCAGTTGTTGTACTTGAGACAAAGGAAGACCCAGAAGGAGAAGAGGAGGATGTACAGTATGTGCACCATAGGTGAGGTGCAGCCGGAACATTTGTACTCGCAGATGGTTTGGTAGTTCCGCCACTCGATGACCGTAAGCGGAAGTAGGATTGCGGTTGTGAGGATAAATAGGATTGATCCTCCCAGTGCCTCCAAAGCGTACCACTTGACGCAGGTACCTGTACGATCTCGATCGACGGTTTGCATTTCAGAACCTCCTTAAATCCTATAATATACGAGAATTGGCTGCTTGTCAAGGGCTTGACCGTTGTTTTCAGGTTTGGTACGATAGGTAAGATTCGAATACTATTACGTTATGATTAAGTACATTATTTTTGATCTTGACGGAGTATTGGTAGACGCTCGCGAGATGCATTACGAGGCCCTTAACCGCGCGCTCGCGAAGTTCGGCTATACCATTACCCGCGCCGAGCATCTCTCTACCTATGACGCGCTGCCTACTAAAAGTAAGCTGGAGATGCTGACGCAGCAAAAAGGATTGCCAACTGAACTGCATGAGCAAATTTGGCGCGGTAAGCAAGAAGAGACCCTGGCCATTATCAATGAGATGCGGCCGGATGAACGGATGCGCGGCATACTCCGGCGCTTGCGCGAGGAAAAATACACGATTATTGTTTGTTCTAACTCTATCCGGGAATCAACCAAACTGATGCTCCTGCGCAAGGGATTTTTGGAGTTTGTTGATTTTTATCTTTCCAATCAAGACGTCCATCGCGCCAAACCGCATCCGGAGATGTACTTGGCCGCCATGATCAAAGCCGGAGCGCGCCCGAAAGAGTGTCTGGTGGTCGAGGATTCGCATTATGGACGTCAGGCCGCGGTAGATGCTGGCGCGTATCTTTGTCCGGTGCGCGACGTTGAGGATGTTACTTATGAAAAGATCCAGGCGTCGATCGTGGAAGCCGAGCATCACTATGAAACCAGAAAATTTGTTCCCAAGTGGCAGGGCTATAACATGAACATCGTGATTCCGCTTGCCGGCGCCGGCAAGAAATTTCAGGAACGCGGCTACACCTTCCCGAAACCTCTGATTGATATTGGCGGAAAACCAATGATTCAATGGGTCGTAGAGAATTTAAATACGGAAGGAAATTTTATTTTCATTGTGCTAAAAGAGCACTACGAAAAATATCAACTCTCATATCTACTTAATCTGATTGCGCCGGGCTGTACCATTATCCAGGCGGATGGCCCGACCGAGGGCGCGGCTTGTACCGTTCTTTTAGCGGAACAATATATTAATAACGACCATCCCTTGATTATTGCCAATTCCGATCAAGTGCTTGGTTGGAATAGTAATGAGTTTTTTTACGCCATGGCGCAGGAGGAGTGCGATGGAGGAATCGTCACCTTCAAGTCCACCCATCCGCGATTCAGTTTTGCTAAAAGGGGGGATAATGGTTTTGTTTGCGAGGTCGCTGAAAAACGGCCGATTAGCGATGACGCGACTGCCGGAATTTATTATTGGAATCATGGATCGGATTTTGTCCGGGCGGCGCGCCAGATGATTAAAAAGAATATCCGAACCAACAACGAATTCTTTATCTGCCCATCCTTCAACGAGAGTTTGCAGGAAGGAAAAAAGATTCGGATGTTTCCGGTTAAACAGATGTGGAGCTTGGGCACGCCGGAAGATCTGGAAGTGTTTAGGGGACTGTTGCGCAGTGCCATTTCTACTGCAAGGTAAGAATTTTGGCTACGCCTTTGCAAAAATTATTCAACAGATACTCCGTATATGCTTCATAATTTTTACTTCGGCTCGCTCAAAATTCTTACCTTTCGCTACGAAAGCGCACTGCGCAACAGTCCCCTTATGAAAAAATTCAATTCCGTATGAAAAAGACCTCCACCTTGATTGTCGTGAAAGAAAAATTGTTTTTTTTATGGCGGGTTATTGAGAGAATGCGCGGACAATTAACGACCTTGCATCGCCGGCCGATGTATGCGAAAGATTATGCGCTGGTACGCGATGCGCCTGCTGATCACGCGCGCCTTGCGGTAGTTTTGCAGGGACCGATTGTTAGAGACGCGGATTTTACCCTCGAAACCATAAAGTTTTATCGGATAATATTCCCGAACACGCCGGTCATTGTTTCAACCTGGGACGATGAAGACGCGGAGTATCTGGACAGATTGCGAAAAGAAGGCGCGGAAGTTCTGGTGAATAAAAAACCGGCTTACCGCGGTCCGTCTAATATAAATTTTCAAATTACCTCCGCCTCCGCCGGCATCCAGCGCGCTAAAGACATCGGAGTTGACTATGTGATAAAGAATCGCACGGATCAAAGGGTCTACAGTCCCAATAGCCGGGAATTCCTTCTCAACTTAGTAAAGGCCTTTCCGCTTACTCATAATTACCCGCTTCAAAAACAGCGCCTCGCTAATCTTTGCTTTGCGACATTTAAGTATAAACTCTATCATGCCTCGGATACGTTTATATTCGGCGCCATCGAAGACCTGTTATTGTATTTCGATGTGGCCTTGGTCAGCGATCAGCCAAGAGATAAAATATTCATTCCGGAGCATTATCTGTTCTCCGAATTTCTCAAGCGGATTGGACGAACGCTAAAAGGGACGCTTGAGGATTCCTGGGCGACCTATGCGGAGCACCTGGTTATCGCTGATCAGGCGTCTCTGGATTTGTATTGGCATAAACCAAAACGGCATCGAGAATATCCCGAACGCGAGTATCACAGAAATGAGAACCGTTTGGTCTATTTTTCCGAGTGGCTAAATCTTTATATGGATAAGAATAATTGCAAAGAATTATAGAGAATGTTATACTAATGCGTCATTTGACGCGTTAGTTTGCATTTTACTGATATGACGATCACTCCCCTTATAGCAGAAAATAGAAAACGGCTTGAACCAGAGCTCGCCTCGATCAATGATACTTGGTCAGATTTAGTTGATCTTTTAGAATGGATTATGGCGAAGAAAACATTTCCGCCAAAGAAAGAACGGGACTGGAGCCAAGTCATTATCTGGGGAGAAACCGACGGGTTGCTGGGTTTGGAAAACGTAAAAGAATCGCTTTTACGGTACAACAATGCCACGCTGCTTATTTCCGGCGGAGTTTATGGACGAGAGGGGGTCATCAATGACGTCGGCGCCGTCGATCTTTATAAAGGATTAGAAAAAGAACTTCTGGCGATGGGCTGGAAAGCCGATGACATTAAACGCCGCGTACTGATTGACTCGCTTTCTCTGCATACGGGACATCAGGGTTTGATATTGTCGCATGTTTTAAAGGCGCTTTCTCCCGAAGATGTCTTTGTGGTCGAGCCGCTTTATCATTTGCCGCGTTTTCTTTTAATGCTGGGTTATGCCATGCAGGAACTTAAACTTCGACCGAACCTTATCCCGATGGCTTATGGAGAATGGGAATCGCTTCATCCGGCCAAAGCTTCCAAGGAAAATCCGGAGCGGAAATTTAAATACGAAGAATTATTTGCTTTTCCGCCGACGCGCAGTTTGTTTGAAGATAAATTCGATTGCGGAGAAGTGGATAAAATCATCCAACGCGTCAAAGCCCAAAATAAAAATTGTTTATCGTTTAAGGAATTTGCAAACTGGGCGAATATCCAATCCTAGCGGCTATGAAAATAATGTTCCTTAACATTTTTGAAGGTTGCCAAGAACCCGAACGATTTGGTAAGATCGTCAGCTTTATCAACCGAGAGAATCCCGAGATACTGGGTCTTTCCGAGCTTTACGACTGGGATAAGGATAATTTTACAAAACTGAAAAAGTTTCTGGATCAGACGGATTTCAATTCCCATGTATTTTACAAATCGGCGAATAATTTTCATGTGGGGATATTTTTAAAACATTCCTTTGGCCAAGCCGCGGATATAAGCGAAGGCCTGGGCATGGCCAAAGCGAAAGTAACGATTGCGCTGGATAACCTCGAGCTTTCAGTGATCGTGGCGCATTTATCGGCGCGGGATGAGGATACTCGGCTCAAAGAATTTGAGATTATTGCAAAAAATGTCAGCCGGGAAGAACCGACTATTTTTATGGGCGATTTCAATTCCCTTTCGCCGCTTGACCCTTATGATGATAGCCAGCTCCTGGACGATATGCGCAAAGCCGGAATGGATAAGTTTGGGGGTGGGGAGCTACGGAAGGAAGTTATCCAAAAAATAATGGATGCCGGTTTTATTGACGCCGTCCGTAAGCGCTCGCAGGCCTTTGAGTATTCGGTTCCCACAGGTTATTGCAGGGATCCGAACCATTTTACAAAGTTACGGCTGGATTACCTGTTTATTACCGAATCGCTCCGCAGCAGTTTAAGAGATGCGAGAATACTGCGAACCGAGGAAACTAATCAACTCTCGGATCATTTCCCGTTACTCGCGGAGTTTACTGTTTAATAAGTTAGAGCATAAAAAGAAGATCGTATGGAGCAATTTAAAATTGATAACGATAAGCTGGAAAAATTAAAGCTATTAGCCAAGGGAATGCGCAAGAATATTTTAAGAGAAGTTTTTGTGGCCAATTCCGGGCATTCCGGCGGCGCGCTTTCCATGGTGGAGATTTTGGCTTCGATTTTTGAGCACCACGCCACGCATTACCCCGCGGCGGATTTGCCTCCGGTCGTTATTTCCAAGGGCCATGCGGCCGCTTGTTTGTACGCCTGGCTTGTTGAAAAAGGCCGCTATCCTCGGGCCGAGTTGGATAAATATAGAATGCTCGGCAGTCCATTTCAAGGACATGTGAAACCCCCGACGAGCGAGACCGCCGGTATTCCCGGATTTTATCCTTCCGGTTCTTTGACGCACGGTCTTTCCTTGGCTTCCGGGACCGCGATTGCCAAACGACTGGATAATCCGGAAAATCCCTTGCCGGTGTTTTGTATTTTATCCGATACTGAAATGCAAGGCGGACAGATTTGGGAAGCGGCTAAAGAAATTGCCTTCCATGAGCTTACTAATCTAACGGTGCTTTGCGATGACAACGGTTTTGGCAACGATCGCGAAACCAGCAAAACCTTGGATATTGGCAATTTAGCGGATTGTTGGTCAAGCTGCGGCTGGAATGTCATATCCGTTGATGACGGCCATAGTTTGGAGGCGCTGTTATTTTCGCTTTGGTGGGCCGCGTCTCACCGCGGTGAGCAACCCGAAGATCGGCGTCTTGTTCCTTTCGGGATACATTTGAAAATGGTATCGCCGCGGCGGCCAACGATCATTATTGCTCGGACTATAAAAGGGAAAGGCATTTCTTTAATGGAGAATAATAATCATTTTCACGGCGCCCCTCCGGATAAGGAGCAGTTTATGGAGGCCTGTCGTGAACTCGGAATTGGCGACGAGGAAAAAGACGAGATCTTCAGGGCACGGGAAAAACGCGCCCTTGAAGAAGCCCTGAAACTTTTCCCGCGGGAAAAGGCGCCGCGCGCCGCGCCGGCAGAAGCGATCCTGGAGCTGATGCGCGAAGGGGATGAGCGATTGGTGGTTATCGCTCCGGAGTTGGCGATTTCCACCAAGGCATCCAAAATAAGCGAGGCCTTTCCGGAGCGGGTTTATAATTTTGGAGTGCAGGAGCCGCACGCGATGGATGCAGTCGCGGGTCTGGCGTTTTCCGGCAAGATCCCGATTATTATGACTTTTACCAATTTTGTCCTACTCCGGACCGTGGACCAGATTTTTCAGAATATTGCTCCCTTTGGAAAAAATTTGCTTATTGTTGGAACACAGGACGGACTGTTGCAGGATGGCATGTCCGCCACTCCTTACAATCACTACGCCATCGCGCGGAGCTTCTACGATTCCATTGTTTTGGCGCCCGCGGATTATAATGAAGCAAAAGCGCTGACCCGCGAGGCCCTGCTAACTCCGGGTTATAAATTCCTTTTTGTGGCCAGAGAGGAAATGCCGCTTGTTTTTGAGGAAAATGTACGCTGTAAAATCGGAATAAATAAAACCTGGGATCCGCGGACGGAAAAGTGGCAGGATCGCACCGAGACGGGCTGGTCAGCCAATCTTAGCAAAGACGCCAACATTATTGCGGCCGGATCTCCATATACCTGGTTTGCGGTGGAAGCCGCCAAAGACCTCTACAAAACGCAGGCGCTGGATGTCGGGGTGATTAATTTGTCGACCATTAAACCCTTAGACAAAGAAACTCTGCGCGCGGTATTTCGCGCCTCCCGGAAATTATTGGTTGTAGAAAAACATTCCCCTTACGGCGGAATTTATTCCGCGATTTGCGAATATATCCAGGAGGTTCGAGCCGCCGATCTGGAAATCAGTCATCTTCCGGAAAAAGAATGGGTGGGCCAGTCCGGAACTCCCGATATGCTTATGCGCCATTACGGATTAGACCAGGAGTCAATTAAAAAATTTCTCTTAGCGCGAGTATTGGGTAAATAGAATGTCTGCTTTTTCTTTTCGCAATATCATAAAGCTAAAGGGGTGGTTATTCGATTATTCCTATCTTCAAGACATCGGGAAGACCTATAATCGGAATTTTTTGCTGACCAGAAATTTAACCGGCTCGCGGTGGGTTGGCAAGATTTCCAAATCGCTTTTGGAAAAGGGGGTGGATTTTAGGGATCTTAACTCCCGAGCCATGCTTGCCTATCGATTAGCAGCTTTAGTTGGGCATAAAGTTTTAGCGCCTAAAGTAATTCCAGTCAAAAGAATATCCGGGCTGGATCCGGCTGACATTCCCGATAAGATAGATGACAAAGTTTTTTTAACCGCCTTTGACGGTGTGGCCATTCCGGAATTTTTGAATTCCGGACAGTTGCGGGATCTAAAAAATCTGGAAGAAATTTTTGATAACCTGGTTTTTAATATTTGGATCGGCAATCATGATCGAAAGGACGGTGATTATATAGTGGACCGCGATAAGACGGTTTATTTTATTGATTATCATTTATGCGGCCCGGGGTTTAAAAGCGATTATCTTTTATCGCTTGGCGCTTATGCGGAGTCATACAGTATTAACGATCCGGCGGATATCGGATGGTGTATTGGCAGTCCGGTTTTACTTAAGTTTATGCGGGATGAAAGTGTGTCTTTTGATAAATTTTTACCAATGATTAAAAGGATTGAAGGCGTGCGAGATGCAAAGATCAGTCAGGCGATGAGGAAGCTCAAATTTTATGACGAACACAATGAAGACAATATCAATGGTCTCTTCTTGGACTTTTTATTGAGGAGGAGACATCTTTTAAGATCCGCAGTTAAAAGTTGGATTGAGGCCGGATATCCAAAAGGTCCCAGACCCAAAGATCCCGGCCGTCAAGATAATATCTACAGCGGGATTTTATGAGAATTTTTGCCCACAAAGGATTATGGAAGGTTAAGCGAGACGCCAATACATTAACAGCGTTGCAGCGGGCCTTTGCGGCAGGTTTTGATGCAGAAACTGATATTCATCTTCAAAATGGTAATTTTGTAATCAAACATGATCCGCCTCTGGCCAATGAAGTTTTGCTGGAATTAAAAGACGCATTGACCGTATTAAAGGATTATGGTACAAAATGTATGGCCATTCATTGCAAATATGATGACCAGAGGGCATCTTCTTCATTGGACAAGATGATTGCTCTGCTTACGCCTTTCGCTCGCCAAGTTTTTTTATTTGACCTCTCTTTAAATTACTGCCAAGCATTAAAAAAGAGGAATAAAAATATAAAAATCGGAGTATCGGTTGGTGATAAAAAATACCATGACAAATTTTGCGATCTAGAAGAGGCCCTACAGTCAGATGATGTCGATATTATCTGGGCGGATGAATATCGCAAACTATATTCCAAAGAATTTGTAGAGATGTGTCATAAGCGAAGTAAGCTCGTGTATTGCATATCGCCGGATTTAGCGGGAATAGTTGGCCATCCGCAAGCGGAGGATGGCTATCAAGAGACCTGGAAGAATTTAATAAGCTGGGGCGCGGACGGGATATGCACCGACCACCCCCTGGAATTAAGAAGTTTCCTAAAAGTATGCAAATAGTTGTTCCGGCCGCCGGCCGAGGTCAGCGCTTCTTGGAAGCCGGTTATTCCGATCCCAAGCCATTAATAAAGGTTTTGGGAAAACCAATAATTAAATGGTCAACTGATGGCTTGAAGGAAGTTGCAGATCCCCGATTTATTTTTTTAGTTCTAAAAGAACATCTGGAGAGCAATAAACTTGATGAGTGTTTAAGAGAATTGTACGGAAACTGCGAAGTTATAGCGGTTGACCAACTCACGGAAGGTGCGGCTTGCACGGTGCTTTTGGCTAAAGAAAAATTAGATCCGGAACAGGAATTGATAATTGTGAATTGCGATAACTTATTTTATATTGACATGGATAAAGTAAAGCGCAAACTTGGCGAAGGAGATAAAGCAGTAATTTTTTACTTTGCCTCCAATTCCAGCGCCTTAAGTTATGTGGAGGCCGACCAAGCAGGGTATGCTAAAAGAATTGCCGAAAAGGAAGTTATTTCTGATAAAGCCACCGTCGGTTGTTATTATTTTACCAAGGCAAAATACTTTATAGAATCTGCTGAATATATGATTAAAAATAATATTAGAACAAAAGGCGAATTTTATGTCGCCCCGACCTATAATATTTTGATTGAGCAGGGCGCGAATATTAGAGTTTTTCCGGTTGAATTTCATTTTAATTTAGGGACTCCAGAAGAGATTAATAAATTTAAATCATTATTTGCGGCATAACCGCGGCAGTATTATGGAAAATGCAAAAAAATCGGTGACGACAAAAATTCCCAGAGTGGTTTTCACGGGCGGACCTTGCGCCGGTAAGACCACCACCATAAAATATATCGGTAAAAAACTCAACGAGTTGGGTTTTCACTGTGTTCTCCCGGCTGAAGTAAGCGCGATATTAATTGACGCGGCGCTCTTGCCCAATAAGATACGCCCGTTGCGATATAGGCCATTTGAAAAAGCATACATTGATACCCAGCTTTTTTGGGAAAAGATTTTTGACAAAATGGCGCAGGAAGCCGAGGGCGATAGGAAAGTGGTGATTTATGATCGCGGCGTTATCGATCTTGCCGCCTATATGCCGGTAGACGAATTCAGCGCCATTATAAAAAAATACGGCTGGAATTTTAACGAGCTCCGGGACAGTTATGATTTAGTAGTCCATATGGTGACCGCCGCCCAGGGCGCGGAGAAATTTTACAATTTAGACATGCCCGCGCGTTATGCCGGCCTGGAGGAAGCGCGCTGGAACGAAAAAAATCTTAGAGAGATATGGCAAGGACACCCAAATATCAGAATAATAGAAAATCCCCCCAGTATTGAACAGAAAATGGAAAACGCCTTTAAAGCGGTTTGCGGCTTTCTACATATTCCTTATCATTCATAGCTATGAAGATTACCGTCGCCTGGAACGTTTGGAATAACTATTTGGATACGGCTTTAGGGTCGGAGATTTTTCGTTTGCAAAATGCAGATAAGAAAATATTTGACGAAGTACATTTAATTTCCCAAGGCGGGTACCCCGATCCTCCCAGCCAGGAACACACCCGGTATCTTGATGGGCATTTTGCTATTGCCTATCCGGAAGGGCTTCCGCTGCTTAAGGTGGGCCAGATGTCTAAAGCTATCTTTCGCCTGCTTGAGGGTATAAAGCATGCCTTCAGATATGCGCAGGCGCACGGGCACGATTTTGCGGCGGTCACGAATGCCGACGCCTGGTTTCTGGATCTGGAGAAACTTCACGCTTTGTTTAATACAAACGGAGTTCAGCAAGCGGCAATCTCCATGCGGGTTGGATGGGTGACCGGACTTGAACTGAACTTCGGTAATCGCGTGCCATTGCCAGACGATCACTTTATGATTTTGAACGTTGCAGAGTGTGCGCGTCTTCGTGTATTCGACTACGGGCACGAGGCCCAATTTTTTAGGCCGCGTCTTGAACACTTTGCCAATTTACACTACATCCTAACGTGTTTTTTGCATGAGCGTGTCCCAAAGGGTGCGCTTCATATTTATACTGCGCTTGCGGACACCACCAATCAATACGGCGACTTTACGGGGTTTAATCAGCTGCCGTGGCAATATCAGCCAGCGTTCGGATTTTTACACGCCAACGCCGCGCAAACGCCATCTTTACATCAGCTGCGCGCCGCATTTCTGCATAACCTCGGGCTTACCCGTTACCCACTTGTTGAGAAGTATTACAAGGAGACCGCGCCGGATCCCCGGCTCTTTCGGCGTCGCCGCGGCGTACTTGTCTATAAAAAGCCTTTAAAGCGGGCGCTTAAAGAAGCAATGTATTGGTATCCTTACCTGTGCTATACTGCGCTGATGCGGCACAAGTACGCACGCCGGTACGCTGCGCTTCCCGAAGGACGCGTTGAAAAGAAGACCCTGCAATATTTTGATGCGCTGCACCATGTTAAACCATATTGGCTTACGCAATAGGTATGAAGGTATTAGGATTAATTCCGGCGCGCGGCGGTTCAAAATCCATCCCTAAAAAGAATATAAAAATATTCTGCGGTAAACCGCTTATCGCTTGGAAGATTGAGGCCGCCATCAAAAGCGGAGTCATCGGTCGTCTTATAGTTTCAACCGATGATCAGGAAATTGCCGAAGTGGCGAGACATTTTGGAGCCGAGGCGCCTTTTTTGCGTCCCGCCGAGCTTGCGGAAGATACTACCCCGACGCTTCCGGTTGTACAGCACGCGCTTTCCTGGTTTCGTCAAAAGGAGGATTACCATCCGGACATAGCGATGCTTCTTGAGCCGACTTCGCCCTCCGTGCAGCCGTTCCACATTCGGGAGGCGCTAGATCTTTTTGTGAAGACCGGGGCGGATTCGGTGGTCAGTGTGGTGGAAGTGCCGGCGGAGTATCATCCGTATTGGCAGTTTACCATCGGTGAGCACGATCGGCTTGCACTGTTTGCCGGTGAGTCCATCCGGCAGATCGTTTCTCGTCGTCAGGATTTGCCCAAAACCTATCATCGCAACGGCGTGCTTTATGTGTTTAAGCCCGGGCTGGTGTTTGATCCCAACCCAAGTATATATGGCGATGACATTCGGGCTTACCTGATGGATCCTCAATATTCAAGCGACATAAATAACGCGGAGGATTGGAGCGAAGCGGAGGATAAAATGCGGACAATTCTGGAAAGGCAGACCGAACGCTTGCGTGGGCATTAGAAATATGTTTATAATGTGGAATACCCCTACACTCCGGTTGTCTTAAGAAAACGATAATTCGTATCAGCGTATGAATATGATCAATGATGCATTCGGCGAATTTATCAAAAATAAGAATATCCTTGTAACCGGCGGCACTGGTTCTATCGGGCGTATCATCGTGAAAAACCTGCTGAAATATCAGCCGCGCGTGATACGCGTATTATCGCGCGACACCACGAAACAGATCGCGCTACAGGAAGAACTCAGCGACTCAACTAACGTCCGTTATCTTTTAGGTGATATTCGCGATGCCGACAGGATTCTGATGGCCTGTGAGGATATTGATATTATATTCCATGCCGCGGCATTTAAATATGTGCCGCAAGGAGAATACAATCCTTTTGAAACGGTTCAGACGAATGTAATCGGCACTCAAAATCTTATTACCGCCGCGCTAAAGACCCCGAGTGTATCCCGTTTTATTATGATTTCAACCGATAAGGCGGTACAACCGTCAAGCACGATGGGCGCCTCAAAACTGCTGGCCGAACGGTTAGTTTGCGCCGCCCAGTATGTCCAAGGTTCAAAGTCAAAAGTGTTCACCACGGTTCGTTTTGGAAATGTGCTGGGAACCGCCGGGTCAGTGGTGCCGTTCTTTATTAAAAGGATCCGCCAGGGTGATCCCTTGGTGGTTACCCATCCCGATATGACCCGTTTTTTCATGACCGTAAGCGATGCGGTTCAGCTGGTCTTCGCGGCGACTGTCCATGCCCAGGGCGGAGAAATTTTCGTTCTAAAAATGCCGGCCGTGTCAATCAAGGATCTTGCGGAGGTATGCGTTGAGCGCTACGGCGAGAAACCGGTTCCGGTTACCTATGGAGCAGTCAGGGCCGGGGAGAAGATTACCGAAGAGCTCCTGAATCCAGCCGAAGTGCTGAATGCGCTGGAGACCGATACCCACTTTATCATTGCCCCCTCGGTTAATGTTCCCGGATTTCCTGCATATAAATACCCCGGAGCGGGACCTTTACAGTCGCAAGCGTACCATTCTGACACGGTCCGGCGATTAAATAAGGAAGAAATCGCCGCGCTTCTTAATCGTGCGGAAATTCCCTTTCCTCCGGTCGGTACGGCGAGGGTGAGCGCGGGTTATAGTTAAGGGTCTGTTGCCGAATGCGCTTTTGTAACGAAATCGCTCATGCGCGAGCGAGGCGAAGCAGAAATTGCGAGGCATATACGGAGTATCTGTCGAGCAATTTCTGCAAAGCCGTAGCCGCGCAGGTGCGATTGCAGTCAAAATGGCATTCGGCAATAGACCCGTTAAGATTTACGCCTATGCAAGCGGATCGAAAGCGACATCGTCTTCGGGTGGCCATCGTTTCGGAGCGGCGCGCTGATTATTCTCGATTCAAGCCAATTCTCTCCCTGATGCGGCGCGACCCGTTTTTTGATTATCGTTTGTTCGTAACCGGAATAAGCCTGCTTAAACTTCACGGCGAAGATATTCGCACTATCCGCCAAGACGGGTTTCGCATTAGCGGTATTTTGCCGATGTATCATGAGGGAGCTCCGGATACCGGCGCGGAAATGACGCGCAGTTACGCGCGCATACTGGAGCAGCTTTCCGACAGTTTCGAGCGTGTTTCTCCAGACCTTATTCTTACCGGATTTGACATCGGCGCCAATTTTGCCGCGGCGATTGTCGGCGCGCACATGAATATACCGGTGGCGCATATTCAAGGCGGAGAGGTTACCGGCAGTATTGACGAATCCTTGCGGCATGCCACATCAAAGTTTGCCCACATACATTTTCCCGCTACTCAAATTGCTGCCCAGCGGCTTCGTCGCATGGGTGAAGACCCGCGGTTTATCTTTGCAGTAGGTTGTCCTTCAATTGATGCCTTGATCCAAGCTCCGCGGACTTCGAGAATGGACACGCTTGCGCCATTTGGACTTAATTTGCGCGAGCCCTATGTACTGGTGGTTCAGCATCCGGTTACTACGGAAGTGAAACATTCCGGGAGTCAGATCAAGGACACCTTGGAAGCGGTGGCCTCCTTAAAATTGCAAGGGATTGTGCTGTGTCCCAATAATGATGCTGGTTCGCGGGCCATTTTACGCGCAGTTGAGAATTCTCGAATGAAATACATTCAGAGTTTATCGCCCGAGCAATACGCCAATGTCTTGCGCCATGCCGCTTGCCTGGTTGGAAATTCTTCAAGCGGGATTCATGAAGCCGCCACCTTTAAAATTCCGGTTGTCAACATTGGTACGCGTCAACAGGGCCGCGAACGGCCGAAAAATGTCATTGATGTCGGGTATAGCAGTAAAGAGATTATGAAAGGTTTAGAGCAGGCCTTATATAATTCGTCTTTTAGGAGGTTGGTGTCTAAAGTGAAGAATCCTTACGGCGACGGCCGATCGGCGCCGCGTATCATCAAGATTTTGAAGCATTTGGATTTATCCAATATCCCGATTCAAAAGCAATTTGTAGATTAATATTTTGGGTGTGTAAATATGGCCGGATTCCTCCAAATTCACGACAGAAAAATCGGTCCCGAGTACAGCCCTTTTGTCATTGCGGAAATCGGCATTAATCATGAGGGCGATGTCGGTAAAGCCAAGCGGATGATTGACGACGCGAAGAAAAGCGGGGCGGAGTGCGTGAAATTTCAAATGCACGTGCTCGAAGATGAGATGGCGCCAGTGGCAAAAAAAATAGTTCCCGGACATACGAAAGAGTCGATCTGGGAGATTATGGAGCGCTGCGGTTTGACTCGCAAAGAGCACGAAGAGCTGAAAGCGTATACTGAAGCGCAAGGGATGATCTATCTGTCTACGCCGTTTTCTCGAGCGGCGGCCAATATACTAAACGAGATGGGAGTCGCGTGGTTTAAAATCGGATCTGGAGAATGTAATAATTATCCATTGGTTGAACATATTGCGTCATTTGGAAAGCCGATTATTTTGAGTACCGGCATGAACGACATTCCTTCGGTTTCCAAAAGCGTCGCCATACTGCGAAGAGCGAATATTCCTTTTGCGTTAATGCACTGTACTTCGCTGTACCCAACTCCTTATGATAAAGTACGACTAGGAGGTATTACCGAACTTAAGAACGCCTTTCCCGACGCGGTTTTGGGATTAAGCGATCATTCGGTTGGAATCTATACCTGTCTTGGCGCGGTCCCGTTTGGAGCAAGTATTTTGGAGAAGCATTTTACTTCCGATCGAACATGGCCGGGCCCGGATATCGCGGTCTCGATTGACCCCCAAGAACTTCGCGAGCTGATTGTCGGATCCGAAGCGATCTATAAGGCGCTCGGCGGACACAAAGAGATATTAAAGGAGGAACAGCCGACGATTGATTTTGCGTACGCCTGCGTGGTATCGGTTAAGGACATTAAAAAAGGCGGCCGGTTTACCAAAGAAAACATTTGGGTAAAGCGACCGGGTACCGGAGAAATAAAAGCAGTTGATTACGACAATGTTGTCGGCAAAGTCGCTACGCGTGACATACTAAAAGACGCGCAGATCTCTTGGGGTGATATTGAGAGATAATAATTTTACCTATGTCGAGCACGCGTGAGCAATACGAAAAACATCAAGAATATATTAAGCAAGAAGGGCTGGAGAAGTTAATTAATTTTAGCGAGGGAGCGGACTATCAAGAGGGGGTTTTTGATATGGTACGCGGCGGAGGCGCGCCGATGCCCCCGCAGGCCGATGATCTGGTGCGCCTGCATCAGCTTATCCGTCAGCGCAAATTTTTTACGGTGTTGGAGTTTGGGGTGGGGTACTCCACGGTGATTATTGCGGACGCTTTACAAAAAAACGAGCGCGACTGGCAGACCCTAGATACTGCGCCGCAAATACGCAATCGCTTCATGTTCCAGTTGTTTTCGGTGGACGCGTCAGCGCAGTGGCTTGAACATGTGCGATCCAGACTCCCCAACACACTTAAAGACCGAGTTCATTTGCACTTTAGCGAGGTTGAGATTGGAACGTTCAACGGACAGCTATGCCATTATTACAAAAATCTGCCGGATGTGGTGCCGGATTTTATTTATCTTGACGGACCAGCGCCCAAAGATGTTCAAGGCACGATTCGCGGCCTGAGTTTTCAGTGCGATGAGCGGACAGTTATGTCCGGAGATCTCCTAACCATGGAGCCGACCTTTTTGCCCGGTACCTTTATCCTGGTTGACGGCAGGACCAACAACGCGCGCTTTTTGCAAAGAAATTTCAAACGCACCTATGAAGTGCAGTGGGATCATAAAGGTGATGTAACCACTTTTGAGCTCAAAGAGGAGCGACTGGGGAAATACAATCTGCTCGGTTCGGATTTTTTCAAATCCTAGGGCTTGGTTTTCTATTCTGCGATTCCGCCCCGGTACCAGAGCGAAGCTCGGTACGGGGCAGGCTCTCCGTACAAAGTTCTTGGCGGCATCTCCCCGGGCGAGAAATTAGTAGAACATCATAATAAAACTGAAAAATAACTATGAAAATCAACAACACACTCAAACTTACCATCGCCATCGTAGTTTCCGAGCTTGCTGGCATCATCGGTTCGGTGTTTACCACGCCCTCAATCGCTGGCTGGTACGCCGGGATCGTCAAGCCGGCTCTCAATCCTCCGCGTGGGTATTCGGACCGGTCTGGACAACACTGTTTGCGCTTATAGGGGTGAGTGCTTGGCTGGTGTGGAAACAATGGGACAACGGTTCCCCTTCGACTAAGCTCAGGGTAAAAATAGCTTTAACTATTTTTATCGGCCAGCTGGTTTTGAATACTCTCTGGTCAATTATCTTTTTCGGACTACATTCTCCGGGCGGTGCGCTTATTGAGATCGTGTTCCTCTGGCTCGCCATCCTCGCCACGATCATTGCGTTTTATAAAATCTCTCCTCCTTCGCATAAAGCTTCGGACGGACAAGACAATCCGGCCGTTCACCCCGTTAGAGCATTTTTTGTCTCTAACGGGGCGTGGATCCTTCTTATCCCATACATTCTTTGGGTCAGCTTTGCAATGTATCTGAACTACTCCATTTGGATATTAAATTAATTTTATGGATAGCCAGAGCGCAACAATAAAATATACTTGTCCAATGCATCCGGAAATGGTGAGTGACCTGCCTGACGGACCCAAGGGGTCACCTTTGGGGCAGGCAGGTAAGCCCCGGGCGTTGTGCTAAATAGAAAAAAGACAGTTTCTCTTGGGAATACATTGCAAAATGCTTCAAAGCGGTGTATACTATACGTATAAGTCAAAGTGCCCCAATTATATGCAGAAAACCATTACTACACGGCTTGTTACCAGCATGAAGGATGCGCGGGAAAAGCTGTCGGGGTTGACTTCAACGGAACAAAAATCTCTTGAGAAATCGTGGGATATTGAGCATGCGTATTATTCAAGCGCGCTTGAAGGGATCAAACTTGATCGAAAAGAGTTTGAGAAGCTTGGTAAAAAAATTGAGTAGTTATCAATTATTTATTTCGAGTATGTTCCGCCGTTCGTAGGATATAGTACCAGTAGCTAAGGTAAGTGGTAAGTTGTACAACATATGGACAGAAAAACACAGTTTCTAAAAGTTTACGCAAATTTACCGCAGGGTACGCGGGAAGAGATTGTAGCGGTAGTAAAGAACGAGCCATATACTTGGCAATCCGCGAGATTGGAAGTAGAGCAGGAAACACCGATTGGAAAAGAGATTTTGGAACTTTTGGAAAAATTAAAAATACTACAATGACGGACAAATCAAGATCAATTGATGATATTATTGTAGACCCCGAACTTAAAGGTCAGTTTAAGCAGCTCGTTTTGGAGCGTGTGGGTGTTATGCCGGATACTCTTCAAATTGCGGTAGGCGCAGCTAATTTTACCAAGCAAGAACTGACTCAGCATGTACGGCAAGAGGACGAGATAGGAAAGCAGGTAATGGAAATGGAATTAGAATTTCTTCAGGATTTAGCAAGCGGAGCGGTGTATGGCAATGAATAAGCCAATGCTTATTACGCGTCCGCACTACGATGTGGTAACGAACTATCTTTGTAGTTGGAGTGAAAGTATTATTACGCTCGCAAGCGAGAAAGGCAGAGATGTCTATGATTTAAAGGGAGACAAAGCGGAGCGCGTACGATTTCAAAGTTATTGTAAAGCGAAGATGCCCGCCCTTCTTTTTTTGAATGGACACGGGAATGCGGATGTAATAACTGGCCACAACGATGAACCATTGGTGGATGGTTCAGATCATTTTGGCAATTCCGTAGTATATGCACGAAGTTGTGAGTGCGCAAAACGGTTAGGTGTGAAATTAGTCGAGAATGGACTTAGGACATTTATAGGGTATACGCGTAAATTTATATTTGGATACCTTACCACAAAAATAACCAGGCCGCGCGAAGATATGCTGGCGGCATTATTTCTCGAGTCGTCAAATTTGATTGTTTCGACACTTTTAAAAGGGCATACCGCGCAGGAAGCCGATGCGCGCGGAAAAGAAGCGATGTATAGAAATTTTCGGAAAATGATCGCGAGCACCGCGTCATATGAAGAGCGCTATGCGGCACGCTGGACGTGGGGGAATATTAAGAGTCAGGTAATTTTGGGCAGTCCGAATGGAAGGGTATAAAACAGGAGAAGTATACTAAAGAAGAGGCCGTAGATCAGCGCAGACGAGTTTGGCGATTTTTATGCCTTCCCGCACCGCAAAATTGGTGCCGCGGTCTTCCGGGAAAATTTGGGAAAAGTTAGCGAGATAGATTCCGGGAAGCGGGGTCTTATAGTCCGGTATTTTTTTTGTATAATCTGTATCTACAATGTGCTGGGCATTGGGAAAACGGAACACCTGCATCTGCCGCACCGCTTCTTTTTTAAAAGAAGGAAAGAGTTTTTTAATATAGTCAAATCCTTCGCTTGCCACTTCTTGGTCACTATTGCGGAAAAACGCATGCTCATGGGACAAATACGCGCCCAGATAATAAATATGCTTGCCGTTGTACCAGGCCGGGTCCACCAGATTGGTATGCTGTAAAAATACCAGAAAGGGAGAGGCCGGGTCATTAAGATTGTGCCAAAAGTATTTACTTAATGATTGGGATGAGGAAAATATAATGAGCACTGCTCCAAGATAGTTAATGCTGTTTAACTGCGCAAGATATTCCTCCGATGCATGCGCATCGGTTTCAATAAGGCGAGCAAACACATGGCTTGGGGTAGTGCAGATAATCCGGTCAAATGATTCGCTTGTACCGTCCGTAAATGTGATTGTCGGCACGGTTGACGAAGTAACCGCGGTAATTTGCGTTTGGTATTTAATGTCTACGCCAAGCTCTTTGAGTTTGCGCGTAAGCGCTTTCACGACGACGGCAAAGCCATGCCTGAAATAGATTACGCGTTCCCTTCCCTGGTCTTTTGAATTTCCGCGGGAGTTAATCCGCGCCCAAAGCCAAGCCATGGAAACATCCGTATAGTGATTGTGAAATTTTCCTTTTAAGAGTGGTTCCCAGACGATCGCATAGGCCTGCGCGCCATACCATTTTTTAAGCCATGCGGCGGCCGGGATGGGAATAAAACGCTGCCAATTCGGCGCATGGGTAAGATACAAGGTTACAAATCCGAAGCGCAGGCGGTTAAAAAAAGAAAGCGGCGTAAAATGCAATAGGTCAAAAGGGGTAGTAAAGGGATACAGGCGTCCGGCATGGTAGAGCGCTTTGGAATCAGCGCACATGATCAGCTCAAAGTCCAGCCCCAGCTCATGGACCAGCGCAAGCATGGCGGAATCCGTGGTAAACAGATGATGATAGGCCTTTTCCAGCGGATGGTCTTCAATAGCAAAGCCGCTGGCCAAGCCCCCAAGATAATCGCCGCGCTCAAAAAGCGCAACCTGGCAACCGCGCTTCCCAAGCTCATAGGCGGCAACCAGCCCGGTAAATCCGCCGCCAATTACGGCAATCCGTTTAGGCATAAGCGGCAGGATTTAATCCAAATTCATTTTATGCTTTACAATGTAGAGCGGGCGATTTTGCGCTTCGATATAAATACGGCCGATATACTCGCCGATGATCCCCAAGATAAGCATTTGCATGCCTCCAATGAAAAATATTGCAATGATGGTTAAGGTAAAACCAGATACGGTAATCTCGGGGAAAAATATTTTCATAAAAATTGCATATATGATACCCAAGAAACTTAGCAATGCGGTAACAAATCCAATATAAGAGATCAGTCGTAGTGGTTTTGCAGAAAATCCAGTTAAGCCGTCAAGGGCCAGTTTCAATGATTGCTTGAATAATTTATATTTTGGTTTCCCGGCGAACCGCTCATGACGATCATAGAATATGGCTGTCTGCGGAAATCCTACAAAAGAGGTAAGACCGCGCATGTAGCGACTGTGCTCCCGACAGCGTTTCAGTTCCTCCACTACTTTTCTATCCATCAATCGGAAATCCCCGGTATCGGTTGGAATCGGAATATCGGAAAGGCGATTAAGGATCCGGTAATACCAATGCGCGGTGGTTTTTTTAAGCCAACTCTCATCTTCCGGACGTTTGCGGCGTTTGGCATAGATTACCGCTGCACCGCCGCGCCATTGTTCAATCATCTGGAGCGCAACTTCCGGCGGATCTTGCAGGTCAGAGTCCAGGACAATTACCGCGTCTCCTGTTGCATGATCAATGCCGGCAGTAAAAGCAATTTGATGACCAAAATTTCTAGAAAAGCTGACTGTTTTTACAAATGGATATTGTTGTGCAAATCCCGTTAGGATTTCATACGATCGGTCGTGGCTTCCATCATCAACAAAAATCAGCTCCACCTCTTCGTTTGGAAGTTTAGCAATCAATTTCTGTAGTTCAGCAAAAAGTTTGGGCAAGTTTTCTTCCTCGTTGTAGACCGGCAGGACCAAAGATATGGTAGACATACTCCATCATTCTCCTCCCCTTAAGGTAAGGGGAGGGGGGAGGGGTTATGAGTGAATCGTTTATTGAAAGTAATGTGTTTTTGCGAAAAGTAGTTGTAGAAAAGCACGATGAAGGTTGAAATGGCGCGAGCGACCATCGCGTGCAAGTGCAGATACTCAATAAATATTGTAAGCAGTCCGTAAGTGATCAGTAGACCTACTGCCGCCAAAGAGGCAAATATTACATATTGACGGATTATTTTTTTTGAGGAATCTTGGAAATTAAGATACTTATTGCCGGAAAAACTTATCAGTGTGCCCAAAATGAAGGTCAAGGTCACGCTTTGAAGATAGTGCCAGCCAAGCCGCAGATGAGTTACATAGAATACGCTCCAATCCACTGCAGTCGCAATCCCTCCGAAAAATGCGAAAAAAATAAAGTGGGTGGGGAATTTTTCAAACCAAGGAAGTTTGATCAATAGGTACTCCAGATAAGGATGATGCCGTGCATTAGCCATAGAATAGCTCTATCGTACCAGCAGGGCATTCTTGCGTCAACCCCGATCTTGTTGTACTATCTGTTGAGATACTTATTCTCTAATTTTAGAAGGTATCATTGTATATGTTGCTAAAGAAATATCGGGCTTTGATTGTACTGGCCATAGCGGTAAGTGTGATTTACGGTAGGGGCCACATTTTGCAGATTAATAAGTTAGGATTTGATTCGTACGAACCGATTACAATTGCATCTGATTTTGACGCCGCGGCCACGTATTACCCGCGGGCAAAAGCGGTGTTTGAGGGGGATTTGCTGGTGGGTGATTTTAATGTTGCGGAATATGTTGCCAGCCCTGCTTGGATGTCCATCATCAGTCCCATAATCATGGGGAATTTTGCAAAATTGTTCGGCTCCATGAAAATGGGAATGGTGGTTTCTGATTTTGTTTTTCCAGCCGGGATATTTTTATTATTTTATTGGTTTATTAGTTTATTGACAAAAAGAAAATTGGTTGCGCTGGTGGCGGCTTGTTTTTTTATTTTTGGGCCAGGGTTGCCATTTTGGCAATTCACGGACAATATTATACCTCCGATTTTTAGTTTTCCTTTTGACCACATTGATTGGCCAAAGCTGACCATGCCATTTTACCTTTTAGCCGCCATTTTCACCTATCTTGCGTTTACGGGGAAGCGTAATCTGATGATTGGGTTGGCTGGCATTTTTGCCGGAGCGCTTTTTTTTACGGATCTGTATGAGTGGGTAACCTTTTATACCGGACTTGGTTTTCTTTTAGCGGGGTTTATTTTAACGCGCGCGTATAAGGACGCGAAAATTATCGGTTCAATTATTGCCATCGGGCTTGCGGTTTCAATCGGCTATTGGATGAATTTTTGGGATCTCACACATTTGCCGCAATATCAGGATCTAGTTACCCGCGTGGGAGTTGAGCGATCCCATGGATTGCGTTTCTTCACCTGGGGTATTTATGCGCGCGTTGCGGTGATATCCGCGTTACTCTCTTGGCTATGGCGAAAACGCGATACGCAAACCACCGCCTATCTTCTGGCTTTTATTTTGCCTATTTTTGTAACACTTAATCTGCAGGTGATTACCGGGGTGGTACCCCAACCTGATCACTGGGCGCGTCCATTATTGCCATTCCTGTATGGGGCACTGGCCGTGATCGCGCTCGCAGTGCATGAGCGCTATTTGAAACGCATTTCCATGCGGTGGTGGATTGTCAGCGGTGTTTTGCTTCTTATGTTGCTTTTTTCCGTGGAGGGGTATTATTTGGTCAAAGTGGGGGAGCGCGGACAAACGCATGATGCGTTTAAGGGGGCGGAAGTTACCCGCGCACAGCATCTTATGCCAAAACATGGTGCGGCAAGTTATCGTTGGATGAAGGATAATTTTAAAAAGGGCACGGTAGTGGGTGTTATATCGCCTGTAACCAACCTTGATCTTCAATTGTATACCAATACTAAACTGTTTCTTCCCTACGGATTAAATACTATTGCCCCCAACGAAGAAATTTGGCAAAGGTTTTTCTATCTAGCGCACCTATACAATGTGCCGGAGCATAAGTTAAAGGGATTGCTTACGGAAGATAGCGAAATGGGACTTTATCTTTTTCACAATATGTTTTATTCCGAAGAACTAAACAGTTACTTCCAAGCCGGAAATTCGCAAGAAGTTCCACCGGAGGTGTTTGAGGAAAAAATTGTGCGCTATAGAGATATGGACATCAACAACCCGCCATTTAAATTAGATTATGTGTATTTTGGACCAAATGAAAAAGCGCTTGGCGCTGAAGATCCAGTAATTCAAAATCCGAAGCTAAGAAAAATATACGAGGATAAAGAGATACAAATATATCAATTATGAGCGGTGCGTTGTTTATTTTATGCGGGGAGGTGGATTGTTCCCTTGATGGATTTACTGCGATCGTAACCTGGTGTCCGATTCGATATCACGGACTCAAGCGGGATGGTGTAGAGAACTATCTTTTTAGCGATTTTAGTCCCGGAAATGAGAAGGGTAAGGTGATGGATATTGAACTGCATGAAAAAATTGATCAATGCTTGCATGACGAATCTCGTAGCAATCCGCGATTGAAATGGGCGCCGCTTGCGCTCCAGCAGGTCAAGTGGCGTCTGTCGCGTTACTGCTGGTTAAAGGAATGCCTGCGCAAGATGATGCGCGAGTTCAATTCAACATCCGTGACGATCTCCTCGGATAAGGATGTGGAAATGGTCGCGGCAACCGTTGCGGTGGCCAAAGAAATGAACATACTTTGCAAGATCGGGAATGGAGTACTTGATCAAACTACTACCAATATTTTATATCGTCAGGCGCCTTATGGCATACCGCGGGCCTACGATCCGTGGTGGTTTTTTGCGTTGCGTTGGAGAATTAGTAGCTTGTCTCGTCCACAGAAGGTTTTTATTGAGACTTATGGCAATCTTACAAAGTTGCCAAAGAATTTTTTAGTGTTTCGCCTGGCCAGGTCAATTGGATTTTTGTCCGCGCTAAAAAAGAAACTCCGGCGTATATTACATATTCCACAGCCGGAAACACTTGTTGATCTTGACAATACCATGGATACAGGAGTACCAATGCTGATACAGGATTCAATCTGGTCACTGTTTTCTTCTGACGAGCGCGTGCTTATTAATCATATACTCACGCGGTTTTTTGATCGTTACAAAGCGCGCATCCTTGATCGGGTTGTAGAGCGTGTTAGATACATATTTAAGGTGATGAAGCCGAAATGCTACGTAGGGGCCACTGATCAGAATGACCTTAATCGGTTTTTGTACGCCGCGGCAAAGCAAGAGGGAGTAGACACCGCTTATTTACCTCATGGCGTGGTGTGGGAGAGTTATCTTGGGAAAAAACGGCTTGACTCTCCATTTCAACCGGACCGGGTTCTCGCGTGGTCTTGCTCGTCTGAAGAGGAATTTGAAAAAATAAAATGGCCGTCGCTGACCATCCGCCATCCTCAATTCCAAAATAAGTCGCAGCCATTGCGTCCACTTTCTTCCAACCGCGCGCAGTGGAAAGTATTTGTTTTTATCCCGGAATGGTACGGGGTTTCCCTGGCGGGCCGGGAAGACTGCGCGATAGTTGACTTTATAGAAATATATAACGGATTAAGAACGGCTGGAGTAGCTGGAGAAAATATCCTAGTTTCTTTTCATCACTCATCAATCAAGGCGGTGATGGACGCGAAGCATCAAGGATTTCAACGCCTCCAAGACGAACTGGAAATGGAATTTAAGCTGCATACTGTAGAGGCGTATAAACAGGACCGTTTTTTCGGATGTGATCTTGTTATTATGGGCGCGACTACAGGGATTCTTGAGGCAGTCGCTTCCGGCATCCCAATTATTACCTTTGGCATGGGCATTGATCGCTTAGGTGTTCTTAAAAGTATTGGCCTTCCCCACGCATACAATCGTGAGGAAATTCAGCAATGTATCAGGACCTACAATGAGGATGATGCGCGCGACGCTTATAAGAAACTTACCCGATCGTTACAGGAGGGCGTATCGCTTCAAGAAATAATTGCGTAGCATAGGATGGACGCAAATTAGCAAATGCAGTATAATGAAAACGTAACCATCTCAAATATGTTTGATAGCGATATAGAAGCACAATTAACAAAACAAGATTATACACCCACTCAACGAATTGGCGGAGTCGAGGTTATTGATTTGAAGGAGTTTGCCGACGACGGTGGGTCATTTTTGGAAATGGGTCGGCTTGATGCAGGGCATTTACAGGGTGCTTCCGGTTTGGAAGTGCGGCAGATTAATTACTCTGTAGTCTTACCCGGCGCGATAAAAGCAACTCATCTTCATAAAAAGCAAGTTGATTTTTGGTTCGTCCCCTCACATGACCGGCTATTGGTTGGCTTGAAGGATATTCGTTCAGGTTCAGCTACCGAAGGAGTAGTGATGCGCTTTGTTTTGGGTGCCGGACGCGCGCGGATGGTGCGGATTCCCAATGGCGTAGCGCATGGCGTGGCGAATCCGTATGAGCGCCCGATGAGTTTGATTTATTTTGTTACCGAGCAGTTCAATTCCAATTCGAAGGTCTGTGACGAGTTCCGTTTGCCGCCGGAATACTTTGGAACAGGGTTTTGGGAAATTAAGGCCGGGTAGGGTTTGGCGCAATTTTAGCGGCGAGGATTAGATTGGTAGAGGGTTTTATAAAGGTCAGTATGACGCTGTACCATGACTGTAATAGTAAAATTTTCATCGTATCTTTTTTTCCCCGCAGTCCCCATTTCCTTGGCGCGATTCGCATTAGTTAGTAGTCCGCGTATGGCGTTTGCGAGCGCGACGCTGTTATTTACTGGAATAATAAAACCGGTTTTTTCATGCAGGACGACTTCCGGTATACTACCAACAGGTGTTGCAATAACCGGTTTACCTAAACTCATAGCATGGAGAATGACGTAAGGCATTCCTTCCATAAGTGAGGGGTGAACCAACATATCCGCGGTATTCACGATCTGCAGCATTTCTTTGAGTGGACGGAATCCCTCAAAAATGACTGCATCTGAAACACCAAGGCGATTAGCTAGCTCTCGCGTTTCGCCGAGTATTGGACCGTCGCCAATAAGCGTTGCGCGGGTGCTAGGGAATTCCGAGCGCAATAGCGCCAGGGCTTCCAGTAAGAAGCGGTGGCCCTTGTGGGGAAGGAAACCGGCTACCATGGCTATGGTTGGGTTTTCTAAGCGCTGACCCTGCGTCGGCGCTCCGTAAAGCGCGGCTCCGTATTCTTCCGGACTAGCCACTCCCTCCGGAATTTTTTTTAAGAGCGTCCGATCAAATCCGCGGAGGTCAATCAAAAGTTTACCTATAAAGTCCCCAGCTATAATAACGGCGTCAAAATAACGCCGGACCAAGCGGTCGAGTAGTCGCTCGTATGTCTTTGGGAAATGGTAGGGAACCGGAGTGTTACAGACACTCATGAGCGCTCTTTGGCATCCGGCGCGTTTTGCCACAAATGCGGCAAGCTGGGCGCTTTGCGCTCCCGGATACCCTCCATTTATCACATGCAGCACGTCAATCGGATTTTTACGGAATGCGGCAAATAAGCGCGCGGTATTTGAAACCATGAATCCATAATGCATGAACGCCCTTACAATTCTTCCCGGAATTTTCAAGAGTGGGGAGCGAAGTTTTTTTTGCGCGGTGATGGCTCGCAATAATTTCTTTTCCGACCAGCGCAACTGCTTTGGCGCAGCCCCATCCGTCAATTCCTTGGCGCCGTAGTGTCCGCCCACTTCGCGCATTTTAATTGTACAAATGGTAACTGGCGGACAATGGGGCAGGTCTAAGTAGCTGACAAATTCGTCCCATGGTTCGCAAAACAAAGTCACAGTGAATTGCTCTCGGTCAAGGTTCCAAAGCAGGTCTTTGAAATAAAGTTCGGCGCCGCCAATCATCGGCGTATAAATAAAAAGCCCGAGGCGTATTTTGCGGGGAGCAGTCATATCATTTTTAGGCACGCTAATAAGCTTCGCGCCTCCACGTTGATGAAGTTGCTGAATTGGATAAATTCTTTGAGCTGTTTCAGACTCATCCACATAAAAAATGGCGGCTCGGCTTCGGAGAAGATTTGATCGGCGAGCAAGACAATGTTGTGATTTGATTCTTGAAAAAATCTTCCCCCCTCCTCGGACTGGTAGGAATCAGCGATAATGGCGCAGCCTTCATGATTGAGGAATTTTTGAGTGTAGAGCGGCATGTCGTCCGGAGTATAGTTGTCAGTAATGCATTGGACAGTCGGCGCCATCTCCAGAAGATCCATAACCCCGCTTTCCATTTTTAGTTGAACCAGGAAGTGAATAACTCCGTTTATCTCTTTGGCAATAAAACCAATAATTCCAGCGTGATGCTGCTTAACGATGGGCTGGTCCCAGGACGTAACTTCGCGATCATGCGCCTGAATCTGCACGCCGATAATTGAGAAATACTTTTTCTTTTCGTGGAAAATTTCATTTGCTGTTTGGGGCCAGTGGGTAACTTCATTTAGAGGAATAAGCTGACGCTCCAGAATGATTTTGCATTTTTCTCTGGTTATTTTTTGCAGAAGCTCTTCCGTAGTATGGAGAGGCGTAGTGTTTGGATGCAGAGAAATCATGAGCGACACGGCCAGATCAAAGATCGGTTTTTGAACCAGCGGTGAGGCCTCGAGTGCGGCACGCAGGGCAGAGGCACGCACCGGCTCAAGCGAGGATACGCGTTCTGGAGCAAAATTAATTTCCGAAATAACCGAACGCGTGTCCATGTTTACAACATTATTTTTTTGCAGAAGGGTGTGCAGTTGCCCTAAGGTTACCCAACGGTGGTATGGTCCCAGCTCGATGTTTTCATCATCACGAAGACGCACGATCATATTCCGATTGCGTTTGCAGAAAAACCTGGCGCCTTGCTCGGATTGCAATTGATCAATCAGCACGTGTGCTGGCTGGTCGCCTAAAAAATGCTCAAGATACAAAGTCGATTTTCCACCATGCAGGCGCGTGTAGTTGCTGCGCGTGGCCTGGACGGTCGGGGAAAGCTGATAGTTGTTCAGGTTGCCTGGTTCCGCCTTAGCTTGTATCAAAAAATATAAGATGCCATGAAATTTTTTTGTAATTATCCCTAAAATTCCAATATCCGGCTGGTAAATAATCGGTTGGGACCATTCCGTGACTGACCCGATGTTAGTCCTAACTTTCAAGCCGCGAATGCTGAAAAATCCGCCGGAGGCATGTTCAAGGTTGCCGGTAGTCGGATGAAAACTCCATTGGCGTAATTCTCGCAGTGGAATTTGCTGGACGGAAAAATATTGCTGGCTGTTTAGAGAACGAAGCCACCCCTCAATTTCCTCCGTACCGTTAAACGGATTGTATTTGATCAGAGCTGACAGATAAAAATCCACATTTTTTGATTCGCCGGAAAAATGAAGAATCTGTCGGAGTTCATCATAAAGGCGATCAATCGCGTTTTTTGCGGTATCCGCGTCAATGTTCATAAAGCGTGGAAAGTACGTTTTTCATCTCGGTTATACAGTAATCCATGCCGTTTTTCGGCAAATCTGTGTAGAACGGTAAGCGTACAATGCGCGAGCCGATATCCTCAGTTAAAGGAAGGTCTTCAGGTTTGTAACCTAAACGTAGCCCCATGGTGGAGGAATGTAAAGGTACATAGCCGATATAGGCCGAGATTTCTTTTTCGCGCAGGAGTGCGAGGAATCGTTGGCGGTTTTCTTTGATGTCAAAGATGACAAAAAACGCATGATGATTTACCTCGGTATGGGCAGGTGGGTGTGGAATCGTGATACGACCCGCTTTTTCATATGGTTCAAGAAGTGTGTAATAGGCAAAAGTCAACTTTGCTCTTTCCTGCACCATATTTTCCACTTCCTCAATTTGCGCCAAAAGCATCGCGGCGAGAATATCGGAAAGCAGAAAGCTTGAACCAATATCCACCCATTGGTATTTGTTTTTTACACCGTCAAGTACGAGTTTGCGGTCAGTACCTTTTTCCTGCAAGAAATGTGCACGTTCAATCCATTCCGGTTTATTTACCACTAGCGCGCCCCCTTCGCCGCAGGTAACATTTTTTGTTTCATGAAAACTAAATGCCGCAAGATCGGGAATCGCTGCTGCGGGCTTTCCTTTATAAAAAGAGTGAAACGATTGTGCCGCATCAACCATCACAATGAGATTATGTCTGTGCGCAATCTCCATGATAGGATCTATATCACAGGGAATTCCTGCGTAATCAACTGGGATAATCATCTTTGTTTTTTTAGTAATAAGAGCATTGATTTTAGCGACATCAATATTCATGGTGTCCGGTTCTATCTCGCAAAATACCGGACGCGCACCTTGTCGAAGTACAGCGTTTGCGGTAGAGCTAAAAGTGTAGGAAGGTAGAATGACTTCATCTCCCGGGCCTACCCCGGCGAGCATTGCCCCCATTTCCATAGCGGTGGAACAAGAGGTATTTAAAAACACTTCGCTGAAACCATATTTTTTTTTCATGAACGCGATGCAGCGTTTGGAAAATTCATTATTACCGCAGTGCGCGCGCGATTTTAACGCCGCTAGGATATATTCTTCTTCTTTACCGGTTAGGTAGGGAATGTTGAATGGCACTCTCATATGCATAGTACGGGTTCACCCCCTTTTTTAAATGATTGTTCCGCCAGTTCAATCATTTTGACCACCTCAGCTCCGGCGGAAAACGGTGTGGCCGGCTGTTTTTTATCTGCGATGCACTCAGCAAACTCCAAGAGTGCGCCCTCAAGCGCGGTGCGGTCGGTCGGAAACGCTAAGGGTGTTTGGTTCCCATTCAGATCGGCAAAAATGATCTCCCGCGGGTTCATAAATTCTGTAAGCATAAGCGTACCATGCTCGCCGGAAAACACGATCTCTCTTTTTCGCTCGGAATAGACACTACCGATTTTGGCAACCGCACGCATCCCATTCTTGAATTCAACCGTAATCTCCACGTTGTCGTTTTCTTTTGGCTTTGCGGCAATGCTTAAAGGAGAAGCTCCGGCAATATCCAAAAAAAGATATATTGGGGGCGAGCCCGCGTCCGGAATGATCGTGTTGCCCTCAATCAGGGGCGTTTTTAGACTCGTATAATTGACGTGTTTGATCGTGCCTATGGTGTGCGTTGCCTGCTCTTTCATCAGGCGTACCGCCGGATCGTAAAGCAAGGTATGGTCCACCATTAGAATCGCCTCAGGATGCTTTTGCGCAAGCTCTTGCAGTTTCTGCGCTTCTTCATACGTTCTCGTCAGCGGTTTTTCAATAAGCAGATTGCGGAAACCCCGTGAGAAAAGGTGGGCGGCAATTTCATAGTGCGCGGAGGTTGAGGAGGCCACAATGATTCCATCCACGTTACGCATTTGGGGGTGCGTGAATGCCTCTTTGTAATCTTTCCCAAAGATGTGTTGGAGGAGGGAGACGGAATAACCTCCGGCGGTCACTTGCGTAAGGCCGGTGATCGTTCTTTCGTATACCTTTCCCCAGTGTCCCCTACCAATAAGTGCCAGGTTAATCTGACTGGACATAGAAAGAATAATATCGTATTCTATACGATACTACCATCTTTAGAAATTTTTGCCAATAGTTACGTTATGCCCACCCAAACCATTCCCTCCATTGCTTGCCGTTTTTGTGTAAGGCCCGCGCGATTTATAGATCAGTACTGGTCTCCTTTTAATGAAGATCAAGGGATATTTTCGCAGTCAATGGGTCTATACTGGTGTCCGGAAGAGTGCATCGGTTTTGCATATCCTGTGCCAAACGAGAAAGATTTGGAGCGCAATTATCGCGAGGTTTATCGGAGCAGCCAAAGGATGTGTTCTGATTCACAGTACCCCCGGACCAATTTTTTCTACCACGATCAATATCATCGATTTTTAGATGGGCGCGAAGAGCCACTCAATCTTGCAAAGAGGTATCAAGGCATGATTGTACCTCGTCAGCTTTTTCGCAATTGTCCGTTTGCCACTTCGGCTGTAGTCTGCCGGCGCGATTGGCTGGTACAGCACGGTATGTTTAATGAGCGCCTTATGTCTGCGTTGCGGCGTTTTGCAAAAATCGGGTTGTCAAAATATGATAGATCATTATCAATTACACGATTTGATTGAAATTAAGGAGACATACCATTTTTGATATGCTTTTATCATATGAGTAGTGTCTTTTTCCCTTTCATTCGCAGAATTATGTCTCGCCGTATGGCTTATAAGTACAATGTTGCACCGGGACATGATGGTGTTGCGGATCGCATTGCCGTCATCGGAACCGCGCAGTCATTTATTAGTTCCGTGCTCTTGGAATCGTTGATCGCGGTGACGCGAGAGCGCACCGATATCAGCATTGGCTGTGTGGTAGAGTCGGTCCCGATGCGGAGCGTTCAGCGGTTACGTAGCCGTTGCGCGAGCGTAGAGCAGTGGGTGAAACGCTCCCTCAATCCTGATAAGCAGTTTCGCAGCTATACACCGCTTAAGCAGCTTGCCGAACAACACGGCATTCCGGTGCTGAACAAAAAGGGAGGGCGGATAGATATGCCTGACATGCTGGCTCTGTTGACCGCGCACGCAAACATTATTTTTTCTGTCGCAAATCACCAGATACTTTCTGCTGCCCTGCTTGCGCGTTTTGCGTATGGTGTTAATTACCATAACTCGCTGCTCCCGCGTTACCGCGGCATTGGCGCGACATCGCTTTCACTCTACCATCAACAAACACATACCGGTTTTACCTTCCATATCCTGACCGAGGGGCTTGATGCAGGCAATGTGCTTATTCAGGACGCAGTACCGGTTGATCGTAGAGAAGGATGGTATGCGCATGAATGGAAAAAGGTGCTTTTGGCAGCGACGCGCGTGCCGGAACTCCTCACCCTTATCACGAGCAGGAGTGCGGGTACGCCGCAGCACGGTGAGGCGTCGTCTTATTCATGCAAGGCATTGAAGCGGTTTGCTACTATAGATGATGCGCGTGCGCTGAGTGTTGCGGAAATTGAGCGCCGTATCCGTGCGTTTGGCGGCGTCTATTTGCACGGCAGATACGTCACTGCGGTCAAGTCCGATTCCTCCGGTATCCGCGTACGCGACGGGCACATTCGCATTGTGCGCATAGCAGACGCCCCCCCATGGCTTTGGCGTATTGTTACCGCGTGCATAAAAAAATGAAATGAACTTAAGAATGCGTTGTGAGAGTTTGATTATGCACAGGTTGCCGATGTGTATCAACGACTTACCGTTTCTTTGCAGACCGGCATGCCGTTACAAAAGCTGTATGACCAATGAAGTCCGCAATTTACTATGGCGTTGTGTGAATCCGATTTTTTGCGCGCGGACTTTACTTTTTTTCGTGCGTCGTGGTTTGTTTTCATTGCAATATCGTTATACTCCGCCGGTGTGGAATTATCCGAAAGAGGTGCGGAGGGCGTTTAATTCTATAATTCGTCATCCTGAGCGACAACGAAGGATCCCGTCCACGTACCCACGGGATTCTTCGTCATCTCCGATTCCTCAGAATGACGGTATCGCGTGCGGTCGCCTTAAACTCGCCACCGGATTTCTCGAGTACGATGGTGAACCGAACTGGCACACACAATTTGACGATCCGGAGCAGACCATGTCGCTCCACCGCTGGCATTGGCTAATCTACGATGAGATGGACAATGAGCAAGGTGTTACGTTGATGCGTTCTTGGCTTTCGGCAATGAGGCCGGTTCCGGAAGGGATTTCCGGGACAACGTATACCACAGGGGAGCGAATGGTAAATGCGTTGTTGTTTTTTGCGCAACAGAGATCGGAGACCCCGAAAGATATTAGTGCGGCACTGTTAGAGATGGCATACCATGTGGCACGGCATTTGGAATACCACGGAACGCGCGGAACCGGCAATCATGTGGTTAATAACGCACGCGCGCTATTTTTTGCCGGACAAATGCTTAAGGCAAAAGAGTTATCAGATTTGGCATTTGCTATTGTTAAAGACGCATTGCCATGGCTTGTAACCGAGGATGGATTTTTGCGCGAAGAGTCAAGCCATTATCATTTACTTTTTACCCGCTGGATATTGGAGATGTATGAACTTGCGCAGGAAACAGGGCATCAGGAAATGGAGATGTGTCTTGCGCCATGGGTTAAAAAACTTGCAGAGCGGTGTTGGTTTTTTCTGGTGGAGGATACAGATGGACACTGGCAGATACCGCTTATCGGGGATGTATCGCCGGATTGTACGCCGGAGTGGTTGATCCACTATCTGATGCCTTTGATAGGATCACCCTCACCCCAACCCTCTCCCATAAAGGGAGAGGTAGTAAATGGAAATCCCCCTCCACTTGTGGGAGGGGCTAGGGGAGGGTGGCAAGCGTTTCCGGAAAGCGGCTGGTTTCGTTTGAACCATGGTGTTCATACGCTTTTTTGGCACATCCCGCAAGCATGCATGATTCACCGCGCATCGCATGGTCATGCAGATGTGTGCTCTTTTGTATTTTTTGCTTCCGGGGTGCCGGTAGTTATTGACCCAGGAAGGCCAACCTATAAAGCAAGCGACCCTTTGTATATCTATAGCGGCGGAGCTTCGGCACATACATCACTTACTATAGATAGTTTGGGTCCATTTCTTTATGACCGTGCGCAGAAGTTTCCGGCGTTTTATCAGAAGCGTAATGTGTTCGCGCAGTGGCAAAAGATCGGCGATCAATTCGTGTTTTCAATCAGCCATACTGGTTTTCTTCGGATCCAAGGCGATATGATTAAGCACACACGCCGCTTCAAAGTTCAGTGCAATCGTCCTGCGTTCGAGGTAGAAGACGAATTATATGGCGCGCGCGCTCATGCGGTTGAAACTTTTTTTCATTTTGCTCCAGGCATTGAAGGAATATATAGCCGGCATTCCACTGGGGCACCTGAGACGATTTCGGATTGGACATGCCCCGCCTACGGTGTTATGATACCTTCTCTGACGACGAAAGTTTATTGTAAGGCGAATCTCCCTTGTACGATGACACATCATTTCTCTTGGTGATTGCTATGAAACAATGTTCATCATTGATCAGAGCATGGAAGTGTAATGCTATGGATTTCGGGCGGAAAATATTAAAATACGCGCATTATCATCTTTTTGAGGAGCGACATTTGGTATGCTTTGCGTATTCCCTCGATCGACCTCTGATTCAATTTCCAATTTCAGACTTGCTAAAAATTCATATTGCAACCCCCGCGGATTATAAGCAAATAACCCGTGATTTATTTCCTGTGCTTATAAAGGAGCACGAGTATGATAAGCATTACTTTTTAAGATTGGGAGATCCTCGTGCGCAATGTTTTATTGCAGAAAGAGAAGGTAAAATTATTCACTATGCATGGTTTTTCCATGATGCAACCGCATCACCCTTTATGAAGGTATGGTCTCAGCGACGCAAAGCAAAGAAAGGAGATGCCTATGTTGGTCCTGTATTTACTCACCCTAGTGCGCGCGGAACTCTTGTATATTCCTCCGTACTTGTAAGAATTCTTGATTATGCGAGACAGCAAGGATGTCGACGACTTCTGCTTGTGATTGATGGCCGGAGGCCTTCGGCGGTGCGATTTTATGAGCGATGGAACTTCGAGCATGTGTAAGCATTAAAAAGTAGAGTTATTATAGTAGGCTGGAGGTATGAATGTATGCTAACAATGGAGACGAGAAATTTTTTGCAGGAGGAATGGAATGCTGTTGTAGTACAATTTGAAGATCTGAATTTCATGCAGCTTTGGGAATATGGCGAAGCAAAACGCATTACTCAAGGATGGCAGGTCTTTCGCCACTTGTTTCGGGTACATGGAAAGATCGTAGGAGCTGCGCAGGCATTAGTGAAGACGTTACCTTTTACGCGCCGAGGATTGGTATGGATAAACCGCGCACCACTCGCGAAGCTTTATGGTGCGCCCTACAGTGATCTACTCCAGGAAATGAGTTTCACCCTCAAGAGGTATTGGGTTGATGAGCGGAGGATGTATCTTCGCATCGTGCCGACACTCCCGGATAGTCCTTCCTCGTTACAATTGATGGAGGAATGCGGTTTACAGATTATTCCTAAGTCGCAATGGATTTCTGCTCGGGTTGATCTTACAAAAGATGTAGATGACCTACGAGAGCAGTTGAGCCAAAATTGGAGACGTGGACTTAAGAAAGCGGAGGAGTCCGGGCTTAGTTACGAAGTTGGCAGTTCAGAGAATTTTGTCCAAAGGATCAATGAAGAATATCAGATTTTCTTGCAGAGGAAGAGGTTTAAAACAAATTTTACCCCGCATTTTATTCGCACGTTGCAGAATCTCCTTCCATTAGAGCGCAAGATGTATATTATACGAGGATATAAAGACAAACAAAGTCAAGGGAGTATTCTATTTGGTTGCTATGGGCATACGGCTGAATTTTTGGCCGAGACATTGAATGAAGAAGGCCGGCAGAGTAATGCGGGAAGATTGCTTTTTTGGAACGCGCTCCTTGGGTTGAAACAGCGAGGGTTTCTCTTACTCGATCTTGGAGGCGTACATCCGAAGGAGACCCCGGAGGGTATCCTCCGTTTTAAGTCTGGTTTCCGTGGAACCGCTTATCAACTGGTTGGCACTTTTGAAGCAGCGCATGGAACGCTCGCTCGGTTAACTAAAAACATCGTAGCACACTTTGCATGATTTTACGCTCATTCTTAAAACTTTATTTATGGAGAATGACCGCCCTTTTACTTGCAAAAAAAGGACCACAACAACGGGTGATCATTTTTCATGATATTCATGCCTTCCAGGAGGCACCCTTACGCAGTTTCCTTTCTTTTCTGGATGCATCTACAGCGATACAGACAACCATTACGTTCGATGATGGATTCCATTCCTCATACCGTGCTATTCAGGCGCTCAAAAATAGGAAGGCGATCTTTTTTGTAGCCCCTGAATTTATTAATCGCGCACATACCAACCGGTGGCAAGAGTTTTTTCATCATAATTTGCTACGTACAGAAGACCTGCGTCAGTACGAATTGGAGCGGGCGGTACGGCCCGCTTCGTGGGATGATCTACGCACGCTCGTGAAGCTTGGTCATGCAATTGGCTCTCATACTATGACGCACGCACGGCTTTCCAAGATTAGATCTCAAAAGGAATTGGAATATGAGATCATCGGTTCAGGAGACCGGATTGAGGATATGCTGCAAGTAAAAGTTGATCATTTTGCCTACCCATTTGGGGATCTAAAAAGTATTGATGAGCGTGCCTATAAGATAATCAGGCGTCGTTATCGCTCGTGTTTTACTGGAATTCGTGGAAATAATATCGGGAATGAAAATAAATATACACAATGGCGGGATCCGATCGACCTTGGTTGTCCTATAAAGTACCAGGAGTTTCTTCTGCAGGGTGGGTTTGATTGGTACTATAGATCTCAACGGAGTCGCCTCGCTGCGTTGAGTCAATGAGTTGGACATTCTTCTTTGACTATGTTACGATAACTTTTCTGCCGGTCGATTTCTTATTAGGTATCGTGCCGTATAATTCCAGTATTATGGATCAACGAATTGATAAAGCAGCCGCTCTTGCGAATGCCGCGATGTATAATTCGGAACATATCAAAAAATATGTACATGGCGCTCCTCATGTTAAACACGCCGCTCTCCGAAAGATGTACGGGCGGATGGTTGCGGATCGTTATAATTACGCGACACACTATTTCTCGGTGCCACGGATCCTTGATTTGGGAGCGGGAGAGGGGTCAGCTACTCGTCAATTTTTAGATTTGGGAGCGAAAGTTATGGCAGTTGATATTTCCAATGATCAGTTAATATTATTAAGAAAGCAATGCGTTAACTATGGAGATCGCCTGGAGACGCGTTGCGAGGCTGTAGTTGAGGCCTTAAGATCATTGCAACGCGATGGAAAACAGTTTGATATTGTCGTTGCGAATTCCTTTCTCCACCACATTCCAGATTATTTGGAATTAATTCGCCTTACGGGCGGTGTTATTGCTCCGCATGGTCAATTTTTTTCATTTCAGGATCCGCTGCGGTACGATTCTTTAAGTAAAGCCACCTATGCGTTTAGTATCCTAGCATACTTTTGTTGGCGCATTTTTCAAGGAGACATTATTGGTGGAATTCGTCGGCGCATTCGGAGAAGCAAAGGCATCTACATAACAGGAAGCATGGAAGATGACGCGGAGTATCATGTGGGGCGCAATGGTGTTGATCAAGAGGCTATTCAGAAATTATTTAGCGAACTCAAATTTGACTGTTTGATTGTTAAATATTTTTCCACACAAAGCCCTTTCTGGCAAAAGATAGGTTCGCAATTGCGCATAAAAAATTCCTTTGGCATTATTGCCAAAAAAATTAACTAGATTATACGGGCATTATTTTTTGGGGTAACAGTATAAATATGGCTTCTCCGAAAATATCAGTCGTCTGTCCAACATGGAATTCAGCCGCGTTTGTAAAAGAAACTATTAGGACAGTTCTTGAACAATCCGTGTCGCCATTTGAATTGATCATATCGGATGACGGATCTTCCGATCAAACTCTTGAAGTAGTGCGGCAGGCGACTGAGCAGGCTCCCTTTCCTGTGCAAATTTTACAGAATACTCATGCCGGACCTGGCGCAGCGCGTAATGCGGGAATTCGCGCAGCGCGAGGAGAATGGATCGCATTTCTTGATTCTGATGATCTTTGGCATTTGGAGAAAATCGCACGCGTCTGCGTGGCGATTCGCGCGCATCACGGGGTAAATTTTTTTTGCCACAATGTATACCATTTTTTAAATGGTAAGCAGGTGCTCAAGGATCTCGCTTCACGTTATCGGCGGGATATTCCTCTTCCCAAACAGCTCTTTACTAATTATTTCATCGGTACTTCTGCAGTGGTATGTAAACGCGATATATTATTATCCTATAACGGATTTGACGAAACATTTCCTTCCGCGCAAGATTATGAGATGTGGCTTAGAATGTCGCCCTTGTTGAATATTGTTATGATTCCCGAAGCATTAGTGTGGTATATAGATCGTCCGGAAAGTATCTCGGCGAAGAATAGTTGGCGTCATTTTAAGAATGTGCTTCGAGCATTTTCTAAAAACAGGGAGTATGTAAATCGGGTAAGATATTATTACGCCATTATTCGCTATACGGCTGTATTTTGTAAAAATCAGCTTGCCACTTTCTTGAGAAAGGATTCTTGATGCATTGCCAACATGGAATTTTTTTCACAAAGTACCCTGCGGGAGATAAATCTGTACCCCTATCTAACCTGGGTATTTTACGGCGCGCTTCTTTTTTTTAGCCCGTATTGGATGCGGAAAGAAAAGCGGTTATTCACGCTTTTTCTTATTACTTTGATTTTTGAAACAGCTTTTGTTATTGATATCGGTTTTTTTGTGCGCCCAAGTTATGTAATCGGATTGATACTTGCGATAAGAACTGTGGCGCGTGGCCTGACCTTTCCTTGGAAATATGCCTTATTCCTTGCGCTTTTTGTGCTTACCGGAATCGCGGGTATATTTTTGAACCTTGATCTGATTGGCGCGGCAACTTCGGGCGAGTCTCGAGCGACATTTCTTCGGCCTTTAATACAATCCGGTCAACTGATTATGATGATTTTTATTACCATGACAACCTTTGCAATTTTAAAAAAAGGACAATACTTCCGCCATACCATACGCGTTTTGCATTGGCTTTCGGTTGCCGTGGCTCTCGCGGCGCTCTACGAGCTTGCGGCAAGCTACTTCCATCTGCCGTATCTTAATTTAAACAATATGGTTCCGTACTATTGGTATTCCGGATTTGGAACTGCCTCTGGGTACTACATATTTAGAGCTCGTGTCACATTTATTGAACCGATTGAGTTGAATAATTTCCAGATACTAGGCATTATGAGTTCCCTGGTTTATCGTGTTTTATATCAAATACCCTGGAAAAAGTATTGGCCGCTTTTAGTATTACAGTTGCTGGTACTTTTAGGAACATTTTCAAGATCCACGATTTTGACGATTTCCGTGCTTGCGCCGTTATTTTTTCTGCTGTATCCTCGACGGGTAAAAACCGCGCTGGGATTTTTTACTGATCGCTGGATACGAGTTTTGACAGTCGGAGCGCTTATCTTCTTGATTGTGTATGCCGGCACAATGACGCCTGAAGAGGTAAAACAATCCAATCCGGTTTCGCAAGCATTATTGACTCGCCTAATCCTTCATAAAACTAAATATGATGAGATAAAACCGTGGGGCCGGGCCGGAGCGGTGGAAGAAATTCAACCGCTTATAGAGAATCAGCGGCTTGCGTTCGGTGTAGGTCTGGGTAATGATGCGAACTGGAAAGGCGGAATAGGCGGCTCCTACAACCTGTATAATCAAATTATCCTCTATACCGGAGTGATCGGATTGAGCATCTTTTTTGTGTTTATTGGTTCGATAATATACGGGCTTTTTCGAAATTATCGTAGGCGTTCAACTGATTTAGATTTCAGAAAGATCAATTGGATATTTATGCTCGGGCTTGTGGGAATTCTCGTCCAAAGATTATCTTTTTCCGGTCTACTCAATGATACCTATTTATGGGTTGCATTCGGGCTATGCATCTATCTTGGTTATGCAAAAGGGGATATTCTACAGAGGGAAGATTATACAAAAGATGCCATATAAAGGCATCGGTAATATAGCAGTATGTGCGGTATCGCAGGAATAATGGCGCATGAAGTGGATGAAATGTGCCTAAAGCGAATGGCGCAGGCACTGATGCACCGCGGACCTGATGATGAGGGAATCGAACGAATGTCCGTTGTGGCACATACCAAGATGCTGGGCATGGTACACCGGCGTCTTTCCATTATTGATCTTTCGCCCGCGGGCCATCAGCCGATGAAGGATCCGGTAACCGGGAACTGGATTACCTTTAACGGGGAGATTTACAATTATCGCGAACTGAAACGCGAACTGATACGGCTCGGAGATAAATTCATTTCTGATAGTGATACGGAAGTTATTTTAAAAGCATACGCACGGTACGGAATTACGTGTTTGGAAAAACTGCACGGCATGTTTGCCTTTGCGCTTTGGGATACGGCACAGGAAAAATTGATGTTGGCAGTTGATCGGTTCGGCATTAAGCCGATGTATTATTTTCACAATGGGACAACTTTGGTATTTGCCTCGGAGGTGCGCGCGCTTCTTGCAAGCGGGTTGGTTCCAAAAGAGATTGATTTACAGGCGGTTGATTCATTTTTTGCGTTTGGCGCGGTGCAGGCGCCGTTGACCATGATCAAAGGGGTGCGTGCGCTTTTACCTGCGCACTACATGATCTACAAGGCCGCTACAGGTGCGGTTGCACCGCAAATCTATTGGCAGTTGCATGCGGGGGAATCGCAATTTACTTCTTGCAAAGAGGCGCTCTATGACAGTGTTCGGCATCACTTGGTAAGCGACGTGCCGGTAGGCTTGTTTTTAAGCGGGGGCATTGATTCAAGCGCGATTGCCATTGCGGCCCATGAGGTAAGCGGTGGGAAAGGATTGGAATCGTTTTCCGTGGTATTTCCGGAAAAACAATTCTCGGAGGAGCAGTACGCGCGGTTAATTGCGAAGCAGTTTTGTGCCGCGCATCATGAAATTTCTCTTTCGGCCTCTGACTTACAGGGCATGCTCCCTGCTGCACTTGCGGCTATGGATCAACCCACGGTTGACGGTTTAAATTCGTATGTCGTGTCGCATGCGGTGGCACAAACCGGAATTAAAGTGGTATTGTCCGGGCAAGGCGGCGATGAAGTATTTGGCGGATATCCCACGTTTCAAAAAATTCCCTCTATGCGGCGCTTGGCACGGTTTTTTGCGCTGCTGCCCTCCACACTACGTAACGCAATCGTGGCACAGTTACCCACGCGGCATATTCGAGTTTCAAAACTGTCGCAGCTTATTGGATCGGGAGGAGATATACTCTCGCTTTATATGATTGCCCGCCAACTCCTTCCGCCCATTCAAAGAAATGAATTACGATCCGGTCCGCAGCTATCCGACGACGGAATTATACCAGAAATGCGCGAGCTCTTGCGCGCCCAGATTAAGGACAGTGATATATTCAGCGCGATTTCTCTTTTGGAATTGCGAGGATATCTTGGTAATATGCTTTTGCGCGATGGAGATGTGATGAGTATGGCGCATAGTCTTGAGGTGCGTGTACCGTTTCTTGATCATCGTCTGGTACAATATGTATGGGGAGTGCCCCTAGGAGAAAAAATGGCCCGTGGTATGGCCAAACCGCTTTTGGTCTCTGCGGTAATGGATAAAATGCCCAAAGAAATATATCAGCGCAAGAAAATGGGGTTTACCTTTCCTTGGGAATATTGGCTGCGTACCGTATTTCGCCCTGATATCGAAGCATTGCTGGCTGAATTTCCTGAAGATAATCCGGTGGGGCTTAATGTACAGGCGTGCCGTAATTTGTGGGAACAATTTCTTGCGGGAAAGAATAGAATTACCAGCGCGCGGGTATGGGTTTGGTATGTCCTGATGCACTGGTCGCGAAAAAATCTATGAATATCCTTTGAGCAAGTCGTTTATCGATAATTTTAGTATGACCAACCCAACCGTATCAGTGCTGCTTCCCGTGTACAATGGAGAGAAGTTCATCGCGGAAGCTGTACAAAGCATGCTGGAGCAGACCTATCGCGATTTTGAATTGATTGTTATTGATGACGGCTCCACTGATCGCACCGCCGCTATTCTTGATCAGTTTCACGATACTCGTATTTTACGCCTGCGCAACCCGGAAAATCTCGGGTTAGTTCGGTCGTTGAATCTCGCGGCGCAAAAAGCGCAGGGTAAATACCTGGCGCGCATGGACGCGGATGATGTCAGCCACCCCGCGCGATTGGAAAAGCAGGTTAAATTCTTTGAGCTTAATCCCGAAGTCGGAGTGGTGGGTACCGCGGTGCGGCAAACCGATGCACGCGGGCGCGCGCTGTCCACGCTGGTATATCCGGAAACGCATGAACTGATTTTTTGGCGATTCTTTTTCGGATTAGCGCTGCAGCATCCCACGGTGATGCTGCGCGCCGATCTTTTTAATGCCGTCCATGGATATAATGAAGAATTCCCGTGCGCGCAAGATACGGAACTTTGGAGCCGATTGCTTGAACGCACGAAATTCGCAAATCTTCCTGAGGTCCTGCATTATCGGCGTATGCATGGAAAATCCGTCGGGAGTGCGCATTACGCGGCACAGCGCCGGTATGACGCGGAGATTCGGCGCGCATTTTTTACCCGCGTTATCGGCAGTACGCCGTCTTTGGCGGCGTGCGAATGGCTGGTTGAACCGACGCGCTTTTTACCGACCGCGTATAAAGCCGAATTGATCGCGCTGATCGGGCAGTTTTACAAATATATGGAACAGACCTTTGAATTGACCCCGGGTGTCCGAGCATATCTTAAAAGTAATATGCAGCGCCGGCTTAGCGCGGCTCGTTTAAGCGACCGGCGCCCGGCCGTGAAGTTTATTTTCCGCGTGGTTAGAGATAACTTGCCAATTGCCACTCGCCATCGCCTCAAACAATCAAAACTCGGGCGCTTTTTAGCGCGGTATATATGAGTGATCAAAATAAAGCGAATGTATTTCCAACCTTCGGAGCCACGCGACGGGTAGTGCGCGGTGGCTTTGCAAATTTTTTTGGCGAGGCGATACGCGCGCTGGAGCATATTATTTTAGTGCCGCTTTTTCTCTTCGCCTGGAGTGGCGCGATTTACGGAGAGTGGCTGATTGTGTTTTCAGGAGTGGCTTACCTGGTGTTTGCTGATATTGGAATGACCAATTTTGTAATCAATCGGATGCTGCAGCGTTACGCGGTTGGAGATACGGACGGATATAAGCGAACGCTTTGGAGCGCGTGGTATTTGTATCGGTTAAATATCGGCGCGCTTTTTTTTATTTTTTTCGGGTTCGCGTTTTTTGCGCCGTTTACACAGTGGTTTCATTTTACGCATGTAAGCGAAGCATCAGTGCGTATCGCGATTTTTCTCCTGGGCCTGCAGCTGCTGTTGAGCCGTCTGATGGTTTTGTTCAGCGGCATCTACATTGGGACCGGAGAATATCCGCGCTGGAGAATGCTGCTGAACATCCGCGAGATTGCGACTTTGGCATTGGTTGGCATAGTGCTGCTTTTTAAGGGTGGATTTATTACTGTGGCAGGCGCGTATCTTAGCGTGTTTGTGGCTTTCGCGGCTCTGTTATATTTAGATATTTTACGGCGGCATCCGGAAGTTGAATTTCGCGGTACGATAAAATATCGGGATAAAAAATTAGCTCGGAGTTTTTTGGTTCCCGGATTCATGTTTTTACTTATTCCGTTGGCGCAGTTTATAAAAATGCAAGGGAGCGTCTTGCTGGCTGGTTCAATATTTGGAGGAGCAATTGTCGCGCTCTTTAGCATTCATCGGACGCTGGCGCATCTTATTCCCCGCGCCATAAGTATCATGACTCCGGCGCTCCAACATGAGGTTACCGCGAATTTAGAACGCGGCGATTTGCGCAAAGTGCAAGACATCTATAATATATTCATGAAGATTGTGGTAGCCGTTTCAATCTCGTCCGCCGCGTTTCTGCTCGTAGTCGGCAAAGATGTTCTGGCGGTATGGACCGGAGGCGCGATTGGGTTTAATAATCTGCTATGGGGTTTGCTTCTTGCGGAGGTGGTGGTTTATAGTGTGGTAGACGCGAGCGCGCGTTTTCAAATTGCGGTAAATCAATATAGATGGTATGCTATAGTCCGAGTTTTTTCAGCAATCATTGGTTGGATTTTGGCGGCGTACTTTGTGCGCCGTTTCGGCATTGCCGGCATTGTGGTTGGATTTTTAATTCCGGAGGCGCTGGTTGATCTTACGGTGATCCCTTATATGACCTTGCGCCTTATCAAGGAACCAATGCGGCGTTTTGTCGGAATGCTGGGGGTCGGAGCCATGTTTGCCGGATTGCAATTTACGGTTGTTGAACTTATTGGACGATTGGAGATAAATTGGGCGCTTCGCCTCGGCATAACTTTTGCCGCCGCGGCCATCATCGGACTGCTCGGTACTTATCTGATATGGTTTCGCCCTCATGAGCGGCGAGTATTTCTCGCGGTTTGTAAGCTTCCATTAGTGCGATTTAAACGGATATTTAGCGGCCGGAGCGAATAAAATATCCCATCACATTATGAGGGTTTGCATTATCATTCCCATGTATAATGAAGAAGTCGGAGCGCACGAGTGCCTTTCGGTGATTGTGCCATATCTTCGCGCCTTACCCGGAGAAAACACCGTGCTCGTGGTGGAAGACGGATCTAAAGACGCGACCAGAAAGATTGTTGAAGATTTTATCTCTACGTGGGGAAGTGGACAAGTTACGCTGGTCGCGCATGAGCGGAACCAAGGATATGGCGCCGCTCTGCGCACGGGTATACGCTATGCGATTGACCGCGGCTATGATTACGCGGTGTTCATGGATTCTGATCTGACCAATCACCCGCGCGACCTTCCGCAATTTTACGAGAAAATGGGGCAAGGTTACGATTATATTAAAGCCACGCGGTATTCCAAAGGTGGAAAAGTGGAAGGAGTACCCTGGCAAAGAAGAATTGTATCGTGGGCAGGTAATACGCTTGCGGGTCCGGCTTTTAGGATTCCGATAAGTGATTTTACCAACGGATTTCGAGCCGTAAAAGTGAGTGTACTTGCGAAAATGGCGCTTACCGAGCGTAGCTTCCCAATTATTGTGGAAGAACTTTGGCAGGCCAAAAAGTACGCGCGAACTTTTTGCGAAGTTCCGTATGTATTGACTAGCCGCGCGGAGGCGCGAGGGCGGACCAGTTTTTCCTACGGCTGGCCAACCTACAAAGCGTATCTTAAGTATGTTTGGAAAGCGTTTTGGACAAAGCGCCTTTCCAAAAGAATATAGTTTCCTATGGACTCACGATTGATGACGTTCTACATTGTCGGAGTCGCAGTGATATTTGGCGGGAGTGCGCTGGTTTATTTTTTATCCGCACGCTTCAGTGCGCTAATAAACCGTTGGTTTTATATCGCGCTGGCGATACTTTTCGGTTTGGTTTTATATATCCCGGCCGCGGAGATTTTAAAGTATTCTTCGTTGCACATGTACGCGGATGTTTCACATTGGCTGCAGGTGCTGTATAACCTCGGAATTGCCGGAATACCGCTAAGCCCCAATTCGGCGTTTTCTGATCCTGATTTCGGCAATTATTTTGCCGCGCATTTTGTGCCCTTCATTTATTTTTTCGCTCTGCCATTTAAACTGTTACCCCGCGCGGAAACTATTTTTGTATTAAACTTTCTTTTGATGTTTTCCGCGATCATACCGCTCTACAAACTCGCGCTGCACTTTTCCAAAGACCGTTTGTTTGCGCGTGTCGTTGCAGTTGCATTTCTCTGGTATCCCAGCTTTCAGTACATTACGCTTTATGAATTTGAAATGCTGCGTTTCAGTATTCCAATACTGTTCTGGATGCTTTATCTTTTTGAGACCAGGCGCACCGTGCTTTATGCGGTCTTGGTGTTGGCCGCCGCACTGGCGCGCGAGGAGGTTGGCCTGACCATCTTGATGTTCGGTCTGTATGCTTGGTTATTTAGGAAACAAAAGCGCCTCGGGATTATTACCGCGATTTTTGGTCTGGCCATGTTTTTTATTATCGTCAGCGCAGTTATGCCAGCGTTTAATACTTTGGATTCGTTTGCGCATCAGGTGGCGGCGGGATCCCTCAATCAGTGGGGCAGTAGCTTATCGGAGATTTCCATAAATATTCTTACCCATCCGGCTCGCGCCCTGACAACCATACTGTCCGTACAAAAGTTTGCCAATGTGCTCATGTTGTTTGTACCGCTTCTGCTGATCCCATTTTTGGCGTCTGGCGCGCTTTTAGGGACGCTGGCCGCGATTGGCATTGGGCTTATCAGCGTTTCTCCGCTGCATAACTCATATATGTTATATTATATTTCGCCGGCTATTCCTTTTATTTTTTATGCGTTTATTAAAGCCTGGCCTCGTTTGATCTCCCTCTCCCTTTGGGAGAGGGTTGGGGTGAGGGTACAAACACAGACACCATTCATGTGCGCGGTCCTTGCCGGTGTCTTACTCTCAAACATCTGGTTTGGGCCGTCGCCGATCTCTCTGCAATTCTGGTTTAAGGATTTGCGCCCGGCGCCATTTCGAACCCAAGATTTCCACTGGTCAGTGTATCTAGTGAATAACCACCAGCGCAATGCGGAGCGATTCGTACGAATGATTCCCGATGATGCGGTAGTGTCGGCGAATGAATTTCTCGTGCCTCGGCTGTTTAAGAAAAAAGGCGCTATGGTATTTCCGCGGCTGCAATCCGAGGATGGGTTAGTGCGCGCTGAATATGTGTTGCTGGATATTACGCATAATGGTTTACCGCCAGAAAGTCCGGTGGTCTTTAAGGTTGTTCCGGAAATACCGAAAGTTATGAATAGCCCTAAACAATGGCAACTGCTGCATTCAGACGGCGCATTTTTCCTCTACGAGCGAATAGCTGACGGACTATGAAAATTGGCATCAATGCCTTGAGCGCGCAAACCGGCGCCGGTATAAGCCAGATGCAAAAACTTTTACCGGAACTTGCCCGGACGGATCAGAAAAATTCATATATCGTCTTTTATTCCGCGCGCCAGCGCGCGTTTGCTCTCGTGATTCCGGGACAGTTTGAAAAAGTGGAAATTGCGTATGTTCCGCGCAATCCGTTTGCGCGTGTGTTGTGGGAGCAATTGATATTTCCTGTTTATTTAGCGTGGCATAAAGTAGATGTGCTTTATTCAGTTGGAAACACTACTTGCATCTTGGCCCCGTGTAAAGTCGCGCTTTTAATGGAGAACGCCAATCCATATTCGCGGCTTAAACTTCCGTGGTCGCGCAAGGAACAAGTGCGGTTAGGGCTGTTGCGGTCTTTAGGATGGTTGTCGGCGCGGCGAGCAACAAAAATTCGATTTGTGTCTCGAAATTCTCGCGATTTGATTGTGCCGCGACTCGGAGTGGATTCTAAAAAGTGCGAGGTGATTCCGCACGGGGTTGCGAATATTTCCTCCCCTTTTGAAGGGGAGGTTAGGAGGGGTCTTGTGGGAATGGTTTCCATCACCCCCTCCCACCCCCCCGAGCCCCCCCTCGGGCAGGGGGGGAAATTCTCGGGCAGGAGGGGGAATCCCTACATCCTCACGATCGGCGCCAATGGCCCGCATCGTAATACTGTACGATTGCTCAAGGCGTTTTCCATCCTCGTAACGCGATATGGGTATGGCGGCGATTTGATGGTGGTGGGCAACACAGGATCTCACACATGGCGGGGAGCGCTTGATGCGCTTGTTCACGAGCTTGGACTCGGTTCAAAAGTGGTATTCAAGGATGAGGTGCCGCATCGCGATGTCGGTACCTATTTCAACCACGCTGATGCATTTGTCTTCCCCTCACTGGAGGAAACCTTTGGCATACCGCTTCTGGAGGCAATGGCGGCCGGTGTGTCTATTGCCGCCGCTGATTGCGATCTTGATCCCGCGTATCGCGGAAAGTGTTTTAATCCTTTTCGGGAAATTTGCGGCGATGCCGCAGTATACTTTAATCCGTTTGATCCGGAGGATATGGCAACATGCATTGCGCGTGTCCTTGCGGATGCTCCAGCGCGCGCGCAATTGATTGTCCGCGGTAAAGAACAGGTAAAAAAGTATAAGCTGGAGGACACCGCCGTTACCCTTGTACAATTATTTACAGATGTGTATAATAGTTAATCTTGGATCAACCCTATTTTAGTATGAACAAAAAATATCATAGAAATTCCTTTGGCGAGAGATTAGATTCGCTGAAATCGGCAAAGGTAATTGTGCCAATTATAGTAGATTTGATTCAGCCCCAGAGCGTAGTTGATGTTGGATGCGGAACCGGAGAGTTTTTATCTGTTTTTCAAGAGCAAGGCATAAAAAACATTTTCGGCATAGATGGCCCATGGATAGATAAAGACAAACTGCGTATTCCAAAAGAATTTTTCCAGCATGCCGATTTGGAAAAACCGGTTAGCATTGATAAAAAATTTGATCTGGCAATTGCTTTGGAGGTTGCGGAGCACTTGTCTCAGGACTCCGCGTCAACATTTGTACAAACCCTTACGGATCTTTCCCCAATCGTTGTGTTCTCCGCGGCAATTCCATTTCAAGGAGGAATTCATCATATCAATGAGCAATGGCCGGAATACTGGGCTAAACTTTTTGCCCAAAAAGATTATGCCCCCATTGATTGTATTAGAAAAAAAATTTGGAATAATGAGGAGGTAAGTTTTTGGTATGCCCAAAATATCTTGCTGTTTGCTAAAAAAGATTATCTAAAAACAAATGACAAGCTAAAAAAAGAATTTGAACAAGCCGAGTCAGCGGTGCTATCCCTAGTGCATCCCAAACAGTATCTTCCCCGGGCGCGAATGTACAATATTGTTATAAAATTTATTCCGCGTCCGGTGGTATGGGTAATTGTAAAATTTATAAATTTCTTTAAATAAACCCCGTTAATTGTTATAGAATTTTTTATGAATCCACAAATCGGAGCTTATACTGATCACACTACCTGTCGCTGTTGCAAAGGGTCAAATTTGGTAAAAGTTATTGATTTTGGGAATATGCCGCTGGCGGGCGGATTTTTGAAGCCAGATCAGTTTGCGGATGAAAAACTTTATCCGTTGCATGTGTCTTTCTGCCGCGACTGCACCTTAGTACAGGTTCCGCAAGCCATTCCCCCGGAAACGCTGTTTAAAGATTATTTTTATTTTTCCTCGGCAATCAAGACCCTGGTTGATCATTGCGCGCAGTGGGCGAGCGAAGCGCATGAGCGATTTCTAAAAAATCGCCCCAATCCCTCGGTGTTTGAAATCGGCTGCAATGACGGCGTAATGCTTAAACCGTTTGCGGCGCTGGGCGTCAAAGCCGTCGGAGTTGATCCGGCCACCAATGTAGTCAACTCCGTCAAGCAGGAAGGATTTACGATTATCAATGATTTTTTTAATGAAGAAGTGGCGAAGCGGATCCGCGCGCAGTACGGACAATTCGATGCCATTACCACCAGTTTTTCGTTCGCGCATATTGATGACATGGTTAGCGTAGGTAGGGGCGTGGCCGAGCTTCTCAAAGATGATGGGGTCGCGATGATTGAGGTATATTATCTGGGTACGCTGATGGAGGAGATGCAATATGACATGATTTACCATGAACACTGTAACTATTATTCGCTGAAGTCGTTGCAAAATTTTCTTGGCCGGCATGGGATGGAAATTTTTGACATTAAATTCACCCCGGGCGTGCGTTCCGGAGCGGTAAGATTTTACGGACAAAAAAAAGGCGGCGGTCGCGCGATAACCGAAGCGGTTCGGACGATGGAACGGGATGAGCTGGCGAAGGGTTACGACCGGGCCGAAACATTTATGGCGTATGGAAAAAAGATTGAGAGCACGAAGGTCGCGCTGATGGATCTTCTCGAGAAGCTGAAAGCGGAGGGGAAAATGATTATCGGCTATGGCGCTTCCGGCCGTGGAACCATGGTGATGAATTATTGCGGGATTGATGGACGGCATTTGGATTATGTCGTTGACGACGCGCCGGCTAAGCATGGATTTTATACCCCAGGGACCCATGTTCAAATTTTTCCATGGGAGCATGTCGAGCAGGGAAAATTTCCGGACTACGCCTTGCTTTTTGCGTGGAGTTTTATGAAAGAGGTATTAAACAAGCGGCAGGATTATGTGGCGCGCGGGGGAAAGTTTATTGTGCCGCTGCCGAACGTAAAAATTGTACCTGAATAATTTTTCCCCTCTTAAGATAAGAGGGGTTAGGGGAGTTATGAAAAAAATTCTTGTCCTCGGCAGTACCGGAATGCTCGGGCACATGGTGCTTAAGGTGTTGGCGCAGGAAAAAGCATGGAAGGTGAAGGGAATGAATGCGAGTGATTTTGATGCCGCAAATGATGTCCCGGATACGCATGACTACGATTATGTGATCAACTGCATTGGCGTATTGGCTGGCGGTGAAGAAGAAAAGATGAAAAAAGTGAACGCAGAGTTTCCACATTGGCTAGCAAAGGCAACTAGCGCAAGGATCATTCACATGTCTACCGACGGAGTGTTTTCCGGCAAGAGTGGTCCATATGATGAAGATTCGCCGTGTGATGCTGAAGATGCGTACGGAAAAAGTAAGATTAAGGGAGAGGTTGAAGCGCCCAATGTAATCAATATTCGCACCTCCATCATTGGCCCCAGTCCAAATAAGAAAAAAGGGCTTCTGGAGTGGTTTTTGTCCCAGCCGGAGGGTGCCACTGTGCAGGGTTTTACCAACCATATCTGGAATGGCGTAACCACCTTGCAATTTGCCCAGCTTTGTGAGAAGATAATCCGCGAAGACCGGTTTGAGGACTTGCGCGCTGAGGCGTCAGTTTTTCATTTCACGCCTAATGAACCGATTACGAAATATGATTTACTGTGCCTGTTTAAAAAGGTGTTTGAAAAAAATGTAAATGTGGAACGGATGGAAGATCATCGTGGTTCGGTAGAGAGAGTGCTTACGACGAAGTATGAAGGGTTGAAGAAGTTGTTTCCGTATGGAAGGACGATGGAGGAAGCGGTGGAGGAATTAAAAAAGTTCTCCCACCCCTCCTAACCTCCCCTCGGGCAGGGGAGGAAAATCGATTTCTCCCCCTCCCGGAGGGGGAGTTAGAGGGGGTGCGGATTCGTAGTATTCGTACAAGATTCGTAATTCGTACACAAATATGAAGAAGAAACTCGCCATCATTCTCGGTATTCGTCCGGATATTATCCGGGCTTCTCTCGTACTAAAACAACTGTTTGCGCAGGACAAGCATGAGATTGTTTTTATTTGGTCTGGCCAGCATTACTCGGATAATCTGAAGGAAGTTTTTTTTCAAGAATTGGACGTACCGCGCCCCTCCATTGAACTGGGAGCAACCGGCGACAATGATGCCGAGGTCGCTTCGGATGTGTTAAGAAAACTCTATCCGGTGCTTGAAAAATTGCAGCCCGAGGCCGTAATGTTTTTAGGCGATACCAATACCGTAGTAGGGTCGATTGCCGCGGCGCAGTTAAATATCCCGATTGTGCATTTTGAAGGATGTTGGAGCGCGTACGACTGGCGCATGCCGGAAACGAAGTACCGCAATCTTATTGATCAGCTTTCGGATGTGATTTACACCTATTTTCCGGAATACAAATATCAAGGCATGCTTGCCGGGCTCAATCCAAAAAATATTGTGATTACCTACGGTAATCCGATTGTGGAGATTCTGGATACTTATTATTTCAAGCAAAAAGCCAAGTTTGACGCGCTGGCCACGCCGGAATTTTTCCAATCGCGCGGTTTGGAAAAAGGCGAATATTATTTAATGACTTGGCATCGCCGTGAAAATGTGCATATCCGCTCCTCGTTTGAGGCAATTTTGAAGTTGATTGGCAGTACCAAGCGCAAGATTTATCTGCCCTTGAGCTATCGCACGCAAAAAGTGCTTAAAGAGTATGGACTGGCGCTTCCTCGCAATGTGATTATGGTAGATCCGATTGGCTATATGGAAATTGTGGCATTGATGGTAAACAGTCGCGGAGTAATTACCGATTCAGGTACGATTGTTGAAGAAACCTGCGTCTTGCAAGTACCATCGCTTCAGATGCGCAAGTCCACTGAACGACCGCAGGTATATGATGTTGGATCATCAGTTAAGTTTGACCCGGCGGAGCCGGGAAAATATCCGGCCGAGACAGTGTTTCAAAAATTTGAAGGACTGTACGGAAAAAAGTGGAACCATGGCTTAGGTGATGGGCTGGCGTCCAAGCGCATTGCTGACGATCTGCTTTGGCGGCTGGACAATGACGCCTTCCGCATGCATAAGCCGGAGGACCACCATCTTTGGATTGAACGATCGTATCGGGAAGATGGCTTGTAGAATTTTTTATGAAAAGCAGGGCGGCACAACTGCGAGATCTCTTGACCGGCAATGGTCTTAATTTTCTAATGGAAGCGCATAATGGTTTGTCCGCCAAGATTGTGGAGGAAGCCGGATTTCCAGGAATCTGGGCCAGCGGGCTGACGATGTCGGCGGCTCTTGGAGTGCGCGACAATAATGAGGCGTCTTGGACGCAGGTTCTTGAGACGCTGGAATTCATGAGCGACGCGACCAGTATTCCCATCCTGGTTGACGGGGATACTGGTTACGGTGATTTTAATAGTGTGCGCCGTCTGGTAAAAAAGTTGGAACAGCGCGGAGTTGCGGGGTTGTGCATTGAGGATAAATTATTTCCAAAGACCAACAGCTTTATTAACGGGGAAGCCCAACCGCTGGCAGAGATTGCCGAATTTTGCGGGAAAATTAAAGCGGCCAAAGATACCCAGCAAGATCCGAATTTCTGTTTAGTCGCGCGGGTCGAGGCGCTGATTGCAGGCTGGGGGCTGGCGGAGGCGATGCGACGGGCAGAGGCCTATCGCGCCGCCGGGGCGGATGCCATTTTGATGCATAGTAAGAAAAAAGACGCTGGAGAAATTTTTGAATTTGCCCGCACCTGGGACGGCCGCGCGCCGCTCATAATTGTGCCAACCATGTATTATAGCACGCCGACCCAGCAGTTTCGCGCCCATAAAATTAGCGTGGTCATTTGGGCCAATCATTTGTTGCGCGCCGCAATCTCCGCGATGCAGCAAACCGCGGCTAAGGTTTACAAAGAAGAGTCACTCACGAATGTAGAAGATCACATTGTTCCAGTCAAAGAGATATTTCGTTTACAAAAGTCCGAAGAACTTATAGCAGCGGAAGAAAAATATCTCCAACCCTCTTTTACAAAGCAGCCCAACGCTGTCATTTTAGCGGCCTCGCGGGGCAGTGAATTAGGGGAACTTACCCAAGCGCGCCCCAAGGCCATGTTGCCGATTGGCGGTAAACCAATACTGGCGCGGTTGGTGGAAGATTTGCGAAGCCACGGTATCCGTGATATCGCGGTTGTGGCCGGATACAAACCAGAAACAATTACCATTGACGGAATCACACTCCTGCATAATCCTGATTTTGAGCATTCCAAAGATCTGGCTACCTTGGCTTGCGCGCTTCCCAAAGTTAAAGACAATACGCTGATTTTGTATGGAGATTTACTGTTACGGCGGTATATTGTACGCGATCTTATTGAATCGGATGCTCCAATAACGATTGTGGTAGATTCGAATGTGCGTCAGAAGATTACGGACAAGGTCAAAGGTGATTATGTGGTCTGCAATGTTCCGGACGAGCGCAGCGTGTTTAGTCCAGACGCGCGCCTTGTGAAATGCCTGAACAGCGCGGCGGGCGAGTCCTTCCGGCAGGCCCATGGACAATGGATCGGCGCCCTGCTGGTGCGCGGACCAGGGCTGGGCTTGCTAAAAGAGTCCCTGACGCGCCTGCAAAGTCGTTCAGATTTTCCGAATTTTAGCGTGACGGATCTTTTAGATGATCTTGTGACTTTCGAACATCCGCCGCGAGTGATGTATATAAGCGGTGACTGGCTGGACGTAAATAATTTACCGGATGTTGAACGCGCTTCGACTTTTACCCAAGGGCTTACTTATCAAAGGCAATTATGATATCCCCGAAAGATTTTGTCGTCAGGTTACGGGCGCAGGGTATAAATTTTTTTACCGGCGTGCCGGATTCCCTGCTGAAAGAGTTCTGCGCGTGCGTGAGCGCGGAGGTTTCGCAAGAGAACCATATTATCGCGGCCAATGAGGGTAACGCCGTTGGGCTTGCCGCCGGGCATTATTTGGCAACCGGCAATCCGGCCCTGGTTTATCTCCAAAATGCCGGTCAAGGCAATATTGTGAACCCCTTAACTTCGCTTACCGATCCAAAAGTATACGGGATCCCCATGCTACTTTTGATTGGTTGGCGCGGTGAGCCGGGCGTCCATGATGAGCCCCAGCATCTTAAGCAAGGGGAGGTTACCACTACACTTTTTGAAACGCTTGGTATTCCATTTGAGATTCTTCCATCGGATCCGGAGGGTGCCAATGCCGCGCTGGCGCGTGCTTTTAAAATAATGCAATCCGAGAGTCAGCCATACGCGCTTATCGTACGAAAAGGCGTTTTTGAAGCGTATCCGATAGGCGCGCCGGTTGAAACTCATTTGGAGATGACTCGCGAAGATGCGCTTAAGCGCATTGTAGATTCCTTGGGAGAAAACGATGTAATAGTCTCAACCACCGGAATGGCGTCCCGTGAGCTTTACGAATATCGAGAAGCCAAAGGACAAGGTCATCATCGCGATTTTTTAACGGTTGGATCGATGGGCCATTCTTCCTCGATCGCGCTTGCGATCGCGCTTGCTAAACCGGATCGCCAGGTATATTGTGTTGACGGTGATGGAGCGTTGATTATGCATATGGGGGCGCTGGCAGTAATTGGCGCGCAAGCGCGGGAGAATTTGAAGCACATTGTGATTAACAACGGCGCCCACGATTCAGTAGGGGGTCAGCCCACCGCGGGTTTTAAAGTTGATATAGCCAAAGTTGCCTTGGCGTGCGCTTATAAAAAAGCTTGGTGTGTAGAGACCGCCGCGCAACTGGTCGGCGCACTTAACGAATTACGTTTGCAAAAAGGGCCATGTCTTTTAGAGGTGCGCGTACGCAAGGGCGCGCGCGCAAATCTCGGGCGACCAACCACTACGCCGCAGCAAAATAAAGCGGCCTTTATGCAATTTTTAAACGGTAAGTGATATGGACAAAAAAATGATTCTGCTTAATCCCGGGCCGGTCAATGTTAGCGAGCGTGTGCGCCGCGCGCTTATGCAGTCCGATATGTGCCATCGCGAGAATGAATTTTCGGTTTTGCAAGAAGCGGTGCGACAAGGCCTGCTTGCGGTGTATGGATTACCCAAAGCGCGTTACACGAGCGTTATTTTAACCGGATCGGGCACTGCCGCGGTGGAGGCGATGGTGACAAGTATTGTTCCGCCAAACGGAAAACTGCTGATGCTTAAAAATGGGGTCTATGGTGAGCGTATCGCGGCAATAGCCAAGGCCCATGGAATTGCTTTTACGATGGTTGAGCATGAGTGGGGACAAGAGCTGGATCGGTATAGAATTGAGGAGGCCTTAAAAAGCGATCCGGCAATTAGCCATATTGCGGCTATCCATCATGAAACCACCACCGGACGGCTAAATGATCTTGGCATGATCTCCGAGCTTGCGCGGACTTATGGGAAAGTGTTATTGATCGACGGAGTGAGCTCCTTTGGCGGAGAAGAGCTGAATTTTGACGAATGGAATATCGGCGCGGTTTGCGCGACAGCCAATAAATGTCTGCATGGCATCCCGGGAATATCTTTTGTAGTCGTTCGGCGAGAATTACTGGAGCAGATTGATTTTCAGCCGCGTTCAGTATACCTTGATCTGCGAGGATATTATCGCGAGCAGGAACGCGGCGGAACGCCATTTACTCAGACGGTTCAAGTGCTCTATGCGCTGGATGAAGCGTTACGGGAATTTCAGGAACAAGGCGGCTGGAGGGCGCGCCATGAAAAATACCGTCAGCTCGCCCAATATATCCGAACCCGCGCGCAGGAGCTGGGGATAAAAATGTATCTGGAAGAAGGAATGCTGGCATCCACGCTTACTGCGTTTCGTCTGCCCCACGGTATGTCCTACCAAACTTTGCATGATCATTTAAAGGCCGCCGGATTTATAATCTATGCCGGGCAAGGAGAGGCGGGCAAAGTGATGTTTCGGATTGCCAATATGGGAGAGATTGAGAAAACTGATATTGACCGGCTGTTTGTAGCCATGCAAGAGGTTGTATGAGCAATTTAAAAGCGGTTATTCTCGCGGCCGGGATGGGACTGCGTTTGCGACCGCGGACTCAAAAACTGCCCAAGGGTCTTTTGGAAGTTGACGGTAAAACTTTGCTCGAACGATCTTTTCTAGCGCTCAAGCAAGCCGGTATGTCCGAAGTTGTTATCGCGGCAGGATACCTTCATGAGATGATCCAAACTCGTTTTGGGGATAATTTTCAAGGAATGCCGTTGCGCTATATTTTAAACGCAGAATACGCGGTGACGGGCAGTATGTATTCGTTTTCAAAGACAAAAGAGGCGGTTAAAAATAGCGCGGTGCTTCTTCTGGAATCCGATCTTCTCTATGATCAACAGCTTATTGATATCGCGCTTCGCTCGCCGCACCGGAATGTAATGCTGGTCTCACCGCTTTCCGGTTCAGGAGATGAAGTGTATGTGTGCGCTGATAAACGGAATCAACTTCGCGCGCTGGGAAAGCAATTATCCGATGATCAAAAGCGTCAGGCCTGCGGCGAGATGGTGGGCATTTCCCGTTTTTCCGCGAATTTTTTAGAACACCTTTTTAAAACCGCCGAAGACGATTACGCGCGAGGGGAACGCCTTTATCATTATGAAGAGTGTGTTATGCGCGCTACGACCGAGGACTTGCCGGTCTATACGCTCCCTACAGCTTTTCCGTGGATTGAGATTGATCGTGAAGAGGATTTAAAGCGCGCGCGAGAGGTTATTTATCCGCGTCTTACAAAATAACTTATGGACAGTAATCGGTGGAAAAAAATTTGGGACTCACGGTCCGCCAGTCCCGCGGCGATAAATACGCTCGAGCGTTTGATTCGCCTGGATGGTTTTGATACCGGAGCCGGTGCGGTAGAAGTCGCGGATTGGGAAATGTACGCGAAACGCATTGCCGAAAACCTTGGCATAAAAGCAGGCGATTCGTTGTATGAAGTAGGATGCGGGAGCGGAGCGTTTTTGTATCCGTTTTGGCAGTCAGGTCACCGGGTTGGGGGATTAGATTATTCACCTGTACTTATTGAAGAGGCGTGTAAGACCATGGGAAGTGACTTTATCTGTCGCGAGGCAGTGGCTCTGGAAGAGGAACCCTTGTATGACGTGGTCTTTTCCAACAGCGTGTTTCAGTATTTTTCCACACTTGCCTACGCCGAAGCAGTTATTGCGCGGATGATAAAAAAAGCAAAAAAATCAATAGCGGTTTTGGATGTGCCAAACAAAGCGCTGGAGATGGAGGCGGAAAATGTACGGCGGGGAAAGCTTAGCCCAAACGAGTATGATCAGAAGTACAAGGATTTGCCCCGTTTATACTACAGTAAGGAATGGTTTGAAGAATTGGGAGCGCACTATGGCGCGGAGGTGGAAATATCCAGACAGGAGATACAGGGTTACGGCAATAGCCCGTTTAACTTTAATGTTGTAATGCGGGTATGAAGATTCTCATTATTTTTATAGACATGCTGCGGCCGGAGATGCTGCATGTCGTGAACCGCACTCGGGAGAAGGGGTCGCTGGATGAAGAATTTGAAAAGATCGGCGGGACATTATATCGAAATTGTTTTACGCCGGCCCCGGACACGGCCAGGAGTTTGGCGTGTGTTTGGTCAGGAAAGTATCCTTACAAAAATGGCTGTGATAAACGGATAAAATATCCGGGATTTTTTTTGAAAAATGACGGAAAAAATATCCTGGAAATTTTGTTGGAACATGGCTTTAATTTATCTTTTTTCAATAATCCGAATGAAAAAAGGAATGGGGTATTCCCCCCGGGATTTAACTCCAGAGGAGTACACAATACAGATCTGAATCTGGAGAAATTTTTACAAGGATTGGACATTAAAGATAAAAGTTTGGTCTATATTTCTTTAGCAGATTTTCACTATGCGATGGATGATTTTGATTATTATCCGCGGTTTGTCAAAAAAGGACATCAAAAAGTCGCGAATTCCCTACGGATACTTCGCCGCGATCTGAATGTTGACGACTTTGATCACCTTCTGATTTTCTCCGATCATGGCTTTAAGCTGCGCCGCGAGTTTAAGAAAGAACCGGCTTATCTGCTTTTAAATAAAGCTCGCACCAATACTTTTTTATTGCACAGAAAGAAAGCTGACCGCGGCCTGGTCGTCAGCGAACGGTTTTCATCCGTCATGGATATTTATCCGACGCTGTGCGAAATTATCGGGGCGCCGGTGGCGGAGAATATTGACGGAATTTCTTTGTTTTCCGAAAAGGAGCGGCCCTATCTTATCGCGGAGGAGCATACTGATTTTGCGCCGCGGGTGAATCAAACCATCAATATTTGGGCCGTAATCAAAAAAAACGGTATTTACTATCGCACCCTGGACGCGCACTATTTTGAAAATCACGCCGCATTTACGGAAAGTCCGAAAGAGCTTGATCTTATTATTGCTGATCACTCCCCATTTTTTAAAGAATACGTTAAAGAAAAACAAACATTGGAATACTACCGCACCATGGTGTTAGAGAAGAGTGTTTATACGGATGGCAGTCGAAGAGTATTTTGGCCTTCCAAGATGAAACGGACAGCGAAAAAGATTTTAGGATTTTTTGGATTTTAATCGTGAACTGTTTAGACATGATCCGCCTTGCCATTTTTACAGCCAATGATTATACTTGGGCGTTTCCGGCCTGGAAGCGCGCCATCCCAGAGTTGCAAAAGCAGTATCGGGTAGTGGGATTGTATGTGTTTCCGGATCAGCTGGGGAAATTCAAAGGTGCGCGGATCTCATTATGGTACCGGCGAGTTTTCGGGTTTTGGAATTTTGTGATTCTTGGATTGTATGCGTCTAAAACTCGTCTAGTGCAGTTATGCTCCGGTATAAAAACCTGGCGACAGTTGTCGAATAAACACGGCCTAACCCTGCATACCGCCGATACCCCCAACGATCCTGCCGTAACGCAATGGATCAAAGATAATAAGATTGATGTGGTATTGATTACCGTGGGCCAGGTGCTTAAAAAAGAAATTATTGGCGCGCCGCGAGTCGGCATTATTAACAAGCACGCGGCCATGTTGCCGTCCTGTCGCGGATTGTTTCCGTATTTTTGGGCGCACGCGCACAATCAGCCGACTGGCGTAACCTTTCATCAGGTAGAGGAGAAGATTGATGCCGGAAAAATCCTGGTGCAGAAAGAATATGCTCGCAACCAATCCATGCTGCGGTTTTATATCCAAGTGTTTCGCGATTTCCCCGATCTTGCGTCGCGCGCGGTGGAGCGCCTTGTGCGCGGAGAATATCAAAACCCGCGTCCGGATATCCCATCTAGTTATTCTGGCCTTCCGACGCGCGTGGATGTAAAAAAGAACGATTGTAGCATTGCTAAATGGAGTGATCTATTGTATGCAGTACGCCGCGATTAGCTTGAATCTTGACTCGCTTGGAGAGGCATACGGATGGCCGTCGGGATACCCGGACCCGTCTTTTTTTCAAATCGCGGATCGTTTTTTTCAGATCGCGCGCAAATATGATTTCAAATACAGTATTTATGTGGTGGGAAAGGATTTGGAAAAGCCCGAAAATCGTGAGCGGGTCCGCGCGTGGGCACGCGATGGACATGAGATAGGAAACCATTCTTGGCTGCATCAGATGGATTTGGGCGCAATGTCACGCGCGGCGATCTACGAAGATGTGAAACACGCGCACGATGCCATTGCAGAAACTACGGGGAGCGCGCCTAGAGGATTTATCTCACCTGCCTGGAATACGTCTCGGACACTTTATACAGTGCTTAGCGAACTCGGGTATGAGTATGATACATCCATATTTCCTTCATGGATCATGTTTCCAGTAATTGCAAAAAATCTGTACAATCATCTGGGAAACAAAAAATTCTTTGCTATATTGAAGCGCAAGGATTGGCTCACGCTTGCGTTTGGAACGCGAGGAGTATGTCAGAAACAAGGAGTGACCGTCCTGCCCTTGCCGACCAATCGCTTCCGAGTCGCCTGTTGGCATACGCTGGGATTTATGATTGGTTGGAAGCGGCATCTGCAACTGCTTAAGTCCTGCCTGCGGGAGATTGATGCGTTTTACTATTTAATCCATCCGGCGGATCTGATGGATCGCCGCGATCTTGATCCCGGACGAAAAGTTCCGCTAGAGCGGCTGGGTACGCCTTTGGAAGAAAAAATCCACCACTTGGAGCGGGCCATTGAGAATATCCTGCAAAGCGGCCGGAAAATAATCACCATGTCCGAGCTGGCGCGACGCCATAAAATTATTTAGTATGCGGTTGAAAGTCATTCAGATCAATATCTATCACGGTAAATTCTTGGATAAGTTGATTTCGTTTTTGCGCGGCGAGCAGCCGGATATCATTACCATGCAGGAGGTTTCTGGCGGGCGGGTTAACTTTTGGGCTGATCAGCGTATGGATATTTTTCAGCACCTTAGGAGTGCCTTGGGTCTTGAAGGGGTTGTAGCCCCGATGTTTCGTTTGATTGGCGACTCATCTTCGTATGAAAGTAACGCGGTGCTTGCTCGCGGTAAAATCCTAGCCAGTAATACGGTTCAGTTAAAAGCATATCGTGATTATTCGGATTTGCTTTGGGAAAAAGACGGGCCGGAAATGCCGCGCAATGCGCTGGACGTAATCGTGCGTTTTTCTCCCCCTGCCCGAGGGGGGTCTCCCCTCCTGCCAGAGGAGGGGCGGGGGGTGGTGGGAGAAGAGGGGGTGGGAGAGGGTATTTTCCATATACTTTCCACTCATGGCGCTTGGACCAAAGCTCCAGTTGATACGCCGGAAAAAATTCGTCAGGCACGCCTGCTCGCGGAGTATCTGCGGGGACTTGGCGATGAGCCATTTATACTGGGCGGTGATTTTAATATGGAGCCGGGTTCGGAAGTGATACGGATTCTTGATAAGGCGGCGAGTAATACCTGCTATGGTTCGGGCATCAACAATACCCTTAATCTTCGCACGCACCGCGCCGCGGAGGTTCTCGGCGCCGGGCGATTGGTGGACTTTATCTACACCTCGCCGCATTTTCGCGTGGAGTCCATTGATGCGCCGGAGGTAGACGTTTCCGATCATCTGCCAGTGCGGGCAATGCTTTCCTGGACTTGACACGGTGTAGCGTTTTATGTAAGGTAGAAGCATCCCAAAAGGGATGCTTGTTCATTTCATTGACAACCACGAAACCCCCCACAACACAAGGAGAAAACCAATGCCCTGGACCAAAGGAATCGTTTTCGGAGAAGTGACGCAAGACGGTCGGATCGTGGCGCAAACGCGCGATCTGCAGGTTATGACCACACCCAAGCCGCCGGATCCGGATGCGGCAAGAAAAGCGGGACTCGACGTGGATACGCTTGAGCGCGTCCACAAGGAGCGCAAGCCGGGCAAGTTTGAAGGTGTGGCGCACTTTGGCGGCGCAACTGCGATGCTCGTGCGGTGGGTGGCGCTCGCTCATCTGGACGAGCGGCGCATGTCGCGGCTTTTGGAAAAGTACTTCGGGTACATGCCCGAGCCGGCGTTTCCGGAGTGGGTCGCGATCATGCACGTGCGCAATACCGGCGCGCCTGGGCGGCAAAACGATGCCGAGCCGTCCGGCGGAATGGCCGAGACCGTAAATCTCTTGGTCGACCAGATCGGCGAGATGGTGGAGATGGGGGTGTATAAGGAAGATGGTCGGGCGCGTTTCGTGCTCCCCAGAGAGCTGACAGATCATCAGGAAAAGTTTGACGTCGTGCAGACGCAGGCGTGGGATCCTTTCATTGCTCGTCCAGAGGGAGACGTCAGTCCGTCTACGAGTTTTTTCAGCCGGGATGTGGGACTTGAGCTGCTTACAGTTGGTCGCGACACTCTCAATGGCCAGGCCGGTGTTGTAACCGCCGGCCCGGTTGGCGATTTTGCCATCACGAGCGTAGCCAAGTTGCAGCTTGAAGGTACGGGTTGGAAGTTCCGCGACCTGGAGACGCATAACGGCACGCCCATGCGCCGCCGCATGGTCGCAATCGCGCCGCGTCCGGATCGTTCGCCGGTCGTGTTCGCCCTCAATTTCGAGGGCGGGCTGAATGACTTTGGTCACCACTTTGTGCTTGACGGCGAAAACCGCGCGCTGGCCGTAACCCATATCGGCCGCGCCGTGCTGGAGGCGCTGGGGTGGCTGAAGTAACCATTTTCGTCATCTCGAGCCCCGACATAAAGTCGGGGCGAGAGATCCCTACACCATGGTATGCCTGGCGGTAGAGATTTCTCCACGCGCTCGCCCGGCTCGCTTGGTCGAAATGACAATAACAGACAAGGAGAAGCTCGATGACCCAAATCCAATTTGTGCTCTTTGACGTCGGCAACGTGATCGTGCGCGCAACGCATGCCATTACATGGGCGATCCTCGAGGACTACGGCATCCCCCCCGATGTCGCGGTGCAATTTTTTCGGAACGAGGATTACGCCGACTTCGCGCGAGGGAAGCTGACTGGTACGGAGTTTGCAAACCGGCTCGGATCTCGCCATCTCAAGAACAGCTGGCTGGGCTACATCGAGTTGCGCGCCGCCCACGATGCGCACATTTACATCGTTGATGATGTTGTGGTGAACCTGCTTGATGGACTCAAGATGGTCAAGGTTCCGCTTGCGTTTGTCACGACCACCAACAAGTGGCAGACCATGCGGGAGATGCAACTCATCGAGCTTGAGAAGCGGTTCGGTCAGGTCGTTCGTTCACACGACATCGGCAAGACCAAGACCGATGAAGGCGCCTGGCCGGTGATCCTTAAGGCGCTTCACTGGCAGGACAAAGATCCATCCGCGATTCTCCTTGTGGACGATGCGCTGGCCAACTGCGAAGCGGCCCGCCGCGCCGGCTTGCAGACGCACCAGTACGACCCCACCCCGGTTGTGGGCGTACAAAAACTCCGCGCCGCCCTGCGCGAGCACGGATTGTTCAAGTAGTACACAAACGATAGGGGGTTACTGCCGCGCGTGGCACAACACGGGCGGCTTTTGTTTTTGACTGATTATTGGAGGTATGGTAGAATTACACCATATGGAGAAGTTAAAGAATATACCGACTAAAGAGATAGATCGCATTGCGGCGCAATATCATCTTGCGCTTATCTTTGCATTTGGGTCTTACGTAAAAGGTCATGCCAGGCCGGATAGTGATTTTGATATTGCCGTGCTCCCAACCAAGTCGCTTTCCAATAAAGACGAATTGGATCTTATTTCTGATTTAACTCGTGTATTTAAAAAAAATGTTGACTTGACGGTTTTGACGCATACGAGTCCGCTTCTTAAAATGCAGCTGGTGCGCGCCTCGAAACTTTTATACGGCGATCCTAGAACCGCGGCACAATTTCGAACGCGAGCAGTTTCTGAATATTTAGATACTGCGCATCTCCGCGCGCTTACTCGTAAATATCTCCGTGCGGTATGATTGATCGAGAATTTGTGGAGCAAAAACTAAAATTAATCAAGGCGGATCTTGAAGAACTTCGGCGGGAAAAACCACCGCATTGGGAAGTATTTTTAGAGGACTCACGCACACGGCATGTTACCGAGCATTTGCTTGAACATATTGTGAATCGCGCGATTGATATCAATAGTCATCTTTTAGTGGAATCAGGAAAAGCTCCCCCAGATACTTATGAAGATTCGTTTTTGAAACTCGCAGAGTTTGGAGTACTTACGGCGAAATTTGCCGGTGAAGTCGCCAAGTCCGCCGGCCTTCGCAATCGCCTTATTCATGAATATGACGGGATCCGCTACGATGTATTATATGACGCGATAAGTGATGCGGTGCGCGAGTACCCGCAATATATCGAAGCGATTACAAAGTTTATTGCCACACACAAGTAAGATGGATACGGGATTCTTTTTGTTTTTGACAACTGACGCGCGTGGTGATAGGGTGGGGGCGGAGGAATAGTATGGCACATTCCATAAATCGAAACGCCAAGCTCTTGAGCGCAGCATTCCTGCTTATCTTTTTCGGATTTGACGGAGTTCAGCAGTACGTGACTACGTTTTTTGATGGGGCGGGGATCAAGCAAGTTGGTTTTGTCTCGCTTATCATTCTGTACTCGGTTTTCACGCTGGTAAATCCAATCGGCGCGGTGGTGATCTCCAAGATTGGCGCCAAGCGAAGCATGATTGGATCAGTATTCTTTTACACGCTTTATTGTCTTTCATTGCTGACAGCAAACCCGGCACTGATTTATCCGGCTTCCGCGCTGCTTGGCGCGTTTGGCGCGGTGCTGTGGACCGCGCAGAATTCGTACCTTATTCGCGCCAGCGACCCCGCGGTGTATGGCGCAAATGCCGGTTTCTTTTCCACGCTTTTTTCGGTTGGCGCCGCAAGCGGAGTATTGCTCCTGGGACTCTTGCTTCCGATTCTGGGCTATCGCGGAGGGTTCGCCTTGTTCGCGCTTGTTCCGCTTGTCGCATTGCCATTTCTTGGGCGCGTCGATGACATCCGTGTGGAGGTGAAAAGCAATAAATGGCGTGAGATGAGACGTGCGATGGTCAGTCGTACCGCGCTGCGGATGTCGGCGATTTGGTTTGTTTTTAATTTCATTCAGGGGCTCATGCTCGGCATTGTCCCTCTTGAGATAAAGCGCACCATTGGAGTATGGGCGATTGGATTGCTTGTGGGAAGTTTTTATATCATGCCCATGCTTTTTGCTTACCTATTTGGAAAACTTTCTGATTTGCGCGGACGGCGCGGCATGATCACGCTGATGTATGTGTTAAGCATTGCCGGGGTTGGCCTTATGCTTGGCGCGCGTGTTCCGGCAGTACTGGTGGCGGCGATCCTTCTGCTCGCGTTCAACTTTGGAATTTCTCGCACGATTACCTTTGCGCTCGTAGGCGATATCTCCAACGAACAAAATGTCGAATCCGTCTCGGCGCTGGTTTGGATGGTGCAAAGCATTGCGTTTACCGCGGCGCTTGTTGTTTCAGTGTTTTTTGAAGGACAGGCGGTCTACTCGGTGTCTCTCGCGGTCATCGTCTTCTCTTATCTCATATTTCTTCCGTTGCGCCGTGTTCCGCTTGCGGTGGTGCGGGAGCGGATCGCAGGGGAGATTCTATAGCAGGTGGAAAACGACGACTCTCGCGGCGCGAGGGTCGCTTTTTTATTTGTTTTTTCCCGAGGTATGAGCGGCGCTGCTAAAGGCGGGTTCTTGCCGGGTGAGTCGATTTTTGTTATGATCACTACACTCATAACCCCTCTTAGCTCCCCTTACTTTAAGGGGAGGAGATTGGATTGATATGAATATTCTTCTGCTTACTAGCTTTTATCCTCCGGAGATCCGCTCAATTTCGACGATGATGCGCGAGTTGGCGGAAGGGTTAGTGGCGCGCGGACATACGGTAACGGTTATGACTCCCCAGCCGGAGGATAACCTGCCTGATGATGAAAAAGGGAAATCCTGGCCCACAGTTGTCAAAGAAGGAGCGGTTACGGTGGTAAGAATCAAAACATTTGGACAGCGGACATCCAATTATGTGTTGCGCGGATTAAGCGAGCTTACGCTCCCTTTTGTATACCGACGCGCCATAAAAAAGTTCGTGGCAGGGACGATTGATGGTGTAGTTGTCTATATACCGCATTTTCCTTTGGCGCAAGTGGGCGCTTGGGTAAAAAAGAAATATGGCGCGCGCTATCTTTTAAACGTGCAGGATATTTTTCCGCAAAATGCGATCGATGCGGGCATAATGAAGCACCAAGCGCTGATTAAGTTTTACGAGTATCTGGAACGCCGCGCGTATCGTGCGGCCGATGCGCTGACCACCCATACGAGCGGTGGTCGAGAATTCCTTATTCAAAAAAAAGCCGTGCCGCCGGAGAAGATTACCACCGTATATAATTGGATAGATGTCGCGGGATTTGCTTGCCCCTCACCCCCACCCTCTCCCACCGGGGGAGAGGGAGAGCATGAGTCATTTCGCAGACAGTATGGACTGGAAGGCAAGTTCATTTTTTTGTTTGCCGGAATTTTTGGACCAACCCAAGGATTAGAGCTGGTAATTGAAGTGGCGCGGCGTATGGCGGACATTAAGGAGGCGCATTTTTTATTGGTGGGAGAGGGCACTGAAAAAGAGCGGCTAAAGCAACTGGCTAATAAATACGGTTTGGGAAATGTTACTTTTGGAGCGTTTGTGCCGCCGCGGCAATATCCGGCGCTCCTGGCCGAGGCGGATGTTGGACTAATGTGTTTGGCTCCGGAAAATACGACTGCGGTGGTTCCGGGCAAACTCTTGGGTTATATGGCGGCCGGTTTGCCGGTCGCGGCGTTTTTGCAGGCAGTAAGCGAGGGTCATCGGATTATCCGGGAAGCCCGGTGCGGTTACTCCATTGTTTCAGATGACCCCGAGCGGGCGGAAAAAATGATTCGTCAGATGTATACTGAACGATTAAAGTTGAAAGAATATGGCAAAAGCGGCCAAACCTACGCGGCGAAGCATTTTAGCCGGTCATCCTGCCTGGATATCCTCGCGAAGTTAATCACAAATCGCCCACATTGACAGTGAAAAACAGGGGGTATAAAATTCGTTGACACAACATTACTTGTAAAGTCAAAAATTTAGACGGGTATGATCGAACGAGTTTTGGTAGTGGGCGGAGCCGGATACATCGGCGGCGCGGTAACCGATCAGCTGGTTGCCGCCAATATTCCATTTACCGTGTACGATAACTTGACTTACGAAAATCATTATCTAAAGCCGGCGGATTTTGTGTATGGCGATATTCGCGACCGCGAAAAATTAGCCGCGCTTCTGCCGCGCTATAGCCATGTCGTCTGGCTGGCGGCGCTTGTCGGTGACGGCGCTTGCGCGATTAAACCCGAACTGACTCGGCAAATTAATCAAGACCCGCTGGCGTGGCTTTCCAAAGTTTACACCGGTCGAATTATTTTTACCTCGACCTGTTCAGTATATGGCGCGAATGATAATCCGGTATCCGAGAATTCGCTCATCAGTCCTTTGTCCATGTACGCGCAGACCAAATATGCCGCCGAGCAGTATCTGCAAGGCAGCAACGCCTTGATCTTTCGGCTTGGCACGGCTTTTGGCATACCGGACGCTTTCTCGCGCATCCGGATGGATCTGGCCATCAACTATATGACGATGAACGCGATGACCCAAGGGAAGTTGACCATTTTCGGCGGCCAGCAATGGCGTCCGTTTATCCATATTAAGGACATCGGGATTATCATCGCGCGTACGCTGGACACTGCTCATCGCGGGATATTTAATCTGGCGACCCAAAATATTACGATTGATCAGGTGGGAGCGTTGATTCAACAAGAAACCGGGTGCGCGATTGAAACCAAAACCGGAAAATTTCAGGATCCCCGCAACTACAACGCGGATACGACCAAAGCCCGCGCGGCCATGATCTTGCCCGAGATTACTCCGTTTGATGTTCGTTATGGCATTCGGGAAATTAAGGGCCTGGTGCTTTCCAACCGCGTGCGGAATTTTGACCATGAGTTTTATTCGAACGAGAAATATCTCCTGCAGGCCATTGCCAAATACGAAAATGGTTTTAACGAAATTAACGAGGCAGTCAGCTGACTTGCTTTATGCCCGCTGAAGAACCACGAATAATTACGGGCGGACTCTCGGTTGACGACCGCGGGCAAACCGCTTTTGTAAACGAGTTTAATTTTGCCGGAGTCAAGCGGTTTTATTTGGTGGAAAATTATGCTCAAGGATTTGTGCGCGCCTGGCATGGGCATAAGCAAGCCGGTAAATATGTGTTGGTGATAAACGGCGCGGCTTTGATTGGCGCGGTACGGCTGGATAATTTTGAAGCACCTTCAAAAGAAGCAAAGGTACATCGTTTTGTGTTGAGCGCTAATAAACCAGCCGTACTGTATATACCGCCCGGCTATGCCAATGGCGCGATGACCCTGACCTCAGACGCGAAAATCATGTACTTTGCCACGGACACCCTGGAGGAAACCAAAACCGATGATTATCGCTTTGAGGCGCGGTATTGGGATATTTGGAAAGCGGAAGAACGGTAATACCTTATTGACGAGTACGAAGTTATGACCCATGTTTTAATTACCGGCGGAGCAGGATTTATCGGCTCGCATCTTGCCGACGCATTAATCGCGCGCGGTGATCGCGTTACGGTCTTGGATAATCTCTCGACCGGTCGTTTGCGCAATATTGAACCGTTGGTGAATCAGGAGCGTTTCCAATTTGTAAACGGCACGATTCTCAATGAGCAGTTGGTAGATAAGCTGGTTGAGCGCGCTGACCAGGTATATCATCTGGCCGCGGCAGTGGGAGTGGAGCTCGTGGTCGCGAAGCCCCTGGAGTCGTTGATTACCAATATCAAAGGCAGTGAAATTGTCCTGGAGATGGTGCATCGGTACCATAAAAAAGTATTGGTGGCTTCCACCTCGGAGATTTACGGGAAAAATACCAATGGCCCCTTGCGCGAAGATGACGATCGTATCTTAGGGTCGCCTTTGAAAAGTAGGTGGGGGTATTCTACCGCCAAGGCGATTGATGAATTGTTGGCTTACATATATTTTAAGGAAAAAGCCGTGCCGACCGTGATCATCAGATTGTTTAATACGGTGGGACCGCGACAAGTGGGGGTTTATGGCATGGTGGTACCGCGGTTTGTCGAGCAAGCCCTGCAAGGAAAAGACCTGACCGTATTTGGGACCGGAAAACAGTTGCGTTCATTTTTACATGTCAAAGACGCGGTCGCGGCCATGGTGAAGCTCATGGACCACCCGGCCGCGGTCGGCAAGGTTTTTAACATTGGCAATGAAGACGAAATTACTATTGAGGAGCTGGCCCGAAAGGTCATTGCCATGACTAAGAGTCAATCCAAGATTATTTATGTGCCGTACGAGAAGGCCTACGAAGAGGGATTTGAAGATATGCAGCGCAGATTTCCGTCTACGGAGCGATTACGCGCGCTGACGGGGTGGCAAACTACGGCGACTTTGGATAATATCCTGGAATCCGTAATTCAAGAGCAGCGCAAGAGCGTATGAGCATTGTGATTATCGGGTTTGGAGTTTTTCTATTTAGCTTGCTAGCCGTCTGGATTGTCGGATCACTGGCCTACCGCTGGGGCTTCGTGGTCTATCCTCAAAAAAACCGCTGGCATACTAAACCGGTCGCCCTTTACGGCGGAGTCGGGATTGGCTTGGCCTTTGCGGCCGGTATCGGGTCGGTCTTGATCTTATTTGATATTGGACCGCTGGCCTGGAAATTATCCGCGCTGGCCTTGGGCGCGCTTACCGCCTTTGTGGTCGGGTTGGTGGATGATCGGCTAAACATCAAACCCGCCACTAAACTTATCGGTCAGATTATCGCCGTAAGCATCCCGATTGCCGCCGGAGTGGTCTTGGCGGCGACTCCTTGGCATCTGGTCAATGTCCTGCTGACCTTTTTTTGGTTTATCGCCATTATGAACGCGATGAACTTGCTGGATAATATGGATGGCTTGGCCTCCGGCATTGCCATCATCGCGGCGCTGACCTTTATCGCCTTGCGCATTATCGCCGCCGGGGCGGTTCCGCAGGATATTCTTTTCGCTGCGGCCGTGGTGTTTGTCTATGTGCTCGCCGGTTTTTGGATTTTTAATCGTTATCCGGCTTCGATTTTTATGGGGGACTCCGGCAGTTTGTTTATCGGATATATGTTGGCGGCGCTCGCGATTCCGCTGGATCGCAGTGGTTTGCTAAAAACCTCCTCCGCCATGCTGACCCTGATTTTACCCATTGCCGTCTTGGCGATTCCGATTTTTGACACTCTGCTCGTTAGCTTCAATCGGATCTGGCACGGACATTCGCCATTTCAGGGCGGAAAAGACCACTCGTCGCACCGGCTGGTGGGTTTGGGATTTTCCGAAGATCACGCCGTCTTGATTTTGTACGGTTTTTCGGTCGTTGGCGGACTAGTGGCGATTGCCATTCAACTGTGGCAATCCTACGCGGTTCCGCTGCTGATCTTCTACGGCATATTTTTAATTTTGGTGGGGTTGTATCTGGGTCGGGTAAAAACCTACCAAGAACCGGCGGAGGGCGAGCAAAAAGGCCGTTGGACACCGCTCGTTACGGAGTTTTTATATAAACGGCGCGCCGCCGAAGTGCTGTTGGATTTTTTGATAATTTCCGCGAGTTATTACGGCGCGTATTATTTGCGTTTTGAGGGCTTGTTGCGGGAGCAGGCCGCCTATTATGTGCAGTCACTGCCGCTTATCGTGGCCGCCTGCCTTATTGGATTTTATATTTCCGGAGTATATCGGGGACTTTGGCGTTTGATTACGGTCGCGGATCTGGGAAGATATATGAAAGGCGTGATTGTCGGAGTGGGGATGAGCGTTTTCTTGATCGCGATTATTTATCAGTTTAACGGTTACTCGCGGGCCGTATTTATCAATTTTGGATTTCTGCTGTTTTTATTTGTAACCGGCAGCCGCTTGTCCATGCGCATTCTTGATGAGGTGATTCGGGAGCGCGCCTGGCGCGGCAAAACCGTAAACATAGTGGTGTATGGAGCCGGCAAGGCGGGAAAATTGCTCTACGAGGAATGTTTGCAAAATCCCAATTATGGACAGCACTACATTGTCGGATTTGTGGATGATGATCCGAACAAATGGAATCTGGCCATGGCCGGACTGGTCATTCATAAACAAGAGGACTTTATCTCCGGCGCGGCGGAGGCCGAACATACCGTACACGAAATCTGGGTATCGTCTGCCAATGTTAAAGAAGAACGGGTGCGCGCCTTTGCCCGCGGCCTGGAGCAGAAATTAAGTCATCCGGTAAAAGTGCGGCAATTTTCCGTGCGCATTGAGGAATTTGATAAATGTTTACCATCCTAAAAGTCATTAAACCGTTTTTTCTGCCGCCGACGCTTATTGCCCTGGGGATGCTCGCCAGTTTAATTTTGATTCTTAAAAAAAGAACGCGCGCCGGTAAGCTTATCCTTGGCGCGACCCTCGCCGTTTATTATTTGCTGTCCACTTTGCCAGCGGCATATTTCCTGACGCGCAGTTTGGATCAGCAGTATCTTGCGGCGCCGTCTCCGGAGACCGGCGGAGCCGAGGCGATTGTGATTTTGGCCGGCGGGGCTGATCAGTCCGGTAAAGACAAGCCCTTTGCCGAACTTTCCGGAATAAGCTGGCGGCGGCTCTGGCGCGGCCTGGAAATCTATCGCCAGCTCGATAAAAAAATGCCGATCATATACAGCGGTATTTCCGGAGATCCGTTTGATCAATATGCGGGCGAGCCGGGACTGGCGAAGCAGTATGCGGTTTCCATGGGTATTCCCCAGGATGATTTTTGGACTGAAGTTGAGGCCCGCACGACCGCCGAAAGCGGAATTTATGTGCGCCGCATGCTTGATGAACGGTTCCCGAAGGCGGCGCAACACACGATTGTGCTCGTCACCTCGGCTACGCATTTGCCGCGCGCCGTTTCGGTAATGGAGCGGCACAATATCAAAGTTTTGCCAATACCGGCGGATTTCCGAGTTACCCAGCCAGTTTTTTTAAGTCCATTGCAATGGCTTCCCTCCATTGACGCGTTTAGCGCTTCGCTCGCCGCACTTCACGAATGGATTGGCCGCGCCGGTTACTGGATAGTTGCGCTAGGGCTTAAAACCGGCGGCATTTGACAGAGAAAACGCCATCTGATAGGATACTCGAAACAGTCGTATGGCCCTAAATTAGCCGTTTATGATGGAACGACCATCCGAGATTGATCATCAAGCCGAACCCAGCTTTACCCTGGCGGATTTTATAAATTCCTGGGCTAAGCATTGGAAACTGTTTGCGTTTATTGTAGTGATTTTTTTAACGGTTGGAACTGTGCAGTTTAAGGGCCGCCCCCTGCTTCCATTTGTGCATCGTACCGCTTTTGAAATCGGCACTAAAGGAGACGGAACTCTAATTGAATCATTACCCTCGGTTAAGGCCAAACTGGAAGGTGTCTATATTCCTGAGGTGTTGGTGGGTCATGCCAAAGAGGAAGGGTATATTGATGCTCGCTATGGGGTGAAGATCAACGGTGAAGAAGAAGAAAAAGAAGGGAAAGGCAAAAACCAGGAAAACACGAGTAGTAATACGCTGGTGATTGAATCAAAAGGCGGAGAAAGCACGACCCCAGCGCTTTTAGAGATCCATAAAAGGATTGCCAAGCGTTTGGTGGATGACCATGTGGAGCAAGCCGCACTGCAGAAAAGAGAGCTGGCGCAAGAAAAAGTGCGCGCTGAACATAAGCTGGATGAACTGAAAGAAGCGGAAGCGTTGTTGCCGAGCAAGCGCGAATTGCTGGATGAAAAAATAGCGCTGGTGAAGCGTCAAATAGGGGCAACCGAAGACCTGATCAATACCGCTGAAAAAGATCGGGCGCGAGCGCTGATTTCCGCAGCAACCAAAGAAAGTATTGATCAATCTCTGGCGACCACCTTTCTTTTATTGGATGACACTATTGCGAAACATCGTGAAAAACTCCGCGCGCTTGAAGAGCAACTGTTTGTGCAGTTTCCGCAAGAGCGTACTGTGCTTGACGGAGAAGTGGCGCAACTAAAGCGGTCGCAAATCGAACAACAGCAGGTGATTGATAATATCACCTTTCAAATTGATAATTTCCGCAGCACGCGCGTTTCACTGGAACCCTCACGACTCCCGCGGCTTCCATTGGAGGGCGTCTTGTATCAGACGCTCGCGATCTTTGGCGGAGTGGGGTTTATCCTGGGGCTGTTTCTAGTCGTGTTTGTAGAGTTTGCTTCGCAAGCGCGTAAGCAAGCGCGCGGGCGATAGTTGCTTGCGGCTTACAAGATAAGTAAGCGCGGCTAGGATATTGATTGCGATAACCGTGAACGCGATGCCCGATCTAGTTATTTGGCGAGTGGTTTCCTCAACAATATAGATGCCCAGGTGAGATAACATTAAAGAAAAGAGCAGGGCCAGAAAAATGGTCTCTATTTGATCCAGGCCGGAGCGGAAAAACGCCTTGGTTATTAAAAATCCCGGCAGAAAATAGAGAAAAGGCATTCCAATGGCAAGTAAGAATGCCCCACGGTCCGGCAGCCAGGTTTTAAACAACAGAAAAAGTCCGATTAAGATAAGCGCGAAGATAGCGCTGATTTTTTTAAGTTGCGATTTTTTCATAGGTTTGTGGGTGAATCGGTATCCTGAAGGTGCGGCGTATATTTCCAGATGTGCGGGCTAAAACGGGTAAAGTGCGGATCGGTCTCAATAAATTCTTTTAGCCGCGGGGTATTAACCTGTTTTAGCTGATGTTCTCCAATAAAAATATATATAACATGGTCTCCGTACATTTGCAGAAGCTGCAGCCGCCGATCATTATTGGCTTTAAACCAGAATTCCTCCCACATTTTTAAATCCCATTTATCCCAGGTTAGCCAGCCCGGCACAATAGTTGGTCCAAATCCGGTAAACGCATAAGCCCAAGGGGTATAGAGCGAAGAGACCACCATGACGTAGTCGTCAATTTTACGAAGGTCCTCGGCCGTGCCTTGGCGTTCCAATACTCGCAGTTCAGCGGCCTCGGCGGCGTACAATTGCGGTTCATGATTCCAGATTACCCTAGAGGTAAAGGCCACAAAACCAAAGCATAAGAGGCCGAGCAGTACTGTGCCATGACGCTCGCGCCGGAAGTTTTTAATAAAATGAAATATCGGCGCGGCCGCTAAAATAATCAGTAAAAGGTCAAAGAAAATCAGCGAGCGAGTTTGGTGGATAAATGGAAAGCTGACCAAAATCAGCGAGGCCGCAAAAGTTATGGGAATTAAGAGGGTGCGTTCGGTTAGGCGAGTTTCGATAAAGCGGCGCAATTGTAGGATTCCGATAAGCGCGAAGGGAAGATAGAAGAGCGCGTTTAGGCGAAAAGTAGTAAAGGGAATAAACAGTCCGCGGATTTGTTCAATCTCCCAGGAGCGCGCGTTGGTCGCCAGCCCTTTATACTTGAGAAACAGCGTAAGATAGTAGTGGATGTCCGCGGTACCTTTAAGGGCAATGAACAGTATTGACCCCAGTAGTCCCGCCAGAATAAGGTAGATGAATTCTTTTTCCGGAAGATGTCTTTTGGCAACGCAGATGAGAAGTTGAATAGTAATAAATATAATTAACGCTAAGCCAAGCGGGATGGCGCTTGAAAGATGTATAGCGGCGGCAAGCCCGGCGACCGGTATCGCGATTATGGAGCGGCGGAAAAATAATCCCATGGCCAAAAGGAGAAACGGAATCGCCAGCAGCTGTTTATAAAACATCCACCAAAAGGCCATGAATTGGTTGATGGAAAGGGCGAACAAAAATACACCAAGTACGCTGATGGGAAACGAGTACTTGCGCAACGGCAGCGAGCGCAGAAGAAAATAAAGCGCGCCGGCGGTGAGCAACTGATGGAAGACGTGGAGTAGATGAATTACGGTAAGCGCGGGCAACCCTAAAAATCCCAACGGAAACCACGAAGAATAGGTCAGGTGCGAACCGACCGCGGTGCCGATATTCCCGTTAATAATAATGAGGCGAAAATATTGCCAATAGAATCCGGTATCATATCCCAGCGGGGAGGCGCCATAGCGGATAAACATGTAAAGGCGGCCTAAGAATAAATATAGTAGAGAAAATATCAGTAAAGCCGTCCAGAAATTTTTGCCTGGGATTATTTCGGGATCCGCATCCCCTGATTTATTATTGGCGGACTTGTCTCGGATTACCCATAAAATGAATAAGCCATAGCCAATAAAGATCAGGCGATGAACCCAGGAAATAAATCCCGGCAGTACCAGGACAATCGCTGTAAGATAAATGAGAAACGACGCCGCTTTGAGTGCGCGCTGACCTGTCCCGGATTGTATAGCGGATACTAATCCCATATATTACGCGTGTAAGCGTGTAGGGTAGTATGAATTGTAACAAGAGGGTTGTCAATTACGTCTTAATGAACAAGCGGGTGGACTGCGGCCCATAGTTTAGGGTAGTTTGTTGTGGATAAGTAGGGTTTCTGTTCTTTATACAAAGTGCTATAATAGACCATGTAAAACACCGAAAGGTGTGGATAATTCTCTCTTTAATTAAAAGTAATATCGTAAATACCCATATATATGCGAGATTTTGGTCATTTTGTCGAGAAAATTTTTAAAAACGTGATGAGTGATTCGAAAAAGAGGAAGAGCTGGCAAAGTGGACTGGGTATTACTATATTTACCCTTTTTGTGCTTTCATCCGCGTTTGTAAACCAAAGCGTGCAGGCCTTGAACCAAGCCGCAGGAAATTATGGATACTACAGCGGAAGCTATGGCTATAATGCCGCAAGGACATCTTCTGATGCCCCGCCGCGAGCGCCTACGAGTTTATCCACAAGCAGTATGCAGCAGACCTCGGTTACGGTTTCCTGGACCGCGCCAACTACCACAACTTTGGGGACTGCGATTGCCACTGGCAGCGGCAGTATTTCCACTTATCTGATCCATTACAGCACTAGCGCGCAATCCGGATGTTCCGGCGGAAGCTCTACTACCTCAACTTCTACCTCAGTGAGTTTGAGCAGCTTGACTGCTGGAACCACCTATAATGTGGCAGTTTGCGCTCGTGATAACAACCTGAACGATAGCGCGGCGTTGACTGGCTCATTTACTACCACCTCTTCCGGTGGTGGAACAGCCGCAGTAGCATCTGGTGGTGGCGGCGGCGGAGCAACCGGTCCGACCTTCCCAACTGCGGCGCCAACCGTGGCGGCGCCAGCCGCTACAACCGGAGTAACACCGGTGGCCCCGATTGTTACACCCACTGTTTCAGTCAATATAGTTAAAGACGCGACTGCTCTTGCGCAAGCCGTTGGAGTGGTCCGCAATACCGCGGCCGAAACCCAGAATACGGCGAAAGTAGGATCCAGCGCCGGCGAATTCAAAGTTACGCTCGGCGCAGAAGTCAGCGCAGTGGCTAGCAACTTCGTCACTTATGGAACAATCAACTCCGCGGTTAAAGCGCTGGGTTCTGGCGAGCGGTTGGCGGTGGTACGCGATATGCTCGAAACTTTGGGTGCAACCGTGGCCGCTGATGCCGGTAAGTTCCTCTTGGCTGCGGAGCAGATTTCGAACGGACAAAAGCCGACGGTGCGCAATCTGACTAAAGAGGTGGCGCAAGCCGGAGTGGCGCGGGATAAATACTGGAAAGTGCTTACTGGTAAATCCGCGCCGGACTTCAAGGTTGCTAAAGAAGATCTGGCCTGGAATACGATGCTTTATCGGATTCGATTCAAACGGGATCTTGTCAAGGAACGAGTCGGTATTACCAAATTCAAAGCGGTCTTTGGGCGCATTCCGAAGTCACCAATTGATTGGGCAACCGTACGCGCCTGGGGCTACGCGCTTCAGTAGGAAGCATGAAAATTAGGAAGCATGAATTAGGGGTCGGGTTTGAAAACCCGGCCCCTTGTGTTACACTAATGGACTATGAAAGTCGTAGTCGTAATCCCTGCTTATAACGAAGAACGCACGGTGGGTGAGGTGGTGGGGAAATGTAAAATGCAGCCCTTTCTTTCTCCCCCTTTTCAAGGGGGAGATGAAGAGGGGGTTAAAACTATTGTAGTTGACGATGGCTCCACTGATCGCACTGCGGAAGTTGCGCGCGCCGCCGGCGCGATCGTGCTGCGTCACCCGATTAATCGCGGACTGGGCGCGGCGCTTTCTACCGGCATTGACGGAGCAATTCAACTAATAACCAATAACTCAATAACTAATAACTCAATAATTGTTACTCTGGATGCCGATCTTCAGCATGATCCCGCCGAGATAGCGCGGGTGATACAGCCAATCCTGGAGGGGCAAGCGGAGGTGGTGATCGGTTCAAGATTTATGACAACAGGACAGCATGACAACAGGACAGCACGGTGGATACCAATAACACGGAAGATAGGGAATTGGTGTGGCAACTTTTTTACCTGGCTGCTGTTCGGAATATGGGTAACTGATAGTCAGTCCGGTTTTCGGGCCTTTTCCGGAGCAGCCGCCGAGAAGTTGCGCCTGCGCACCTCCACCATGGAGGTTTCCTCCGAAATTATCCGCGAGATTGCCCGCTTAAAACTCAAAATGGCGGAAGTGCCGATTACGGTTAAGTACGATAAATATTCGCTTTCCAAAGGCCAGGGATTTTTAAGAGGACTGGAAACGCTCTGGAAACTCATTGTGTTGAAGTTCTTCCGATAGTAAATTTAGTGTGTAAGTAAGTAAGTTGTAAGTAGTAAGTAATTGTGAGTAGTAGGTTACTTTACAACTTACTCACTTACAACTTATTCACTTAATTTACTGCAATATGCTGATTAAACCCCTGATTTCCATCCTGGCGCTGATTGCCGCAAGTGGAGTAATCCGCCGCTTTAAGCACGGAGCAATTTCTCGCGCCGGATTTTTATTTTGGATTGTTCTATGGATTGCCGCCGGGGCGCTGGTCTGGGTACCGCAAATTACCAACCGCCTCGCGACCTTCCTCGGGGTTGGCCGCGGAGCGGACGCGGTATTTTACATTTCCGTAATTCTGCTTTTTTATACGGTGTTTCGGCTTTTTGGAAAGCTCGAAAACCTCGAACATCAGCTTTCGGATTTGGTAAAAAAGATTGCCTTGCGCGATCTTGATGACCGCAGATAAGGGTGCGAATAACGAATGAGGTTCTCCGCCCGAGGCGGATCCCCAGCCCAAGGCGGGCACAGCGCCTTGGGCGGAGAATTTGCGAATTTCGAATTCGCAGATTCGTAAATTCGGGTTTGATTCGCAATTCGCACCCCATGACCAAATCCAAGGCATTTTTTGCTTTTTGCTGCGCGTTTATCGCCGGCATTGGACTGCACTCCTTGATCGCCGCGGATCGGCTGATTACTCCGCCGTTTATCTGGTACGCCTTATTTATTGGCTGTGGCGTTTTATCCGCGCTCGGTTTTAGCTTCGGGGGTTCCCGATTAACCGTCATTGGGATCTTGGCGCTGGGAATATTTTTTCTTGGCGTTTTTCGTTTCGCGCAAGTTATACCGGTTATTAACGCCCGGCATATTGCCTACTATGTTGGACAGGAAATATCCGTTCGCGGCTTAGTGGATAGTCCGCCCCGGAAGCGAGAAAAAAACACGGCCTATATCCTCCAACTGTCCGCCCCCAGCGGTAAGCTGCTGCTTAACGCGCCAACATACCCGGAGTATCGTTTTGGCGATGAACTTTTTATTAAATGCGCACCCCAGCCGCTCTCCTTCTATGAACGTTGGGCGGTGCGCGAAGGAGTTCATGTTTCCTGCGCGTTTCCGGAACATGTTTCTGTGATGCGTAGCGCGGCATTTAATGTGCCGCCAAGCGGGGGACTAGCCCCCGCGCTACTTAAGGAGATGAGCGGGGTGAGAGGCGTACTTTATCAAATCCGTGAAATTTTCCACTCTCGCCTGCAATCTCTTTTCCCCGATCCCTACGGGGGACTGCTGGCGGGAATTCTTTATGGCGATACTTCTGGTCTAACGCGCGAGCTGAAAGAGGCCTTCCGCGCCACTGGTCTGGCCCATATCACCGCGCTTTCCGGCTATAACATCACCATTATTTCTTGGGTGCTGGTGGGGGGCTTGGTGTATGTGGGGCTGACTCGTAAACAGGCCTTGCCCGTAACTCTGCTTTTGATTTTGGTCTTTGTGCTGGCCACGGGCGCGGAATCCTCGGTGGTGCGCGCCGCGATTATGGGCTCGCTGGTTTCTCTGGCGCAGGGAGTTGGCCGCGCGCGCCATCCGCGCAATGCTCTCGCGCTGGCCGGCGTGATAATGCTGGCCGTTAATCCTCGGCTGCTGCGTTTTGATTTAGGATTTTTGCTTTCTTTTGTCGCCACCATCGCGCTGATATATTTTGCTGATGATATTGCGCGGCGTACTCTGGTGCGCAAGCTTCCCGAGGTCTGGGAAATTCGCAAAGCTGGCGCGGCTTCAGTGGCGGCCCTGCTGTTTACCACTCCGCTTTTGCTCTATCACACCGGCATTTTGGGCCCCTTTTCGCTGTTCGCTAATATTCTGGTGGTGCCCATGGTTCCGGCGGTGATGGCGCTGGGATTCCTCTCCGTAGTTGCGGATTTCCTCTGGCGTCCTTTCGGCTTGGGGATTGCCCTGGTCGCGCGCGTGCCGCTTCAATACATCGTGCGTATCGCGGAGTGGCTGGCCCAATTTGGCGTTTTTCAAATTCGTCTTTCTTTTTTATCCGCCGTAGTTTTATTTTGTGCGATCGTCTGGACAATGCGGCAATGGAAACGTCAGGAAAATCCGCAGCAAAAATCGCCGCTTATTCAGTCAGAGGAATCGGAGCTATAATAAGCGATCGCTTATTATAGCTCCCGCGCAGTTAATGTGGTACAATCAGAAGGATATGAGTATACGCCTAGAATTAATGGAATTTCAGATTGCGTTGCTGGAATTACAGGCCGCCAACATGAACCCCGATTCTATCCACATCCCGGGTTATGTGCGCCGCGGTCAAAGTGCGATAGGACTGGGGGGTTACCGTGAACGAGAGCGTCGGCGGCGCCTACGCGACCGCGATTGGCTGCGGCAGCGCATTAAGCATCTGAAGGATCAGCATTATATTGAAACCGTGAAAGAAGGCGAGCGGCAGCTTGTCAAACTAACTGCCAAGGGTAAGTATGAAGTTCTCCGACTGCAGTTTCTCATGCAGATGCGCAATCCCGATCAGAAAAAACGCGATGGCCGACTGTGGCTGGCGATGTATGATGTGCCGGAATCCAAGCGGGCGCATCGGGAATTTTTTCGGCGGCTACTAAAGCAGGGGGGATTTATCATGCTGCAGCGGAGTATCTGGATTTCACGCTGTGATCCGCGTCCCAGCATTGATGAATTGTTGAAATATATCGGATTGGAGCGTTTCTTCGAGGTTTTAGAGGTGGATTGTAAAAAATGCAGCGTACGTTTTTTGCGCAAGCTCAAGATTTAACAGTAGCAATTCAAAAGCCGATACTGAATAAGATCTATTATAAGCGATCGCTTATAATAGATCCGGGATAATAAACTTTCTTATGCTCAAAACGGCAGTTCGCTTAACCCGATTAACTGAAGCGGCGGCGGATCTGAAGCAGACAATCTACAAAGGGTACCGATCACTGGTACCGCCCCAGTATCGTACCGCGGCACGCTGGGTCTGGGGGATTTTCGCGCTTTCCTCCGTGCTGTGGTTTCAAGGCATCCCTGATGGTGCGCCGCTTACGGTGCATTTTTATGATGTGGGGCAGGGGGATGCGATTCATGTGCGTACCGCGCAGGGATTTGATGTACTCATTGATGGCGGGCCATCCGCGCGGGTGGTGGAAAAATTGGGCCGCACTTTACCGTTTTGGGACCGGACCATTGAACTCCTGATTTTGACCCATCCGCACGCGGATCATCTCGTGGGACAAATTGAGGTGTTGCGACGGTTTACCGTGAAGCAGGTATTGGCCACCGGAGTCCTGCACACCACCGACGAATATCTGGAGTGGCTAAAAGAGATAAAGAATAGAGAGATCCCAATGGCGGTCGCAAAAGCCAGCCAAGAATTTCCAATTTCTCTCCCTACGGAAGATCTCCCAAAGGGAGACAATTCCCAATTTCCAAACGAATCACAAATACCAATACCTAAACTTGAAATTCTTTGGCCGCAAGAAGATCTTTCGGGAAAACGTATTGCCGAGAAAAGCGAAGCGGATGGAGGATTGAACGCCACCTCAATTGCGGCTAAACTTACTTATGGCAAAACCAGTTTTCTATTTACCGGAGATGCGGAAGAAGGGGTGGAGGACGCGTTGCTTAGTCCACAGTCGTCGGTTCACGGTTCACGGAAGTGTCAAAACAAAACTGTGAACTGTGAACTGATAACTGATGACTCACGTCTGCGCTCAGACGTGTTGAAAGTCGGGCATCATGGCTCAAAAACCTCAACCAGTAAAGAATTTTTGCAAGCGGTGGCGCCAAAGTATGCGGTAATTCAATCCGGCCGCAAAAATCGTTTTGGCCATCCGCATTTTCAAACTCTCTGGCGACTAAAACAGCAAGGGGTGGAGATTTTGAGAAATGATCAGGATGGGGATGTGGTGTTTGAAAGTGATGGAACCGCGCTTCAATATCGCGTGCAGCGGAAAAAATAAAGAAAACCCCCCCCGCGCCGCAGTGACGGTTCGGGGGGGAATGTGGAATGCAACGATGTGGCGCACGGACGCTGGGCCCTGGCCTTGTGCTGCATGCTTCCTCCAGGGGGTTACGCCGCTTCCACAACTGTTCCACAAAGGTGGCGCCACAGTCAGGCGCATTGTGACTGCTAATCATTCTCCGGGAGTCCCGCTAGGTGTGCTGCCACCCGACAACACCCATGACTCCCATGCCCGACTGTGGTGAAGGTGCGAAGAAAGTATGAGGTTTCAGCCCTGCGCGCGACAGGACCGGGTGAGACGGCAATTTTACCCATCTGTTGATTCCACCTGTTGATTTTTAGTGTCTCTTTACCCCACTGTGCGAAGGTTCAGGCGGACTCCTCCGCATACAACCCTTAGACCAGCCAGGCCCTTGCGGACCCGCGCCGGTCCTTTCTTACGTGTTTATACACTATCATAGTGGGCGGAATTTGTCAAGTTCTTGTGGGTGTGGTATGGTATTTGGCATATGAACCATAAGCAAGAACGCGTATTCGTGCTGATTAAACCCGACGGCGTGGCCAAGGGTCTGATTGGCGAGGTAATCTCCCGCATTGAGCAGCGCCGACTTAAAATTGTCGCACTGCAAATGTTTAAGCCGACGCGTAAGCAGATTGACGATCATTATCCCAAAGATGAAAAGTGGATCGCGCGGCTTGGCGAAAAAACCCTGTTGACCTATAAAAAGTACGGCTACAATGCGCGCAAAGAATTTGGCACGGCGGACAAACTCGCGATTGGGAAAATGGTGCGCGGCTGGCTTATTGATTTTATGGTATCTTACCCGCTGGTTAAAGCCGTAGTTGAAGGTCCGCACGCCATTGATGTAGTGCGCAAACTTGCCGGGAACACCATGCCGGTGCTTGCGGAGATGGGCACGATTCGCGGCGATTTTTCAGGTGATTCTGCCGCGATAGCTAATAAAGAAAAACGGGCGGTGCAGAACATACTGCATGTGTCAGAGACCCCGGAAGAAGCCGAGCATGAAATCAAGCATTGGTTTGGCAAGCATCCGGAGATTTTTGAATATAAGAGGGTGGGGGAAGAGCTGGGATTTTAAGTTTATCCCCACCTGGATTTGACAAAGAAAGTGGCGATGTGATAAAGTGCATAAGTATGCCATACCAGAAAGCCATTAAGAATTGCGGCAAGATCGTCGCGCTTAACGTGAAAGCGACGCTTATTTCCGTATTTCCGGTGGCTAAGCTGGTAAGGATACCATAGCAAGGGAGTTCCAAGAGTTCACCTTGTCAGCAAGCCACCGGAGGTACCGGTGGTATTTCGTTTTGCTCTTTACCTAACCCAATCAGGCCCAGTCAACCGCCAAATCAAGGAGGAAGCAATGCTTGCTGTTCCTACGCTGGAGAGATGCCCTGTCCACCAAAAACCGCTGGAAACTTCCATTGAGGATCTGGGAAAACCCCAGCAAGCGTCCGTGCGCTGTCCGCAGCCGGGGTGCGGGTTTCTGCTTGTCTTTGATCTGGAAATTTGCCCCAGTCAGCACTGCACCCAAGGGTGCAATTGGCGAAGCGGTCCTTGCCATAAGCGCATGCAGATCATCACCGTTTTTTCAGATGGAACGGCAAGGGTGCGTTGCCCGCATCAGTGTCACGCACTGACGATTCGCGCGGCCCATTCAGCCCGTTCAACCGCCGGCGCGGGCGCAAACGCCGCGCAGTAATAAGCCATCCCATCCAACGCAGGCGATCGATCAAAAAGGAGAACGTCATGCCATCAGGGGAAAAAGAGTACGCGCTTTACTTCCGCCGTCCGGGACAAGATACTCCTTGGCACTCGGCTGATCCGCTCCCGCTTGATGTCGTGAAACAGGTGCTTGGTGATGAGAACATCCTGCGGCAGTGGGCATCCAATCGTCTGGGAGTGCAAAGCCGGGGATTTTGCGTCCGGGTCGTGGAAATGGCCGCGGGGTGGTTCAAGCCGAGATTGAACCGCACAGTGGGCAAAGATTTCTTCGCGCGGCGCGATGTTCGGGTGGTGCCTCTTGCGGAACTGCATCTGCGCGGTCAGCAGTTTGAGGAGCGCGATGGCGCTATCGTTATTCCCCCGCTTAATCATTCCGGCGATGAGGAGGATCCGGCGGAGGCGCGCCTCTAGTTTCTGCCGCGTGTGCCGATATATGGGTTAGGAGGTCAGGCGGAAGCCATTGCTGCTTCCGCCTTGTTTTAATTGCGTATCCACAAACTATCCACTTGCCAAACGTGATTAGTATGGTATAATACAAATGGCTTGTGGGATCCTGTACAAGCTTTCGGGTCACTCAAACTCCTAGGGAGCTCCGATATCCGCCTTTGGCGGGGCCGGAATGTCTGAAAAATGACGCCCTATATTTTGGCCGGTTGCTGATTCGTTCGGAACCGTCCTCTGCGGGCACCCACCTGGAATTTTAGCCGAAATGCTTTACAGGGATCCCTAAGCCCAGTAGTGATCCCGCTTCGGCGGGATTACTATTTTTACGGGGCAAAGCCAAAAAAAGCCGGGCGTCAGGCCCGCGCTTTTCATTTGCTTGACATGTTTTGCGGTTATGGTATTATATTGATATTATGACGACCACAACACTGACGAGAAAAATTGAACAAGTGGAACAACGGCTTCGCAAACTTGAGCATCAACTAAGAGAACCACGGGTATCGCAAGAAGATGTTCACGCAGGTTTGGAATTATTGCATGGCATTTGGGCATCTCGTCCGCGCAGTAGTCAAGAGCTTAAGCGGGTACGCAGGCGTATTTGGTCTTCGCATGCATAATGTTTGTTTGTGACGGCGCGCATCCTTCTCGATAGTAACATTCTCATCGAGGTATTTAATGGTACAGTGGCCCCTGCGCAACTTTTTCGCGGAGGGTCGCTGCTTTCTATTTCCGCAGTCACGGTTATGGAAATGTATGCCCTTTCCGGCATGTCAGTGGATGAGCAGGAACGAATTGATCAAGCTATGATGTTGCTAGATATAATTCCGGTTACGGCCGCTATTGCAAAACGTGCGGGTATGATTGCTCGTACTCGCGGCAGGGGTAAGCCCGATCTTCTTATTGCGGCCACGGCGCTTGAGCTAGGTCTTCCGCTTTTCACGCACAATGCTCGAGATTTCAAAGGCATCACCGGCTTGAAGGTCATATCTACTCTTTCATAATCGGGCTGTATCATTGCTACGCTTGATACAGCCGCTTACTCGGAGACGATAAGAGCAAGCTCTTGCTTTCTCCTCGTGGCGGGCTGTAAGCAAAGCTTGCTCCCGTGGCGCTCGGCGAGAGTGTCTGAATGTATTCATTCACTCTGCGCCTCGCTTGCGGGAGTAGCGTAAAAGCAGCGCACCCCGTACTAGAGCAAAGCTCAGTACGGGGCAAAGCACTCGAGGAGGTTGAAGCGAATAAATGCAGCTTCAACGGGCGTTTACCAGCGGGGTGTATCATAGCTATGCTTGATACATCCGCTTACTCGGAGAAAATAAGAGTAAACTCTGGCTTTCTCCTTACGGCGGGGTGTAGTATACCGGCAGTACGCGTGCATGGGGTGCATGCAGACCGGGTTCAATTCCCGGCACCCCGATGGTTAGCGCCTGGGAGGGTAGGTCGGTGTGGCCCGATTCCCCACCGCTCGATAGCTAGCGTCCGGAAGGGTCAGAACGTCCCGTCTAGGTTAATTTGTTTAATTTGTTCTACGCGGAAAAATATGCTATAATTAGAGAATAAATCTTTATTTTTGCTATGCGATCCTTCATATTGCAACGGTTTATTAGGGTTTTATACGTTATCCTCATCGTTTTAGGGGGATTTTTTTATACACAGGGGGTAGAGGCCAAAACAGCAACACCGGATTCTAATGTGGCGCAATTGGCCATTCGGTGGCCTTGGGAGCGCCGGCGACGGCCACGGCCAGTACCAGTACCTGCTCCTGCTCCCGCCCCAACTCCCGCCCCTGCACCGGTTATACCCCCACCTACCCTACCTCCTGCGCCAACAGTTTTACCAGATTTGGCGATTCGCGACGTGATCCTTGCGGATGATCAGCTTACTTTTACGTATGTAAATAATGCGGATGTTCCGGTTGGTGGATCTATTAGAATTGCCTTGCAATGGATGACTCCAGATGGAATCCCCGTTAGCCCAGAGTACTGGACGCAGGTTGGAGCGCTAGGTCCGCGGGAGGCGCGGACGTTCTCTGCAGAGGGGGTGACCGTGATCTCCGGCAGCGGGAATCGCCAGTCGTATGAGAAACTCCAGGCGTTTATTCATAATCGACGGGCGAACGCGGAGATTCTCCATATCACGATTGACCAGAAAAACGAGATCCGAGAATCCGATGAAGGGAATAATGTGGTCAAGGTGTTGCCTGTTCCGGCCAAGCCAGACCTGACGATTCGCGAGGCGGCATTTACGGCGGGGCGCCTGACGTTTGCTGTGGTCAATCTTGATAAGGGTATTGCGAAGGGCCCTCTCTCTCTTTGGTTTGAATGGGTCAGTGCAGATGGCGAGCGCGAACTCGGACCATTTTGGTATGACGCGTCGCAGGACCTTCCGCCGGCGAGAGCGCTGAAGGTGGATTCGGCGAATGTGCGCGTGTGGGGAGTGGCGTTGCGCGGATCAGGGCGGATTGAAGAACACGCGGCGGCGGCAATTCTTGCGTCGCCACCGGCTGGTACGGTCGCTCTAAAAGTATGGGTGGACGGACCAAACCGTATTGCAGAGTCCAACGAGTCCAACAACAGCGTTACGCTGACGGTCCCCCTCCCGGACCTCATCGTCTCGGACCTTGCCTTTACTAAAGGCGCAATCACCTGGAAAGAAAAAAACCTCGGGGATAGTGTGGAAGGATCTTTTGCCTATCATACCACCGTGGAATGGTTGGATAACCAGGGCAAACGGATCAGCGAATGGACAATCCAATCGGCCACGGCGATGATCCCGGCCGGCCGAGCGAGTCCGGAGGAGTTAAGCGAGCGTTTTGGCATCACCACCTCATTTCTCACCCCGCCCGCCGGCGCTGCCAAGCTTCGCGTTACGGCGGACTCTAAAGGAACCCTTACAGAGAAAGACGAGGGGAACAATGCGGTGGAGATGGTGGTCTCCCTTCCCGATCTCACGGTTTCCGATCTCGCGCTTGGCGATCGCGCGATCACCTGGACACTCAAGAACATTGGGGACACCGTTTCCGGGAACTTCCGATACTCGGAGAACATTGAGTGGCTGGATAGCGACGGCAAGGTGATGAAGAAGTGGACGACGGATACGACGACTCCCATGCTCCGCGCCGGATCAGTGTCACCACGAGACATCAAGGCAGAGTATGAGATCCCTCTCGCGTTTTTCATTCCGCCCCAAGGCGCGGTGAAGCTTAAAGTGACGGTGGATCCGACGAATACGGTTGCGGAGAAGGAGGAGGGGAACAATAGCGTGGAGATCGCCATCCCATTACGCAATCCTGATCTCACGGTGACGGATCTCTCGTTAGGCAACGGCATCATCACCTGGAAACTGCGCAATGTCGGCGACACCGTCTCTGGAACATTCAAATACCTGGAGCACATTGAGTGGGTGGATCGCGAGGGCAAGACGGTCAGCAAGCGAATCGTGGACACCACCACATCCATCCTCTACGCGCGCGAGACGCCTCGAGATTTTAAGACGGAGTACGGGATCCCGGCCTCCTTCTTCACCCCCCCGACCGGTGCCGTGAATCTTCGTGTTTGGGTGGATCCGACGAATACCGTTCCTGAGCAGCGGGAAGACAACAATACGGTGGCAATCGTTGTCGCGCGCCCTGATCTTACCGTGACCGACCTCAAGATCACCAAGGACGCCATCACCTGGAAGGAGGAGAACGTTGGTGACGCCCTTGAAGGAGGGTATACGTACGTGACCCGTATTGAGTGGCTGAACAAGGATGGAAAGACGATACACCAGCAGGACCCTCAGACCGCCAGCAGCAACACCCTGCGTACGGGTGTGGTGAACTACGGAGAGTTGAGCGGACGGTTTGGTACTTCGCCCGAGTTTCTTACCCCGCCCTCCAGCGCGGTGAAGCTGCGGGTAACCGTGGACGCGAAAGGCACCGTGCCAGAGAAGGACGAGGGGAACAATGTGTTAGAGATCGCGGTGCCTACACCACCTCTGCCATCAAAACTGCCGGATCTCATCATCACGGACGCGACGCTGGATACCGCGGCGCTGCGGTTCTGGTATCACAACCGCGGGGAGACCGCGACCGCATCAGGGGTTTCTTTTTGGTACGAGTGGGTGGATGCCAGCGGCGCGCGCGTGGGCGAACTCCGGTGGATTAATGTTGACGCCATGTCGCCGAAGTCCAAGAGTCAGGGCAACCAGCTTCTGGATTTTGCCGACCTTACCGGGGAGCGGGGAAAAATGATATTCCGCGAATTTGTCAATACCGCGCCGCCCTCCGCCATACACTTGAAGCTGACGATTGATGGCCCAAATGCGCACGCGGAAGCCAACGAGCAGAACAACAGCGTGCTTTTGCTAAAATCCGGGGCCGTAGTGAAACTTCCGGATCTCGCGCTTACCGGCGGTTCGCGCGCGGGCGGGGTAGTGAAAGTTACCATTGTCAATGACACGGGAAACACTCTACGCACGCCGCTTCTGCAATTCAAATGGTTGGGTGCCAACGATGCCCCTCTCGCGACCTCTCCGGTGTCCTATTGGTCTGGCACTAATATCGCGCCGGGAAAAACCGGTGAGTTTGCGATTGAGTATGAAAAATGGCGCGAGGACGGAGTAACGCGCTTCCTTAAACAGCCGCCAGCCGGGGCCGTGGCACTCTTAGCCACGATTGATCCGGAAAATCAGCTGAAAGAAGCCAATGAAGATAACAACGCGTTTCGGATTGGACTTGGTCAGCCGGATCTGGCGTATGGTAAGCCGGAGGTACGCGATAACGCGCTCATTATTCCGGTAACCAACCACGGTGTCTCGGCCAGCGTGGCCACGGATATCTGGCTCCAGTGGTATGGCGCGGGAAAGTGGCTGCCGGGGAGCGGCGCGGTGGATGTTCCGGCCGTCTCGGCAGGCGCGACGGTGGAGATTGCTGTGCCGCTTAACCGATCGTTCGGGCCAGATGGCCGGATCCTGGCTGATCTTCCGCCTACGGCAGAGCGTCTGCGCCTCTTTTTGGACGGTTCGCGCAAAGTAGACGAGTCCAACGAGCAGAATAATACGATCATGCTTGATCGCGCGGCACTTGTAAAAGTGGCGGAGGCCCCTGCGCTTCCCGACATTGCCTTCACCACCATTTTCGTTCCGCCCGGGTCTGACCGTCTGATCATCGGGTTTCAGAACTCGGGAAAAGCAGAACTGTCAGCCTGGGAGTGGCAGGTACATTGGCTAGACGGAAAGGGTAATCCAATTAGCGAAACATATCGGAATACGCAATCCGGGCTTAAACCACAGTGGCGGTACGGCGTTGGCAGCGACTCCCAAGATCTTACCGGCAAGCCGCGGCCACTGGGCGAATTCTTAAGGCAAATACCGGCGGACGCGGTGCGGATTGAAATTACTCTTGATCCGGAAAACCAGGTTGCCGAATCAGATGAAAAAAATAATGTGGGGCGTTTTGAGGTGGAGGACTTTCCGCCATCGTTGCGTTTGCCGCAATCAGCGCCCGAGCTTAAGCTCACGCTTTTGGCCGAGATTGTCAAAGCCAAAAGCGCCGCCGCCGCTTCTCCTTTGGCCACGGCCGGTTTTGTCATGGCGCTTGCCGCTCTACTTTCCGGCGCCTATATGGTGCACGCCCATACCGGGGTCCGCCGCGGCCCAGCCGGATTCCTTGAAGTATTCCCCCTATTGTTTGCTCCCGCGCGCGATTCGTATATGTTTTTGCGGCAATGCGGACCGGAAGGATGCGCGGGCTCGCATTTTGCCCGCCACAAAATGCTCAAAGGCCTGACGCGGACTTCTCTAGCGGTCTCGGGTTTTACCGGTCTTACGAAGGTTATCCTCGCCATCGCTTTTGCCGTGTTAGCTCCTTCGAGCGCGGAACTTTTGGCCCAAAACATTACGGTGCATCCTGGCGACGAGATCCGTGCAACGCTCACGGCAAAAAATACCGGCAAGGTCAAGGTCGGCAATATTGTGCTGACGCTGCCTTGTCCGGAAGGAAGCGCGTGGAAAAGCGCTACGCTTAATGATAAGTCGCTGGCACAAAATCCGGCACAGGATCTGGCGGTGAATTATCTTGAACCGGGCGCAGCCCATCGCTTGTCCATAATATGTGAAATTGAAAATTCCGCGCGGGCCTTGGGACAGGTGAGTATAACTGGTCGGGCGAAAGCCGCGGGAATTTCCCAACCAATTACCTCCAATACGGTTACGCTGCGTATCGCGGACTTGCCCAAGAAAGAACCAGAAGCGCTTCAGGAAAAGCCCGACCTGACGGTAGAGGGTCTCGGGTTTTTACCCCTGACCGATATTGTGGAAAAAGATCGCGCGCCGTTTGAGGCGATCTTCAGCGGGATTGTCAGCAATAAAGGAAAGCAAGCCAGCGGCGCATTCCGCAGCCGCGTGCGGGTGGATCATGGCAGCAATGGCACTTGGGACGCCGTGAGTCCGGCGCTGGTGGAAACGCCCGCCCTGGCCGCGGGCAAAGATGTGCTGGTCAAACTTCCGCTGGAATGGAAAGCGCCGGTCGGCATATACACCTTTGAGATTTGTATAGATCCCGGACGCAATATTGACGAGTCGGATGAAACCAACAATTGCGCTACCGATCGCTTTACGCTCAAAGTCGGCGAAGAACCGGCGCAAGAAGAAGAGCTGGTGGAATAATTTGGAAAATCTTTACAGGATCCCTACCTCCAGATTCACTACCGGACCAGTCCTTCTGCCTCGGGTCTGCAATGGCTGACTCCGGCGCAGACGCGCGGCGAGCATCCGTTTCTCTTCAGCCAGGGCGAACCCTTGCACGCGCGTTCATACGTGCCGTGCCAGGATACTCCGGGCGTGCGCTTTACCTTCTCGGCCGAGCTCACCGTACCGCGCGCCTTGCGCGGACTGATGGGCGCCAGGCATGCCTTCCGCGCCGAGTACAGGGAGCTGGCCGTGGAGAACTGGGAAATGCCGCAGGCCATTCCCGCGTACCTGATTGCGCTGGCCGTCGGTGAGCTGGAGCAACGCGACATTACGGAGCGCTCCCGCGTTTGGGCCGCGCCGAAGGTCGTCCGCGCCGCCGCGGCGGATTTCGCGGACGTGGGTCGGATGATGGCAGTTGGCGATGATCTTTTTGGCCCCTACGAATGGGAGCGGTTTGATATGCTGGTTTTGCCGCCCTCGTTTCCCTTCGGCGGCATGGAGAATCCCCTCCTGACCTTTTTGACCCCGGCGCTTATTACCGGGGACAAATCCATGGCCTGGGTGGTTGGCCATGAGCTCGCGCACGCCTGGACCGGAAATCTGGTCACCAATGCCAACTGGACCGATTTCTGGCTGAACGAGGGCTGGACCACCTATGCCGAATGGCGTATTCACGAGGCAATCAACGGGCGCGACGCCACTGCGCTCGAGATTGCTCTGCGCAAGCGGGGGATGGCGCGCGATCTTGAAAATTTCGCGCGATCCGGCCAGTCGCAGTACACCGCGCTGGCTTCCCACGTCCCGGCGGCAACGGATCCGGATGACATCTTCTCGCGCGTGCCGTACTGCAAAGGCGCGTTGTTCCTGATCGCGTTGGAGCAGGCAGTCGGGCGCGAGCGTTTCGACACATTCATCCGGTTGTACATCGCGCGTTTCCGGTTCCAGTCCATCACCACGGCCCAGTTCCTGGATTTCGTGGCGGTGGAATTGCCCGGCGTACTGGAAGAGGTACAGGCCTGGCGCTTCGTCTATGGGCCGGGACTGCCGGGAAACACGCCGGAGGTCGCCTCGCCGCTTATCGCAGAGGTGGAAGAGCAGGCGCGGATCTCCGCGGTACCGTCCCAACAGATGATTGCCGGATGGTCGCCGCGGCAGTGGAAGCTTTACTTGGAGCTTCTGCCGCGTCCGCAAACGCCGGAGCTCGTTTCCGGCCTGGAAGGCAGATTTTCCTTGTCCACGCACAAAAACACCGAAGTGCGCCAGGCGTTCCTGCTTCTGGCCTCCGAGTCCGGCTACTCGGCGGCCGAACCCGCGATTGAGGAATTTCTGGCCACCTACGGGCGCACCGTGTACTTGAAGCCCATCTACCAAGCCATGGCGCAAACGGTTAAGGGTCTCACGTGGGCGCGCTGCGTGTTTGAGCGCGTCAGGGCCGGCTATCACCCGATCGCGGTGGCACAGGTGGAGCGCGTGCTGAAGGAGTCCGCGGCGCGTCTTCAGAGTTGATCTTTTCGTTTCGGCGGGGTGTGGCGACGTACAGTCGCGCACCCCGCTTTTTCATTAATCTTCCCCCTCAAATAATAGCACCCGACCACAAATCGCGAAGGAATACTTCCCAGGGCATTACATTGATGCCGTCAACATTGCGAGGTTTCGCGTCCAGCGATACGATAATGGTTTTTTTTGGTTTATACTCCTCGCGAAACGCGTATACGCTTCGCAAATGATGAGCGTGCACCTCGGGGACGCCCTTTATTTCAAGAGCGATATCTTGTTCGCCAAGAATGAAATCTATTTCAAATCCAGACGCGGTGCGCCAGTAAGCAATGGGATATTCTAACCCGGAATAGTGGCTATGCGCGACAATTTCCTGAAATATAAAATGCTCGAATGCCCGCCCAAATGCTTCACTGCCCGGAACAATCGCTCCTCTCTTGAGCAGTGTGTTAGCGACACCAACATCAAACAAATAGAATTTCGGCGCTTGAATGACGCGCCGTTTTGGTTTTTTTTGAAATGAAGGAACAAAGCGCGCCAGGAGTGTATCCACTAGAATTTGGAAGTATTCCTTCACGGTCGGTCCACTGACCCCGCATTCGCGGGCAACATTAGTAAAATTTACTACCTCGCCGTTGCTAAATGCCGCGATCTCAAGAAATCTCGCAAAGGCGGGGACATTTCGCGTAAGCGCTTCCGCGGCGATCTCTTCTTTTAGATAATCGCCAATGTACGCTCGGAGTAAAGGCCTCGGCTGGTCCGTCTGATAATGGCGCGGCAGCAGACCATGATTAAGGGCTTTTTTAAGATCAAATTGCGGTATTTCCCGCGACACCAGAGGAAAAAGTTCATAGCGAAGCGCTCGACCGCCAAGGAGATTTCCACTGCCGCGTTTGAGTTTCCGGGCGCTTGAACCGCACAGAATAAATTGAATATTTTTATTGACGATCAGCCATTGGATCTCGTCAAGTAAATGGGGAATCTTTTGCACCTCGTCAATGATAACTGGAGCATTTAATTTATGAGCAAGCAGTTCTTCGCGAAGCAGTGCGGGTCGTCGCGTGAGCCGCTCGAATTCGTTGGATAACAGCAGGTCGTAATAAGGAGAGTCGGGGAAGGTCGCTTTTAACAAAGTGCTTTTGCCGCTTTGGCGAGGACCCCAGAAGAAACAACTTTCTGATTTTAGGCCCGCGAATTTTTGCGATCTTTTAAACATAACCCCGCAGAATTACATGATAAATTAAATACCAAGTTTACTTTATCATATAGGGGGGATAAGTCAAGTTATGTCTATCCACAGGAGAAAGAAGAGCTGGTGGAATAGCGGTTGGTTAATTAGACGATTAGTGATTAGTTAATTGTGGTATTGGATTATTGAAACAAGAAGCCCGGGTTAGGCCCGGGCTTTTTTGGCTTCGGCTTTGGCCGCGTTCTTTTTTCCGGTTTTGATGCAGGCGGTGCAAAGCCGCATTTGTTTGCCGTCCACCGTTTTAGTTTGCAGATTGAGATTAAACCGGCGGCGGGTTTTAATCATGGAGTGGCTGCGGGAGACGCCCATTTGCGGTCCGCGGCCGCAACGTTCACATACTTTTGCCATAAAATTGGTTAATTGGTTAATTAGTTGATTCGTTAATTCGATTGTCTGTTGTCTAATTGCCAATTAACAAATTAACTAATTAACTGATGCTAAGCCAGTGGCGCGGGCGGGTATTATATGATAGTATTCAAAGCAGAGCTTAGTATACACTATCCCTATGGAAACGGCAAATCTGATCTTCTTTTTCATCATTATTGTGCCCTCGGCCATTATTCACGAGTATATGCACGGCTGGGTGGCTAATTATTTTGGCGACCCGACGGCCAAGTACGCCGGGCGGCTGACGCTTAATCCGGTGTCACATATTGATCTTTGGGGAACGATTATTATGCCGCTCACGCTGTTTCTTTTTTCCGGCGGCCAGTTTTTGTTTGCTTATGCCAAGCCGGTGCCGGTCAATCCGATGCTCCTGCGCGGCAAATACGCCGGAACGCTCGTGGCCGCGGCCGGCCCGCTGGCGAATTTTGTGACCGCCGCGGCGCTCGGCGCGCTGATACGTTTCCTCCCGGCGTCGCCGTTTGTCAGTATTCTTGGACTTATTGTGTACGCGAATGTCTTGCTGGGGGTATTCAATTTGATTCCCATCCCGCCGCTGGACGGTTCAAAAGTCCTGTTTCCGCTGCTGCCCGACTCATTGGATCACCTGAAATACACGATGGAGCGGTATGGATTTGTTATCCTGCTGTTCTTCCTGTTTGTGGTGGGATTCCGCTGGATTTTTCCCCTGATTACCGCGATCTATTACCTGTTTACCGGCGCGCCATTACCCCTTTAAGGCGGGGTTAGTGTACTACACGTATTTGACATCCTGGTTGTGGCATGGTAGGATAAAAATGGGTATAGCGTGGTATAGTGAAATTGCTATGAATCCACAAGGTGCAACAATTAACATTCCCTTAGCCGCGGTTCGGTGTGTAAGCGCAAAACCACGGGAAAAGCGCGTAGTGTGTGAGATTGATCTCGCACAATTACGGATGGTCAACGAGCCCAGGACCCTGGACGAACTTTTGGTCGAGGCAGATTTTGATATTGCCGCCGGTAACTATAAGCAGTTTGCAAGCGTAGGTGAAATGGTTGATGATTTGCGCAACACGTAAATTCTATGATGGTGAGGAGGTTGCCGCGATTTGATCGTTCGTTTAAAAAATTGCCGCAATATGTGAGAGAGGATTTTTTTGAAAAAGCAAAACTGTTTGCAGTAAATCCGCGCGATCCGAGGCTGCATACTCACAAATTACAAGGAATTCACCGAGGAGCACTATCATTCTATTTGGTTGATGGTTTCCGGGTGATTTTTCGTTTTACAGATTCCAGTATGGTGGACTTTATTGATGTAGGGCCACATGATATTTATTGAAAATAGCGGTATCCATAGCCATGTCCTTGACTAATTTTGGGGGGTGGGGTAGGATGAATGCACTTGTAAGTAAAGCAAGTAAATCAAGTAAAGCAAGTAAATCAGGTAAATCAAGTACTTGATTTACTTGTCTCGCTTGATTCACCTGATTTACTCAAAGCAATCTATGCCTACTATCAATCAGCTTATTCGCAAACCCCGTCAGGCGCAGAGTTATAAGAGCAAAGCCCCGGCGCTTCAAAGCGTGCTCAATACGCTTAATCGTTATGAATATGAGCTGCCTAAGGGCGCGCCATTTAAGCGGGGAGTTTGTCTTAAGGTTACGACCATGACCCCGAAGAAGCCCAACTCGGCGCTGCGGAAAATCGCGCGCGTCCGGCTGTCGAATGGCAAAGAAGTAACGGCTTATATCCCCGGAATTGGACACAATCTCCAAGAACACTCCATTGTGCTGATTCGCGGCGGCCGCGTCAAGGACTTGCCCGGCGTGCGCTATCATATTGTGCGCGGCGTCTATGACGCGACCGGCGTGGAAGGACGCAAGCGCGGACGGAGTTTGTACGGAGTCAAGAGTCCGAAATAATCACGGAACCTACACTGAACCAAAGCGGAACATACACTGAATTCCGCATAGGTTCAGCTAAAGTTCCGCATACGTTCAGCGTTTTATGAGGCATAAAAAACCCTCCAAACGAGAAATTCAGGCGGATGTTAAATACTCACGCGACGATGTCGCCAAGTTTATTAATTATGTGATGCGCCGCGGCAAAAAATCGACGGCGAGCCGGGTCGTCTACGCGGCGCTTACGCGCGTTCACGAGCTGTCTAAGCAGGATCCGCTCAAAGTATTTGAGGAGGCCTTTAAGAACGTGAGCCCGACTTTGGAGGTTCGCAGCAAACGGGTTGGCGGAGCCAATTATCAGATTCCCTTTCCCGTGCGCCCGGAGCGGAGATTTTTTCTAGCTTCGCGCTGGCTGATTGACGCGGCCGCCTCCCGCAAAGGCGCTCCCATGGGCGTTAAGCTTTCCGAGGAGCTCATGAGCGCGGCCAAGGGAGAAGGCGCGGCGGTAAAAAAGCGGCAAGACGTGCACCGGATGGCGGAAGCGAACAAGGCGTTCGCCCACTTCGCCCGCTAACGCTCTGTGTACGAATTAACGAATGGCGTTGCGAATACCACGAATACGATTCGTAGTATTCGGACAAGATTCGTAATTCGTACTCATAATTTATGCCACGTGAATATTCATTAGAACGCACCAGAAACATCGGAATCATTGCCCATATTGACGCCGGTAAGACAACGGTGACCGAGCGCGTTCTTTTTTATACGGGACGCAAACACAAAATCGGGGAAGTGCACGAGGGCGATACGACCATGGATTGGATGGAACAGGAGCGCGAGCGCGGGATTACGATTACCGCCGCGGCCACCACTTGTTTTTGGAAGGAGCACCGGATCAATATTATTGACACCCCGGGCCATATTGATTTTACCGTGGAAGTCAAGCGCTCGCTGCGCGTGTTGGATGGCGCCGTAGTGGTTTTTGACGGAGTGGCGGGAGTAGAACCGCAGTCCGAGACCAACTGGCATTACGCGGACGAGTACAAAGTGCCGCGGATTTGTTTTATAAATAAACTTGATCGCTTAGGCGCGGATTTTTACGCGGATTTGCATTCCATTCACGCCCGCCTGACCAAGAACGCTTACCCGATTCAGCTGCCGATTGGAACCGAGGAGAACTTTCGCGGCATCATTGATCTTTTAGCCCGTCGCGCCTATATTTACCAAGACGATTTGGGCAAAGTGATTGAGGAGACCGCGGTGCCCGAGGAGATGAAAGACCAAGTGGAAGAATACCGCGCCAAGCTGGTGGAAGCCATCTCCGAAAATGATGAGACCTTGCTGGAGCAATTCTTAAAGGGCGAAGAAATTCCGGTGGCGGATTTAAAGCGCGTCCTGCGCCGGGCCGTGGTTGATTTCCATATTGTGCCGGTACTCTGCGGTAGCGCGCTTAAAAACAAAGGCGTGCAGTTTATGCTGGACGCGGTGGTGGATTATTTGCCTTCACCCGTAGACATTGCCGCGCCGCGCGGCCTGGATCCCCAAGATCACGCGAGAGAAGTGCAGCGTCGGGTGGCGGACGATGAGCATTTTACCGCCTTGGCTTTCAAAATCGCGGCGGATCCGTTTATTGGCAAGCTTTGCTATTTTCGCGTTTATTCCGGCACGCTTAAAGCCGGTTCCTATGTTTTGAATTCCACTACCGGCGAGCGCGAGCGCGTGGGCCGCCTGGTGCGCATGCATGCCAATGCCCGCGAAGATGTGGATGAGGTGTATGCCGGAGAAATCGCCGCGGCCGTGGGACTCAAAAACACTTTTACCGGACACACTTTATGCGATCCGGCGCATCCGGTGCTTTTGGAGTCCATTACGTTTCCCGAGCCGGTTATTTCCGTGGCCATTGAACCCAAGACCAAGGCGGACCAGGAAAAAATGGGGATCGCCATGCAGAAACTCGCGGAAGAAGATCCGACTTTTCGCATCCGCACGGACGAGGAGACATTGCAGACCATTATTTCCGGCATGGGGGAGCTGCATTTGGACATTATCGTGGATCGCATGAAGCGCGAGTTTAAAGTGGAAGCCAATGTGGGCCGTCCGCAAGTGGCTTACAAAGAAACCATCCGCGCGCCGGCGCAGGCCGAAGGCAAATACATACGGCAGACCGGCGGGCATGGGCAGTATGGGCATTGCTATTTAAGAGTGGAACCGAAAGAACGCGGGAGCGGATATGAATTTGTAGATGAAGTCAAAGGCGGGTCCATTCCCCGAGAATTTATTCCGGCGATTCAAAAAGGCGTGCGCGAGGCCATTGATAAAGGCGTAGTGGCCGGATATCCGGTAATCGACCTTACCGTGTTCGTGTATGACGGTTCCTACCACGACGTGGACTCATCCGAGATCGCCTTTAAGATTGCCGGATCCATGGCGCTTCAAGCCGCGGTCAAGCGCGCCAGTCCGGCGCTGTTGGAGCCGGTGATGAAAATTGAAGTGCTGACCACCGAGCAAGCCATGGGTACGGTCATCGGCGACTTAAACTCCAAGCGCGGCATCATCAAGGAAATGCGCGATCGGCAAAATATCAAAGTCATTGACGCGGATGTTCCGCTGGCCGAAATGTTCGGCTATGCGACTTCGCTCCGTTCAATGACCCAAGGCCGCGGCTCCTATTCCATGGAATTTTCCCACTACGCCGAAGTGCCCAACAACGTGGCGCAAGGAATAATTGAGGCCAAAGGCGGAGGGAAGTAATAATGCAGAATGTAGAATGCAGAATGTAGTCGTCCCGCCATGGCGGGACGCGATGTAGCGCGGTCCGACCAACGATCGGAAGCGAGGCGCTTTTTCAATTTGACACAGAAATTTGTGGTGGTATACTGAAAAGAATAAGATCATAATATTTACTATGGCTCATGAAATTTTTACCAAAGATCAAAGTGGTTTTAAGACCTATGTGTTTGAGGTGAAGGTAGAACAGGATGAGGATGGTAGATGGGCTGCTTCGTGTCCTGCGCTTCCTGGATGCGCCACCTGGGGATATACGCAAGCTGAGGCGCTTAAAAATATTCGCGAAGCAGTGGAGGCATATGTTGAAGATATGCAAGCGCACAATGAATCAATAAGTGGCGCCAAAGAAGTTATTGCGGCGCCGCTGGTGAGTGTGGTCGCCGCATAAACTATGCATCCAGAACTGCGTAATGTTACAGCGCAGGAATTTATCCGCGCGCTTGTAGCCGATGGATTTATTTGGACACGCAATAAAGGAAGTCATCGCGTCTACTATCATAAAGATGGCAGACGCGTTATTGTTTCGTTCCATCGGCCGAGTGCAACCTTTCCGCCCAAAACACTCAAAAGTATGATTGATGGAGCAAGATGGACTGATGATGATCTTCGCCGTTTAGGTTTGATTTCTTGAAAGTGGGAGTTTGTAATAATTTTGCATATATCAGTTCAATGCCATTTTTTTCTTTTCGTTCCTCCGTAAAGTCCACCCCCACACTTTTGGAACCATTATCTATTGCGCCGCCCCATGAACTTCTGAAACAGTATTGGGGATTTGCGGAGTTTCGGCATGGACAGCAGGAAGTGATCGCGGCGGTCTTGCGCGGTCAGGATGTGCTGGCGGTGATGCCCACCGGCGCGGGAAAGTCCTTGTGTTACCAGTTGCCGGCGCTGACCATGCCGGGGATAACCGTGATAGTGTCGCCCTTAATTGCGCTGATGAAAGATCAAGTCGGTGCGCTGAAGGCCCGCGGGATTCCGGCCGAGTTTGTAAACAGCACGCTTCACCCGAATGAAATTTCCGCGATTATGGACGCGGTGGTAAGTGGCGACGTGCGTATTCTCTATATTGCGCCGGAGCGCTTTGGGTCAAAAGATTTTGTGCGCGCGTTTGAAAAACTGCCGGTGGCGCTGTTTGCGATTGATGAAGCGCATTGCGTGTCGCACTGGGGGCATGATTTTCGGCCGGATTATTTGACGCTGCGCGAGATGGTGAAAAAATTGCCGCGCCGCCCCACGGTGGTGGGCTGCACGGCCACGGCCACACCGGAGGTAAAAGATGACATCGTGGCGCAACTTGGACTTAAACAGCCCGCAGTGTTTGTGCGCGGATTTGACCGGCCGAATTTACACTATGGCGTGGAGCAAGGAATGACGAGTTACGATCGCGATGCAGAGCTTTTGCACCTGGTAAAAAACACACCGGGCAGCGGTATTGTTTATTCCGGAACTCGCGATCGCGCGGAAGAGCTTGCCGAACTATTTTGTGAAGCCGGGATTGAGGCCCTGCCTTATCATGCCGGACTTGATCCGGAGGTGCGCCGTGAAGTACAGGACGCTTTTATGGCCGATCAGGCGCGGGTGATTGTGGCTACGGTGGCCTTTGGCATGGGCATTGATAAGCCGGAGGTGCGGTTTGTAATCCACGGCGCCATGCCCGGATCGCTGGAGGCCTATTATCAGGAAGCCGGACGCGCCGGACGCGATGGCAAACCGGCGCAGTGTATTTTACTGCACTGCTGGGCGGATAAAAATTTGCAGGAATATTTTATCAGGAAAGGATTGCAGGATATGCTGGAGAAAGGCCAGAGCAAGAAAGATGCTGAAGCGTTTGCGGCGCTCCGCACCGCGCGCCTCACGCGCATGACCCGTTATGTTACGACCCGCCAGTGCCGCCGCCGCAAAATTCTGGAGTACTTCGGCGATCCGGATGCCGCGCGGATCGTGAATTGCCGGAGTTGTGATGGGTGTTTGCGAAAAAAACCATAGCCGACCATTAGATTATGGGATATATTGCGTATTGCCAGGCGCTATTGACCAGTTTTAAGCGGCATGGTATTCTATAGACACATTGGCTATGACACCGGAAATTTTGGCTAAAATAATGGGAATTATTGCTAAAACAGGGGAGCGGGTGATTGTTGTTGATTCGATCTCCGGAGCATCATTTGCCCTTATGAACATTGATGAATATGAGCGTTTGGCAATGCGCTCCGGCCCAATCGTAAAAGGACCGGAATTATCCCCCCTTCGTCCACCGTCCTTGACGGAAAATAAGGCCTCTGGTATTATAGATCCGGATTTAGCCCTTTGGAAAGAAACCCGCCAGACCGGCGCCGGGGAGTGGGGCGGCGATGGGGCGGCTGAAGAGGACCGTTATTACATGGAACCAGCGGAGTAGTTATTAAGTTATTGAGTTATTAGGTTATTAGGTTTTTCATGCCTTAATAACTCAATAACTTAATAACTCAATCACTCACTAAAAAAGTATGGCCGAGAAATTTGAGCGCACTAAACCACATATTAACGTGGGCACCATTGGCCACGTTGACCATGGCAAGACGACTTTGACGGCGTCGCTTTTAAACGTGCTGCGCGCGCATGGCATGAAAGCGCAGGATAAATCAGTGGATCAAATTGATAACGCGCCGGAAGAAAAGGCGCGCGGAATTACGATTGCCACTGCTCATGTGGAGTATGAATCGGACAAGCGCCACTACGCTCACGTGGACTGTCCCGGGCACGCGGATTATGTAAAAAACATGATTACCGGCGCGGCCCAGATGGATGGCGCGATTTTGGTGGTTTCCGCCGCCGACGGCCCGATGCCGCAAACCCGCGAACACATTTTGCTGGCCCGTCAAGTCGGCGTGCCTTTTATTGTGGTATTTTTGAATAAAGTTGATCAAGTGGAAGATAAGGAGCTGATTGATCTGGTGGAAGAAGAGGTTCGCGAACTGCTTAAAAAATACGATTTTCCCGGGGACACCACCCCGATTATTCGCGGTTCAGCGCTCAAAGCCCTGCAGAATCCCAAGGATGAAGAGTCCGCTAAACCGCTTTTGGAGTTGGTCAAAATCCTGGATGAATATATTCCTGAACCGGTGCGCGATGTCGCCAAGCCCTTCCTGATGCCGATTGAGGATATCTTTTCCATTGAAGGCCGCGGTACGGTCGTAACCGGCCGTATTGAACGCGGCCAGGTTAAGATCAACGAGGAAATCGAGATTGTGGGTTTGGGAGACACGCGCAAGACCGTCGTAACCGGTATTGAGATGTTTAACAAACAATTGGACGAAGGGCGCGCCGGGGACAATGCCGGAATCTTGCTGCGCGGCACCAAAAAAGAAGAAGTGGAGCGCGGGATGGTGCTCGCCAAGCCGGGTTCGATTACCCCGCATACGGAAGTCGAGGCGGAAGTGTATTGTTTGACCAAAGAAGAAGGCGGAAGGCATAAGCCGTTCTTCAAAGGATACAAGCCGCAGTTCTACATTCGCACTACGGACGTCACCGGAGACATTACGGAGCTTCCGGCCGGAGTGGAAATGGTCATGCCGGGCGATACGGTAGCGCTTAAAATCAAACTTATCTCCCCGGTGGCGCTGGAAGAGAAGCAGCGGTTTGCGATCCGTGAGGGCGGTAAAACCGTGGGCGCCGGGGTGGTGACGAAAATTATAAAGTGAGTTATTAAGTTATGAGTTATTGGGTTATTGAGTAAATAATAACTTAATAACTCAATAACTAAACCTTGTTCTTTCATGACCGAAGCTCATCACCATCCTCAAAGTCCAAGCGCCAAAAAAAGCCAGGAAGAGACGCATCAGCGGATTCGCATCCGGATTCGCGCTTATGATCATAAGATCATTGATCAATCAGCGCGCACCATTATGGATACCGCCTTGCGTACCGGCGCCGCCATTCACGGGCCGGTTCCGCTTCCGACCGAGAAGCGCAAGTATACGGTAAATCGCGCCACGTTTGTGCACAAGGATAGCCGGGAACAGTACGAGATGCGCATCCATAAACGACTCCTGGATATTGTTGATCCCACGCCGCGCACCATCGAAGCGCTGACCAGTTTGAATCTGCCGGCCGGAGTGGACGTGGAGATCAAGATGTAAGTATACACGAATCGTTCGCGAATGTTTACGAATGACTCACGAATGAAAAATCGAACCATGCTTCAAAATGGGGCGGATAAGATCTTCAAGAAAACATCCGCAACCTGCCGGAAGCATAGAAAGTAAAGCGTATCGCGTAACTTGAGATCAAGAAAATAGCGGGCCTTTGTGTAATTAAGGGCTAGAAACTCGTATCCGGCGGGTTTCTGGCTTTTGCTTTATGGTGAAGTGCATCCTCGGAAAAAAATTATCCATGACCCAGGTGTGGGACGAAAAGGGCCGCGTAGTGCCGGTAACTATTGTTCAGGCCGGGCCTTGCTACATCACCCAGGTCAAGACCAAAGATAAGGACGGCTACGAAGCGGTTCAGCTTGGTAGCGGTCTAAAAAAGCAGCTCACTAAACCGCTGCGCGGACACTTGAAAGAGTTGCCGCAGTTAAGGTGGCTTCGCGAGATCATGATTCACGATGCAGAAGTCAAGCGCGGCGATGTGTTGGATGTCAGTATGTTTGCGCCAGGTGACAAAGTTAAGGTGACCGGTGTCTCCAAAGGGAAAGGGTTTCAAGGCGTGGTTAAACGCCATGGCTTTCATGGCAGTCCGGCGACCCACGGCCACAAGGATCAGCTCCGGATGCCGGGATCAATCGGCGCCGGAGGCGTGCAGCATGTGCGTAAAGGACAGCGGATGGCCGGACGCATGGGCGGAGGAAATGTTACCGTCGCGAATCTCCAAATTATGGAAGTTGATAAAGATAAAAATCAGTTGCTGATCAAAGGGGCGATTCCGGGCGCGAGGGGAGGGTTGGTCGTAATAACTGGATAGCCACAAGATCACGGATCCGTGATCCGTTGGCCATCCGTAAAAAATCCGTGGCCATCAGTATCCCGCATATGCAATTACCCGTTTACAACCAGCAAGGTCAAAAAGTAAGCACGCTTGAGGTAAGCCAGGCGTTGTTTGGAGTAAAACCAAAGGCGGCGGTGCTGCACCAAGCCGTCGTTGCCCAGCAAGCTAACGCGCGAGTCAGTATTGCGCATACCAAAAAACGCGGAGAAGTGCGCGGCGGAGGTAAAAAACCTTGGAAGCAGAAAGGCACGGGTCGCGCTCGTCATGGCTCAATCCGTTCACCGCTCTGGCGCGGCGGAGGCATTACTTTTGGTCCCCGCTCCAATCGTAATTTTAAGCAAAAAGTCAACCGCAAGGTCAGGCGAGCCGCGCTCGCGATGGCTCTTTCCGATAAGGTTTTCGGACAGCAGTTCCTGGTGCTTGAAAATTTGACTCCGGCGCTGAAAAAAACCAAAGCGGTTATGGAGATATTGAATAAGCTGCCGCTTAAGCGCGGAAAAACCATTCTCGCGCTGCCCTCCGCGCTAAAAGAGGTGGGACATCTGGCGGCCAATGCCCGGGGTGTGACGGCGATGTGGGTTGGCAGCTTTAATGTCGTGGATATTTTAAGGCATCAAAATCTGATTACCACGGTGGAAGGAGTTAAGGAAATGGAGAAGATATACGCACGATAGTTCACAGACGTCAGTTCACAGTCGACAGTATCGATCGGTACTGTGAACCGTGGACTGATGACTGACGACTCAATATATGGCCTTTCTTGATAAATTATTTCGTTGGAAAAAGAAGCCCTTTGGGGCAAAGCGCGGCGAGCAAAGCGCGGCGAGCAAAGCGCAAGCGGTAGCGGCTAAAAGCTCTCCGCTTCCCGCCCTAAGCTCTGCGCCGCAGGGCGCCGGCCGATACGCGCACGTCCTGCTGCGTCCGCATGTTTCCGAAAAGTCCTCCCTGCTGCAAGCGTCCGGCCAGTATATCTTTGAAGTGGGAATTTCATCCTCCAAAGGCGAAGTAATGAAAGCGGTGGAGGAACTGTTCGGGATAAAGCCGACGGCGGTAAATATGACCCGGATGGCCGGTAAACTGGTGCGTTTCGGCCGGTCCGGAGGCCAGACCAAGGATTGGAAAAAGGCCGTGGTGGCTTTACCAGCCGGGAAAACCATTGATGTGTACAAGAAATAGTTCACAGACGTCAGTTCACAGTCAACAGCATTGAGTCCAACAATACTGTGAACCGTGAACTGATGACTGATGACTCAATATATGCCAATCCGAATTCTAAAACCTACCAGTTCCGGACGCCGCAATATCAGCGTGGATGCCTTTGAAGATATTACCAAGCATGAACCGGAGAAATCGCTTACCGTCATGCTCCCCACTCACGCCGGCCGCAATATCCAAGGAAAAGTCACGGTGCGCCATCGGGTCGGCGGAGCCAAGCGCTATTATCGTTTGATTGATTTTAAGCAGGATCGGTACGATCTTCCCGCCGTGGTGGAGGCCATTGAATATGACCCCTACCGCAGCGCGCGGATTGCGCTTATTAAATACGCAGATGGCGAGCGCCGGTATATTGTCGCGCCCAACGGTCTTAAAGTCGGAGCGGCCGTGATTTCCTCGCGAAAGCCGGTCGAGCCAAAACCGGGCAACCGCATGCCGTTGAAATACATTCCGGTTGGTCAGCCGATCTTTAGCATTGAACTGGAGCCGGCCACCCGGGGCATTCTGGTTCGCAGCGCGGGAGAAAGCGCGGTACTGCTGGCTCTGGAAAATGGTTACGCGCAAGTTCAGCTCCCTTCCGGGGAAGTGCGCAAGGTTTCGCAAGACGCCTCGGCGACCCTGGGACAGGTCTCCAATCCGGATCGGCGGCTTATTCGCTGGGGAAAAGCCGGCCGGATGCGCCACAAAGGACGCCGGCCGACGGTGCGCGGTAAGGCCATGAATCCGGTCGATCACCCCCACGGCGGCGGAGAAGGTCATAATCCGATCGGCTTGACTCGTCCAAAAACTCCGTGGGGCAAGCCGGCCTTGGGAGTCAAAACCCGCAAACGCGAGAAATGGTCTGACAGTTTAATTATAAAAAGACGACGGTAAATCAAGTGAAGCAAGTAAATCAGGTAAATCAAGCGCTTGATTCACTTGCCTCGCCTGATTTACTTGATTTACCCGACACACAATATGTCGCGAAGTTTAAAAAAAGGCCCGTTTGTTGATGAGAAATTGCTGAATAAAGTTCGCCGTCTGCGGCCGGGCGATAAAACTGTCATTAAAACCTGGTCGCGCGACTCGACAGTCGCTCCGGAAATGGTTGGGTTTACCATCGGCGTGCATAATGGCAGAAATCACCTTCCCGTCTTTATCGTTGAAGATATGGTGGGACACAAGCTTGGAGAGTTCGCGCTGACGCGTAAATTCGTCAGACACGGCGGTAAGATGCAGCGCGAGCTGGAGACCAAAGCGGCGGAGGCCGCCAAAGCGCAGACCGAGGCGGCGAAGACGGAAACTAAGAAGTAGTTCACCGACGTCAGTTCACAGTCGACAGTATTGATTCCGATCGTACTGTGAACCGTGAACTGATGACTGACGACTCGATTGTATGGAAGCAAAAGCCACCGCAAGATTCATCCGAATGTCACCGCGCAAGATTCGCCTGCTTGCGGATTTGGTGCGGGGAAAATCATTAGCGCAGGCCTTACTTCAGCTGCAGGTGGTTACCAAGGCCGCCAAAGGGCCGCTCTTAAAACTTCTTCAATCCGCAAGAGCCAACGCGGAAGGGAAAAAAATGAATCCGGAAAAATTGTATATCCAGAAGATTACTGTTGATCCCGGTCCAACGCTTAAACGTTTTAGAGCCAGAGCGATGGGACGCGCCGCTCCGATTCGCAAACGAACCAGCCATATAACAATCGTATTGACAGAAAAGAGTTAATAGTTATTAAGTTATTAGGTTATTAAATGCGTCGAAATCAATACGAATAACTTAATAACCCAATAACTCATAACCTAATAACTACAAAAACATGGGTCAAAAAGTCCATCCTTTCGCCTTCCGAATCGGCAATATTTATACCTGGCCATCCAAATGGTTCTCCCGTAAGAATATGCGGGGCTATCTTAAAGATGACGTGCTGATGCGCGATTTTATCCTAAAATCATTGGTCGGGGCCGGGGTGGTTAAAATAGAGATTGAACGCTCCAGTTCCGGAGCAGTGGCCACGATTTTTGCCGCCAAGCCGGGCCTGATTATCGGCCGCGGCGGGGCGCAGATCGAGGAGCTGAAGCGCAAGCTCAAGTCGAAGTTTAAAACGCTGACCACGCTGACCATTAACATCCAAGAGATCGACAAGCCGTCTTTGCACGGAGCGGTAGTGGCGGAAGGCATTAAACTTGATCTGGAAAAAAGAATTCCGTTTCGGACTTCGATTAAGCAGTCCCTGGAGCGTATTTCCAAGGCCGGAGCGCTGGGCGCCAAGATTACCGTTTCCGGGCGGCTGAATGGCGCGGAAATTGCCCGCGATGAGACCGTTTCCTTTGGTTCAATTCCCCTGCAGAATCTTCGCGCGGATATTGATTATTCCTTCGGAGAAGCCCAGACGATCTACGGCAAGATCGGGATTAAGGTTTGGGTGTATCGGGGGGAGATATTTGAGAAGGATCGCAAGTAAATCAAGTAAATCAAGTAAATCAAGAGCTTGATTCACCTGCCTCGCCTGATTTACCCAACACAATATGCTTTTACCCAAAAAAGTCAAACATCGTAAATGGCACAAAGGCCGGCGGGCGCGTACCGGCATTGCGACTCGGCGGGTGGAGCTTGGTTTTGGATCCTTCGGACTGAAAACCACGGAGATCGGCTGGATTACCTCCCGCCAGATTGAAGCGGCGCGTAAAGTGCTCACCCGTTATACCAAAAAAGGCGGAAAAATCTGGATTCGCATTTTTCCGGACAAAGCCCGCACGACCAAAGGCATTGATATTCCCATGGGTTCAGGCAAGGGAGCGGTTGACCATTATGTGGCTCCGGTCAAGCCCGGGGCAATCCTCTTTGAGATTGATGGAGTTGATAGCGCTTCCGCGCGCGAGGCCCTGCGGCTAGCTGGTCACAAATTGCCGGTAAAAGCGATAATTGTGAATAAGAGTTAAGAGTTATTAAGTTATTAGGTTATTAAGTACGGCCAATCAATACGAATAACTCAATAACCCAATAACTCATAACCCAAGATATGACCATTAAGGAATTGCGTCAACTGGGAGAAAAAGAGCGGCAAAAACTCTTTCAAGAACTGAAGGATAAAATGCGGGAGTTGCGTTTTAAGGCGGCTCGGAGAGAGCTTAAGAATATCCGCGAAATACGCGAGACCAAAAAGACCGTTGCGCGCATTTTAACTATTGATAAACCGTCAAAATAAATATGAGGCGGCGACTGCAAGGCACGATTGTTTCCGATAAAATGCAAAAAACCGTGGTGGTTAAAGTTGAGCGGATGAAAATTCACCCGAAATACAAGAAGCGGTATCGGGTCAGCACAAAATTCAAAGTCCATGACGAAAAAGGCGAATATCATGCGGGTGATCAGGTAATTATTGAAGAAACTCGGCCAATTTCGAAAGATAAGCGCTGGCGGGTTCTGACACGAATCACTCACGAATAAATTACGAATAACTCACGAATATTGGTGGGCCATTTGTAAACATTCGCGAGCAATTAGTTATTAAAATATGATTCAACATCGCTCAATGTTAGTACCGGCGGACAATACTGGCGCTAAAAAGCTCCAGTGTATTCGCGTCCTTGGCGGATACCAAAAGCGTTACGCGCGAATTGGAGATATCATCACTTGCGCGGTGAAAGAGGCGATTCCGCATAGTCAAATTAAAAAGGGCGATGTAGTCCACGCCGTCCTGGTCCGAACCAGGAAAGAATCTCGGCGCGAGGATGGTACCTATATCAGATTTGATGACAACGCGGCGGTAATCGTGGATAAAAAGAGCAAGGAACCCAAAGGCACGCGCATCTTCGGACCGGTCGCGCGCGAACTGAAAGCCAAAGGGTTTCAGAAGATTGTTTCGCTCGCTCCGGAACTGCTATAACGAGTTCACAGACGTCAGTGCACAGTCGACAGTATCGAGCGGTACTGTGAACCGTGAACTGATGACTGACGACTTCAATATGAAGATTAAAAAAGGAGACATTGTAAAAATACTAACCGGAACCTCGAAGGGTAAAACCGGGAAAGTGTTAAATGTATTTCTTCAAAATGGAACAGTCACGGTGGAAGGGGTTAATCTGCACAAAAAGCACACTCGTCCCCGCAAACAAGGACAACAGGGTCAAGTAGTGGAGTTTCCCGCTCCGCTGCCGTCCTCAAAAGTGGCGCTGGTCTGTCCGAAGTGCGGTAAAACCACGCGAGTAGGATACGTGATGAAAGCGGGAGAAAAAAAGCGCCGCGTTTGTAAAAAATGCCGCACGATCATTGATTGATCAGTATGTCTATGTCTATGCAAGAACACTATCGCACCCAAGTCGTCTCGGTATTGAAGGAGCGCTTTGGATATAAAAACGTGATGGCCGTGCCAAAAATTGTCAAGGTGGTGCTTAATATTGGAGTTCCGTCCGGGGTTAAAGAACAAAAGGCCCTGCAAGTAATGAGTGAAACCTTGCGTACTATTGCCGGGCAGAACCCGGTCGCGCGTCCGGCAAAAAAGTCCATTTCCAATTTTAAGGTTCGCAAAGGTCAGACGGTCGGATTTAAGGTTACGCTGCGCGGCAAGCGGATGTATGATTTTCTGGAAAAATTCGTGCGCCTCACTCTGCCGCGGGTCCGCGATTTCCGCGGTCTGGATTCAAAAATGGTTGACCGCCGCGGAAGTTTTTCGATCGGATTTCGCGAGGCGGTGGCTTTTCCCGAAGTTAAAGCCGGAGAACTCGAGCATCAGCATGGCCTGGAAGTCACCGTAGTTACTACGGCCAAAAAGCGGGAAGAAGGACTGGCTTTGCTTAAATTAATGGGCTTCCCGTTTCGTGAAAGTAACAAATAACGCACCAATGGTTTACGAATAGCCCACAAATATTCGTGAGTGGTTGTATGGCTACTTCAGCGCAAATCGAAAAATCTAAACGGAATCCAAAATTCAGCACCCGTAACGTGCGGAGGTGTTGGAGATGCGGGCGCAAGCGCGGATATATCCGAGATTTTGATTTATGCAGAATTTGTTTTCGGGAACTGGCCAGCGTTGGGCAGATTCCGGGGATAAGGAAGAGTAGTTGGTAAAATATTAGTTAAGAGTTATTAAGTTATTAGGTTATTAAGTACGCTGAAACGATACGAATAACTCAATAACCCAATAACTCATTTCCTCAACCTATGATGACTGATCCTATCGCTGACATGCTCACCCGTATCCGTAACGCCTCGCTGGCCAGGAAGACCGAGGTAAGTTTGCCGTACTCCAAGATCAAGTTCGCGATTGCCGAGATCTTGCTTAAAGAGGGCTATATTTTGTCGGCGGAGAAAGTACGCTCCCGGATAGGCAGCTTTGACGATCTTCAGGTCGTCCTTAAATACGGCGAGGGTAAGAAAAACGCGATCCATATTTTAAAAAGAATTTCAAAGCCGGGCAGCAGAATCTACATGGGACATGCTGATCTCAAGAAAAGCGGCGTGGTGCGCGGATTTAGAATTGTATCGACCCCGCAAGGATTAATGACGGATAAAGAAGCCATCAAGAGAAAGTTGGGCGGAGAGATTATCTGTGAGATTTATTAATTGAGTTCACAGACGTCAGTTCACAGTCAACAGTATCGATCGGTACTGTGAACCGTGAACTGATGACTGACGACTAAAATTATGTCGCGCATTGGAAAAAAACCAATCCCAATTCCGTCCGGAGTCAGTGTAGTGATTGCCGGCGATATTATCGCGGCCAAGGGCCCCCAGGGAGAAAATCAGCTTAAAATTCACCCGGCGGTTCAGGTAATCCAGGAAAAAGGATTACTGGCGGTTTCGGTAAAGAATCCGCAGGTAAAAGCCGAACGCGCGCTTTGGGGACTGCATCGGGCGCTGCTGGCCAATTTAGTGCAAGGAGTGTTTACTCCGTTTGAGAAAAAACTTGAAATGGTGGGAGTCGGATATCGCGCTTCCGTGCAGGGAAAAAAGCTTATCGTCGAGGCGGGCTTTTCTCATCCGGTGGAGCTGGATATCCCCGAGGGCGTTACTTGTACGGTGGAAAAGAGTACAATTAATCTGGGGAGTTTTGACAAAGCGCGCGTGGGCGCCTTTGCCGCTAGAGTTCGCGCGATTCGCAAGCCGGAACCCTATAAAGGCAAGGGTATTAAGTATGCCGGCGAGGTGATCAGAAGAAAGGCCGGTAAGGCCGCGAAGACCGCCGGCGCGGGCGCCTAATATAGTGAATATGCAGGAATCTATTACGCGTATCAAAGTAAAAGCTGGAAAGCGGGCGCGAAGAGTTCGCGCGAAGATCAGGGGCGAAAGCGGACGTCCGCGGTTAAGCGTGCATGTCACCAATAAACACATGTACGCGCAATGCGTTGATGATGCAGTACAGCAAACTCTGGTAGCGGTTTCCGACGCGATATTGGGACCGCCGGCGGCAAAACATATTAAAGTGGAGGCCGCGCGCGCGCTGGGCCGTAAATTCGCGGAGCTGGCCTTGCAAAAAGGGATTGCACAGGTGGTCTTTGATCGGGGATCAAAAACCTATCACGGAAGAGTGCGGTCGTTTGCGGAAGGAGCGCGCGAGGGCGGGTTGAAGTTTTGATAAGTCCCATAAGACCTATAGGTCCTATACATCAATATGCGAGAACGACGAGTTGGTACGCGATCACCGGAGGAAAAAGAATTTGAGCAGCGCGTGATAGACCTGCGCAGGGTTACGCGGGTGACTAAAGGAGGAAAACGCCTGACTTTTCGCGCGACGGTACTGGTCGGCAATGGCAAAGGACAGCTTGGTTTTGCCTTAGGCAAAGGCGCCGACGTCGCCCTTTCCACCGCCAAGGCGTTTCGACGGGCGCGCAAGAATCTTATCCAGGTTCCAATAATGAATGAGACGATTCCTTTTGAAGTTCGCGCCAAATCCGGCGCGGCGCTCGTCCTTATAAAACCCGCTCCGCGCGGAACCGGTATTAAAGCCGGAGGCCCGATGCGGATTGTTTTTGAGCTCGCGGGAGTGCCCAATGTAGTGGGAAAAATTCTGGGGACGACCAAGAATAAAATTAATATTATCAGAGCGACGCTCCAGGCGATTGAACAGCTGCGTTAAATAGATAGCCACGGATAGAAGACAGGATAGCCACAAGATCACGGATCCGTGATCCGTCGGCCATCCGTAGAAAATCCGTGGCCATCCCGCCCAATATGACATTCACGCTTTCCAATCTAAAACCCGCTTCCGGCTCGCGCACCAGAGTCAGACGAATTGGTCGCGGCGCCGGTTCCGGGCGAGGGACTACCGCGGGAAAGGGAACTAAGGGTCAGCGCGCGCGATCAGGCGGACGCCGTGGACTTAAGCGCATCGGACTGAAGCGGATTATGCAAAGAATCCCCAAGGGGCGCGGCTTTACTTCCATTCATCGAAGACCCGCGGTGGTGAATGTCGGAGTGCTTGATGAGCGTTTCGCGGCCGGCACGTCAATTACGCCGGAACTTTTAGTAAAGTTTGATTTGGTACAGAATCTACGAGCGCCGATTAAAATTCTGGGAGAGGGTACGCTGACAAAGGCCCTAACGGTTAAGGGTTGTTCGCTTTCTAAGTCCGCGCGTGCTAAAATAGAGCAGGCCGGTGGCTCTGTTGAGAGTAAATCAAGTGAATCAAGTAAATCAGGCCAGTCAAACACTTGATTCACTTGTCTCGCTTGATTTACCTGATTTACTCAACGCAACTATGAATCGCATCTTGAGCACGATCATCCGAATCTGGCGTCTTAAGGATTTGCGCCGTAGTATCCTGTACGTGGTGGCGATGCTTTTTATTTTTCGGTTAGCCGCGCACATTCCCATTCCCGGCGTGAATACCGAGAATCTGCAGGCGTTTTTTCGAAGCAACGCGATTTTAGGACTCTTGAATGTCTTTTCCGGCGGGACCATGGAGAGTTTTTCAGTAGTGGCTCTGGGGGTGGCGCCCTACATTACTTCCTCGATTATCTTTCAGCTGCTCGCCATGGTCGTTCCCCAGCTGGAAGCGCTTCAGAAAGAAGGCGAGGCGGGTCGCCAGAAAATCAACCAATGGACCCGCTACGCCGCGGTTCCGCTGGCGGCTCTCCAGGGGTTTGGACTGATTACTCTGCTGCGCCAGTCGCCGATTCAGATTATTGGAATTCTCACTCCCCAGGCCTATATCATTACCATCCTGACGCTTACGGCCGGAACCATGTTTTTGATGTGGATTGGAGAGTTGATCACGGAACGCAAGGTTGGCAATGGAATCTCACTCTTGATCTTTGCCGGCATTATCGCCGGTCTGCCGACCGCGGCGCAGCAGGTGCTGGTGAGTTTTGATCCTACCCAAGCGCTCAATTTCGCGCTGTTTGCCGCCCTTTCGCTTACGACGGTGGTGGGCGTGGTGCTCATCACTCAAGCGCAGCGCAATATCCCGGTTTCCTACGCTCGGCGCGTGCGCGGCATGAAAATGTATGGCGGAGTGGACACGCACCTGCCGCTGAAGGTGAATATGGCCGGCGTTATCCCGATTATCTTCGCGATCTCCATCGTGCTTTTTCCGCCAATGATTGCCCAGTTTTTCCTGCAGGCCAGCAATCTCACAGTCGTCCGCCTCGCGCAATGGGTAGTCAATTTTTTTCAAAATAATTTAGTATATGGAATACTCTACTTTATTTTGGTGTTTATTTTTACGTACTTCTATACGGCCGTGGTCTTTCATCCGGGTCAGATTGCCGAAAATCTTCAAAAACAAGGCGGCTTTGTCCCCGGGATTCGTCCGGGAAAGCCCACCGCGGCTTATCTTCAATACGTCACCTCGCGCGTGATCCTCGTGGGCGCCTTATTTCTGGCAGTCATCGCGGTACTTCCTTTAGCCATGCAGCGGCTGACCGGATTACAGGCGCTCGCGATTGGCGGAACCAGCGTGCTCATCGTGGTCTCGGTGGTGATTGAGACCCTTACGCAGATTGAAGCGCAGCTGACTATGCATGAGTATGAAACCTAATTGAGTCTACAGTCGTCAGACGTCGGTTCACAGTTGCGCCAATACAATGCCGTGAACTGACGACTGTGAACTGATGACTAAATATATGGCTAAACAACTCTCCGATCGGGAAATCAACGCGATTTTATATAAACTTCGCGAGCGGTTGGGCTGGAAAGAACAGGCGCAGGTCAAAGAGCTGCTTAAGCAAGCGCGGTCCGGCGGGCTATATGAAGCGGAGTTGCGCAAAGGTCTGCGTAAGCTGCGCGCCGAGTTCAAAATCTCCGAAGGAGACGCCTCGGCCATTGAGCAAGCCATTTTCGGCCAGTAACCCTCGGCCAAACCAATTACAGTAGAACATATTGTTTTGCAAGAGGTCTTATGTCCAAAAAGCAGCTTTTTCTTATCTTACAAACCGTGCTTCTGCTGGCGGCAACCGAGGCGCTGGTTTTATCGGCCGCCGCGCGCTTAAGGAGCGCCGATATCCTGGTCGGTTCCGGAACAACGCTGGAATTATCCGCGCCGCGGCTGATTTTCTCTTTTTTATTATCCACGGCAGTGCTTTTTTTTCTGATCCGCAAGCTCCGGCGCCGAGTCGTATTTGAAGCGATTTTTGGCTTGTCGATTCTGATTGGTCTTTGGGCGCTTTTGGAGCTGTATCTTCCGCAGGAGGCGTTATTTTTAGCCCTGGGGCTGATTGCCCTGCGCTACTTGTTTCCTCTGATTATCGCGCAGAATGTGATTATGCTCGGGGGGATTGCCGGTATCGCGGCCTCGTTGGGAAGCGTGATTGCTTGGGAATCAATGGCAGTGGTGCTGATTATTCTGGGTCTCTATGATGTGATCGCGGTTTATGGAACCCACCACATGGTAACCATGTTTAAGGGTCTGCTTGATAAGGGAGTGATTTTCGCGCTGATCCTTCCCGAGCGTCCAAGATGGTTTTTTAAAAAGCTGCGCGCGGTTACCCCGGGCGAGGGTTTTTTCTTTCTGGGAACCGGAGACCTGGCGCTCCCCGCGGTATTTGTGGCCGCCGCGGCGCGGGAAGGATTTTGGTTTGGCGTCGGCGCCGCGGCCGGGTCACTGCTCGGTCTTTTAGGCACGGATCTCTTGTTCCAGTTGGGTCATCGCCGCCCCTTGCCGGCGCTGCCTTCAATTGTGCTGGGAACCTTGGCCGGATTTGGAGTTATTAGGTTATTGAGTTAGTAAGTTATTAAGTAGTGATTTCAATAACTTAATAACCCTTAACTTAATAACTCAATCACTATGTATCGCATTCTACTTTTAGGCCCCCAGGGTTCAGGCAAAGGCACCCAAGGCAAATTGCTGTCGGAAAAATTGAGCATCCCTTTGATTTCGGCCGGAGCGCTTTGGCGCGCGGAAATCGCGGCCGGCACCGCGCTGGGGCGCCGCGCCGAGGAAATTATTCGCGGCGGCAACCTGGCGCCGGATAATTTGACCGCGCAAGTGGTGCGCGCGCGCTTGAACCAGGCAGATGCGCAAAAGGGGTTTATTCTGGATGGCTACCCGCGAAACCGCGCGCAGTATGATTTGCTTGGTGAATTTATCGCGGCCACCCAGGTGCTGGTACTTAATCTTTCCGACCACGAAGCGCTCAAGCGCATGACCGGCCGACTGGTCTGCACCAAATGCGGCACTAATTATCATGTGGTTTATGCTCCGCCTAAAGAATCCCGCGGCGAGGGAGTATGGCATTGCGATGAAGACGGCGTGCCCTTAACTTCGCGTGATGATGACAAACCCGAAGCCGTATCCAAGCGTTTGCAAATCTACCGCGCCGAAACCGAACCCCTGCTGGATCTTTACCGCCATCGCGGAATTTTGCGTGAAATAGAGGCCTCTTCCTCAATTGAAAAAATCCACGAAAATATCATGCAAGCGCTGCAAACGGGATTTTAAAAATTTGAATGCGAAAAGAGTCCAGAAATATTTTGAAAAGATTCGTATTTTTTTTCACAAGTATTGGTCGCAAGGTTTGACTTGCAGTTGACACGGGTGTAAGAGTATGCCAGAATAAAAGCGAGGAGGACAAGATTAATGGAATCAGCCAGTAGAACCTGGTCGGGGCTTAATCCCGGCTACACTTTCCCGCGTCAGCGTCAAGAGGCGCTGGATGCTCCAACTGTACAGCGGACCGTGGCCAACTACTTTCACGTCACGGTCGCGGACCTGCGCGGACCAAAGCGGCATCGCGCAATTAGCGTCCCGCGCCAGATCGCGATGTATCTGATGCGTCAACTGTGCGACTTGAGCTATCCGGAGATTGGCCGGCGTTTTGGCGGCATGAATCACTCGACCGTGATTACGGCTTGCCGTAAAACTAAGGCGCGGATTCAGAAAGACGCGCGGATTCGCCAGGCAGTCGCGGACCTGGAGCGCATGCTCCAGGCCTAATTGGAAAAGACCGGCCAGGAGAGCGGTCAAGCCGCGTGAAGTTGAGCGGTCGACCTCGAGAGCCGCGGGACACCCTGGAGCAAAGGGGAGTCCGAGCGGCTTTTTTCTTTTTACGTTCTGTGATAAGATAGTGGGACTATGGAACGCGGAGCAACTATAAAGAACCCCAAGGAGCTGGAGTTGATTCGCCAAGGCGGAAAGCGCTTGGCGAAGATTTTGGAGCGACTTTGTAAAATGGTAAAGCCGGGAGTAACGACCGAAGAACTTGATGTGGCGGCGGAGCGGATGATTCGGGAGGCCGGCGGAGAGCCGGCGTTTAAGGGCTACGCGCCGCGGCCGGATCATCCGCCGTTTACCACGACGATTTGCGCGTGCCTAAATCAGGAAGTAGTGCACGCGCCGGCGGTGCCGTCGCGGGTAATTAAGGATGGAGATCTTGTGAAAATAGACATCGGCATGCGGTGGCCGGTTCTACGGACCCCCTCTCACTCCCCCTCCGAGAGGGGGAGAAATGAAACAATTTCCTCCCCTTTACAAGGGGAGGTTAGGAGGGGTCTCTATACTGATACGGCACGCACAGTCATGGTCGGCCGCGTGGATCGCAAGGTGCGTGAACTGATCAAAGTAACCGGGCGCGCGTTAAAGATTGGCATCAAACAAGTGCGCGCCGGTCATCGCGTTAGCCATATTTCCAAAGCCATTGAAAAGTATGTGGAGAAATTTGGGTTTGGGATTGTGCGCGAACTCGTCGGACACGGCGTGGGCTACCGCGTGCACGAACCGCCAGAGATCCCGAATTTTTGGGTGGAAGGATTTCCGGATTGCATACTGCAAGAGGGAATGGTGATTGCGATTGAGCCGATGGTAAATTTAGGAACCTGGCGCGTCAATGTGCAACCCGACGGCTGGACCATCGTAACGGCCGATGGCAAACCCTCGGCGCATTTTGAGCATACGGTGATTGTGCGCAAGCGCGGGGCGGAGGTGGTAACATAAATACTAGCGTATGGCAGAACAATTTCATGACCGAGTCAGCCCTTGACAGATATGTCAAAATGCGGGAGGATATAGGGTAGGCGGATACACCGGTTGTTTGGAAATTCCGCGTGGTGCGGGGCTCACCAGGCAACGCAACAAGAACAGGAGGAGTAGTTCATGGATAAACTTCCGCATTACCCCCAAGGTGAAGTGTTCGAGCTCACCCTTGACGGCGGCGCGCCGGAGAATCATCCGCTTGTGATGGTGCAAGACGAGCCCCGCGCCGGTGAATGGAAACATAGCGGACCAACTATCCAAGGTACGCCGACCCAGCGGTTCAGATGGGTCGCGATCGGCCACCGTCCCACCTTCGCGGACGTTCGCATCATGCTCAAGACGTGCGGCAAGATCCCGGAAGGGCAATGGCGCGAGGCGGTGGCCAGGACCTTCGCGCCCGACGGTCAGCATCCCCGCGGGATCGCCGATGCCTCATGGATTGATCCGCGCGGCCTGCCCTTTTTTCCGTTCGTGGATGCGTACGGCGGCGGCTCGCGCGTCCGTGAGGCCTACGGCGATTTCGTCGTCTCCTGGCTCTGGCTTATTAAGGTGGTGTAAGATGTAAGGAGGAGAATATGCCAGCGACCGCGCCGGCGGTTTGCCCCACACCGGGTTGCACTGGTGTGGGGACCCTTTTTTTGATAGAGTAGATTATTATGAGGGTTTTAGGTATTGATTACGGCACCAAGCGAATTGGAGTCGCGATTGGGGACAGCGAGGCGCGGGTGGCGGCGCCGCTCGCTATGCTTGAAATTCGAAATTCGAAATTCGAAATTCGAAACGTTGTTGATGCGATTGTAAAGATTGTGAAAGAAGAGGGTGTGGAATTGATTGTGATTGGGCAAGGCGGGAGGGGGCCGATGGAGGAGAAGGTGCGGAAGTTTGCGGAAAAGTTGCGGAAGTTTGTGCGCGTGGAGATTGTAGATGAACATTTTACCACTGCGCAGATTGAAAAAACTATGAAAAATTATGGAAAAGACCGCAAGAGAATCGATAAAGATTCAGCCGCTGCGGCGCTTATTCTACAAGGGTGGCTTGACAGCCGTGCTTAAATGGGTTATAATTGATTGTTCTTTATAATTGAAAAAATATGAAGAGGGCTTTTGGTTCGTCTAAAACGGCTCAAAAGCTCTCCTTATGTTGAGGTGGAGACCCGGGCCCCGGGCAGGGGCAAATTGCTTTTCGGGCTTTCAGCCCGGGAGGATAGCACAATGGCAAAGTACGATGGCTGGACCCTCGGCGAGACCGAGGCGCTTCTGAACGTGGTGGGTGGCGTGGACGTGGCGCGGGCGGTGCTCCGCGGTGAGCGCACGCTGACGATCAACCAGATCGCGCGGCCCGAGCAGCCGAAGCCGCCGCTTGCCGGCAAGGTGGTGAAGACCATCATCGTTCCGGCCTACACGGCGGAGGACTTTGCCGAGGCGGTTCGGCTCGGCAAGTTCGACAACGACACCGGCAACATCGTTCGCCAGTTCGCCAAGGAGTGGGTGGGACTCGACAAGTCGGTGAGGATCGACCTCGTGGAGTTCAATCGCGACTGGTGGAGGAACGAAGCGATCGCCTGGGGTGTGGCGAACGGCAAGGAGCCGATCGCGGTCGCGCATCTCATGGGCATTGCCGCAGGGCTTCCGAACGAGCAGCGCGAGCGGTTCATCGTGGAGCTCGGCTCCGTGCGCGATGGTCTCGTGCTCTACCTTCGCGGCTCTTCCGGCTGGCGCGGCCTGGGCCGCGGCGCGGTCAGGGGCGCCTGGGCTCGGGACTCTCTCGTTGGCTTCGTCAGCGAGTAGCCCGTCCAACTTCCCTCGCTCCATTTCATCTCCCGCACTGGGCAACTGGTGCGGGAGCTCTTTTTTTGTTAAACTGTATTATTATAAGAATTTGTCGTTTTAGTCGCCTATTATGACGTATAATACAACAGGTATCATTCTCCGTTATCGCGATATTGGCGAGTACGACCGGATTTACAGCGTGCTCACGGCTGATCATGGCAAAGTTGACGCTTGGGCACAAGGAGTGCGCAAGCCGCAAAGCAAATTGGTCGCGCATTTGCAGCCGCTCTACTTGTGCGACCTGATGTTTGCGCGCGGACGGCGGTTTGACCGGATTGCGCAGGTGCGGGTGCAGAATCGTTGGCCGGAATTGTGGGGTGATTTGGAAAAAATGGGGGAAGCGATGTACGCGGCATCACTGGTTGATCTGGTACTGCGGCCCGGCACAAAAGAGTGGGGAGTGTTTGAGTTGTTGTTGGATGTATTGAAGTTGTTACATAACCCTCCCCAACCCTCCCTTACCTTAAGGGAGGGAGCCGCCAACAATCCTCCCCTTAAGATAAGGGGAGGTGCAGGAGGGGTTATGAATAGTTTTGCGCTGAAACTCCTTAAAGAATCCGGGTTTGGGCCGGAGTTGCGCAATTGTGTGCTGTGCAAAGCCGGGGTGGAAGGACTTTCTAGACATTTTGACGCGATTCGGGGAGGAGTATTGTGTGAAGAGTGCTTCCACAAGACCGGCACAGCAGCGTTTCCAGTGTCATCACTCACCCTCGATACCCTCGACACTATCCTCGTTTCTCCTCTTTCGCATTTGGAGATGCCCGAGACCGTGGCTCGCGAGCTCAAGACCATTGCCAATGCCATGATCCGTGCGCACTTTGGAGAAGAACCCAAAGCGCGCTATTTTGTGGAGAGTATTGCTAAAGAGCTTCCTGAAATGGCAGGAGTGTGATATGCTGAATGACCCATTAAATTCCAAATCCCAAGTACCAAATTACAAGGAAATCCCAAGCTCCAAATTACAAAATCAAGTTTGGAAATTTGAATTTAGAATTTGTTTGTAATTTGGGATTTGTAATTTGTAATTTTATTTAGAAAATTAAGTATGTCCCGTACATGGAATACAGACACAATTAACAAAGTAGGTCAGGAAGTCGTAGTTAAGGGTTGGATTCATGCCCGTCGCGACATGGGCAAGATTATTTTTATTGATCTGCGCGATCGGACAGGACTATTACAGGTAGTGTTTGCGCCCAAAGAAGTAGGCGGCGCATATGAGTTTGCCAAGACCTTGCGCTCCGAATATGTGGTGGAAGTCCATGGCAAAGTGCAGAAGCGCACAGAAAAAACCGTAAATCCGAAAATTCCCACTGGAACAGTGGAAGTACTGGCCGCGGATTTGAAAATTTTAGCCGAAGCAAAAACCCCGCCGTTTGAACTGGACAAAGACACCCGCGCAGTAAATGAAGAAACTCGTCTCAAATATCGCTATCTGGATTTGCGCAGCGAGCGCATGCACAAAAATATCGTCCTGCGCGATCGCGTGATTAAGTTTATGCGCGATTGGCTGCATGGCGAGGACTTTATTGAAGTGGAAACCCCGATTTTGACCAAAGGCACGCCAGAGGGCGCGCGAGAGTACATTGTGCCGGCGCGTTTGCATCCGGGAAAATTCTACGTGCTCCCGCAGTCGCCGCAGCAATTCAAACAACTGCTGATGGTGGCCGGTGTAGAGCGCTATTTTCAGATCGCACGATGCTTCCGCGATGAAGACCAGCGCGGCGATCGTCAGCCAGAATTTACCCAGCTTGATTTAGAGATGAGTTTTGTGGAGCAAGAAGATGTTTTGGATCTTGTAGAGAAGTTATTTATGGGGCTTGTAGAGCACCTGAATGAGCATGGTTATGGGCCGTATAAAATCACCAAGGTTCCCTTCCCGCGCATATCTTATGATGAAGCCATGAAAAAGTACAAAAGCGACCGGCCAGACATTCGCAAAAATAAAAATGATCCGCAGGAGCTGGGATTCTGCTTTGTGGTAGATTTTCCCATGTTTGAATATTCCGAGACGGATGGGCATCTAGTGCCTAGCCATCATCTCTTTACCGCGCCCAAAGACGCGGATGAACATTTGCTTGATAACGCGCCGGAAAAAGCCAAGTCCAAACAGCATGATTTTGTCTTGAACGGTTTTGAGATTGCCGGCGGCAGCATCAGAATTCATAAACCCGACATTCAGCGCAAGATTTTCAAAATTCTGGAGCTGGAGGAAAAAGAAGCTGAAGATCGTTTTGGGCACATGCTCACGGCTTTTACCTACGGCGTGCCTCCGCATGGCGGCATTGCGCCTGGTCTGGACCGGATTGTGATGATCCTCGCAGGCGAGCCAAACATTCGGGAGGTCATGGCCTTTCCCAAAACCGGCGACGCGCGGGATCCGATGATGAATGCTCCAAGTGAATTACCTGAAAAAGGACTAAAAGAAGTCCACATAAAGGTTATTAAGTAGCCCGTCTTTAAGCGTTCCTCGATTTTCGCGATCGCGAAAATCGAGGAACGACTTGCATGTGGACGTTTTGCATGTGGTGATAGGCGCAAAAATAAGAAACCCGCGGAACCATTGAAGGTCGCCGCGGGCGGAAGCGAGAGGTGGAATGCTACACGTAGATGGGCGGGATGCTCTACTATTGTGCAGACATCCCTGATGCACTACGTCGGCGATTCCTATTGCGCCACCGCTCCACGTCGTCCGGGCACTTATCGTAAATGCCAGGAGTGCGACCTTCCCACTCAGGTTCGAGTTCGTCATCGAAGAAGTCATGATCAGAAACGTCAGGTCTGCGACAGGTGTACTTCGGAAGGTTTGTGAGACCTCCAACATACTGCAAAACCACCGCCAGCACCTCATCGCTGTTGCCGTTCATCTTGCAGACGATGTCCCCCGCATTGAAGCGGAACGTTTGACGCGCCATGATTACCTTGCCTCCTTGCTCTGGGTTGAAGAACGACTTTCGTGCTTTAATGATAACACAATAGCCAACCCCTGTCAAGACCATGAAATAGGACATTTTTATAACACAAAAGCCCCTTGCGGGGCTCCTGTTTGGGATCCGAGATCCCAGCGACTAGGATGCCTATCAAACAATTATATTCTAGCAAATGCGTTAAATTTTGTCAAGTATTGTTTATCCACAAACCCGGTGGTGGACCGTAGGGGAGTCGGACCCCTCTAGGATGTTTGATAGGCATCCTTGGTCACCGGACACAACGGCCCGCCACACCGGGTCTGATATTTTATCATACATCAGATGGATGTGATATACTGGTAATGGTATGTTGCGCCTTTCAGCACTTCAACGCTATGTTTTGGGGGTGTGTCTTGCAGCGCGCGGGAAAGTGGGGCGGGCGCCGTTGCATAAGTTTTACGAAGGAAAGGTGGTGAAGCATAAAGACGTGGTGGATACGGTAACCAAGACGCTGGAACGGCTGATTGATAAAGGGTTACTCATAGGGATAGGTGTCAGAACTCCGAAAAGGTGGTATATTAAAGAGGTGCGGTTGACCCCGGCTGGGCGCAAGGCGGCCAAGAGATTGCAGGGAGAACAACAGAAGTTGCCGTTGAAGTAAATCAAGTAAATCAAGCGAGACAAGTAAATCAAGCACTTGATTCACCTGATTTACTTGCTTTACTTAATTTACTCAAATCTATGCCCGATATTCAACCTCCTATTCCAAAATTTGTGAAGACCTTTCAGTCGGTAAAAGATAAACGCGAATTGCCGCTCGTGGCGCTTCGCGATGCCGTGGTGTTTCCGGGAATTGCGCTCCCGATTTTAGTGCAGCGTCCTAAATCGCTCGCCGCGCTGGACTTTGCCATGAAGCACGATCACCTGGCTTTTTTTGTCGCGCAAAAAACCGAAGAGCATGACAAGCCGACCATGGCGGATATGTACGCGGTCGGCGTTATCGGCAAGATCAAGGAAATGAACCGCGCGGAAGACGGCGCGGTGCGCGTGCTTATTGAAGGGGTGATGCGCGCCAAGGGCATTAGCATTGTGCACGAAGATCCGTTTGTGCGGGTCCGCCTGGAGCCCCTGCCGCCGCCGCTTATAAAAAAGACCGAAAAAATCGAAGCGCTCATGTATTCCGCGATCAATCAATTTCGCGAGATCGTATCGATGGGCGCGCCGGTGCCCCTGGATGTCCTTTTCGTAATTTTGAATATTACCGATCCCTGGGTCTTGGGCGATCTGATTGCCAGTAACCTGGAGTTTAAGGTCGAGGAGCGCCAAGCGATTCTCGAAGCCGTGACGGTTGAGAATAAACTGGAAGTGCTGCGTCAAGCCCTGGGACGACAAGCGCAAGTGCTTCGTCAAGCTCGGAAACTGCAGGCCGAAGTTGGCAAGGAGCTGGACAAAATGCAGCGCGAAGTGTTTTTGCGCGAACAGCTTAAAGCGATTGAAAAAGAACTGGGCATGGCCGGAGGGCGCAATGAGGCGGAAGAGCTCAAAGATAAAATTGAAAAAGCCGGCATGACGCAGGAGGCAAAAAAAGTCGCGCTGGAAGAACTGGCGCGGATTGAACGGATGCCGTCGTTTTCGCCCGAGATCTCCTACATTCGCACTTATCTGGATTGGTTGGTAAAGCTCCCTTGGTCAAAGAAGGATGAATCCGCAATTGACGTGAAAAAAGCACAGCAGGTGCTTGACGACGATCACTTTGGCTTGGATAAGGTAAAAGAACGCATGGTGGAATATCTTTCCGTGCAAAAACTCGTGGGGAAAATTCGCGGGCCAATTCTATGTTTTGTCGGGCCGCCCGGAACCGGAAAGACCTCCATTGGAAAATCAATCGCGCGAGCGCTGGGCCGCAAATTTGTCCGCATGTCGCTTGGCGGGGTGCGGGACGAAGCCGAAATCCGCGGGTTCCGGCGCACCTATGTCGGGGCGCTTCCGGGACGGATTGTCCAAGGCGTGGCCACTGCCGGAACGCGCAATCCGGTATTTATGCTGGATGAGGTGGATAAAATGGGATTTGACGCGTTTCGCGGGGATCCTTCGGCGGCGCTCTTGGAGGCGCTTGATCCGGAGCAGAACAACGCGTTTTCCGACCATTATCTGGAGGTGCCGTTTGATTTGTCCGACGTGATGTTTATTACCACCGCGAATTTGCTGGACCCGATCCCACCCGCGCTCAAAGACCGCATGGAAGTTATTGAATTTGCCGGTTACACCGAAGATGAAAAATATTGGATCGCGCAAAAGTTTTTAATACCGAAGCAAATAAAAGATAATGGCCTGACTGACAAACTTATTTCATTTACAGAAGCGGCGGTGCGCGTGATTATCCGCGAGTACACGCTGGAGGCCGGAGTGCGGGAGTTGGAGCGGACGATTGCCGCGGTGTGCCGGAAAGTAGCGCGCAAAGTGGCGGAAAACGGAGGAAAGCTGGCGCTTCGAAAAATCGGCATTGATGATTTGCGCGAATTTTTGGGACCGCAAAAGTACCGGATTACCATGGCGGAAAAAGAGGACGAGGTTGGGGTGGTAAACGGCCTGGCCTGGACCTCGGCGGGAGGAGATGTGCTCCATATTGAGGCCACCAAAGTGCCGGGCAAGGGCCAGCTGATTTTAACCGGACATCTGGGACAGGTGATGCAGGAGTCGGCGCAAGCCGCGTTTACCTACGCGCGCAGCCGGGCCAAGAAACTCGCGATCAAAGACGCGTTTTACAAAAATTCCGATCTCCATGTGCACGTCCCTTCCGGCGCGATCCCCAAAGACGGCCCTTCCGCCGGAGTGGCCATGACGCTCGCCTTAATCTCGGCGCTTACCGGAAGACCGGTGCGCAAAGACGTGGCCATGACCGGCGAGATTACGCTGCGCGGAAAAGTTATGGAAATCGGAGGAGTCAAAGAAAAAGTGATTGCCGCGCACCGCGGGCAGATGACCGCCGTGCTCCTGCCCAAAGACAATGAAAAGGACATGGTGGACGTGCCCTCCCAGGTGAAGAAAGAGCTGAAGTTTATTTTTGCGGAGAATATGGACGAAGTATTAAAGGTCGCATTGAAGTAATCTGTGTACGAATCAACGAATGACATTGCGAATACAACGAATTTGAATTGAGTACACATTCGTAATATTCGTGCAAGATTCGTAATTCGTACACAAAATAACTATGGCCATATCAAAAAAAGTTACTAACTATCTTGCCGCGCTAAAAATCAAAGCCAAGCCGATTGTGCACAAAACCGTGTACACTGCCTATGATGCCGCCGCTACAATGAAAGCCAAGCTTAATGAGATTCCCAAGGTCCTGCATGTGGTGGCGGACAAAAAGCGGCACATTATTGTGGTCGTACCGGCCTCGTATCAGGTGGATTTCGCAAAGTTGAAGGCCGCGCTTAAGGCGAAAAAAGTGGAACTGGCCTCGGAGAAAGTAATGGCGAAAGCGTTTAAGGTTAAGGCCGGAGCGCTAACCGCGTTTGGCGGACTGTACAAAGGCGCCGAAGTCCTGGTGGATCGCGCGTTTTCCCGTGCCAAGCGGGTGATCGCCGGCGCCGGAACCTACACCGACTCGCTGGAGATGAAGACCAAGGATTTTATGCGAGCCGCTAGCGGCAAAGTTGGCGTTTACGGGAAGAAAAAGTCGAAGTGATTCTCGTGGCAGTACATCTCGACTGGCGAAGTCCGCCGAGTGTGCGGGTGCCACTGAACCGAATGGTATGCGCGGTGGCTCGAGAGGCGGAAAAGCGAGCGGTGGCAAACTTGGCGTGTACGGGCGAAAGAAAAAGTGAGCATTTAAGGTAGTGACGTTTGTGCATGTGTGGTAAACTATGCACGGCATTGGGAGTGGCAGGTTCGCAGAGCCCGGTTTGTCAGCCAGGGCTCTCGGGGTTCAATTCCCCGCACTTCCAGTGCCCCTATGGGGATAACTGATACTTGACATACTATGGCAACCGTGGTATGGTAATAATGGTTGACAAACCGGGCAAACTGCAAACCTGTAGAGTTTTTCCAATCCCCGCGCAAGCGGGGTTTTGGTTTTGATAAAAAAACGCCGCCCGGCGATCGTGATCGCGGGGCGGGCGGGGAGTGGGAAGGTGTCAGAGATGTAGAGCTAGCGCTTTTCTTAGAGTAAGGTTGCGCTCCGGATGTTTCCCCCGAGTTCACCGGTAGGCGTGATCACGGCCATTCCCGCGAGTTGGGCCAGGCCCATGATGAGATTATTAGCCTCCAGGTGTGTCATAGAGCGCGTGAGAATGCGCCACTTTTGTCCGCCGGGGGCCATGAACAGGGCAGCGCCATTGCGTTCGAAATAGACCGTACCCTGATCTAGTTCTACTACGATTCGGTCACGGCTCTGCAGCTTGACATATTCGCCTTTGCGCGGATCGTATAGTTGCATCGTTTTCCTCCTTAACCACGACTCTACCACGCCCCCACATTTTTTGTCAATAGCGCCGGGGTTTGGTACAATGCATCAAATAATTTCCCCCTCTTAAGGTAAGAGGGGGTAGGGGGAGTTATGGATGATTCGTAACCCCCTCTAGCTCCCCCTTAACCTAAGGGGGAGAAAAAGTCGGATATGCCGTTTGCCGTAAAAGTAGAACAATTCGAAGGGCCGTTGGATTTGCTGCTTTCCATGATTGAGGAGGAGGAGTTGGATATTACCAAGGTGTCGCTCGCGAAGATCGCGGATGAATTTGTGGAGCATGTGAAGGCCGCGAAGCTGCCGCCGGAAGAGGTGGCGGATTTTTTGCTCACGGCTTCCAAACTTCTGCTTATCAAATCGCAAGCGCTGTTTCCGAATTTGCCGTTGGAAGACGAAGGGCCGGCGCTTGAGTCCCAGCTTAAACTGTTAAAGCTGTACCATGATGCATCGCGCGTAATTGAACAAATGATCAAGCAGAAACATTTTGTGTATTTCCGGGAAAAAATGCCGGTGGAGCGCGTATTTCGTCCGCCGCAAAAGTTAAAAGCGGGCGGATTGCGCGAGGCCTTTCTGGCCGTGATTAAAACCCTGGAACCCTTGGTGCGCATCCCCAAAACCATGGTGATGAAAGCGATCTCTATTTCCGAACGGATCCAAAAACTGCGCGATTTAATCCTTGAAAAACTCACTACCTCGTTCAGGAGTTTCGTGGGCGGTCAGGCCGGCGACAAGACCGAAGTGATTGTCAGTTTCCTGGCGCTGCTTGAGCTTTGCAAACAGCGCTTAATTGAAGTAAAACAAGAAAAAATTTTCCACGACATTATGATTGAGCGGAAGAGTCCGCCGGGTTAGCGTCCTTCGATCACATTTTCAAGATGGCGAATTTTTGTTTCTTGGAGTAAGATGTCGCGAATAATCGCCAGGGCATCAATTTGATAAGGGACGTCGACAAGTTTGTGTTTCAACATATAGACATTGGCAGTGCGGCGGAGTTTCTGCTGTTTGTGCCAGCCGATGCCTTCCTCCGGGGTACCGAAGCGGAGATTGGTGCGGGTTTTGACCTCTACGAATATTACGCGCTGATCTTTTTGCGCCACAATGTCAATCTCGCCAATCCGGTGCGTCCAGTGCTGATTTAGAATGCGATACCCTTTTTTCTTGAGGTAGTCGAGCGCCACGCGCTCGCCCCAGGCGCCCACCTCGCGTCGGGATGACCAATCCGGTTCTTTGGGTTTTCGTTGCCAGAACAACATAGTATTCTAGTATGTAAGGTTAGCAACAAAATAAGGTCCGGCCGGACCTTATTTTGTTGGATGATATAAATGAGAAGTATTCGTATTTGCAGTGGTCCTTATAGCTCGGATAGTGTCGATTGTGGAAGAGGTAAGTACGTGACCCTGGATTATCTGGACCCAGCGATTGAGTTTGCGGCGTTGAAGAAGGAGTAGGAGAGGTTTTGCCACATCTTTGTCAGTAATCCATACACTATGTTGTAATCGCTTGAAGCCGCATTCTTTGATGAACTGTCTTAACAGTTTTCGTATATACCGTTGTGATTCGGGAATATCAAAAATTATAAAACAGTTACCGCTGGTACATTTTTTGTCCTCGTTCCGTATCCGATTTCGCAGCGCCATCTGCCATCCGGCTTCGGTGAGCCGTCCCACCAGTCGCTTACCGATGGTTTTAGTTTCAATCCATTTACGACGCTTTAGTTCATAGAGCATTTCTTTTTTCTCTCTCATGATCTCGCGGCGTTTCCAATCCTGATACTCTGCGATGCTCATCCAGGCCTTACCCGAGCTTGCCCACTCCGCCCATTCCGCAAGACCATGAAGATAATCCCGCACATCAGCGAGCCGCTCTTTTGATTGTGCGGATTGTGTAGGAGGTGCGCCGGACATAGTGTAGGAATTATATCACAAAGGAGTGTGATTAGGGAGTGGAGGACGCCGTGATTGAAAGGAGTCGATAGTCTAAAGTATAAAATTGTCTAAAATAAGTCAAAACTGTGTATAACAAAATAAGGTCCGGCCGGACCTTATTTTGTTAGGTTGTTTTTGTGTCGTATGGATGGGTGAGGTGGAACGGCAGAAAGTATGCGTTGACATTTATCATCTTCTTTTGTACACTGATAATCGAGGAGGTCTCCATGGCGAATCTCGATGAAGGTCTAGGTTTGCTCCTTATGTTCCCCGGTACTGGATTGCTGGTCTGGGTAGTGATTGCCTTCGTAGAGAGGTATCCCAATCTCTCTAGCAGTGCGTTTATCACGGTAGTGCTCACCGCCTTCTTGTACGGTCTGTGCACAGCCACTCCAGCAGAGACAGAACTCATGTCACATGGCTTCAGAGTATTTGCAGGTGGATAGTTCCGTCTGTTTCTCGGGGTTTGTGGGACCTAGGCCGGATGAAACCAGCACTTTGTCCCTACTCCTCGGAGCCCGCGCCCTGCGTAGACGGCTGGTGCGGGGTTTTTTATTTTATGCTATACTAATCATTAGGAAATTTGAGCATAATCTGGGATTACATGCGTCGATTTCAGGCGATAATCATTACCATAGCCCTAGGCGTACTTTTGGTATGGCCGGTTTTTGTCGCGGCGCAAATTCCGCCTACCCTCGAGATCCGCACCGGGGAGGAGATCGCGGCAGTCCCCGGGCAGGCCGGACTGATCTTGCCCGTGAGTGACCCGCGGGTGATTGTGGCTAAGATCATTCAAGTGGCATTAGGGTTTTTAGGGGTCGTGGCGCTCATCTTAATTCTTTGGGGCGGGTATCTTTGGATGACCTCGGCCGGCAATGAAGAGCAGATTGAAAAAGCCAAAAAGGTGTTGATTGACGCGACCATTGGGCTCGCGATTATTCTTTCGGCTTATGGCATTGTTTTGTTTGTGCTGCGCGCGCTGACCTCCGGATTGGAGGCGCCGCCCTTGCCGCCGCCCTCCGCTGCCGCCGCAAGAGTTGGCGGAGGAGCGCTCGGTTCCGGCATGGTGGAGAGCCATTATCCCACTCGCGGACAACGCGGAGTTCCGCGCAACGTGCGAATTTTGATTACTTTTAAAGACGCGGTTGATCCGGCGAGTTTTGCGGATACTCTCGCAAAAGACGCGCAAGGTAACCCGCAGTATTTTGACGCGGTGGACGCGGATCAAGATGGCGTAATTGATACACGTAAGTCAGTTCCGGGACTGACGCTGCGTCCGGACGCGATTCAAATTATCCGCACCGCCGATATTGAGGGTTCGGTGCGCGAAAGCGATAAGGATCGGTATTTGGGAAGCGCGGCCGGAGACGCGGACGTGCTGGTAAGTTTTACCGATTTGCGCACTTTGGTGCTCACGCCGGTATCTCGCGATAACCACGCGCAGCGGGCTTATTTTGGCAGCGCGGAAGAAGACACCCCCTACACGGTCTATTTATGCGGCACCGCTTCCCGCGGAGGTAATTGTCGGCGGGAGGGGATTAAACTCTTAAACGGCCTACCCGCGTTTGCCGGGCGCTTTCCGGATTATCAGTGGTCGTTTGAAGTCGGCACCTTTTTAGATTTGACTCCGCCGCGCATCACCAGCGTAATTCCGCTGCCGGATAATGCCGGAGATGAAAGCGCGTGCGCCAGTCCGCCCTGCCGAAAAGATGTTCCGCGCAACTCCATTGTCCAGATTAATTTCAGCGAACCGATTCTGCCGACCGTGGCCTCGGGAGTAACCGCGGTTACTGACCAAGGGGAGATTAAGAAGGGAACCTATCAGATCATGCGGGTCTCCGAGCCAGCCCCGGATAATCAGTATCGTTTTGTGGCCGGTCGGTTTGAGCTGGCCAATCAATACCAGACCGCGGAATTTATCAGTCAAGATCGGTGCGCGGTTAATTCTTGCGGCGGAGACGTGTTTTGCTTGCCGGGCGGCCGTCAGATTCGCGGGGAGGTCCTGGCCGCCACGCTGTCTTCCCAAGGCGGTCCGACCTCGTCCGGTGGCTTGGACGGCATAGAAGATGTCGCGGGCAATTCGCTGGATGGCAATGGCAATGGCGCCGCGCAAGGCCCGGGTGATTTAGCAGAGACGACTTTCTTTAGCCGTAACGCGGAAAATCCGGCCAGAGGTGATAACGTGCGTTGGTCATTTTATACTTCCCACGAGATTTTGCTCGGGGCGCCCGAGGTAACGCTCACGACTCCCACGGTGACCGCCGGTGCAGTTACGCCGGGAGTGCCTTTACAGACGACCTTGGGCATTACCTTTAACCGAGCCATGGCGGCCGCGACGCTTAATTCCAGAAATCTGAACTTGGCCGGCACTGATAAGCTAACCGGCGGGTTCTGGGACACTTGGTGGACTGTGGGCAGTCAAAATCTGGCCGAGGATTTGGATGATTTCCCGTATGGACAAACCCGGGCGGATATTTTAAACGGCGGACTTTGGGAAGAAACCGATTATACCAGTCGGATTGACTCGGACGTTAAAGATCTTTTCCAGAATTGTTATTTCCCGTCAGGCGAGTGTCAAGGAGATCTCACGGCAGCCACTCCTTATTGTTGCAATGGCGTGGCGCAAGCTGGGCCGTGCGGATTTTGAGAATTGAGAATGAAGAATTATGAATTTAGAATGCCGGATTGAACATTGCCGATGGATATTTCGCTGGTTTGTAGTGATTTTCTTATTCTTCATTCTTCATTCTGCATTCTCCATTCCGACGGCGCTGGCTCAAGGCGTGCCGCTGCCTTCCCAGATTCAAACCGGCGCAGAGATCGCGGCGGTTCCCGGGCAAGCCGGACTGATTTTGCCCACGGCTGATCCGCGAGTGATTGTGGCGCGCATCATTCGCGTGGCGCTGGGTTTTCTCGGTCTGGTGGCCGTGGCCTTGATTCTTTACGGCGGTTTTTTATGGCTGACTTCGGCCGGCAATGAAGAGCAAATTGACAAGGCCAAAAAAGTGCTGGTTAATTCCGTGATTGGACTCGCGATTATTCTTTCGGCGTTTGGAATTGTCCAATTCGTATTGAATCGTTTACAGTTAGCGGCCGGAGGGCCGCTCACGATTCCCGCGGATGTTCGCTGTCCCGGACCGGATTGCCCGTTTTTACCGTCCGACGCGTTTATCGTGCGGCGCATTGCCCCTTCCGGAGCGGTGCCGATTCGCAACATTGTGGTACGGGTATTTTTTAGCGGCGCGCCCGACCCGGAGACCCTGGCCGGAAATCTGAACCTTACGCGCAAAGACAGCGGCGCAGCGGTTGCCTTGGAGCCGGCGGCCGTGGTTGGCAATATCGTAGAATTGCGCCCATCCGCGGCGTGTCCGGAACCGAATCAAGATCGGCGCTGTTTTGACGCGGATACTGAATTTGTGGTGCAGATCCGAGACGGGGCGGACGGCGTCAAACGCTTTGATGGCCGGGATTTGCTTTGCGGCGGATTTGCGCCAACTTGTCGGGTAGAGTTTCGTTCGGGAAGTATTATTGATGTGGCGCCGCCGGAAGTAACTATTGAGTCGCCGGATGACGGCGCGGCAGTGGAAGTGGACACTTGCGTGCCGGTTCAGGTCAGAGTCAAAGATGATGGGGGAGTGGAGCACGTGGAAATCTATGCGGATGGGACGGCACTTCTAGACGGCCTGCTTACTCCGCCGGAAGGCACTTATCCGCTGGAAATTATTTTAACCTTACCATGTTTTCCGGCGAATCCGCCGGCTCCGGCCCAGCATCAGTTGCGCGCGCGCGCTTTTGATATTGATGATAACGCGGTATGGTCTGCTCCGGTGCGGGTGATCGTCCGTCCCAGTCACTGCTTTAATCGCGACCAGTTAGGGTTCCCGCTTCAAGATGATGATGAAGATGGGCCGAATTGCGATAGCGCGGCAGACGGCCCCTCCGGCTGCGGATTGTGCGACGGCAGCAGTTGTACGGATAATATCCAATGTTCCGGCGGGGTTTGCACGGATCTAGATGGTGATGGAGATAAAGAGTGCACTACGCCCTTGACGATTACCGGCATTTCTCCGGGAGACGGTAAAGCCGGGACACTCGTGACGGTCGCCGGATTAAATTTTGGCCAGACCCCGGGCGCGGCATTTTTCCATAACGGAGTCCGCGCTCAAGCTCCGGAGGCCTGCGCGGGTAACACGACCTGGTCTGATAATTATATTTTAGTCGGTCTTCCGGAGGGCGCGCAGGTCGGGCCGGTTACGGTGGTCGCTGATGGGTGTGCGGACAATGATAATCTGTGCCGCGACACCAGCAATGACTCGCGGGGCCCGATCGTTCCGGTTCATCCCCCGCCGCGCGGATCGTCAACTCCGACCGGTTTATTTGAAGTAAACGAGGTGGAGCACCCCGGGATTTGCAGCGTGAATCCAATCGCCGGGCTTTGGAATGCGCCAGTGAATATTACCGGTGTGCAGTTTGGCGAGCAGACCCGCCGCCTGGGCAAGCAGATTCTGCGGGCGCAAGCGCGGTTTGGCGGACAGCCGGGCGCCGTGGACGCCTGGTCCGCGACTGCCATTTTAAGCCGCGTGCCGGCGCTGGCATTTGGCCCAACCCAGGTGCAAGTTGAAAACACCGAAAAAGTTCCCTCCAACGCCCTTCCCTTTACCGTGCTTTCTCCGGATGCCGGCACTTTGCCAATTATTACGACGGTAGTTTGCGCGGGCGCGCCGGAAGATAATCCGGCGCGCGGCGGGCCAGGGGCCGGGTGCACCATTTCCGGACGGAATTTCGGCGATACCCCCGGAATGGTTTGGTTTGTTACTTCCGATGGGCGAGGAGTGCAGGGAAACGTGGACTTTCCTTCGCAATGCGGGAGCAGTTGGTGGAGTCCAATACAGATCACGGTTAAAGTGCCGCGCATTTTGGATATCCACGACGCGGATGAAGATGGCAGCGCCTCCGATCTTCTTTTTGATGATGGCGCCTACCTTTATGTGCAGCGTTATGATCGTCAGCAGTCCAGTCCCAAGGATTTTGATGTTTTAGATCAAGAGTCAGCCGCGCCATTTTTAGCTTGTATTGAGCCGGCCTCCGGCCCAACGTTTACCAATGTCAGCATTTTTGGAGATCGGTTTGGATCCGCGCCGGCTTCCGGCCGCGGGGCGCTATTTACGGCGCGCAGGAGTTCCGCGGATCAGTCCTGGGCGCCGACTTTACCGGCCACGCTCACCAATGTCGGAGGTATCCGTTTGGATGCTTGTCCGCGCGGTGGCTGGGACGCGCAAGAAGTATGCGCGCAAGTGCCCGGAAACACCGTGGCTGGGACTCCAGCCGGAGAGGTAATTATACAAAATGATTTTCCGCAAGCTGGAGGAGGCCAGATCACGCGCGCTTCGAATTTGCGGACGTTTTTGGTTGGTGATTGCCGGTTGCCGGCCCCTGATGAAGCGCGCTTGGATTGCGCCGCGCTCGGAGGTCTGACTTGCTGTGGAGACGGAACTTGTAGGGCGGACTGCGCTGGCGCGCAGCCCGGGGAGTCCGCGTTTGCTTGGCAGTTTACCACCTCCCAGGCCCCGCTTACCCCGACGGTGTTTGAAGGATGCGATAAAGCAGCCGACGCGGAAGGTTTTCCGCAATATCCGCCTTCGCCGTCGCCGGCTGTCGAATCCGGAAGAGGATCAAATACCGGAGTATGCGTTAACGCGGCCGTGGCAGTGAGTTTTAATCCGGACGCCCGGGTTGATCCGGCGACCTTAAATTCGCAGACGATTAAGCTCCAAAAGTGCACGGCGCCGACCGAACTGTTGAATGGCGCGGACACCACTTTTGGAAGTCCGAATTTCACCGCGGATACTGCCGTGTGGGGCCGCCCGCCAGAGCCCACGCTGGATCCGCCGACAAACCTTCGCCACGAGGATTTGTTGGGGGTGGAAACCGTGCTAGGCGCTGGGCGCGGCGCTTCTAGTGCGGATCCGGGCAATTTTGCGCTCGCCCTTACCAAGCTGGACAACGACACCGGCCCAGGATGGAGAGATACTCGCGGACTGCAACAAAATTATGAGCATTGGTTTGGGTACCAAGCCAATGCCATTGCCGATACCAGCGGGAAAATATATACGGCAACCGCGTGGATGAAAGCGGTTGATGCCGCGGGGGCGGGGAAGCGCGCCGGAATTTTAATTCAACGCGCGGGCGGCGCTGACGGAATGCGTTGCGGCGGAATATCCGGCGGAGTGGCTTGTACTGCGGACACCGGGTGCGCGAGCCAAACCAATGCCGGACAAAGGACCTGTCTGGCCACCCGTGGTTTTTGGCAAAAAGTTCGGTCCGAAATTACGCTCACCAATGAGTGGCAGCCGGTGTCGGTAACCATGACCTTTGATGCCAGTCCTAATGGCAATGCTCCCGGCTATGTGCGCGTATTTTTGGAAGGCGATCCTTATGAGGTTGGCGAGGAGGCGAGTTCCGGAGAGGACTTCGCGGTTTATGTTGATGATGTCCAGATTGAAGGGGAGGCCTGCAGCCAAGTTGAAGATCAGGCGCTCGGCCGTAAATTTGGGCCGTATTCCGGCGGATTAGGATTTAGTTTCTGGCTGTCGGATAATTTTTCAGCCGGTTCCTGGTATCGCGTGGTACTTTTGGGCGGGACCGGAGGAATTACCGCGCAAGATCGCGGCGCTCTTCAAGGCCAGCCCATGATCCCGCTTCCAGACGGCTTATCCCGCTGCGGAGACGCGCGCGCCGCGTACTGTTTTGCGTTTCAAACCAAAAACGAGTCCAATCCGGACAATAATCTTTGTCAAGTCGGCGGGATCGCGGTGGTGCCCAGCCCTTATGAGGCCACTACGGAAAATGAGCCGATTGATTATTTAGCAATTCCCGTGGCGCTTGACGATCCTTGCGTAGTGCCGTCGTCGGACGACTATTCGTGGGCCTGGGATGTCTATGATACGGAGAATCCGGAGCGCGCGGCGGTTACTTATAATTCCAGCGGAATTTCCCCGGCGATCGGCAAGGCCTGTAGTGAAGACGCGGAGTGCGCGATCGGGTACAGCCATTGTTCCAACAATTACGACGCGCCGTGCCAGGTAGATGCCGACTGCGGCGGTCAGCCCAATACTTGCGTGACCGAGGCCTGTGTTGGAGGGTATTGTAAGCACATGCCCTGGACCGTAACCGTAATTGCCTTGGAAGACACCCAAGGCGAAGAGATCAGAGTCCGCGCGCATACTCCGCCGCAGCCCCCACGGACCACCGGTTTTGGGAAGCTCAAGATTTCATTTATGGACCCGCAAGTAATACAATGGTGGCCGGCTTGCGGAGAGGCCTGTACCAACGCCAAGATTGCCGCGCGGTTTAATGTGGCCATGTTTACCTCCTCAAACACTTTGCATCCCCAAAGCGTGACCAATGTTCAAAACGCGTTACTCTGGGCCGTGCCTTGCGGCAATGGCAGCGTGGAGACGGGAGAAGAGTGTGATGATGGCAACACGACTTCCGGAGACGGCTGTTCCGCAGTTTGTCTTAATGAGGGATCAAACTTTTCTCTGCGCTGCGGAGACGGACGGGCGTGCCGCAATGCTTCCGAGTGCGGGCCAGGAGAGAGCTGCCAAGGCGGCCGCTGTCTTGACCGCGGAGAAGATTGTGATGATGGCAACCTGGAAAACGGCGATGGCTGTTCGTCGCAGTGTTTAAACGAGGGAACCGGACCCGCGCTGTGTGGAAACGGTAAAATTAATCCGGGTGAGGAGTGTGATAATGATCGGAATCGACAAGCCGGAGATGGCTGTTCCGCGCAATGCCTTCGCGAGGGGACCAGTTCGAACTTCGCGGTTTGCGGCAATAGCCGTTTGGAAGCGGGCGAGGAATGTGAAGTGAATTTTGATCACGAATTTGCGTCGTGGTGCGATCCGCAGGACTGTTTAAGGCGGGGCAATCCGGTAAGTCCGCTGCTTTGCGGCAATGGCCAGATTGATCCGGGCGAGGAGTGCGACCCTAATTCGCCGCTTTTAAACACCCCGGCCAAGCGCAATCTCTGCACCAGTATTTGTCAGTGGACCGGCACGCGTCGTCCCTCTTCCGCCGGAGGTCAGGGCTGCGGCAATGGCCGCATTGAACTGGGCGAGGACTGCGATGACGGCAATCTGCGGCCCGGAGACGGCTGTTCCGAAGTATGTGTTAATGAAGGTTCAATTGCCGCCGGGTCAGTACCGGCTTGCGGCGATGGGATCCTTGCCTCGGAAGCGGAGGATTGCGATGACGGCAATACCAACGCGGGCGATGGCTGCTCCCCCAATTGTCTTAATGAAGGAACGCGTTTCGCGCAATGCGGCAATGGTTTGCGCGAGTACGCGGAAGATTGTGATGATGGCAATCGCCTTTCCGGCGATGGCTGCTTACCGCAGTGCTTAAACGAGGGATCCGAACCCGCGCTTTGCGGCAATGGCGTGCTGGACAATGGCGAAGATATCGGTTGCGATGGGGGCGAGCGTGATCCGCTCTGCACCGTCCGCTGTCTTAAACCCGGCCGCTTGGCGGAGCGAGTTTTGAGCCCCGCACTTTCTTGGAAGAGCGCAGAAAATACCCTGGAGATCGGACTTACCGATAACCCGGCCACCTCGGCGCGAGAAGATCTCTTACTGCCCAATACTTTTTATCGGGTTTTACTCAAAGGCGGCAGCGCTGGCCTACATTCAAGCCGCCGCGACAGCTCCGTACCGGGCAAGCCGCTGGCCGGACTGAACTTTTCCTACAATTGGGCCGGCCGTGACGCGATAACCGGAGCGATGCTCGCTCCCGGGCCAGGGAAGTGCGCGGGCGCGCAGTGCAATACTTTTTCTTGGACCTTTAAAACCGGCGCGTCATCCTGTCAGGTTGATCGCGTGGAATTAAGCCCTCCGCAAGCCGCGCTCTATCTTATCGGCGCGCGCGCGAGTTTTTCCGCGGAGCCGCGGAGCGCTCCGGATGCCTGCGATCCGCAGGGCCAGCGCTTAAATTCGCTGTCCTACGATTGGGGTTGGAAGATTGACGATCCGGAACTTGAAGAAGATGATCGGGTCGCCGGCGTGGTGGGCAATACCATGATTGCCGGAGTAGTGCGGACCGGAGTGGATCGTTTGCCTTCCTGCGGCAATGGGGTGCGGGAATACGCGGAAGATTGCGATGACGGAAATTTAATAGATGGCGATGGCTGTTTAGCGCAGTGTTTAAACGAGGGATCCAGCGCGGGAATTCTCGGAAGATTCGCCTGCGGGAATGGTATTATTGATCCGGGCGAGGAATGCGACCCGCCCGGCTTGCCCGGGTGCACCGCGAGTTGTCTGCACGCCGGAGCGCTGGCGCGCTGTGTCGCTCCGGAGCAAACCAATTGCTGCGGCAGTGGCGGAGACCCGGAACCCGGAAATGGCGAGGATTGCGACGACGGCAATGTTTTACCGGGCGATGGCTGCTCTACGCAGTGTCGGAATGAAGGGACTTCTCGGGCGACTACTTGCGGAAACGGGCAGATTGATCGCGGGGAAGAATGTGATCCCGAAGACCAGCAGCGTTACCGCGACCTTTTAGGTGCCCCCCTTCTTTCGGAATTCTGCGACCCAGCCACGTGTCTTTTAAAAGGCACTCTTCCGGTTTCCACCTGCGGCAACGGATTAGTGGAGGCCGGTGAAGAATGCGATCAGTTAAATAATCGCGCCAATGGCGATGGCTGTTCATCCCGGTGTCTTAATGAAGGAACTCCTTCGCCGTTTTGCGGCAATGGGAGGATTGATCGTTTTGAGGACTGTGATGATGGCAATACGGCTGCCGGAGACGGCTGTTCCGCGCGCTGTCTTAATGAAGGGACGGTTGCGGAGTCGCCTCGGCGCATTGATCCAATTCAGCAAGCCAGGGCCTTGGGGATTCGGAAGTTCTGCCGCAAAGAGACCGGAGAATTTAAGGAACCGCGCGCGCCCTGTAGCAGCAATGGCAATTGTACGGATGAGAATTTTCCGGTCTGCGCTCCGCCTAATCCTTGGAGTACGGTGGCGGTAGAGGCGGCGGTGGAGGGACAAGCGGGCGCGCCGGGCAGCGCCAGTATTACCGTATTTTGCGTGGCCCGCAGCGAAGCCGATTGTCCAACGCCCGGACAAGGGCCATCCGAGGCCGTGGGCCGCGGGAGCGACAACTGTTGTTATCTTCGCCCGAAAATTGTGGAGCGCGTGCCGGGCATCAATACGCCAGACGCCTGTCCCAATGGACTTTTGGAAGTAACTTTTGATCAACCCATGGATTCCGCAAATCTTGATCAAGCGATCGGAATTGCCAAGCGTGTTGAAAACACTGCGACGTGTCCGGATGGCCTGACTCTTCAGGGCCGGGCAAGAAATTCGGTGTGGTGCGCTGATCCGTCCTTGAGCTTAAAGGCGTCGGTTGAATCGGCAGCACAGGGGAGTCGTTTAGTCCTGCAACCTTCGCGGATTTTGGATAACGCGACAGATTATCAGATCACCATTGCTGGCGACCCGAACCTTAATGATTTGATCGCTTCTGGAGTGCGCTCGATTTTCGGCGTGGCCTTCCGCGGTCCCGCTGCCGAAGGCGGAACAGATTCAAGTTGGAACTTCACTACCGGATCCGAGATCTGTACCGTGGAAAACGTGCGCGTTAACGTAACTGGCGCGGATGAAGCGGTGAGCATTTTTGAAGGAGAAGGCGGCGCGGGTTTTTCTCGTCCCGGGCAGCAGGCCCAAGTTCGGGCCGAGGCGCTCTCCAGCAGCGGGCAGGCGCTGCAGCGGACAACCGGATATTCCTGGGCCTGGTCCTGGAGATCAGCGGAAAATACCGTGGCCAGCGTTACCAATGAGCCGGATCCCATCAACGCTGCGGATCCGATCAACGCTGATCCAGATCAAACCGTAACTGCCGGGAATCGCAATGGCGAGACGGACGTGAATGCCACTGCCACAATTACTGACGCCAGCGCGCTTCCGCAGCCGGAGGATCATCAGGACGCGGTGCGCGAGGGGAGCGCGGAATTTATTACCACGCTGTGCGAAAATCCCTGGCCATCGCGTATTGAGCACCCCTTGCCGCGGTTTGAGGATCGCGAAGGCGCACTCCTTGGCGGAGGAGACCCCATGAATTTTCGCACTTGGTACTGCCGCGACAGTGGTGAGGAGGGCCTCGCAGGCGATTTGCCGGCTTTAATTTACCCGGGCGCGATTCGTCCTCCCGCGGCAGGCGCGGACGAGGGTGCGCCGGTTACTTTGGACACCTTCCGTATCGCCACCAGCCATACTGGCCCTGCTCCGCTGAAGGAGTATCTTTTGGTTGAATCAGCAGAAAAACAGCAGGCCATTGGAATTCGGGTATTTCCAAACCCGAGGCGTTTGCCGGTCAGAACTTGGTATGAGCAAATGGGCTTTACTGGAACTCCGGCGCCAATTAATCCCGGGGTGGATGGTTATGAGGCGATCCGGGACCGGAATACGGTGTATGTCGCTGGCACAAACGCGGTTACTGATAGGTACGTCCCCACATTAAAAGTAGTGTACAGCAATATCTACGTGCTTTCGCTTTCTGAAAACGCGCCCAGCGCGATGCAGCAAGTGTTTGACCAGTTTGTTTCCAACTTCCAGCTTAATGTGAATGTCGAGAACTCCAACCGAGACAAGCTGCGCCGAGATCTATTGCGTTTAAATCATATCAGTTCGATACAATCCGCACTGGAGGATTACCGCAATACTCACGGACGCTATCCGCCGCTTCAGGCCGGCACTTTTATCCGTTCCATGTCCACCTCCAAATGGCCTTCTTGGCAGGCCACGCTTGGCGCAACATTGGGCGCCTCCTTGCCGCAAGATCCGCTCAATAGCTTCGCGCCGGGCTGTGCCGCGATTCCAGGCGAGCGCGGGCAATTTGATCCCGCGACTTGCTGGAATGAACAGACCCAAACCTACCGCTGTCCGGCTGGATCCCACGTGTATCAGTATCGCGCGATTGGGGCAGTGGACTATGAATTGGGCGTAGATTTTGAACTGCTGTATCGTCCGCCAGCTCCCGGGCAGAGCCGCTGGGAAGTGTTTAATTTTGATCCGGCGGGAACCAACCTGCTAACCCCGAGCAATTGTTCCTGGGTGAGCGCGCCGGGCGCGCCAGCCGGGGGATTATGGTCCAATGCCACGGCGACCTGCGGCAATGGAATTCTTGAACGTGGTGAATGTCTCCCGGACGGAACCTGCGCAAATTATCCCGGGGTTTCGTGCGGGGTGAATAATTGCCAGGAATTCTGCGAAGTGGGGCAGGAAGAGGTCCAGCAAGCCCGTTGGTTTGGATACTGTGGTGACCCTGGTGCCCCCTTTGAGGGGGGATTTCGGCAAAGGTGTAATCCAGAAACCGGGGTAATATCAACAGCCCCAAGGTTCCCAGATTCTGGTTCAACCTGTACGTTGCATGCGAGAGGTTCTTCATGTGTTCCGTTGCGTTCATGCAGTTTGAATCCTTCGAAGGAGTGTGTTAATGATGAAAACTGCGCTGACAATGAAGGGGTTTGTATTCTTTCATCGCAGTGCCAGGCAGTACGGGCGTGCACGAATAGGTGCGAGTGGAATGATGCTCCGCAGGTGACTGACTGGCAAATATGGGGTGGATCCCAAAACCCGACATCCAACCTTGACATATGCCAAGGCGGCGTAATCTGCGGTAATGGCATAAGAGAAGGAAGCGAAGTATGTGATGATGGGCTGTTAAATGGTCAGTATGGCAAGTGCAATACGGTATGCGCTAGGACCTGCATCGGGGGGCCTAATCAGGGAAATATCTGCACCGAGGATAATAATTGTTTCCCGTGGGGTCAATGTTCAGCAACCGCACTTAGTGCCTATTGCGGCGACGGTACGCGCAATGGACCCGAAGTATGTGATTCTACAAATTCCAGCGGTGCAGCATGTGTCAATGGCGATTATGGGTGTTGTCGGTTTGACTGCTCCGGGCCAGGGGCGCGGTGCGGAGACAATGAGATACAGGAAGAGTGGAATGAGCAGTGCGAAGCGGGAGATACTCGCCAGAGTCCACAGGTGTGTATGTGGGTGTGGGGGGCTTCGGATTTTGGAAAGCCCTGCCGCCAAGATTCTGATTGCGATACGTCATTTGGTAGCTGTAAATTTACTGGGCCAATCCAGTGGGATGGAACGCATGTTTATGACAGTCAACAGTTTACAGAGCCCGAGGGCTACCCGTATCTCTGGCGGCAGGCCTGCCGTAGTGGTGGTCCATGTCGTTGGGGCGGTCTCACTACAGTTGCCCAAGGACAATGCGGCAATGGCGCGCGCGAAGGAAATGAGCAGTGTGACGATGGAACCACGAACGACGGGCAAAACGATGCGGCGGAAAATGCGGATGGCTGCATTAACGACTGCAAGCACGCAAAATGTGGCGACGGATTCAATCAGGGACTGGTGTGTGTGGGCACTGGCGATCGTAATCGTGACGGCGTGACCTGTCGGCGCGACCAGGATTGCGGTCGTGGCCGGTGTACTGATCCAGAGGAATGTGATGAAGGAACTTCCAATGGGACTCGGTGTACGCCGGGCTATGGTTTAGTGGGCTGTACCTATTGTGACAATCAGTGCAACATCTCCACTCTTTCCGGTGGAGTGCTAGTCGAGGAGGGGGCGGCCTTAGATTAAGAATTTAAAATTGTGAGCGAAAGATGTGGGGATAAAAAAAGGCCGGGGTTCCCGAATGGGAACCTCGGCTTTGCAATCCTCACGGAAAAAGAGCTAGGGCACGTACCGCCCGCCGGTGTTGAGATAACCACCACTACCATATCCTCCCCACACCAGCATTTCACTCCCGGTCCAAACCGCAGTGTACGAGCCACGCGCCACAGGCGCGTCAGCAGTGGAGACCGGACTCCAGGAGTCGGTTGTCGGATCATACCGGCCGCCAGTGTTGATCAGATTCCGACCATTATCCATTCCTCCCCACACCATCATTTCCGACCCGGTCCAGATGGCGGTGTGGCTGGTGCGCGCCACAGGTGCGCCAGCGGTGGAGGTCGAGCTCCAGGAGTTGGTTGTCGGATCATACTGTCCGCCAGTGTTGAAGGGGATGAAGTCCCAATCCCTTCCTCCCCACACTATCATTTCACTTCCGGTCCAGATGGCAGTGTGGGAGTAGCGCCCCGCAGGCGCGCCAGCAGTGGAAATCGCAGTCCAGGTATTGGTGATCGGATCATATCGCTCGCCGGTGTGGAAACGACCGCTATCATCCGCTCCTCCCCACACTATCATTTCACTTCCGGTCCAGATGGCGGTGTGGCTACCTCGCGCCACAGGCGCGCCAGCGGTGGAAGTCGGGGTCCAAGTATTGGTTTCCGGATCATACCGCCCACCGGTGTTGAGAGGCGAACCACCACCCCATCCTCCCCACACCATCATTTCGGACCCGGTCCAGATGGCAGTGTGGGAGTAGCGCCCCGCAGGCGCGCCAGCAGTGGAAATCGCAGTCCAGGTATTGGTGATCGGATCATATCGCTCGCCGGTGTTGAGGGGATTGAATTCATCATCCCATCCTCCCCACACCATCATTTCGGACCCGGTCCAGATGGCGGTATGGAGCCAGTGCGGCGTAGGCGCGTCAACAGTGGAAGTCGCAGTCCAAGTATTGGTTTCCGGATCATATCGTCCGCCGGTGTTGAGAGGCGAACCACCACCCCATCCTCCCCACACCATCATTTCGGACCCGGTCCAGATGGCGGTATGGGATTGGCGCACCGCAGGCGCGCCAGCGGTGGAGGTCGGGCACCAATAGTCATCGGCCGGGCAATCTGGATCGTTTTGGTCAATCAAACCGTCCCCATCATTGTCCAGTCCGTCACAGCAATCGCATTCCACGATCTCGCCAGCTATGCAGGCAGTGGAAGCAACACCACAGGATGTTCCACCAAAGTCCTCGTCCGTCTCCCCATCGCAGTCGTTGTCTTCCCCATCGCAGATCTCGGATGGTACAGGTCCGCAGGTACCGCAGGCATTGACAACGCCTTCGTCCGTCTCCCCGTCGCAATCGTTGTCCTCCCCGTCGCAGACCTCGGGCGGACCATTATCTGTGATGCCATCGCAGTCATTGTCCAGCCCATCGCAGACCTCGGGCGACTCTGCGGGCAAGGGGCTGACTGGACAGCGGGCAGATTCTCCGAATACGGAGCAGATCACATTGCCGGTGTTTTCGCAAACACCAAGTCCAACCGTGCAGGATTGTCCCAGTTCGCGCTGGGATCCGGTTTCCGGATCGCGCCATCTGAAGTTCTCATCCACCTCCCCATCGCAGTCGTTGTCCAGCCCGTCGCAGGTCTCGCGGCTGTCGTTGGTGAAATCGTTGCAATATAGGTCGTCGTATTCGCCCTCGCTTTCACTCTCACCTTCACCGCCCTCGCAGACCCAAACCCCTTCCTCGCATTCGTCCGCATCCCGCCCATCACAGGGCTGGCCAAGCTCGGGAAGATCGTCCACCTCGCCGTTGCAGTCGTTATCCTCCCCGTCACAGCGCTCTGGCGCGCCGAGATAGATCAGGGGATTATCGTCGTCGCAGTCATCCCCACCCTCAATTTCGCATCGCCTAGGCGCGTGGCCGTCCCGGTCGCGGTCATGGATCGTGTAGGTGCACGAAGCCGTAGAAAGGTCACAGCCCTCATCCAGGCAAAGTCCGTCTTCACTGCCGCGGTCCGGACAGTCCGAGGGCTCATCGCACGGAGGTGTTTCGATGCAACCCTCCTCGGGGTCGCAGTACTCGCCCGGCTCACAGAGCGCCGGCACGATCGTGTGGATACACCTGCACGACGGTGCGTTCCAGCGATCGTCAGTGCAGTCCACGCCGTCGTCGCAGTCCTCGCGTTCGCACTCGGACTCGGATTCGGCTTCGGACTCGGATTCACCTTCACCTTCGCCTTCACCTTCGCCTTCGCCCTCACCTTCACCTTCGCGTCCGCCTTCGGCCTCGCCTTCTTCGCTTTCCTCACCCTCGCCTTCCTGCGCGGTGGTGGAGTCGCCGCCTCCGCAGGCGGCAAAGAACGCCAGCAAAAACGCGGTCATTGTCAAGGTACGCATGGCTTCCTCCTTTGTTGGTAGAGCCACTTTTAGCATAGGTTATTTTCGGCCTGGTGTCAAGCGGTTTTTTGTGGTATGATGAGAGTGTTGAAGGATTAACACCTTCGACGGTTCACACGAATATACACGAATAGACGGCCGCCAAAACCGCAGTATTCCGGCGAGGCGCTTACCAGGCGGCCTGACAAATGACCACGAATAATTGATTATTCAACGGTTTCATGATAGTTATACACAATCTCAACAAGAAACCCTTATTCTTCATTCTAAATTCTTAATTCCCCATATATGTTTGACGATCAACCCACGCCTCCGGCTAATCTACCTACCGGCGATAAAGAGCCGGATGATATTTTTGCCCAGATAGAACCGGCCCATCCCCCTCTTCGCGAAGGGGGGGGTCCAGCGGTTAAACCCGCGGCGCCGATGCCCGAGCCGCCCCCATCCGCAGCGCCGCCTCTACCCCAACCTACGCCGACGGCCGCCGAGGTAAAGCCCCCGCTTATCGCGTCTCGGAAAGTGATTATTTTTGCCGGAATTGTGGTGGGAGTTTTAGCCGTCTTGGGGGTGGCTTTGGGGGTGTTGCGTTTTGTCCGCCGCGCTACGGCGCCGCTTCCTCCGCAATCCGCGGCGTTTATGCTTGACGAGAGTGTTGAACCAACCATCCCCACGCTTCCGGAGACCCCGGAACAAACCCCGGAAGGATCCGCGTCTTTCTTGCCCCCGGAAGAAGAAGCGGCTCCGCCAGCGCGTGAGGAGGCCGAGGGTGATGATGCTGATTCTGACGGCGATGGGCTGACTAATGGAGAAGAACAAGACCGCGGCACTGATCCGGGAAACCCCGACTCGGATAATGACGGCTTGTTTGACGGTGAGGAGGTTTTTACTTATCAGACCGATCCATTAAATCCGGATACGGACGGCGATGGATATAAAGACGGCGCCGAGGTCTCCAACGGGTATAATCCCAAAGGAGAGGGGCGGCTGTTTACGGTGCCAAGTCAGTAAATCAAGTGAATCAGGTAAATCAGGCAAGTCCAGTACTTAATTTACTTGCCTTGCTTGTCTCGCTTGATTTACTCCCTTTATGTCCGATCTAATCATCCATGTCATTCCGGACGCCTATTGGGGAGGCCGGATTCCGAAAGGCGCGCGGAAAAAGGAAGCGGGAGCGGCGCGAAAATTAGCATTATCTCCGCGAGCGCTCTTTTGGATTGTGGTGGGCGGGATGTTTTTGATCGTCGTGGCGGCCGCGGCTTGGTACTTTACCCGTCCGCTGCGGGTCAAGCCCGCGCCAGTCCTGCCGCCGCCAGTGGAAATTCCAGCCCCGCCGGCGGAAACCGAAGCGCTGATAGCGCCCAGCGCAGAACCAAAAATTCCACCCGCGCCAGAGCCGCCTTTAACCGAACCCGTCTCCGAGGCGCCCGCTCCTCCGCCGGTCTGGGAAGATACGGATCGGGATGGCTTAAGTAATGCCGAAGAAATTTTGTATCACAGCGGCCCCACGCAACCCGATACGGATAAAGACGGGTTTCTGGACGGCCATGAGATTTTTCACTTGTATAACGCCTCTGGTAATGCCCCCGAGCGCCTGGAAGAAACCAATCTGGTGCGCTGGTTTAATGAAAATTCTTTCGGTTACGCCGTACTGATTCCGTCCCCCTGGCAGATCCAGACCAATCTGGAGACACCTGGTAAGGTCACTATCGCGGATGGCGAGGGCGGGACGATTTTCTCGATACAGGCGCGAGAAAATTCCGCCGGATTGTCGGCTAAGGACTGGTATAGCCAAAATTGGCCGGGAGAGCCGTCCTCCCCCTGGCGCGATAGTAAGGCCGGGCTGGAGATCCAGGCGGGAGCGGACCGGCGGCGCGCCGCGATCAAAGGACCCGCGCGCCTATACCTCCTGGAAGATCTGGAAGACGGAGCCCGGCCAACCTACCGGACGACCTTCACGATGATGCTCAATAGTTTGAGAATTATGAATTAGGAATCATGAATCATGGAAATTGTTGTTCGATACGAACTGTCATCTGCAAAAAAATATGACGGCGTGGTAAAAAAAATTATTGAGCACGCCGCGAAGAATGTAAAATATCCTAGCGGTACAGCCGTATCAGTCAGTTTTGTCGGTGATGAAAAAATGCGCGCGTTCAACAGTCAGTATCGCGGGAAAGATAGGACGACGAATGTGCTGGCGTTTGGAACAACAAAAGAACGAAAGAATAAAAGAACGAAAGAACAATCGAGTTCTTTAGTTCATAAGTCCCTACGTTCTTCAGTTGACTTGGGTGATATTTTTATTTCCCTTCCGGAAGCAAAGCGCGAGGCAAAAAAGTGCGGGTGGACCATGAACTACGAAATTGCTCGACTGGCCTTGCATGGCTTCCTGCACCTCCTGGAGTATGATCATGTTCAAGAGAAAGAGGCGAGGAAGATGGAGAAGATAGAAGCGAAAGTGCTCGAAGAATTAACCTAATTATTTTAATTTACCTAATTGACCTAAACAATGACCAAAGAAGAAAGCCCCAATGATAAGAAGTGGGATTTAGAAGAACGAACAGCGAAATTTGGGGAAGATATCATTAAATTTGCAAAGAGAGTGCCCATGACTCCAGTAACCCAGCGTCTTGTTCCACAATTGGTGGGTGCGGGCACGAGTATAGGAGCCAATTATTGTGAAGCTGATGATGCTGAAAGTGGACAGGATTTTCGGCACAAAATTGGTATATGTAAAAAAGAATCACGGGAAGCAAAACATTTTCTTCGCATGATTGCTGTAGCCGTAGTAGAACTTGCGAGTGAGGCACGAGTTCTCTGGCAAGAAGCAAAGGAGCTGAATCTTATATTTAATGCAATCTATAAAAAGGTGAAGAAAAAGGAATGATTGGATTATTGGGATTTGTTTAGAATAATTAGAACAATTAGGTCAATTAGATTAATTATCAATTATGCTCAGCATCCGTCGTCTTATAAAGAGTTTCCACTACGCTTCGCGCGGAATTGCGGTGGCTTGGCAGCGCGAGCAGAGTTTTCGAGTTCAAATTTTTTCTGCGCTGGTCGTGATTGCCTTAATCATCTGGTTTCGTGTGCCGCCTTGGCAGACGGTCGCGCTGGTGATGCTGATTATTCTGGTGCTGACTCTGGAGATCATCAACAGTATTCTGGAGCGATTTGTCGACGTTTTTAAGCCGCGCATCCACCCGATGGTGGAGGAGATTAAAGATCTGATGGCCGGGGCGGTGCTTATCGCCTCCCTCGGCGCCCTAATTGTCGGACTGCTTATCTTTGTGCCGTATTTCATTGAGTAGGATGGCGGTGTAGGTGTCGCCGCCCGTATCGTTAAATGGTGTGGTCGTACGTCAATTGGCGAAACCGTATCACTACACCGATACGAGCTGCTATACCGCCAACCACAACAGTGAACACATTTTTTGTCCAATATATCCACATTGACACCTTTGCGGGGTGTCATTTTTTGGACTATCATGTCTATATACATACCGAACATACCGATATGAACAACGAACCATTTATTGTCGGGCTGGATTTGGGATCTTCGGCGATTCGTCTGGCCGTGGGTCAGCGCGTGTCCGTAAGCGAGAAAGAAAGCGAACTGCAGGTCGTCGGCGCATTTGAAGTTCCCTCCGCCGGTATTTCCAAAGGCGTGATTTCTTCCATTGAAGATGCCACCGCGGCGGTCTCCTCCTGCCTTGAAAAAGCCGAACGCGTGCTGGGAGCGCCGCTGGAGCGGGCCTGGGTCGGGATTTCCGGACTGCATATTTTGACCGAAGAATCTCGCGGCGTGGTCGCGGTCGGCAAACCCAATGGCGAGATTACCGAGGAAGATGTGGAACGCGCGATTGAGGCGGCTCGCACGGTGGCCACTCCCTTAAACTACGAAATTCTACACGTCATCCCGAAGTCGTTTACGGTTGATGGGCAATCCGGCGTAAAGGATCCGGTCGGGATGACCGGGATTCGGCTGGAAGTGGACGCGCAGATTATTCAAGGGTTAAGTTCGCAGATTAAAAATTTAACCAAATGCGTATATCGTACCGGCTTGGATATCGAGGATCTGGTCTTGTCCATTCTCGCGGCCACCGAAACCATTACCAGCTCGCGCCAAAAAGAATTGGGCGTGGCCGTGGTTGATCTGGGTTCATCCACCACGAGTTACGTGGTCTTTGAAGAAGGAGATCTTTTAACCACCGGCATCATTCCCATCGGCAGTGATCATATTACTTCTGATATCGCGATTGGTCTGCGTACTTCCATTGACGTGGCGGAACGGGTAAAAATAGAACATGGGACCGCGCTGCCCAAGGAAATTAATAAAAAGGAAGAAATCAACCTGGGGGATCTTGGCGGAGAAAATGAGCTGGTTTCCCGCCGTTACATTGCCGAGATTATTCAGGCGCGCGTGGAAGAGATCTTTGAACGGATTGATCGGGAACTGAAAAAAATCGGGCGTTCCGCGATGCTGCCTTCCGGAATCATTTTTACCGGCGGAGGAGCGCGGCTTAATGGCTTGGTTGAGCTGGCTAAAGAAAAACTGCGTTTACCCGCTTCCCTTGGCTATCCCGGCGGCGTTTCCTCGCTTTTGGATCGGGGCAGCGACACTTCCTTTGCCACCGCGGTCGGACTAACCGTGTGGGGTTATGAGATGTCCAAAGATCGCGCGCCAAAAGGACGCCTGTCGCAGTTCGTATCTATTCGCGGACTGGGCAAAGTGAGTATGGGTTTGAAAAAATTATTTAAATCACTAATACCGTGAGTTATTAAGTTACTAAGTTATTGAGTTATTACGAATTGACTCAAAAATAACCCAATAACCCAATAACCCAATAACTTAGAAAACGTATGCCAGAAGTCAAGCCGGAGATCGAGACGTTTGCAAAAATCAAAGTTGTCGGCGTCGGGGGATCAGGAGGCAGCGCGCTCAATCGGATGGTGCGCAGCAAAATTCGCGGTGTGGAATTTGTGGCCATGAACACCGATTTGCAAGCGCTGCATTACTGTCTTGCTCCGGGCAAGCTGCAGCTGGGCAAAACCGTTACCAAGGGATTGGGCGCCGGAATGGATCCGGAGTCCGGGCGGCGCGCGGCCGAAGAAGCGCAAAATGAAATCCGCGACGCGGTCAAAGGAGCGGATATGGTCTTTATTACTTGCGGACTGGGCGGCGGCACCGGTTCCGGAGCCGCTCCCATTATCGCGGAGATCGCGCGGGACTCCGGAGCGCTGACTGTCGCGGTAGTTACTAAACCGTTTTCTTTTGAAGGAAGTCAGCGCGGCGAGATTGCCGAACGCGCGCACGCGGAACTCATCGAGCGAGTCGACACCATTATCACCATTCCCAATGACCGCGTGCTGCAGATTATTGATAAAAAGACCTCGCTGTTGGAGGCCTTTGATACAGTTGATGAAGTGCTGCGCCAAGGGGTCCAGGGGATCTCCGAGCTCATCACCGTGCCGGGACTCATCAATGTTGATTTCGCGGATGTTAAAGCCATCATGTCGCAAGCGGGTTCGGCGCTCATGGGCATTGGACGGGCCACCGGAGAAAATCGCGCGACCGAGGCGGCCAAAGCCGCGATCGCCTCGCCGCTTTTGGAAATTTCCATTGACGGCGCCAAAGGCGTCCTCTTTACCATTGCCGGCGGGACATCGCTCGGCATGCATGAGGTCAATGAAGCGGCCAAACTGATTACCAGCAGCGCTGATCCGCACGCCAAAGTGATTTTCGGAGCCGTTTTGGATGAAGGCCTTAAAGACGAGGTCAAGATTACGGTAATTGCGACTGGATTTTCCGGAGCGCCGCAGCCCATTCCATTTATGTCCGCTCCTCGCCTGGCGCCGGTTCAGCCGATTGCCTCTTATGCTCCGCCCCGGGTGGAGCGCAAATTCGAAGAAAAGACCGCCAAGTCCTTTGAGGCCAGACCCGTACGCCGCGAAGAGCCCAAAAAGACCGCCGCGGCCTCGGCCGCCGGGCAAAGCGAAGAAGATCTCGAAATCCCCGCGTTTATCCGGCGCAAACTTGGTTCGTAAAACGAAGCAGCACGAAATCAAAACCGACCCATAAGGGGCGGTTTTGATTTTATCCACCGAGACATTTCAGACGGTTATCCACAGAAAATAAATTGTCGCGACGGCCAGGCAGAAAAACAGCAGTAAAGTGCGGGTATTTTTGCAAATTTGACAGCCCATGGAGGGGATAGCGTACAATGGATAAGGAGTAGGGATAAACCTCCACTTTTCACGCCCAATTTTGAAGCGCAAAGGAGGTGTATTTTTTTCTCTTTAAAAACTCTCATAATTTTATAGTAAATATGTCGCCGGTTGCCTCTTCAACCTCCTATACCTACGCCACAAAAAGCGATCTTGCCAAAGCGCAATCCGTAACCAAAGAGCAGATTTGGAAAGACGGCCGCGAGCTCGGTTTTACCGATAACGCGATTCGGGTGATTGAAAAACGTTATTTGGTGCGTAATGAAAAGGGCGAGGTGGTGGAAACGCCGAAAGGAATGTTTTTGCGCCTGGCCCGCGCTTTGGCGGAAGTTGAATATCAGTATGGCGCGACAGAAGCAGAAACGCGCGGGTGGGAAAAGGAGTTTTATGGGGTCCTGTCGCGATTTGAGTTTACTCCGGCCGGAAGAACCATTACCAATGCGGGAGGACCGACCCGAGTAGTGGCCAACTGCATTGTTTTGCATTTTGGAGACAGCATGGACGGAATTTTTAGCACGCTTCGCGACGCCTCGCTTCTTCAGCAAGCCGGTTCGGGCCTTGGCTTTGCCTGGCATCTTTTGCGTCCGGCGGGGAATCTTACGGTTGCCAGCCGCGGACAAGCGTCCGGACCGATTTCATTTTTGCACGCTTATAACACCGCGTTTGGAGTAATCAAACAGCAAGGCCGGCATGGGGCGAACATGGGAGTCATGCGGGTTGACCATCCGGATATTTTGGAATTCATTGATTGCAAACGCAAAGAAGGCACGATCGTGAATTTCAATGTGTCGGTGGGAATGACGGATGAGTTTATGCGGCAAGTTAAAACAAATTCCAAAGAGCCCTGGCTTTGCGAGTGGAAAGGCCAAAAGATGAAACCGCGGTTAATTAAGCGCAACAACCGCGGCGCGTATGTTGCGCATGAAGACGTTACTCTGACGGCGCGGGAACTCATGGATAAAATAGTTGAGTCGGCTTGGCTAAACGGCGAGCCGGGCGTGCTGTTTCCGGACGCGGCCAATCGGACTAATCCGGTTCCGGCCTTGGGGCGGCTGGAAGCGACTAACCCGTGCGGCGAGCAGTGGCTGCATGACGGGGATGTGTGCAATCTTGGTTCAGTGAACTTAGCGAAGTTTGTAAAAGGCGGGGCCATTGACGAGGAAGGATTGCGCCATGCCACTAAAATGGCGGTGCGCATGCTCGACAATGTCGTAGATGTGTCGGACTTCCCGGTTGAAAAAGTTAATCGTACTTTTAGAAACAATCGCCGAGTCGGACTGGGAATTATGGGCTTTGCCGACATGCTGTACCAGCTCGACCTTGGCTACAATTCTCCGGAAGGATTGGCTATGGCGGGGCGGGTCATGAAAATAGTAAACGATACGGCCCATGACTATTCCGAAGAACTTGCCAAGAAAAAAGGAGTATTCCCGAATTGGGAAGGGAGTATTTTTGGGCCGACCGGGCAGAATCGGCTCCAGCGCAACGCCGCACTCACCACGGTGGCGCCCACCGGTTCAATCTCGATGTTTTTTGATTGTTCTTCCGGAGTGGAGCCGTTTTTCGCGCTGGCTTACAAAAAAGAGAACATCATGGGCGGCGATAGTTTGCTTTACGCCAATCCCTATTTTGAACGCAAACTCAAAGAGCGGAATTTGTGGAGCGAGGAGCTGATGCAGGATGTTATGGAAAAAGGCACGATTGCGCACCGTACGGATCTGCCCGAAGATCTGCGGCGGACTTATGTTACGGCGATGGATATTTCCGCGGAAGACCATATCCGCATGCAAGCCGCTTTCCAGCAGCACACCGATAATTCCATTTCGAAAACCATTAATTTTCCCAACCGCGCGACCCGCGATGACGTGCGCCAGGGTTATATGCTGGCCTGGGAGCTGGGCTGCAAAGGCGGGACGGTCTACCGCGACGGATCACGCGAGGAGCAAGTACTGAATTTAAATAGCCGAAAAACCGAGGATGGAAAAGGCAAAGTTGATTCCGCGACTGCTACCGCGACCGCCCAGACGATTCATGTTTTAGAGCCGCGCCCGCGCCCGGAAGTTTTGCGCGGTACGACTTATAAACTCAAGTCCGCTTACGGCAATCTTTATATCACCATTAACGAGGATGAGCATGGTCCTTTTGAGGTGTTTTCCCAAATGGGCAAGGCCGGAGGATTCTTCGCGGCCAATCTGGAAGCCATCTGTCGGATGATCTCGCTCTCCTTGCGCTCCGGCGTGCACATTGAATCGGTTATTCGTCAGCTCAAAGGGATTCGCGATCCGCAACCGGTTTGGTATAAAGGCGAAATGATCCTTTCTCTGCCGGACGCGATTGGACAGATCTTGGAAAAACACATGAAGTTCCGGCAGAGCAAATTGGATTTACAGTGGGTTCCCGAGGGCGATCGCGGACTTAAAGAACCGGTGCGCTTGGTCCTGGAGAAAGGGACCGGGGATGTCATGGATCTAGGATTTGCGCCAGCTTGTCCGGATTGCGGCGGGTTACTCGCTTTTCAAGAGGGGTGCGCCAAATGCAATGCTTGCGGATTTTCTCGTTGTGGCTGATGCCACAACACACGGATGGCCACGGATCACGGATATAAAACGAATGACTCACGAATAATTGATAACGAATAGCACACAAATTGCGGGGGTTTATCCCCCGCTTTGAATTTGATAGAATGAGTGAATATGGAACAAGGTTTGGTCATGATTTATTGGGGTTATGGCAAAGGGAAAAGCACAGCCGCGATTGGGCTGGCTTTGCGCGCGCTGGGACAGGGGAAGCGCGTGTTGTTTATGCAATTTATGAAAGGCGGGGCCGAGGCGGGGTGGGAGACCGGAGAGGGGAGGATGTTTAGATGGTTGGAGCAGTCCTCACCCTCACCCCAACCCTCTCCCATCAAGGGAGAGGGAGTAATTAAAAATCCCCCTCCCCTTGTGGGAGGGGTTAGGGGAGGGGAAGATGGTGCACACTTGGAATACCACATCGTCGGCAAAGGGTGGGTACGCATCCTTGGGGATGCCAAGCCGATCGAGGATCACGAGCAAGCCGCGCGCGAAGGCCTGGCCTTCGCGAAATCACAAATTACAAATAACAAATTCCAAGTGGTGATTTTGGATGAGATATTGTCGGCCGTGGATAGTATGCTTTTGAGCGTGGATGATATAAAAGATTTAATCCGCGCCAAGCCGCCGGAGGTGCATCTACTGATGACCGGACACAATGAATATCCCGAGCTTGCGGAAATGGCTGATCTGGTAACCAAAATGGAAAAAGTAAAACACCCGTATGACAAAGGAGTGCTGGCGCAGAAGGGGGTGGATTTTTGATTTTTAACAATACCCCTCTCCCCGCGGGAGAGGACGGGGTGAGGGGCAATATGTCAAATGTTAAACTTGCCCGCACACTGCGTCACAGGCAAACAGACGGCGAAAGGAAATTGTGGAGTTTTTTGCGAGACCGACGACTTGGCGGATATAAATTTCCGCGGCAACATCCGGTAGGGCAATATATTGCCGACTTTTGTTGTGAGGAGAAATTTTTGATCATCGAGATTGATGGAAGCCAACACGGGACGCAAATAGAAAAAGATGCGGCATGCACGCGATATTTAGAAGGTCAAGGATATCGAGTGATACGATTTGGAGCAGATGCTGCGGTGAGGGAAACTAAAGCGGTGATAGAAACTATTTTAAGTATGCTCCAAAAACCCTCACCCGGCCTCCAGCCACCCTCTCCCAGAGGGAGAGGGGAGTTGAATAAGGTATCAATTAGCATCACCTCTCCCCGCGCCTGCCCGCCTCTGGAGGGGGAGAGGTCGAGGTGAGGGGCAATAAATAAAAAAAGCGCCGTGGCACAGATCTCGCTGGAGCGGAAGGCGAGATGTGCGTCACGGACGCGGGTGCGAGACGGTGCAGCTAGCGCTGCTTGCGCTTCTCGGGGTCGGTCTTGGGCGCGGACTTGCTTGCGGCGCGACTCCGACGCGCTTCTTCCTTCCCCCTGGCGAGAATCTTTTTGATCGTCGGTGCCATCTTGAGGATGGAGTCGTTTTGGGTCGTGAAGCCGTCCATGAGGCACAGCATGTGGCAGTACATGTGCGCTCCGTGGTTCGGTCCTCTTCCGCCCGGATGTCCGTCCGTCTGCTCGAGAAGGAGCAGGGCAATCTCACCCGCTGGCAAGGGCTTTGAGCAGCTTTCGCACCGCGAGGACTTTTTGTCGGCGGTGATGTAGCCCAGGAACAGGACACCCTGCTCCCGTCTCCGGTTTTCTCGGATGATCACCCGCGCTTGGTCGCGAGTGAAGGGGTGCGTTGCGTGCGTCATGGTGCGCAACATCGCGCGCAACAGCCGCGCTCCGTATGCCTTGTCGTCTTGCTGTCCTGTGTCCATGGTTGTCCTCCGTGAAGGTGAGTCATATCCCCGCCTTCTGGAGAGGGCGAGTATGACGTATAATGATAGCATAGAAAAATACCTTTGTCAATAGCAAGCGGGTTTGATAGAATAAAATCACGATATACGTAATACGTATCACATATCACGAGAGTTCATAACTCACCCCACCCTCTCTTATCTTAAGAGAGGGGGATTGATTTGGACAAGGACAGTCCTTTGCGCTCCGCCATTGAAATCCCGTGCCAGCGCATGGTAAAATCAGGTTGCAGTATGAATGATTTTCGCAAAACAATTCTGGCCTCGATTACCATCAGTTTTTTGGTGGGGAGCGTTGCCGGAGTAACCGGCGGTATTGTGGCCTCCCAGGTTGCCGCGGGTAATATCGGGCAGAGGTTGCTGGCGTCACTTCCGCCATCGTTACAATGGATCGTGCCGCGTGCCGCACCCCCTCCTCAATCCTCCCCCATCAAGGGGGAGGAAGCAAAAGGGAATTCCCCTCCCTTGGTGGGAGGGGTTAGGGGAGGGGGACAAGAGAGTGATTCTACAGTTGAGGTGGTCAGGCGGGTCTCGCCCGCCGTGGTATCTATTGTAATTAGTAAAGAAGTAGCGCAGCGCAGTGTGACCTCACCATTTCCCGAAGATCTGTTTCGCCAATTTGGATTTGAGATTGAAATCCCGCAGGAGCCGGCACCGCAGCAACCACCAGGCCCGCCCAAAAAACAACAAGTCGGCGGCGGGAGCGGATTTGTTGTGAGTAAGGATGGCCTGATTGTGACCAATAAACATGTGGTGTTTGACGAGGCGGCCACTTATACCGTGGTCACCTCGGAAGGAAAGCGGTATGATGCTAAAGTAATGGCGCGGGATCCGTTTATTGATTTGGCGCTTATTAAAATAGAGGCCCAGGGATTACCCACGGTGAAATTCGGAAACTCTGATAATTTACAGATTGGCGAATCCGTGATCGCGATTGGCAACGCGCTTTCCGAATTTTCCAACACCATTACCCGCGGGGTAGTGTCGGGTATTAAGCGGCGAGTTACCGCCGGCGGACCTGGGATTGGCTCGGAGGTAATTGAAGAGGCGATTCAGACGGACGCGGCGATTAATCCGGGAAATTCCGGCGGGCCTTTAGTCAACATGAAAGGGGAGGTGATTGGCATTAATACCGCGGTCTCGCAAGCCGGCCAGAATTTGGGTTTTGCCATTCCGGTAAATCAAGCCAAGCCGGTGATTGAGAGCGTGATCAAGATCGGGCGGATTGTGCGGCCGTGGCTCGGAGTGCGGTATGTGATTATTACCCCGGAGCTTAAACAAGAAAATCAACTGCCGGTTGATTATGGGGCGCTGATTGTGCGGGGTGCGGAGCGGACGAATCTGGCCATTGCTCCGGCCTCGCCAGCGGATAAAGCTGGTCTGCGCGAGAATGATATAATTTTGGAGATTGATCGCGTCAAGATTACCGAAGACCGTCCGCTGGCCGGACAGATTCAAAAACACCAGCCGGGCGATACCGTGACGCTTAAAATATTGAGTCAAGGAAAAGAACGGGAGGTGAAGGTGGAGTTGGAGGAGTTAAAGCAGTAATGGGTTATTAAGTGATTAAGTTATTAAGTCATTAAGTTATCGTGACTCACAAACTAATAACCTAATAACTCAATAACCTAATAACTCTCGCTATGAAGCGTACTAAGATAATTTGCACCATCGGTCCATCCTCCGAGACGCCAGCCACACTTCAAAAAATGATCCGTGCCGGAATGAACGTGTGCCGATTAAATATGTCGCACGGCACTTACGCGTGGCACGGTCGTGCAATTCGTACAATTCGCACGGCGGCTAAAAAAACAGGAGAGCCGGTCGCGATTCTGATTGATTTGCAAGGACCGAAGGCAAGGATCGGGGAATTGGTAATTAGTAATTTGAAATTAGTAATTGGACAAAAATTGGTCTTTACCACACAATCTAATAACTCAATAACTCATAACCCAATAACTAAAATACCCATTGCCGTGCCGAATTTCCACAAGTACGCGAAAAAAGGAGCGCATCTTTTGATCGCGGACGGGACGATTGAGTGTGTGGTTGAGGAAGTGCGTGACCGCGATATTCATGCGAAAGTGACTTTGGGGGGCGAGCTAAAATCGCACAAGGGGATTGCGATTGCCGGCGTGTCGCTACCTTTGCCGTCGCTGACCAGTAAAGACAAAAACGACGCGGCTTGGGCGCGCGGTCAAGATATTGATTTTGTGGCGCTTTCGTTTGTAAAACGCCCTGCGGATGTAGTTGCGCTTAGACGACTTTTAAAAAAACCAGAGCTCCATATTATTGTAAAAATCGAAACCCGCGAAGCCGTGCAGAATTTTGACGAAATTCTGCGTGAGGCCGACGGCATTATGATCGCGCGAGGCGATCTGGCACTCGCCACCAGTCCTGAAGAAGTGCCGATTATTCAAAAAGAGCTGATTGAAAAATGCCGGCGGATGGCTGTGCCCGTAATTGTGGCCACCGAGATGCTGGCCTCCATGGAACGAAGCCCCCGGCCAAGCCGGGCCGAGGCCTCGGATGTGGCCAATGCCGTAATTGATCACACCGACGCGACCATGCTTTCCGGAGAAAGCGCCAGCGGGCAATTTCCGGTGGAAGCGGTCGCGACCATGGCACATATTATTAAAAAAACCGAAGCATCAAGGTTTGATGATCTCTCAATCGGAGGCGAGATTACTCATGGGCCGCGCGAAGAAGAAGTAGCGCTGCTTGCGGCTGTGCGCGCGCGTACTGAAGAGGCCAAAGCAATCCTGGCCGGCTCGCTTACGGGGCATACCGGACGTTTACTGTCGCGCTATCGTACCGAAGTGCCGCTTATCGTGGGCTCACCCGATTGGCGTGTTGTGCATCAATTAAATCTTTCCTGGGGCGTCCGGCCGTTTCTCGTGCCGCGGGTAAAAACCATGGACGCGCTTTTGAAATTGCTTCTCGCGCAGGCAAAAAAATCCGGACTTAAAAAAAGGAGCAAGATAGTAATTTTAGGAAGCGAGAAAATAATTCCGCACGGGCAAAGCTTTGTCGGCACCCGGACGCTATGACCCTTGCCAAAAATCCGCGTGCCAAATTTGATTACGACATCCTTAAAACCTACGAGGCGGGGATTGTGCTTACCGGTCAGGAGGTAAAATCGGTGCGTGCCGGCAATGTATCGCTTAAAGGCGCCTATGCCACACTCAAAGGCGAGGAGGTCTGGCTCTTGAATGCCCATATTGGGGCCTACAAAAAGGCCGGATCTTTAAAAGATTATGATCCGACGGCCAGTCGTAAATTGCTGCTGCACGGCCGCGAGATTAAGGAGCTCATGGGGAAGATTCATAGCCAGGGCTTGACACTAATACCGGTTTCCCTGTATACTAAGGGACGCCGTTTGAAAGTCGAGCTCGGGCTGGCCCGCGGACGCAAAAAATACGAGAAACGCGAGGTGATTAAAAAACGCGCCGTGGATCGCGAAATTCGGGAGAAATTGAGAAGGAGTTATTAGGTTATTGAGTTATTGGGTTATGAGGTGAGAGTTATTAGGTTATTGGTTATTGAGTTATTACGTTGGTTTGATCGATTGTAATAACTCAATAACTAAATAACTTTGCACCCCCAAATCTATGCGGCTAAAAGCCGCATAGATTTGGGGGTGACGGGCATCGATAGGAGTTCAACGCACTTTGACGCAAGCCGAGCAACTCTGTCCACTCGTCCCGACGTAAAGTCGGGATCCCGACTTAGGTCGGGATAAAACGGTCAGGGAAATTGATACATGCCAAGAACGTATCTATGGGTTGGAATACTCTGACAAATGCTTTCAGCACTTTCAGAGCTCCGGCCTTTGCACACGCCGCTTTTTAAGCAGTGTGTCAGGAGTCCCGCGATTCCTCTAGCGGGGCACTCCTGTAATTAGAGGATGGAGCATGACGGAGGTCTTACCCGACATGCTTGAGATTGGCAAAGACTAGGAGCGCGCTGTTTGCTTTCTTTCAGGCGCGTTCCAAAAATCCAAAGAAAGCTAAGCTTGTAGTGTTGAATGCGAAGGATTTACTAGACGAGGGTTCAACTCCCTCCACCTCCACCAATTGAGAGTACCGAGTTATTAAGTTATTGAGTTATTAGGTTGAGATACATGCAAGAGAAGATTGTAGATTTTACCCAGCTAGAAGCATGGCGATTGACTCATCAGATCATGCTTGAGGTGTATGAGTTTGTGAAATTATTGCCTGCTGATGAGAAGTATAATCGTGTGCCTCAGCTTAGACGGTGTAGTTCCTCAACACCCGCAAATATCGCGGAGGGATTTGGGAGGTTCCATTATCAGGAGAATATTCAGTTTTGCAGACAGGCGCGAGGTTCGCTTGAAGAGACACGCAACCACATTATCGCCGCCCGTGATTTGCATCAGGCGCCACTGGAAGCATGTGAGCAACTGATTGCACAATACCTCGCGGCGAGAAAAGTGTTGAACGGGTATATCCACTATCTGTTGGAGCGGCGCAAGGATTCAACCACCCAATAACTTAATAACCAATAACTCAATAACTCTTCCCCAATGCGAATTTCTCGAAGAAGACCGCAAAAACCCCAAGGGCCGTTAATCCGGTTTAACACCGGCATTACTGCCCCGCAGGTTCGGGTTATCAACGATCAAGGCGAACACCTTGATGTTATGGATACTGCGGCCGCGCTTACGCTCGCGCGCGAGCAAGGGCTAGATCTTGTGCTTATCAATCCCAATGCGCAACCCCCGATTGCGAAAATTACTGATTACGGAAGATATAAATATCAAAAAACTAAAGAGATGCGCAAGCAAAAAGCGCATGCCAAAGAAGTGGAGGTGAAGGGGGTGCGGTTGTCGCTGCGAATCGGTGACCATGATCTGGGGGTGCGCAGAGAGATGGCGCAGCGGTTTATGGACGAAGGGAATCGCGTACGGATAGAAATTATTTTGCGCGGCCGCGAACGTCAGCATGTGGAGCTGGCGCGTAAAATTCTTCAGGACTTTGTGGCCTTATTTACGGAGATCAGAATTGACCAGCCATTTCAAAAACAAGGCGGAGTATTGTCCATGGTCATTGCGAAGAAATAATCTGTGTACGAATCAACGAATGGCGTTGCGAATACTACGAATTTGAATTTACAACATTCGTAATATTCGTTCAAGATTCGTAATTCGTACACAAAATGTATGAAACTCAAGACCCCAAAGTCGCTTTCCAAGCGGTTCAAAATTACCAGAACCGGAAAAGTTCTAATTCGCAAAGGCGGGCAGGATCATTTTAACGCGCGCGAGCCGGGGAAAGTAACGCGCGAAAAGCGGCGGGATGTATCGCTTTCCGAGCATCACGCGCCCAACGTGAAGAAGTTGCTGCCATACGCTAAATAAGTAAATCAAGTAAAGCAAGTAAATCAGGTAAATCAAGCAGCTTGACTTGCTTGTCTTGCTTGATTCACTTGATTCACCGATCAATATGCCACGAGTCAAACGAGGAACACATCGAATCAAACGAAGGAAGAAATTTTTAGCCGCGACCAAGGGGTACAAGTGGGGACGCAAGTCCAAGATAACGCTCATGAAGCCGGCGGTTTTGAAGGCCGGCGCGCACGCCTATGTTGATCGCCGCCGCAAAAAGCGGGAATTCCGGGCGCTTTGGAATATTCGGCTCAATGCCGCCGCGCGCGAAGAAGGCATGAAGTACTCCACGCTGATCTCCGCGCTGCACAAGAAAGGCATTACTCTTGACCGCAAAGTGCTTTCCACACTCGCCATTGAGCACCCGGCCGTATTTGCGAAGATTGTCGCTGCTGTGAAATAATATCTAACACGTCTCCCTGTCACGGAGAAGACCAGGGGTTCAAATCCCCTACGGCCCGCTTTGGGCGGGGTCACGGAATGAGGGTTCACCCTGCACCACATAGGGTACAGGGTGCCATGCACTCTGCGTAGTGCAAGGCAAATCCCGTACGGCCCGCCATCTACTGAAGTAAAACAAGCCACCCCGCAAGGGTGGTTTATGGTTTGGAAATATGATATACTGGCTTAATTATATGAGATTATCTCGACTGCTATGTATTATCGTACTACTGTTGCCGCTCATTGCCAAAGCGCAGGATGCGCCGCCGTCACTTATCGTTAGTGAAACTTTTGAAGCGCGGGTCATCGAGATTATCCGCGAGCGCGCGTTTACTCGTGAAGATGGATCAAAAGTCACCCAGCAGGATTTACGCCTGCGCGGTCTGACCGGAGTTTGGAAAGGCCGCGAGGCGCTGTCGCAGGGAATTTCCGAGCTCGATATTATTGATGCCGGAGTTTATAAAAAAGGCGATCGGGTGATTGTCTATTATGACAAAGTACCGGATGGCAAAGAGATATTTACCGTGACTGATTATGTCCGACGGCCGTACCTTTATTTATTGGCCGGATTTTTTATTTTGAGTATCATCGCGGTTGGCCGGCGCAAAGGTTTGCGGGCGCTTTTGAGTTTGGCCATGACTTTTACGGTAATCCTGGGGTTTATTATACCGCGCATTCTAAACGGAACTAATCCGGTACTGGTTAGCGTTTTAGGAGCGCTGGCTGTTGTAGTATTGTCTATCTACATAACGGAAGGATGGAATAGCCGGGCCCATCTCGCGACGGTCAGCATTGCCGGCGCGCTGCTTTTAGCGCTGGGCATCTCGGTACTATTTACCTACCTAACTCGTCTGACGGGATTGACCGAGGAATCGCTTTATCTGATGTCGCTTGGAAAGGGCGCGATTAATTTTCAGGGCTTGCTTTTAGCGGGGATGCTGATTGGCACCCTCGGCGTGCTTGATGACGCGGTAGTCAGCCAGATCGAAACCGTTGCGCAAATTAGGGAGGCCAATCCCGAGCTATCTTCCAGGCCAGTATTTAAGATGGCATTTAAGGTGGGCAACAGCCATCTGGGGGCAATCGTTAATACTCTATTTCTTACTTATGCGGGAGCATCACTACCCCTCTTGCTCCTTTTCAAACTTAATGAAGAAGTCGCGATGACGTATGGACAAGTGATAAATAGTGAAATTATCGCGGTTGAAATTGTTAGGACGCTGGCCGGCAGCACCGCGATCGCTCTCGCTTTTCCGATCGCCACCTTTCTGGCCGTGTACGGAGAGAGATTCGCGCGAAAGCGAGTTTGACTCCCGGGTGTCTTTTTGATATTATTGACAGGTAAAAATGTAATGGCTATTGTTTATGACTTTACTATTAATTATCGGGCTCACCATTATCGGAGGAGTACTCGGGGTTCTGGCCGCGCTTTTCATTGTCGGCCGCCTGGCGCGCAACCAAGAACGGCTGATGCATTTGGTTTCTTTCGCGGCCGGGGCCATGCTTTCGGCGGCGTTTTTTGATCTGTTGCCGGAGGCCTTTGAACATTTAGAGGGGGTGGAGCCCGGCCGCGTACTGCTTTATGTGTTTACTGGATTGCTGATTTTTTATGTAATTGAGCAGTTGCTGTTGATCTCGCATTGTCATGAAGGCATTTGTGACGTTCACAAAACGCGCCGCAGCATGGTGATTATTGGCGACACGGTGCATAATTTTTTAGACGGGATCGCGATTGCCGCGGCACTCTTGATTTCACTGCCGTTGGGGTTGGTTACCGCGATCGCGGTATTGCTTCACGAAATTCCCCAGGAGGTTGGCGATTTTGGCGTGTTGCAGCAGATGGGCATGACCAGGGCACAGGCGATTCGTTGGAATCTGTTTTCCGCGCTGGCCGCGATTGCCGGAGGAGTGCTGGTTTATTTTATCGCCGGGGTAGCCGAGAGCGTCGAAGTACCGCTTATCGCGCTTGCCGGTGGCGGCTTTATCTATATCGCGACCGTTGATCTGCTCCCGGAAATACACAAAGAACTGCGGCGGGGGCATATTTTATCGCACATGCTCGCGTTTGGTTTAGGCGTGGCGGTACTCTGGGTTTTGGGCGCTATCCTGGAGGTGTAGATGTGGTATACTTAAAATACTGCCTATGACCACAGCAAATACGGGTAATTACGGGCCGGAGTTACTTTCCTGGGAAATCCGGGAATATCATCAGCATGCCCGCGGATTGGCTTGGGCGATCGCGGCGGCAGCGGTGGGGATACTTTTGCTGATTTATGCCGTGAGCAGCCGCAATTTTCTCTTCGCGTTCATTGTTATAATGTTTGGCATTATTTTCGCGACCCACAGTTTACGGCCTCCGCGGGCCTATCGGTTTATTATCGCGCAGCGCGGCATTGCTCTGGGAGAGCGTTTTTATCCCTGGAAAGATATAGATCATTTTTGGGTGGTGGATGCCCCGCCCGCGGTAAAAACGCTTTATTTTGAATTTGGAGGATTGCGGCCGCGTTTGCCAATCCCGCTTGGCGAGATTAACCCCGATAGTATCCGCGCGATTTTGCGCGGACTGGTCCGCGAGGATACTTCCAAAACCGAAGAGCCGATCTCCGACTGGCTGGCCCGGATGTTAAGAATCTAATCTGTTCCAAACTCTGCCCCCGCCAGGAATCTCCGCCTGAGGCGGATGCGCCTTTGGCGCAGAACCTAGATCATCCCGATCGCGATCGGGACATGCCGTTCCAAACTCTGCCCCCGCCAGGAATCTCCGCCTGAGGCGGATGCGCCTTTGGCGCAGAACCTAGATCATCCCGATCGCGATCGGGACATGCTGTTCCAAACTCTGCCCCCGCCAGGAATCGAACCTGGATCACAAGATCCGCAATCTTGCATTCGATCCATTGAACTACAGGGGCAAAGTTTGGAACACCATTAGAAGTTATTCTACATGATCCGGGCTATATTATCAAGTCCTGTCACGGAACTGTCCCATATTGGCGCGAAAGTTGCCTCCCAGTTACGTCACCTTGGGGTCCTTACCGCCCAGGACCTTCTTTTTTATTTTCCCTCGCGCTGGGACGATCTTTCTCGCCTGACGGAAATAAAAGCGGTGCGTCCCGGGGAGCGGGTGGTGGTGCGCGGGAGAGTGGAGCTGATTGAAAGCGCGCGAAGCAAGTGGAAACGCAAGCTGCTTACCCAGGCCGTGGTGGGGGACGGGACCGGGTCGGTACGCGTGGTTTGGTTTAATCAGCCGTGGGTCGCGAAAATGTTTAAATCCGGCGATGAAGTTTATCTCGTCGGGTACGCGAAAGATGAAGGGAGCGGACTTTATCTTTCCTCGCCGATGTATGAGAAGGTGAGTAAACGCCCCGCGACGCATGCGGCGCGGCTGGTGCCGGTCTATCCCTCCACTGAAAAGTTATCGCAAAAGCAGATCCGGTTTTTAGTGCGTCAGGCGCTTCCGCTTGCGCGAAGCGTGCCGGATCCGCTTCCGGTTGCGATTAAGGATCGCTATGGGTTGACCCACCTTCCGCAGGCGCTTACCGCGATACATTTCCCGCCGGATGAAGCCAAGCTGGAGGAGGCCCGCCGGCGGCTGAAGTTTGATGAATTACTGCGTTTGCAATTATTCGCGGTGTCCCTCAAGCGCGAGCTGAAAAAAATTTCGGCGCCCGAGGTAGAATTTCACGAAGCGGTGACTAAAAAGTTCGTGGAAGGACTTCCGTTCCAGTTGACTGATGATCAGCGCAAGGCCGCGTGGGAGATTCTTTGCGATATGAGTGGCCGCAAAGAACTGAACAACCGAACAACTCAACAACTAAACAACGGTAGTTCAGTTCAATTCGTTCACCCTATGAATCGTCTCCTGGAAGGAGAGGTGGGATCGGGGAAAACCGTGGTGGTGGCGATTGCGGCGCTCAATGCCGTTTTAGGGTCTAGCGTCGAGGGTCTAGCGTCGAGGGGGCAAGTGGCGATTATGGCGCCGACCGAGATTTTGGCGCGCCAACATTTTAAGACATTTTCAAAATTTCTGGAACCGCAGGGAATTACGATTGCTTTGCGCATCGGAGAGGAGAAAAGAAAGAAGCAACTGATCGAGGCGGATGTAATCGTTGGCACCCACGCGCTAATCCAGGGCGGCGTGAAGTTTAAAAATCTGGTGCTCGCGGTTGTGGATGAACAGCATCGGTTTGGGGTTTCCCAGCGCGCGGCGCTTAAAGAAAAACGCGGCGACGGTCTGATGCCGCATTTGCTCACGCTGACCGCCACGCCAATTCCGCGCAGTTTAGCGCTCGTGTTTTATGGCGATTTGGATATCTCGGTGCTCAAAGAAATGCCGAAAGGGAGGCAGAGGATTGAGACGATTTTGGTGGCGGACCACCCCTCACCCCCGCCCTCTCCCACAAGGGGAGAGGGAGTAAAAACAAATCCCCCTCCCTTGGTGGGAGGGGTTAGGGGAGGGGGGCAGGGTGAGGATGCGGTCTGGTCCCGCGAACAAGCTCATGACTTTGTGCGCGGGCAAGTTGCCGCCGGCCATCAGGTATTTTGGACTTGTCCGATTATTGATCCCTCCGACACCCTAGGAGTCAAAGCCGCCACCGAAGTGTTTGAGCATTTGAAAAATGACATATTCCCAGATTTGCACGTAGGACTTTTGCATGGCCGGATGAAGAGCAAAGAACGCGAGAAAGTGATGGAGGAATTCGCTTCTGTCATCCCGAGCGCAAGCGAGGGATCCCGTGATTCTCGTGGTGGACGGGATTCTTCGCCTCCGGCTCAGAATGACAAAATGAGCAGGATTGATATCCTGGTGGCCACTCCCGTGATTGAGGTGGGCATTGATGTTCCGAATGCTACCGTCATGGTGATCGAAGGGGTACAGAATTTTGGTTTGGCACAACTGCATCAATTTAGGGGTAGAGTCGGGCGCGGAGAGGCGCAATCGTATTGTTTGCTGATGGTGGATGATCTCCCACCCCCCCGAACCCCCCCTCGGGCAGGGGGGGAAATTTCCTCCCCTTTTTCCGCCCAAGGCGGATCCGCCTCGGGAGGAGAAGGGGAGGTGAGGAGGGGTCCGGCACGCCTTAAGGCGTTTTTAGAGTGTGACAACGGTTTTGAGCTGGCCGAGCGCGACTTAGCACTGCGCGGCCCAGGGGAAATCTATAGCGGAACCGCCCAGTCCGGGTTCCCGGAGTTCAAAATTGCCTCTTTTGCGGATGTCGAGATTGCCAAAGCGGCCAAAGCGGCCGCACAGGAGTTGCTTGCCCAGGATCCGGAGTTGCGCAGTTATCCACAATTACGGGCCGAGATTATGCAAAAAGAAGGAAAGGCGCATTTGGAGTAAGTATTGACAATTTTAATCGTCTATTGTAGAATAGGTTCAACTTTTCCGTATTCGCGCTTTTTCACGCTTGGCGCGGGAGATCGTGAGCACGGAAATTGATTGAATACTTTAGGGGTGCAGGGCTGCCATCCCTGTTAACTTCAGTATTCGGGAGAGTCAATTTCACGCTCGCGCCGCAGCAAAACCAAAGGAGGGCTTTGGCTAATTCAAAAAAAGGCGCGCAAAAAACACGCGGAAAAGCCCGGACTGCGCTTGCCGCGTGAGAAGGGGGAAAGCAGTCAAACAAAGGAAGAGGAAAGGAAAGACCATGATCAGGGGAAATGGCGAGGAGGGCTGCCCCGGCTGCCACCTGCGGCTGGAGCCGGCCAATCAGCTCCAGTTGCCGGACGGAACGGTCGTGCATCGCGACAAGGCCGTCTGCTCCGGCATGACGGGCAGTGAGGTGGGGATCTACGAGCGCCTCACGCGGGGCGGCTTGGAGGCCGGCGAGGCCTACCGGCGCGCCACCGGGCGTCCGTGGCTCGGCTCGGCGCTGCGCAGCGGCCGGTACCCGGCCCTGGCGCGGCCCGCGGGAAGGCCGTCCCTCTTCAGCTAGCGGACCTCGCTAGCTCACCATAACGCAACGTGTACGCGGATCTTCGCGGATAGGTTGCGCCGGCTTGCCTTCGAGCAAGCCGAAGAAAACGCGCGCGGTAAGTGCGCGTGAACCAGCAGTACCCCTGGCCGGAGCGACCAAAACGGTCCATGACCTCCGCGCCGGGGTTTTTTAATTTGCGCAGGGGCTGCTTCCGGCACGCTGCGCACGGGGAGTGCCAAACTCAAAGTGCCACCATTCGCCACAGTAGCGGCGCCATCCGGCGGTAAACATTATTTCTTGAAGTACGCGCTGCTGTGCCGTGGTTTGCGCGGCATTTGCGGCGCTGACATTTCTTCTAGTGCAGCCGTCGCCGGTTACTGGTTGGGCAAGATCTTTGGTCCATAAGGTTATATCCACGGTACGGCCGGTTAAATGCGGCGCGCCGCAGCGCGGTTGCGCCACATATCGGCGAGCCACCTCTTCACTGCCGTGCTGCCGTAAGGCGCTATCCCAAAGTGCTTGTTGTTGTTGAAGAGTGCGCCCAGCCGAGCAGACCCACAGGCCATAGCCGCGCTCATCCGCAATGCGCGCGGCCTCCAGCAGTTTTTGTCCGGCCTCCGGTATAAGCAGATCTTTCCCGGTTCGCAATCCGAGGTTAGTCGCGGTGCGCGGTACGGGTTGGAACTCATTGGCGCCTGGGCATAACGTCGCGGCCGCGGCATCAAAGGAGTTGTCCGATTCTTCCGGGGTCTCCAGTGGAATCCGTTTTACATACTCAATTCGCAGCGGTTCAAAGACCGTTAATGCGGGGTTTACCAGATAAAGCACGAGATAGGAGCCGAGTACCAGCACGAGTCCCATGGTGGCTCCGGCGATTTTTTTCTTGGCATCGCCGATTTTTTCCGGATCGCCGCCGGAGGTCAGCCAGCGGAATCCGGCCCAGGTATAGATGACTCCGGCTAAAATCCCGACAATGCCCACCAGATATTGGTAAAGCCCGACAATATATTGGCCAATAAAACCAATGTCTAGAAATACTTGTTCGCCTTCTTGATAGGTGCGCGGACGAGTAAACGGTTGCAGGGTGGGAATATCAATCTGCAGGCGCGGGAGGATGACTCCTTCGGCGGCCAACTCCGGTTCGGTGGGTCCGGGCGGGGGGACTGTTTCTGGAATAGTTATATCTTGAGCGCAAAGGCCTGCACAGATTCCTTGGCTACGACCATAATTACACAAGCTTACAATAGCTGAATCGCGCGCCACACACCGTCTATTTACATCATCTCTGCGACACATATTGAGATGGCGATCAGGATCGGTAATGTTGTCGCAGAAATTTGAATTAAGCGTGCTGCCCTCATAAAGACCGACGGCACATACTGCTCTCCATTGTTCAATGAGCGCATTTTGCAATGTGGCGCACGAGCCCACTGCGTGTACTGTTGCCGGTACCATTAGCAGGAGATTAAAAATTGAGAAGACGATTAGACGCCTCATACTATTTGAGATTTGCATCCAGGATTTGTCGAAGGGTTTCCGGGCTTACTGCTCCTGAAATCCGTCGCTCGCCGATAAAAAAGTATGGCGTGGCGTCAACTTGGAGCAGAAGCGCCTCGTTTTTGGAGCGCTCAATAAGACCAACCGATCGGTCCGAGGCCAGGCAGGCGGAAAAGTCCCCCACCTTAAGCTGCAATTGCTGGGCGATCCTCGGGAGCAGTTCGGCATTTAGTTCGCTCTGGCGGGCCAGGAGCAAATCGTGATATGGCCAAAACGCGCCTTGCTCTTGCGCGCAGCGAGCGGCTTTGGCCGCATCTAGGGCAAGAAAATGGCGGGACGTATTGGGCAGATCTTTCCAAACCAGCCGAACCTTTCCTTTAAATTCGTTCAGTACAGCGTAGAGCGTAGCGTTTACCTCGGCGCAAGCCGGACACATAAAATCTCCAAACTCCACAATCGTGATTTCCGCGGATTGATCGCCGTAGACCGGATCAGTGCCGGCGATAAAAGGTTTGGCAGGCGCGGCGGTGGCTGTAATTTGTTCCGCGGCCAACGGGGCTGGCGGCGCTTCGGGTGTAAATGGGCGATAAGAATAGTAGGCCAAAAATCCGACAAACGCGGCAGCCAAAAGCGCCAAAAGTACGATCAGGATGTAGGGGGTGGTACGCATGGCGATTGAATAAATTGAGCGAGACAAGCGAGACAAGTAAATCAAGTTTTTGCCAGCTTGATTTACCTGATTTACCTGCTTTACTTGATTTACTTTAAATCAATTTTGTACAGTCGGCCGGAGACCTGGTCGGTAAAGTAAAGCGCGTTTTCTTGCCCGGTTACAACCAGGGATTGCATGGTAATATCTTGGGTGGGAATCGCGATTTTTTCGCGAGCGCCGCTTACAAGATTGATTTTCCAAAGCTCATCCGGCGCGTTTTCCGCGGCCAAAGGATACAACCCCGCCCCGCGCGGCAGGTTTTTTGGAACCGCGCAGTAAACGGTTTGAGCGCCTCCAAAGGCGCATTTGTCCGCCCAGGTATTTAAGCCAACCGGAATTTTCCCGGCGCCGATCTGACTCGGGGCGCCGCGGACAATCCAGAGCTCGGGCTTCCAATCATTTTGGAAGGAACTGACGCTATAAAGAATCCGCTCGCCGTCGGGCGACCAGCGCGCGCGGAATCCAATCCCATTGACCAAGAGGGAATGGAAATTCTCGCCATGCAGACCAATGGGCAGAATTTCCTGCTCACCGATCGCGGCGGTCAGTCCGGTTGAGGAAAGCGCGATCATCTGATTGTTGGGCGACCATTCTACCTGAACTTTGGCAGCGTTGTCGCCCAAGGGTTCAATTGGCTTACTTTGCGAGCCGTCGGCGGAAGAGATCCCGAGCCAGCGGTGATCGCGATCCAGGCCTAAAGATAGAAACGCGATTTGATCCGAAGAGGTTGAAAAACTGAAGGATTCCCAATGCGGCGGCAAGGTGACTTGGCGTTTGGTTTCAAAATCGTAAAGAATGTTCGCGCCATCCGGATATTCCAAAATGGATTTTTTCCGGTCGGGCGCCCAGATTACTTTGGAGACGTTAAAAAAGACCTTGTCGGAAATGGCCTCTATGCGGCCGTCTACGGAAACGCGATAGAATTTACCATCTTCGCGATTGTAGTATTGAATGGCTTCTCCTTGCGGGGCCAGCGCGGGGGCTAGCACCGCGGTATCCGCTAGAGTTTGTACCGCGGTTACTCCGCCGGCGGCAATCCGGGATGGCGCCTCTTGAGTACCCGGGACGCCGGGAGCAAGCGGAGCGCGCGGGCGGGCCGGAGGCGCGGTCGGCAATCCTTTGCTATCCTCCGGCAAGACCAGCGGGGCAGCGCCGGGCGGGGCAGGCGTAAAAATTGGGCGATAAAACACCCGCCAAAGCAGAAATCCGATTAACAGGATGATCACCACGAATCCGGCAATCGCGAGGATGCGTTTAAGACGTTGACTCATACAGTTTGGAGGTTAGGATTGAGATTGCATGAAAGTAACCAGCCCGCCTAAACTTATAAGCAGCAGCGCGGCCCCTCCGGCGATAATGAATATTTTTAAAATTCCGGAAAGCGGCGGGTTTATTTTCAAAAGTCCGGGCAGCAAGGTGATGGGTTGGGGAGCCGGGGCCGGACGAACCAGGTTGAGCACCGGGAAACGCACGTCCTCCTCGATTAATCCTGCGGCGGGAATCTCGGTGGTCCCGTGCGGATTATCCGGAGGGGGCGGAGATTTAATTCCCGCTTCTTTTCTCAACTTTAAGGCGCGTTTGCGCAGGCGATCTTCATCTTTGCGTTCCCCCTTCGCCACCCCGTTGGGAATGAACTTCAGTAAAATTACGATACCGCGCGCGATCCAGACAAGGATCTGTATAATCCAACCCAGGACCGGGATGGGTTTGGCGATATTCCCCAGCAGTTTCAGCAGGCGATCAATGAATTCCAAACCATTAACAATGGTCTGGGCAATGAGCTCGATAAGATGGGCGCGCCCGGCAGCGCTTTCGTCCTTCTGGATTTGCTGTCCCAATTTCTCTTTTTGGGCGTCTTCTTGCCTCGCCAGTTCGGCCAGCATTTCGAGTTGGTCTTGCGGGGCTGGGCCGGGTTGGGGTCCTGGGGAACGCGTTGAACCAGGACCGGATTGCTCTTGGCTATCCGGAGGCCCTTGGCCTTCTCGGGGACCTTGAGGCGGCGGTAGGGGCTGAACTGGCTGTACTGGCGGCCGAGCGCCTTGGCCGGGCTGGCCTGGGGGTTTTTGGGGCGCGGGCGGTTCTGGGGGTGGGGGGCCGCTTTCCATTGTACCAGGACTGGACGTTTGTGGGGATAGTCCGGCCGGGGGGTGGGGAACCGTAATTTTAATTTCGCCGATTTTTTTTACATTTTTTCCCGGCTCACCCGGAGCACCCTTGGTCTTACTTACGTCGGCCATATCAAGCCATTTGTCTTAAAATTTTTACGCGTTCTTCAATTGGCGGGTGGGTCGAGAAGGCCTGGGTAAGCCATTTGCGTGTGCTTCCAAAAGGGTTGGCAATATAAAGGTGCGCGGTGGCTTCATTGGCGCGAAGCATTGGCTGTTTTTGCGCGCCGATTTTTTGAAGTGCGCGCGCCAGCCCTTCCGGATAGCGCGTCATCAGCGCGCCGGAAGCATCGGCCAGATATTCGCGGCGGCGCGAGACCGCGAGTTTGATAAGCTGGGCGATCAGCGGAGCAAGTACCATAAGAATGATGCCGACCACCAGAAAGAGCGGGTGTACGCCGCGATCACGGCCGCCACGATGTCCGCCTAAACCAAACACATGCATGCGCAGCATCCAGTCGGAAACCAGCGCCACAATGCCAACCAGCACAATCACAATCGTCATGACCCGGATGTCATAATTTTTTACGTGTGAAAGTTCGTGAGCGAGCACGCCTTCCAGTTCTTCGTTTTCCAGTTTTTCAAGCGCGCCGGTGGTTACCGCTACCGAAGCATGTTTGGGATCCCGGCCAGTGGCAAACGCGTTGATGGCGCTATCTTGAATAATGTGTAGCCGCGGCATAGGCAGACCTTGAGAAATGCAAAGATTTTCTACCAGGCGCCAAAGATAAGCGTTTTGTTCGCGGGTTACGGGCTTTGCGCCGGAGACGGCAAGCGCCAGCTTATCGCCAGAGTAGTAGCCGGTAAGCGCCATAACCAGTGCAATCACTGCGGCAAAAATCAGCCCACCCGATCCATAGCCGTAAAGATAGTCATACAAATACCCAATCCCCAGCACCACGGCGAGGAAAATTATGATGAGCAGCCAGGTTTTGCGTTTATTGGAGGTGATTTGGGAGTACATATTTGTGTACGAATCAACGAATGTTGCACGAATATTACGAATTCGTTGTATTCGTACGATGATTCGTAATTCGTACACATCATATTGTACCCCAAACTTGACAATATGTCGAAAGTGTGGTATATAAGGATTATCGTTCCCAAACCCAAAACAAAAGAAAGCAGGGTATAACGATGAAGAAAATCGTTCTTTTCACAATCAGCGGGCTCCTGGTAGCGGCAGGAGCGTACCACATCGCTCTTCTGGCAAATGCGAGTCAGGAGGAGGCCACCGCCGCCTCCGCCATCATCGCCACCGCCTTCGCCGTCGTCGTTGTCGCCTTCCGCGCCGCCGCAGCCATCTTCGCCACCACCGCCACCACCATCGTCGCCATCTTCGCCGCCACCATCGCCCTCGCCCTCGAAACCACCGCCACCACCACCGCCACCATCGCCGCCGTCGACACCGTCGGTGCCATCGGTACCGCCATCTACGTCTTCGTTGTTGTCGCCTTCGTCTTCGCCCTCGTCCTCGCCCCCTCCGCAGATGCGTTGTTGGGTGTACCGTACGGGTGGGCGATTGCGATCTTCGGAGTGGGGGCGGTTACGCTCTTTGGTATTTTGATGCTGGGTAGGACGGTGTGGGGAGTGGTTGTCGTCGTCGAAGGAGTGCTCACGATCCTTACGCTCTGGCGCCTGTATCACGTCCAGCATCGCGACCTGACCGCGCCGGTCGCCGCGGCGCAGTAGTCAGTCGGCCCCTGTTCCTGTTCCTCGGCCCGAGTGGAAGATTCGTTTTCTTCCGCCCGGGCTTGTTTTTTATCCTAACCGCTGCCTTTCCGGTATGCACCGGTATACACAAGTCGTCCCGTATTTGGCTCGATCGCGCCCAATGCGGGACGTTTAGTAATGGGTAGGTGCGCGAACCGCCTATGTCCCAAAATCTCACGGCCGTGAGATTTTGGGACAGGAGAGGCGGTCGTTTCAGACAGTAGTTTCCAGAAAAACAAAAACCCGCCTTTGTGGGGGCGGGGATTCGTATACATTCGTGAGTAATTTGTAATCATTCGCGAATCAAAAATGCACTTTTACCGCCTCGCGCGCGGCGGGTTCGGAAAGTTCAAAAAATTCTCGCGTTTTGAAGCTGAACATGCCGGCCACGAGATTGGCGGGCACACTTTGGATGCGCGTGTTAAAGTTCATGACATTCCCGTTATAGAACCGTCGGGCGGCTTGGATTTTGTTCTCCGTGTCGGAAAGTTCATCTTGGAGCTGGAGGAAGTTTTGCGAGGCCTTGAGATCCGGATAATTTTCCGCTACGGCAAAAATGGATTTTAATGCTTCGGTCAGCATGTTTTCTGATTTGGCATGTTCGGCCATGGTTTTCGCGCCCATTGCCGCGGTACGCGCCGCAGTAACTTTTTCAAGCGTGCCCCGCTCATGTTGCATATATCCCTTGACGGATTCCATGAGGTTGGGGATAAGATCATAGCGGCGTTTTAGCTGAACATCAATATCAGACCAGGACTCTTGCACGCGGTTTCGGCGAGTTATCAGGCCATTATAGATGGCAATGACCCAAAGAACTAGGACGGCGGCGACGGCGAGAATTATCCAAAGGTAGGTAGGCATATTGAGTGAATTATGAATTATGAGGCATGAATTATGGAATTGGCGAATTGATGTAGATAGTATATAATGGGAAACTATTATATGCAAGCCCGCCAAGATGCCGATCTAATCAAGCAAACGCTTATTGTGTTTGACTTGGACGGGACGCTTACCGAGACCAAATCCCCAATGGATAAAGAGATGTCGGGACTGCTTAAGGCACTATTAAAAAAGAAAATAGTGGCGGTTATCGGCGGCGGCAAATACGACGTTTTTAAAAGTCAATTTATCGGTCATTTGCGCGCGCCAACAAAGTTGCTGGGAAATCTTTTTCTGTTTCCCACCACGGCCACGGCTTTTTATCGTTACGCGTCTGGATGGAAAAAGGTGTATGAATTGAAACTTACCAAAAGAGAAAAACAGGCGATCCGCAAAGCTTTCCAAGAGGCATTCAGAGAAGTTGGTTATGTGCATCCCAAGAAGGTTTATGGCTCGGTGATTGAAGATCGCGGCACGCAAGTGACTTTTTCCGCTTTGGGACAGGAAATTGTCGCGTCCTTAGGTCAGCGCGGGGTAGAACTTAAAAAGCAGTGGCTGGCAGGGAATAAAAAGATTAAAATGAAACTCGCGCGCGCTCTGCAGCGTCGTTTACCGAACTTGGAAGTTCGTGCTGCGGGTTATACCTCCATTGATGTGACCAAAAAGGGTATTGATAAGGCCTATGGGATACGACAGATTGAAAAACATTTACATGTTCCAAAACGGCAGATGTTATTTATCGGCGATGCGTTATTTCCCGGTGGCAACGACTTTGCCGTGCGCCGTACTGGAGTTAAGTGCATTGCGGTTTCCGGTCCAAAGCAGACAAAACAATTTATTCGCTCTTGGCTTGGGGTTCTATGACAATCGGAATTTTCGATTCAGGACTCGGCGGATTGACCGTGGCGAAAGCCGTAATGGCGGCGCTACCCCGCGAGAAAATTATTTATTTTGGCGATACGGCGCGAACGCCGTACGGCAATAAGCCGCCGGAGACCGTGGCGGGCTACGCGCTGCAAAACGCGAAGTTTTTACTAAAGAAAAAAGCGCAAATGATTGTGGTGGGCTGCAATACGGCCTCCGCGGTGTCGGGATTAGCGTTGCGCAAGGAATTTCCCAGCGTGCCGATTTTTGAAGTGATTACTCCGGCCGTGCGCGAAGCGCTGCGCCGGACACATAATGGCCGGATTGGAGTAATTGGCACGCGGACCACTGTGCAAAGCGGCGCGTATCAAAAATGGTGCCGCGGCATTAATGCCCGGGAATGTCCCTTGTTCGTTCCGCTGGTTGAAGCTGGGCGCTTGGTGCATCCGACGACCTATGAAGTGGCGGAGCAGTATCTTGCGCCGTTTCAGCGCGCGCAGGTTGATACGCTTATTTTAGGGTGTACGCATTACCCCTGGCTTAAAGGCGTGATTGCTGATATTGTGGGCAATCGTGTGCAGCTCGTGGATTCGGCGGAGACGGTGGCGCGTGAAGTTCAACAGTTCATAACCCCTCCTGCCTCCCCTTACCTTAAGGGGAGGAACGATCAATCGGATTCCCCTCTTAAGGTAAGAGGGGTTAGGGGAGTTATGAGTGCTCCGAAACACGAATTCTATGTCAGCAAAAAAACGCCGAAATTTCAGGAACTGGCGGAAAAATGGCTCGGAATGTCCATTAATCTTAAAGCCGCAAGGCTGTAGTTATACGGTGGCGGTTTCGCTGCTCGTATCGGTTTCGTCATAAGGTGTTGTCAATTGGCCGTAGGACTACACCGTAGACGGTACGGGCTGCGACAACTACACCCACAACTATATTCTATGCTCACTCTCCTCATTTTCCTCCTCGTCCTCTCCGTTTTAGTTTTTGTCCACGAGTTCGGGCATTTTATTACCGCCAAGCGCGCGGGTTTGCGGGTAGATGAATTTGGATTTGGATTTCCCCCGCGGGTAGTAGGCATTCAGCGGGTGAACGGGCGTCGTAAGATCGTCTGGGGCAATCCGAAAGATTTTAAGGCGCGCGAGGGAGGGACTGTTTACTCCATCAACGCGCTTCCGTTTGGCGGATTTGTGAGAATCAAAGGCGAATCCGGAGAAGAAATCGAGTCCGGGGATAGTTTTGCCGGACTGCCGGCTTACCGACGGGTCTGGATTATTGCCGCCGGAGTGCTCATGAATGCGTTACTCGCGGTCGTCTTGATTTCGGGAGGATTTGCCCTTGGTTTTCCGCAAGTAATTGAAGATGACATTTCCGCGCACGCGCGGATACAAGATCGGCATGTGGAGGTAATGGGAGTGCTGCCCGGTGGCCCGGCAGAGCGCGCCGGAATTGCCCCTGGCGCGCGGATTATTTCGCTAAATGGCCAGCCGCTTGAGAAAGCGGAGGCGGTTAAAAATGTGGCGGCCGAGTTTTTAAGCCAACCCATTCGCGTTGAATTTCAGGCCCAAGGTCAGCTACGACAGGCAGAAGTTACGCCGATTATTTTAGAAAAAACCAAAGCTCCGGGAATCGGCGTGATGATTGCGGATGTGGGAACCGTCCGCTATCCGCTGTGGCTCGCGGTCCCTAAAGCGGTGGAAATTACTGCGGTGCTTTCAAAAACGATTGTGGTAGCTTTCGCGGAACTGATCCGGGACGCGGTTTTAGGTAGGCCGGTTGGCGCGGATCTTACCGGTCCGGTTGGCATCGCGGTGTTAACCGGACAGGCGGCGCGGCAAGGATTAGTAAATCTGCTTCAGTTTATGGCCATCCTTTCGATTAACCTGGCAATTCTAAATGTGCTCCCGTTTCCGGCGCTGGATGGCGGACGCATCCTGTTTATTTTGATTGAAAAGTTGCGCGGCCGGCCGGTGGCCCGGCGCGTTGAGGGCTGGGTGCACGCCGCGGGTTTTGTCTTGCTGATTCTGCTGGTGGCCGCGGTCAGCGTCCGCGATGTGGGGAGGTATGGGGGGAGAATTGTGGAAGTAGTCAAGAATGCACTGCGGTGATATGCATCGTAGAATTGAAATCTCCGGAGTGATTTCGCGGAGTGATTTCGAAAAAAATTGTACATAAAATTACAAAAACGTAACCGTGCGCTTTTGTCCCAAAATCTCACGGCCGTGAGATTTTGGGACAAAAAGCCGGATGCTGAATGTCCCTTTGAAGCGCATATCTGAGAATGTTGAAGAACTAACACCTGCGCAGGTTCACACGAATATCCACCCCAGCACCAAAGCCCGAAGAAAGGCAGTGGTGAATGGCTGGGCGAGCCACGGATGCCGCCTGCGGCTATCCCTAGGGTATTAAAGAGGCGCCGACTGCGGCTTGGTGCGGGGCAGGCGAATAGACGGCCGCCGGAATCGCCGGTTTCCTGCGCTGCCCTGGCCAGGCGGCCTTACGAATGAACACGAATAATCAATTGTTCAGCGGTCTCATATCTATGAGTACTCGATTACAACTGCAAGAGTTACAAATCGCATTGCTCGAACTTCAGGCTACAAATCTAAAGGGGGGAGGTATCCACGTGCCATCGCATGTACGCTGGAGTTTAGGCGGCTTTGGACCAGTGGCCTATATAGAACGTGAACGCGCGCGCAGAAAACGAGAATATAGGCGGCTGATGCGGCGTATCCACTATTTAAAGCAGGAACATTACATCGAGTTAGTGCAAGAAGGAGAGGAGCAGTTGTATCGTTTGACTGCCAAGGGTAAGTACGAAATACTGCGGATACGATTTATACAGCACATGGAAGATCAGCGCAAACAAAAGTGGGATCGCGCCTGGCGGGTGGTAATTTTTGATATTCCAGAACGGTTGCGAAAGCATCGCGATCACTTACGGAAACTTCTTAAAGCAAGCGGATTTCAAATGTGGCAGTTTTCCGTGTGGGTTACAAAGTACAATCCCGAACCAGCGCTACACGGCTTATTAAAGTACCTTGGCTTGCACCGATATTACGCGCTGATTGAAGCCGACTGTAAAAAATGCAGCCCGCGCGTAATACGGGTTTGGCGGCAGATGCAGCGACAGAAGGAAGATGGTGAGATTTATGATTTATCACCGCGTGCATATTTTAAAGTGAAGCAGAAAAGGAGAAAGTCAAAATAGTACCAAAGTATCAAGCGTTGGTTGAGTATTATCGAGCACTAGATGGTACAAAAAGGGGCGGAAGAAAGAGGATCTCGAAAAGGATCTAGAAACAAAGGTTGTCCCAAAATCTCACGGCCGTGAGATTTTGGGACAGAATGGTGGTGCGTCAATAAAAAAGAAACCCCGGCCGGCGCGTGGGCGCGCGCGGGCGGGGGGGGAACGGGTTGGTGGAGCGATCAGTCGATCGGGTCGGCCCAGACCGTAATTTCCTGGTTGGAGCTGACCGGATTGATAAGCAGCGCGTCACCCGTCTCGCAATGTCTTTCTGTTGAGGTGAATATTGCATGCGGGGGAATCTGATCGCTGCAGCGGACGCCTCCGTATTCGGGCAAAGGGCAGTCGCTTCGGATGATTACCCGAGTTGTTCCTTCGCCGAAGTCGTGGGCGGTGATGCGGAAGTTGGTAGTCCATCCGCAGACGAGCTCGGTTGGGTAGTCATCATTGCATGCCACCTCAATGAATTTCGGTTCTTCTTCCGGCAAGTGGTGGTTAAACGACACCGCGGCCATCACTTTTTCCGGATCGCACTCAATCCTCAGGCGTGCCATCGCGACGAGGTGAGACACCTCGGCAGGCAGCTGATCCTGGAACGCGCAGTGCAGAGGCCGATCGCCCCGGATTTGAGGGAGCGCTTGGGCAGCATAGCATTCGGTACTGCCGAGCTCGGGACGCGTCGGGCCTGCCTTGCCGCCGCAGGCGGCGCCAAGAAAGACGAAAAGAACAAAGGTTCGCTGCATGGTATCCTCACTTTCACTTTCAGGCGGGGTTGCCTAGTTTAATAATGGCATATAATCGCTTGATTGTCAAGAGGGATGTAGAAAGGGGGGAGTTATCCACTTGACGAGGATCGCAAAACAAAAATTGTCCCAAAATCTCACGGCCGTGAGATTTTGGGACAATCGGATGCGGGTGGCAAACGGGTGGCAAATGGGAAAAGCTCATATACACACAACCTGCACATAAAAAAGAAGCCCCGGCCGGCGCAGGAAGCGCGCGGGCGGGGCGGAACAGAGAGTTTCGCCGGTGGGACACATGTAGGTACGGTCCACTACCGACAAAACATCCGACGAAGCTGGTACCGCCACCACGAGAATTGTGGTCCCTCCACCACCATCGCGACGAACTGGTTGATGTCCTTGATCGCATAGGGGAGAGGATCGGGATCGTTCTTGACCGATATTGAGATCCGAGCCAGCGAGTTCTCGGGGGCGCCGGGCAGGGGCGGCAACCTCCCGTTCTCGGCGCCGTTTTCGTACCACCGCGCGATGGTCAGACAGATCTTGTGCGGCACCAGGCAGGCGATGGCAAGGAAGAACCACACACCAATCCAGTTGAGGTATGGCGTGATCACCTCCAGGGGATTGGAATTCTGGCTCGCCGTGTGGATGCCGAAGATCATCACTGCAGCGATGATCGCCACGCAGGCCACCATGGCGAGTCCCCATTCGTTGCCGAGCTTAGCCCAACGTTCGGCATGTCGTCTCACTGCAGCCCTGTTGAGCGCGCCGCCACCGTGGGACGCAGAGGGATACTCCTGCACCACATAGTTGCTCGGCTTGTGGAGGAATTTCTCGTAGTCGCCAAGTGTGAGCTTCCGCAGGATGGGTCGCATCACCGCATGTAGGATGATGGTGAGCGCGACCACCGCGATGAAACCGATTGCCACCATCATGAAGACGTCCTTGAACAACCAATGAACGAGCATGATGTCCTCTTTTTGCTGATGGAAAGTTCATGCCGCGCGGCGAAATGCCACACAGGACGCCAAAAGGCATCCTGCTATAATAGCATGATTTTGTTTGATTGTCAAGGGGGGTGTAGAAAAAAAGGGGGGGTTATCCACTTGACGAGGATCGCAAAACAAAAATTGTCCCAAAATCTCACGGCCGTGAGATTTTGGGACAGAATGGACAGTAGTTGTCGACGGCGGTTTCCAGGAAAATCAGTGGTCTCCAGAAAAATTTAGAAGAATTGTACGGAGCATTGAAATACGTCAAGCGAGGCGACTTTAAAAAACGGGAATCAATTCTGGCTGCGATCGAGATGGTGGTGCGTTAATAAAAAAGAAACCCCGGCCGGCGCAGGAAGCGCGCGGGCGGGGCGGGAGAAAATGGCCGCCAGAGGAAGCATAGCCGGAGTTGGATGTCGAAGGGGCGGGCGCGCTTTTCGCTACGAGAGCACATTCGGCAACAGTCCCGGCAATAGTCCCATAGAAAAAAAGGTGCGAACCGGTGAGAGTCCGCGCGAGTTGGTCACTTGAGCCGATGGGGAGATGGCGGTAGCTTCAGGAGCTTCGTCACTACGGCATCGAGGAAAGTGATATATTCTATAATCCCCTCCGGTTGTTGGGGATCGTAGGATTGGACAATTGAGCGGTTGCGCACGATCTTGTAGGGTGAGGCGTTGAGGATCATCCGGCCAGTACGGCTGTAAACGATATCAATTGGAAGTCCTTTATGGCCGCATAGTTGCATGATATCCTCGCTGGCATTGCGCGGATCCCCAAGGTCGAGATATACAATCCTAATCTGATCTGCGAATCGCTGTTGTATGTGTTCGGATACGACAGCGCACGCCGTACACCAGCTTGCCCAGAAATGGACAAAGGTCACCTCGCCTGGCACGACAAACTGGCGCAGGGCTGCTTCGCAGATGGGATGGTCAGCGTTCGAGCCCAGGGTGGCGTGGTAGACTCCGGTCTGCGGATGGGGGGTCTGCGGATGGGAAATTGTACCACATCCTAGCGCGAGCATTATGGAAAAAAGAACGGTGCGGATAGACATGGCGTTCCTCCGTGGTTTTCTGACAGGTATGTGTATTGTCGCATGGCGGAGTTGTTTTGTCAAGTGTAATCGTGTATGATGGAGGGAATGTGGGGGAGGGTATAATTTAGTTTCGTAACCCCCTCTAACTCCCCCTTAGCCTAAGGGGGAGAAAAAGTTGTTGTATGGACCTTAAGGAAATTGAGAACATCGTGAAAAAGAAGATTGAGGCGGCGCGTGACGCGGCCGGGCTTGAGGCTGTGCGTATTGAATTTTTGGGAAGAAAAGGAACCATGACCGGATTATTTTCCGAACTTGCGGAAATGAAAGGCGAGGAGCGGAAAAAAGCGGGACAGGAGTTGAATACACTAAAGCAGTACATCATGACAGCACTACAACAACACGTAAAAGAGTTGGAAGGTGTGGCGCTGGGCAAGCTGGCGGAGCAAGAGAAACTGGATGTGACGCTTCCGGGGACGCGGCCGCCGCTGGGGCATTTGCATATTACGACCCAGGCGATTGAGGAGATTACCCGGATTTTCGCGCAGTTGGGATTTTATCGGATGCGGTATCCGGAGGTAGATTGGGATTATTATGCGTTTGAGGCGTTGAACATGCCGAAGGGACATCCAGCGCGGGATGAGTGGGAGACCTATTTTGTAGGTCGCGGAACCACGCGGAACGTCTCGCTAGAGCATATCGCGGAACAACGCGGAAATTACATTGAGCATCCAAAGTTTGGAAAAATGGTGCTTACACCGCATACTTCCAATGGCCAAGTGCGCGAGATGGAACGACGCAAGCCGCCGATTCGGATGATCAACCTGGCTAAGTGTTATCGTAGGCAATCAGATGTGTCGCATGTGCCGATGTTTCATCAGTTTGAAGGACTCCTCATTGATCGGAATGTCGCAGTGACGCATTTGAAGGGAACGCTTGAATATTTCGCGCGCGTCTTTTTTGGGCCGGAGCGTAGAATTCGTTTGCGGCCGTTTCACTTTCGATTTACCGAACCGTCGTTTGAAGTAGATGTATCATGTGGCGTGTGTCATGGCACTGGTTATGTTCATAACCCCTCCCAACCTCCCCTTACCTTAAGGGGAGGGGAGAAGTGCAGACTTTGTAAGTCCGGCTGGCTTGAGCTTGCTGGCGCCGGCATGGTACACCCCAATGTTTTAAAAGCAGGCGGACTTGATCCAAAAGTGTGGAGTGGATTTGCGTTTGGGTTTGGAGTGGAGCGGAGCTACATGATGAAGCAGGGTTTGCGCATTGATGATATCAGGGTGTTGTATAATAATGACTTAAATTTTTTGGAACAATTTTAGTATGTCATCTGCCGATTTGGGACCAAGAAGCGAAGCTTTAGCACGAATTGCAATTGAAACACAAAAAAGAAACGAAATACAGCAAAGAGGTTGGACGGTAGTCAACGTTGAAGTTGATTTTTTTGATTGGGAAAGAGGATATAATAAAGGTGTACCAGAATCTTTAATAGATAAAAAGAGTATCGTGTTAAGTAGTTCTGGGAGAGTTCTTTTTTATGATGAAAAGCTGGTAGATATACGGCGCGATGTGATTGAGAAAAAAAGAAAAGGGGATTTGGAGCAACAAGGATGGAAATTAGTAGGACCAATCTTAGCTGGTACGGATAATGAAGGTATTTATGTGAAAGATAAGGAAAGATGAAATTATGAACCTATTGGTTTCCTATAATTGGCTGCGTGAGTTTTTGCCAGGACTTAAAGCCCGCCCAGAGGAAGTGGCGGAGCGCTTGTCGCTTCATGCGTTTTCCGTGGAGCGAATGCGGCCAATGGTGGTAGGACTGGATCCGGCGATTGTAGTCGGGAAGATTGTGGAAATAGAGCCGCATCCAAATGCCGATAAGCTGCGTATAGCACGAACGACCACGAACAATAAAGACGAACGACCACGAACTATTGTGTGTGGGGGAACGAATATTAAAGAAGGAATGTTGGTGGCGGTAGCTCTGCCGGGAGCAAAAGTGCGCTGGCATGGAGAAGGTGAACCAATGGAATTAACACCGACAGAAATTCGTGGCGTCAAAAGTGAAGGCATGATTTGCGCGGCCAATGAGATTGGGCTATATGAAATGTTTCCACACAAAGAGCGGGAGATTTTAGATTTGACTGCCACGGGCGCGCGCGTGGGTGTGCCAGTGGCTAGAGCACTTGGATTAGATGATGTGGTACTTGAGGTGGAAATAACAACCAATCGTCCGGACGCTATGGGCATAGTTGGGTTGGCGCGCGAGGTGGGGGCGATATTCAATGTAAAATGTAAAATTGAAAATGTAAAATTGAAAATTGGTCATAACCCCTCCCGACCTCCCCTTAACCTAAGGGGAGGAGATTGGTTGGACGTTAAAGTTGAAGTGCCAAAGTTGTGTCCGCGGTACATGGCGGTGGTGATGGAAGGCGTGAAGGTGGGGCCGTCGCCGTGGTGGATACAGCGGCGGCTTATGGCCTCTGGGGTGCGGCCGATAAATAATATCGTGGATATCACGAATTATGTACTACTAGAGTATGGGCAGCCGTGTCATGCTTTTGATGCTGAGCGTCTTCATAACACAGAAAGACACGGAAATAAAACGGATGGGACACGGAAAAAAATAGTGGTGCGGATGGGGAAGAAAGGGGAAAAGGTTTTAGCATTAGATGGGAATACCTACGAACTTGATGAAAATATTCTAGTGATTGCTGATGCCCAGCGGCCAGTGGCGATTGCCGGCATCATGGGCGGAGAAGAAACCGGGGTGCGCGCGGGGACAACGCGGATCGTGTACGAGATTGCGAATTTTGATGCGCTCACGATTCGCCGCGGCGAGCATCAGATTGGGCTTACCTCGGCGAGTTCTGTGCGGTTTAATAAAGGATTGCCTGTGCCGTTGCCGGAGTTTGCGGCGGCGCGATTGATGGAGTTGACCGCCGAGATTGCCGGAGGGAAGGTGGTGGGGATGGTGGATCGGCATAACCCCTCCTCGCCTCCCCTTACCTTAAGGGGAGGAAAAACGGTGAAAGTCGCGCCTGTGGAGGTGGCGAAGAAAATCGGCGTGGAAATTCCGGCGCCGCAAATGAAAAAATATTTAACCGCGCTTGGGTTTTCCGTATCGGGAGGCGCAAAAAAGTGGGGCGTAAAATTTCCGTATTGGCGCGAGGTTGAAGCGGACGGGGTTGCGGATATTGCCGAGGAAGTCGCGCGGATGTATGGATATCACAGGATTCCCGGTGTGCTTCCACAAGGCGATCTTCCTTTCGAGATACAAAGTGTGCAATTTACGCACGAACACGAAGTGAAGGAGGCGTTGCGCGGCGCAGGATTTACCGAACTTTACACCTATTCATTTGTTGCTCGCGATAGTGTTGCGCGCGCCGGGTTTGATCCGGACCGCGACGCGCTGGCGCTTGCCAATCCTTTGACCTCCGAGATGGCGCACATGCGGCCGTGGCTGGGAATTTCGCTCCTCAAAGCTGTGGCGGAAAATGAAAAAACGCGGGATGAGTTGAAATTGTTTGAATTGTCGAGCGAATATCATCCTCGTGCGGGAGAATTACCCGACGAACGACAAAAGCTCATTGTGTTGAGTGCCGGGCGCGAAGAACGCGAGGGTGCGCATTTTTACGCGGCAAAAGGCGTGGCCGAACATTTGGCGGAAGTTTTGGCCTTGCCAAATTTTGGATATGAAAAAGTCGGGTCAATTAAGGCGCCGTGGGTCAAGCATTACCACCCCTCTCGCGTATTGCTCGTAAAATCCGGGCGTGATATACTGGGGGTAGTGGGTGAACTTCATCCACAATTGCTTAGGGCTTATGGCATAGAGCAGCGGGTTGCGTTTTTAGAGTGGGAAATGCGCGTGGTCTATCCGCTGATTGGTCAAGGCCGAGCGTATGAGCCGCCTCCGGCGTATCCGCCGGTCAAGCGTGACATTGCCTTTGTAGTGAGCAAAGAAAAAGAGTACGCCGTGATTCATGGCGCGATTGCCAAACTTGATCCGCTCATTGCCGGCGTGGAACTGTTTGATCAGTATGCAGGCAAGGGCGTGCCGGAGGGACACCGTAGTCTGGCGTTTCATATCCAGTATGCCTCGGCCGAGCGAACGCTGACGGCGCAAGAAGCGGAGAAGGTGCACATAAAATTGTCTCGCATGCTAAAAGAGAGGTTTGATGCTAAGGTGCGAGATTAACCCAAATTGAGAATTCACCTAATTCACCTAATTGACCTAAATAAGTCCCAAATCCCAAATTATAAAATTGGAAATTAAGGCATTAGGATTTGTTTAGATCAATTAGAATAATTAGAATAATTAGAAATTTGTTTATGGTCGCTGATGCAAAGGACATTCTCTATCTCGTTCTGGCTTTTTGCGTACTGTGGTTTACGATTTTTGTCTGCTGGTTGTTGTATTATTTTATCGCCATCATGCGCGAGGCGCGCGGGATGACCGAGGATGTACGGGAGAAGATAAATAAGGCCTTAGGCATATTTGAAAGTTTAAAGGAAAAATTGGAGCGGTCGTTAAGCATTTTTTCCGGCATTGCCGAGGGAGTAAAATATGTCGGTTCGTATCTGATGGATCGGCGAAGCGAACGCCGAGCGTCTCCTCGGCGGAAAAAGCACGAGAAGATGAAGGAAGAAGCAGCCGAACAACAAGAAGACGAAGGAGAGGAATAATAATCTGGACATAAATCAAAAAACCACCTCGGCGAGAGATGGTTTTTTGAATGGGGCGGACGGCGCGAGGCAAGTGCTTGCGCGGTTCGCCAAGAGGGCGGGACGGGAAGGAGCGGAACTACTCATGCTTCGAAAAATCACACGAAGTACGCAAGGGCATATATCAGAAGCGCGGTGAAGGCGAGCAGAAACCCGTAGACTTTCCAGAAGCTGGCAGTGCGCCAGTATACGACGTTGCTCGACATGGTGGCAACCTCCTAAGAAGACTATAGCATTGCAGCGGTTGCCCTGTCAAGGGGGGTGTGGTAGGATGGGGTTGTTGAGAATTTCTAATTCACCTAATTGACCTAATTATTCTAAACAAATCCTAAGCTCGAAAATCCCAAATTTGTTTATTGGGTCTTGGGTATTGTTTAGGTCAATTAGAATAATTAAAGCAATTAGAAATTTACTATGCCCTTCGTCCACTTGCATACCCACTCCCATTACAGCTTACTTGATGGTCTTCCGAAAATTCCGGAGTTGGTGGCGCGGGCGAAAGAGTTTGGGTGTCCGGCGCTTGCCTTAACCGATCACGGCGTGATGTATGGCGCGTTGGAATTTTATCAAGAATGTAGAAGGCAGGAAATCAAGCCGATTGTTGGCATGGAGGCCTACATGGCACTCGGAGAAAAAGAAGAAAAGCGCGCGGGCGTGGACAAGGATTACCACCACTTAACCTTGCTCGCGCGCAATGAGGAGGGCTATCGGAATTTAATGTTGCTGACCACGCTCGCGCATCTGGAAGGTTATTATTATAAACCGCGCATTGATAAAGCCGCCCTGCGCGCGTATGGCAAAGGGCTTATTGCGCTCTCCGGTTGTTTGCGCGGTGAGATTCCGCGGCTGATCGCGCGCGGACAATTCGATGAAGCAAAACGCGTTGCTCAAGAGTTTCAAGAGATTTTTGGCAAAGAGAATTTTTTCGCCGAGGTGCAGAAACACCCCGAGATTCCAGAACAAGAAACCGTCAATCGCGGCATGTTTAAATTATGCGAAGAGCTCGGTATTGTGCCGGTGGCCACGGTAGACAGCCACTATTTGCATGCCGACGATGGCGAGGCGCAAGATGTACTGGTGTGCGTGCAAACAGGTAAATTTGTCACGGACAAAGGCCGGTTAAACATGACGGGCGTGGATCACTCGTTTAAATCTCCAGAGGAAGTGGCGGCGCAGTGGAAAGACCATCCGGAAGTTATCATAAATACGCTAAAGGTGGCCGAGCGCTGCAATCTGGAGCTTACGCTTAACCAATGGGCGTTTCCGCAGTTTCCGGTACCAGAGAGAAGGACGCATCATGAGTATTTGGAAGAGTTAGTGTGGAAAGCGGCGCAGGAGAGGTTTGGATTGAAGAAGGACAGTCCTTTACTCGACCAAAGGACTGTCCTTCAGCGTATTGAGTATGAACTTGAGGTAATCAAAAAAACCGGTTTTTCTACTTATTTTTTAATTGTGTCGGACTATGTGAAATGGGCGCGCGCGCAAGGAATTGTGGTGACCACGCGCGGTTCGGCCGCGGGATCGCTCGTGTCTTATCTCATTGATATTACTACGGTCAATCCTCTGGATTTGCGTTTGCCATTTGAACGATTTTTAACCGTGTCGCGTCCGAGTCCGCCGGATATTGATGTGGATTTTGCGGATAATCGCCGCGATGAGGTGATTGAATACGTGCGAGAAAAATACGGGCGCGATAAAGTCGCGCAAATCTGTACATTTGGGACCATGTTGCCGCGTGCGGCCGTGCGCGATGTCACGCGCGTACTGGGTTTTCCATATTCCTTTGGCGACAAACTTTCCAAAATGATCCCGCCCGGGGCGCAAGGATTTCACATGACCGTGGACCGGGCGTTGGAGGAAAATCCCGAGCTGGGGAAGATGTACCATGAGGATGCCAATACGAAACGCGTGCTGAATTTGGCGCGTAAAGTGGAAGGTTGCGCGCGCCACGCTTCGGTACACGCGGCCGGCATGGTCATTGCGCCCACCAAACTTACGGATTTTACGCCGCTTCAAAAAGAAGCCCAGGGCGATCATATTATTACCCAGTATGACATGCACGCGGTGGAGGCCGCGGGCTTAGTTAAGATGGATATGTTGGGAATCCGCAATCTTTCCATCTTGGGCGATGCGGTACAGATCGTGAAGAAAACTAAAGGCGTGTCCGTGGATATTGATAAGCTCCCGCCAGAAGACAAGAAAACTTTTGAAATGCTCTCGCGCGGGGATACCATGGGCGTATTTCAGCTGTCCGGTTCAGGCATGACCCGCTATTTGAAAGAACTCAAACCCTCAAGTATTCACGACATCATGGCGATGGTCGCGCTTTTTCGCCCGGGTCCGATGGAGTCCATTCCGGAATATATTAAGCGCAAGCATAATCCGCGGCTGATTCAGTATTTGGTGCCGCAACTGCAGAATATTTTGGAGCGTACTTATGGTATTTTAGTTTATCAGGACGACGTGCTCATGATCGCCATTGAACTAGCGGGTTATACTTGGGAAGAAGCCGATAAATTACGCAAAGCCATGGGTAAAAAAATTCCGCGCGAAATGGTGGCCCAGCGCGAGAAATTTTTAAGCGGCTGCGTTAAAAAAGGGCTGGTGCGAGCGCGCGCCGAGGAAATCTGGGCATTGATTGAACCGTTTGCGGCGTATGGTTTTAACAAATGTATTACGGGAGACACTATTATTTACGACGCGGTGTCAGGCGTTCGAAGGACGGTAGAGGAATTGTATAGATCAAGCAATTCCAAGATTACTCTTCTATCCCTTGAGGATGATCTTACCTTGGACAAGCGACCAATAGGAGCCGTACAACAAAACGGTGTAAAGCCGATATTTGAAGTCATTACCCGTCGCGGTCTACGCATAAAAGCAACGGCAAATCACCCTTTCAGAAAATTTGGGAGCTGGGCTACACTCGCAGAGTTAAAGCACGGCGACCGTATTGCAACCGCACGTCACGCGCCACTGCCTAAACGCGCTTATCCAATTGATGATTATAAACTCGCGGCGTTAGGATATCTTTTGGCTGAGGGAAATTTCTGCCATCCGTACGGAATATACTATTATTCCAAAGCGGAAGAGGAGATTGCCGATTTTATATCGCATGCGAAACAATTTAGCAATGCGCGCATTACGATCGACAGATCAAGGTCGGCGGTATCCGTGTATGTCGGAAAGCAAAACCAAAAGCAACCGAACGGGTTGCGTTCGTTTGCACAGGAATGGGAATTGCTCGATTGCAAGGCTACGAGCAAAGTGTTCCCGACATTCGTATTTTTACTCAATCGCGAGCAGCTTTGTGTACTTTTGGGAAAAATGTGGCAAGGGGACGGTTGCGTGCATAGCGATGAGGGTGAAGGGCAATTGTACTATGCGACCAGTTCGCGATTGCTTGCTTATGACATGCAACATCTTTTGTTGCGGCTGGGAATGATTAGTACGGTGCACGAAAAGCATTTTAAGTATCGCGATACGGTCAAAACCGGATGGACAATTCATGTATCACGACATACGAACATTAAGATATTCGAACAAACCGTAGGACAATATCTTATTGGAGAAAAGCGCGCCACGCTTTCAGAGATTGTGGCGCACCACCCAGTGTTGAATGGAGCGATCTCGGCTTGGAGCGCGCGCGGAAGTAAGGACATTATTCCAGCGGGAGTGTTGCCGATTATTAAATCGGAAATTATCAAAACGGAGATGAGTTTGAAAGGATTTGCGCGAACTCATAACATTGCGGAGCGTCTTTTATGTAATGATGATGCCAAAAAAGGATATTTACGAGAAACGGTTGCGGTAATAGCCGAAGCGCTTCATTCGGAAGTGCTCACGGAGTTTGCGCACTCGGATGTGTATTGGGATGAAGTAGTAAGTATTATTTCTAGGGGTGAAGCAATGACGTATGATCTTACTGTTCCGGAAACCCATAATTTTGTGGCCAACGATATTATTGTGCATAATTCCCATGCCGCTTCCTATGGCATGGTGGCTTATCAGACCGCGTACATGAAAGCGCACTGGCCGGCGGAATTTATTACCGCGATTTTGACCGCGGAGGCGGGAAATACGGATAAACTGGCGGAAGTGATCATGGGCGCGCGAGAAGCGGGAATCAAAGTGCTCCCGCCGGATGTAAATGAGAGTCATAAGGATTTTACCTATGTGGATGATCAGACCATCCGTTTTGGGCTTTTGGCGATTAAAAATTTGGGATCGGACGTGGTGGAGGCGGTGATCGAGGAGCGGGAACAAGGCGGCGCCTATGAGAACCTGGAGGATTTTCTTAAGCGCGTCCAGCATAAGAATCTCAATAAAAAATCGCTGGAGAGTTTAATCAAATCCGGCGCGATGGATTGCTTTGGCGATCGCGGGGTGATGCTTGAAAATATGGAAGCCATGCTGGCGTTTCATCGTGGTGCGACTGCGGAGCCGTCAAAGCAGAGCACGCTTTTTACCGGCTTGCCGGAGGTGAATCGGTTGAGCATCAAAGACGCTCCGCCGGCCGCTCGTGAAGAAAAGTTGCGATGGGAAAAAGAATTGCTTGGACTTTACGTTACCGCGCATCCGCTGGAGGAGTTTAAACAGGCGCTGGACGGCAAAGTGACGCCGATCTCCGCGCTGCTGGAGGTGCCGGACCGAGCGCCGCTTTGCGTGGCCGGAGCGCTTACGGAATGTAAAACGCGTACCACCAAAAACGGAGAACGCATGGCCGTCGGACGGCTGCAGGATTTGACCGGTTCCTGCGAGGTGGTCGCGTTTCCGAAAACGTACAAAGAAAACCCGGGTATCTGGTCTGACGGGGCGCTTTTATGCGTGTGGGGACGCGGAGGCGGCGAGGAGAAACGGGTGGTGTGCGAGCGGGCGATGGTGCTGACAGCGGAGAGCGCTGGGCAATTAGGATCTCAGGATCCTAGGGTATTAGTAGACAAGAACACTATGAAAGACCCCAGGTACCCAAGTACCCAAGTACCTAATACCTCATCAAAACGTCTCCTCATCCATCTCCAAAACCACGACCGCGCGACGCTCGAGACCCTGCGCACGTTTTTTGCGTCCACCCGAGGATCAACCCCGGTCTACATTGTGCTTAGCCAAAACGGCGTAAAGCGCACGATTCAGACGGGTTTTCAGATTGATCCGGAAGAGCGCTTGATCCGGTCAATTGAGGATATTGTGGGACAAGGTCAAGTCGTGATAAACTAAAATTATATGGCAGACAGGGCACAAAATATAAGCGAGAATAGGCCAAAAGCGCCCGGACCAGAGGTGCTTTTTCCGGTAGAAGGCGCTGAAGGCAAAGAAGGCGGTCCGCCGCGGCCGGATTTGACCGCAGATCAGCGCGCGGTGATTCAACGCGGACAGGCGCGCGGGCGGGTGGATCAGAAATTACGTGATACCGCGGTTTATACCGGCGCGATTCTTGCGGAGTTAGGCCGCGCGACCCCTTCCGGGGATCCGGCGCGTGTTAACGCGGCGCGCCAGCGCGCCGCAGAACTTTTGGCCCAATTGGAAGCGCAGGCCGGGCAACTTAAAACTCCGGTTGACGCGATTAGATATGTCGCGGAAGAATATGGGGTGAGGGCGCCGGAGGCCGGGCAGATTGATCCTTCCGCTCCTACCGAGTTACAGCTTCAGCCGTGGGAACAGAAATTTATGGCCGGTCATCCGGCGCTTGAGCGGGCGCTCCGCGGTCAGCCCAACGCGCCTGCTGCCGAGAAACAAGCGTCCGCCCAAACCCCGCGCGGCTCTCCACCACTGGAAAAGTGGGAGAAGCGTTTTATAACTGAACAGCCACTGGGAGTTGCGCGTGCGCTGGTGGAGGCGCGACAGGGTAAATTTAATGCTCCTAGAACCGCAGAGCAACCAGTACAGGAAGCCCCGGAAGAGGTCGCTGGACCGGCAGCGCTCATCAGTCCGAAACGAATAGACGCGACGCGGGAGCGATTGCCTTGGGAGGATACTCAAAAGAGCCCCCCTGCTTCAGAAGATCCAAATAAGAATTTAATTTCTCCAACTATGGGTCTAGAATCACGATCCGTACCCGAGCGAAAAATACGCGCCATCGGATTGCGCCAATTGGTTGAACAGGCGGCGAAGCAAGTGCGCAGGATTGACGTAGAGCTGGCTAGAGTAGATCTAGAAATTGACAATATCAAGGAACAAATCGAGAAGATCGGGAAGGATGATCAGCTGGCTGATTTGCGCCAACTCGCGCCTTTGGGTGAAGCGCTGGAAGCGCTGGAAGGGAGAAAAACACAACTTAAAGAAGAGTGGTTGAAGGCAGAAGCTGACGAAAGCGAACGCCGGAGGCACGCGGAAGATATGGAGAGAATCGCACAAGCTCCGGAATAAAAAAACAAGCGGGGGTCTGCGAGGCAGGCCTCCGCTTTTGAGTAGAGCGGCGAGCGCGTGTCCAGGTCATGGAGGTTTCTCCTTTGGAGGTTGTACCCCCAGTGAGGTCTGTGCCTCCGGCAGAAACACAATGCTTTCCGGATGCGGTTCACGAGTGAACCGCAGCTCAGGCAAGTTCGGAACCAGGAGCGAAAAACCCGCGAGCACTTGGAGAATCTCTGGCTTTGCGCAGCTGGTCAGTAGTTCTCCTCCCAGGGAAAGCTCGCGCCATGTTTTCAGAACGAGCGTCAAGATTGTACCATGTACAAGCCGGCGCCGCTGCTCCTGCCATACTTCGCTTCCCAGACCATCCGCAAAATTCAGTTTCACACGCACTCCCTCCGGTGGTTTTGGAAGCAGACCGGGTGAATCGTCCGTATGGTAAAGAAGAACTTGCAAGACCCCGGGTTGGGGTCCTCCTTTCGGCGCTTGCGGGCGGACCATCATGGCCCGCCAGATCTTCGGTATGGGGGCCATTGTTTGGATCATTTTAGCGCTTTCCTTTCCCGTACTTACTGTTTAACACATATTTTCAAGTTTGTCAAGTTTTTGACAATCGGGATCCGGGTAGGTATCATATAAAGGTATGTCCAGAGAAAACTCACGACGAAGTTATGAGTCGGCCCCGGTTTCGCAGGGGGAAAGCAGATCCCGACAATCCTCCGGAGGAGAAGTGTCTTCCGGTCGTTTTACGAGACGCTTGGGAGATTCGGTAAGACCGGTTAGCCCCGAAAGGCAGGAATCAGTCCCGGAGCAAATTGAATACATTTCGCCGGAGGCGGAGTTTGTCTTATTGGAAAGGGAGTTAGCAACGCTTGAGCGCGGCGGAGACGACCAGGCCGCGGTTCTCATCAACAAACTGGAAGCATTGGAATACGCTTATTTTGCGGATGGCCGAAATTTACCAAGCGCGCTGGAACGGTTTGGAAGCAGTGTGGAGGTCTGGAATGCAAACCTCAAAGTCCTGGAAAAACAGGTTGAGCGTGATAAAGAGCAAATTCCGCAGGCCATTGAATTGCGGCAGTCGCAAATTAAAGTTCTGGATCTGCTAAGCAGAGTGGTGGAAGGCGGCGGTTTTAACAGTAATGATTTTGCCTTAGCGCGCCGTGTATTTGAGTCCGAGCGCGCGCTGGATCAACCCGTCAGGAAAGTGCGTCCGGCCGATATTTTGTCGGCACTGGAAAGGAACCTGCAAATTTCCTGCTACCAGCGTATTGCCGAGGCGTCGCGGCGGCTGATTGATTTTGTGCGGCCGGAAGCAAACGAGGTGGTTAAGATGGAGAAAGCGAGGGTGAGCCCGGAAGAGCAGCTTTGGAAGGCCAAGAAAGAACGCGCCGATCTTTTGTACGCGATCAAGGATATTGACACAGATTCGCCGCGTAGGCGCGGTGAAACAGAGCAGGAGCATGCTATCCGGATTACGGCGCTGCACAAGAAGAGGCGTATGCTGTTAAACGCCTTTCAGCAATTGGCCGGAAAAATTACCCGTTTGGAAGCGGAAATATTCAGCCAGGGTTATGAAATTGCCGAACCGACCAAAACGGCGCTGGTGGCCAAGGGTAGAGCCGGTAAATCCGCAGCGGGCCGCGCGCAACCCGCGGTATAGACGCTTGTGGATAGCGAAAAGTACGCGGCAGCTTCAAGTGTGTTATAATGATGTTATTAGCGATTTATATGACTAAGCATAGACAGTCAGCCCTCCCCTCGCTTTCCATGATCTATCGCCGCATTGCGATCTCCTTTGTGGTGCTGACGGTGCTTTTGGTGGGAATTATTGTGTTTTTCTCGGTGGCCAAGGCCACGATTATTATCACGCCCAAGGACGAACTGCGGAGCGCGGAATTTTTGGCCACTGCGAGGCCAGCGGCGGCGGAAAATGACGGACTGGATTATTCTTCGGCGGTTGCCGGGGTCTATGAGGAAAAAATCATGGAGGAGGAATTGCAGTTTGAAGCCAGCGGAACTACGGAAAAGCAAGGCCGGTCCGAGGGGACAATCACCGTTATAAATACCACGAGCGCCCCCCAACCCTTGGTGGCCACCACGCGATTTCTTTCCTCCGCCGGAGTTTTGTTTCGTACTCAAGAACGCGTGCTGGTTCCGGCCAAAGGGAGCACGGCGGTCGCGGTGGCCGCGGATCAGACGGGCCCTTCCGGAGACATCGCACCCGGAAGCTTTACCATTCCCGGACTGAACGCGGCAAAGCAGCTGTTGATTTACGGGGAAAGTAAGGCCGCGATGATGGGCGGCGCTCAAAAAGTGCGCGTGGTCGTCGCCGACGACCTGGAGCGCGCGCGCAACGCCGTGGTGGAAAAAGCCATTGCCCGCGCCAAAGAAGAATTTTCAAAGGCGCCAGAGGCGCAAGCCGGCGAGGTTACGGCGGACAGCGAAATTTTGGAAGTCACTTTTGACGGGGAAAAGGGCGAAGCGCGTCAGACCCTTGGAGTAGTTGGCAAAGTGAAAGTTAAGTTGCTCGCTTACGATAAGGAAGCGCTGGAAAAATTGGCGCTCGAGAAGGTCTTGGCGAATGTTCCCTCTGACCGGGAGCTCATCAGTTTTAATAAAGATACCCTGGTCATTCGGATTAAAAGCGTGAATGCCAAAACCGGAGCGGTGCAGTTGCAGGTCTACGCGGATGGCCAGGCGCGTCTTTCCGCGGGGAGTCCGGTTTTGGAGCCGGTCAAAGTGGCCGGAATGCTTCCGGAGGAAGCCGCGCGATATCTCGAAAGTTTTGACGCGGTCGAGGCGGTGGCGGTGCGGCTTTTTCCTTCTTGGCAAAAGCGGATTCCGACGATACCAGATCGGATAAAAATGGTGGTGAAGAAATAGGAGCTCAAAACGCGCCCGGCAGTGTGGATCGGCAATACAAGGGTCCTCTTCCGTCCCTCTGCAATTTACGGAGCATAGGTAAAATTGCAGAGAGGACTGCAGACGCTCCCAAAATTGCCTTACCACACCGCCGGGTGCGTTTATCGCAGGAGGAAGAGAATGTTTATGTCAGAAGATAAGAACAAACTTGAGCATATCCGTCACTCGCTTGCCCATATTTTGGCAAGTGCGGTTTTAGAAATGTTTCCCCAAGCCCAGTTGGGAGTTGGGCCGGTGATTGAACATGGATTTTATTATGATTTTTTACTGCCGCGGACGCTGACACCGGAGGATTTGGGAAAGTTGGAAAAACGCATGCGGGCGCTGGTAAAGGAAAAACTGGCGTTTGAACGGATGGAGATGTCGACCGGAGAGGCAAAGAAATTTTTTGCAGAACGGAAGCAGCCGTTCAAAATAGAGTTGATTGAAGATATTGAGAAATTCGGGACTACTGAACTGCAAAGGGCAGAGGGCGTAGAGCATAGAGCAGCGAACTCTAAGCCCTTAGCCCTTAGCTCTAAGCCAACTACGGTCACTTTGTACAAAACCGGAAAATTCATTGACCTTTGCCGTGGCGGGCATGTGGAAAACACCTCCGAGATTAGCGCGGATTCTTTTAAGCTTGATAAAATCTCCGGCGCGTACTGGCGCGGTGATCAGAAAAATCCCCAGCTGCAAAGGATTTACGGACTGGCGTTTGAAAATTCCGAGGCGCTTGCCGCGCATCTGCGTTTTCTTGAAGAGGTGGCCAAGCGTGACCATAAGAAATTGGGATCCGAACTTGAATTATTCATGTTTCACCACACCGCCCCGGGTATGCCTTACTGGCTGCCTAAGGGGGTGATCATCTACAACGAGCTTATAAATTTTTGGAGGCATGAACATATAAAATACGGATACCAAGAAATTGTATCACCGCTGCTTAATAAAAAGGAACTCTATGAGATTTCCGGCCATTTTGAGCATTATTGGCAGGACATGTTTGTCGCGGATCAGGGGGAAGGTGAAGTGGAGGTAGAGGGTGAGCTCTATGGAATAAAAGCAATGAATTGTCCAAACGCCATGGTGGTCTTCGGATCAAAAGGACGCAGCTATCGGGAATTGCCGCTACGCCTGTCGGATACGGATATGCTGCATCGGTTTGAATTGTCCGGGACGCTGAACGGTCTTTTGCGGGTGCGTGAATTTCGCCAAGATGATGCGCATTGCTTTGTGATGGAAGATCAAATTCCCCAAGAATATGAGCGAATCCTGGAAATTGTCAAACGATTTTACGCAATTTTCAAGCTGGAGTACTCACTCCGACTCGGAACGCGTCCGGAGATTTTTATGGGTGACATTGCCACCTGGAACAAGGCCGAGGCGCAGCTGACGCGTATTCTAAAGGAGAGCGGTAAGCCCTATACCATAAAGGAAGGGGATGGCGCGTTCTATGGGCCGAAGGTAGATATTTTAATGAATGACGCGCTCGGGCGGCAGTGGCAGATGGGCACTATTCAACTTGATTTCCAGCAACCGCGGCGATTTAAACTGGAGTACACCGCGCAAGACGGTTCCAGGAAAACGCCGGTTGCGATTCACCGTGTGATTTACGGTTCGCTCGAGCGCTTCATAGGGATTTTGATTGAGCACTTTGCCGGCGCGTTTCCGGTTTGGCTCTCGCCGGTGCAGGTCTATATCGGAACCGTCGGGGAAGCGCATCGTGTCGGAGCACAAAAACTGGGTAAGCAGCTTGCGGAAGCGGGGATCCGCGTGGAAGTGGATGATGGCGCGGATACGGTGGGCTATAAGATCCGCAAAGCCGAGAAGCAAAAAATTCCTTACATGCTGATTATTGGTGATAAAGAAAAATCACTCCAGAAACTCACCGTCCGCATCCGCGGACAGCAGCGTCAGCCCGTGATGACCCTTGCGGCATTTGTGAAGAGGGTGAGGAAGGAAATTGCAGAGAAGGTGTAGCAACAATATAATGGAATTCCCTCCCTTAAGATAAGGGAGGGCGAGGGTGGGTTATGAGCTTTGCACGGTTCGTAACCCCTCCCAACCTCCCCTTACCCTAAGGGGGGAGAATTTGAAAGGGCGCTTGCCCTTATTTTTGTTTATGGTAGGATGGGAGTAGGAGGTGTTCCTTGGACAATATCACGCATACATTCATCCTGTTTCCATTATTTATCATTTTGTTTATCTGGGCAGTGGACAAATATGCTCGCGATCGAGCCGCGCATCGGTTCATGAATCGGTGGGGAGGACATGTTCCGAAAGTGCTCCTGCTGGGTTTTGGCTTTTTTGCCTCCCTCTATGACTACGCGGACACCGGAGCACTCCGAAGTTTCGGGCCATTACTCGGTATGGTCGCGATGGGAGTAGTACTTCATCGCATGCTCCGCTGGATCGAGTGGCGTGATCCCGGATTTTCAATGTGGTACCTTTCACGATTTAGGAGGTGAGTCATGCTCGAAGCCATTGTCCTCTGGTGCGTGATCATTCCTGTACTTGCAGTGCTATGCGTACGGCAGTGGGTGTTACTCCATCGTGCCTTGAAGCGATGCGATGCACAACTGCACGAGTACGAACGCACGGTAATGGCAGCGTTTGTAGACAGGCAAAAGATGGAGCGTCAGATAATTCGTTCGTTGGAGGGGTTGGAGTGAGGAGACCCAACCTGCATTCCGCGCCTTCGGGTGCGGGTTTTTTAATAGAATTGAGTTTTTGATTGAGTGGTTTTTGCAATTTTCACGTTTAACAAAAAGGACGAAAATCTCACGGCCGTGAGATTTTCGTCCTATATTTTTAACCCAATAGCGTAGCACGCGTTTGCTCTGCCTGACGCTCTCGTATGAGTACCAGATTTTGTCCGTGGTCGGACAGGGAAAGGGGGTGGAGTAACTGATATTCCTGGGTTTCTTTGAGCTTACACACGCGCTCTCCCCGCGGCTGTGTTATCGCTTGAGAAACCCCCTCTCCACGCTGTCCTCTATTTTCATCATACACCCTGGCTTTTTGGTGTCAAGTCCGGCCAGTGGATAAATCTAGTGCACGATTTCGCAGGCCTCTTCTTTCACGCACGAGTGATCCGGCGTCTCAATTTGGAGTGTTATATGGTGAACACCTTTTTTGTTCAAGGCGCGGGTTGCGCCGGTGACAACTTCTTGGGCTTTTTTAAGATCCGGTTTTCCATCAATGACCAGGTGTCCGGTGAAATACACCACGTCCGAGCACAGGGTCCAAAGGTGCACGTCGTGGGTGGAGCGCACGCCCGGGAGCGCGCAGACCAATTTTGAGATATTTTCTCGGTCAATGTTTTCGGGAGTGCCCTCAAGTAAGATAATTAATACTTGCTTTAGAAGACGTATCGCGCCGATCGTCAGTAAGGCCACGACAATTAAACTCGCTGCCGCATCAAATTGAGTAAGCCCGGTAAGCGCGATGATTACTCCGCTGATCACGACTACAACCGAAGCGCCCGCATCACCGAGGGCATGGAGGGCCGCGCTTTTTACATTAAGGTTTGTAGATTTGCGCAAACGCGCCACTGTCCAGATATTGGGAATAATGCCGACAAAACCGATCAGGGCCACTAATTCGCCCTGAATGTCGGGTGGCGACTCAAGACGAGACCAAGCCGCACTGCCGATCCCCCAAGCCATGACTAAAAGCAGCAAGCCATTTAAGAGGGCGCCGATTACTTCCGCGCGGTGATAGCCAAAGGTATGTTTGGCGGTCGGCGGGCGCGCGGCAATGCGCAGGGCGAAAAGGGTAATGGTAAGCGCTAAAAGGTCAGAAAAAGCATGGCTGGCGTCCGAAAGCAAAGCCAGCGAGCCGGTGTAAATGCCGCCGGCAACTTCGATTATTACGACCGCGATACTCATGAAAATGGCAGTGCGCAAGGTTCGCGAGGTGGAGTGGGTGGTGTGGTGTTTCATAACACTGATAGCCGCGGATAGATGACGGATAAGCCACGGATCACAGATTAACCAATTTTCTCCCCCTGCCCGCCGCCTCTGGCGAGCCTCGCCTCTGGCGGGAGGGGGAGATTAAGAGGGGGTGGGAGTGGAGGGGGTTACGACCGCTTCATAACTCCCCCCAACCCCTCTTATCTTAAGAGGGGAGTTTTGTTGTATTCTACCACGCCCTGGCCCTTGACGGAAACGGGGATTTGTGATAAGGTTTGGGTGGAGGTGTACATCATGAGTAACCCAGTCAGCTTCAGTTTTGTGCGCGTGCGTGCCGAGGGTAATTACAAACTTACGGCGCCCTGCGCCTTCATTTGCGGCGTGGCAGCTATGATGTCGATCTGGAATAGGAAGTGGGTCGAGGCTGCTATTCTTTATATGGTTGCGACTGCACTTCGCCTTATCTTGGGCGCCGTCATGAACTATATGGGCGATCCGCAGGTCGTCAACGCCTGGAACAACAAGTACCATCGGTTCGTGGTGATCGCGCTTAACATCGGAGTCGGGGCGGTGCTTCTGGGGCGACTCGGCTACGACTGGTTCGCACACCGCACGCACGAGGAACCGTTTATCGCTCTTTCACTGGCGTTCGTAATCTACCTCATCGCCACGAGGTTCACCCGTCCTAACACCTTTGGCGCGCGGGTGCGCTCCGCCACGTTCACGGTGGTGCTCATCGGGACCATGGCATTTCTTGCCTGGCCCGGGCAATGGGGGCTGTGTATGCTTGCCGGTGTACTCATGCTCACTGCCGCATGTCTTCGTCTCCGCGCGCTCCAGCGCCGTTTTGGCTGGGAAACGCGGTAGGGCCCCCCTCACCTCAATCCTCTCCCACAAAGGGGAGAGGAAGCAAAAGGGCAATCCCTCTCCCTTGATGGGAGAGGGTAGGGTGAGGGTGTTCCACCCAAGCAGTGTGTTCCACGGGTTCCCTTCGGGGCGCCCTTTCTTTTTTTGTGGTACAATCAATCAAATTCTCCCCCTTAGGGTAAGGGGGAGTTAGAGGGGGTTACGAGATGTACATAGTTCATAACTCCCCCTACCCCCTCTTATCTTAAGAGGGGTGATTGAGTTGTATATGCAAAAAATTATTGTTATTGTCGGTCCGACTTCGTCGGGGAAAACCAAACTCGCGGTTGATTTGGCGCGGCGTTTTAATGGCGAGATTGTATCAGCAGATTCCCGGCAGGTGTATCGCGGGATGGATATTGGGACGGGGAAGGAGCTTAGGGCTTATGGCAAAGGGCATAGGGCCGTGCGGCATCATTTAATTGATGTGGTAAGCCCCAAGACGAATTTTACCTTGGCGCAGTATCAAAAGCGGGCGTATCGGGCGATTGAGGATATTTTGGGGCGCGGGAAATTGCCGATTCTCGTGGGCGGGACCGGACTTTATGTGCAGGCGGTAGTGGACGGATATGTTCTGCCGGATGCGCCACCGGATTTTAAGTTGCGGGCGCGACTTGCGCGATTGAGCACGAAGAAATTAAGTGCGAAATTAAAAAAATTAGACCCTGCCACATATCGTGTCATTGATAAAAACAATCGCCGGCGTCTGGAGCGGGCAATTGAGATTTGTCTGGCCACAGGAGTGCCGCTTTCAAAACAGCGCGAAAAACACGCGCCGTCTTATAAGGTATTAATGATCGGGCTTGCCGTGCCACGAGATGTGCTTAACAAACGCATTGACGCTCGCCTAAAGGCGCGCTTGAAGCAGGGGCTTATGGGGGAAGCGATGCGCTTGCACCGCCAAGGCATTTCCTGGAAACGCCTTGAATCATTCGGCCTCGAATATCGGTATATGAGTCATTATTTACGCCGACTGCAATCAAAAAAGCGACCGTCAAATTCTCACGATCGTGAGAATTTGACAACAATGGTAGATGCATTATCGCACGCGATTAAAGATTTTTCCCGTCGGCAGATGACGTGGTTTCGGAGGGATAAGCGGATTGTGTGGGTGCGCAGCAAAAAAGAAGCCGCGCGCCTCGTGAAAAAGTTTTCGATGTGATAGTGTGACCCCTCCTTTGCTCCCACCCCCCTTAATCCCCCCTCGGGTCCCGGCTGCGGCCGAGGATCCTCGATTCTCGAGAATCGGGACAGGGGGGAAAATCGCGGGCAGGGGAGGAAAATTTTCGTAACCCACCCCGCCCTCCCTTACCCTAAGGGAGGGGGATTTAGCGGAGCAGTTTTTTTAGGAGTTTTTGGGCGAGGTCCGGGTTGGCTTTGCCGCGAGAGGATTTCATGACCTGGCCAACCAGGAATTGTAGGGCGTTAGCTTTGCCAGCTTTGAAGTCAGCGATGGCTTGTGGATTAGCCGCGATTACGTCCTGCACAATCGGCGTGATTTCCTCGTTATTGGAGACCTGCTCAAGCTTTTTTTCCTCCATGATCTGGCTGGGATCGCCGCCCGTGAGTAACATTTCTTCCAGAATTTGCAGCGCCGCGGTCGAGTTTACGCGATTGGCGTGAATCATGGTCAGCAGTTCCGCAAAATTTTCCGGGGTGATTTTTATGGTGCGAATATCCACGGCGTGTTTTTCCATTAGCCCGAAAAGTTTAGTGATAAACCAGCCGGAAAACAGTTTGGTCAGTTTCTTTTTGTTGCGTTCCCATTTCTCCTCCTCGGTACCGTCTTCTTCCAGGTCGCGTATCCAGGTTTGCAGCTCGGTCATTACCTGCTCGGTATAATCCGCCAGCGGTTTCTCTTCCGTTAAAATCATGGTCTCGCCTGGGGAAAACCCATATTCCTCCGCAAGACGCAGCCGGCGCGCTCGCGGCAGTTCCGGCATGCGGCCGCGTACTTGGTCAACCACTTCGCGCAGAAGCAAGGGGGGCAAGTCCGGCTCGGGGAAATAGTGATAATCGGCAGAGTCCTCTTTGCTGCGCTGTTCAACGGTAATCCCTTGCACATCATCCCAACCGCGGGTTGTCGTGATCGCAGGCGGTTTGCCATCGTCCCAAAGCTTGGTTTGCCGCTGAATTTCGTATTGAAGCGCGCGCTCAACCGCGCGGAAGGAGTTGATATTTTTTACTTCGGTTTTGGGGTATAACCCCCCCGTGCCCCCCCTTACATTAAGGGGGGGAGCTTGGTTAGTAGGGCGGAGCGAGATATTCGCATCGCAGCGCAGGTGCCCTTTTTCCATGTCCGCGTCAGAGACGCCGAGATAGCGCATAATGCGGCGCAACTCCTGGAGAAAGGTTTTGGCCTCGAGCGGGGAGCGGAAATCCGGCTCGGTAACGGTCTCAATAAGCGGAGTTCCGGCGCGGTTGAAGTCCACGTAGGTCTTGCCGTCCGCATGCGTGCTTTTCGCCGCGTCTTCTTCCATATGGATACGGGTGATGCGGATGTCCGCGTTTTTGCGCGCGTCTTTCTGTGCCGTGGGCACCGCAATGGATACCAGTCCATTTACACAAATCGGTTCGTCAAACTGCGAGATCTGATAGCCCTTCGGTAAATCCGGATAAAAATAGTTTTTCCGGTCAAATTTCGCTTTTTCCGGAATGGTACAGTTAAGCGCGAGTCCGGCCATGATTCCAAACTCCAGCGCTTGCTTGTTCAAAACCGGTAGCACCCCTGGGTGTCCCATACAGACAGGACAGACGGTGGTATTGGGCGGAGCATCTTCTCCGCGATTATCACAACCGCAAAAAAGCTTGCTCTTGGTTTTAAGTTGGACATGAATTTCCAATCCGATTATTGCTTCGTAATTCATATGCGAGGATTGCGCGGATGGGCTTTGCCCCGCCAATGACGCGAATAATTCGCGCGATTCGCGGCGTAAGGATTCGCGTTATCCCTTTAATTTCCTCATCTCAAAATACAGCGTAACGACAGTTCCGCTGATGATGGGAAGCGCCAGGGCCGTAAGGACCGCCCGAACAATTGCGCTAAACACCGGGCCATACGGATTAGCCGGACCCAGGAGTGCCGTCAAAATGCCGGCAAATCCTTGGGAGGCGGCGCTTGCGACAAAGAAAGCGGCCACCGTAATCGCTCCGGCGCGCAAGAGCAGAGGAAAGAAAAATCCGGCCGTTAGCGTCTTACTCCTTTTGAAGACCTTAAAGCCGCGGGCATCCTCCAGCATCAGTACGGTTCCGACAAATATGAACCACACCCCGAAAATAATCGCCGGAAAAATCAGGAAGGTGATCCCCACCAGCATAATTGTCATCCAAATGAGGAGGATCAGAATAAACCAAGGCAGTTTTCGGAATGCTTGCGCAAATATCTCGCGCAACGCAACCGGTTTCTCCTCAATAAAATTCGCGTAGCTTTTAATCAAGGCCAGCTCGGTAAACGCCGCGATCAGGAAGGAGACGCTAAAAGTCGGGATGGCAAAACGCAAGGTGGTTGAGATACTTACCGGAATGGTGTTAATCGCGATATTCCAGAGAAGGGTGGCGATTAGAATTCCCAGAAAAGTCCGAAAATGGGCGGAATAAATCAGGAGCACTTTTTTAATGAGTTCGCCTAAGGATATCATAATCGCCGGAGAATTTCTTGAAGAATTAAGTCGTTTATTTGTTCGATAGGCAGAAGGATTCCGCCCGGCGCGCACTCAATCCGCTGGATCGCCGGGTCGTTTTCCGACAGGGTGAGATAAGCTTGTTCTACGGTTTTTAGGTATTCAAGATCGGCCTCATGGATATCGCGCGCTTTCCCGCCCAGATAATCGCGGCGCTGCTTTTTTAGGATGAGTTCATAGCCGATCTCGGCCGGAACATGGAGAAAGATCGTGAGGTCCGGGCGGGGCAGCTTCAGCGTATCATATTCCAGCTCGTTAAGCCAGTGGAAAAATTTTTGCCGTTCGTCAGAATTTTTTATTTTCGCGCCTTGATGGGCCGCGCTGGAGAGCGTGTAGCGGTTGGAAATTACGATCTTGCCCGCGCTTACCGCCGCGCGAATTTTGAAACTGGCGTCAAACCGATCCACCGCAAAGAAGAGCGAGGCGATATACGGCGAAACCTCGCGCACGCCGCCGTATTTTCCATTCAAATATTCTTCGGCCAGGCCGGCGCTTTTTTGGCCGTACTGGGGAAAATCCATCGTGGTAATTGTTTGTCCCCGGAGTTGAGGGTGTTTGGCAATCAGCTCAAGCTGGGTGGCTTTGCCAGAGCCATCACTTCCTTCAATTACGATGAACATAGTGTGTACGAATTACGAATCTTGTGCGAATACTACGAATTACGAATGTAGGTTACAAACGAAAACTCTTCGTGGTCTTCGCGCGCGGTTTCGCTCCAAGTGTTCGGATCAATCGCGGGGAAATACACGTCGCCGGGAACTTCCTTGTGTACCTCGGTGATGTAGAGCCGGTCGGCGCGGTCAATGGTCTGCTTGAAGATTTCTCCGCCGCCGGCCACCATTATCTCCTCGTCTTGGTGGTGCGCAAGCGCTTCTTCAACCGAGTGGTGCAGGCATACACCCTCACCCCCTCCCCTAGCCCCTCCCACAAGGGGAGGGGAATTTTTGGGAGCTTCCTCCCCCCTGGTGGGGGAGGATTGAGGTGGGGGGGCGTAATGTACATCCCTTGTCACCACCACATTTTTCCGATTCGGCAGGGGTTTTCCAAGACGCTTCAAAATTGACTCAAAGGTTTTGCGGCCCATGAGCACGGTTTTTCCCGTGGTCAGCATTTTGAAATGCTTTAAGTCCTCGGGCAAATACCAAGGTAGATCATTTTTCGCTCCAATCACTCCATTTTTGGAAACCGCCGCAATAAGAGATACTGCCATAGGTTACACCGCAATCGCAAATTCAATTCTTGGATAACTTTCGTAGCCGAGAAGTTGTGTATGCGGGGCTTCCCAGTTGAAAAGGCCGGTCCAGGGATCGGTTTGGATGGTGGGCAGGGGATAGGTGTTTGGATCGCGGCTAATTTGCTCGCGCGCGCCCTCGACGTGGTTTTCATAAATGTGGACGTCGCCGAGAAATCCCACCAGTTTTCCTTCTTTAAGCCCCGACTCTTTGGCGAGTAAATGCAAAAGCAACGCATAACTGGCAATGTTGAAAGGCAAACCCAGCATGGTATCTACCGAGCGTTGGTTCCACAGCAGATTTAACCGGCCATTGATCACCGTAACTTGGAATGAATAATGGCAGGGCGGTAGGCCCATCTCTCCAAGTGCTAGGGGATTCCACGCCGAAACGATCATGCGACGGTCATTTGGATTGCTTTTTAATTTTTCAACAACATTTTTCAATTGATCGATGCCTTGGCCAGAATAATTCTCTTCATATCCACGATATGTCGTTCCGAAATGACGCCACTGAAATCCGTAAATTGGTCCGAGATCGCGCTCGTTGCGCATGCGCAGCTTGGATTCCTCGTCGAGTCCGTATGCCGCGAGGCGTGGGCTGGCCCATTCGTCCCAGATGTGGCATTTGCGGTCTTTAAGCCACTGTTTGTCCGTAATGCCTTTAATAAAAAATTCCAGTTCAGTCGCCACAACTTTGAACGGCATTTTTTTGGTGGTCAGCAGGGGGAAGCCCGAGGCCAGGTCATGTTCAAACATCGCGCCGGCAATCGCAAGCGCCCGCACGCCCGTGCGGTTTTCTTTCATTTCGCCATGCTCTAAAATGTGACGGACGATGTCTAGGTATACTTTCATAGTTTCACAGTATAGCGTATAATAAAATATATGGCAACCAAAAGAAAACTCGCGGTTTTTGATGTTGATGGCACGATTTTTCGCTCGTCTTTGACGCGGCGGCTGTTTTCGTATCTGGTGAATGAGGGGATTTTTCCGGCGCGGGCGCGAGCCGAGGTGGAGCCGTATTTGCGCGCCTGGCTTAATCGCAAAGGCACCTATGACGCGTATCTTGAGAAATTGGTCAAAGTATTTATTTGCCACATTAAGGGCAAGCGGCAAGCGGATGTGCGGCGCATATCTCGAGACGTGGTTGCGGCGGAAAAATCGCACGTGTACCGTTTTACCCGTGATTTGATTGAAAAACTGCGCAAGAAAAATTACTTTCTGGTCGCAATTTCCGGCTCCCCGTTTGAAATCGTGCGTTGGTATAATCGGTTTTTGCGGTTTGACAGAACGTATGGCTGGGTGCTGGAAACCGACGCGCGTAGGCGGTATACCGGTAAAGCGCGCTATACTTATTCGGTTTTTGATAAAGAGTTTTTGGTAAAACACGTCGTTAAAAAGTACAATTTGACTCTTAGCGGTTCGGTGGCAGTCGGGGATAGCGAAAGCGATATTTCCATGCTTAAGCTGGCGGTAAGAGCGATCGCGTTTAATCCCTCGCGCGGACTTTACCAAGCCGCGAAAAAGAAGGGCTGGGAAATTGTGGTGGAAAGAAAAGATGTAGTTTATAGGATATGACAGATTCCCGCAGATGGGTAACAGATGGCCGCGGATCGCAGATTGCCACGGATTTGGCATTATATACGATTTAATTTGTATATTTGACAATCAATCATGGGGTGATACAATAGTGGAGTTAAAAAAATGAATGACGGTTATGAATATAAATAAATGTGACAAATGTGAAGTGCAGAAGCCGCCCGGAGTATATACTATCAATAAAAATGCCCCCTGGGTTGATGGGACTGTTCGCGGCAGTGGCCTTAACTTATCTTTTGATCTGTGCGCTGATTGTGGTCAGGACTTTGTCGCGTACATTAAGCAGTATTTTAGGGTTCAGGATTCGGTGGTTAAGTAAATTTAACAACTGATTATGTTTATAAAGAAATTTCATGATTTGGAGGAATTTATGGCGGCAGATGAAACTATTCTGCGTGAACCAATTCATCCGGCAAAAGCCGATCTTGCGTTGCGTTACAGTATTGTACATGCGATAGTGAAACCCCATAAGCGCTCGCTATTGCATAGATTAAAGACCTCCGAAGTGTATTATATTTTGGAGGGCGAGGGAATTATGCATATCGATGATGAAGCAGAACAAGTTGGGCCGGATGACACGATTTATATTCCTCCCAACGGGAAACAATCTATTGAAAATACCGGGGACCGCGAATTAAAATTTTTGGCAATTGTTGATCCGGCCTGGCGGCCGGAGGATGAGGAAGTATTGGAAAGTAGTAAGTAGCAATGAGCAAGCGGCAAGTAGAGAAAAGCGGCCCTATGGCCGCTTTTGAGATTGTCATAACCCCCTCTAGCTCCCCCTTATCTTAAGGGGGAGAAATTGAATTACAGTCACCCAGTCGAGCCAAATCCCCCTCGGGTTTTATTCTCCAGTTGGCTTACTTCTTCCCATTCCACACGATCAAGTTTGAGAAAAAGCCCCTGGGCGAGGCGGTCGCCTTTTTTTATTTCCACGGGCTGGTCGGTAAAATTGAAAAGCTGCAATTTTATTTCGTCATCCGGGCCGCAAAAATCTTGATCTATAATGCCAATGCCATTGGCAAGCATAAGTCCCTTTTTCATTGGTGTGGATGAGCGGGTGGCGACCAGCAGTATATGACCCGGCGGGGTGCAGATCACCAGACCCGTAGGAATGAGCCGGATTTCACGCGGGGGAACCGTGGTATCTTCCGAGGCGGCAAGGTCAAACGCGACCGAGCCGGGAGTTTGGTATTCCGGAAGGGGTACGGAGGAGTCCTTTCTGTGGATGCGCACCTTCATAATTCGTCTGCCAATTTAGACGCACTGGCCCCTTCTTGGTTCGCATATTTTGAGGTGGCGCGCGTGTGGTAGAGTTGCTCGGCAGGAGAAGACAATTGCTCAAACGTAAATGAGCAAATGCGCATGCCGGGAAAAAGCGCGACCGGAATGCGGCCGAGGTTTCCAAGCTCCAGTACCGGTCTGCCGCGCCAGCCCGGATCAAAGCGCGCGGCAGTGGAATGGACCACCACCCCGATGCGGCCGAGTGAAGAGCGGCCTTCCAGGCGCCCGACCAAGTCATTGGAAAGTTCGAGCCATTCTAAAGTAGAGGCAATGATTAGTTCCCCCGGGTGGATAATAAAACTCTCTCCTTCCGGCACATTCAGCTCGCGGGAGAGTTTATCAAACATTTCCCTTTGACGCGGATCAATCACCGGGTGCTTGGTATATTCAAAAACGCGCAAGGTCGTGCCAAGCTGGAAATCGAGCGAACAAGGGCCAAGGTGGACTCCCAGATCAGGCAGGGGATCGACCTTAATTCTGCCTTCAGCGAGGGCGCGTTTGATGTCGCGGTCACTTAAGATCATATTTAAATGCTCACTTTGATCGCCGGGCCCATGGTGGCGGTGACCGCGCAGGAGCGGACAAAAATTCCTTTGGAAGAAGAGGGTTTGGCGCGGCGCAGCGCGTCCATGAATTTCTCAAAATTTTCCAGCAGTTTTACGGTTTCAAAGGAAACTCGGCCGATGGCGATGTGCACATTTCCGGTATTATCGCTTTTGAAGTTGACTTTGCCGCGCTTTAATTCAGCAATGGTTTTTTTAATGTCCGTAGTGACGGTTTCGGACTTGGGGTTGGGCATTAGTCCTTTGGGACCAAGAATCTTGGCGATCTTGGCGAGGCGCGGCATCATGTCCGGAGTGGCCACCGCCACGTCAAAATCAATCTTGCCGCTGCCGGCGATCTCGTCAATCAGGCGGTCGTTTCCGACAATGTCGGCGCCGGCCTCTTCGGCCTGCTTTTCCAAGGTTGGGCCGACAAAGGCGATGACCTTTTTGGTTTTGCCGGTTCCGTGCGGGAAACTTACGTTACTGCGGACTTGCTCGGTGCCTTTTGACGCGTCAATGCCCAGATGGCAGTGGATTTCAACCGCCGCGTCAAATTTCGCCGTGGAAGTTTTTTTTACGAGCTCCAAGGCCTCTTCCGGTTTGTAGAGTTTATCTTGGTCCACGAGTTTGGCGGCGGCTTGATATTTAGTTCCATGTGTCATAGGTCGTCTGGGTCCAATAGGACCGCTTAGCCGATAACTTCCAGCCCCATTTGTCTGGCTGTACCCGCGATGGTTTTTATGGCTTTCTCAATGTCCTTAGTATTTAAATCCGGAAGTTTGCGCAGCGCGATCTCCCGGACTTGCGCCCGGCTGACCTTGCCGATTTTTTCAGTCAGCGGTTTTCCGGAGCCCTTTTCAATGCCCGCGGCTTTCTTGAGCAGGTCGGAAGCCGGAGGGGTTTTAGTGCGGAAGGTGTAAGTGCGATCTTCAAATACGGTAATTTCCACCGGAACTATATCGCCTCCCATTTTTGAAGTCGCGGCATTGAATTTCTGGCAAAATTCCGCGATGTTCAGGCCATGCTGGCCTAACGCCGGACCCACCGGCGGGGCCGGATTGGCTTTGCCGGCCGGGATTTGGAGTTTGATGATGGTCTTGATTTTCTTAGCCATAGCGTATTATATTTTTTTAATCTGCAGGAAGTCCAATTCCACCGGGGTTTCGCGGCCGAACATGCTGACCACGACTTTGATTTTGCCGCGCGCCTCATCAACTTGAGAAACTTTGCCCTCAAATCCCTTGAAGGGGCCGTCGGTAATCTGCACGGGTTGGCCGACGGTGACGTCAATGGTATAAGTTGGCTCTTCAATTTGGGTGCGCTTGAGCAGCGCTTTTACCTCCAGCTCGGCAATCGGGGTGGGCGTGGTGCCCGAACCGACAAAGCCGGTGACGTTGGGAGTATTGCGCACCACATACCAAGAATCGTCAGTGACAATCATTTCCACGAGCACATATCCCGGGAAGATTTTTTCCTCCACCACTTTACGGCGGCCGCTTTTAATTTTGATTTTCTTTTCGGTGGGCACCAAGACGCTGAAGATTTTGTCTTCGATCCCCATGGACTCCACGCGCTGTTTTAAGTTGGTGGAGACATTTTCCTCGTAGCCGGAATAGGTGTGGATCGCGTACCAGCGCCGTCCCAGGTCGAGTGTCTGCTTGGGCATATGAACTAGCGAATTATTTTTTCCAGTCCGATGTTCAGAAAATAGTCAACGATCGCGAAGAAGACGGCAATACCCAAGCTGATGAAGACCACGGCCAAGGTATAATTGGTGGTTTCTTTTTTAGACGGCCAGACCACTTTTTTCATTTCCTGCTGTGATTCTTTGAGATAGTTTATCAGGCGCATAATTTGGTCTTAAAAAAGCCCTGTTGCGGGCAGTGGGAATAGTGTATAATAAGGCAGATTTTATGTCAAGGGGCATTATGCACAAGGGTGCGGTTTATCTGGTGGCGGACCGAATTCGCAGTTTGCACAATGTGGGGTCGCTGTTTCGCAGCGCTGATGCGTTTGGTGTGGCTAAAGTATATTTATGCGGATATACCGGTACCCCGCCGCGCAAAGAAATTGCCAAAGTCGCGCTGGGGGCGGAGCAAACCGTGCCGTGGGAGAAAAGGGGACAGACGTGGAAGGTGGTGGAGGAATTGCAGGCACAAGGAGTGCAAGTTGTTGCGCTTGAACAAACAAAAAAATCTCAATCAATAAAAAAATTTAAACCACGGTTTCCTGTGGCAATCGTGGTTGGCAATGAAGTCAACGGCGTTTCGCGCGGAGTACTGGAACGTGCCGACGCCATCGTCCATATCCCCATGCTCGGCAAAAAAGAATCACTCAATGTTTCGGTGGCGGCCGGAGTGGCGCTCTATGCCTTGAGGCACGTTACGGATAGCCGCGGATAGAGAACAGGATAGCCACGGATCACGGATGAAATTTTTCTCCCCCTTAGGGTAAGGGGGAGTTAGAGGGGGTTACGAATCGTGACGCCCTCATAATTCACAGCGAGTCGGGGCGAGGGGGATTTCTCTTCGGTCCGCCACTGGGTTTGTGGACAACGTTAGTCAGGAGCTATTATAAGCGATCGCTTATAATAGATCCGGTGGTCAGGAGGTGATTGCCAAGGTGGGTAGCTGGTTCGTATCCTGGCTTAGAACTTAGACAAAAATTAAAAAAAACACCGTGGCGGCGCGCGCGGGCGTGGGCCACGGGAAGGAGCCCGCCAAACTTTCCTTCGGCAGAGGGTAAAGTTAGGCGGGTAAACTATGATGGGAAGGCGCGGACTAGGCGAGCGCGGCGGGGGTGGCGGTCTTGCGCCAGCGCTTGAGGGCGTAGCGGATGCCGAATTCAAGGAAGCCGAGCGTGTTGAGGAACGGGGCCAGGAGAAAAACGATGACCGTGTTCAGTCCGGCCATGAAGGTGTTCGGCCCGGTGTAGTCGATCGCGTTGTAGGCGCTCTCGATCCAGAAGTTCGGGCCGTAGTAGTGGCCAAGCAGCGGTTTGCGCAGTGCCTGGGTTAGCGCACTGCAGGCCCAGATGGAGAAGAAAAGATAGGCGAGCGGTAGCACGCCCCAGACAACGAGCTTACCAATCAGACAGTACGGCATGGCGATTTCTCCTTTGTGCGTGGAAGGTGCGGCTAAGGGGAGTGTAGCATAGCAAAAAGCCGGGGGCAAGCCCCGGCGGTAAGACATTCAATTGTTTCCGCCTGACCCCTCCCAACCTCCCCTTGAAAAGGGGAGGAAATTGTTTGTCGATTTCTCCCCCTTAATGAGGGGGAGCGAGAGGGGGTGTTCCGTTTTAAATATCCAAATTCTTTACTGCTTTGGCGTGGGTTTGGATAAAACGTTTGCGCGGTTCAACCTCGCTTCCCATGAGAATGTCGAAGGTATGATTGGCGCGCTCGGCATCTTCAATCGTAATTTTGCGCATGACGCGGCGGGCCGGATCCATGGTGGTTTCCCAAAGCTGTTCCGGATTCATTTCTCCCAAACCTTTATAGCGCTGTAAATTCACCGCGACCGTGCCGATTTTTTGGGTCTCCACTTCAACCGTGCCCTCTTCAGGGGTGTGGGATCCCTCGACTTCGTTCGCTTGGGGCGAACTTCGCTCGGGATGACGGCCTTTGGCCATCACCTGTTTTCCGCTCGCGATCTCGATACTTTTGAGGATTTTCTCTTTTTCCGGATCGCTATACGCGTAGCTCATGTCTTTGCCCCAAGAAATTTTATACAGCGGGGGTTGGGCGATATAAAGGTGTCCGGTGGTGATGATTTCGGGCAGGTAGCGATAGAACAGGGTTAACAGCAAAGTCCGGATGTGCGCGCCGTCCACATCCGCGTCAGTCATAATCACAATTCGATCGTAGCGCAGTTCCTCGAGTTTGAATTGTTCGCCGATATTGGTTCCCAAGGCGATAATCAGCGACTTGATCTCATTGTTTCCCAGCATCCGGTCCAGACGGACGCGCTCGACATTTAGGATTTTACCGCGCAGCGGCAAAATCGCCTGATTTTCCCGATTGCGGCCCTGCTTGGCTGAACCGCCGGCGGAATCGCCTTCCACCAGAAAGAGCTCGGAAATAGAAGCGTCTTTGGAAGAGCAGTCGGCCAATTTCCCCGGCAGGGTAAAGCCCTCGAGCACCCCTTTGCGCAAGACGGATTCGCGGGCGGCTTTGGCTGCCGCGCGGGCTCGCGAGGCCAAGATACACTTGGCAATGATCGCTTCGGCGTCGCGGGGGTGTTCTTCCAGCCAGGTGGCGAGCGTTTCCCCAAAGCTTTCTTCCACTACCGTGCGTACCTCGGGATTACCAAGCTTGTCTTTGGTTTGTCCTTCAAATTGCGGCTCCGGAACCTTGATCGAAATCACGGCCGTCAGTCCTTCGCGCACGTCCTCGCCGGTCAGATTGGCGTCTTTTTCTTTAATGTATCCTTTGGCGCGCGCGTAGTTATTTAAAACCCGGGTCAAAGCCGCGCGGAATCCGACCAGATGGGTGCCGCCGCCGGGGTTGACGATGTTATTGGCAAACGCCAGCACGGTTTCCGTAAGGTCGTCGGTATATTGGAGCGCGATCTCGACTTGGATGTCTTGGCTGTCTCGGCTGACATAGAAGATGGTGTCATGTTTGGGATCTTTGGTATGGTTTAAATGGCGAACATAAGAAGCGATGCCGCCCTCAAAGTAGAAGCAGTAGGATTGGACTGAACTACTGAACGACTGAACGACTGAACTACTTTGGGGTTTTGTTGTTCCGTTGCTCCGTTGCTCCGTTGTTCCGTTGCTCCGTTGATCATGCACACGGATCGTTACTCCTTTCGTGAGGTACGCCTGCTGGCGGAAATGCGTCAGCAGGGTATTCCAATCAAAGCGAATCTCGGGAAATACGGACGCATCCGGCTTAAAGACAATCGTCGTGCCGGTGCCGCTGGCTTTTTCTTCGGCTTTCACCTTGGCTTTGGGTTTCCCCCGCGCGTATTCTTGGACCCAAAGTTTTCCATCGCGCTTAACTTCGGCGCGCATCCAAGAGGAAAGCGCGTTGACCACCGAGACGCCCACGCCGTGGAGTCCGCCGGATACTTTATATCCGCCGCCGCCGAATTTTCCTCCCGCGTGGAGTTTGGTCAGCACCAGTTCAAGCGCGGAGACCTTAAATTGCGGATGCAGATCCACCGGAATGCCGCGCCCATTGTCGGATACTTTTATCAGATTATCCGGGAGGAGCTGGACTTCAATGCGGCTGCAATGTCCGGCCATGGCCTCATCAATGGAGTTATCAACAACTTCCCAAATCAAATGATGCAGGCCCTCAATACCGGTCCCTCCGATATACATGCCCGGACGTTTGCGAACCGGCTCTAATCCTTCAAGAACCGTGATTTGCTCGGCCCCATACTGCTGCTTTGCTCTAGTGGGGGCCGCGGCGCCGGAGGCCGTTTTTTGGGCAGGTTTTTCTTTAGGCATGTTGAAGTTATTAAGTTAGTAAGTGATTAAGTTATTAAGTATTGAACATCCAATAACATAACCACTCAATAACACCATGGGTCGATTACTAGATACCAGTATATCACATTTTGTGCTACAATACAAGACTATGCCTAGCGATTCGGAACTATCTGAAAAACAACTGGGGACCGCGATTTGGTATGTCAAGCATCGGGCCGTACTGCGCAAAGCCGCGCTGGGTATAATTTTGGCGCTGGACGGGGCGCTGATCGTCTATTCCGGATGGGGGGTTGGTCAAGAGCTCTTGTTTTCGAACAAGCGCAAACTGCAAGACCTCGAGCTCTTAAAAACCGCCATTCCCGGCGAAGCCGCGCGTCTGGCCAATCGGCCGGTTGATCTGCAGCTTGGCGGAATAGAGCTGTTGCGTTCCGGGGAGGTTACGGATGTGCTGGCGCGCGTACAAAATCCCAATCCCGAGTGGTCGGCGGAGTTCTCCTACACGATCGGAATCGGCGACGAGCTTCAGCGCGTGGAAAACGGATTTCTGCTGCCTCAAGAAGAGCGTCCCTTTATTCGCACGCTTCGTTCCGCCGGCGCGGGGACGCTGGTATTTAATATAGAAAATCTTTCTTGGCGGCGAATTAACCCTAAAGAAATTCCGGATGTGGCCAAGTGGCGTCAGGAACGGCTTGATTTTGAAGTGCAAGATCCGAAATTCATACCGGCGGTAGTGGAAGGAAAAGGGAGCGTAGGGCGCGCGACTTTTTCACTGATTAACAAGACGGCCTTTGGGTATGTGGCGGCTGATTTTTTAGTGCTGCTTTTCCAGGGTTCGCGGCTGCAAGGGGCCCAAGGGGTTACGGTTGATGAGTTTAGATCAGGCCAGACGCGCAAACTAGAGCTGACGTGGATTGATCGCCTCGGGGCGATTTCGAATATCGAAGTGGTGCCGATAATTGATTTGATGAACCCGGAGGTGTATCTTAAGCCGTAGGATTAAGAGGCGCCAAATTACAAATCCCAAAAAACAAACAAATACCAAACCACAAATTTCAAATTACAAACGACTGTGATTTGTGATTTGGAGCTTGAGATTTCCTTGTAATTTGGTGCTTGTGATTTGGAATTTATGCCGCAAATTTTGCGTATTTTTCGGCGTATTGATTGGATCCTTTTTTCAGCGGTGGGGATTTTGGTTGCCCTCGGGCTCTTAGCGATTTGGAGCGTGGATCTGGCGCAAGACCCCGGGCGGCTTTTCAATTTCAGAAAACAATTGGTGTTTACGGGGGTCGGGTTTGCGGCCGCCCTCGGACTGACCCTGGTGGATTTTCGGGTGTGGCGTTCGCTAACGCGTTTTCTCTATGTGGCCGGAGCCGCGGCGCTTACCGGGGTGATCCTGTTTGGGGTGACCGTGCGCGGAACGCGCGGCTGGCTTTCCATCCTGGGTTATACCGCGCAGCCGGTGGAGCTCGCCAAAATCATTCTGATTATGGTCGTCGCGAATTATCTTGATCGCAAAGCGCATCTGGTGGATCTGAAAGTCATGCTGGGGGTCGGCATTTTGGGCGGGCTTTATACCGCGCTGACCCTGGCCCAGCCGGATCTGGGTTCGGCGCTTGTGCTTTTAGCCATTACTTTTGGGATGGTGCTTTTTGCCAGAGTGCCCGGACGCTACCTGTGGGGCGGAATTATCGCGGTGGTTTTTGCCGCGCTGTTGAGCTGGCAATTTTTCTTGCGCGATTATCAAAAAGAGCGGGTGTTGAGTTTTCTTGATCCCGAACGGGATCCGTTTGGGCATGGCTATAATATTCGCCAATCCGTGATTGCCGTGGGCGCCGGCGGGATTGCCGGCCGGGGCCTTGGCCAGGGTTCGCAATCGCAGCTGCGGTTTTTGCCCGAAGCGCAGACCGATTTTATCTTCGCGGTGCTGGCCGAACAGCTTGGACTTTTCGGCGTGCTTCTGGTACTGGGGGCTTATGGGGTAATCGTGTGGCGGCTCGCGAATCTGCTGCGCGCCATTACTGACGGTTTCGCGATGTTTTGCGTGGCGGGGTTTTTCTTGGTTTTAGGGGTGCAGGTTTTGCTTAACGCGGGAATGAATCTTGGGGTTCTGCCGATTGTCGGGCTGCCGCTGCCGTTTGTGTCGCTCGGGGGTTCCGCGCTGCTTGCGAATTTTTTAATGCTGGGGGTGGTGCAAAGTATAAGGGTGAGGGGGTAGCGCGACGGCTGTCCCGTGCCGGCGACTCGCGCAAAAACCGCAATCGGCCGCCCCAGCGAGGCGGCCGTTGCTTGTGCTCGGTCTCGCTCGTCCCGACCGCGGTCGGGACGCCTTGCCCGCTCGACCTGCGCAACATTTTTGCTGCGAGTCGCCGTCACGAGACATCCTTATACTTTAGTGGAGAGGAGGAAAAAATTAAAAAAACCCGGCGACGCGTGATGCAGATGCGTTGCCGGGGTGCGTGGAAGAGCGTAGCCGGCGGGGCTAGAACATGATCACGAACGCGTGGGCCACGTTGGGCGCCGTGAGCATGGTCAGCACCAGTGCCAGTCCGAAAAAGAACGTGCGCATGGAATTTTCTCTCCTTTCTGTCCTTGTGGACAAGTTTAGTGTAGCACACAATAGATAAGTTTGACACGCGGGGTAGGGGATTGGTATACTTAACCACATAAGTAAAATGATTATCTATTTTTATGTCTTCTTCAACTGTGACGCTTCCAAAGAGCCGTTATGAAATTCTGAAAAGGAGAGCAACGCTTTATAATGAGATGCTACGTTTCATTCCGGAGCTCCGCTGGGGAATTGAGGAATATTCTGAAAAGCGGATTCGCGAATTTGCCAAGATGGATCGGATTGATCGTGCCACGCGCGCGCGATTGGAAAAATTGCTCACCGTATAATAAAGGGGCGGGCTATTTCTTGCTATGGAGCCGGTATTTTTGGATGCGAATATATTTTTTGCCGCAGTGCGGTCACCCAGTGGTGGATCGCACTTTGTTATTGAATTGGCTAAGCGGGAAAAGATACGCGTCGTCACGGTAGCCCATGCGCTTGCGGAAGCCGAGCGAAATATTGAGAAAAAGCTAGGTAGCGAGGCAGTTGCCCGGCATTATAATAACTTGACCGCAATTCAACCCCGCATTCAATCCCTTGCCGACATTCCTTTGGTGTTGGAGTATCGTCTGCGTTCCTGCGTCCCGGATAAAGACATCCCAATTGTATTGGGGGCGCTGTTGAGTGATACCCCCATTCTTTTGACTCTGGATCAGAAACATCTTCTTCGCAATATCAAGCTAGCCGATTTACGATTGCCAGTGTTTATTATAACGCCCGGCGAATTTTTAAACACACACAAATTTTGATTGGAAATCGCTTTGCGGAAAGGGACTGTTGCCGAATATGCTTTCGTAACGAAATTTTCAGATTTTGAGCGAAGCAAAGCAAAAATTGTGAAGCATATACGGAGTATCTGTTGAACAATTTTTGCAAAGCTGCAGCCGAAATCTGGAAATTGCAGTAGAAATGATATTCGGCAACAGTCCCTTAGATTAAAAAAACCCGGCGACGCGTGATGCAGATGCGTTGCCGGGGTGCGTGGAAGAGCGGGTAGCCGTGTGGCTACGTGGTGCACGTGAGCGAGCACATGGCGTTTCCTCCTTTCGTGCGGTTGAGTTGAAGGTGCGTGGAGTAGCCCCGCTGCTGCGATCGGGGCATTGACGCGCGCTCTCGCGCTACTCCTAGTGGATCGAGAGGTGGGTCTTGTCCAGGGCCATGCAGATGGTCACGCCGCAGACGCGTCCGCCGTCTTCGCCGAACCTTCCGCCGTCGATGAGCTTGCCGAGGACGATGAAGTGGTCTGGGTAACAGCCGTCTCCCATGGGATTTCTCTCCTTTCTGTCCTTGTGGACAAGTTTAGTGTAGCACAAAGTGCAGCGTGGCGTCTACAGCGTGCCGCCGTCCCGGCGCAAATCCAGATCATCGGCCGTGTCCGGAGCATGGTCGCTGTACTTGAATTCCGGGCGGATGAAGATCCGGCCGGTAAAGCGGTCCGGTCCGGGCGCGCCGGCGTCGCGGATCGCGCGGTCAGACATCCTTTGGTGATCGCCTCTAATGTCCCCTTGGACATCTTCGTCCGCATGCGGACATCCGCGGAGCGCTTGAGAGATAAGCACGGCGAAAAAAAGAACAATGAATGCCCCAAATAGCAGGATAATCAGCGGATGTTCGGGTTCGCCCATGGCCTTTCCTCCTTTTTGAGTGTACGGGTTAAAAGAGCGCCTTGATCGTACACTATACCGGTGGAGTTGACAAGGGTACGCGGGATATGGTATTCTTTTGTGCACGTGTATTGAATTGCAAAGCGCTCTCAAATCTATAATATGCAGCAAACCATCAGTTTACAAGCGCAGAGGCGGGATACGGCGGGGAAAAAAGCCCCGGCGCTTCGGCGCGCGGGGGTTGTCCCAGCCGTGCTCTATGGGCATCATGTGCCGTCTCAAAACGTGCAGATTGAGGCCCGCGCGTTTGAAAAAGTGTATAAGCAGGCCGGGGAGTCCACCTTGGTGGATCTTCAGGTTGGAGATGAAGCGCCGGTTAAGGTGTTGATTCAGGAGGTGGCCAAGCATCACCTCCATCTTAAGCCCATTCACGTGGATTTTTATCAGGTCTCCATGACCGAAAAATTGAAGGTGACCATTCCGCTCAAGTTCAAAGGCGAATCCGCGGCGATCAAAGAGCTTGGCGGGGTGCTGGTCAAGAATTTACAAGAACTCCAGGCGGAATGTTTGCCGCAGGATTTGGTGCACGAGATTGAAGTGGATATCGCGCCGCTGCGGACTTTTGAGGATACGATCGCCGTTAAAGACCTGAAGATTCCCAGCGGCATTACGGTACTGACCCGGGCGGAAGAGAAGGTCGTCCTGGCCCAGCCGCCCAGAGTGGAAGAAGAGGCCGCTCCCGCGCCTTCGGAAAAAGAGGTGATTGAGAAAATTACCTCTGTTGGGGATGAGAAGAAAGCGGAAAAAGCGAAGAAAGAAGAGGAAGAGGGGAAGAAAGAGGAGAAAAAGAAGTAGTTGCTCCGGCACCGCCACGCGGCATTTCCTCTTCGGACACGCGTCAGCGTAACCATTTTCTCTCATTCACGAATATCCCCGCTGCGCTCCTGCTCGCCCCGCCAATCGGTTGCATCTTAAAAGAAAACAATACAATGGCGGGGCTGCGCAAGGGTCCTCATTCGGAAACGCCGCGCATCGGCGCCTCCGCCAGTGGAGGGGAAAAATGGAAATGGAGGAATATGAAAAAAACAAAAAGAGACCGGAAAAAGGAGCTTGGGATAGCGGTGATCATCGTCACGGCTGTTTTTGTTTTGATGTGGGTGATTCGTCCGTGGCAGGATGAGGTTTCAAAGGAGGCGGTGATAGCGGAGACGCCAAAAGTGCGCCGGGCAATTGACGGGATGATGGTGGAACAAGGCCAGGAGAATCCGCCGGTCGCCGGGGTGCTGGTGGAAAACATGATCGAGGCCCAGCCGATCTCGGGGATTGCGGAGGCGGCGCTGGTGTTTGAAGCGGTGACCGAAGCGAATATTACGAGGTTTTTGGGGTATTTTGTACTACCCACGTATACCATGGCTCCGCGGAACAACGCGGAACAAAGGGCCGCAGGGGCCGCTCAAATTTCCAAGGCTGTGCCAGCGGCCCTGACGCGGAACAACGCGGAAACCACGATCGAAATCGGCCCGGTGCGCAGCGCGCGGCCTTACTTTCTGGACTGGGCCGCGGAGTTTAATACGCTTTTCGCGCATGTGGGATCTTCGCCGGCGGCTTACAATATGTTGCGTGTGGAGAGTGTTGATGGCGTGCAGGACTTGGATCAATGGTATCAGCCGCAGTATTTTTACGCAAAAGATGGCCGGCCAAGACCGCACCATTTGTATACGAATACGGAGTTGCTGGAGAAGGCGTACCAAAATTTTCCACCCCCTCTTTCTCCCCCTCGCCAAGGGGGAGATACAGTGGGGGTTTGGAAGTTTAAATCCGACGCTCCGCCGGATTTGCGCGGAGATGTGAATGATATTCAAATCGGCTACGCCGCGCCCTATGGTGCGCAGTGGCTTTACGACAAATTTGAGAATCACTACAAGCGGATACAATGGGATGGCGCGCATCGCGGCGCGAACGGGAAAGAGATTATTGCCAAAAATATCGCGGTGGCGTTTCAGAAAATGAAAATTCTGGATGCCGTGGGGCGCAAAGAATTTACCACGCTGGGGGAAGGCAAAGGACTGGTATTTCAGGATGGCCGCGTTACGGTCGGAGTGTGGAAAAAACCGAGTGCGCGCGAGCGGATGCGCTGGTATGACGCGCAAGGACACGAGGTGGAATTCAACGCGGGAGTAACCTGGATTGAGATTGTGCCGGAAAATTATGGGGTGCGCTACTAACGCTCCAACAAGCGCAGCGGCCCAATACACAAACTTGCCGGAATTCACAATTTTAGATAAGGTATTCAGGTCGCCGCAAACATCTGCGGCGGAAAATGGAGGATAACATGCAGAGCCGTCGGAATCGGCGCGGCTCTGCGGAGCCGCCTGAAACTAAAGTTACACTTTTGCCGCAGGGTCGCGTGCGCATTGAAATTTTTGATGCGCCGGCGCAGGCGGAAGAAGTTCCACCCGCCACTTCGACGGCGTCATCTGACGGGCGGGGTAGCGCGCTGCGCGAAATTCTGCTTTTCGTTGGCGCGGCGGCTGGGCGTCCGGACACGCGCGTACTTGTTGAGCAGTATATGCCACTGGTGCGGCGCGTGGCTTATCGGTTGGTGCGCGGATTGCCGGCAAATGTCCGCGTTGACGACCTGATTTCCGCGGGCTACGAAGGATTGCTCGAGGCCATTTCCCGGTTTGATCCGGCGCGAGGGCGGCGTCTGGAGCAGTACGCGGAGTATCGTATTCGCGGCGCGATGTTGGACGCACTGCGTGAACTTGATCCGCTGGGACGTGACACACGAGCACGCGCTAAGCAGGTAGGCGCCGCAGTACATCGTCTTGCCCAGCGGCTTGGTCGTGCGCCGGAACAGGGTGAAATTGCGGAGGAGATGGGCATGACGGCTGAAGGATACCACCAGCTGCTCCGGGCGGTTACCAGCGCGTCCGCGCTAAGTCTGGAAGATCTTCGTGAGGATGGGGTCACACTTCCGGCAGACGAGGAAACGCGCAGTCCGAGCGATGCAGCCGAGTTTGATGAGACGCGGGAGCGCGTGGCGCGGGCAATTACAAAACTCCCGAAACGCCAACGTCTGGTGCTTACGCATTATTACTACAAGGGTTTGAAGATGCGTGAGATCGGTAAAATTCTCGCGGTTACTGAATCGCGGGTCTGTCAGATCCATGCCGAGGGCATGCAACTCCTTCGTCAAATTCTTCAGCCGGAGGGCGAGAGTTAGGCGTACCCAGCATATTGCGCCGTGGCAGTCACGGCCGGCAATTTAAGCAGACCACAAGGAGGCCGCATGGCAAGCCGCAAGGATGAAGGCGGCTCTGCTGAGCCGCCCGAAACGCGAGTGACCGCGACGCCGGAAGGTAAGATTCGGCTGGAGATCTTTGCCGACGATCCGGACCGCGGAGAAGTAGCTTCGCAGGAAGGGCAGATCAGGCCGGCTGGATCCGCTACCCTACCGGGTGACGTCTTGGCCGAGATTGGGCGCGATCTGGCGCCGGATGAGTTTGAGTTGCTAGGATCTTTGTATCTCAAGAGGAAGCGTAGCGCGCGCGGTGATCGTACGCGTGCAAGAACGATCGCAGCCCGGCGGTTGACCAAGGAAGAAATGCGCCAAGGTGCGCTCCTGGAAAGTCCTGCCCACCGGCCGCTGATTCGTCGGGATTGCCTTACTGCAACCGAGGCACGCGAGCTGTACCGGGAAGATGATGGGTTGGGCGATGGCATGAATTGCGCTCGCCCATGTCCGTTCGTGCGCTGTCGTCATCACCTGTATCTCGACGCCAATCCCAACTACGGTTCTATCAAGCTCAACTTCCCGCATTTGGAGCTATGGGAACTCAAGGAGAGCTGCGCGCTTGATGTGGCGGATCGCGGCGGGATAACACTGGAGGAGGTCGGCGTGATCACGAACCTGACGCGCGAGCGAGTCCGGCAGGTGGAGGTGCGCGGTCTGCTCAAGCTGAAGCAAACCGCGGCGGAAAAACTGGAGGTAGAAGGTCATGGCGTACCGGCTGCCAAGGCCGACGATCCCGACGCGGTTTGGCGCACCCCTGAATTTCGGCATAAGGCCGCGGCTTGGCCGGACCAGCGTGATCGCGAGCTGGCCTTGCTTGTCTGCGCGGGCGCGTCAGTCGCCAAGGCGGCAGCGCGGGTGGGCATGGGTCGCGAAGCAGTTGAGCTTGTTCTTCAGAAAATCGCACGGTGGGGCGGGAGGACCACTGATAAAGTCGCTTAGTGCGAGAGGTTTGCGCGGTTGGCAGGCCTCTCTATTTTTTTGCGCGTGTGGGTAATTTCGGGATGTGGGCTTTGCAGTAAAATACATTTGTGATAAGGTAATGAGGCCTTAAAACAAGGCGTTAATAAACAGGAGGCGAGCCATGGGCTCTCAAAAAGACCCGCTGGACCAATACGTAAAGCGCGGAAAGCCGCATCCCCGACGCGTGCTGGAGCACGCGCTCAAACTGATGGACACGCCAGGACAGGTGCGGACGGCTGACGACCTGCTCAAGCCGACCACGGACAACGCTGTGCGGGGGGCACAGGCCGTGGCCATGTACCTGCTCGGTGACAAGCAGGTGCTGGGACTCACGCCGGCGGCGATCGCGCGGATGTTCAATCTGCAGGTGACCACGGTCACGACGTTCCAGGGGAGGATCGCGGCGCAGCGCGACAGTAACCCGGCCTTCCGGGCACGGTTGAAAGCCACCGTCGTGGCGATCAAGGCAGAGGACGACGCGGACGACGCCGGCGGCGTGAGCGACGACCACGAAGAGGAGGACGATGCCATGAGTGACGAAGCAGACGCTGACGGCCCCTACTCCGAGATGACCACCCGGCTCGGCGACGGGAAGCCCAAGATCCGGGCGCGAATCATCAAGTACAAGCGGCGGGCTATGCGGCTGCTTGAGAAGCATGGCTGCATGAGCCCGGGACAGCTCTCCGCCGCGCTCGGCATCGACTACAACCGGCTGCGGAGCTACATGGAAGAGCTTCTTGAGGACTACCCGGAACGGCTCACGGTTTCGGGCGAGCGCTCGGCGCGGCGCTACACCCTCGATGGACGAGGTCCGGCAAAGACGGGTGGCGCTGACGAGGCGGCGGGAGCGGACGAGGCGGCTTTGGCGTCCACGGTGTCGCGCAGGCGTGGGCCTGGGCGTCCGCCTGGGAGCAAGACGCGCGGCGCGCGCAAAGGCGCGCCGTCCGCAGTGGCCAGCCGCGACAAGCGGGCGGCTGTGGAAACGCAGAGCGAGCCATCGCGCGACGGGATGGTCCCGGCCGGTGGTGGCGGCATGGCGAGCTTGGTGCAGGTGATTACCGGACAGGCCGGTGGTGGTGACAGTGCGTTGATGTCGCTGACCCACGCCGGGCGCCACGCAGTTCGTTCGTTCGTGCGCGGCGCCGCTGGTGGAGTGGTTCGGGATGTCGATTCGCTGATGGAGGAGGATGGTCCGGCGGATCCCGACACGCTCGAGCGGGCCCGCGGTGGGCTGCTGTTTCTGACCCTCATGGTTGAGGGAGCCGCGGCCACGCCGAACAAGGCCAAGGGGGGTGGCAAGAAGAAGTAGGAGGAAGCAGGAGGTCGCGGGAGGATAGGAGGATTTCGCAACTTCAAGGCGGTTGGTGTCGGGGCAGTAGTTCACCCTCGGTACCAGCCGCATTTTTTGTTGTCTGTATTGACGTGTTAATACGCCAGCACAAATGATTTTTCAATTAATTTCGCTTAGTTTTGATGCTGGAGTGGTGGATAGTGCTGGGCCAATGCAGGCGTTTGACACGATTTGCAATCTCCGGTACACTGATCAATGTACCTTGGTTTTTCCCGATCTTTCTGGGGGCGGCGCGTGTTGCGCGCGGCAGCGTGGCTTGGACTCCTCTTCTGCTGTGCGCCAAGGGCTGCTCACGCTCTTGTCTTCCGCTCGCGCCGCCCCCGTTTCGCTCTGCCTGCCGTGTTGCACTCGCGGTGGAGATGGTCGTGCCCTCTCTCTGCTACCATCCTTCCGCGAAAGGCCAACTCGGCAGGCCTTTTTAATTTTCCGAGGATTCCCTAGGCCGCGGCAGCGGCCGTAGGAATTCCACGGAAAATTAACCCCGCCCCAAGCCGCAAGAGCATTCTCAAATTAAAGAGAACATAGCCGCAGGCGGCAGCCGTGGCAATCCTTTTCATTTACCACGATCGTTGTTCGGGCTTTGGTGCGGGGTAAGCCGCGAATTCCCTAGGCCGCGTTGTTGTTGCGGTGTGGTACAATGAGATGTAAGAAATCGCCGCGTTGTTCACACTTTACCATTCTTGGGATAAAGTGGGAACACTATGACAATTCATAAATCTACACGGCTCACCCCCATTCAAAGAAAGGAGATCGCCGATCGTTATTTTCATAAAAGGGTCCGCA
>JACPJN010000005.1 GCA_016187515.1 Candidatus Uhrbacteria bacterium | reverse complement strand
GGAAACAAGAACTTATCCGATTCGTGAACTACTACAATACCGTTAAACCGCACAAAGGCATCAACAATCTTACCCCCATGGAACAACTAATTAATTACTTTTATCCGCAAAAACTGTGAACAACGCGACTAAATCCTACATACCATACCATCACATACATGTCAAATTTAAAAAACCTTGCCTACCCCAACTTCTTCACCACCGCAATATCAAATCCTTTCGGATCAAGCGAGACGGTAAAATCGGTAAGCGTACCTTCAACTTTGAGATCTAAATCCTTTTTAAGGCGTTTTTTGACCAGCGCCACAAGCGGACCGGTAATTTTGCCTTGAAATTCGTTGCGATATTTGGTATATCCTGATTCCGGAAGCGCGCGATTATGCAAACGATGACCTTCAGCAGTAAGGAGCGCGTCCATGATTTTTACAGTGGCTTTCTGGGAAGGCAGTTCTTTGGAAGTGCATTCTTTTCCGGCCACTTGAATTTTCTCGTGTACCAGATCAATCAGCAGATCGCGCCCTGCGCTCTTTAGTGCACCATTCTTTACCACACTCGCGTTGACTTCCCCTTTTCGAGTCCAATGCACCAAGCGCATTGCGCCCTGCTCGATAAACTTTGAGTAGATGCCTTTGGAAATAAATTGCTCCACCCGCAATCCGTCCTTTCCCCACCCATCGCGCCAGGAAGCGAAGTTGATATGGATGCGCTTGTCGTGATGGTGAATAAGCTCATCTACCAATTCCTTTATTTCTTCTCTAAATTTGGGGATCTGACTAAATACCAAAATGCTGGCATCCTGTTTACCTGTAGAGAGCAACCGTACGCCTACCGGCACTCCTACCTCCTCTGCCTTCTGATAAATTCTACGCACAATATACAACATATTTGAAGAAGGCGTTTCCTCAAAGGGCTCGTTGATTGTGTTCTGCGCTTGTAGCGCATCTATAAAATTCTGGAATGCCGAAGAAGAAGACTTATGCTTATATAATTCTAAGAGCCGCTTAAATATAAATAATGCCGAAAACATTTGTCCTGTCGCAAATTTATACCAATAACTTTTTGCTTCCGAGATATCTTTGTAAAAAGGAGGTTGACGCCCAAGGCTCCAATCAGTTGTTCCCACTGAAAAAACACTGCCCATAAATGTCTGCAACTCTTCGAAGTGTTCCCCGATGGTACGATGGACGGACTCATACATCTCAAGTATTTCGCCCTTACCAACCCCGGGGAAAATACTCACTACATCAAGTGGAAATTGATTGCTCAATCGGACAACATCACCTAATCGAAAACCAAACCATCGAAAATCATCGAACAAACCCACCCTCTCAAATACCTCAGCGGGGAAAAACCCCTCAACCTGATCTAAATCGCTCCCTCGTCGATCCTCGGTAAAATAAACGAGAGGATCCTCGGAATCCATGATATTCGCATAAATAGTACCGCCAGACGCAGTCGGACGAACGAATTGGGTTATCAACTTCAAAGTATCTGCATGGAGACGCAGATACTTTTGTACGATATCTCCGTTCCTATCTAACACTGCCTTACTCTTCAATAAAGTCATCGCCCTAAGATTTTCGGGCAACAACAGGCTATAATACAGTTGCACACCCGCCATAATGAGAGTAGCAATTGAGGTATCAAAACCAATGTTCTCGGGTTGCTCGAGCAATAAATTAAAGCTCACACTCGAAAAATCCTTCCTCCCAAGAGCCTTCACCAAGTATTCCTGTAGAAATTCGAAACCCTTGTCCCGAAAATGAAGATCGTGTCCTTCTGATGAGAAGTATTTTTTGTCACTAAAATACACTTCTATGTCTCCCATTCGAAGCCGTCCCACCCCTCCATCTTTTTTAACCCCCACATATCCCCTGAACGGTAGTTTCTGAAAAATATCCAATCCTCCAATACGATAACTTTGCGCTGAGGTGTGCGTAAAATGCACGCTACTTGAAACAACTACATCGTTTTCTGCAAAAAATTTCTTATACACCTCCGGAAATCGTTCCTGCAACGCCTCGGTATTTTCCCGACGATCAAAAGTGTCCATACTCTATTTTTCTTTAAACAATGCATTAATCATAGATACCGTCCCGGGTACGACGAGGGTACTAATTGATTCTCCGCGCTTGGATCGTTTTCTAATTTCAGTAGCGGAAAATGCATTCGCTTTGCGTGGAAGATGACGAATAACACAAGAAACATTGCGAAAAGGCTTCTTGAGATTAGGGTTGCCCGCATAGAGCGTACCAAATGGGTATTGTTCGTGCAAGTGCGTTGCCCATCCTGCTTTGCTTCGGTCCACCACAACAAACCGCCATCGCTGGGGGTCAATGCCCGCGGCGCGAAGAGCAGTGGTAATAATTTTTTGGCGTTCGGAAAGAGTAAAAATATTCCTATGGTCTGATGGGTCATTAAACAGACCGATAATCAATTTCTGATTATTCTCCAGAATTTTTTTGATACACCAAAGATGCCCGCGATGAAATGGTTGGAACCGACCCAAATAGAGCGCGGCAGCTTGACGCTGCTTTCTCGCAAAATCAAATACCCGTGCGTCCTTAAATGATCTAACAAATAATCCTACATTGGGGTACTTTCGTCGCGATGCGGTACTATTCACCACCACACATGCCATGCCAGCTCTTTTCGCCGCACGCGCACCAGTCACTGAATCTTCGAATACTACACACTCTTTGGGCGATATTTTCAGCTTGTTAGCCGCTATAAGATAAGAATCAGGAGCCGGTTTCGAATGAGCACCGTTGAGATCCTCTAATGTTACAAGAACATCAAAATAACGCCTAATATGAAAACGCCGAAGAACAAACACTGCAACGTCACGCCAACTTGTAGTCACCAAACCGCACCGAAGTGGCTGTACAGCAACCCAGTCAAGAAAATCTATCACACCGGGAAGCAATTTCAACTGACCACTGCGATACACTAATTGTTCCTCCAATCTCTTTAATTCCTTTACAATATACGAAATACTCTCGTGGAAGCCAAATCGTACCTTCCATATCACCGCATATTCTTGAACGGCCATTCCTTTAATCTCTTGCTGATACCTATCATGCCAACGCACGCCATGCGCACTAAAAAAAGCTTTCCCAGCCCTTGGCAATAAGTCTTCACTATTAACCAAAAGGCCGTTCATGTCAAAAAATATTGCTTTACAACTACCCAGTTTCATAAATCAAATCTACCCCAACTTCTTCACCACCGCAATATCAAATCCTTTCGGGTCAAGGGAGACGGTAAAATCGGTAAGCGTGCCTTCGACTTTGAGCGCGAGGTCTTTTTTCAAGCGTTTTTTAATAAGCGCCACAAGCGGACCGGTAATCTTACCTTGAAATTCATTGCGATACTTGGTATATCCGGATTCCGGAAGCGCGCGATTGTGCAGGCGATGACCTTCGGCGCTCAAAAGCGCGTCCATAATGGCCACCGTGGCTTTTTGGGAAGGCAACTCTTTGGAAGTGCATTCTTTGCCGGCCACGCGCACATGATGCACAATGCAGTCAAAAAGCAGATCGTGTTTCTTTTTCAAGACCTCCTCCCGCGCGGAGGTTTCGATCCTTTGTTCTCCTTTCTTATTCCAGAGGATAACCCGCACCGCATCAGAAGCTAAAAGCGGCGAGTGTATCCCTTCCTCAAGCCACTGCTCAATCTTTACTCCCCCTTCTTCATCATAGCCATCAATCCAGGACGCGTAGTCAAGCGTAATTTTATCGTCAATTTTCGCGCGCAGCTCCGCAATAATCTCCGGCATCCATGCGCGCACTACCGAGGCCTGCATCGCGAAAAGCAGATTACCTCGCTGGGAAGTTGAGTTTAACTTAATTCCGATCTGCACGCCACCGCTTTTTTCGTGAACTAATGTGCGAAGCCAGTAAACCATTTGTTCAACTCTCGGTGAAGAAAAACCCAAAATATAAAGCATGGAATGTGCTTTATACAGTACCTCAAATAACGCCTGCGCTTCTGGAAGCGCAGGGCCGCTTTCAATGATTTTTTTAAAGCGCATAAACGCTTGAAAGGACAATAAATGAAGCGGCTTAATGTACTCTTGCCATAGTTGCGGCTGATTCCCTTGCTGACAAAGACTTAAAAAATCGGGTAAATCTTCCGGCGTAAGATTTTTAAAAATAGTATCGCAAATATTTTTTGCGAAGCGAGTAGCATGCAAAAGCTCGCTATTCAACTTCGCGGTTGAAAATACCGCATCCCGCAGTAGCCAGGTCCCGGAAGCCGAAATTACACCCCAATCAAAAGGTAGCGGCCACCCAACGTGTTTCCCGAATACTTCGCTGGTGCGCGCGCCCCACCAGCGCGCGCTGTCCACCCAAGTGATGCCGGTCGCCAAGCGCTCAACCGGCAGGAAACCCTGTAGTGTTTCTGTCATTGGCGGACGCTTGGCAGCAAAAATAATCGGGGTTGGAGAAGGGAGCAACGCGGAAAACGGATTTGCGGCGCTTGGGTTATCAAAAATTATTCCTTCCCATTTCCAAATCAACCGTAAAACTCCGTCAAACATTAATTCTTTATCTTTTTGAAGATCCGCGACAGTGCGATCCGCCCAAAGTTTAATATGTTTTACGGATAAAACTTTATTATGCAAAAGAAGCGCGCTAAATAACGCTGCCAAAAATGATCCAGCCGCGCCGATCGCTCGCTCAAAAGGCAGTCCAGTAAGGATATGAATGTCAAATCCAGAATCAAATTTATATCCGCCCACATCTTTCAAAAATGTGAGTAGGTGATGTTCTAGCGGGTCAATGTACTCCTCCCGTGGAAGCGTATCGTTACGAAAGCCGTCAACGAGCGGATCGTAAGTTGTATGACTGACCACTTTTATGCGCGGGGTCTTCACCGGAGTAATGCCAACATAGGTGCGCATCGGGAGCGACTGTCGCATGGTCAGCCCGCCGTAGCGAACCGTGTGTTCCCCCACCCAGGTTACCGCCCGCGGCGCGGAACACACCAACGCGCATTTTGAAAAAAACTCCTGATAAACCTCGGGAAATCGCGCTTTGAGTGCTTCGCTATTGTGGGGAATGCGTTCTGGCATAGCAATGGTATTGTACCGCAACTGCCGTATTTTGCAAGTAAACTAAACGGCTCGACCGGCAGGTCGAGCCGTTTAGCGATTGAGTGGAAAGTTACATAGTGTACACTATGTAACTTTTGTCCGAAAATATAAGCCACTTTTTTCAACGCACCACCCCCGCCCCCTCCCCTACCCCTCCCACCAAGGGAGGAGGAATTTTTCGATGCCCTTAAATAAAAAACGACGGGGAGGCGGGCACGCGTGTGCCGTCTTGATCCCCGTCGTGCGGTCAGCTATTCCTCAAAGGCCTTGACGAGCGCCTGTGTTCCAAACCGTTCAAGGCCCATCGAAACAAGCTGTGCCATGAGTGATTGGGCAAGCATGGTACCGGGAATGGTCGCGTCCACCTCGTCGGCAAGCTCGACAACCAATCCCAGATCCTTTTGCATGAGCATCACCATGAACGCGGGAGACAGATCACCAGCAAGAATCTTCGGACCAAGGTGGTCCAGCGTCCAGGATCCTCCTGCGCCTTGCCTGGTAACCTCCAGCATCTTCTGGGGATCCACGCCCGCCCTCCGCGCAAGCGCGATTGCTTCGCACACGCCCACGAGCGTCACCGCACAGAGAATCTGGTTGCAGGCTTTTACCGTTTGCCCTGCACCATGCTCTCCGACATACACAATGCTCTTGCCAAGAACGGCCAGGATGGGACGGACGCGTTCGAGCACTTCACGTTTCCCTCCAACCATGATGGAGAGCGACGCGTTCTTTGCGCCAAGCTCTCCGCCGGAAACCGGCGCGTCGAGCATATCAATTCCGCGCTCCTTGAACCGCGCCGCCATTGTTCGCGTCGCGCCCGCGGAAATCGTGCTCATGTCAACGACCACAAGGCCGTTTGTCCCACACTCCGCAACCCCTTGCGCTCCGAACAGCACCTCCTCCACATCGCTCGTGTCCGTCACGCAGGTGATTACGACTTCAACCATCGTCCCAAGCGTGCGCGGCGACCGGGCAACCACCACACCCTCTGCCTCAAGCGCGGTGGCTTTTGACGCGGTACGATTCCATACCATGACTTGATGGCCGGCACGGATGAGATGCCGAACCATGTGAGTTCCCATGATGCCAAGACCAATGAAACCGATACGCATGGCGACCTCCCTTTATTGGTTGCTTCTACAGCTGCCTCCATCCTAACATATTGGCGGATTTAGTCAAACCTTTTGGCATGTGGTATAATATAGGACTTGCGGAGGAACTTTGCGGCCACCCCTCCCTCCCACCCCCTCTTAATCTCCCCCTCGGGTCCCGGCTGCGGCCGAGGATCCTCGATTCTCGAGAATCGGGACAGGGGGAGAAATTCCTCGGGCAGGAGAGGAGAAATTGATGAGCCATTCGTCCCCGATTCGTGAGCCATTTGTCTATCATTCGTGCGCTATTTGTTACTCTATATGCTGCCAATCCAAAAACTCCCCGACATTTTAGACCAGGCCGGTATTTTGAATAAAAAGGACCTGTCGAAAATCCAGGAAGAAGCGGAATGCAAAGGACTTTCACTGGAGCAGTGTATTTTTAAGAAACGCCTGGTCAACCCGCCCCTGCTTTACAAAGCCGCGGCCAAATTTTTCAACCTCCCCTATATCGAACTTTTGGGGACCATTATTCCCAGCGCGGTGCTTAATCTCATCCCCGAACCCATCGCGAGGACCCACGGCATTATTCCCTATGCCAAAGAAGGTTTAACCGTAAAGATCGCCGCGCTTAATCCGGACGATCTGCAAATTCTGGATTTTATTGAAAAGAAACTCGGACTCGCGCTCGAAATTTCGCTCACTGATCCGGAGAGCTGTGAGGACGCGCTTAAGCAATATAAGAAGAGCTTGGAAGCCGAGTTTAAAGAGATTGCGAAAGCCAGCAAAAAACCGGTGGAGGAACTCGCCAAGGAGGCCCCGGTAGTGCGGATTGTTGACACCCTGCTTGAACACGCGATCCTGCAGGGCGCCTCCGATATCCATATCGAGCCGCGGGAGAAAGAAATGCTGGTCCGCTTCCGCGTTGATGGAATGTTGCGCGAGGCCATGATCTTACCCAAGGAAGTTCAGCCCTCCATCGCGGCGCGCGTTAAAATTTTGGCTAATCTTAAAATCGATGAGCACAATATCCCGCAAGACGGCCGTTTTAAGGTGCAAATTCCCAATTATAAAGTATCCATCCGCGTTTCAATTTTTCCCATGTTTGACGGCGAAAAAATTGTCCTGCGCATTTTACAGGAAGGGCTGCGGCTGTTGAGTATCAATGAGCTGGGATTTGAGCCGGACCAGTTGAAACTGGTTGCGCGCAATATCCAAAAACCGCACGGCATTATCTTAGTCACCGGGCCAACCGGCTCGGGAAAAACCACCACGCTCTATGCCTTTCTCGCCGCGCTCAACAAACCGCAGGTAAATATCTCCACTATCGAAGACCCGATTGAATATCGCATCCCCGGCATTAACCAAAGCCAAGTCAATCCCCGGATTGGTTTTACCTTTGCCATTGGTCTGCGCGCGCTTTTGCGCCAAGATCCCAACATCATCATGGTTGGAGAAATTCGAGACGCGGAAACCGCGGATATCGCGATCAATGCCGCGCTGACCGGCCACCTGGTGCTCTCCACGCTGCACACCAACGACGCCATTACGGCGATTTCCAGATTATTCGACCTGGGCGCGCCGCCATTTTTGATCGCCCAGACCGCTGCGCTAATTACCGCGCAGCGTCTGGTGCGCCGGATTTGCCCGCATTGTACGGTAAGTTACACGCTGCCTAAAGAAATGGCCGACGAGCTGCGCGCGCTCTTTGATATGGAGGCGATTGCCGCCGCTTTAGAGCGAACCGGAGTGATCAGTGAGGCCAAGACCCCGCTTACGGAAATGCGTTTCTTCAAAGGGGCGGGCTGTGCCATGTGCGGCCAGATCGGCTATCGCGGCCGAGTCGCGATTCACGAAGTGCTGGAGGTTACGCCGGAATTGTCTTCCTTGATCTATCGCCGAGCCGCTGCTGATGAACTAAAAAAATCCGCTAACAAACAGGGGATGATTTCGCTCCTGGAAGATGCTTTTATAAAAGCCAAACGCGGCCTGACCACGATCTCCGAGATTATCCGGGTTACCAAAGAGTGATATGAAAATTTTTACCCCGCGCGTGCCATTTAAGGAAAAAATGTTTTTTGTTGAGCATCTCTCGGTGATGCTCAAGGCCGCCATTCCGCTGGACCGGGCGCTCTCCTCGCTGGCGGAACAAACCGAGCATAAGGGCTTTAAAACCATCCTCGCGGTCCTGCTTGAAAACGTAAAAAAGGGAGAGGCCTTATCGAAGGGTTTGGAGGAGTTTCCCAAAGTATTTGGACAACTCTTCATCAACATGATCCGGGCCGGGGAATTAGGCGGCAAACTTGAAGGCGCGCTTCGCCGTCTTTACGTCCAGATGAAAAAGGACTACGACCTGCGCTCGCGAGTTAAATCCGCGCTTACCTACCCGGCTTTTGTGCTGGTCGCGATGGCGGGTATTGGGACCGTGATCATGGTGTTTGTTATCCCCAAATTGATTCCGCTTTTTGAAGGATTTAACGCCCAGCTTCCTTTGCCCACGCGCCTGCTTATCGCGCTATCGCATTTTATCTCCAACTCCGCGATTATCCTCGCCATTTCCGCGGCGCTATCCCTCTGGCTCTTAATCTATTTGGCTCGCGGCCCGCTAAAGAGACAATTTGACCGGCTGCTCACGCGCTTGCCGATTTTGGGAGGATTGATAAAAAAAGTCAATCTGGCCCGCTTTGCCCGCACTTTTTCCACCATGCTCTCCACCGACATCCTGGTCGTGGACGCCCTAAAGATTACGGCTGATGTGCTGGGCAATGATCAATATCGGCTGGCCACGATTGCCGCCGCGGAAAAAATCGGCCAAGGAGTCGCGGTGGCCGCCGCGTTTAAGGAAACCAAAAATCTTTTTCCTCCCACCATGATTACCATGCTCCAGATTGGCGAGGAATCCGGCACTTTGACCGACCTGCTTGAAGAAGTCGCCGGATTTTATGAAGAAAGCGTGGATGAAATGACAAAAAATTTATCCTCGATAATCGAGCCCTTGCTGATTCTGATCCTGGGCGCCGGGGTCGGCGGAATCGCGGTGGCCATTCTGCTTCCGATGTATAGTTTACTGGAGCAAATCTAGAGAATGAAATCCGCTATGACTTGGTTTTATCGCAATGTGATGGCTAAAGGGTTTACTCTGGTCGAATTCCTCACCACCTTTGGAATTCTGGCGCTGCTTTTGACCGTTGCCGCCGCTTCCTTGCGCGCCGCCGGACCAACGCTCGCCACAAGGGCGGCAGCGCGGACCTTGGCCGCGGACCTGCGCTACGCCTCGGAACTGGCCAGTTCAACCCAAACCGCTCACGCACTCCGCCTTAATCCGGCTGGTTCAGCTTACGCGCTAGTCCGCCTTGCTGATCCGGAAATTATAATAAAAAACGCCCGAATAAACGAAACGGTCCGGCTGGGGGAAATTACCGTTCCGGAGGCAACCGTAGTATTCAACACGCTGGGGGCCACTGCCACGCCCGGGATAATTACGCTGATACACGCAAGCGGAACCACGATGCTAATTAACGTTCGCCCTTCCGGATATGTCAGAATCGAATAAATTCCAAATCACAAACACCAAATTACAAGGAAATTCCAAGCTCCAAATCACAAATCACAAACGTTTGGTATTTGGGATTTGAGATTTGTTTGTAATTTGGAATTTGGAATTTATGAAGCAGGGATTTACCCTTATTGAACTGATCGTCTCCATCGCGCTACTGGTATTTCTGGTAATGGGCAGCGCGCAAATTTTTCCGCGCGCGTTAAATCTGGTCAGCCGCGCGGAGGCGATCACGAATGCCGCCAATCTTGCCCAGGACCAGATGGAAGCCCTGCTTAATCAATCCTATGCAACCGTGGCCGTGGGGGTCGCTGAAGCGCGCCATCTGGTCAGTCCGAATTTTGAGCGTGAAACCGCGGTAAGCTATATTGATCCTGACACTTTCGCGCCAAGCGCGGTAAATCAAGGCCTTAAGCGCGTTGATGTCCGCGTATTTTACGGAACCTCCTTTGGTTCGCGTTTATATGAAATCTCCACGATCATCAATGAATCATAAGGGCCGTGGTTTTACTTTGATTGAACTGGTCGCCGGGGTTGCCGCGAGCTTGATAATTTTGTTAGGAGTTTTACACATTCTTTCTTTAACGCGAGTCGCGCTAAATAGCGGAGGCGACCGCGCGGAGGCCGTTCAAAACGCGCGCATCGCGCTGGAAAGAATCACTCGCGATCTGCGCCAAGCCGAAGAACTGGTCACCAATCTTCCGGATACCGCCGATGATCCCCTTTTGCCTCCGCCTACGGAAATAGAATTTCACGATGGCCATGATCCGGAGACCCTCACTTATCTGCGCTATCATCTAATTGATGGGCTGCTCTATCGGGAAGAATCCTACTACGCCTTTCCCTCCGCGCCGGAGCTCCGCGTCGTTTACAATGTCCGCGACGAAGACGGCAATGCTCCGGTAAAAACGGTGGTGCAGGATCTAGCCGTCGCGGAAGGCGTGAGCGTCCTATCTTTTTGGGGAGACGAGAATATTCACATCAACCTCGAAGTTCGCCGCGGAGAGGCGCGAGTAATTTCAAACACCAGTATTTTCGGCAGAAATTTCACCGGCGCCTAATTTTAAACATCATTTTATGAAACAGGGATTCGCGCTAATCGCGGCCACCATTATTACCGCGCTGATTTTGCTGTTGGGTATATTTTTTGTCTCCGGGTCGCTTAGCGAAATCCGGATCGCGCAAGCCCACGGCGCCACGGTGCGGGCCTACTATCTGGCGGAAACCGCGCGCATGCTACTTACCCATGAACTGGAAGAAACGGGCGAGTTGCAAACGGCCTTTGTGGAGGGTACGCTAACCGAGGCATCCTCACAGCGTCAATACCTGGATGTCTTTCGGATCGGAGAAACTCTTGTCGCCCACGCGGTAAGTAGCGCGCCGGGAGAAGCCACCCTGATATCGCAAGGACAAACGCCCCTGGCGGAAACCTCGGCGACGCGCCGGATCGAAACCGCGGTCGCCCGCGCGCTGGGCAGCGCGATCACGGATTACTCGGTTTTCAGCGGCGCGCCCGGACGCGATATTGAACTGGAACTGGATCTTGATCTGGTCGGCGGAATTCTATTTTCCAACGATGACATCGACGTGCGAAATAACGCGCGCGTCCAGGCCCGGACCAACGGACGTTTTCACGCCCATGATGAAATTCGCGTCTCGGAAGGGTCCGCGCTTATCGGCCCGACCAGGACCGGCGTTGACCAAATTCAGCTGCCGGCGGTGGATTTTAATTCCGCCCTCGCCACCTCCTGGAGAAATCAAGCCACTCAAAGAATTACCCCGCACGAGTTTAATCGGCTCCCGAGCGGTACCATCCTAGAAGGCATCATTTACTTGGAAGGGGCCCCCAACGATCTGCGGCGCGACCTGACGGTGCGGGGGCTGCTGGTCATCAACGGAAGTTTTGAAATTGAACAGCCCGGGCACCTGTATATTGAAGCGCCGGAGACCGGTCCGGCCGGACTGCTGGTTCGCGGCGATCTGGAAATTGAAAATTCCTCCTCCTTGGAAGGACTGGTCTACGCCACCAATACCCTGGAGATCGAATTTGATGACGATGACACTGCCGCGCCGCTTGAAGTCAGCGTCCGCGGCGGATTAATGGCCAGGGAAATCGAGCTGGAGCGCGACCAGGAGGGATCCGTGAGTATCATAATAACTCACGATCCCGCGCTGCTTCGCCGTATTTTAAACGCTGACCTGAATCTTTCCTCCCCGATTATCGAAACCAGCCACTGGGAAGAACAATACTAGTTGTGGTATAATGAGATCAGCGACCGCTTTCTGATTTCCTAACCACCTATTTCTCTTACAACCATGAGTTATCGCAACGAACTTGCTTTCGGTCTGGATATTGGAGATCGTTCGCTCAAGGTCCTCCAGTTTAGAATTCGCAAGCATAAAACCTACCTGGTCGCCTTTGGAGAGCTCACCCTGCCCGAAGGTATTATTGAAAAGGGGGAAATCCTCCGGTCTGATGAATTGGCCAAACAGCTGCAAGCGCTCCTGCGTAAAACCCACATCGTTGCCAAACGGGTGGTCCTGGCGCTTCCGGAAGCCAAAAGTTTTATAACTACGCTTAACGTAATGGGCGCCAATCCGGAAAACGTCGAAGAGCAAATCCGATTAGAACTGTCCAAGCTCCTCCCCTATGAATTGAACGAGGTCTGGTGGGATTTCCGGATTGTCTCAACCGGAGCTACCGGTCTGGAAGTCCTGGTCGGCGCCGCGCCCAAAACCCTTATTGCGTCATACCAAAACGCCGTGAAGCAGGCCGGACTGATTCCCTTCATCTTTGACCTGGAGCCGCTCTGCATTGTTCGATCCATGATTAATGAGCGCCAAACTCCCGGATGTGTTGCGATCGTTGACCTGGGCGCGACAAAGTCCACCATTATTGTGGCTAATCAGCGAACCATACTCACCACCGCTGATGGGAGAAGTCCGGGAAACGAACTTAACCGCGCTATCGCGCAAAGAATGAATATTGAGCTTGGGGCGGCTGAAGAAATGAAATATAAATATGGCGCCCGGGATGGTACTGAACCATACCGCGCCGTCGTCCAAACCTACCTCGCGACTCTTTCCGAGCGGATCAACAGCACGATTTCCTTTATCTTAAACCGCGTTCACCCGGGTCCGGCAATTTCCGAAATAATCCTTTCCGGCGGCGGCAGTTTGCTTACGGGACTTCCGGAGGCGCTGACTCCCCTGCTGCGTATCCCAGTTAAAATCGGCGACCCGTGGACCAACACCCCGGAAGCCATCGGCATCCAGATCGGCGTAAAGGCCGGGATACGTTTTACCACGGCCTGCGGCCTGGCGCTTACGGGTTTAACCCGGGAACACGCGATTTAATCTGCTTCCCGCCGCTGGATTTTAATTCCTCAAAAGGTCTTATGTTCCCCGCCCTTAATCTCCTACCGCCAACTCATAAACAGGAACTGGAGCGCGTGGCGGCCCTCACGCTGCTCCATGAAATTTTGCTATTTATTTTTATCGCCTTCTCGCTGGGAGCGCTGATCCTCCTGGCCGCGCATTTTATACTTTCACAAAAATTCCGCGCGGTCGTTGTGGAATATGTCCCGGGGACCGCCAAAATTGAACGGCTGAACCGCGATATTCGCCTGATCAATCGGGACCTGCTGGCCATTGATTCCGTAATGCAGAATTCCCTGCTCTGGTCGCCGCTTATTCAAGGCGTGCTGCAGGCCGCCCCTGCCGAGATCTCGTTTTCTTCGCTAAGGATCAATAGCGCCGGAACCCTTGAGATCCAGGGAACGGCCGCGGCGCGGGATCAGCTGCTGGCCTTCAAAAGCGCGCTTGAAAAAATCCCTTACCTAAAAAGCGTGGACCTGCCCCTGCAGTTTCTTGTAAAAGAAAAGGCGGCCAATTTCCGGATCACGGGCGCAATCGATGCGCAGAAAATTAAGCCGTAAACAAAGGATATGTCTCTTTTTTATCGCGCACTGCTGTCCGTGGCCGTCTTAGTTGCCGGTTTGGCCGTGATTATGCTGATCGTCGTGGCGCCGACAATCGCAAGTATGCGGGTACTGGCGCAAGCCATTGACGAAGAACGCGCGCGCATTGAAAAAACCGTGAGCGGCGCCTTGGGACTGCGGCACACCGGGGGCGACGTGCAAAAAGTAAAAGAGGCCCTGCCCCGGCTCATGGAACTCTTTATTAAACCGGGCCGCGAAATCGAGCTGTTCACTCTGCTGGAGGAGAAGAGCCGCCGGTCCGGACTGTCCGAAAAACTGCGCTTGGGTGAACCGCAAGCCGGTAAACATGCGCTCCTGGAACTACCCATTGAAATCGAGGTCAAAGGCAACCTCACCAGCACGCTTAATTTCATCGGGGAATTGGAAAGCGCTCCCTTGCTCTTACCGCTTTCCGAACTCGAATTTCGTCTGAACCCGGCTGGCGAAGAGCGTAAAAATGAATTGACTAGTATATTTAGAGGCGCCGCCTATGTTCATCAATAAATCCTCGGCTCGTTTCAGCGGTTTTTTATCGCGCTATCACTTTGTGCTCGCGATCATTTTTGTTATCCTGCTTTGCGCCGCTTTAGGAGCATTTTTGTATCAAAACTTCTTTCTTGCTCTTCAGGAAACCAAGACGCTTGCCGAACTCAAAGAACAAGCCGTGCTTGAACCGCTAAAATTGAACTTATTTACGAAAGCGATGCGCTGGTTAGAGATCAAAAAAAGCGGGGCGGTCTTAAAGCTAAACGGAATCCGGGACCCCTTTGCGGTAAATCCCGATTCCGCGCTTCCCGAATAAAAAACCGCGAAACTCCGTAGAGTCGCGCGGCACTAAGTTTCTTTCTCAACTGACACCTTGTCTCTGCTGGTGCCTTTTTGCATACTATGACGGAGCTTCCGTACATCCCTAAGAGCATATACAGTCACTACACGTCCAGCCCGATTCCTGGCTTGAAGGCGCCGCACCATCGGAGATTGCAAATACGCTGCGATCGTGTGTGCATCTGCCTTCAAGAGTGGTATGAGTCCACTCCGACTTACCCAGAGCATGCCTCGGACCTTTAGTATGCCGTGGTGCGTCAGGCCCACCCGCGATGCTTCCACCAAATCCCCACAGATCTTCCTCACCGCAACCACAGAATAGAAATCGGCAACCCTGCCCGAACGGTCTCGTCCTTTCCGAGGCCGTATTTTGTGCGTCTTAATCCGACCCTCTATCACCCGCGCTCTTTTGATACCGAACCAAGAGTAAAGCGCCGGCGGGCTTGCCCACAACCGACTATCGGCACGGAACATACCCTTCGCCCCGGCTCTCGGAAAGCGCAACAGGTCAGCGCATGCTTGACGAGCATCAGAAACGCAATAAAAGGTGTTGATTTGGCTACGCCCACCTCTCATCTCCTTGGTGCGTACCTGTGCTCGAGCTAAGCGACTCCTAACCGTGTTAGGATCAAGCTTAAACAATCTTCCAAGTACACCTGCCAGTGCCCATGTCTCCCCGTCCAACTCAAGGATGTCGTCTTTGCCCACCCAGTACTCGATCTGAAGCGGATGTACGAACACGAGCCGCGGTTGCACTCCTTCGGGCAGATAGGGCGAAGTTTCTTCCGGAGCATCCGCAGTGGGAAGCTTCGGCCCCAAGAGAATCGCGCGCTCGCGCACGGACTTCCCGGGCTCGCCGAAAAGCACCGGCGCGGAAAGCGCGGAAAACTTTTCGCTCTGGGAAAACGCATCCACCACTAGCGCGACCTTGCGTCCGCCATTTGCCGCGGGCCGCAGGACTCGCCCCATGCTCTGCAGGTACAAGACCCGCGACTTGGTCGGCCGGAGCATAAGGCACACTTCGGCGTTGGGAGCATCCCATCCTTCGCGAAGCACCATGACCGAGGTCAAAAACTTGATCTCGCCGGTGGCGTAAGAAGCCAGAACCACATTGCGCTCCGTATCCGAAGTTGCCGCCGTGATGCAAGCGGAGCGCACCCCGCTTTCATGGATTGCCTTGGCGAGCGCTTCCGCGGTTTTCACGCTCGGACACACCGCAAACACTTGACGCTGCGCCAGCGTGTACTGCGCATCCGCGTACAAGCGTCGCACCACTTCAACGATCGTTGACCAGTGCCGCGACATGAGCGTTTGAAGCGCGTTTTCGGAATAATCCATGCCCGCACCGGTAAGCGCCGTAGGCAGTTGGTCAAGCGCGATGTTGCACTCCAGCATGCCCCAGGCAAACGGTGCCAGCCACTGGTTCTCAATGCCCCACCGCACCGTCCGCTCGTCAATCAAAGTACCAAAGTGCGTTGCCGCGAGCCGCTGCGGATCGCCGTAAAGCACTTGACGATTGTCGAGGGTAACCGGCACAAATCCACCGCGCGCCGCAGTGCCGAGGTAGTCCGGCGTTGCGGAAAACCCGATCACGACCGCCTCGGGGAACGCCGCCAGCGCCCGTTGCGCTTCGGCAGTGTAACCCCAATGGCATTCGTCCCACACGATCAGATGCGGTCCAAACTCGGAAGCGATTTTGCCCGCGTGCTTGATAAAACTTTCATCCGTGGTGATGACCACATCCGAGTGCTCATGGCCGCGCACGGCGACCACCTCTCCGTCAGCGCGTCGAATCTGCTTGAGACCGGAAAGATGTCCGATGAGTCCGCCGGTAAACTGCACCACAAAACGCGCCGTCTGCTCAATCAGAACCTTGGTGGGCACCACGATCAGCGTTCGCAGGCCGGTGCAGTGGCTGACCATGGCCGAGAAAAGCCAGGTCTTGCCTAAACCGGTGGCTTGGGAAACATAGCCGCGGCGAGTCCCGCCAAAATCTTCAAGCCACTGCGCGGTACGACCGAGCGTTTCGGACTGGTACGGACGCGGTTTGATCGGCAGCCGTTCTTGCGACTCCAGGAGGGCCTGCAGCCGCTCCGCAAGCGCACGGCGAATATCTGGATGCTGCATGACTCTCCTTCCTTTCTTTTTTATTGGTGAATGTCAAAGGTCTTCTGACCTACAAAGACATTAACACAGATACTCAATGCTTGCAAGAGACATATCCGCCTCTCTGCCCACCGCCCATACCATTCGGCTCCGAGGCACCTGTAGCTCGGCGGATTGGTTTTTGTACCTAAAATTTTTGCAAAAAATTTTAGACAAAAAACAAAAAACGGGCGGAGATGAGTTTGTTTCCTTACTCATCCTCGCCCGCCGCTTTTGCGTTCTTCACGCGAAGCGTATGGTGCTTTTTCCTGCGAACCTTGCGCGTACCGGAACGCTCGAGCCGCGCCAGCTCCTTGGCAATACGCAGAAGCTCGCGAACCTTGCGGTCCTGCGTGCGAAGGTCAACCCTGCGCTGGATTTTCCCAAGTACGCTTTGCGCAGCACTGATCCATCCGCGGCGAAGCCCGCGGAGATCGCTCTGCGCCTCCGCCTTTCGCGTTTTCTTGCGCGGTTTGGCTTTGGTAGGAACGACCGTCGCTGGCGCCGCCACTGGTCGCGCCTTGGGAGACGGTCTTACAGGCCGCGGTCTGAATTCAATCACCTGACCCCAGCCAGATCCGGCTGCTGCCCACGGAGGCGCTACGCCTTCGGGTTGCACTTCCCTCTTTTCCACGACCAACGATCCGCTTACAGGCGCCTTCAGCTCCAGTTGAACTGGGGCTGACACCCTCGGCGTAACCGGCGAGGGAACAACCTTTTCAATCACTACCGGCTGTGCCACAGCCGCAGGAATCTCCTTCACCGCCTTTGGCGCAGGAAGTGCCGCAACCGACCGCTGGCGCACCTCGGCCAAGGCCGCTTTCGCGCGATCTGCGATCGCTCCGGACTGCACATCCGAATGGTAGCCCGTCGTGTGTGCCGCAGCCACGACATCAGACAACGCGTAAAAGGTTGCGGTTTGTCCGGTCTCGGTCTTGGCAACCCGCGTACGCGCCTTGCTGTGGATTACCCAGGTCTGGATATAGTGAATGTCGACTCCCAGCTTCTTGGCCAGTCCGCGTTCCGAACCCCAAATTTCGCCGTTATCCACGAACGTCCCGTCTTTCCCGGCGTGATGTTCCAGCGCGATCGGTTCAACCGTGTACGTATCCGCGCCGTCAACCACATAGGGAGATTTAACCGGCCGTGCCGGACCTGCTGCGCCTTGGTTCACTTGCAGGATAATCTCACCCATAGCCATAGTTCTTCCTACCGGCGCAAACAAGACCGGCGCGGAAAGCGGCTGGAAGATGGTATCCCTAAAGTGCCCGTCCAGCACCAGCGCAACCTTGTCCTTGCCATCAGGCGAAGGCCGCAGTACGCGCCCGACGGCCTGCACATAGAGCACGCGCGACTTGGTCGGCCGCATCATGAGGCAGACCTCGGCGTTAGGAGCATCCCATCCTTCCCGCAAAACCATAACCGAGGTGAGCAGGCGTACTTCATTGCGGGCGTAGGCCCGGAGAATCCGATGTCGCTCCTGCCCGGGCGTATGCCCGGTGATGCAGGCCGAGGAAACCCCCAGCTCGGAAATTGCGCGAGCAAGCTCATTCGCGGCTACCACCGAGGGGCAAACTGCGAATACTTGCCGATTCGCAAGTCCGTACCTTCCTTCTCCGTACACGCGGCGTATCGCACGCATCATCCTCCACCATTCCTGCTCCATATACCGGGTCAAAGCATTGACCTGATAATCCATGCCGCCCTCGCCCTCATTGACCGGTAGGCCGTCAAGCGAGACATCAAATTCCACCCGGCTCCAGGCCAGCGGCGCAAGCCATCCTTGACTCACGCCCCAAGGCACCGTGCGCTTATCAATCAGCGTGCCAAACTCGTGCTGCGCCAGCCGCGCGGGCGGCGCGTAAAGCGTCTGGCCGTTATCGAGCGCCACTGGCGTGTAGTCGGATCGCGCAGTCGTGGTCAGATAATCCGGCGTGGCGGAAAACCCGATGATCACCGACTCCGGGAAAAGAGTCAGCGCCCACGACGACTTTCCGGTATAGGCCCAGTGGCACTCGTCAAACACGATCAAATGCGGATTGAACTCCTCCGCAATGCGGCGGGGACTGCGCGCGAAACTTTCGTCCGTGGTAACCACCACATTGGAAAATTTGTGTCCGCGCATCGCAATCACTTGTCCGCGCTCATCCGTCACTGACGGATTGCTGCCCAAGTAGCCCAGCATGCCGCCGGTAAACTTCACGGCCGCTCTCGCCGTCTGCTCAACCAGGATCAAGCTCGGCACCACAATCAGCACGCGCAGATCCGTACAGAACCCGGCCAGCGCCGCAAACAGCACGGTCTTGCCCAGACCGGTCGCGTGTTCCACATAGCCGCGCCGGCTGCCTTCCGGATCTTCAAGCAAGGAAAGGATGGCGCGAAGTGTTTCCAACTGGTAGGGCCGCAGCGAAATCGGAAGATTCTGATGCGCCCCAAGAAGGGCGCGCAAACGCTCCGCCAGCGCGCGTCGAATTTCCGCGTGCGTCATGGCGTCCTCCTTCTGCTCGTTTTTGCTCATGTCAAAGGGCACCATGCCCAAAGAACACTGGCTCTAATGTAGCAACAATTTTCAGGCGTGTCAAGGGCTTGCAATTTGCAAAGAAAAAAGCCGTTGACCATTGCGCGGTAAACGGCCTGCGGCTCAAGGTGCGGATTTCTCTTTCGTGATGCCCAAAAGTTTGAACGCGCGCTGTTCAATTTGAAGCGCCCGCTGCCGGCTCACGTTCATCAGGTCAGCAACTTCTTGGAGTGTGCGGTACACCGGCCGATCAAGCTGATCCAGCCCAAAACGCAGGGTCAGCATTCGGGGAAGATTTGCACTGATCGCCGCCATTTTCTCCAGCTTCCCCGCATGAAAGGCCATCACAATTGCGTGATAACAGCGCAGGCGCGATGGAGACATTCCCGGGGGAAATGAAGTAAGCCCCAGTTCAGCCGCGGATTGCGCCTGTACCTGCGATTCGGCTTGGCGGTGGGTTTGCACAATCGCGTACATGGCTTGCGTAAGCGGGCTGTTCACTACTCTCCGGAATGGCGCAACCTTTTCCCGCAGGGGTGCGAACTGCTGACCAAACGCGGTCAATTGTTCGTCAAGGCGCGCATCCAGCGTCCGTAACTTCGCCACCTTATTGCATCCACTCATTATCGTGGTGTGATCATATCCAAACACCCGTCCAACCTCCGCCTGGGGTACTTCCAGCACGCGCACGATCAGATACATCATGATTTGGCGAACCAGCGCTGACGGTTGTTCGCGCGTCAAGCCATAGATAAACATGACCTCCACCCCGTAATAAGCGGCAAGCGCACGCCCGATCACATCATACGGGTGACCGTCTTTCACTATTTCCTCTACCACGGGCAGATCCGGCGCGGCGCGGCGCTGAAACTTTTTCAGTGGTTGATGCCCGCTGGGAAGACGCAGTTCTGTAATGCGTGGACACTTCGGCACGATTGCCGGTGCCACATCTTTTGAACCTGGCGCCGGCGACCGGGGTTGAATCGCGCGCAACGCGGAAACTACGCTGCTCAACTGTTCTACAGGATCGTGCTCATGAGCCATGGTTTCTCCTTAAAAGAACCATCCATACCATATAACATCCGTGGCATCTCGTCAATAAAAAAGGGGCGGTCGGTTCGCGAAGAACCGCCGCCCCAGGGTTTCACTTACCCTAGCCCTGCCGAAGCAAAGTAAAGAACTCTTGCATTGCCGACTCCATTTCGGCAATCGCGCCTTCCACCGCGGAGGCCGTCTGCTGATGGCCGTCGCGCGCCTTTCTCAAGGTGATACACGCCACCTCAAGCTTGACCAGCCGCTCGTGCGCCTCGCCAAGCGAAGCCCGCAGGTGCGGAAGCTGCTGCTCGATCCAGCGGACCGCCGTATCGAGCACATCGTGGCGGGGTCCTCGCGCCTGCTGCGTGGCCAGAGGCGCAGGAGCACGCACCGCGGCCTCCTTGCGCGGAGACGCCTCACCGCCCGGAATCACCCGAAGCACGGGGTCTTGTGCCCCGCTTGGCGGCACATAAAATACCGCGCGACGTTCCCCTCTCCCGACAGGAGAGGGTGCTCCGACCGCAGTCGGAGCGGGTGCGGAAACAACTCCAACCCCGAACATCAGCTCCTGCCGGTCCAGACGATCGTAATGAAGTACGATTACTCGGAAACCGTCGCGCGCAGTGATGTACCCTTGTTCCGCGAGCTTTTCCAAGACCCGGGTCGCGTCTTGCGTCCAGATCTTGAACCAGGTCTCGAGGATGGGCGCTGCGCCACGCACCACCCGTTCGCCAGACACTGCGCTCGCCCGCGAGGTAAGCACCTCGTACACCTCGGCATAGGTCAGCCGATCGAGGATGACACCCGCGCGACGCTTTTGCGGACCCTTGTGCGCCGGGAAATGCTGAATCCCGGACTGACTAGCCGGCGGTCGTCCGCGCGGCTTCGCTTCTGGCGAACCCGCCACCCTCGGCGCAACCACCACCGGTACACAGACCCCCTCTCCCTTGGATCGCTCCGCGAGCCCGGTGGGAGGGGGTTGGGGTGAGGGAACAATTCCATCAGCGCCCTCGTCAGCCGCATCTTCCACTTCCTCGTCATCTTCTTCCACGTCCCTCTTGCCCATCTGACCGGCGCCGTGACGGTACTCCGGAATTGCCACCTCGGGAATGATCTTGATCATCACCCAAGGCGCAACTCCCTCGATCAACCCGCGCGTCTGGAGTTCGCCGAGCGCAGCGCACGCCTCGCCATAGATCAGCCGCCCGCGCACTTGAAGCGTGGCAAGCGGCGCCTTCACGATCCGCAATCCTGCGGGGGTGAGCATGACATGTTCGCAGAGCAAGCCGAACAAATGATCAAGCGACGCAACGACCGAAGCATTCTTCTCCGGCGCAGTTTCCGCCGCCCGCTCTGCCGGCTCTGCACCCGTGATGTTTCGAAGCTCGGTCACTGCCGCGATGATCTGGCTGATTTCCTCGCCGGTGACGCTGAGTATCTCTCCCAGCTGACCAAGCGCCTTGACCTCAATCTGCCGGATGCGTTCGCGAGTAATCTCGTAGCGCTCGGACACTTCTTGGAGTGTCATGGAGTCAAACTCGCCAAAACCGAAGCGCAGTCGGATGACCATGGCACTGCGCGGATCAAGCTTGTCCACCTCGGCCTCGATGCGGGCCAACGCTTGCTCGTACTCGTGAAGCATGCGCCGCGCTTCTACCACGGATTCGGTGTCCACGCGTTCGTCTTCTACGATGGTCCCGAGAGTAGGTAAATCGCCGTCGTCTTGGTACTCACCGACGGACTGATCGAGCGACACATACCCCTCGAGCAAGATGCGCATGCACGCCACAACTTGCCCAAGCGTGGTCTGACGGTCAGTGATACTGTCACTGCGCTGCAGCTCCTCCAGCACCTCTTTGGGCTTGGGCCACTGACCCTGTTCAAGCACATGCTTCTCAATGATCTGCTGTACCGGCCACATCTTATCCGCGACATGCACCGGGATTCGGTACGGACGCCTTTCGTTGAGCTCGGTGATCGCCCGGCTGATTGCCTGCCGAATCCAGTGCGTGGCGTAGGTCGAAAACGCGTAGCCCAGCTCGACCTGGTACTTCTCAAGCGCGGTCATGAGTCCAATTGCTCCTTCTTGGAGCATGTCCAAAAGCCCAAGGCCGCGACCTGACATGGGGTAGGCCACCGAAAACACCAGCCGCGCGTTGCGATACACGATTTCGTCGCGCGCCGCCAAGCGTTCTTCCTCGGTTGCGCCGGCGCGAAAGCGCGTGTGCGCTTCCAAAAACGCTTCCCGATTCGGGAACTTCGGATACCGCTTGAACGCGGCGAAGTATTTGTCAAGCTCGTCGTTTCGGTTAAAAGGAAGTACCGCACGCGCCTCCTCGATCGCGTCCAACTGGCGGCCTTCTTTACCCTCAAAGTCCCGATGAAACAAGGTATCATCCGTGTCGGACATGTTGTTTTCCTTTCTCCAGAGGCGCTTAAGGCAGGGGGGCAATGCCCCGCTACCTCAAGCGTCACTTTGACGGTTGATGGTTTTGAGAGCTGCCCGCGCCGCCTGTTTTTCCGCTTCGTGCTTGGAATCTCCTTCCCCTTCCCCGATCTTCATGGAGCCCACATACACCGCCATCCGAAAATGGCGCGCGTGATCCGGGCCCCACTCGCGCACCACACTGTAATGCGGAGTGATGCTTTGACGATCCTGCACCAACTCCTGAAGTTCGCTCTTGGGATCCTCGTGGCGCGCGACGATCTGGGAAAAACGCGCGCTGAAAAGCGCATCCACCACCAGCCGCACCGCGCCGATTCCTTGATCCACGAGGATCGCGCCAAGCACTGCTTCCATGGCGTTACCCATGATGACGCGCCAACTCTTGGAACCGCGCCCTGACTTGACTTCTCCGCGCGACATGAGGATCGCTTCGTCGAGCTTCAACTCGATGGCGATAGTGGCGCACGAATCCAGATTGACGAGTGCGGCGCGAAAGTTGGTAAGCACACCTTCGGTTTCCTTGCCGCGGAACCTTTTGAACAAGTACTCGGTGATGGCGAGTTCAAGCGCCGAGTCGCCCAAGAACTCCAAAAGCTCGTTGTGCCCTACCGGATGCCTCCGATTTTCATTCAGGTAGGAACGGTGCGTTACCGCCTCCAGCAGTAGCTTGCGATCCTTGAACTCCACGCCCAGTCGTTGTTCCAGCGCGGCCAGCCGCGCCTCCATGTCGGAATACATGGGTTTTCTACCTTTCTGTTTTTGGGCCTGTTGCCCATTATTGTCAAAGGACCTTTCAACCTACCACCCTTTGGCTCGGCTGTCAACCCCGCGCCTTAAGCGGACTTCGGCGCAAGGCGCCGCTTGGTGCAATTTTATGAGTAAGTTCAGGGATACAATTAAAGTTCACCTGGTTTTTGAGTTACCCTATATTTACATGTCCGCCTTAAGGCGCGGGGTCAAACATTGTAGCATTTATTGAATAAATAAAAAAGTCCGCCACAGCGCAGAGAGCGCCGGGCGGAAGCTATTGCGCAACCTGCGGTTGCGCAAGTGCATTTCCCAGTCGGTATCCGACAAACACCGCGGGGATGAGAAAGATCGTGGCCGGTTGCCCCGTGTGGGTTACCGCAGAGACGCTCATCGCAATTGCGCCGCCGAAAATGTATCCAAGATACGCGCCGACAACCGACGCGATTGCATTCTTCTCAAGCGCGATCCGCGCGATATATATCATGGAAAGGCCCGGAAAAAACAAGTCGCCCAACCCAAGATCCATGATTCTATTCTGTACTCCAAACCCTCCAGCAAGCGACCAATCCTTTGGCACCCAAAGCATTCCGGGCATTCCGTCATACACTCCTACTATCTTGAGCATGATGTCCGAGGCGTAGACCGCAACGATGTCGAACACCATGATCACAAACGAAATAATGACCACCGCGCGAGGCGAAATATGCCGCATGGTAATCAACATTGCGCACACTATCATTATGCCGGTGCTGTTGAGCGTTACCCAATTGGGAAATCCCATCCATCCGGCCGTAATAATGGTTGGGATACTCCATGATGTAACACACCAAACAACGGAGTTGCGCGAGTCGCCCATCGTTTCTTGCACAAGCAATACAAGCAACCGAACCCCACACCAGTAACTGGCGATGAGAAAGATACGGAGACCGGTTCTCTGCTCAATGACTTGTACAACAATCGTAGTCAGAACTAACACCACCCCTATCAATACCTTTTGAGCGAGAGAGAGCGGGCGCGCTTCGTCAGAATGAGACTGCTTCGACCCGGCGGCAAAAAGCCCTTCCTTCTTTGGATAGAGTTGCGCAAACCTCGCGGCAATCCAACTCACGATCGTGAGAAGGCTTGCAACCACAATGAAGAACAAAATCCCAACCAGCACGGTATTTATCACGATCGTCTCCTTTCCTGCTCATATATCAAAGAGCATGTCCGCATTATTACACACCAAGTGGTGCGTGTCAAGCACCTGTACCTAAAAAAGAAAAGCGCCCAACACATTCATGCCGGGCGAGAAAGAGCACGCTCGCCCCAATTGGCGCGCGTTGATTGATGAATAGGTACCGCAGTGCCACCTTATTTAGAAGAGGATGATGAGGTTGAGCCAAGCAGTATTCTCACGATTTTCCGTAGAACCTCCTTTTCCTGCTCGGGCGTAGCAACCAAACGAACCACATTGCCGTCCGCATCCTTTATCACTGCGGGGGGGCCACTCTTCTGTGGTATGGATTCCTGTGGCAATGGCTGACCTCTTGCCTTCTTTTTTCTTTTTGCAGACATTCCGTTCCCCTTCCGTTTGAAAAACGTCAAAAACGCTCACAAGGAACCTATAAGCCGGATCCTGTTCCTCCTGCCAAAGCTTCGGCTGACTAAGTATCCTTGCGGATACTTGCCAAACAAGGCCCTGCGCAAAAGGCGACGGTCATTCCTCTAGGCCCAACCTCGCGATTGGGCTCAAGCGGCTCTAGGCCTTGCACCAGGTAGGGTTTTCCTCCGCGACAGTTGCCTGCCGGGAAGAGGTGTAGCCGTTTTACATGCGCCACCTTTTGGGCGAAGCACATAATTCAACACCACCTCACTTTTCACCTTTCCCCAACGCCACCCTGACCAGTGGGGCTATTAACCCACACTGGGAGGAGAGAGTGGGTGACGCTCGGGTAGTATGGTCTCTGTAGCACTGTCCGTCAGCCGGTTTTTCTCCGACCGAAGCGTCGGAGTTATCCCGGTCAAGATGCCCAGCCGTTAGCTGGTACCTTTTTCTCCGCATTGCTGCGGAGGGTGTCCGGACTTTCCTCTCCCCCGCCTTAAGCACGGGGCAGCGACCATCCAGTTCCCTGTGAGCAAAAGGATAGTACCGCCTCCTATGCTTTCCGTCAAGATCGCGAGGGCAGTTTATAAGAAAATGGACCGCGATGTTTTTGCGGGCCGTTTTTTTCTCTATTATTATAATCGTTCAATTAGTAATTCGTCGTTCTTCGCGTTCTCTCCTGCGTTGTTGAGAACCATAGACAAAAACACTTGTCAATGCTGCAACGCCTGTAAAACTAATAAACCCTCCTGTTACTGATTTACCTTGATATACCAACCAAATCCCTCCTATAATGCTCGCCATACCTATCAAAAATCCAAAAAGGAGCCCGACTGCCGATTTTATCAAATCTCCCAGGATCACGCGATTTTCTTGCTTGCGCCGATGCATTGATTGCTGTTCCGCCATCGCGAGTATTCTTTGAGCAGCTCCGGGCAACACTCGCTCATAATACTCGAAATCTTGCGGCTTCGGAAGAGGACCCACATGTAATTCTTGAGTAGCGGAAAAGATACGTCGTTCATCTTGCGACGCCGGAGAATTGGCTTGCATATTGTTGCATGGCACTCCTTAGATCATTACCGACTGCCATCCAATCAGTGCGGAGTGCCTTGGCATCTGCTTCGGCTGGGGTTGTACTGATGTTATAGGTATCAAGTACTCCACCTAAGTCAAGTACGCGCCCAACTCCTTCAATAAATGAAGGCTTTGCAAAAAGATAGAATGTATTCTCAATGCCCATATCGCTTATCCTTTTACCATCTGCTTAGATTCCTGTCAAATTGAGTATACCACACTTAATAATCACTTATCAACACCCCACCGGAGTGACCCCTCAATAAAAAAGAGGTCGCGATATTCTGCGACCTCACCGCCATGATGGACGGATTTTTCTACTTGGTTTTTCCGGTAAGCCGCGCAACGGCCTCGGAGAGCGGCGCCAGGCGTTTTGCAAGCCCGCTTTCTCCGCCGGCGTTTCCGTCCGCGACCAATCCTTCCTCCTGCTCAAGAACAAGGTTCAGATAGCGGCGTTCACGACGCACCCGCGCGGTCTTGGTAAGCGGGTAGCGCTCAATCACCTCGCGACTGCTTCGAAAGAGCGTTGGCGCCAATTGCTCCATCATCGGAAGGTCTACCATGGTGGCAAGCGAAATTCGAACCGGCGCTTTTTTGGTGGTACCCACCTTGCGCATATCTCCGGCAACGATCCACTCCGCATCAACCACCGAGCCCTGGTCAAGGTCCACGACAGCTCCGGTGCAAAGCTCGTACCGCCCGGGCGCCACGCGCCGCGCAACCCGGTCCACCAGTCCGGCGGCAATACAACGGCGGATTACCGCGCGCTGTTCCCTAAGCGAAGGCAAGTGGGGCTCTCGTCCGGGCGCCACATGCATTGGATCAATCCGATGCACCGCGCGCATTACATGCCAACGCAACCGCCACGCCTCAAGAAGCGCGCTTCGATTGATTGCATGCCGCGTACACCACTCCGGACTGAACTTAAAATGATCGGCCTCGCGAACGAGCTGAAGGAAACTGAAGCAATCCGAGGTATCATCAATCGCGAACGAGCGATGCTGATCTTGCGCCCATTCACGCTTTCCCATCGGCCGCGCGAAAATTGAGGGATCAAGCATGCAAGAGGCAATCGTTGACACCATCTTCAGACATCGGCTCTTTCGTGCTTCAACCACCATTCTGGCCTGTCTTGGGGGAAGCGGCAGGCGGAGCATTTTCCAACCAATCTTGGTCAGACCTCCCCCTTGATCAAGCGCGCCCAATCTCGTGAGCAACTCTTGCGCTTTCGCGAGTCGCTCTTCCGAAGGCGGCTCAAAAAATTGGAACTTCCCAACTTCATTGACACCTACGGCTTTGAGCGACAGTACCAGTCCACCCACATCCGTACGCCGAATTTCCGGGGGCGTCAGCGCTTCAAGGCGCGCATGTTCGCTCGCCGACCACAGCCGCACGCAAATCCCGGGCGCTTCGCGGCCGCACCGGCCGGTACGCTGGGTGGCGGATGCCTTGGAGATCGGAACAATCCCCAAGTGCGTAATACTGCTGTGCGGAGAGTACCGCGCGCGACGCTCCAATCCCGAATCAACCACCATGGTCACTCCGGGAATGGTCAGCGAGGTCTCGGCCACGTTGGTCGCGAGAATAATCTTGCGCTCCGCAGTCGGCTTAAAGACCCGATCCTGTTCCTCTTCGGAAAGCTCCGCGTGAAGCGGCAATACGACCGTATTGGCAAACTCCTTTGGAAATCTTTCGGCCCGGCGCGTAAGCATTTGCCGCGTATCTTGGATAAGGGCCTTGCCCGGAAGGAATACCAAAATGTGACCGGATTTCCCGCTACTGCACAGGTTGCGTACGCTCGTTGCGATCTGTTCCGGAAGCATCCTGGTTAACGGCCTTCTCCCGAATTGGCGGATCTCGATCGGGAAAAGTTTTTCCCCTCCGGAGTCCACCACCGCGGCATCAAGAAATTTCTGCACCGCGAGCGTATCGAGGGTGGCCGACATCGCGACAAGCCGCAGGTTCGTGCGCTTCTTCTGCACCTGCCGCATCAGCGCGAGCGCCGCATCGGACAACATCCGCCGCTCATGGAACTCATCCAGAATGACGACGCTCACTTTGCGCAGTTCCGGATCCTTCTCCAGGAAACGCATCAGCACGCCATCGGTTACAAAGCAAATCTGCGTACCTTCGGACGTTTTCCTATCGTACCGAACAATGTAGCCAATCTCCCGACCTAGCTGTGCGCCACGCTCTTCGGCCACGCGCACCGCGGCAGCCCGGCACGCGACCCGCCGTGACTGAACCGCGAAAATCATACCGTCATAGGCAAGCCCGGAATCAAGGATGGCCTGCGGAACCTGCGTGGTCTTCCCGGAACCGGTCGGAGACGTAACGACGACATTGCGCCCCTCCCGCAGAGGAGCGAGTACTTGCGGCATGACCGCCCAAATCGGCAACTCTTTACCGTTCATGTTCTCCTCCATCTTGTTGCGCAAAAAAGGAACCCGCATCCCGGCCACCATTGACAGGATACGATTTCTTATCCTAACGCAAGAATAATAGCGTGTCAACCCCGCGCCTTAAGCGGACTTCGGCGCAACACGCCGTGGGGTACAATCGTGTGCGGGGCTATGCCCTGTAATCAAAGACTGTCTCGCTCTCCGCATTTTTCATTTTACATATCCGCCTTAAGGCGCGGGGTCAAGCGATTGTATTTTCTACCGATTTCTCATCGCGGCACGGATGAATTCCCGGAAAAGCGGGTGCGGACGGGTCGGGCGGGACTTAAATTCCGGATGAAATTGCGTGCCCACAAAAAACGGGTGCTGCGGAAGTTCTATAATTTCCACGAGTTTGCGGTCCGGCGAGGTCCCGGCGATCAGCAGGCCCCTTTTTTCAAAAAGCGGCCGATATTTATTGTTAAGTTCGTAGCGATGACGATGGCGTTCCGAGATCGCGCGCGCGCCATAGGCCTTCCGCGCGATGGAGTGAGCATGAAGTACGCACGGATACGCGCCGAGCCGCATGGTCCCGCCGTATTTTTTGGTAGCCATAATTTTTTCTTGCCCGAGCATGATGTGAATAACCGGCGTAATGACATCCGGCTTAATCTCGGCGGTATTGGCGTCTTTCAGACCCGCGACATGACGGGCAAATTCCACGACCGCCAGTTGCATGCCGTAGCATAATCCCAGATACGGAATTTTACGCGTGCGCACGTACTGAATGGCCGCGATCTTCCCCTCTACTCCCCGCGTGCCAAAACCGCCGGGAATCACTACGCCGTCAAGATCGTCCAGCTCTTTAAGCAGGGCGGGATTTTTTTCATACGCTTCCGAATTCAGCCAGAGGAGTTCCGGCTTTACGCGATGAAACCAGGCCGCGTGTTTAAGCGCTTCAATCACCGAAAGATATACGTCGGAGAGCGTAAAGTCACCGGTGGAAAAATACTTGCCAATCACCCCGATGCGCACCGTGCGTTTGGCGTGCTCCGCGGTGCGTACCATTTTCTTCCAATCGCTCATGTCCCGGCCGCGGCGGACCTTCATGGCAAACTTGGCCAGAATCAGTTCGGCTAAACGCTGTTTTTCAAAATTGAGCGGCACTTTGTAGATGGAATCAACGTCGGGCGCGGAAACAATATCCTGCGCGGCAACACCGCAAAACATGGCGAGCTTCCTGCGCCGCGGTTCATCTAAAGGACGCTCCGAACGCGCGATTACAATATCGGCCTGAATTCCGGCGGAGTTAAGGGTGCGGGAGGCATATTGGGTGGGCTTGGTCTTCATTTCCCCCAAATTGCCCGGAATCGGAAGATAAGACACCAGCACAAACAGCACCTCGCGCGGAGCAGCCAGTTTCATCATGCGCGCCGCTTCCAAAAATAAGATATTCTGGTATTCCCCGACCGTTCCGCCCACTTCAATAAGCGTAATGTCGGCCTTGGCGCGTTTGGCGGCAAGGCGAATGCGCCGGATCACTTCTTCCGGCACATGCGGAACCACTTCCACGCACTTCCCTCCATATTCCAAATTCCGCTCGCGCTCAATCACGGTCTGATACACTCGGCCGGTGGTCATGTAATTTACCGAACTGATTGTCGTATCCAAAAACCTCTCGTAGGTCCCAATATCTTGATCCGTCTCGTCCCCATCGTCGGTAACAAAAACCTCGCCGTGTTCCACCGGATTCATCGTGCCCGCGTCCACGTTAATGTAAGGGTCAATCTTCAGGGCGGTAACGGCAAACCCCTTGCTTTGCAAAATTTTTCCAATGGAGGCCGCGGCCGTCCCCTTGCCCACCCCGGACATCACCCCGCCGACGACGAAAATAAATTTGGACATACACGATATTATCCACAGATACAACTAAACTTCGTTAAAAACTATACCATATAAAATTCCAAATCACAAATCCCAAGGAAACCACAATTTACAAATTACAAACTTGAATTTGTAATTTCGATCATTGGAGTTTGTGATTTGTTTGTAATTTGGAATTTGTTATTTGTTATTTTTTCACCTGCTGTCGTCGCCCCGTCATATTCCCCGCTGTGCATGGCCGACCCTTCATAACTCGGCCGTTTTTGATCCAAATGCAAATCGAGCACGACCTCCTCGCCCTGCTCTTCAATATAGACATGGTAACGCGGAAACATATCGCTCATCCGCGCTCGCTTCATATAACTCACCTTCCTCATCCGCCGATCGTAATACTCGCCATATCCGCAACGGCGGATAAATACGGCCGCATTTCCAATTTCTGATTTTTGAAATCGAAGTTTCATAGATATATCGGCGGGACTCGCTTCTTTGTATAGACCAGTCCCAAAAAGAAGCACGGAGTACTCATCATTCGCGCCACACGCTCAACACTTACAAATAAGTGAAGACTCTGGCGGCTTTTGCGAATTGAGCGGATTTCGGCGATCTTGATCCTTCAATCAAGATTCATGAGCCTACTCTCCAATGCCAGAATATCATAATGCAGTAAATTAAAAAAGGGCTCGAGAACCAAGGACCGAAGTCCATGATCCCCGAGACCCAAGAGTCCGAGGTACGAGCTCCTCTACTCCCTGAAGGACGGCACGGCGAGGTGGCCGTGGGCGTCAGGGCACGGGTCCGAGGAGAGCTCCACCTGACGGTGGCCGAGGTTGAAGCTGACGTACGGAACGTCCTGCCACGGCTCCTCGTCGGGCGCCGTGCACTTCAGGCCAGCGAGCCAGAAGCCGAAGCGGGTCTTGTAGTCCGTGGCCTTGATCCGGGCCGGGTGCTCCGCCGCCACGAAGAGCAGGGCGCAGCCGGGCGAGGACTTCGCGTTGCGCACGTCGCCGGGCTTCTTGCCGACGAAGGTGTTGAGCTTGATGCGACGCCACGAGATCGTCCAGGGCTTGAACTCGGGGCTGTCACCCTCGGCATCGTCCGGACGCTCATCGGACAGGAGTCGGAGCTTGCTGGCATCCGACACCATGCCATCCCAGCGCCACTTGTCGTCCTGTCCGTCGACCGTCCACGCCCAGGCGAACTCGAACGTGTTCTGGAGCGTGTCGAGGGTGGCGTCGAGGACGACGACCGTCTCCGGATCGTCCGGATCGAAGTCGGGCGCGGTTTCGGGACCGACCCACGAGAACTTGCCGAAGTTGATGTCCTTCGCCGCGCAGCGCGCCTTGAAGGCCGCGAGCACGTTGTCCTGCTTCGTGAACACGCCGTGGACGAGGGTGAAGCGCGGGTGGCGCATCAGGGCCTCGTACATGGTCGTGGCGAGCACGTTGTCGTCACCACGGTTCACTTCGCGGATGATCTCCGCGCTGAACCCCGCGCGACCGAGACGCCTCTTGAACTCCGTGATCTCTCCGTCCGTTGCGGTCGAAAGGCTGGCCATGATGGCTTGCCTCCTTTTTGTGCCGTTCGGCTGGTCCGTTCCGTGAACATTCACGGTTGTACGAACTTGCCTTTGATTGAAAACGGCGGCGTGAGGTCATAGATATAACCACACCACGCCGTTTTCAAGCCAAATTCTTAATATTAAGGAGCAACGCTTAATAATAGCACAAACAGCCCAACCTGTCAAACGCCCCGTCATATTCCCCGCTGTGCATGGCCGACCCTTCATAACTCGGCCGTTTTTGATCCAAATGCAAATCGAGCACGACCTCCTCGCCCTGCTCTTCAATATAGACATGGTAACGCGGAAACATATCGCTCATCCGCGCCCGCTTCATATAGCTGGTTTTTCTCATCCGCCGATCGTAATACTCTCCATATCCGCAACGGCGGATAAATACGGCCGCATTTCCAATTTCGGATTTTTGAAATTGAAGTTTCATAGATATATCGAGTGATCTCCTACATCAACAAAATACACCGTATCGCCGCTAAGAAATCTGAACACGATACGATGTTTATAGGTGATTGAAAACGACCAGTGGTCTTTGCGAGTACCTTTTACCGTTGTATTAAGGCGGCAAGACCACCCGGCGGCAAGACCTTGTACTTTCCGGTCTTTAATTCTTCATCCGCAATACGAACCGCTTCATCAAACTGCATCTCCTCAATAAAATGCCGCAGCGCGGCGCGCATAAACTCTGAACGGGTCATATGTTTCTTTTTCGCGACCTTTTCGGCTTCCTTGACCATTGAAGGCGGCAGAGAAATACTTACTAGAGATGATGTGCGCATATTGAATGATAGTTAATACTATGTATTACACTCCCACTATATCAACCATCCTTAAATCTGTCAAATTTTCTTACCGCCCCATTTACCGCCCGAAACGGGCAGAATCCTCCTTCTTCTTCTCATTTCGGAACACTTGTTCCGGCCAGCGCGGCCGGAGGCGGCGGCGGTTGTTTACTGCGCCGCAGCGCGGACGCTAAACGCTTCCAAAATGAACCGCCCGCTTTTAATTTCTCATTACTCAATTCGCGGTAAAAAAGCGCGAGGCCAAGCGTGGTAAAAAATCCCAAAAAAGTCAGCGCCCCAACGCCGACAAGCAAAACCCTAAATCCATAGTGCTGGCCAACATATCCGCCAATACCCGCGGCAGCGGCCATGGAAAGCAAGACCACGGTACTATGCAGCGACCAAGAAAACGCGGCTTTTTCATGATCGCCGAATTTGGTGAAGATGGCCATAAAGCCGGGGAAGGCCAAGGCCGCGCCAAGGCCATAAAGCGCTTGCACGCCATAAAGCTCTCCCACACTATCAATTAGGAGATACAAAAAGGGTACAATCGCGATAATACCCTGCCCGACAACCAGAGTCCAAAACTCTCGCAAACTGGCTGGCTCCCGATCAGTAAAGCGCGCGATCGGAATCTGTAAAACGGCTTTGACCACCAGAAAAATCGTGGCGGCCATGCCGACCGAGGCCAGCGTTGCGCCGCGCAAATCTTCTTTGATAAAAACCGCAAAAATCGGGTTAATCAGCCCCAGACCGGAAAACACGAAAAAATCCGCGAAAATGAGAATCTTGATAATGGGGTTCATGTGAACACGGATTGCCACTGATTTTTGACGGATGGCCGACTGATCACGGATCTGTGATCCTGTGGCTATCCTGTCTCCTATCCATGGCTATCCCGTTTACTTCGTTTCTTTATGCCCCGTATGCTTCCTGCACCCCTTGCAGAATTTATTGAGTTCCAGCCGGTTCTTGAGCGTCTTCTTATTTTTCGTGGAGTGATAATTTATCTTTTTGCACACGGTGCATTCGAACTTGATAAGATTGTCTTGGGACATACGTTGAATGAATTATGAATCAGGAATAATGAATCATGGGTTGTCAGATTCTGGAGCCGATGGTCGGAGTTGAACCGACAACCTACGCTTTACAAAAGCGTTGCTCTGCCATTGAGCTACATCGGCCTACTGTTTATCACCCTACGGGTGATCCGCCGCAGGGGGACAAAACAGCTGCTCTGCCACTGAGCTACGTTGGCAAAAGGTGCGGGACTCTACCATTGAGGGCCGACGTTTCAGTCGGCCGACCGACCGTAGCGTCGGCCCTAAGGTGGCAAAATTCTGAATGCACGGGATCCAGATTTCACTATTGTCTGTCTTCGTAATATAGCACGTTGGCACAGCACTTGACAAGGGCTAGCTTTCGTGTTGTAATGAGGGCGAGGCCTTCTCAAGAGGGAGGAATAACCGATGGATACGACACTGTCTCCAACCTCTGCGGACGTAAAGTCCTACCGGATTCTCACTATTGCCTTTGCGGCAATGACGGCCATCATGTTCGCCCTGTCGTGGAATACGAGGCCGGTGCTGCTCCTTACAACTACAGGAATCCTCCTGGCATGTACGCTTGCACTACGCGCCGCGTGGTTGTGCGAGACCAGGTATGCGCCGACTCCCCGCGATCCCTGGTGGCAGCCACTCGTAGTGGAACGGATATTGCGGATGTGGCTACTCGGTCGGCTCACCGAGATTCTGCTTGCCATGTTCTTCGTGGCAAGTATAATGCCTCCATGTCACGCGCCAAACACACGCCAATACTCCATGACTCCAGGTCCGGGAGAAAGTACGCGCCGCTCGGACTCATCTGTGCCGGAGCCGGAATGTCCGCGCGTAGTCCCTTACGTGACCAAGCGCGGCGAAGTGTTCTGGTGCGCTTACGCTCGCCCCTTTAGCGACAGCCCGTGTGCTACCGCCGGAGAGATTGATGGGCGAACTTGTCTCTCTCGCCAGGCACCCGGTAAATTCTGGAGTCGCAAGTTGTGGTGTGATCGCGGTAAGACACACGTCACGGTGATCTACCGCAATACCCAAGGCAATTTCATCGAGTGTACAGACAACATACCGCGCCTCTGCTCGCCAGAAGATTACTACAAAGGCGGGTCAAAATTCTGCGTGGATTACAGCACCTGCCAACCCCACCAGCAACACCACGACGACAAATCCTGCTACGTGGAGTAGTGTAGTAAGGAGTAGTAAATCGTTCCTTGACCTCATGCACCGTGCGTGGGGTCGTATTTTTTTGTCTGAAACCAAAAAGTGAATTCTTCGCGAATTCAGCTTTTACAAAACTAACCAGAAAATTGGGCAGGCTAGGATTCGAACCTAGGTAGCCACAGGGGCGCCTGATTTACAGTCAGGTGCATTTGACCGCTCTGCCACCTGCCCACACTCGCTTATCTGGAGCCGTTGGCCGGGATTGAACCGGCGACCTACTCCTTACCATGGAGTTGCTCTACCACTGAGCTACAACGGCGCTAATTTAATGCCCCGATCCTACTCTCAAATTCGACGATCTTGGCGTTCTCCGGGTTAACCTCCCTTAATCTGTCCACGTGCTGCTGCGCCTCGCCGCGCTTGCCACCCAGTATAGCAACCTCAATCAAAAAATCAAGGTACTTGGGATTTTCCGGTTCATCTTTAAGCGCCTGCTCGCCATACTTCCTGGCTTTTTTAAACTCCCCTCCTTCCAGCAGCAACTTTGCCAGATCAAAGGAGTACCGGCCAACCGAAGCCGGGTTTATTTTCTTTAGAAAATCAACTATCTCGGAGGCCTCCGCCAGCTTTTTCCGAGTAAGATAGATCTGTAAAAGACCTTCATAGGCCTCAAGATTGTGCGGATCAAGCCGCACCACCTCCAAAAATTTTTCTTCCGCGCTTTCTGAATTATCCTCCAGCTGCTCGGCCGCCTTTTTTAACAGCATTACAATCTTGTGATCCTTGGTCTGCTCGCGATAATTTTCCTCCAGTTTCCTCAATTTTGCAATCGCGCTTTCGATGCGGAAGCGAAACCGCGCTCGGCGTTCTTTATTGAATATCCTTTTTTCCAGCTCGGTCGACTGCTCTTTGACTTTTCTGATCATCCGGCTAATTACAATATGCTTTTTAAGGCGTCTCCACCGCTCCCGCGGAGATTCTTCAATTTGCAGTGATGATAGCAGTGATAATTTCGGAACCACGACCCAAGCCATGACCCCCAGCGCGACAAGCGCGGCAACCGCTAAAATACCAATAATCATAAGACCGCTTATAGATGAGTAATCGCTCGCCACTGACCGAGGTTAACGCTCGCTTTTCCAATCAGCAGACCGTCTATACCCGGCGCGCGCAGAAACGCGCGGGCGTTTTTTGCGCTGACGCTGCCGCCGTAGAGAATCCGCACGCTTTTGATACCGACAACCTTACGAATCCAGGCGTGCATTTGGACCGCGTCTTCAGGCATATCAGATTTTCCACTCCCAATCGCCCAAATCGGCTCGTAGGCAATCACGGTACGCCTTAAATCTTTCTTCGCCACACCGCGAAGTCCAGTTTTTACCTGCGTACCTACATACCTTCGTACCTTCGCCATCCCCTGCGTTCTCACGCCATGCGGCTCCCCGACACATAGGATCGGCCGCATTCCGGCTTTGATTACCGCGCGCAACTTTTCGTTGACCAGCGCATCGGTTTCATGGAAAATCCGCCGCCGCTCGGAATGGCCAACAAGGACGTATTCTACCTGAAGTGAGGCCAGATCGTCAAGTCCCACCTCGCCGGTAAACGCCCCGCGCTTTTCCGGCTCAACATCCTGCGCGCCAAGTTTCACGCGCGTGCCATGCACGATCTTTCCCACTTCCTCCAGCGCCACAAAAGACGGACACAGCACCACCCTCAATTTGTGATTTGTGATTTGTGATTTGGAAATTCTCTTAGTCAGAGTTACGCTCTGACTAAGAGTAAGGTACATTTTCCAATTCGCCACAATAAGTTTTTTCATAACAATGTCATTCCCGCGCACGCGGGAATCTAGTCGATCCCCCCTCTTAAGTCCGACGCTTCGCCTGCTCCGACCGGAGCGTCGGAGGTCGGACTCCGACCCCGCAGGGCGTCGGAGGTAATAAGGAATAGTGGGAATTATGACATTTACTTAAACAAATACCCACGCACTTTCCCCTCCTCCTTAAACGGTCCAATTACCGCCGCGGCCATTTTGCGGGGTTGAATTACTTGACGCGCTACGCGCAACACATCTTCGCGCGTTACCGCATCAAGTTTTTTAAACCGCTCCTCCGGTGTTTCCATCTTGCCCTGAAAAAGCTCTTGCTTGGCAAACCAGCCCGCAAGATCATTGGATTCTTCCAAACTTAACACCGTGCGTCCCTTAATCGTATTTTTCGCGTCCTCCAGCTCGCGCGCTGTCACACCACTTTTTACTACACGAGAAAGTTCAGCGCGGATTACTTTGATTGCCTCGGGCACGCGCGCCGCGTCCAGACCGGCATGGACAGAGAACGATCCCGTGTCTTCATAACTCCCCACATCCGTACGCACCGTATAGGCCAGCGCGCGCCGCTCGCGCACGGCCACGAATAGTCGCGAAGACATCGTCCCGCCCAATATCACATGCAAAAGCGAAAGCGTAAGTAGCCGCTCGTCGCCATACTTATACGCGGGAAACCCGAGCATGAGTTGGGTTTGCTCCAATTCCTTAAATTGCACTCTCACCCGGCCTGCGGCACCCCTCTCCCCGCGGGAGAGGGCAGGGTGAGGGGCGGAAACCCACGGTTTCCATACTCGCTCACGATGTCTTGGCTCGCGCAACTGCCGGGTCCCCTTCTCCACATCTTTGAAAATATGTTCATCCACATTTCCGCACACCACCACCAGCGTACGTGAGGGCCGGTAGTAATCATGCACAAAGTCCGCGATGTTTTGCCGCGTTACTTTGGACATGCTCTCTTTAGTGCCAGCGATGTCCCATCCCAAGGTTGAGCCGCGGAAAAGCACGCTCTCAAACATATCCTCAATATGCATCAGCGGATTTTCATCATGCATTTTTATTTCCTCAAAAATCACCTTGCGCTCACGATCTACTTCGGCCGGATCAATTTTGGAGTGCAGCAGCATGTCAAACAAAATATCCATGGCCTCGCCGAGTTTATCGCGATCTATTTTAATGTAGTAACCGGTTTGATCTTTACTGGTAAACGCGTTGTATTCCGCGCCATACCGATCCAACGCTTTGGAAATATGCAGGGTGGTCGGCCGCTTTTTCGTCCCCTTAAACATCATGTGCTCCACAAAATGCGCGATCCCGTTGATATTGCGCGTCTCATACCGCGATCCCACCCGAAACAAAACCAAAACTGTGGCCGCCTTGGTTGAGACCAGCGGCACATGCACCACGGTTACTCCATTTTTAAGTATTCTCTTTTCAAACATACTTTGGTAATTTCCCCCCTCTTAAGGTAAGAGGGGGTAGGGGGAGTTATGAATTTAACCTCTTTACCCTCGGCCGCACATCAGCGGATTTGGTTTTAATCCAATTAATAAACTGAGACATTGCGGGATGCGTCAGCAATGCCGCAAGAGTAAAATAAGAACGTTCAAGCTCCTTTTCGGTAAAGAGCGCGTGCACTTGCCGATGACAGGAACGACAAAAATCTACTGTCGTTTGTAACTCTGCACGAGTAAAACATTTCTTCGTTTTTTTATTACTGTGCCGAGTGCGCGGCACAAGATGGTGTTTTGTAATGTCCGGGCAATCTCTGCCGCAACATGCACAATTCATAGAGAGTGATTATATCACGCACGCAAATATGCTACAAGGCAACAATTATCCTCACCACGCCATCCATGCCCCATAATACTACTCGTCCCGCATTTGGCGCGATCGCGTTTTTTGCAAGACGACTTAGGTTAGAGATACATCACCGCATTGCCTGCTTTCACAACCCTACTTTACTTCAGCAAACTTGTGGAGTAGGCGCGGACTGCATTTTGCGCAGTCTGCCTCAATCAGCTCGTAATGCTTTTCAATACCCAAATACTGAAGCAGATTCGAAAGGTGCGGCTCCGGATTATATGGTGACACCCATACCGACAACTGCCACATACGAAAACCGTTTACGCGCATGAGTTTACGCAAAAAATCACGGTATCTCTTTCGAATTTCCGGTACATCAAAAATAACCAGCCGCCACTTCCGATCCCACGCGCGCTTTCTTTGAGCGCGCATGTGCAACGCAAACTGAAGCCGCAATAATTCGTACTTGGCTTTGGCAGTCAGACGAACCAATTTTTCCTCCCCCTCATTTTTCACCTCAATATAATGCCGGCTCTTGAGATAATCAAGGTGTTTGCGAAGCTGGGCCTGTTCTTTTTTTGCTCGCCTGCGCCCTTTCTCAATAAAATATGCAGGTTCATATTTCAAACTCGGATACAATGGCCGATAGGACGCCAGCGCGTCATCAATATCCCGATAGACCGCAAAAAGTTCCAAAAGCGTAATCTGAACTTTAGTCAATTTCGAACCCATAGTAATTTATGAAAATCATAATCATAAAATTTCATTTCCAAGTCGTCTTGACATTGACGCGATCGAGCCAAATGCAGGACGAGTTATGACGGGCTAGTTTTTACTTTTTCTCACCTCACCGCGAGTGGAGTGATTACTATTACCACAGTCTCGACGAATGACACCTCATAAAGGCAACACTGCGGGTGAAACGTTCAAAAAGCCAAAAAGAAGAATCACCATCACCACATATAGTATGATGCCAATAGCTAATATGCACAGGTGGTGGAGGTATTTACGAGAACCATCTGTGAAGTGCAATGTATGGAGCGGAAAAATAACATAAATAATAATTGGGATGGTAAATCCTCCTAGAGATAGTATCTCAAAGACCAAGAACCAGAATGGAATCGATCTTTGTGGGCCTCCGGTGTAGTGCATAAAATACACAAGAAACGGAAATACTAGTGCGCTCAGACCGACAGAGGCGAAGTAAAGCAGCGTTATCTTTCTGTTTGACATAACATTGTCGTTAAAGCAAACCTCACCAATCACAATCTTAATTTCTGTTGTAGATAATCTATCAATTCGTTGATATCGAACCGCTCCTGCCTCATTGTATCTCTGTCCCGCACGGTGACTTTTTTATCCTCCACGCTTTCAAAGTCCACTGTTACGCAATACGGCGTGCCGATTTCGTCTTGGGCGAAGTAGCGTTTGCCGATGTTGCCGCGTTCGTCCCAGGCCACCATGTAGTGCGGTTTCAATGTATCATAAATTTCGCGCGCCTTTTCAACCAACTGCGGCTTGTTGGCAAGCAGCGGGAACACCGCGACTTTGTACGGGGCAAGCGTGCGGTGCAATTTCAGCACCACTCGCTCGCCTTCTTCATGGTAGGCGTCAATCAACAAAAACAAAATTGAGCGATCAACGCCGGCCGAAGTTTCAATATCCCATGGCAAATACGCCTCGCCGGTGTACGGATCGCGGTAGCGCAAATCAACTTTGGAGTACTGCTGATGCCGGGCCAGGTCATAATCGCCGCGGTGATGAATGCCCATAAATTCCTGCCAGCCCCAAGGCGTTTTATACTCAATATCAGTGGCGGCGCGCGCATAATGCGCGCGTTCATCGTCCGCGTGGTCGCGAAAACGCAGATTCTTTTTGCTCATTCCCAGCCCGACATACCAAGCCATGCGATTCTTCTTCCAGTAATCAAACCATTTCTTTCCTTCTTTTTCCTCGGGCTTGATATAAAACTGTACCTCCATCTGTTCAAATTCGCGCGAGCGGAACGTAAAATTGCCCGGCGTAATTTCATTGCGAAACGCTTTCCCAATTTGCGCAACGCCAAACGGAATTTTCACCCGTGTGGAATCCAACACATTTTTGAAATTTACCTGCGCGCCATTGGTAATCTCTCCGCGCAAAAAAATCTCGGATTGCGCGCCTTCCACAACTCCCAAATACGCGCGCACGAGCAGATTAAACTGCCGCGGCTCGGTCCAGTCAACTGTTTTCCCTTTATGTTTTTTCTCATGCAGCGCGATCTCATCCGCGTGGTCCGCCCGATATCGCTCATGGCATAGCTTACACTCAACCAAAGGATCAACAAACGCCTGCGTGTGTCCCGATGCTTCCCAGGCCTTTGGGTTCATCATGATCGCGGCATCTACTCCCACAATATCGCCGCGCAGCTGCACCAGGTCTTTCCACCAACTATCTTTCAAATTCTTTTTCAAAAGCGCGCCGGCCGGACCGTAATCCCACGTCCCCCCCAGCCCCCCATAAATTTCGCTGCCGGGAAATATAAAACCTCGCCGCTTGGCGAGTGATACGACCTTGTCCATCAAATTTTCCATATTAGTGAAAGATGTCGCGAGACGGTGTGGGTTTCGCTGCTCGTATCGGTGTCGTTACACGGTTACGTCAATTGACGACACCCATACCATCCTACGATACGGGCTACGATACCGCCAACGATACCTGTTACACCGTCATTATTTCTTTTTCTTTACTCTCTCCTAATTTTTTGACTTGTTCATTATACTCCCCTACCAGCTTATCGAGCTTTTCCAGTTGCTTATACTTTTCATCTTCACTAATCTCCTTTTTCTTTTCCGCGTCAATAATCTGCTGCCGCAATTTTTCCCGTAGAGTACGCAGGGCCTGTCGGACGGATTCCAGACGATCGTGAATAATCTTGACCAGCTCTTTTCGGGATTCCTCCGTAAGCGGCGGTAAAATAATCCGAATAATCTGCCCCTCATTAACCGGATTTATTCCCAGGTTGGCCGCGCTTACCGCGCGTTCAATCTCTTTGGCAATTGATTTGTCCCAGGGTTCAATCGTAAGCGTTTTCGGATCAACTACTGAAATTGAAGCCAGGGCCTTCAAGGATTGTTTTGAACCATATACTTCAACCATCACATGCTCAACCAGCGCGGGGGTGGCTCGCGTACTCCGTAGACCACCCAGTTCGGATTTGAGGTGAGTGACGCTTTTTTCAAATTCTGATTTTGAACCATCGAGATTAATCATAAAAATCAGCGTTTAATCTTGGTCACCCCGAGATAAAGATTGTTCGGCTCTTCCGGATCAACAATCAGGGCGGTGGCGGCGCGCGTCGAAGGGAGCTTTTTTGTTGACCAGCCCTTACCGCCATCTCCGGAAATATAAAACGTCGTCGAGGTTCCATAATATACCGCGTCCGGATTATTCAAATCCATACCGATCGATAGAATATCGACATCCCCGGGACTAACCAGCGGCAACGCCTCAAAATGCTCGCCGCCGTCCACGGTGCGCAAGATGCTATTGCGAGTCGCGAGCAATAAATGTCCGGAAGCGCTGCGCGCGGAGATCAAGTAGCGCACGTCAAACGCGCGGGTGAAGGATTTTAGCGGCTCGCTAAGCTCTTTGAAAGTGCTTCCGCCATCGGTCGTTTTCCATACCCCCTTGCCCGTCAGCGCGACATAGCGCACGGCCGAGGCGCGCGGATCAATTACGATGCTCACTATCCGCCGCCCCGGAAAAGTATGCTCCAGAATCCAAGTCCGACCGGCGTCATTGCTTTTAAGCAGCGTTCCGCGCACGGTTCCGGCATAAAGATTAGCGGAATCGCGAGGATCAATCACAAAGGCCGTTAAAGTATTTTCCGCCCTAACCTCCCGATAAATTTCGGAAAACGTGCGGTTGCAATCCACTGACTTAAGTATCCGATTATCAACCGCCGCATACGTTATACACTTATTTTTCGGATCAATCGCGATCGCGGAAACATATCCGTGGGTCAAGGCCTGGGGCTGCTGCCAGGTCTCCCCCCCGTCATAAGTGTAAAACATGCCGGAAAGATCGGATCCGGCGTAAATCGCGCGATGATCTTGCGGATCAACCGCGAAAGTAATAATGTTCGCTCCGCCAAAATTTTTTAGTCCGGCCGAGGTAACCAGGGTAACCTTCGGCGCCCATTCTCGTCCGAACGTCGTGGATTTAAATACCCCCCCATCATTGCCCGCGGGTCCGCTGCTTATACTGATGCAGCCGGCTCCAAAAAGCATCAGCGCGCCAAAGGCGACAATAATTTTATTTAGTGAGTTGGTCATAGGCGATTAGGGATTATGAAAAAAGTAAACATTCCATTACGAGTTTGGGATCAACATTGGCCTGGAGATATGCCTCGGCTTTAAAAGTGTTTTTCAGCAGCGAAACAAATCCTTTATCCAGGCGCAGGCGCTTCCGCAAAGCATACTGCAGCACCTCGATAAACTCCAAGCATGCCTCGCGCTTTTCGGCAAGATCGCCCTTTCCTCCAAACCGCGCCACCGCAAAGACAATCCGCGCCGCCTCACTCTGGTCAAGAAGCCCATCCACCTCGGTAAGTTCCCGCATCCGCGTTTCATACGCGGCCGGCTGCGTAAGTTCAATGGCCCGACCCGGGCGCCCAGCGGCAAGCTGCGCAACTTCCCGATATCCGGTACCCGTAAACGCCGCGGAATTTGCCGCTAAATATTCGGCAATGTCTTGGGCGGGGACAAACCCGAATCTGATGCGTTGACAGCGCGAAGTGATGGTCGGCAGCAGTTCAACCGCGCTGACGAGAAAAAGAACTACGCGTAAAGGGGGCTCTTCCAGGGTTTTAAGGAGCGCGCTGGCGGCTTCTTTGGTAAGCTGCGCGGCTCCCTCTATCATACCAATTCTCCACGCGCCAAGCAAGGGCTTTAAGGAAATACTCGCAATAAACTCGCGCGCCTTTTCCACGCCAATTGAGGCATCCTCCCCGCGAACAAGCGTCAGCACGTCCGGATGCGCCCCGCGCGCGAATGCTTGACACCCCTGACATTTTCCGCAAGGCCGGACCTGCTCGTCTTTACAAAGCAGAGTATTTACTAACATCCGCGCAAAAGTATCCTTACCCACCTGACTCGGCCCTTGAAATAAATAAGCATGGTGAATCCGGCCGGCGGAAAATGCCTTAGTAAAATAATTTCTGACATTCTGGTGACCAATCAGCGGCCAGCTATATTGCATAGCACATTCCAAGTTTCTCGCGCGGTCTTTTCCCAGGTAAATTCCGCCGCAATTTCCTTCCCCCGCTTGATCATTTCCGATTGCAGCATTTCATTTTGAAGCACGCCTTCAATGCCGCGCGCGATATCTTCCGGATCGCGCGGATTAACATACTGCGCCGCGTTGCCGCCAACCTCGTGAAGCACCGGCAAGTCAGCACAGACCACCGGCACGCCGGCCGCCATGGCTTCCAAAACCGGAAATCCAAATCCTTCGCCAAAAGAAGGGGATGCCAGGAGCGCGGCGTTCTTTAGCAGTGTCTGATACTGCGCGCGCTCCACATACCCTAAGTGTATCACGCGGTCCTCAAGTTTGAAAGTTTTGATGGCCTGGAGTACGTCTTCTGCCCCGTAGCCAAGCGAACCGGCAAGCACGAGCTTCAATTCGTCTCCCCCTCTTAAGGTAAGAGGGGGTTGGGGGGCGTTATGCATCAACCGTCGAAACGCCTGCACCAACCCCAGCACATTTTTCTTTTTTTCAATGCGGCCGATGAAGAGAATGTATCGTTGATTGGTTGATTGGTTAATTGGTTGATTAGACGATTCGTTTTGAATTAACGAATTAACTAATCCCCAATCACCAACACCAACTCCATGCGGCACCACTACCACCTGCTCCTCTCTCGCCCCTGCCCGCACCACCTCCTCCCGCGTTGCCTTGCTCGGCACAATAATTTTTCTGGCAAACTTCAAAGCAAAATCCAGTCCGCGCTTTTGCGCTTTCAAGTCCTTAGGATCATATAATTCCGGATGTCGCGCGAACACCACATCATGCACAGTAGTTACAGTGCGCTCGGGATGCACCAACGGAATCGTATGCGATGGCACGAACAATATATCCGGCGGGCTTTTCATCATCTCCAGCGAGAGCCGTCCCTGCGTCCACCCCCGCCCGATCCACTTGAGCACGCGCCACTGCCAATTTCTAATTTCTAATTTCCAATTTCCAATTTCCTCTGGAACATAAAGACGAACCCGCCAATCGGGAGGTGCTAGTTTCTGCATGGCCTGAAGCAAATGCCAAGAATACCACTCCACCCCAGTTTTCTCCTTTTTCACCGCCCGCGAAGCGTCAATTCCCAATATCGGCATATTGTCTTTCAATTTCCTCCCCTTTTCAAGGGGAGGATAGGAGGGGTCATTCTCCGCCCACACAATTATTCCCCCACCTTACCCCGCCCAATAAAAAAAATCAACCCCGCCACAGCGCTTGCGCACTGGGCGGGGTACAACCCGAATGGGATTTTTCTACGCCGCGGGCACGTCGGTCTGGGCCGGGGCTTCCGCAAGCTCCGGATGCAAGTTCGCGTACGCTCGGCCGATGACACCCTTGCGTCCACTCTCCTCGGGAACGAGGCGAATCAGTGCCTCCTTGAGCTTGTGCTTGGCTACCACTGCTGCGACGATCTGCGCGTCCTTGCTGCGCGCGCCCTTTTCCTCCTCGATCTGGACCATCGCCATGGCAATCGCGTCGAGCGCATCGGCCCCTGCGGCGCGCAGCTTCTTGATGGTCGCATCGCGTTCTTCGAGTGCACTCTTCCACCCGTCAATGGCGTTCCGGAATTCCCGAAGCTTGTCCTCGTACGGTCTGCGCAGGCCGACGGTGTCCTTGACCCACTCGATCCCCTTCCACGCCAAGAATAGAACGAACACTACGCCGCCGATTGCAAGCACGGAAAGGAGAAGGTCTGCCAAAACGTCCGGCCAGGAGATCGGGGGGATCTGGGGGCCAAACCACGCCCACACCTGGCTCGCGGCCCACACCGTCGGGAGCGCCCCGAAGATGAGCAGGTTGGCAAGGAGGAAGCGCCGCCATGTGTAATGAGAGCGCTTCGTGTCATTGTTGCACACCATATGCCAAATTCCCGGACGCCACACGCTTCTGATCGCGAACGACCAGCGCTCCGGCCGCTTATGCCCGATCATCCGCACAAAGCGCACGAACACGCCGGCCCCGCACGCCACCATCACCCACGCGAAGATCGGGTGAGTCATGGCGTACACGGTGGGGAGCACCCACAGCGCGAACGCCGTGAGCATGAGCGTGAAGACGATCAGTCCCCACACCTGCCAGCTGACCGCACTGCCCTGCACCTTGCGCGTGAGATGCGCCCACGCCCGCATGTACCACTTCTTTCCGTTCGTCTGCGAATCTTCCATCGGTCCCTCCCCTTGTTCCCGACTTTACGTCGGGACAGGAGTTGATCTCCAGGCCTAGTCGCAACGGTCGCATGACCTTGGGTTTCCCGGCATGGGATTCCCTTTAGCGCACCCAGAGAATCGAGTGAAGCGCGCGATGTCCAATCGTATTCCCTCTCTTAAGTTAAGAGAGGGTAGGGTGAGTTATGAGCCGTGCATGACTCGTAACCCCTCCTACCTCCCCTTAACCTAAGGGGAGGAAAAAGACGAAAGACACCTTGCGCTTCACTCGCCTATTTCGCTATAAATCCCATTATCAAAGAACAATGCAGTATACCACAGAAAGCCCACTTTGTCAAGTGTTTTACCTGGAAATAGCTTATTTCTGGCACTTCGGGCAAAATACTGTGCCTCTGCCTCCAATACTGCTTTTGATAAGCTTGCCTTTACAACGCAAACAGGGTTTGCCCTGACGCCCATATACTTTAAGATGCACGGCGAATTTTCCTTCTTTTCCGTAAGCATCGCGATAATCATCTGCCGTGGTTCCGCCATAGACAATTGCTTTTTTCATGATAGTCTGCAAGGCGCGATAAAGCGCATTAAGTTCAGCATCGTTCAAACTGCTGACTTTGCGCAGGGGATGAATCTTTGCCATAAAACAGGCCTCTTGGGCATAGATATTACCCACGCCCGCAATTAAGGATTGATCCAAAAGCAACGGCTTAATCTGCGAGCCGCCGCGCGCGCGAATTAACTCTTTAAACTTCTGCACGGTAAGGACGCGGTCAAAAAAATCAATTCCAAGCTGTTCTTTCTGCACAACTTTCGCCTCCTCGGAAGTCGGTACTACTTTCATATACCCAAACCGACGCAGGTCGTCGTAGCGGAGGATTGAGCCATTGGTGAAGGTGAAGATGACTTCAGTGGATTTATTGACGCTATAGTCCGTCATTGCGAGCGAACGCAGTGAGCGTGGCAATCTCTTACTCATGCCATGGTATAGGGATCCTTCGCCCCGACTATCGCGTCGGGGCTCAGGATGACGGGCAGATTGCAATAGCAATCTGCCCGTCATTTTCAAATGCACTACCAGCGTCTCGTTTCCTTCCAGTCGTATCAAAATCAACTTCCCCTGCCGTCCAACCTCGCGCACTTTACGCCCGTGCATTGCGCGCACAAAATCAGCCGTGCTCATTCCGTGCACGACCTTGGGATATTGCACCTCCACCACTTTGATTGTCTTGCCGACCATGTTTTTTTGCAGCTGGCGGCGGATGGTTTCAACTTCAGGCAGTTCAGGCATGGGTTTTGGGTAAATCAAGTAAATCAGGCAAGACAGGTAAATCACGGGCTTGATTTACTTAATTTACTTGATTCACCTGATTTACTTCACTCAAACAAGCGGCACTCCCGTCATTTCCCTCGGTTTTTTGAGTCCCATCAGTTTAAGCACGGTGGGCGCCACGTCCGAGAGCGTGCCCACCGGCTGGAGCAGCGACAGATCGCCTCCGACCGCCTCGATTTGCGGCCCGCCTTGGCCCTCGTAAGCAGCGCCGATAACTACGCAAGGTACCGGATTCGTCGAATGTTCTTTATCCATTTTGCCGGTTTGCAAATTAACGAGCTCTTCCGCGTTACCGTGATCGGCGGTAAGCAAGGCCATCCCCCCTTTCGCGAGCGTCGCCTCAACAATCCGGCCCACTTCCGCGTCCACGGCTTCCAATCCCGCGATCGTCGCCTTAAGATCTCCGGTATGCGCGACCATATCCGGATTGGCAAAATTAAGCGCGATAAAATCGGGCTTGCCGCTTTGAATCTCTTTGATCACTCGGTCCGCGACGGCTTTAGCGGACATCTCCGGTTTTTTATCATAAGCGGCCACCTTTGGCGAGGGAATAATCTCGCGATCCTCTCCCGAAAACGCCGCTTCGGTCATGCCATTGAAGAAAAAAGTGACATGCGCGTACTTTTCCGTCTCGGCAATATGAAACTGCTTGAGTTTCGCGTCGCTAATCAATTTGGCAAGGCAGGTCGTAATAATCTCGGGCGGAAACGCCACAATAACCGGCAAATCCTTTTCGTATTCGGTTACCGTGACGAAAAGCGCATCTTTAGGAAAAGCTCCGCGATCGAATTTATCAAAAGTGGGAAGCGCGAAGGCCTTAACCAGCTGCCGCATCCGATCTTCGCGAAAATTAAAAAAGATCACCGCGTCGCTTCCGGAAATCGGCGCAACTGGTTTATCTTTTTCCACAATCACGGTCGGCACAAATTCCTCATCATAAACTTTTTCCTTATACGATTGCTCTATCGCTTTTTTGGGATCTTCCGCCGTTGCTACGTTCCCCGTTCCCCGCTCCCCGTTCCCGACCATCGCCCGATACGCTTTGCCCGTGCGATCCCAGCGATTGTCGCGATCCATGGCAAAATACCGGCCGGAGATCGAGGCAATCACTCCAATTTTAAATTCTTTCATCTTTTTCCGCAGGGCTTCGATAAATTGCGCTCCGGTATCGCGGATCGTATCGCGTCCGTCCAGAATCGCGTGCACCGCGACATTTTTAACTTTTTCTTTCTTGGCCAGCTCCAGCAATTTATAAAGATGATCCTGATGGCTATGCACGCCTCCGGGAGAAACCAGCCCAATAAGGTGCAGGGTCGCGCCCTCTTTTTTCACCTGCCGGATTGCTCTCCCAAAGGCCTCGTTTTTGAAAAAATCTCCGGACTCAATTGATTTATTAATCCGCGGCAGGGTCTGATAAAACACCCGTCCCGCGCCGATGGTTAAGTGCCCCACTTCCGAATTGCCCATCTCTCCCCAAGAAAGGCCGACTTCATCGCCGGAAGCCCGCAACGTAACTGCCGGATACGTTCTAATCAACCGATTATAGACCGGCAGCTTGGCGCGCGTGATGGCATTGCCGTTTCCCGGCGGCGCTATGCCAAATCCGTCAAGGATCATGAGTACCACTGGTTTTAGCCGTGTGGACATATTTGAGATAGTATAACAGAAAGCGTGCCAAAAAAGAAGGTACCCCGCAAAAGGTAATCTGCCGTAAGCGCAGCTGACCTTAAACGGGGCGTTTGGAACGCGGTCCTCCACGATTTTGATCCGCGGCCCTCTTTCGCGAAGACGCGGCTCCGCGCACGGATATCCCCTTCCTCATCCGCACCAGTGCCGGGGGTCTCACGCGGCCTCTGATCATCTGAAACACGACGTCCGGATGGGGCGGACTAGGACGCCTACGGCATGCTTTGGCATATTCACAGCAATACGGTCCGGCACGTTCCGGGCCGTCACAGTTAGCTTGTTTGCACCATGGACAGGCCATGCGTTATCCTCCTTCTTAATGAGCGAGCTCTTGTTCAATTTCCATAAGGCGATTGTATTTTGCAATACGTTCGCCTCGCGAAGGCGCTCCGGCTTTAATAAACTCCGCGTTCACTGCCACCGCAAGATCGGCAATCGTCGTGTCGGCCGTCTCGCCCGAACGATGCGACACTGAAATCGCATAGCCATGTTTTTGCGCAAGTAAAATCGTATCAATTGTTTCGGAAAGCGTGCCAATTTGATTTACTTTAATCAAAATCGCATTTGCCGCGCTAAGCGCGATCCCTTTCTTTAGTCGCGCGACATTAGTGGTAAACAAATCATCCCCAATGATGAACGGCATAGAGCGTAGGGCATAGAGCGTAGAGTTCGGATGCTTGCTCTTTGCTCTTTGCTCTTGGCTCTTTGCCAGGGTACGCATCAACTCAACCCATCCTTCCCAATCATCCTCGGCCAGTCCATCTTCCAGCGAAACAAACGGATACTTTTTCGTGAGCGCCGCCCACATCGCAATCATGCCCTTCGCATCCAGCGCCTTCCCATCCGTGCGCAAGGTGTATTTTTTTGTCTTAGGATCATAAAACTCTGATGCCGCCGGATCCATCGCAAAGCAAACATCTTTGCCAAGACGATAGCCGGATTTTTTTACCGCCAGCGCGATCATGGCCAGGGCATCCGCGTTTCGCTTCAGGCGCGGCGCAAATCCGCCTTCATCCCCGACCCCCACGGAAAATCCTTTTTCTTTTAAAATTGCGCGCAAGGCGTGAAACACTTCGGACCCAATCCGTACTCGCTCGCGGAACAGTTGGTGTTGCGGCACAATCATGCATTCTTGAAAATCAATAGTCCAATCCGCATGCGCCCCGCCATTGAGGACGTTCATGGTGGGGATGGGAAGTGAGTAAGTGAGTAAGTGAGTAAGTGAGTAAGTTTTGCGGAGCCATTTATAAAGGGGCATACCGGAGGCGCGGGCGCCAGCATGCGCGCAGGCCAGGGACACGCCCAGAATCGCATTGGCGCCGAGCTTGCGTTTATTTTTTGTGCCATCCAGCTTTATCATGGCTGCGTCAATCGCGCGAAGATTCGCCACGCTCATGCCGCGCACCTTTTTTGCGATTACCGTATTTACATTTTTCACGGCCTTAAGCACGCCCTTGCCGCCATAGCGCTTTTTGTCGTGATCACGAAGCTCCGCCGCCTCATGCGTGCCGGTGGAGGCGCCCGACGGCACGGCCGCATCCCCCATCGCGCCATTTCGCAGCATAACGCGCACCTTGACCGTCGGATTTCCCCGGCTATCCAAAATCTCTTGGGCAAAAATTTTTTTGATTTTCATAATGCTTTGGTAAATTCCTCTGTGCTTACCTGCGCGTCTTTAATAATACCAAAAAGAAGTCCTCGTTTGAGCGTTTTTCCAAAATGCATCGGCACCACTGTCCGAGCGCCTGTCTTTGGATTCCACATCACCAGATGACTTCCCTTTTGTCGATCCTCAATAAAACCAAGACGCTTCAGAGCGCGGACTACCTCTTTTGCTTGAAGCGGTGGAACTTTGGGCATAGCTTCCTATACCGCGACAGGGACCGTCACACTGCCATGAAATATTTTACGCTCCACAGGCACTTCTTCACCATGTGCTCGCAAGGATTCAAGATATGCCTCAATTGCCTCTTGAATGTTAACTTCTACTTCTTCAAGCGTTTCACCCTGCGAATGACAACCCGGAAGAAGCGGCGCATATGCCACATAACCACCCTCCTCGGCCTGTTCGAATAAAACCGTGTACGTAAGGATGTTACTGATCTGCATATAAAGAAAATTAGTTACTTCCCACGCCCACGTTATTGTTGATTATTTTCTTTCCTCCATGCAGCGTGTTGTGCGGCAACTGATCCCGCTTTCGCGTATCGGGATCGTTTCATTAAACCGCGTAAATGACTGATACTCACTATTTTCTTTGCTTGCTTTTCAACTACAGTACGAGGAATGCGAATAATAATTTCTCTTTCAGTGGTAGTAATCTGTGCTGTTTGAGTCATATTTATTGTTATTGCAATATTGTATTGCGTATAGTATTGACACTTTGAGTCATATTTTCGAGCAATCCTATATACGCCTATCATACCACACTTGACAAACCCCGGCAACTAACCGATCCGCCTGGTACCTCGCTGACCTCTCATTCTTTTTTTAATCTATCCGCAAGGCGGGCCAGACGAGTGGTAACCAGTACCACCAGCACGGTAATGAGCCCGGCGTACACAAATTTTGCCACGACATTTGAGGCAGTGGGAAAGATTGTTGTAAACAACGACTGTATCGCGTCGTTCCAGGCCAACGCGGCCACCAATCCAAATCCGGCGGCCATCAGCGTGGAAAGTTTCTCCACGATTTCAATTTTGAGTGATTTTTTATTTTCTGTGTCTTTTCCGTTCATATTCAGTGTTTTTCAGTGTTATGCAGGGCTTCAATCCCCGGTAATTTCCGGCCTCCTAAAAACTCCAGCATCGCGCCTCCGCCGGTGGAAACAAAGTCCACATATTCCAGCATACCGGTTTGATTGAGCGCATCAATCGTCTCCCCTCCTCCGGCCACGCCAAATGCGCGCCCACGCGAGCGCGCGGCAAACAGCCGACCAAGCGCAAGGGTGCCATGCGAATATCGCTTTATCTCATAAAGCCCCATTGGCCCGTTCCAGATCAGCGTGCGCGCGCCTTTAATATGTTTGGCATATTCCAAAATGGTCTGCGGCCCAATGTCTAAAACGGCATCTGGCTTAGAGCATAGAGCGTAGGGCGTAGAGCTCTTTGCTCTTTGCTCTTGGCTCTTGGCCAGAACCTCCACCACCCTCGCCCCTTCCCCATCATCCCTTCCCACCACCACATCACGCGGAAGCACAATTTTTTTACTTGCCCCGCCATGGCGGTGGTTCCCCACTAACTTCTTGGCCAGCTGCACCCCCTCGGCCTCAATGCGCGAGTCGCCTACTCCATAGCCCATGGCTTTGAAAAAATGCGTAGCTAACGCACCGCCTACGAGCACTGCGTTTGCGCGTTTTACCATCGCACGCATTAGTGCGATTTTATCGGCAATTTTTCCGCCACCCATAAGCGCCAGGAGCGGCTTTTCTGGTTTATGGAGTACACGACTAAGCACTTCCACTTCTTTCATCAACTGCAGTCCGGCATAGGATGGCAAAAATTTCGGCACGCCAACCACGGAAGCATGCTTACGGTGGCATACGGAAAATGCTTCGTTCACGTAAATTTGCCCCAGCCCGGCCAGATCGCGCGCAAATGCCGCGCTATTTTTTTCCTCCCCGGGATGCAAACGCAAATTCGGAAGCATTAAAATCCCTCCGGCTTTCATTTTTTTTATTCGCTCGTAAATGAGCGTAAAATCCCATTTCTCCACCCCGCCCGCTTTCTTCTTCAACAACTCACTAAGCCGATCCACAATTGGTTCCAAATCATTTTTCATTTTCAATTTTACATTTTTAATTTTTCCTGGCCTTCCAAAATGGCTCATCAACACCACCTTCGCCCCCTTTTTGAGCAAAAATTCAATCGTAGGAATTGCAGCATTGATCCGCGTATCGTCCTCTACTGTGAACTGTGAACTGTGAACTGACGACTTCGCCAACGGCACGTTAAAATCAACCCGTACCAGTACGCGCTTGCCGCGGATATTTTTTAGCTCCCGCGCTGATTTCATATGGTCACAGTATACACCTTTTCAACGCCTTCCGCCATCCCACAATGCTCGCAAAATATCGGCCATCCGCCATTTGGCGAAGTAACCATGCGGGCAATCCGCACAGCACGCGGTTGCCCAGCAAGGCCACCCCATCGCGTCTGCCCAGCGGCACAATGGCGGGAAATTGTGGGAAAGGGTAGAGCGCCAGCGGTTGTCCGCGGATTGCGCGCGCGATGTTTTCCGCCGCGATCTTGCCTTCAAGAAGCGCGGCCTGGGCAATTGCCGGAACCGGCTGCTTTGAAGTCGGATCCGTAAGCGCCGCGTTGTCGCCAATTGCAAACACACCCTCCATTCCCTTCACCACTAAGTGTTCATCCACTTCTACCCGTCCCTTGCGATCAGTCGGAATCCCGCACTGCGCAATTAAAGTGTTGGCACGCACACCGCCGGCCCAAAGCAAAATGTCAGCGGCCACGCGTTTTTCATGCTCCGGCAAAAAATCACACGCCAGTTCGCTTTCCTTTTCTCCGGGTTTCAGCGGCCGCGGGGCAAGGACTACTTCAACTCCACGCTCTCCACCCAGTACCTCCTTAATACATGTATCCAGCATGAGCTTCACTCCCAACTCCTCGAGCCGCTTATGCGCATACCGGCCCACTGCTGGCGGAAACATCCACAGCACGTGGCTTAGCGCCTCCACCAGCGTAATTGACCACCGCTCTTGCGGAATCTTGCGAAATAAATACGCCAGTTCGGCCGCGACTTCTACTCCAGTTGCTCCCGCCCCCCCGATCACGATTGAAAAAGGCGTCTCTCTCTCCCTGGGGGTAGAAGGGGGTCGGGGTGGGTTATGAACCCTAAGAAACTCCCCCACCCGCTCCCGAATCATCTCCGCATCCTCCAAACTCTTAAGCGTACAGGCATATTCCTTAAGTCCCGGAATCCCAAAATAATCCGCATCCGCTCCAAAAGCAAGCACCAGATAGTCATAAGCTAAAGAAAAATTTTCGTCATCTCGAGCGGAGGCCGGAGGCCGAAGTCGAGAGATCTCTTTACCATACGTATTTCTCGCGGTAGAGATTTCTCCACGCGCTCCATCGAGTCGCTTGGTCGAAATGACAACGGTTTTGGTTTTGCAATCAATCCCCTGCACCTCCCCTTGCGCAAACTCCACCCTGGTCCCTTTCAAAATCTCGTTCACGTCAACTGCGCATTTTCGTGTTACGTGATACGTGTTACGTGATACGTGAGGTATCACTTCCTCGTACAACCTCGGATAGTACAAATGGTACGCATTGCGATCAACAAGGATTACCTTCCAATCGTGCGGCACCTTCCCTGCCAGGTCCAGCGCGCACCGCACCCCTCCAAACCCCGCGCCAAGAATGACGATATTCTTTTGCATAGTAATGTATGTACTTACGGTCATCCCCGACCGCGATCGGGTATCCACAATCGACCAATCGTGGATTCCCGTTTCCACGGGAATGACAATTATTATTGTATCAGAAATAGAACAAGGATACCAATCGTGCGGGAGAATTTAAAAACCCATAATGTAAAAAGAAAAAAAGCCCGGGCCCCGAAGGGGAACCAAGGCGGGAAAGAACCGGATGCTGAAGCGCATGCCTCACTATCGCCTCATGATTTCACCGAGTAGCGGGGCTCCTATTGCGCATGCCAATAGGAGAACAAAGGACACGGCGAGAAGAATTCGCGCTGATCTCTTTTGCGGCTGTGCCCAAAGGACCTTCACTACCCAGGTTCGCCATGCAAGCAACAGTGCCATCAGGAGAAACAGGATGATGAACGGGAGAACCCAATTTGTTTGACTCATGGGGAACACCTCCTACTCCCATCCTACCCAACCACAGCGCGGCCGTCAAGCCCGCCATCCCCCCCATCAATACTCATCTAGACACCGTTGGGTAGGATCTATAATAAGCGATCGCTTATTATAGATCCTTGAGGTCCTGTCCAGATCAACCCGCGATTATAACAAGAATCGGCATAGTGGCAAGGTTCCGAATTGAAAAGCGCCGGGGCTTATCTTGACACCCTAACCGGCAATTGCTATGCTTAAATCGGGTAAACCGTTTCCGGAAACCCAACGGGGCAATCGCCCGCTGAAGCGCTCTTTGAAAGGATCCACTCATGAGAGTTCAAAAGAAATTGTTTCGGGACGCCGCAAGGATGGCTGCTGATCTTTCAGCGGATGAATTTCGCGGTCTCCTGCTGGAGGGAGTTACCGCCGCATACGCTTTTGACGGAGAAGACGTGCGGGATGCGCTCGTGGATTACTTAATGCGTGAAATCACACGACGGGCGGCGAAAGGCGCGCCTCGGGGAGAAACTCTGCTGAAAATCTGGGATGATCTTGAACGCATTAAGGTACACACCCCGGCGGGCCGCGTCGCGCATGTCATTCCGGTTGATCTCTTAATTGATGCCGAAGGCGTCGGGTTGGACTTGCGCGATGTGCTGGCTCATCTTACGGCTCTGCACCAGGCAATTCGCGCGCATTTTCCCGAACCAGAGCGTCTTTTAGCTCTGCAAATCGGCATTACGGCGCTGAAGATTGCCTTTGAAAAGGAATCTGACGGAATCCGCTTTGCGCAAGTTCTGCGCGCCGACGCGCGAACCGTTCAACTCGCGGTCCGGATGGCGATTGAACATCCAGCCGGGCATATACACGACCAGGAATTACCTATCGCGCTTGCGAATACGGATCTAACTGAACGACTGTGGAATTTCGCAAGCGCTCTGCCTAGCGCGCTACCGGCCGCGGCAATGCTGCGTTTGTGCGAACTCCGGCATGGAGAAATTACCGCCCTGACAAAGTATTTTTCCTGCGCGCACTGTTTGCTGGAGCTGGCGCTACGCATCGCATCAGGGCAAGTATCGGCGGAAATAGTCCGTGAACTTGCGCGCAATGCCCCGTGGCTTAGCGCGCAGGCGGTTCCGCTGGACACTGTCCGAGATATGCTGGAATGGCGCGCGAGGCACAAACCGCCATTTGATTTGCGCGCTACTTGCGAAGTGGCGCGATCAATCGCCGACGTTGTGGCAAATCCCGGCGGCTTGGAAACGCTGCTGCGCTACTCCGCCGATCCGTCAGTTCTGCGCGCCGCTGGCCTTGCTCTGCGTACGCATAACCTCACGCTGACTTGGCTGGTGGCCGGCTACCGCGATTGTGAGCCACGGATTACGTTTGCGCAGTATGTTAAAGTGTAAGAAATCGCCGCGTTGTTCACACTTTACCATTCTTGGGATAAAGTGGGAACACTATGACAATTCATAAATCTACACGGCTCACCCCCATTCAAAGAAAGGAGATCGCCGATCGTTATTTTCATAGAAGGGTCCGCA
>JACPJN010000006.1 GCA_016187515.1 Candidatus Uhrbacteria bacterium | reverse complement strand
TGCGGACCCTTCTATGAAAATAACGATCGGCGATCTCCTTTCTTTGAATGGGGGTGAGCCGTGTAGATTTATGAATTGTCATAGTGTTCCCACTTTATCCCAAGAATGGTAAAGTGTGAACAACGCGGCGATTTCTTACAACTTACGGTGTACCCAATTTTGTACGTGGTGGACCTATCGGGAATCGAACCCGAGTCTCCGCAATGCGAATGCGATGTATTACCACTATACGATAGGCCCGTAAATTTTTGCGATCTGCCCCCGGAGGGAATCGGACCCCCATTTTATCCTTAGGACGGATCTGTTCTATCCATTGAACTACAGGGGCTTAGGTGAACTAACGAAATGTCGGTATGCCGACATTTTGGCATTTTCTGTATCGCTGGATACAGAATATCGTGTTTTTGTCGGGTTTTCAAGGAAGTTATCCACAATTCCTTATCTTTATGGTATACTACGACACTATGTCCACCACGCTTCTAGCCATCCTTGCCCTAGTCATCCTGATTCTTCTGGGCCTCGTAGTGTACCTGCTAAAACGGGGTTCTGGCAAGGGCGAGGGGGTAATGCTTCTGGAGCAGCGCTTGGATAATCTTAATCGCACCTTGCTTGATCAGCTTAATACCGTCACCCGGCAGGTAAATGACCGCCTAAAAGAGAACATGGAGGCCATTTACGGCTCGAATAAAACCGTGGGTGAGCGGCTGGACAATGCTTCCAAAGTGGTTGGCCTGCTACAGCACAAACTTGGTGAACTTGGCGAAGCCACTAAACAAGTATTCTCGGTAGGCAAAGATATTTCCTCGCTGCAAGAGATCTTGCGCGCGCCTAAACTTCGCGGCGGCCTGGGCGAGTTATTTCTCGGCGACTTGCTGGCGCAGATTTTGCCGCCGGCGCATTATAAACTTCAATACCGGTTCAAAAGCGGGGAAGCGGTGGATGCCGTGGTAAAGCTGCGCGATGACAAACTCGTTCCGGTGGACTCGAAATTTCCTCTTGAAAATTTTAAGAAAATGCTTGAAACAGAGGGGGAAGATGAGAAAACACGTTTTCGTAAGCAATTTATCAATGATGTTAAAAAACACATTGACAAAATCGCCAAGCTTTACATTCTGCCGGATGAAAGCACGTTTGATTTCGCGCTGATGTATATTCCGGCGGAAAACGTTTACTACGAAACCATCCTGAAAGGGGATGATGAGCACTCCCTCATGCACTATGCCTATGATCGCCGCGTTATTCCGGTTTCGCCAAATAGTTTTTACGTCTACCTGCAAGCGATTCTCATGGGCCTGCGCGGCATGCAAGTCGAACGCAGCGCCGCGGACATTTTGAAAAACCTCGCGCGCCTTTCCGGCGATCTTAATAAATTCAAATCCGATTTTGAGCTGGTCGGCACGCACTTAACCCGCGCCAAAAATTCCTACGACGACAGTGTTAAGCGCCTGGATCGGTTTCAAGACAAGTTAGTTACCGCCGCGCCCGGACAGCTCGAGGGGGAAAACGGCAACCTCCCGCTTCCGCCGGTGAATGCATAAAAATTGACTGCTCTAGCGCGGCGTGGTAAAATATCTGCATATGCAACTCATACAGGAACGAGAAAAAAATCAACTCAAGCATGCAGTTGAGATTGTGCGTGAGCGCAAGCGTGCTGCTCTTAAGGCCCTGCGCCAGAGCGGATTTCGCGTACCCAGCCGCGAGACACTGGCAAAACTCCTCCACGAGGCACACCATCCGCACCCATGAATTACTACCTCGACACGAACATCTTTCTTTATGCGGCCGATCCGCAAAGTGAGTTTCATGCGGTTGCCGCGAAAGTACTCGAATTTGTTGTGGAGGGAAAGATTACGGGTGTTACCTCCACTGAAACATTCCAAGAAATTATCTATGTGGGACAACGCGGGAAGCGCCTTAAGGAGGCGCTTCATATTTTTGACCAGGCATTTACCCTTCTTGATGTTGTACTACCCATCGCGCATGCCGAGCTTGCGCGTTTTCGGGTGCTTGCGGAAAGCTACCCAATGCTGGAAGGCCGCGATCTCCTCCATGCGGCAGCCGCTATTTCTGCCGGCGTTATGCAGCTCATCTCTTACGATACCGATTTTGACCGCATCAAAGAAATCCAGCGCGTTACGCCGGAGGTCTTGATTGCGGTAGTGGAGGGTTGACGACAGCGTCAAACGCCTGGATCGGTTTCAAGACAAGTTGACACTTGCGGCTCCAGACGCAAGTGTCAACTTGAGCGAAAGCGAAGGATCTCGCACGAATGTGCGCCGCGCCCGGACAGCTCGAGGGGGACAGCGGCAACCTCCCGCTGCCGCCGGTAAATCCGCAAAAAGGCCTCCTTACCTTTTTCTACCCAAGTAGAAAAAGGTTGACAACATTTTTCTACTATGGTAGAATGTGTACGGGGGTGATTATTGGCCCATTTGATATGATCCAAGACCGTTATCTACATACCTCAATACGAGAAGACCTTACGCGTAAAATGGTGTTTATTGGCGGACCACGCCAAGTCGGTAAGACCACTCTTGCCCGGCTTATTGGACAGAAAGAATATCCCGCCTATCGCATTTTTAACTGGGATGATCCAGCAGGGAAAAAAAGTATACTTTCCATGCGCTTCGGACATGGCCCGGCGCTGATTGTTTTTGATGAATTGCACAAGTATACAAAATGGAAAAATCACATTAAAGGAATATTTGACACCAAGGCGGATGACTTGCATATTTTGGTAACCGGAAGCGCGCGCCTTGATTTGTATAGACGTGGCGGAGATTCGCTTATGGGGCGCTATCATTATTATCGCCTGCACCCTTTTTCCCTTGCCGAAGCGCTCGGCGACGATACAGCATTAACAATGCCTAGCGTATCCATAGATACCACACTGATCTTCCAACCCGTTGCGCCGCGGGCGAATGAAATCTTGCACACGCTCCTTGAATTCGGCGGTTTCCCGGAACCGTTTCTTACCAAAGATTCGCACTTGCTCCGCCGCTTTCACAATGACCGACTTGTCCGCCTCATCAAGGAAGACATTCGCGATCTTGAATCTGTGCGCGATCTATCATCTCTGCAAATACTTGCGGACCTGCTTCCCGAAAAAGTGGGGTCGCTTTTTTCACTCAATGCGCTCCGCGAGGATCTTCTCGTCACCCATAAAACCGTGGCGCTATGGGTGGATGTTTTGGAACGCTTTTACTATCATTTCCGAATTTATCCATTTGCATCCACAAAAATTAAATCCTTGCGCAAAGAACCAAAACTATATTTGTGGGACTGGTCGCAGGTGAAAGATTCGGCACGCCGCTTTGAAAATTTAGTCGCGTCTCATCTTCTAAAGATAGTCCACTTTTTGTATGATGCGCAAGGATATAGAACCGAGTTACACTTTTTAAGAGACCGCGCGGGACATGAAGTAGATTTTCTCGTTACTCTCGATAAGAGGCCCTGGTTTGCGGTAGAGGTAAAACAGTCAGACGCTGATATTCATGCTCCGCTTCTCTATTTTGGAAATAAATTAAAGATTCCTTATCTTTATCAAGTGGTGGAGACCTCCGGACTTGATTTTCTGAAACAGGGGGTGCGCGTGATAAGCGCGGACAAATTTCTTGCCGGGCTTGTGTAGGAAATACGCTCTTGTCCAAAAGGAGGGATTGGCCACTCCTTGCCAAAAATAGGGGCATGGTGTAGAATGCGAGTTATTAAGTTGTGTGTTATTGAGTTAGTCGCCTTGGGCAACAATCACGCATAATAACTTAATTCTCAATAACCCAATAACTTTCACCTATGGCCCATACTCAATCCGCGCTAAAACACGTTAGGCAGACCAAAAAACACACCGCGCGCAACCGCGCGGTAAAAGAACGCATTAAAGACGCGGTAAAAAATCTTGGAAAACTTACGGCGGCGAAAAATGCTGCTGAAGCAAAAACCGCGCTTCAAAAATTCTACAAACTGGCGGATAAAGCGGCGAAAAACCACATTATCCACCGCAACCGCGCCAATCGCCTGAAAAGCGCGTGGATGAAACGGGTGCTCACTATTCAATGATCACTAACCCTATGCATCCAGACCAACGCGCTTGAGGCGCTCGACCGTCTCTTACAAGCGGCGTACGGCGAGCACCTTGCAAGGGGGTGAACGTGATCGCAGAGCGCGGGACGCCTACCGTGCCTCTCGCAACGCCGCTTAAAGATTGTGTGAATTAAGTATTCCCCGTTTTAGTTTTGCGTACTGATGCGCATTAAGATTGAGTTCGGGTACCTCGGTCTCTTCTTTTTTGATTTCTTCAATTTGGCGCAGAAATTCCGCATAGGCCGCTTGCAAGGCCTGGAGTTTTTGTTGGTCGGATTGTGGCGGGGGTGTTGTAAACATGATGGTTATCGCGGATCAGCGGACAGCGCGGGATTGTCTTTTCTTCTCCGGTTATGGTTCTAGAAAATATCACTTTACTGCCTCGGACCCCAACCGGCTTCAGCTTGAAGCTCTGCCTGGGCTTCATCTCGCAGTCGCGCGAGCTCTTGCCAGGCATTCGCAGCTGTTTCCCTACATTTTCCCCATTGCTCAAGCAATTTTTGGTATTCCTTCTGCATTCCGACTTCGCTCGTATCGCGGATACTACGTACTGGACCACCTCTTGCCACCACCTCTTGATACTTTTTCGGGTCTGCCCGGAAAATTTCAAAATCCGGTGGCTCCATGGAAATTTCTCCAATCCCTTTGTAGGGACCCTTTGCAAGTTCTGCCAACAAAGGATCGGTTGTATTAATCTTTCGCGTACGTTCTAAGTTGGTAATTGTCTGCATAACCTCAATTGCTGCGAAGCGAATCGCGCTTTCATCACGAATTCGTATGTTTTTCAAAAGTCCATAGCTCTGTTCTGGGTTTTTTTCTTTCATCTTTTGTACCGCAGGAGAAAATTTAAACCCCTCCCTAGTCATCTCTACAATCCCACGATCAATAAGCTCACGTAGATACATAAGTTCTCCAAATGCACCCGGCCAATTTTTGTCCTCTACCTCTCCTTCTGTTGGTGGAGAATCTATAAGCTCCCTGCCTTTACCACGCCACCAATTATTTACTGGGTTTGTTTTGCTATCATGATGATGAGTGCTGGTACATAATGTTACCGGGATACCGCGCTCCATGGCGAACTGGGCCAGCTTCACTCCGCTTACATTTCCTGCCCATGCGAGCTCGCCCGCTCTGTCAGAGGGGATGGCTGCAGTGGGCTCGGCTGGCTCACCTTCTTTTTCCGGAAAAAAGACATCTGAAAGAACAGCGCTGTATTTCCCGGAGGCAAGCTCTTGCTTAGCGTCCTCAAGGGTGCTTACAAACACGGCTTCCACATTGGCGCCGGCGCGGGTACGCTCGTCCATGAATTGCCGCACATCTTGTAAATATTTTGGATTATCCTCGACCACAAGGATACGAATAGTTGATTGTGGCATAACTTAGATTATATGATTTATTTGAGGAATATTCACACAATACCCGATCTCTCGTTGTTTTGCAAGCTCTGTTGCAGCCCCCAACCTTGAGTTTAGCGTTCGGGGCTTTAAAAGAGTACCTGCCTATTATAACCCGGCAGGCCCAGGGTCGCAGGGAGCTCTGCCCCGTCGTTTTAGCACAGGGCCTATTCTCCCCTCTCCCTCCTCCTTCCGCGCCGCCTCGTGCACGAGGCGGCTTCTTTAAGGTGCTCGGTTAGCGAGGCAGTTGGCGTCTCTGCCGCGCCCAAAACCGGCGGATGATGGCCAACCGGTCTTGGGCATCCCGCAGGACATCTTCCCGAAGCTGAAAACATATCTCTCGGAGAATTCCTTCTTCGTAAGGGGTTTCCAGCGTTGCAAAGGCAGCGCCACTGCAGCGTTCCCGAATCTTCTTATGCGTTTCCCTGGCGATCTTCCGCACTTGACCCACACAGGCCTCTTCGGCCTCACGTACATGCCGGAGGCAGGCATCTCCGGTCAGGATTTCACGCCGGTATTCGTGCGTCCGGAAAACCACCTTGTATACCGGTATCGGGTGGGCCCTATACTCGTTGTATTCCACCCAATAACTGATGCGTCTCCCCTGACCCCTACAGGCAATGCCCCTCACTAGACACGCCTCATCCAGATCCAGCCAACAACTCCACCGATACTGCTGGTTGGTTGCCCGATCGCGGGAACTCATCCCGCTTGGTGTGGTTTCTGGCGTGATACCACAGGCCTCGTACTCTTGTGCTGCCACGCTAGGCGACAACAAGGAGACCGACAGCAAGAACACCGTGGTGATTCGCATTTTTCAAGAACCGCCTTTCTGAAACCCCACACCGCGTGAGGTTTCCGAGAAACGGCCGGTACGGCAAGGCAAGATGCACCTGTCGTACCGGAAAGGACATCTGCGCTAGATGAGCGGGACGGCCTACACTTTCCACCGCCCTCCGCGATCCAAGATCGCAAAAATTCGTTCCTCCTTTCCTAGCTGGGAATTCCCGCTGCTTTAGAGAGCCGAGCCACCCGTCCCTCCAAAAACTGCTGCATTCCGCTCCAGAAGCGCTCCACGTTTTCCGCGGACACTGCGGCGCGGTCGCCCAGATCCATCGCGCGCTGATGCGCGATCAGGTGGTCCCAGTAGTCGGTCCGGAACCGGAAATTGTGCGCGGCCAGTCGCGTCCAAACCTCCTGTTGCAACCGGTCCGCCTCGGCCACCGCCGCCCGCTCTCTGGTCATCGCCTCCGGACACTGGTGGTCCCGGTTCGCCCGATTCCACCGCTCCCAGTCCATGAACGCCCGCTCGTAGGCCCGGGCTTGGGCTACGATCTGTGGACCGTACGCCGACACGATCTGGAGCCAGGCCTGGTACCGAGTCAATCCCGCCCGCGCCAGACGAGCGCTGCGACAGTAGAACCAGGCTCTCCACGGCTCCCAGAATCGCTGCCAGCGGTCGCAGTACGGATCAAAACGAAACCACTCGCTCCGGGCCTGATAGGCCTGCTGCTCGGCCGCCCTCCACTTCGCACCCAACGCGCGCCAACTCCTGGGCCGCGCGCTCCTGCTCGTACTACCGGCTGCGCCCACCACCAAAAACATAACACTGACGAGAACAAGAATCAGGATTTTGATGAGCAGCATTGCCTTACCTCCTTTTCGTTTTTTTGAACCGGTGGTGCAGGTGCACGGGCTGAAGCGCGCGCCGGTGGCCACACCGGAAACCGGGTGGGTTAGACAGCAATATGGGCCATCGTAACGCTTTACTATACTACAATTTTACCTCCCTGTCAAGGATTGCAACACGCGCTTGATTTTATGAGCGATTTATCTAGGACGAATTTGCCAAAATTTACCCTATTTTGAGCCATTGACAGTAGTTTGCATCTATGTTACAGTGTTGTTGTAATTTACAACAGTATTGATGAGATTGCCACGCCCCGACGCTTTTGGTCGGGGCTCGCAATGACGAAACCCATATGGATCTTGCCAAAACTCTTGAAGGAATTGGATTTCGGGAGGTGGAGGCCGAGGTATATTTGGCCACGTTAGAGCTGGGCGAGGCCATTGCCTCCGATATTGCCAAAAAATCTCGGCTGAAAAGGCCTAGCGTATATGTTATTTTGAAGGATTTAATTAAGCACGGATATGTTTCCTCTTATAGCCGCAGAGGGATTACCCGTTTTGTGGCTCGTGATCCCAAGTTAGTAGTAAGCGCAGCGCTGGAAAAAGCCCAAAACGCCAGTGCGGCCTTGCCCGAATTTCTGTCGTTTCTAAAAATCACGGAAGTGGCCAAACCGCGCATTCAGTATTTCGACGAATTACCGGGGATTATCGCCGTGATGGAAGACACGATTGTAACCGGAAACAAAACTGTTTTGGTGTGGGCCGATATTGAATTGTCTTGGAATACCTTGCGTGAATATTATCCGGAATATATTCGCAAGAAAAATGAGCGCGGGGTGTTTGTGGAAGGAATTTTTTTGGATAATGCCGTGGGGCGTATGTTTAAGGAGCGTGGGAAAATTGAAAAACGCGAGGTCCGTCTAGTACCGGCCGATAAATTTCCAATGAGTAATGAAATCAATATCTACGATGACAAAGTCGCAATTATTTCTCATAAAGATTTAATGGGCGTGATTATCCAAAACCAACAAATCGCTGACACGCAGCGATCTGTTTTCAAGCTGGGGTGGGAAGCGGCGGGGGAGTATGCCGGGAATGTAGAATGAAGAATTATGGTGAATGGATTTGTGCAAGCCGAGCGGTAAGTTGGGTTTTGGGGTCTGCGGCACGACTCAAAAGTATCTGGATGAAAAAGGTAAGCGCAATAAAATAATCCGCTTTTCAATTCTCAACTTTACGCTCGGGCTTAATTCCGGGCTTAAAAAAAGTACCTGTCGGACCGGGCGTGTTGCCGCAGCCCGACAGGTGATGCGCGCTAGCGCCGGAGTTGCTTCCGCAGAGCAGTCGCGCGCCGCAAGGACTTTGCCGCGTCCTTCCGGAAAAACTTTTTATCGCTGACCGCTTCCCTGCACCATTCCTCCCATTCTGGCGCAGATTTTTGCGCCCCGCGGCAACGGTCCTGCCTTCCCCTCTCCAACTGCTCCAGTTTCATCTGGATGAAGGCAATGTCCTCCTCAACCCACCCCAGCTCCATTTCCAACACCATCCTCCGCGTCCTGGGGTCCGCCATCAAACTTTCCCGATCAATTCCAAACTCCTTTCTCAACGGTTCCCCTTCCGAACACACCCTCTTCCGCTCTGCGGGTGTAAAATCGGTGCGCCACCCCCCATAACAACGCCGTCTGGTAGCCCCGAGGTAAGGGTACCGCCATTCCCCAACGCATTGAACTACCCTCTCTTCAGCCGACACCAATACCTCCCTGCATCCTGGCTCTTTCCTCCACCTTACCAAAATCCAACTACCATTATTTGCCCAACGGTGTTCCACCACGTTGAACACGCAGCTAATGTAGTCAAACCCACCGCGGTGGTCTCGAAAGGGCTCAGGGTCGCATTCCCTGACATCTCGCAGCTCGGTCCACCCCCACATGTATGAGTCGCGGTCGGCAGGATTTCGAATCCTTCTTTCCCGGGCGTCTAGCTGTCTAGCGCGGTTCCCGGCAATGCGCGCCTGCTCAATGACCCCAGCCGCCAAAACCGCCCAATCCCTGCCGTCGGCCTTGGCCATCTGCGGAATGCTCGCAATGGATGCGAGCACGATAAAAATGAACATGCCTCTGAACATTCTGGACTCCTTTTTTTGTTAGGGGGTCAGCCCCCTTTACGATTTTTCAGGTGGTCGTTGCTGATCACTTCAACAGATTGGATGGCTTGCGTATCCATCACAACTGCGGAGTATATCACACTTTTACCTTTTTGTCAAGGATGCGTACGAGCAGGGCCGCCAGTTGAGTATTAAGGTCGGCAATGCGGCCGCTTTTGGCTTTGTATTCCAGAGCCATGAGCGCGAAGAGGATTTTTTTAAGATCTTCCGCTTTCCATTTGCGCGCTTGGGCGGCGGCTTTTTTTGCCACAAACGGGTGAAGATTAAGGGCTTGCGCGCCGGCTTGGCCGGCCAAAGTAATCGCCAGCATTGCCCGGATATGTCTAGCGGCGCTGGAAATTAAATTCATAGGACCGCTTTCGCGAAGTTGTTCCTCGGCAGTGCGCAAAAGTGCGGCGCGGTCTTTATTTCCCAGCGCGTCAAGGAATTCAAAAATGTTCGCTTCTCCCTCGGAAACGCAGAGGAGTTGGACATCGGCCAGGGCGATGCTTCCCCGAGATTCTTTACCGCGTTGCGGATGACTGCAATACGCCTCCAATTTTTCCAACTCTTTTTCCACCCATCCCAAATCACCTCCGGAAAGCACCGCCAGCATTGAAAGCGCGTCTGTTTGAAGGGCAACACCGCGCGTCTTGGCTTGCAGCTGAATTTCTTTTTCCAGCCGCAGGCCGGAAAGTTCAGAAAATTCTTCGCCTTGCGCGTTCTTTTCCAAATATTCCCATACTTTCTGGGCGGTTTGGTTTTTCCAGCCGTTTTTCTTTTTTGGCTTGACTTCATCTTCGCTGACAATAATAACCCGATCCTCTCCCAAAGAGGGGAGTACCTCTTCCAGCGCTTCGTGAAACGCCTTGCGCTTGGCGCCCAATACAAAATTCTTCAAGATCACCAGGCGTTTGGCGGCCAAAAACGGCGCGGCGCGCAGGGTTTGGCGCAGGGTCTCTTCGTCGGTGTCTCCGGCATTCAGCATAACAACATTCAGGCGCGAGGGATCGCGTTTTTTTATAAATTCTTCCGCAATCTGCTGGAGTTTTCTGTTCTTGCGATAGATGTCCGGGCCGTAAAGGAAAAAAATCATAGTTACTTTAAATTCCAAATTACAAACACCAAATTACAGGGAAATTACAAATTCCAATATTCAAATTACAAACGTTTGAGATCTGGGATTTAGAATTTGAGATTTGTTTGTGTTTTGGAATTTGTGATTTGATGTTTCTCATGGTTCATCCACTCCGCCTGGTGAAAACGGATTACATCTTAAAAGCCGCCACGCGGTTCTCCAGGTGCCGCGGATGATTCCGTGTTTTAGCAGCGCTCCTTTGGCGTATTCCGAACAACTGGGATGGAATTTGCACCTCGGCATGCCGGTCAGGCGCCGCAGCGGACCATGATCCAGCGAGATCGTTTGCTGATAAATCCAAATTATCCCGAGCGTAAAATGCAGAATAATGTACTGAAACATGGTAACCTGCTTTTTTAGCCGGAAAGCAGCCGCCCTTTTCTTAAAAGCGCCATTAACTCGGCTTTGAGCCCTGCGAAACTCTTGCCTTTGGCCTGGCCGCTTACCAAAACCACCAAATTCACCGGCGGGTTGAACTGCGTTAAAAGCGGCCCGAGTATTTCGCGCAGCTGCCGCTTGATCCGATTCCGGCGGGTGGCGCGTTTATCAAAAGCCAGCGGGGTAACGATGGTCGCCCGGCTGACTGATCTAGACGCGGGAGCCCATTTAATTCTGATACCGGGTCCGGAGAGTGCCCGGCCGCGCCGGATTACAAATACCACGGCCTTTCCGGTCAGACGCCTGGTTTTGGGAAACATACCAGGGGATATTTTGTGGCTTAAATTGACTTGTGGCTAGGCCACAAGAACCTTACACGCTCAACCGCTTCCGCCCTTTGGCGCGCCGTCTTTTTATAACTCCGCGCCCGCCCGGTCGGCGCATTCTAGCGCGAAACCCGTGGGTGCGCGCGCGTTTACGTTTTTTAGGCTGGTAGGTTCGCTTTGGCATACTTGGCTTGGCTTATGACTTATGGCAAATGGCGTAAAGTGTTTTCTTTATAATACTACATCCCTATCCGCTGTGCCAGGTGTCCTACATTACCACCTTCCGCACATTTCATCAACAGCTTATTAACTTTTTGCCCCTTGACGACCAAGGCCCTGATAACCTGCCCCGGTCGTTGCTCGGACAAAGTTCGGGGCTTGACGGAAATGGGCCGTCCATGGTAAAGTCCACAAAGAATTTCGTTGTCTTATATTTACTATGCTGCCTGAACAATTGTGGCAAGCGGTCCTGGGCCAACTGGAGCTTTCCATTTCTAAACCGAATTTCACCACTTGGTTTAAAAATACCGGCCTGCTCTCGTTGGAGGCCGGCAAAGCAGTGGTCTCCGTACCCAATACCTTCACCCGGGCTTGGTTTGAAAAAAAATATCACCGTATTTTAATGGAAACGCTTCAACAAATCGCGGCGCAGCCGGTTCGCGAAATATTTTATCGGGTTGGCGCTCGCCCAACTATCGCCCCCGCCGCTGCGGCGCCTTCGCGCGAATCCCCCTTTTCCTCCTCCGCGCTATCCTCCGCCGGTTCAGTCCGGGTTACCGCGGGCAGCGGGCTTAATCCCCGCTATACCTTCGCCTCTTTTATTGTGGGAAAAGGAAATGAACTGGCCCATGCGGCCGCCCGCGCGGTGGCGGCCCGTCCGGGCGAGGCCTATAATCCCTTGTTCCTGTACGGCGGGGTCGGCCTGGGAAAGACCCACCTTCTGCAGGGGATCGGCAACGAGGTGCTCTCCCAGCATCCGGCGGCCCGAATTCTGTATGTGACGTGTGAGACGTTTACGAATGATTTTATTCACGCGGTTCGGGGCGGACAGGCCAAAAAATTTAAGGACACTTACCGCGGCGTGGATGTGCTCTTGGTTGATGATATTCAATTCATCGCCGGCAAAGAGGGCTCCCAGGAAGAATTTTTCCATACTTTTAACGCTTTGCATCAAAGTAACAAGCAGATTGTGCTTTCCTCCGATCGTCCGCCCAAAGCCATTCCCGCGCTGGAGCCGCGCCTCGGCTCCCGCTTTGAAATGGGGATGATCGCGGACATCGGCGCGCCGGATTTTGAAACCCGCGTCGCGATTCTGGAAACGAAGTGCCAGGAGCGCGATTATCAGATTGATAAGCAAATTGTCGGCTATATCGCGACCGTGGTCCAGCACAATGTCCGCGAGCTCGAGGGGGCCCTTAATAAACTCATCGCCTTCCACCAGCTAAAAAACATCCCCCCCACTCTGGATTTTGTTAAAAAGTTTCTCGCTTCTTCCCAGCCAACCAGAAAAGCCACGACGCCCAAACAGATCATCCAGACCGTGGCTTTGTACTTTGACCTGCCGGTTGAAGATCTGCTGGGCGTCAGCCGGGAAAAACGCCTGGCCTTTCCCCGTCAAATTATTATGTATCTGCTGCGGGAAGAGCTAAAATCCTCTTACCCGGCAATTGGGCACGAGTTGGGAGGAAGAGATCACACGACGGCCATGCATGCCTATACAAAAATCGGCAGAGAACTGGAGACCGACTCTAAACTAAAACAGGATGTGGATTTGATTCGTCAGCGGATGTACAACGGATAACCGCGGTATTTTTACGGGATAAGCTGTGCTTAACCCGGTGCGCGGATTGTTGCCAAATAATAAAATTGTCCACTGAAAAATAAAAATAAAAAAATAATTCACCGGTACGGCACACCCGTCCGCACAGAAATTCCCCACTGTATTTTTTTTCCTCCGTGCGTTTAATCCAAACTAACCTAAGAGAAAACGGTTTTGGAAAAAAATATCCCCACCATCCCCACCCTTGTTACTGTCATTAATCAATTATTAAATCGTTATGCGTTTCAGTTGTATACAAGAAAACCTCGCTAGCGGCCTGATGATAGTTTCCAGAATTGCCGCGCGCGCCGGCAACCTGCCGATTCTGTCGCATATTCACATTAAGGCCGAAAACGACGGGATCTTGCTCAAGGCCACCAATCTGGAGGTGGGCGCCACTTACCATCTGCGGGGTAAAATTGAGGAAGAAGGAGAGTTTACCGTACCGGCAAAACTCCTTACCGATTACGTATTTTCCCTTCCGAAGGAAAAAGTGGATGTCGGCCTTAAGGACGGATCCCTGCACCTGGTTTGCGGAACTCACCAAACCGCGATAAAAGGCATGCCGGCCGCGGATTTTCCGTTTATTCCCGTGGTGGAAGCGGGGGTGAGCGTCAAGGTTCCGATAGAAGCGCTTAGTGAAGCGCTGGGGCAGGTTATTTTTACGGTTTCCCCAACCGAAACGCGGGTAGAAATATCCGGGGCTTTGTTTGCCTACGCCGATAACCGGCTAACCGTGGCCGGTACTGATAGCTATCGGCTGGCTGAAAAAATTCTACTGGCGCAGGGAGAAGCCCCGGGCAATTTTCGGGTGATTGTTCCGGTGCGCGCTCTGCAAGAACTGGAGCGCATCTGTCAAGGGATGAGCGCGGAGGGCGGAGTCGCTACGCTGGTGGTCTCCGAGAGCCAGCTGGCCGTGCTGCTTCCCGGACTGGAGTTTGTCTCCCGGCTTATTGAAGGCCCGCCTTATCCGGACTATCGGGCGATTGTTCCCAGCCGGTTTGGGTGTTCCGCTGCGCTGCCGCGCGCGGAATTTATCGGCGCCGTGAAAGCGGCCGGGCTGTTTTCCAAAGCCGGAATATATGATATTGGGATTGAATTTAACACGGAAACCAAGAGTATGCGAGTGGAGGCGCTTAACTCGCAGACCGGGGAGCATCAGAGCAGTTTAGCTGCCGAGGCGCAAGGGGTCTCTACTAAAGTGGCGTTTAATTGGAAATATCTGTTAGACGGGCTGCAGGCCGTAAGCGAAGAGAAGGTGGTTATCAAAGCCACGGACTCCTCGTCTCCCTCTATGCTTACCGGAGAAAAAAGCACGGATTACTTTTATATCGTGATGCCGATCAAGGAGTAATATAACGAATGGCACACAAATAAAGAACAAATAACTCACGAATTTGAAGGGGAGACGGCCGAGCCGGACGACGTATCGTACTCGGTCGGGGGCGGCTCGGCGCGGAGGTTATGCTCCTCCGCGTAGCGGCGGACCGCGGTTTCCCAGGTTTCGAAATTTGGATCCGCGCCGGGATTTGCCGGCGGCGGCGCGCTAAAATCGTCTTTATTCAGGAAGAATAGTTCCGAGTGGACGTTCATAAACGAGCGCTCTTCAATTAGTTCCGGAGGAGTGCTTTCGGCCGCAAGCTTTCCGTTTTGGCGGTTGACCCGGAGAGTGACCAGGCCGATTCCTTGTCCGCGCAAGATCGGATTTACCACCGGCCGCGGTTCGGGTTTTAAGAATTCTTCAATGGTAGCTTCTCCGCCTCGGGCGGACAGCGCCCCGCGCATAAAAGCGTTCCAGATCGGAGCGGCCACGCGCGAGCCGTCGGCTTTTTTATTCATCTCGGTATTGTCATTGTTTCCCACCCAGACGCCGGCCGCCAGCGAAGGGGTATAGCCGACAGTCCAGGCATCCCGGAAGTCATTGGTGGTCCCGGTTTTCGCGGCCACCGGGCGATCTTTGAGGGTGAGATAGTTGGTGGCGCCGAAAATAGCCGCGCGCGCGTTATTATCCGATAAAATATCCGTAATCTCTCGCGCGGTAGTGGCGCTCATGGCCGGATTTGTTTTCGGGGCCTGCCACTCCTTTAGCAGCCGCCCGGAAGAGTCCTCGACTTTAAGGATCGCGCTGGGGGGAAGATATTCTCCATCATTAGCCAGGGAAGAAAAAGCCGCCACGTGTTCCAAGAGTTTCACTTCTCCGCCGCCAAGCACGAGCGATAAGCCAAAGCGGTTGCGCTGTCCAAAAGTGGTGTAGCCAAGTTTGTCCGCAAGATCCAAAACACGCTCAAGTCCGGTAAGGTAGATGGTTTTTACCGCCGGAATGTTTAAGGAACCCGCGAGCGCGTTGCGGATCGTGACCAGACCGTGTTCTTGATTATCATAGTTATGCGGTTCATAGTCCTTGGGATCTACTTTGAAAGTGGTAACCACATCCCAAAGCGGGGTCTCCGGAGTAAAGCCCTTTTCAAAAGCCGCCGCGTAGACGATCGGTTTGAAAGAAGAACCGGGCTGCCGCGGCCGGGTGGCAACGTTGACATTGCCGTCGATGGTTTCATCAAAATAGTCCTTGGAGCCGACCATGGCTAAAATTTGTCCGGTTTTCACCTCCAGCGCAACCAGCGCGGCATTCGCGCCTTTAAAGTCCTTTTCATTTTGCGTAGCGCCCTTAAGCACCTCCTCCTCGGCGATGGTCTGGAGATCAAAATCCAGAGTGGTAAAGACCTTCAGCCCCCCGCGTTCAATAAAATCCTCACCAAACTCATCAACCAGAATATCTTTAACAAAGAAAACAAAATGCGGGGCGAGAATTGATTCGCGCCGGGGTTTGACGCGGGAAAGCGGGTCTTCCTTTAGATAACGCTCCCCGTCTGCTTTAGGAAGATAATTTTCCGCAACCAGTTCGCGCAAGATGTGTTTTACCCGCGCGGTAAGTTCATCCGGGTGATTTCCAAAAGGCGAAAGCCGAGTGGGGGCCTTGGGCAGAGCGGCCAGGATGGCGGCCTCCACCGGGTCCAGATCTTTCGCGGATTTTTGGAAGAAGGTCTCCGAGGCGGCTTCGATGCCATAGATGGTCGAGCCATAGGGAATTTCGTTAAAATACATGCCCAAAATCTCTTTTTTTTCAAAACGCCCCTCGAGTTGGTAGGCAAGTATCAACTCCTTGAGTTTGCGGGTAAAGGTTTTCTCCCGCGTGAGCACCGCGTTTTTGATAAACTGCTGGGTGATGGTTGAACCGCCGCGCAGCGGTCCGCCGCGAAATAAATTCAGCAGCGCGGAACGCAGGATGCCCTTGAGATCAAAGCCGCGGTGCTCAAAAAAATTGCGATCCTCCGCCACCAAGGTGGCCTGGATGGCAATCGGAGCAATGCGGTCAAGCGCGGTGGGGGTTCTCTTGATCTCGCCATAGATATCATAAAGCAGTACCGCGCCCTTGCGGTCATAGATTTTTGTCGAGATCGGAATGGTGCGCTCGATGAGTTTCCCCGGTTCGGGAAGATTGCGCGAGAGCGCGGCGATGGCGATGGTCAGAAATGACGCGCCCAAGACGAGCCCGATTACGGAAAGCGCCAGGAGGCGGCGAAGCAGGCGGCGCGAGAAGAAAAAAGTAAAGACCCGGCGGAGATATTCGGCAAAGAAGGATTTTCCGGAAGCGCCGCGAGGCCGATGCCGCCGCGCCGGCGGAATTTTACGGCGCCGTTGCGGACGCCGTTTCCAACTGTTCGAAGAACGGGTGTGGGTGGGCAAACGCGACATAGAGAGGGGGTGAGGAAGACATCGGTGGTGGCGTGGGACTCGCAGCTGCAAGGGTCCTCTTTCGCCCCGACCGCGGTCGGGGCTGCAGACGCTCCCAATGCTGCTCGCCCACGTCCCCCACCTATGTCTTAGTAGAGAGGAGAGAAGGAATAAATTAAATGCACTCCAGTTTTTTCTGTAATCGCGTGGTTACTTGCACTTTACGGTTTTTATCAAAGTAGAAATCCATTTCGCTGCGCAGCCCGAAATCGCCTTGCTTATAAATTCCCGGCTCAATAGTGTAGCCGCGTCCGGTTAAAAGCGGACAGTTGAATTTTGGCGATAGATTAACGCCGGGGCCGTGAACATGATCATGGCCCAGATCATGTCCGAGTCCGTGCAGAAATAAGCCAACATGGCCGCCGCGATCCAGCCGCCCTTTGGCAACCTCATGAAGCGCGGCGCCCGGGCTTGTGCAAAGGTTGCGGATGCGCGCCAGGGCCAGGTCGCGCGCCTCCCGAAGATCAGCCCAGAGTTTTTGGAAGCGCGCTGGCGGATTTTTGCCCACAAAATAAGTATGGGTGATGTCGGCGTAGGGAGCATCCGGCCGATTCAGTTTGCCCCAGATATCCAAAAGTAAGAAGTGGCCGGGCAAGATCCGCCGGCTCCGGCCGGCTTTAAAGCGGTAATGCGGATCCGCGGCCGAGGGTCCGTAAGCCACGATTATCCAGTTTAGCATGCTGGTCAGACCCGCCTGGAGCATTTTTTGGAGCATGAAATGGTAAAGTTGTTCCTCGTCAATGGCGCGCGCGCGGGCGACTCGGGCGGTTGCCGCGGCCAATATTTTTTCCAGGCGATGGACGGCTTGTTTGTGCAAGGCCAGCTCATTAGCGGTCCAGGGCGAAACGTCCGGGAATTGGAATTTTGCCTTTTTTTGCATAAAAATTGGAGGCCACGGCGGGATTTGCACCCGCGAATGGGAGTTTTGCAGACTCCAGTGTTAGCTACTTCACCACGTGGCCGTGGTTTGAGCATTGTAGCAGTTAGCGGCTTGGTTGTCGACCCCAGCGGATAAATTTTCCCGGAAGATAAGGTCGTTGAGTGGGTTATCCACAGTTGACTCTTGACAAATTTAGCAGAGCATTTTTATTTTGACGGGAAAGAAAATTTTTGAGAGAATTGAAGCAGCGAGCATGCTCGCTGCTTCAATCTGGGTCCCGACGCTTCGGTCGGGACAAAGTCACGCTCAAGGCGAAAGCGCCCGCGGCGCAGATATCGTTCCTTCCCATCCCACCACTCCCTTTGCGGGATACCCCTTGTAGGTTCTTCGACGCAAGTCGGAGAACCCTCCTAGAGCCTAACGGCTTCGGGATGACGCAACTGCTGAAATCAATATTCAACGGGTAAAACGCCCCTCTCCGCCTTGCGCGGACCTTTGGGGTAGCTGTGGTGCACAGCGAGAACGCGAGGTGCCTTCCCAGGCCGTCCAGCTTTTTTCCTTGCGTCCTCCTTCAGACGCGGCACTTAATACGGTCAGGCAAAAGCACACCCTCTCACGCTTACCCTTACCCTCTAGTGCCGCCTTCGTTTTATATGGGGTCGCTGGTTTTCCGCCAAAGGCGCCTGCCCGCCTCTGGTGGGGATCTGCCGTAGGCATGAAAATCCAGCCAGGCCGACCAAGCCGAGCGTGATATGTGTTCCACGCGCTCGACCTTTTCATTTTAGGCAAAGTGTGGTATGTTGAGGGACAACCTTTACGGGCCCATAGCCCCTCACCTTTGGACCTTTACGCGATTATGTTTTATGTATATGTTATCAAGAGTGAGCGCAATGGGAATACTTATGTAGGATACAGTAATGATCTGAAACGGCGTTTCATGGAACATAATCGCGGACTAAGTCATTCCACAAAGACGGGGGTGCCATGGACACTCGTGTATTATGAATCCTATCGTTCTAAAGCAGATGCGCGATATCGCGAAGATAACCTTAAGAAACATGCAAAAGCATATGGTCAGCTTAGGGGACGAATAAAGAATAGCCTTAAACCATAAGGTCCAAAGGTGAGGGGCCCATAGTATAGCGGTAGAACGGCTCCATGGCATGGAGCAGGTCGGGGTTCGACTCCCCGTGGGTCCACCAAAAAAGAAGCGCGGGCGCGGCGGAAAGAAGGTGTTGAAAGATGGGTCTCTAATCTATGGTATACTTAATTAAAGGTCGCTTCTAGTTTTCCACAGGTCATAATTTAACCAAATTTACAATAAATATTATGCATTACGTTACCTTCGGACTCCTCGTAATCGGCGGCCTGAACTGGCTGTTACAGGGGTTATTTATGTGGGATGTTGGTCAGCTGTTTGGCGGAATGGACGCGCTGGTCTCTCGCGTGATCTATGTTTTGGTGGGGCTGGCGGCGGTCTGGGAAGTTATCTCGCACAAAAAGGGCTGCAAAATGTGCGGCATGGGCGGCGGAGGCATGGCAAAATAGGGCCGCGAATATCGAAGATTGCTAAATGGCTCACCCTGCAGGGTGAGCCATTTATTTTGGCTTAAAAAAAGACCCGCCCCGTGAATGTATTACGGCGAGGCGAGCCCAAGCCGCGCGAGTTCGTGTTTCAACTCCGCAGAGCTTGTGAAGTGGTGCCCGTGCATTCCAAAGCGCTGCGCGGCTTCCACATTCTCAAGTGTGTCGTCAATGAACAAACATTCCTCGGGCGCCGCGTGTGCAACCGCAAGCGCGTGCTCGTACATCGCCGCTTCGGGTTTCATGGCACGCACTTGCCACGACTGCACTTCTTCCGCAAAGAAGTTGTTCAGCGCCTCGCCCGGGCCGCGAAGCTCTTGTCCGTGAATGGGATCCACATTGGTGCACGAGACAAGACGAATTCCGTGGGTCGCGTGAGTTGTCTTGAGTAGGCGGTGTACCTCTGGGTTAAGCCCTTCACTACCGACCATCCACAATACTCTGAAGTCGTGTTCCATGTGCGAATGAAAGCGAACCCCGAATTGTTTTGCGAACCCATCCCAGAGCCCGGCAAGATCAATGTCTCCGCGCGCAAAGCGGTACAGGAGCGCGTCGGGCAAATCTTTTTCCGTCCAGAGTGCCCGCACGGTGCGGGCATCAGTATGGAGTACATGGGCAAGGTAGGCGAAACAGCGGGAGTAATCAAAGTCGACAAGAACATCCCCCACGTCGCAGATAATCGTGCGAATCGGCATCACCTTCTCCTTTGTGGTGGCGTTCATACCATAACACGGCGTCCCAAAAAGGTCAACGATTTTCTTTTTTAGGGGAGTGTGATACGCTAGTGGTCTATGAGTTTTTCAATCGGGATCGTCGGCCTTCCCAACGTGGGCAAATCCACCCTTTTCAAAGCGCTTACCAAAAAGAGCGTCTTGATTGCAAACTATCCGTTTGCCACGATTGATCCGAATGTTGGAGTAGTTGAGGTGCCAGACGCCCGTCTTGCGGAATTGGCGCGCGTTTCAAAATCGGAAAAAATTATTCCGACTACCGTGCAGTTTTACGATATTGCCGGACTGGTGCGCGGGGCCAGCACGGGCGAAGGGCTGGGCAATCAATTTTTGTCGCACATTCGCGAGGTAGACGCGATCGCGCAAGTGGTGCGCGTATTTTCCGATCCGAATGTCATCCATGTGCATGGCAAGCCGGACCCCAAAAGCGATATTGAAGTCATTGGGGTTGAGCTGGCGCTTGCGGATTTGAAAACCGTGGAGAAGCGGATCCACGACGCGAACGAGAAAGCGCGCGGCGGCGATAAAGAGGCGGTAAAATTAAAAGTAATTCTTGAAAAAGCAAAAGCCGGGTTGAACCAGGGTAAATGGGCGCGGGGCGTTTTGAATGAAGATGAGCAGGCCGCGGTGCGCGATCTGCATCTTTTGACTATGAAGCCGGTGCTGTACGTGTATAACATTGATGAATCAGGAATTATGAATCAGGAATTAGGGGTTGATCCGACATTGCCTGGGCCGAGAGTTTTGATTTCGGCAAAGATTGAAAGCGAGTTGGCAGAACTGTCGGCAGAAGACGCGCAGGGCATGATGAAGGATCTGGGAATGAACGAGTCAGGACTTGATCAGCTTATTTACGCCAGTTATAAATTACTGGGGTTGATAACATTTTTGACCAGCGGAGAAATGGAAACGCGGGCTTGGACTATTGTAAAAGGAACAAAAGCGCCGCAAGCCGCCGGCGTGATTCATTCGGATTTTGAAAAAGCGTTTATTCGCGCGGAAGTGATTACCTGCGCTGACTTTATTAAATATCACGGCGAGGCCGGGGCCAAAGAACACGGCGCGCTGCGGCTGGAGGGAAAAGAATACGCAATGCAAGACGGGGATGTCGTGCATTTTCGAGTGACGGTGTGATATTTGACGCTTGGCAAAAGCAAGAGTAAAGTCAAATTAGGAGGTGTTCCATGACACAAATGAAGACCAATCCTTCGGAAGACGCAGGCGAGATTCTTCAGTGTGGGGTACGGTTGGCGGGGTTGATACTCGCCGGCATAAGTGGCATCCTTCTGAACGCTGTCTGTTTTGTGGTGATGTTGCGGTTGACGCCGATGCACTTGTTCGGGCAAAGACTACAAGTTGTCATCGTATTGACGGAGTTCATGGCTACTTTCTGGTTGGGGGTGCGTTGTTTCAAATTTTTGGAGCCGCGACTCATGAGATTGCTAATTCCTGCCCGATGGCCACGGCCCGGTGATCCAACGCTCGACGACACAGAAGTCCCTCCGCGTTCTACTGGTTGGGGATTGACCGAGGAAAACTATCCCTTCCTCGCGCGGTTTCCGGGGAGGGGCGCTCCGGTCGAACCACCACCACCGGTTCCGGAGAATTTCCGGTCCGAGAAGGATAGGCCGGAGGAAAAGTAGTGCCCGAAACAGCCGCTTTTTTCCGCGCCACGTTCTTTTCACGGTGATCCTAGCGGGTCACCTTCTATTTTTTATATTCAAACACAAAAATTTCACGCAGGACGCGTTGGTCAGGACGGGAGTAGGTAATTGAGACGGAGTTATTAAGTGATTGAGTTATTAAGTTATTAGGGAGAAGCGGGATCGGTTGGAAGCGGAGTTTTTTTATTTCAGGAAGGACGTGGGCGGAGGTTTTTGTTAGCGTGGCGCCAGATTTGAAGGAGGGCATGATAAAAACGACACGGGCATTGGGTTTAAGGATTTTTGCAAACTCACGGAAGGCATTGATGTAGAGGTCAACCAAATCTCGAATCTCGAATCTCGAATCTCGGGTTTCTCTTGTCGGTCCCAGATACGGCTCGGTGACGATCGCGTCTACAGAGCGCGGGGGAAGGTGTTTGGAAAGTTGTTCTACGGGGGCGGTGATCAATTTTGCAGTGGACTGTGAACTGTTGACTGTGAACTTCGCTTGAAGCCACTCTAGGTTTTTTCGCGTCGCGTCAACCATTTTTTGTTCCAGGTCAGTGCCAATAAGATTGGTGTAGCCCATTTGGGAGGCCTCCATCAACACCGTGCCAAATCCGCAAAACGGATCAAGAATCGTGGCATCAAGAGGCGCGCGGGCGAGGTTAATCATAATTTTGGCTAGCTGAAGCGGAAGCAGCCCGACTTTCATTTCGCGCGCCGGACGGCCAAAGTCGCGGGCGCTCGCCTCTTCAAATTCTTGGACGGCCAGGGTTTTACCGACAATTGGATATTGTCCGCCCGAGGCGGATCCGCCTCGGGCGGAGAGATTAGAAATTAGAGATTCGATTTTGGCGCCGTAAAAAAGTACGATCTCCGCGCCCCGGGTGAGCAGTTTTTCTTTTTTTACAATGACGGACGAAAGGGCAATTTCTTTGGAAGTGACCAGGCGCACACTCCTTTTTTCTCCCCCTTGAGAAGGGGGAGATGAAGAGGGGGTTTGCAGCGCGCGTTTAATTTCAATCCCAAGATTACGTAATTCCCGCACTGAAGGAAGTTTCGCAGTGTTGTTAAGCGCGTAGGCGCTAAGTCCAAGAAAAAGTTTTTTACGCTTTTCGTCATCTCGAGCGCAGTCGAGAGATCCCACGACTTCCAGGAGGAGAGGTGTGAGATTTCTCCGCGCGCTCGCTCCGCTCGCTTGGTCGAAATGACAAGCTTGGAGTATCTCCCCCATCTTTATCGTTCCGCCCAATCTCCGCATCAGTGTTTCTACCTCAAGTTCCGCGCACTCCACAATCGCCGCCTCGCGGGAAAAGGCCCGCAGGGCGTACTTGACGGGCAGTAGGGCATGAAGTTCCGCCAAGGAGAGTTCGGGATTGCGGCCAAGTATAAAGAAGTAGGTGGGCATAGTGAGAGATTGTATCATGATCGCAGGAAGTTGACATGATTTAGGGGTCATGATACGATAGCCCACTATGACTGAAGGCCTGCAAAAATATGAAATTCTAGCCCTGTTTCCCCTAACCGGCACGGAAGAGGAACTTAAGGCAATGGCCGGTAAAATCGAGGAACGCATTCGCGCCCAAGGGGGAGCAGTTGTCTCGAGCGTTGGATTACAGAAGGGTAAGCTTCCTTATTCGGTAAACCGCCTTCGCCAGGCCTACCATCACTTAATCCAATTTGAAATGTTGCCCGCCGTCCTCGGTGAGTTTCAGCGCGCGCTGCTCCTTGGCGGAGATGCCTTGCGGTTTACAGTGACCAAAATAAAAGGGACCTTTCGCCCGTTTATAGCCAGTCCGGCAAAAGTAATGCCCGCCAAGGTTCGTCCGGCTTTAACGCGAGCGCCTTTTATTCCCGCGCCGCCCCCGACTTTTAACCAGGCCGCGATAACGCGCGCCCGAGCGCCCGAGGCCGCTCCGCTGGGAGAAGTAAAAAAGGCCGAGGAAAAACCGGTAATTTCCATGGAGGAATTGGACCGCAAACTGGAAGAGATATTGGGGAAATAAAATATGTGTACGAATTACGAATCTTGCACGAATACTACGAATTCGTTGCATTCGTTATATTCGTACGATAATTCGTTGATTCGTACACAAGTATGAATTTGAACAAAGTCATGCTCATCGGCAATCTGACTAGAAATCCGGAAACGCGCACCACGCCTACGGGCCAGACGGTTTGCTCGTTTGGGCTCGCGACCAATCGCCGCTATAATGACGCGCAGGGCAATAAACAAGATCAAGCGGAGTTTCATAATCTGGTGGCCTGGGGCCGGCTTGCCGAGATTTGCGGACAGTATTTGGTTAAGGGCAAGAAAATATATGCCGAGGGCAGATTGCAAACGCGCAAATGGACCGCTCAAGATGGATCAGAAAAACAGCGCACGGAAATTGTGCTCGAGGGCATGCAGATGCTGGATCGGGCCGGAGCCGGAGGGAGCGCTTCAACCGCCGCCCGCGCCGCCGAGCCGTCCTTTCCAGCCGCTAATCCCGAACCGGGAGTTCCGGATACTGCGGAGGAAGGAATTAAAGTTGAAGAAATACCGTTCTAGATTCTCGCTATGATTTCAAAAAAGTCCTGTCATTTTTGCGCCAATAACGCGCCCGCTCCGGACTACAAGGATGTCAATTTGCTTAAGCAATTTGTGTCCGCTGGAATGAAAATTATGCCGCGGCGCCGGTCCGGACTTTGCGCGACGCATCAGCGGAAGACCGCTCGGGCAATCAAGCAGTCCAGGACGATGGCGCTAATGCCCTACATGCCGGAATAGAAGCGGCGGTTGTCGGTGTCGGTTTCGCTTCCCGTATCGTAGTACGGTGTGGTAGTACGGTTTAATGAGACGACACCGTATATCCACAACGATACGCGCTGCGATACCGCCAACGACACCGAAATCGTATGACATGGGGACGGCTAAAAAATCCGCAATTGCAGGAGCGATTAAAGACGCGGGCTCGGATTGTGCAGATGATCCGGGAGTTTTTTATTTTGGAAGGTTTTTTGGAGGCGGAGACGCCGATCCTAGTGCCGGCGGCTGGACAGGAGCCGTATTTAAATCCGCTGCGTACGCGACTGTGGGATGAACGCGGCAAGGCGTGCGATGCATATTTGATCACTTCTCCGGAGTACGCGCACAAAAAACTTTTGGCGGCTGGTTTTGACAATACTTTTGAAATTACCCGCGCGTTTCGCGCGGGAGAAGAGTGGGGCGGATTGCACAATCCGGAGTTTACCATGCTGGAGTGGTACCGCAGCCATGCTGACTACATGTCGATTATGCAAGATGTCGAACGGCTTGTATTGCATGTGGTAGATGGCATTCGAATGCGTCAGCATGGCAAATTCCAAATTCCAAATTCCAAATTCCAAACAAATCCCAAATCCGAATTATCTAATCATCCAATTATCCAATATCAAGGGCAATCCATCGATCTCTCTTCCCCGTGGCAGCGTATTACGATGGCCGAGGCCTGGAAGAAATATGTGCCAGGATTTGCACCGTCAAATTCTCACGAGCGTGAGAATTTGACGGCTCTGGCCAAAGCCAGAGGATATAAAGTGGCCAGAACCGACAGCCACGACGATATATTTTTCAAAATATTTTTAACCGAGATTGAGCCGAATCTGGGGTATCCTAAGCCGACTATTTTATATGATTATCCGGCCTCCATGGCCTCGCTGGCGCGACTGAAACCCTCACCCCAACCCTCTCCCATAAAGGGAGAGGGAGTAAAAGGAAATCCCCCTCCCCTTGTGGGAGGGGTTAGGGGAGGGGGAGGGGAGGGGCAGGTCGCCGAGCGGTTTGAGGTCTATATTGCCGGAATGGAGCTGGCCAACGCATTTTCGGAATTGACCGACGCTCAAGAGCAGCGCGTGCGGTTTTTAAGTGAGCAAAAGTTGCGCAAAAACCTTGGCAAAGAACAAATTCCCCTGGATGAAGATTTTTTGGAGGCAGTGGGCCACCTGCCGCCTTCGGCCGGCATCGCTCTTGGCGTGGATCGGCTAGTGATGCTGCTTACCAACGCAAAGACGATTGAAGAAGTGCTTGCGTTTCCGGCAGGGGAGTTGTTTGACAGAGTATAGTTGTGATATAACGGCAAAAGGAGGAACCCATGCGATTCATGGCCACACTCGGAGCGTTGTTTATCGCACTCGTTGCTCTTTTGGGCGGATTGGTTTTTTGGGTCGCGGCCTGTGCTACGATCGTGTTGCCAGTGCTGGAGCATTCGCCAATTCGTTTTCTGCCGAAGGAAGGACTATTCGGATTCTTTTTCTTCGGCATTACCGCCTTCGCGGGCACTCTCTTGATTGTGGGGGCACACGAGGTTGTGGGTTGGGTGATAGAAAGAGCGTTCGCCGAGGAAAGATTGCCAGAACGCCAAACCCCAGCGCCATTGGAAGTTGTGCAAGGAGGCAAGGCCTCGCCCCCGTCCGCGTAGATCCCGGTTCTTTCGTTGCTGTTCCCCGCCCTGGCGCTCTGCGCTCGCGGCGGTTTTCTTTTTTTGTGTTTCTCCCTCCCTTAAGGTAAGGGAGGGTAGGGTGGGTTATGCTCATCCCCTTTGTGCTGGAACCGTTCATAACTCCCCCTACCCCCTCTTATCTTAAGAGGGGGACACTCTTGTAAAAAATTAAGATAGGGTGTATGCTCTTCAACTATGTCCAAGGCATCAGAAATTTCACGAGGACTTGTCCTCAATTATAAAAATGAGCCGCATTTGGTGGTGGAGTTTCAGCATGTAAATCCCGGAAAAGGCGCGGCGTTTGTGCGTACGCGGCTTAAAGCGCTGAAGACCGGAAAAGTTGTTGAAAATACCTTTAAATCCGATGAAGCGATTGAGTTTATGGAGATGGAGCGCAAAAAAGTACAGTATCTTTATGGCACTCCGACAGAACAAACCTTTATGGATATGGTAACTTATGAGCAATTTTCTGTTGGCGCGGAGGTTATTGGCCAATACGCGCAATATCTTAAAGAAGGTTTGGAAGTGGTGCTGCTTGTTAATGAAGAAGGTATACCAGTAACTGTTGATTTTCCCAAAAAAGTTACGCTCAAAGTTACCGAGGCGCCGCCGGCGGTCAAAGGCGATACCTCGGGCAATGTTACTAAAGAAATTGTACTTGAAAACGGACTGAAAGTCCGCACGCCCCTTTTTATAAAAGAAGACGATCGGGTGGTCGTGAACACGGATACTGGCGAGTACGTGGAGCGCGCCCAGGAGTAGGCCTACGCTTCTTCAACGCCTGCGGCGACCGCTGCCTTGGCTTCAGTCGGCTCAATAACGGCATGCTCTTTTTCCGCTACGGCTTCCAGCACTTTGGCGCGAATGGCGGCAAGTACCGGCGGATTGTCTTTAAGGTATTTTTTCGCGGTTTCCCGGCCGACGCCCAGCCGCGACCCCTCAAAGATATAGGAATTTCCGGATTTGTCCACTACTTCATAAACCACCCCGGTATCCAGCACATCACCGGGAATGGAGATCCCCTCATTGTACATAATATCAAACTCGGTGTGCCGAAACGGCGGCGCGACTTTATTTTTTACGATCTTAGCTTTGACGCGGTTGCCAATAATCAGGTCGCCTTGCTTAATCTGCGCCGCGCGGCGGACATCAATGCGAACGGAGCAGTAGAATTTTAAGGCATTTCCGCCGGTGGTGGTCTCGGGATTGCCAAACATCACCCCGATTTTCATGCGGATTTGGTTGATAAAGATCAGGCAAGTATTGGATTTTGAAATAATGCCGGTGAGTTTCCGCAGCGCCTGGCTCATGAGCCGCGCTTGGAGCCCCATATGTGAGTCACCCATTTCCCCCTCAATTTCCGCCTTCGGGGTCAGCGCGGCGACCGAATCCACCACAATCACATCCACGGCTCCGGAACGCACGAGCGTCTCCACAATATCCAGGGCTTGTTCGCCATTATCCGGTTGGGAAATCAGCAGGTCTTCCACGCGCACGCCGATTTTTTTCGCGTACTCCGGATCCAGCGCGTGTTCCGCGTCCACAAACGCAGCGAGTCCGCCCAGCTTTTGAACCTCGGCCACAATATGCTGGGCGAGGGTAGTTTTCCCGGAACTTTCCGGGCCGTAGATTTCAATGATCCGTCCTTTGGGAACGCCGCCGACTCCCAGCGCGATGTCGAGGGAAAGACAGCCGGTGGGGATGGCTTCGATCGTCATTTTGTGTCCCTCCCCCAAGCGCATGATGGATCCCTCCCCGAATTTTTCTTTAATCTGACTGACCGCGCTTTCCGCGGCCTTGAGTTTTTCTTTAAGCGCGTCGGGTTTTGCCATAGGTGAATTCGTGCGAAAAATTAGATTCCTCCGTGAGCCGAAGTTGAGACCCGCGGGCCGTCCAGAATAAGAATCTGGCGCACGGCCGTGGCTGGCCGGCTATAACGCTTTCGGGCGCTGATCGTCAAGGTATGAATTCCTCCGCCCAGCACGAGTGTTTGTCCAAACTCTCCGGAACGGTCGGACACCAGCGGGTTCCCGTTGACCTCGACTTTGGCGCCCGGCAGGGTCTTCCCCTTGATCGCAATAGTTTTACTGGAGGTGGTGAGCCCGGAGGGAGGAGAGGTTACTTGCAGGGGGGGCGGAGCAATCAGCCCATAAACATGAAAACCCAAATACCCCGCAATCAGCAGCAGTCCGGATAGGGAAATGATGCGGTTTAAAGTCATACGGCCTTGGGTATCTTATCACAACTACTGACGGGAGGCCAGAATCTCGCGAGGTTTGGCGCCATCGGCGGCGCCAATAAACCCGGCTTCCTCCAGCAGGTCCAGGATGCGGGCGGCGCGGGCGTACCCGATTTTCAGGCGTCTTTGAAGCAGGGAGGCCGAGGCCTTTCCGGCCTGGAAAATTACCTCTTTGGCCTCTTCCAAAAGCGCGTCGCCGGCTTCGTCCCCGTCCGCTCCCATTACTCCCGGAATGGGCAGGGAGCCCTGCACGGTAAGATCCGCATACTCCGGTTCCCCGGCTTTTTTAAGAAAAGCCACCACGCGCTTGATTTCCGCATCCGACACATACACGCCCTGCAGGCGCTTGGGTTTGGATAATTCCGCGGTAATCACCAGCATGTCTCCGCGTCCCAGCAGTTTTTCCGCGCCGGAGGCGTCCAGAATGGTTCGGGAATCAATGAGCGAGGCCACGGAAAAAGCCATGCGGCTGGTAATATTGGCTTTGATAAGTCCGGTGAGGATTTCCACGGAAGGGCGCTGCGTGGCCAAGATCAAATGCATCCCGACCGCGCGGGCCATCTGCGCCAGACGGATGACCGAACCTTCCACTTCGGAGGCGGCGGCGACCATCAGGTCGGCCAGTTCGTCCACAATAATGACCAGATAGGGCAGACGCTCGTCAGCGGAAGCCGTTTCGTTGTAACTTTTAAGATCGCGCGCGCCGGCTTTAGCCAGCAGTTCAAAACGTTTTTCCATTTCCAGAATTGCCCAGCGCAGGGTTTGCACGGTTTGTTTTACGTCGGTAATCACCGGAGCCAGCAAATGCGGGATGCCGTTGTAGGAAGGGAGCTCCACGCGTTTAGGATCAATCAAGATCAGTTTAAGATCATCCGGGCCGTTGGCGTAAAGCAAAGAGATAATAATGGCATTGAGACAGACGGTTTTGCCGGATCCGGTTGAACCAGCCACCAAGAGGTGCGGCATGCGCGAGAGGTCTCCCAGCCAGGGTTTCCCCGAAACGTCGCGGCCAATCGCGAGAGTCAAAGGCGAGGAACGCCCGGTCCATTCTTTGGACTCCAGCATTTCACGGAGCCGCACGAGCGAGACCTGTTGATTGGGAACTTCAAGGCCGACGAGCGACTTTCCCGGAATCGGCGCTTCAATGCGAATGGGGTGGGCCGCCAGCGCTAAGGCCAAGTCATTGGCCAGCGCGGTGATGGAGGACAGTTTTATTCCTTGGGCCGGACGCAAGGTATATTGAGTAACCGTGGGGCCAACTGAAACGTCGGCCATTTCCACGTCAATCCCGAAGTTGGCCAAAGTTTTTTGGATAATTTCTTGACGGCCGCGGATATCGCCCGAGACCGGCTTCCCCCCATTTTTTTCCAGCAGATCAAGCGGGAGGGTAACCGGACCAACCCGGCGTTTCGGATGACGGATGACCGCGGACAGATTGGGGGATTCTTCAGCGTCCGCTGGCGGCAATCCGGCGCCGGTTTCTTGCGCTCCGGATTCTTCCGGCTCGTCTTTCCTGGCAATCCCGTGTTCTTCAAATTCGAGTTCTTGGCCGGCCGGTTCATCAAACTCGCCATGGATCCGCGATTTTTTAAACGGGTACATTAAGCAGCCAACCCCCTTGCTAAGCGCGCGTAGCAGCGCGCCCCGGGACGAAACCAGGGCGGAAAGCGGCGCGGAAAATACTAGTGAAATACCAATAAGCAAAAGCGCGGCCAAAATAATGAGCGAGGCCCAAATGCCAAAGACCTGATACAAAGGATAGGCCAAAAAAAGCCCGACATAGCCGCCGCTGATTCCGGCGGGGGCGGCCTGAAGACCGGCTTGTACGGGATATTGGGAAAGCTCGGTCAAGGCCGTAAGCGCGGAGAGCATTAAAATAATTCCGACGACCGCGGTACCTTTGGAGTTGGTTTTTCCCACCGCAATCCCGATCGCAATAAGGGCAATCGGCAGGAGCGGGCGCAAGGTGCCCAAGAGTCCGGAGAGCGCTTCGTCAATAAATATTCCGGCTCGGCCGGCCAAAGCAAAGTAAGCCAGGGCGCAAAGCCCCGCGAGCGTAAATAAAAAAATCATGATAATTTCCCGCCGGGCGTCCGCGGAAAGGCGGGGTTCGGGTTCGCGCTTGCGTTTTCTTGATCGCGAAGACATAGTATAGAGGACCGTACTCCAGTATAACAGAAAAAGGGCGCGCTGAAAATAGAAGGCCGCCCGACTTGGTTAGAAGGGCGGCGGGGGCGGGATTTTCCCAAACGCTCGATAGGCCTCCGCATATCCGCAGCGCCAGAAGCGCAGGAGTTCCTCCCGCGCGCGGCAAAGCCGGCTAATGGGGTTCTCTGGCGGGGCAATCACCCGGACCTTGATCCCGGACGGGGGGTTTTGGAGGAGCTCCAGGTCTTGGTTGCAGCGGGCGGCCGATTCAACAAACGCGCGCCGGGCCTCCGGGAAAGAACGGAGGATAAAGGAGCTGACGGCGCGGTTGAAGCCGGGGTCGTCCCGGTAGGAAAGCGGGCGGTTAAGAATGACCGTGATCTCGGTATAGCCCTGTTCAATCAGGAAGCGGATGGGCAGCGGGTCGCTCAAGCCCCCATCGGCAAAGAAGCGCTCCTCGATCCGGACCGGTTCCACAAGCGGAGGGATCGCGATGCTCGCGAGTACAATCCGCCAGATCGGCGAGGCCGGCCCGATCTCCAGATAGACCGGCATTCCGGTCTCCAGATCCGTGAGCACGGCGATGAATTTGCCATGCCTCCCAAGCTGTTCGGCCGGCAGGTACCGGCGGAAACATTCCAGCAAGTGGCGGGTGTGCATCCGCGGCCGTCCCCACTTCCAGTAAATGAGCTGACGCCCATGCACACAATCGCGCCAGATTAGCGATGACCTTCGCACGCTCCGGGTGGCCCGGAAGATTCCGTTGCAGACCCCGACGGATCCGGCGACCGTATCTCCGCGGGCGACGCCGCCATTTTCCTCCAGCTCCTCAATGGCATAACAAGCTCCGCCTTGAAAAGATCCGCGCATCAGCCCTCCGGAAAGGAGGGTGGCAAATTTTTGCGGCATGACCTTCCTCCTTTCAGTGGATGGGTAATGAGCTGGGTATACCTTAGCATAAAAAACCGCCCCGGTCAAAAGCGGGGCGGTTTAACCTTGTCCTTAAAGCGGAACAGCAGTAGACCGCCAAGGGAAAGGCGAGGAGAGAGATGTTCGTCGCGAAGTTTATCCCCGGAAGGGGACCCACTCATGTTGACGAACGACCTTTCCGCTAAAGGGGTCTTCCTGGTTCAAGCCAATTAAGGACGAACCGGGTTGCAATGCTGTCCCAATTTAAAGACACGTTTCTTTGGGGGGGGTAAATTAAGTGTAATGGGCAGTGGGGATTTTGTCAATTTTTGGATAAAAAAAATCGGGCGGCGGACGGTAAGGTATGTACCGCCGCCGCCCCGCGCCGGGACGCGACCTAGTGGAGATCGGTATCGAGCGCAAGCGGCAGGATGCAGGTGAGCCGGGTGGTGTACCCGTGGCGCTCCAGCACTTCTTTCGCGTGGGCCAGGAAGCCCCCGAGTGCCTTGGCCGGCACCTGGGCCAGGGCCGTGAAGATGCCGACCTCGAGTTTGACCAACCCTCCCCGCTGCGGGAAGCGGATGGTCGCGAGACACGGCGGCGGCGGAAGGTCGCCCGCCGCGATGGTGAAATGAGCGTCGTTTTGCATGGGTATCCCCTTCTGGGTGTGTGGTTTTGCTCGGGCATTATGCCCGCGCTAGAAATCCTCCTACTTAAACCTACCACGGGCGCGTGATTGGTTCAAGCAGGAGGAAGACGGTTTGGACACATGGCCCTGCCCGTCTTAATCTCCTACACTTGAATGATGAATCCAGCGATTTATCACTCAAGTGTAGAGGGGAGATGCCGGAGCGCCTCCCCTCATGCGAAAGATCAGCTATTCCATGTTTATTCCCCCTTGTGAGCGTTGGTTGTGGGTTTGTGGCTGCTACTGCTACCGCCCCTTGCGCCGGCGCACCCGCTGGAACCGCGGGCCGCTGCTCACCATGACGGTGGGCGCGGACCGCGCGCTCGCGGTGCGGGCCTTGAAGGCCGCGATGCCCACCCGCGGCGGCCTCGGCTGCTCCTGCGCCTGCTGCTCGTCCGCGATCGCGTCGGCGATCAGTCCTTCGCCGGCCGGGAGCGGCGCGATGCCGCTGACCAGCCGCCGCTGGCCGCTGTTGCTGACCGGCTTGGGCGCCCGACGCCGCCGACGGCGCGAGCTGATGGGCTCGGGCGAGGCGGGCCACACGCCGCCGTTGGCGATGACGGCCAGGAGCACGCGCTCCTGCTCGGTCGTGCGCCCGCTCGCGGTGGGCTGCAGGGCCAGAGTGGTGTTCATTTTTTCCCCTTTCTTGTCCCCTATTATTTTGTAGGGGCATTTTCTTTTTCGCAGGCGCCCCATGCGCCTGCTGGTTGTTGCGGTGGCAATGGCAGGAATTGAACCTGCGGGTTCCTCTTGTTAAGAGGTTTTGGCCCGTGATTAGGGCCCCGGCGTACCTTGCTCGGCATTGCCATGAGTTTTTACCGCAGAGCTGGAGGCGAGTTGTCCGACGGCTTTAAAGCTGTCGGGATCGCGGCAGTTGGTTGGGGTTTAAGAAGTTTGCACCTCTTGAGCCCTTTCCTTAGCCAAACACACCAGGCAAGGGTTACCCTGCTGATGAGCTCCCCTCCATTTCCCCGATAAAACTCATTTTTAAAGGAAACAGCATAGTATAGCACGAAATAACGAGTTTGTCAAGGGGTTGAACAGGGGTTTTTGGGCCTAAAATGCAAAAAGAGCCATTTTTGGCTCTTTTTGAGAAAAACTCAATTTTACAAGTCCTTGGCTAACCTTCGATTACAAGATTGATCAATTTGCCCCGGACAAATATCACATCCTGGATCGGTTTTTTAGCCAGCCATTTTTTTACCTTTTCACTTTGGAGCGCCGTAGCTTTGGCGTCTGCCTCGGTAATATCAGCGGGGGTTTTAATCCGGTCGCGAACCTTGCCGTTAACTTGGATGACCAACTCAATCTCCTCATCTTTAACCAGCGCTGGATTCCACTTCGGCCACTCCGATTTGCACAATAATTTTACATTTTTCATTTTACATTTTACATTCACCCTCTCCCACAATTCCTCCGTAATATGCGGCGCAAAAGGAGACAACAGCTTCAACAAACTTTCATACTGTGAACTGTCGACTGACGTCTGCTGACTCAATTTATTCAAGAGCGTCATCAGCGCCGCAATCGCGGTATTAAATTTCATCTGCTCAATATCCTCGGTAACTTTTTTGATGGTTTTGTGCACCAGTTTCTCAACCTCCTTACTGTGAACGGTTGACTGTGAACTGTCGACTCGATCCTGCAACTGCCACATCCTTTCTAAAAATCTCTTCACCCCCGCAATGGACGCAGTTGACCACGGCACCGCTTGGTCAAACGGTCCCATGAACATTTCATAGAGCCGCAAAGTATCCGCGCCGTACTTCATAATAATCTCGTCAGGGTTTATAACATTACCCCGCGATTTGGACATTTTTTCTCCGTCTTCGCCTAAAATCAATCCGTGGCTGGTGCGCTTTTTGTATGGTTCACGAGTCGGCACTGCGCCGATATCAAACAAAAACTGATTCCAAAAACGAGAGTACAACAGGTGGAGCACGGTATGTTCCATGCCGCCGTTGTACCAATCAACGGGCGTCCAATAGTCGAGCTTAGAGCGTAGAGCAAAGAGCTTAGAGTTTTTCGGATCGCAATACCGCAAAAAATACCACGACGATCCGGCCCAGTTCGGCATGGTGTCGGTCTCGCGCCGCGCCGGTCCGCCGCATTTCGGACACTTCGTATTCACCCACTTTTTGATCCCCGCCAGCGGCGACTCGCCAGTGTCGGTCGGCTGGTATTTTTCCACTTTCGGCAATTCAAGCGGCAACTGATCTTCCGGCAACGGCACCCATCCGGGATTTAACTTTTCGCCTTCGCTAAGTTTGGTGATTGTTTCTTGGTTATTGGTTATTCCCGCGCAGTGTTCGCAGAACACCAGCGGGATGGGTTCGCCCCAATATCTTTGCCTGGAAAACACCCAATCGCGGAGTTTGTAGGTAACTTTTCGCTGACCACCCACTGCTTCGGTGATTTTCCATTTGGCGGTTTCATGTTCTAGTCCATTGAACTGCCCAGAGTTTACGAGAATGCCTGGACCTGTATATACATCGCTGCCAGTTTGAATACGGTCCCAAAGAATATCAAATTCGGCATGCTGCATATGCGTCGCGCGCAGCTCTTCAGGAGAGAGCCACTGGATATCGTACTGGTCTTTTTCTTTGTCGCTGATAGATACTCGCGTGTCATCTATCAGCTCGAACAAAAAGTGGTTCCCATGAACTTTGCGATTCACGTTTTTATGGGCCGCAAAGAAAAATGCCTCGGTCATACCTAAGCTTCTAACTAAACGCACGTTGGTGTATCCGGTTTCTTCGGCAATCTCTCGGCGCGCCGATGCCGCCGAATCTTCTCCTTCTTCAATGCCGCCTGTGACAAATGTTCTCCACGGCTGTGTCTTCCATTTCAAGGTAAGATATTTATTCGCCTTCGGGTCATACAGAATCGCGAGAATCATATTGCGAAAGGTATCTTCCTTTCCGTCCTTCGGCGGGTTTGTTCCATCAACAAGACTCGGCATTACTACATGTCTCACGGGAAGATTATACTTTTTCGCAAACTCAAAATCCCGCTCGTCATGCGCCGGGACGGCCATGATCGCGCCAGTGCCATATCCGGCAAGCACATAATCCGCCACCCAAATCGGAATTGCTTCTTTGGTTGCCGGGTTTATTGCTTTTATTCCTTTGAGTTCCACCCCAGTTTTCTCGCGCTCCACACTCATCCGCTCCGCTTCCGTTTTCTTTTTCACTATCTCTATATATTTCGCCACTTCTTTCAAATTTCTAGTTTCTAATTTCAAATTTCCAATCACCGGATGCTCCGGCGCCAGCACCAAATATGTCGCCCCATAAAGCGTATCAGGGCGTGTGGTAAACACTTCAATCTCAAGTTTGGAATTTGGAATTTGAGATTTGGAATTTGTTTGTGATTTGGGATTTGTAATTTGGAATTTCAAAATGGCTCCTTCGCTCCGTCCAATCCAATTTTCCTGCTGTACCTTCGCGCGCTCAATATAGTCCACTTCTTTAAGACCTTCGAGTAATTTGTCAGCGTATTTGGTAATCGCGAGCATCCATTGCTCTTTTTCGCGCTTTTCAACCGACGCGCCACAGCGCTCGCAGGCGCCGTCCACTACTTCTTCATTAGCCAAACCGATTTTGCAAGACAAACACCAATTAATTGCCATCTTTTTTTTGTACGCTAGTCCGTGTTTAAACAATTGCAAAAAAATCCATTGCGTCCATTTATAATACGCCGGGTCGCTGGTCGTTACAGTCCGGGCCCAGTCAAAACTAAAACCGAGCATTTTTAACTGCCGTGTAAAATTGGCGATGTTCTCGCGCGTTATTTCCGCCGGCGGCCGTCCGGTTTTTATCGCGTAATTTTCCGTGGGCAATCCAAACGAATCAAATCCAATCGGATACAAAACATTATATCCTTCCATTCTCCGCTTACGCGCGACAATATCCATCGCCGTATAAGAACGCGGATGGCCAACATGCAAGCCCTCTCCGGAAGGATAGGGAAACTCCACCAGCGCGTAAAATGTTGGCTGCTTGATAAAATCCTTGGCCGCAAACACGCTTTCCTTTTCCCAGCGTTTCTGCCACTTTTTTTCTATTTTCTTGTGATCATATTTTTGCATAACGTATCGTGTATTTTAACATCAAATCCATAAAAAAGAAAGGGGGTTGCCCAAGCGAGCAATACCCCTAAAACAACGTAAGCTGTTTACTTCTGCGCGGGTTTTGACCCTGTTCCTGTTCGCGCACCGCGCGAGCCCAGGCGCGAGCGCGAAACTCGCGGAGGATCTCGGCAATCGTGATGCAACAGCCCGCCCGCGCGAGCGCCTCCTCCATCCGCGTACTCCACCGCGCAAAGAGCTCATCCGCCCTGGCCCCAATCGCCGCAAGCTCGCGATACACTTCCCCCCAGGTGCGCGGGCCTTTTCCCTTGCGTTTCGGTTTCCGCCGATACATTACTTCACGCGCTTGATAATCGCGGCCATGATTTCGGCGGCACGCTTTTCGCCAATGCCTTCCAGCGCAGCGATCTCTTCGCCGGAAAGGTGACGCAGGTCCCACGCGGCATTGATACCGTTTTTGCGAAGCGCGGTGATGGTCGCAGCCGAAAGTCCGAGCGACTCCAGCTCTTCCAGACGCTCCCGCGCGATTTCCGGATCAATCACGGCCACGAGCGGCGTGGTATCGGCAGGATCAAGCGAGTCAATATCCACCCGCTTTTCACGCGGCTCGCGCACGCGGCGTGCCAATATCTCCTCAACAGCCACGAGCACATCCTCGCCATTTCGAAGCTGGTCACTCTCGGCGGCTTTGCAAACAGCGGTGTAATCCACTTTGAGAAACGGCAAGGCCTGCTTCAGCCCCACAAGCGCCAACAAATCGTCTACCGGCAGCCCATGGGTCGGGCTATCCACCAAAACAACCTTGATCGTGCCATCCGGAGTAATCCAGCAAAGATGCTGTTTTTCAACCGTGGCCGCCTGAATCCAGCCAGTTGGATTTTGCGCGACAAACTGACGCAGGACTTTCGTCAGTTGTCTGTTTGGCCGTCCAAGCGTGTTGATGACGGAGCGCAGCCGCAGGACCAGCCGCGCAACATCTGCTGCGCGCGCTTCGCCGGAAATCGCCGGCACTTCCCCATCTTTATCATCTTCATCCGTAAACGCGGCAGTACCGCCGAGCAACTTTCCAAGCTCTTGAAAGGCCTCTTCCAGAGCTTGCGCGGGCGACTGGGTTTCCTTCTTCTTTTTTGCCGGCTTTTTGGCCATGAATTCCTCCTGTGGATAACTTATCACGGTTTCCTAAACTTGACAAGAACAACCCAATCTGGTAGAGTAGGGATACTTTGCTGTTTAGTGGCACGCCTCACCTGAATTTGGGCTGAAATTAGCGAAAATTCCGCCGGTCTTCCATACCAAAAGGATTACGCGATATAAATCCTTGCCGTGAAGCGTATTTTTTACCTTCATACCCCAGCCTAAATCAAAAAAACTCCCTTCCCCTTGCGAAGGGTAGTTTGTTTTTGTCCGCGGTTTTCCGCCTACCGACATGCCTGCTTTGCAAAAATCACTTTTCGCCCCCCAGCCGGTCCGCGAAAAAAGGCCGAAATTTTTTGGCGCCGCTCCCGAACAGGTTGTCCTTCCGGATCTTACCGAGATCCAGAAGGATTCTTATCGCTGGTTTTTTGAGCACGGCATCAAAGAGTTGTTTGAAGAGGTCTCGCCAATGAAAGATTTTACCGGCCGCGATCTGGAACTTTGGTTTGATGAATATTATTTTGACGAGCCCAAGTTTGATGAGGTAACTTCGCATGTAAAAAACGTCACTTTTGAAGCGCCGCTGCGGGTCAAGGCACGTTTGCAAAATAAGCGCAGCGGAGAAGTCAAGACCCAAGAAGTATATCTGGGGGATCTTCCGCTAATGACGCCCCGCGGCACTTTTATTATTAATGGCGTGGAGCGCACGGTCGTTTCCCAGCTCATTCGGTCGGCCGGAGTATTTTTTACCTCGGAATTTTTGCGCGGTCGGCGGCATTATGGCGCGAAGCTCATTCCCAACCGCGGAGCGTGGCTGGAATTTGAGACCGACATGAACGGGGTAATTTGGGTAAAGATCGATCGCAAACGGAAAGTGGCGGTCACCTCGCTTTTGCGCGCGTTTGGATATGAGAAAGAAGAGGAGCTGCGGAGTTTGTTTGGCGATATGGATACCCGCACCAATCTGAAATACATTGACGTAACCCTGACTAAAGATGTCGCGAAAAATATGGATGAGGGACTGATCGAAGTGTACAAGCGCATCCGCCCGGGGGACCTCGCGACGGTTGATAATGCCAAAAGTTTGATCTACAACATGTTTTTCAACTTTGATCGGTATGATCTCGGCAAGGTCGGGCGCTATAAATTCCTGCAGAAATTCGGCGCGCCGGAGGGGATCACCAGAAAAGCGGCGATTGAATCCCGCGAGGAGCGTATTTTAAAAAAAGAAGATATCGTGGCGATTGTCCGCGAACTCATTCGTCTTAATGTTACTCAAGAGGACCCGGATGACATTGACCATCTGGGCAATCGCCGCGTCCGCCCGGTCGGCGAATTGGTTCAAAATCGTTTTCGCGTGGGGCTGATGCGCATGGAGCGGATTGTGCGCGACCGGATGTCCACCATGGATTTGGCGCTGTTAACTCCGGCAAAGCTTATTAACGCGCGTCCGGTCATGGGCGCGATTCGCGAATTCTTTACTTCTTCCCAGCTTTCGCAATTCATGGATCAGACCAATCCCTTGGCCGAGCTGGAACACAAACGCCGATTATCGGCCATGGGTCCGGGCGGACTTTCCCGCGAGCGCGCGGGATTTGACGTGCGCGATGTGCACCCGACGCACTACGGACGCATTTGCCCGATTGCTACCCCGGAGGGACCCAATATCGGACTGGTGGGGCACCTGGCCTCTTATGTGCGGATCAATGAGTATGGATTTCTGGAAACGCCCTATCGTAAAGTCGTCAAAGAGGAACAGCCGGACGGCAGCGTGCGGATGCGGGTTACTGATGAAGTGGATTACCTCAATGCCTTCCAGGAGGAGCGCGTGACGACCACCTCGGTAAACACGCCGACTGATGAGCAGGGCTATATTGCGGCGGAGCGCGCGGATGTGCGCCGGCATGGCGAGCCGGCCGTCTCACCCGTCTCCGAGATTGATTACATGGATGTTTCCTCCACCCAGATTGTTTCCATTGCCACCGCGCTGATTCCTTTTTTGGAACATGATGACGCGGTGCGCGCCTTAATGGGCACCAACATGCAGCGGCAAGCGGTCCCTTGCGTTCGACCGCAGGCGCCGCTCGTGGGAACCGGGGTCGAGTCCCGGGCGGCTTATGATTCCGGCCACCTCGTCACCGCGCCGGCCGACGGCGTGGTTTCCGCCGTTGACGGCCAGCACGTGGTAATCCGAAGCGACGCGGGAAAAGAGTATAATCTTCCGCTGACTAAATTTTTGCGTTCCAATGCCTCCACTTGTCTTAACCAGATTCCGATTGTCGCGCTCGGAGCGCGGGTTTCAGCCGGCCAGGTAGTGGCCGATGGCCCGGGGATGGATCAGGGGGAACTGGCGCTCGGTCAGAATATCCTCGTTTCGTTCATCAGTTGGGAAGGATACAATTATGAGGACGCGATTATCATTTCCGAGCGGGTGGTTGAGCAAGATCGCTATACCTCAATTCACATTGAACACTATACGATTGACGTGCGGGAAACCAAACTTGGTCCGGAAGTGGTGACTTCGGATATTCCCAATATTGCCGAGGAGAAACTGCGCAATCTTGATGAACGCGGAATCGTGCGCGTCGGCGCTTCGGTGATCTCCGGAGATATTCTGGTGGGGAAAATCACGCCCAAAGGGGAGACGGAACTTTCCGCGGAAGAGCGGCTGCTGCGGGCGATTTTCGGTGAAAAAGCTCGGGACGTGCGCGACTCAAGTTTATATCTGGAACATGGCGAGCATGGCAAGGTGATTGACATAAAAATGTTTTCGGCCGAGGCCGGCGATAAACTCCCGCCGGGCGTGACCCGGTCAATCCAGATTTCCGTGGCCGATATGCGGAAACTTCAGGTGGGAGACAAAATGGCCGGCCGGCATGGCAACAAAGGCGTGATTTCAAAAGTGGTGGCCGTGGAGGATATGCCTTTTCTAAACGATGGAACTCCCGTGGATGTGGTGCTTTCACCCTTGGGCGTGGTCTCGCGGATGAATCTGGGACAAATTCTGGAAACCCACCTGGGACTCGCGGCTAACGCCGGCGGTTTCCGGGTGGTTACCCCGGCGCTAAACGGGGTCAACGAAGTGCGCATTAGAGAAGAGCTGATCAACGCCGGATTTTCGGCAAATGGCATGGTGCAGCTTTATGACGGAAAAAGCGGAGAAGCATTTGATAGCCAGAGTACGGTCGGGTACATCTATATGATGAAACTGGTGCACATGGTGGAAGACAAGATCCACCAGCGCTCGATCGGCCCTTACTCCTTGATCACCCAGCAGCCCTTGGGCGGAAAAGCCCAGTTTGGCGGTCAGCGGTTTGGGGAAATGGAGGTCTGGGCGCTCGAGGCCTACGGCGCGGCCCATACGCTTCAAGAAATTCTGACGATCAAATCCGACGACGTAACCGGACGATCCAAAGCGTATGAGTCAATTATCAAAGGCGATCCGGTGCAAAAGAAGCACATTCCCGAGGCCTTCCAAGTGCTGATCCGAGAACTTAAAGGATTATGTTTGGACGTGGAGCTTTTAAAAGACGGCAAGCCGCTCCCGGCGACTCAAAGCGCCGCCGCCAAGGTAAAAACTACCCGTTTGAAACGCTAGCCCCATATGTTGGAAGAATCAACAAAATCAACCGCCGCGCTGGACCGTCCGCCGCGCCCGGAACGGTCCTTTAGGTCCGAACCCGAGGTGCTGGATTTTGATTCCATTCGGCTGCGCCTCGCTTCCGCCGAAATAATCCGCTCTTGGTCGCATGGCGAGATTACCAAGCCGGAGACCATTAATTACCGCACGCAAAAACCAGAGAAAGACGGACTCTTTGACGAGCGCATTTTTGGTCCGACCAAGGATTGGGAGTGCTATTGCGGCAAGTATAAGAAGATCCGCTACAAAGGGATTATTTGCGACAAATGCGGAGTGGAAGTTACCAGTTCGCTCACCCGGCGCGAGCGCATGGGCCATATTGAACTCAAAGCGCCGGTGGCGCATATCTGGTTTCTGCGGGGCGTGCCCTCCCGCATTGGGCTTGCTTTGGATCTCTCGGTCCAAAATCTGGAGCGGATCTTGTACTTTACCGCTTATGTCATCACCGCGGTGGATGAAAAATTAAAGAAGGAGACGCTGGAGAAGGCGCGGGAAGAGCTTAAGGGCAAGAAAAAATCGATCAAAGCCGAGTACGATCGCGCGCGGTTAACTTTGAGTCCGGAAAAAGACGCGGGCCGTCTGCGCGCGCTTTCCGGGGAGGAGAGTGAGAAGCTGGTTCTCCTGAATGGCGAATTTAGCGCGGTAGAGGGCGAGATTAAAGAGCTGGAGCCCCTCACTATTCTTTCCGAACAGCGTTTTCACGAGCTGTCTTTGAAGTATGGCCATATTTTTGAGGCCGGGATTGGCGCCGAGGCCATCCGCTATCTCCTCGAACATCTGGATTTGACCGCGACGGTGGAAAATCTGGAAGAAGAGCTGAAGGGGGCGCCGGCGCAGAAATACGACAAGATCGTGCGGCGCATCAAAGTATTGCGCGCTTTTCTGGCGACCAAGATCAGGCCGTCTTGGATGATAATTTCAAGCATCCCGGTGATCCCTCCGGAGCTGCGCCCGATGGTCGCCCTGGACGGCGGTAGATTCGCCACTTCGGATCTGAATGATCTTTATCGGCGAGTAATCAATCGCAATAATCGCTTGAAGCGCTTGCTGGAGTTGAACGCGCCCGAGGTGATTGTGCGCAATGAGAAGCGCATGCTGCAAGAAGCGATGGACGCCCTGATTGACAATTCCGCGCGCCACGCGAAAACCGTCGCTTCCACCACCGGCGGCCGACGCCAACTGCGCTCACTGGCCGATATTTTAAAAGGCAAGCAAGGACGCTTCCGGCAGAATCTGCTTGGCAAGCGCACGGATTACTCCGGCCGCTCGGTGATTGTGGTTGGTCCCGGCTTAAAACTTCATCAGTGCGGTCTTCCCAAGCGCATGGCGCTGGAGCTCTTCAAGCCCTATGTAATCTCGCAGTTGATTGGCCGGCAATTAGTGCATAACATTCGTTCCGCCACGCGTTTTATCGAATCCGGCCGCGCGGAGATTTGGGATATTCTTGAAGAAGTTACCCGCGGCGCGCACGTGATGCTCAATCGCGCGCCGACCTTGCACCGGCTGGGCATTCAGGCCTTTCAGCCGATTTTGATTGAAGGTAAGGCCATTCAAATCCACCCGCTGGTGTGTCCGGCGTTCAACGCTGATTTTGACGGCGACCAAATGGCGGTGCACGTGCCGCTTACCGATGAGGCAAAACAAGAAGCCCGCGAGATTATGCTGGCCTCCAAGAACTTATTGAAACCGGCGCATGGCAATCCGGTCGCGATGCCCAATAAAGACATTGCTTGGGGATGTTTTTATTTAACGGCGATTGCGATTAACGCCGCGCCCTCCAAAAAGTACTTTAGCAGTCCGGAAGACGCGGTCTTGGCCTATGAGTTCAAAAAAATCGGTCTTCAGGAGCTGATCAAGGTGCGCAAAGTTAAGCATAATGAAGAAGAGCTTTTTGAGACCACGGTCGGGCGAATTATTTTCAACCGCGTGCTTTATCCGAAACTTCCTTATTACAACCAGCAAATGGATGTCAAGCGTTTGGGAGAGATGGTCCGGCTCTGTATGGAAATCTATGGCACGGACAAGACCGCCGAACTTTTAGACGAGATTAAAGAGCTGGGATTTAAGGCGATTACCCGATCGGGATTTTCTTGGTCAATGGCCGACCTGCCGGACCTTAAACGCAAACAAGAACTGCTTGGCGCGGGACAAGGGCGCGTTGATGAGGTGGAAGAGCAATATGAGACCGGGCTGTTAACGGCTTCGGAGCGCCATACTAAAATTATTGAAATTTGGACCGAGATTAAGGACGAAATCGTAAAAATGGCAAAATCATCAATGGACAAAACCGGTTCGGTATACTCCATGATTGAGTCCGGCGCTCGCGGATCCTGGGGACAGCTCACCCAGATGGTGGGCATGAAGGGTCTGGTGGCTAATCCGGCCGGCGATATTATTGAACTGCCGGTCAAGGCCTCGTTTAAAGAAGGATTTAAAGTACTGGAATATTTCATTTCCACCCACGGTTCGCGAAAAGGTCTTTCGGACACCGCGCTGCGCACGGCCAATGCCGGATACCTAACCCGGCGATTGGTGGATGTTTCCCAGGACGTCGTGATTCATGAGCCGGACTGCGGAGAGACGGAAGGAATGATCTTGACGCGGGCCGATTCCGAGGAAATGGGCGAGACGCTCGCGGCGCGCCTGATCGGCCGGTATACGCTTCAGGATGTTAAAGTGGGACGCAAAACCGCGGTTAAGAAGGGCGAGGCCATTTCCGACGCGGTGGCGCGGCAAATCGCCGGAGCGGATATTGAAGCCGTGCGGGTGCGGTCGGTGTTGCGCTGTAAAACGCGCAAGGGACTCTGCGTAAAGTGCTACGGTTATGATCTGGGATACAACGCGGATGTTAAAATCGGCACGGCGGTGGGAGTGATTGCCGCGCAATCCATCGGCGAGCCCGGTACCCAGCTGACCATGCGGACCTTCCACACCGGAGGAGTGGCCGGACTGGATATTACTCAAGGTTTGCCGCGGGTGGAGGAACTTTTTGAAGCGCGCATGCCCAAAAAGAAGGCCTTTATGACGGACGCCTCCGGTAAAGTTACCATTGAAACCGGTGAACGCTTGATTGAGACCGGGACAGAGAAGCGGCTGGTTGGCCAAGCCGGGCAAAAGGTGATTAAGATTACTCAAGACAGCGGCGAAATCAAGGAATATCTTATTCCGCCGGGATATGTGCTGTGGGTCAAAGACGGCGATCGGGTGGAGGTTGGCACCCAGCTTACCGAAGGCGCGCTGGATCCCCACGAGCTGTATATTTTGCGCGGACGTTCAGCCGTGGAGTGGTATATGCTTAAGGAGGTGCAAGGGATTTACTCTTCGCAAGGACAAAAGCTTAACGATAAACACATTGAAGTTATTGTGCGGCAAATGTTCTCGCGCGTGCTGGTTAAAAATCCGGGCGATACGAATCTCTTGCCGGGAGAGGTGGTGGAGCGCGCGGAGTTTGATGAAGAAAATGAAGGGGTGGGCCAGAAGGGTAATGTCTCGGTTGGCGATGAACTTTTGCTCGGAATTACTAAAGTGGCGCTTTCCACCCGCAGCTTCCTTTCGGCCGCGTCGTTCCAAGAAACCGCCCGCGTCTTAATCAACGCGGCCGTAACCGGAAAAGTGGATCGGCTGGATGGCTTGAAGGAGAATGTGATTATCGGACGGCTGATTCCGGCGGGAACCGGGTTTAAACCAGGGAAAGACAAATAGCTCACGAACTTAAAACAAATAGCGCGCGAATATAAACGAATGACTCACGAATGGGCGGCCTGAAAAAGGCCGCCTTTTGCGTCTCCAATCCCTCCCTTAAGATAAGGGAGGGTAGGGTGGGTTATGAAAACCCTTATTTAAAGCATTTTGCCTCTGTTGAGACATTCCGGACTTGACAAATGCGCAAAAGTGTGGTATAGTTATTTGTCGTTCTTTACAATGGAAAGCAGTGCTATTCGACCGCCATGCAAGTGCATGTATCTCATACATTTACACGGCGGCCGACAAGGATGATTGTTCCTTGACCTCGGCTGCCAAAGGTTTTGCAAACCATTCTCACGCCCAAAGGAGGGGCACGCCAATGCGCAGAGATCTCCCTGTCAAGAAAACGCCGGAAGAGGTACTGAAAGCTGTTGCCCGCGGCCAGGTGCATCACTTCCATCGTTATGTCCACAAGATGCGCGACGATCTGGTGGAAGCGCTGCAGGCCTTCCAAATGTTTCGGGAACTTCTGCCAGCTGGGTACGCCGTCGAGGGCATGTACCGCGCGGACGAAAAGCGTCCGGATCCGCTTGGCCGACAGATCGTACGAGCGGATGGGGTATACCTCACGGTGGAGGTTTGCGCTGACAGCTCGTCGCCCAGCGCATCGATCGCCTTGCAGGACGAAGGTGGTATCTATGGCGGGGTGACGTACGACGCGAGCACGCACCGCTGGTCCTGCTGGATCGATGGGGAGGGCATCCGGTATAGGCAGGTATATCGAGAGCTGTCTCGATCGAGTGTGGTCTTCCCGCGGAAAACGCGCAAAGGACCGCGAGGGGTTAACGTGGGGAAGCAGACGGCCCTCTATTTTGTTCAGTACATGGTCGCCGTCTTTCTTGATCACTGATTCTTTGCTCCCACCGGCCGCGACGGGTTGCGCCTTTGGCTACCCGTCGTTTTTTCTTTGAGCCGTTGCAATGCGCGCTCTTTTTTGTTATACTTTTTCACTATGAGCAGACATAGCAAATGGAGCAAAATTAAAGGGCCGAAAGGCGTTGCGGATAAAAAGAAAGGCGTGCTTTTTTCAAAACTCACGCGCGCGATTACGCTCACGGCGCGGGAAGGCGGCGACCCCGGCGCCAATTTTAAACTGCGCATGGCGATTGACACGGCCAAAGCCGCGGAGATGCCCAAAGACAATATTGAACGCGCGATTGCCAAAGGGAGCGGGGCGGACAAAGACGGCGCGCAATTAATTCAGGAGACCTACGAGGGTTTTGGACCGGGCGGGGTGGCGTTTATGGTGGAAGTGGTTACGGATAATAAAAATCGCGCGTATCAGGAACTTAAGCACACTTTTGCGGAGCATCAAGGAAATTTAGGCGGAAGCGGCAGCGTGGCGTGGATGTTTCAAAAGCGAGGCGTAATTCGCCTCGCAGTCAGCAGTTCACAGTCGTCAGTTCACAGTGATTTCGAACTCAAACTCATTGATGCCGGCGCGGAGGATATTGTGCCAGAAGATGAGGGCCTCACGGTATATACCAAACCAGAAGCCCTTAAATCCACTGAAGAAAAACTCCGTGCCGCCGGACTCACGCCGGAATATGCCGGCCTGGCTTGGGTCCCAAAAGAAAAAATTACTGCGCCACCCGCAGCCCAAAATCAGTTCGCGGCACTAGAAGACGCGCTTGATGAAATGGAGGACGTGTCAGAATACTATACTAATGCTACTATATGATTATCCTTGGCATTGATCCGGGTGTGGCACGGCTGGGTTATGGAATAGTGGAAGAAATAAAGAATGTCCCGCGTGCGGTGACCTACGGATGCTTTGAGACACCATCCACCATGAGCCACGCTAACCGGCTTGCCACAATCCATAAAGAGCTCACGCAACTTATTAAAAAATACCGACCGGTTAAAATTGCAGTAGAAAAATTATTTTTTTCGAAAAACGTAAAGACGGCGCTACAAGTTGGCGAGGCGCGCGGAGTGATACTCATGACTTGCGCGAAACTTCAGGTGCCTTGCGTGGAAATCTCTCCCAAAGAAGTAAAGCAAGCGCTGACCGGCTACGGAGGCGCCGATAAACAGCAGATACAGCGCATGGTACAATTACTGTTGAAACTAAAAGAAATCCCCAAGCCCGACGACGCGGCTGACGCACTGGCAATCGCGCTGGCAGGAGCACGGCTGCCGGCATAGAGCTTAGAGCTAAGAGCATAGAGTAATATGTTCAGATTCGAGACTTTAGATATAGCGATACGGTCAATCTTCGAAACCATTTACGGACTTACCGTTGCTTACAAGAAAGGGTTAATCAAAGAACCGTTATATCGAGAACTGTATAATGAGGGAGAAATATTAGCTAAGCGAATCAGAACTTTTCGGAGCACCCTCAATTCTTAACTCTTAGCTCTATGCTCTACGCCCTATGCTGGGATCCGAGATCCGCAAAGATTATATTCAAGACAAGTACGTGATCATTGCGCCTAGGCGGGGGGTGCGGCCGCATGAGGTTGCGCCAACTGCGCCGCAAAAAGTGGTGCCGCCTCCTTGCCGATTTTGCCCGGAAAAATTGGATCAGGAGGGATATGTCCTGGAAGTTGGAGGAAATAAAGTGTGGCAAATAAAAGTCGTCCCTAATAAATTCCCCGCCGTCTCTTTGGAAAATCCCAAGGCCTACGGCGTGCAGGAAGTCGTGGTGGAAACCCCTAAACATGGCACCCATCTCGAAGAGTTGTCTGATCCACACGTGGCGAAGTTACTCTCCACCTATGCGGCGCGCACGGACGCTATCGCCAAAGACAAAAAAATCGAATACATTCTCATTTTTAAAAACGCGGGCGGACCGGCCGGCGCCTCAATCCAACATGCGCATTCGCAGATTTTTGCCACCCATTTCTTGCCTCCGCACCTCTTTGATAAGTCGCAGAAGGTGCAAGCGTATAAACTGCGTACCGGCCGTTGTGTGTATTGCGATGTGATCGCGCGCGAACGCACGGGGCCGCGGCTGGTGTTTGAGGATGCGCAAGTGATTGCCTTTACTCCCTACGCCTCTATGCACAATTACGAAGTATGGATTCTGCCGCGCCGGCACCTGGATAATGTGACGCTCTTAAATGACGCCGAACGGCTCTCTTGGGCAAAAATCCTAAAGCGCATTTTGAAAAAAATCGCCGCGCTTAACCTTCCTTACAATTTCTACTTCCACCAAGTTATCCATGACGAAGATCAGCATCTTTACATGAAAATCACCCCCCGCGGCTCAATTTGGGCTGGGGTGGAGATCGGCTCGGGACTTATCATCAATCCGGTTTCCCCCGAAGACGCGGCAAAGTATTATCGGAGTTGAGTCAGCGTGTTTTTGCGGTTATCCACAGGATGCTTCCATTGACGGTTTTAAGCAATATTGTACAATAAAGGTAACACTTTCTATTACCTTTAGTGCACATCTTATGAAAAAATTGAAAAAGTTTGATATTTTGGAGCTATATCGAGCTAAAAATACCGTACTAACCACAAAAGAGATCGCCATTTTGTGGGGAGAAAAGCATTTGTCAACACTGAAAGCCCGCATTCATTATTACGTGAAACAGGGCAAACTTCATCAGTTGCGCCGCGGCATATACGTAAAGGACCAAGACAATTATGACGTGTTGGAGCTCGGGAGCAAAATTTATACGCCGTCTTATATGAGTTTTGAAACCGTATTGCGGGAAGCGGGTATAATTTTTCAATATTATCAGGCCATTTTTTTCGCAAGCCGGTTTTCGCGAAAGGTCATTTGTGATCATTCCCGCTTTGTCTTCAGAAAACTCAAAGATGAGATACTCTACAATCCTAATGGTATAGTTCATCGGGGCGCCTATAGTATTGCCAGCCCAGAGCGCGCATTTTTGGATATGATATATCTTTTCCCGGAGTACTACTTTGATAATCTCAAAAGTTTACAATGGGAGAAATGCTTTCAGTTAGTAACACTTTATCAAAGTAAACAATTGATCAATCGTCTTAATTCCTATCACAAGCTCTATGCTTGATAAAGCAAGGCATCAGCGCATCATGGGCCAGATTCTCAAGGATATCTATACGGACATTTCCCTGGCGCCGTTTCTCGGCTTTAAGGGCGGAACTTGCGCGTACTTTTTTTATGGATTGACGCGGTTCTCGGTAGATCTTGATTTTGATTTGCTTGCTAATCTTGATAAAGAAGGTCTGGAAAATATCTTGAAAAAGATTCTGAATATTATCCAAAATTATGGAGATATCAAAGAAAGTTATGTAAAAAAATATACTATCTTTGCACTACTTTCCTATGGGGATAAAGACCACAATATTAAAATTGAAATCTCCAGAAGAGAGTTTCCGTTTGCAATCAAACAATACTATGAGCTAAAAGAATATTTGGGTATTTCTATGCTGGCGGCAAAACAGCACTCCCTCTTTGCCAATAAGTTGGTCGCCTTGAAAGCACGCAAAAAAATGGCCATGCGCGATATCTACGATATCTATTTTTTTGCCAAACATAACTGGGATATCAGCGAGGAAATAGTCAAAGCGCGCACAGGTAAGCTGGTTAAAGAATATTTACCGGACTGCATATCTTTTATTCAAGAAATAAAAGATAATCAATTGTTACAAGGAATAGGCGAGCAATTGGAGGAAAAAGAAAAGATGTGGGTGAAAAAAAATCTAAAAAAAGAAACGATTTTCCTGCTCAAAAATTATCTAGCGGCCCTAAAATAATATACTCGGCGATCCTCTCTGGGCTGGGTGGAGATCGGCTCGGGACTGATCATCAACCCCATCTCTCCTGAAGACGCGGCGAAATATTATCGAAATTAAAAAACCGGCAGACGGGAAGTTTTGTCCCTGGTCTGCCGGCTGAGAGCCGATGATTTTGTTCAGCCGACGGCCACCTGCTGGCTCATGCCGGTTGCGATTACCGGCGCCCACTGCTCCTGCAGATCGCGGCGATTGAGTTCGCCCCAGCACAGCTTACAGTAAAGCGCGGCCAGCGCGTCAAACTGCTCGGTGCGTTCACAGGTTTTTTTATCTACTTCCACAATCGGCACTACTCCTCCGGCAGTGCCAGCCGTGCCGCCATTGTGCAGCAGATGACTGCGCCGCAAATCATGCAATACCTGTTTGTCCGGAAAGTACGCGCGAAACAGCGCCTCCACAATCTGCACCGTAACGCCGCGGAAATAACGAACCGCGCGCGCGGGCAAGTGCAGATTGCCCTGCCGGTCAAGCGCGAATGCGCAAGTGCATCCGCACTCGGCCGTGAGCGGATCGTCTTCGGCAACCACCCAGTTTCTGCTGTCGCGGTCAAACCTGAACGAGTCCCGCGCCAGCAGCAGCGCTTCCACACTGCGCGCGTCTTTGTCCGGCCTGCGCGCACGGGCTCTATTCTTGAGCCAAAGCAATTCTTGATAGCCGTGGGTCTTATGCGCGGTCAAAGGCCCGTCCGGCCGCGGCCACTGCGGCTCAGTCGATACGTAAACCGCGTTACCGTCGCGGCCTTGGTAGAGCGGGCCTTCGTGTTTGGCAAACACAAAGGTGGTGAGTCCCGCGCTCGCGCCCTGCAGCATGGTCCCCGGGCTGGACATCTGGCCATAGCCAAGATGAAGATAGACCTCCCCAAGTTCGGTAGCCAGCGCCGCCCTTGCAAGCTGATCAGCCCAGCTGCGGCGCAGATCGCCAATATCCGCTCCAAAGAGCGCTGCTGCGGTTGCCTGACAGCGGGACAGGTGCTGTGCCAATCCCACCATGCGCATCCGCCCGTCTGTTCCCCGAAACGTTCGCAGACGATCAATCATGCCATAGGCAAACATCGGGTCTGACCCAAGCGGACTGATTCGCGCCTCGGCTTCCGGAACGATCTGCCCATTCAGCATGTATACTTTTTCCGGCATCGCGCTTTTCCTTTTCTGGATTAGGGTTGAAAGAGCAGTCCTCACTTAAAACCAAAACTCCGACCTTGCAGTCGGAGCCAGGCGTGGAACAATGAAAATCCGGGATTCATTGCCCCGCGCCTTTTCCGATAATGATGATCTGCGCTGAATGTGTGAACATATTTTATAATCCTACACCACCCTCTATTTTTTGTCAAGGTCATGATGTTCGGGATGTATCCAGCGGCTTGTGTAAAGCAGAAGCAAGATCAGTATAGCGGAAAAGATACCTAGAGTGTAGAGACCGCGGCCAAAGGCCATACCAACTGCCGCAACTGCCCAAAGTCCGGCCGCGGTAGTAAGCCCTTCCACTTTGTCACCCCGAAATATAATCAGCCCCGCGCCTAAAAAACCAATTCCGGAAACAATGAGCGAGGTAACGCGGGTGGGATCGGCGGCGCTCTCTCCAATATATTCAGTGAAGCCCTCGGAAGAGACAATCGCAAATAACGCGGAACCCAGCGCGACCAGTCCAAAGGTGCGGGTGCCGGCGGCTTTGCCCAGCACTTCGCGTTCGTAGCCGATCAGCCAGCCAACAACCGCAGCAAGAAAAAGCCGCAAAAATAATTCCAGTTCGTGGATTGTGATCACCTGATCCATATTTCAATAAAGTATAGCACAAGAAAACCAATTCGTGCAAAAGCGGGTAGCGGGAGTCGAACCCGCGTCATCAGTTTGGAAAACTGAGATAATAACCGTTATACGATACCCGCAATCGGGCTGGTGGGAATTGAACCCACTGCTTCTTGGTCCCAAACCAAGCGTGGTACCGATCCACTACAGCCCGGAAACACGAATTAATCCATACTATCCCAATCCCCTTGATTTGTCCAGTATAGCATGGTATCCTATTTTTATCATTCGGATTATGGGCGCGTAGCTCAGTTGGTTAGAGCGTTACACTGATAATGTAAAGGTCGGAGGTTCGACTCCTCCCGCGCCCATTTAAGATTTATGCGCAAAGCACCTTTCGAAAAAAATCATAGTAGAATCAGTCCTGAAGCACCGGGCGTTATTGAAGTTCCAGGACGTGAATTCGCGTCAAGGGAAGAACGTCGCGCGCACAAAGAGCGCGTGGGCGACGAGCTTGCGGCGCGTTACCTTAAGGACACGCCGTATGAAGAGCAGACGCTTGAAGAGGCGGTGCGCGATATTTCCGGAGCCGCTTCGGAAGAAGAAGTTCAAGAGATGCTTAAGTCATTGGGTATAACGAAAGACAAAGCCGGAAGATTTAACCTTAAAAATCCGGAGCGGCCGGATGTTCCGGGCTCATGGGAAAAAGAAGACCGGCTCAAAGCGCTTCTGGTTGGCATGGCTGGCGCAAAAAACGCGGGTGAACAGTTACAAGCAATTGCCAAGGCGTATGAGTACATGGGATTGCCGTTTAAGGCGGAGTATCAACTTTCACCAAAAGAGAAGCAAGCCCCAACTGTTCCGCTTAGCGTATGGAGAAAAGTATTAGGGGCGGGGCGGGCCGCTGCGTTTGGCGCGGGACTGCTGATGCTTGGCGCTCCGCACGCGGCGCGTTTTACAGATGAAGGCGGCATCAAACCGGAAACCGGGGCATTGAGTAAAGGGCGCGGCCGGGCCGGAGAAGCCGAAGGAGAAGCCGAAGCCGCGTCTGAAAAAGAAGACCGGCAGCGGCTGCATACTTTGAAGCCGGGCGATCGCGTTTGGGATGTGGTCGCGGATATTTTGAAAGCGCAGGTTAAAAAGAAGGTCTCCAAAGCCGATATCCTGCTGGCCGCTAAAGCCGTCTGCGAGCAAAATGGAATTCGCGATAAAGAATTGGGTATCAATACCGGCGCTTTTGATTCTAGGCATTTGCGCCCGGGCATGACCATTGATGTTTCGGCCGCGGATGATGTTGTCCGAGCCATCAGCGCTAAGAGTTAAGCTGTTATTTGATGGTTTTTTGAGCTGAAGCATCCTCTTTGGCGGGCGTGATGGTTGCCGGCGCAGGAGCGGGTTTGGCGGTTGATTCAGCCGGTTCTTTTGCTGGCAAAGGTTCTTTGATGGATTCCGGTATTGGTTTTTGCTCCACCTCTTTTTTACACTCTCCTTCGTAATTTACTTTAACCAATTTTTGTTTTTCCGCCACACAGCGGTTGGGATAGGTTTTGCCGTCCGCGCCGCAGACCGGATTATATTCCTGCGTGCAGATGACTATTTTGGTTTCTTCGGATTTCGGGCTTGCCGGCGCTATCGGCATATCCGGAGCAGATGGGGCCGGCGGAGATGCTTCCGGTTTAGCGATTTGCTCCAGAATTTTTTCTTTAACCGCGTTCAGCGTTTCTTTTACGGCCGGAGGGGTTTCCGGCGTGATGATTTGGTCAATGGTTTTAATGGTTTCCGTTTTATCGCCGCCAACCTTGCCGGCGTATTCTCCAATCAAGACGCGCTGGGATTCGGGCAAAACCTGAATCTGGCGGGAGAGATTTTCAGCCGCGTTTTCCTGCGCCTTTACAATTGCTTTTTTGGCCTGTTCCGGAACTTTTTCTTCCAAGGCCTTGAGCACCTCCAGATTGCGCAACTGGCTGAAAGGGCTGCCGCTTATATCCAGCGCCTCGGACACGATTTGCGCGGCACGCTCCGGCTCGGGAACGCGCGCGATATTTTCCGCCAAGTTTTGAGCAATGGCGCTTTTGGTTTCCTGTATTTCGGCCCGCGCGTGCTCCGGCGCTTTTCTTTCCACTTTGCTCACGATGACCTGGTGCAACAGTTCGGTTTTTATGGCTTGGGTGTTCAGCGCTTTGGCCGAATCCGCGTCGCGCTTTTCTACGGCGGAAAGGGCAACGCGCTGTTTGGTCAGTTCGCGATTATAGCTGCGCAAGTGTCTTGCCGCGCGTTCGGTTTGCCCGCGATCGGCAAGCGCGTTGGCCTCCAATATCTTTTCGCTGGCAAAGCGCAGGCGCAGCCGCGCGTCTTTTTGCGGATCAAAAGTGAACAGCGCGCGCAATTCCCGACCCAGGGTACGGAAAGCATACAATGGATTACCCGGTAAAATCCGCGGGGCCGGAGCCGCGGCGCGCCCGGCCGGCGCCGGCCGTTCTTGCGCGCTTAATTCTTCCCGCGAAACGCCGCTTTCTTCCTCGCGGGGTTCAAAGGGCGTTACTTCATAGCGCGGGGTGGAAATTTCTCCAACCGGACGCGCTTCCGGCTCTTCATCCGCCTGCATTGCGCTGTCAATCAGGAATACAACCGTATGCTCTTCTTGCTCCGCCACCTCTTCAGCCGAATCCTCGGGGCGCACTACCGTGAGCAAGACCTGCCGCAGAGTACGTCCAGTGGCCGGTTCAATTAAACTGACATTTGCCAGTCGCGCGTCGGCGGGGACAGTATAATTTAATGGAGCGGAGACCGACCGGTTTTCATCCGGCCGCAGGGAATAAGGAAATAACAGTTCGGTTTGAGAGATGCGGAGTGGGGGAAAGCCACCGGTATGCCAAACCAGGCGAATGCGTAAATCAGGCGAGGTTTGCGATAGGGTGGCCGTACCGTCATTGTGAACAGTAACCAAAGGAGGAAGACCGGGAACAAAATGCCCGCTCAAATTGATAGCCAGGGAGGGCGTATCAACAGTGCGTTCATCAAGCGCAGCTCCGGACTGTTGAAGAGAAAGCCGCAGCCGCCCGCCGCCATACTGGTATCCGGGAACATTTTCAGGGTCTCCGGAATATTCAACAATCCGAGGTGATCCGGGCTGCAAGATATAAGGCAGATCCCGGGATTCTTCTCGCACCCCCGGGGCTTGAGTAGAAAACCAGCGATAAGTCAAACGCAGCGGCGGAGCGGTCACTGGTTGCGCCATTGTTCCGGCATTGATAATTATAACCCGGGGCACGTCCGTATCCGGATCAAAGGTAACCTCCGCAATGCGCGGTTCGGATCTTGGCCGGACGGTTGTCGTGTTATTGGTAGCGTCCGACTCCTGAAGTATAGGATCAAACCTATTCTGCTCCGCGTTCCAGACCGGCGGAATGACAATCTGGGCGCGCAGCTCCAGATTTTCTCCGGAGGGGACCGGAGAGGCGGGCGGCCAAAATGCCGCCATGGTATCTCCGGGTTCAAGCGGCAAAAGCTCGCGAACTTGGTACCCGGCGCCAGAGGGGGTGTTATTCGGGTGCCACCAGCGCATGTAAATATAGCCGCGGGGATTGGTCAGCGGCGCGGCGGCGTTACCAACGTTTTTGATGATTGCCGTGGCTTGGCGGTTTTGATTAAAAGTCACCCGTTCCACTACCAGATCCGGAAGCTGATGATTAGCCGCTTGCGCGTTTGGCGCGGCATATCCAAAAGCAATAAATACTGCCAATATGCTTGCCGCGATAAAAAGCGTTTTTGAGAATGCGCTGATTTTTATTAACGCCGGCATATCGCTCCTGCTTTCGTATGTTTATTATTCAACACTCTCATAATACCATACCTGGGTTAGGGGTTCAAGTTCAACGCATATAGCTTTGGTATTCGGCGGATTTTCTCCACGCGCTCCAGGGGATGGAGGTATGCACGGTTTTGCCGCTAAGTTGAATGGAACGGTAAATCGCGTCTGCCGGATAGCCGCCGTAGATGTAGGCATTGATGTAAATCGGCCAATGCTGGCGGTGCAGGGGAATCCGGCCTTGAAATCGCGGATGGAGCGCTTGCGCAAGCTCCCAGGCGCGCGCGCGTTCTTCATCAAGCGAGCGCAGGCGGGGTTGGTTGTAAGCAAATGGGCGGAGGTAATTGGGTGATTGGGTAATTAGGTAATTAGGTGTTGGCAGACGAACAGAAGAAGTTGGGAAGGTGGGGACGGTTGAAGAAGGAGTGGTTACCAGTCCCGCCGCGCCGCCACCGGAATTTCCAATGCTCACGGTCGGGGCCTCGACTACAGGGGACAGCGGGGCTGAAGGCGGCAAAGCAGACGGCAAACTCGGCGCAAACGCCAACCAAAATCTTTTTAGCGCATCAATAGTCGGCGCTTTGTTCTGCGCCAGATAATCGCCATCTTGGGGGCCGCCTTTGTCCGGATCCACATCCCACCTCCACCACAAAAATCCTTGCATCCAATCCACATCTTTCCAAAATCGCATGGTCCCCTCATAAAGCGCGGCTTGCTCGTCCAGATCAATTCCGCGCTCACACGGGTATTTCCATGGCTCAATACCCGCGCCGTTGCAGCTTAAAAATCCAATCTCGGTGAAAAGCACCGGCTTTTGAAATTCCTCATGCTTGGCGCGGATATCCGCGAACCAATTTTGATTTTGATTACCGGTATGAATAAAAGTCCAGGCGTTTTGCACTCCGGCCACGTCCGGATTTTCATCGCGGGAGACCGGAAAATACGCGTCAATGCCAATCGCGTCCAGCGCATCCCAGAACTCCACCTGATAATACTCGCCTTCATGACGCTTGCCCCAGTTGGCGGCGTAAGTGATCGGCCCGTCATAGGCCGCGCGCGTCTCGCGAATAATTTCCCGCCATTTTTCCGTGTATTGCGGCCGGGTCAGCGAAGCAAATTCCGTGCCGACCACAAAATAGTCAATGCCTTCCGCGTCGGCCAGGCTGGCGTAGTGCAAAATAAAGTCCTGGTAACTGGCAAACCAAGCGTCAGCGTCAGCCGGCTCAAACTTTCCCCGCCAAGTACCATCGCGCGAGTCCACCATGGGCTTGAACGCGACCCGCAAACCGATTGATTTGGCATAGCGGATGGCGGAGGTGAGCGACTCGTCGGTGGCGCTCTTGCGGCCGTCGCGCGCGATCGCCGTGCTGGTTTTCGCGTCTTGGTACCAGAAGGGCGCAAACGCCGCGTAATTCGCGCCGGTAGCTTTTAGATCGTCAAGCGAGCGGCGCGCCTCCGGCTTGCCCAAAGAGTCGTGCCACCAAACCGCGTAGTTGAAACCGCGGATGGATTGAGAGTTATTAAGTGATTGGGTTATTGAGTTATTAGGTTGAGGCAGTGCGGTGGGTTGGGTGGGCGGCTGTGCACTGTGAACCGACGACTGTGAACTATTTTTACTGATTGTAAATCTATCCACTTCGTTCCCGTCAATATCAATCGCGCGTACCGTAAGAATCCCGGCGTCGTCTACATCCACGCGTACGATTTCATGACACTCGCAGCGCACCGCGGACCAGGCCGGTTTTTCAGTCCCAAATTTATAAACGCTTCTGCCCCCGCCTCCGGTTACCACATACACAATACCATCCGCAGTTGTATATTCCGAACCAGTGGAGGTAATTTCCGGATCATTTGGCGCTTTGTATTTTAGCGGATAGGTGCGTTCGTAGTGATGATTGTGTCCAACAATAACCAAGTCCACATTAAAGCGTTCCAAAAGCGGGGTTAATTCTTCCTGAATGCGGCGATCCGCGTTGTGGGAATGGCCGGAAGTATAAGGGAGATGGTGGAACACCACGACTTTGAAGGTCTTGCTGGTGGCGGCCAAATCCTGCTCCACAAAATTATACTGCTCTTTTCCGCGGCGAAACTGTCCGGCGCTCACGGAGTCCAGTATGGTAAAATGCACATCGCCATAATCAAAGGAATAATATAATTCATTATGCGCCGGAGGAAGCGCAAGCGAACGATTGTAAAATAGATCGCCATTTTCAAACTTTACTTTGCGATGTTTTTCATGATTGCCAATCGCGGTCATGACCGGTACCTGGGCGGAAATCTGCTGCATCTCGGAAAACCACTGCTCCCAGGAACGTTCCACGCATTTTTCCGACGCGTCGCATTTTTCTTTGTCCGCGTAAGTCAAATCACCCGCCACAAGATGCAGGGACGGATTTTGCTCAACCGCGCGCGATTGCACGCGCAAAGCGCGATCACCCGAAGCCGTACTGCTGCCATTGTCGCCAAACGCGGTAAAGGTAAAGTCAACCGGGCCGGCGGGCGCGGTGCGAAAAGTAAAATCGTTAGACCAGGTGCCTTGAGGTTTGCTTACCCGATAGTGATAGGTCGTGCCCGGGGTAAGACCGGTAATCTCCACGGTGTGATAAAAATATCCGGGAAAAACTGCCGGAATAGTGGCGCCTTCGGCTGCACTGCCATATTGCGCGTCGGTCCCGTACTGCGCGCGCGGCGACGGCTGTTGCTCATCGGTCCGCCACATTACCGTCATGGTGGTTTTCGGATCGTTTTGCCAGGAAAGACGAAGCTGTTCCGGCATGGTCGCGGATACCAAAGGCGCGCGCCACAGCGCGGAGATAAGGATAAATATCAAAGTAAAGAGGATGCCAATGCGTTTCATAGGATCACTTCTACCCTATCAAGATAGACGCTCCTGTCAAGGAATACTTACCAGAGCGGTACGCGCTTGGAAAACCGGGGGAAATAAAAAATAGCCGGGGGTCGTGCGTCGCGCTTGAGGCGCAAACACACACAAACCCCACGGCCATGGAACAGTTCACCGGATGGGCTTTCCTTGCGGATCCATACACATCTCCTCACAGCTGGCGAAGTCCAGACAGTCCTCGTAATGGTTGGGACCGGCGCTGACGTCGCAGTCCGGCCGGAACGGGCAGAAGTAGATCTCGCCCGCAGCCCCTGTGTACGAGTGTCCGCCGTCGTCCGTGAATCTTGGACGACCGTCCGAACCTCGCCTGGGGGTACCGTGGTGAGCCCGGAACTTGCCAGGCGCGCCCTTGAACGCGACCTTGCGCACTAGCTGCGGTCCCATGCGCAGGAGGCACTGATATGTCCGCATCTCCGCGGCGAGCTTGGCCTGCGGTTTCGGATCCACCGCCGCCTGCGCAGACTCTAGCCTGCAGTTCTGGCACAGGGTCTTGCCGCTCTGGGTCGTGGCACACTCGCACTTGAACGATCCTTCAGCATTCACGAGATACGCGGGCTTGTAATCCAGCGGCGGGCCAACGACACGCGACGTGAGCCACGGCCCTTCGTCTTCCCGCGGCTGTTGGACATGGATCTTGTCCGGGTTTTCCCGCCGCACGACCATGGGCTCGGGCTCGACTGCTTCCTCGAGGATCAGCTTGCCCTGCGCGTCGCGGGCCGGAGTTGGCACTGGACAGTCCCAGAGCATGTAGCCGGTTGCCGGACAGCGCTCCGGACGGCAGTGCTCCGCGGGCGGGTTTTGCTCACTGCGCGGCCAGCAGGCCGTGCCATGCACGTTGGAAAGCGGCGCCGTGCCGTTGGGACAGTCGTCGCGGACCGGCGCGACCGCGGGGGCAGCCGGCTCGGGAGCACCGATCGTCCTGAACTCCACCTTCGGGTCAGGCCCGATCGCGCACGCGGCGAGGACGAGAGACAGCGTGACCAGACGGGTCGTCATGGTGAGAGCTCCTGTGTAATGTGTACTCGCAAATGGGGCGCGAGCAACACGGGTTGAAGAACTTTGCCCCTTATCTACGCGGCGCGTCCGATCGCGCCGCGCTGCTCCAGATTGTCGAGGGTGTCCGCGATGGCCTCCACCTGCGCGGCCGAAAGCGACAGGAGCGCGGGCACGGTGGGCCGCTTGAACAGCACCCACATTCCCCCGTCCGGCGCGGAATAGAGGTACACCGCGCGGTTGGACGCATCGCCGCTTCCGCAGGCGCGATCGAACAGTCCCACCGTGAACCACCCTCCGGACCTGATCGTGATCGCGGCCCCGCGGATCAGACGACCGGCGCGGTCGAGGAATTCTCGGATTTCGATGGCGATCACTTCGCTCGTGCCCGGGACCGGGTGGCGGGCGAGCACCTGGAAATGCTTCGTTTCCCTTCTTACTTCCGGCATTGGCATGCCTTCCATGATCTTTTCTCCTTTTCAGGTAGTTCCCCGATTGCGGTCGGGAAGGTTGTAGTTGGGCGGCAAGGGCAGGAGTTTAACCTGCGTTATTTCAGCGCCACAGCACACTATATCACAAAAAGGAGAGCTTGTCAATGGGTATAGACCTCTTGCGAAACAATTGGCTAAAAAATACCCAAAAATAAAAAACCACCGACTTTGGGGCCGGTGGGCGGCAGGGGAAAAGGGCGGGCTACCAAGTTAGGCCGCGCAGGGTCCACAACTGCTTGAGCTCTTCTTCCAGGACGCGCAGCGCCGCGGAGACCCGGTAGGTAATGTGGGCTTCCGTGAATATCGCGGCCTTGCCGACTGTTTCAAAGACGAGCCGGCAGATCGCGGGCGCAAATATCGTGCCGATTCCCAGCGCGGCGATGTGGAAGGAGTTGAACGCGACCGGGCGGCTTTCTTGATTTGCTTGTGCCAGATGGGCATGGTCCAGGACTACCACGCAGTACGTTTCGCGACCTGCGCCGCCCGGAACCAGCAAGTAGGTGCGGCCTTTGGGAAGCTCCGGGTGTTTGAGTTCAAGAGCCGGAGTATTGAGCAGTACACATCCTTCAGGCGGCGGATCGCGTAGCAGATTGAGATTGACGCGCGCTTGTGCCCACTGCCGCAAGCGCTTGGCCTCGGAAAAGTACGGAAAGGCCTGGGCAACCGTGCGCAAGATCGTCTCGACGATAAACCACTCCAGAGTGTGGTTTCCGTCGTAGGCGCGTGTGATGATCTCCAGCGCGGAGGGCACCGGTGGCGGTTTGATGGTCGGCAGATCTTCGGACTGAAGATCACGGGGAAGCTTGGGTACAGCGCGTACAGCTTGGGCAGCAGCAGGTGTCATGATCCACCTCTCAAAGAGCGGATAAGGTTTGGGGACTTTTATGGCCCGGCGTAAGCCATCAATGTCTTTGAGGACTTAGAATGGGCTACAAACCCGCCTTTTGCAGCGCCGCGCATGCCTCCGTCCCGACCGCGGTCGGGACTCCGGTTCAGTGGCACCCACAAGCTGGCGGGTTGTAAGTGCTGGGAAATTATTTCGCTTGCGCTCATAAATTTCAAGCACTTACAAAAAAACGCCCGCCTTTTGGGCGGGACGCCTTATGCATTCGGGTTTAGTTGTGGCGGATTTGTCCACATACCAAACGGTAGTTTATCACAACTCCTTATCCACAGGCAAATTGAAAACGCCCCGCGATGGTTTCCCGTCGCGGGGCTTGATGTATTTTCCCTTCCTCTCCTCCGGTTAGCCGGCCGCGGGCGCCGCGGGCTCGCCAGGGGCGGCCGGCACGGGCTGGGGCTGGTCCGCCGCGGCCTTGCGCGCCGCGATCTCGGCCTTGCGCCTCTCGATTGCGGCCTTGGCCTGGGCCAGCGCCACGTCCTGCTCCACTCCTCCGGCAAACTCGCCCATTGCGCGCGTAAACCGCGCGTCGGCCACGTTCGCCTTGCGGCGCAGTCGCGCTTCCACGTCGTCCACCGACGGCCCGTCGCTGCCGGCAACCGCCGCACCTGCGCTGCGGATCGCCTCGGCCGCGCGATCCTTGGCCTCTGCGACCCGCTCGAGGGACTCGAGCGAGCGCACCCGCTCCACCATAGAGGCGTGCTTGGCCTTGAGGTTGGACGCGGCCTCGCTGAGCTGGGAGGCGGTCTGCCGTGCCACCGTAAGCTCTTCGCGCTTGGCTGCGAGTTCGCGGCTGAGCATGTCGAGCTTGGCCTGAAGCGGCGTGGCCAGGTGGTCGTTGGATTCGTCCTCATCCGAAAGCAGGAACTCGATATTCGAGTTGAGCTCCTTCACGCGCGCATCAAGCGCGACGATCGCCTGCTCGAGAGTACGGACGTTGCCGACCTCGGCCGCAGCCGCATCCTGGAGTTCTTCGAGTGCTTCCTCCAGGTCTCGGATGTGGACCTTGAGTGCCGCGACCGAGTCGAGGTCAATCAAGGCGTCGGCAAGCTTGTGCGCCTGCGCGAGCACTCCGGTCCTGATCTTCTTGAACAAACTGGCCATTGGTCACCTCCTGGGTTGGTTGTTGGCCGTTTTTGTTTCGCTGTGCGTTTCCTGCGGCATAACTACTACCACTTTGACGAGCCGCCGCTTCGCCCGCCAAAGCCGAAACCAGATGAGCCGCCACTGCGCCCGCCGCCAAATCCCCCGCCGAACCCGATACTCGTGCTCGAGCGCGATGAGTACGATGCCCGCAAAGCTGCTTCGCGGGCTCGGCGTGCACGACGCCGTTCCTCCTCGGCTTCCTCAACGTCACACTTCGCCCGCTGGTATGCTCCGTCTGCATCTGCTTTTGCACGCCCTGCGTAGGTGAGGCGATCCTTTGGACCGTCCGCACGCTGAGCTGACGAGAGGTTTGCTTCTGCATTTGTGAGCGTTCCGCGTGCCGAATGTTCCACATCGCTGGAGTGGCTTGCGATGTAGTTGCGAGCACGGGACACCGCAGTTTCGGCTTCCCGAAGCGCACTTGCCGCTTGCCTGCGAAGGCGCTCTGCGGCCTCGTACTGGCTGCGCGAATTTTCAAGGATACGATCCGCATGCGCATTCGCTTTCTGCGCGAAATTGACCACTTGGAGGAAATCCGGCACGGTCTTGGCCAATTCATCACGTGCCTGCGCAAGCGTGGTTTCTGCCTTGCGGATCTCGCCTTTCATCGCGTCGTCTATGTCGGCGTCGTGCTTTTGTTCGTACGCTTTCGCACGGTTGATATCAGCTTGCGCGTCCTCAATCTCCCGAGGTGCCTCGCGCTCTGCCACCTTGATGCGCTCCTCGAGCTCCACGATAGCTCGTGCAAGCGCCTCGGCATGGCCGAGTGCGTCGTTGCCCTCTTTGGCCGCACGCTCCGCATCTTCCCACCGCTGCTCCTCCATCGTGGCTGCGGCGCGAGATGCCTCAAGCGCCGCAACTGCCACTTCAACGTGTTCCTCCGCCTCGCTGCCGTTACCGACGATCGCCTCCCACGAGGATTCTGCATACACCTCAGTCAACCGCGTAAACACCGTCCGGCTTTCCTCAATAGCGGCTCGCACCGTCTGAAGACGGGAGGATATCTTCCCGCAGTCCGCGGCAATGGCCGCCTTGCGCTTGGGCAGGCCTTCAGCGGCCTCCTTCGCTTTTGCGGTTGCGGCAATCACGTGCTTGGCAAATGCTGTTGCGGCAGCTGCCTGCTTGCCTGCAAGCGCAGCACGCGCCTCGCCGAGCTTTGAGCTTGCGCTGGCAAGTTGCGTCTCTGCGTCCCCGGTCTTCCATCCCTCGGCTTTCATGGCAGTGATCACGCTATTTGCTTCTACTACGCGGTCTTCTGCCTCTGCGATCATCTCTGGCGCCTCTGCCGCCGCCTTCTGAATCTCGGCAATCATACGCTCAAGCGTGTCCTTGATCTTCCGTGCGCGCTCCAGTGTCTCAATCACCGAATCGTAGCCGTGTTCGGCTCGCTGGTACTCTGCAAGCGTTCGGCCGCCGCGATCAGGATCGCTTGCGCTGTTGCCGAGATCCGTGTACGCGGCTGATCCGCGTCCAATGACTTCATCAAAGGTGCCAAAGTCGCGGCACAAGTCAACTGCGTCTGTTTCGGCTGTCAGTGCCGCGGCGATCTCCACCTTGGCTTTGAGCAGTTCACGTGCGCCTTCAAGCTCGGTTACCCGAGTCGCGGCGGCCTTCTTCTTGGATTGGGCTGCGGCCTGCGCAGCGCGGCGACGCTTGCGATTGGTATGGATGTCATAGCCCGCCCAGGCAAGGAAACCGATGAACACGAGGATGCAAAGAAACCATCCCACATTCGCACATCCAGACAGATCGAGCGGCGGTTGCTGAACCACGGTCACACCGCCGCCTGCTGGTGCGCTCTCTGCCTGCTCGATCAAGCGATGGAGTGCTTCCATACCGGCAATAAATCCACCGGCGAAATCGCCATCGCGAAACCGCGGCTTCATAGAGCGGTCTTGGATGTTGTCCCAGTTGGACGCAACCACGTGCTTCCATTGATCACCGGAGTAGATGCCTACCTTACGGTCATCTACCGCGATCATGAGCACGATCAGGCCATTGCGCGTACCGCCTCCAGGCGCTTGCCAAGAAGGACACGCCTTCTCTATCGAATCCTCAAGATGGTCCAAACTTCCGTAGCTGCCATAGGTGCGCACTGTTCTGATACGCACCGTTGCCCCGCGGTTGATGAGTGGTTGGGCTGCGGCTTCCACGCGATTGGTGTCAGCACCGAATACTTCCGCCCCATCTACCACAACCGGGTCGCAAGGCGGAACCTGCTGAGCCCAGGTGAATGCTGAGAAAAGTGTTACTGCCAAGAATACCAACGCATTCCATGTGCGTCCCATGGTGTATTCTCCTTTGTGGTTGCATTACATTGTGAAAGGACAAGAAAAACTCGTCCTCCTCACCCACGTCATCCAGTAGGAAGACGAGGTACGATGTAATAGTAGAATAAGCTAGTGAAATTGTCAAGTTCTGGTAACTGTAACCGCTTGTTTCAAACGCTCGAGCGCCACGGCATAGGCCGCAGTGCGGAGATCGGTGTGGAGTTCCTGTGCAGTACGCCAGACCTCGGTAAAGGCATACTCCAATTTTTCCTTCAGTTGCGCTAACACTTGTGCCTTGTTCCACTTTTCTCCTGCCATATTCTGCTTCCATTCAAAGTACGAAGTGGCGACTCCGCCGGCATTAGCCAGTACGTCCGGTACAATGAGCGTGCCGCGCTCAAGCAGTATGCGCTCGGCCTCCGGAGTGGTTGGGCCATTGGCCATCTCCAGTATAATTTTGGCTTTCACTTTGTGCGCGTTATCCTTGTGGAGCACACCCTCAAGCGCGGCCGGAACTAAGATATCAACCGGAAGCTCCAATATTTCTTCATTTGAAATCTGCGTATAGTTTTCACAGTCGCAAACCGTGCCGATACAATAGCATCCGCCAATTGTGCCGCGCTCCTTTTTGGTCTTCATAATATTTTCCGGATCCATGCCGAGCGTGCGTTTATCCAAAATTGCGCCGCGGGAATCGGAGATGGAGATGAGTTTGTATCCGGCCCGGTGCGCGTGCTCCGCAAAAAAATAACCAACATTTCCAAAACCCTGAACGGCAACTGTTGGCGTAGGGCGTAGGGCATAGGGCGTAGAGTTGTTTGCTCTTTGCTCTAAGCTCTTTACCCTTTGTTTAACACGGAGTGCCTCCAGCACTACAAAACCTCCATAGCCGGTTGCTTCTTCGCGACCTTCAGATCCTCCATGAGCAATGGATTTTCCGGTAAACGTCGCTTGCAGCTGCGTAGGGCCTATAGCATATGGCGTAGAGCCCTTTGCCCTTTGCTCTCCACCCTTTGCCAATTTTGCATATTCATCCGTCATCCACCCCATAATCTGCGGATTGGTATTTACATCCGGCGCCGGGACATCTTTGTCCGGACCTAAAATATCAAAAAACGCCCGCGCATATTGACGGGAGAGTTCTTCAAGTTCACGGGCAGAGAGTTTTTTCGGATCAACCGTGATGCCGCCCTTGGCTCCGCCAAATGGAATATCCACCACGGCGGTTTTAATCGTCATCCAGAGCGCGAGCGCCTTGACTTCGTCCATGTCAACTTGCGGATGAAAACGGATGCCGCCTTTGTACGGGCCGCGGGAATTGTTATGTTGTACCCGATACGCGTGAAACTCCTGCTCGGATCCGTTATCCATTTTTATCGTCAGGGTTTTTTCATGCAAATGCTCTGGCGTTTCCAAAACTTTTAAAATTCTCGGATCAAGATTGATCAGTTTTGCCGCCCGCTCCAGTTGAGTAAGGGCAGATTGAAAAGTGGACATAGTCCTAATGGGTTTGAGCTTCCAGCCAGCGCTCCGCATCAATTGCCGCTGCGCAGCCCAGTCCGGCGGCGGTGACGGCCTGGCGATACTGGTGGTCAACGCAGTCGCCGCCGGCAAACACTCCTTCAACAGATGTCATAGTAGAGCCGGCCTTGGTTACGACGTATCCTTTTTGGTCCAGTTCAATTTGTCCGGCAAAGATTTTGGTATTGGGCTCGTGGCCGATGGCGGCGAAAACACCGTCACAGGGCAAGTTATTAAGTGATTTAGTGATTAAGTTATTAAGTTTGACACCAGTAACATGGCCAACATCCGCTCCCAGCACATCTTCCACCACGGTATTTAGAATAAATTCAATCTTCGGGTTTTTTTGCGCGCGCTCCAGCATTATTTTTGAAGCGCGGAATTCATCGCGGCGGTGTATAACATAGACCTTCTTGGCGAATTTCGTGAGGAAAAGTGATTCTTCCATAGCGGTGTCTCCGCCGCCAACCACCACCACGATTTTTTCTTTGAAAAAAAATCCATCACACGTTGCGCAGGCCGAGACCCCTTTCCCGTATAATTTTTTTTCATTTTCTAACCCCAGCCGTTTGGCCGAAGCGCCGGTCGCGATTATCACCGCGCGGGATTCATACATTTCCTCACCACACCAAACTTTAAACAGACCCCCTCTAACTCCCCCTTGAAAAGGGGGAGAAATTGGTTTGTTTCCTCCCCTGCCCGAGGGGAGGTTAGGAGGGGTGGGAGTACCAAACTCAACTCTCGTCACCGTCTTATTCATGATCCGTGTTCCAAATCTTTCGGCTTGCTTTTTTAAATCCTCCATCATTTTTGGACCGGGCACGCCATCCGGGTAGCCCGGGTAATTTTCCACGTCCGAGGTGGTCGTGAGCTGTCCGCCGGGTTCGCTGCCTTCAAATAAAAGCGGCTTAAGGTTTGCCCGCGCGGCGTAAATCGCCGCCGTATATCCGGCCGGCCCGGAACCGATGATAATCAGCATCTCCATAGCTATTTTATAATCGCGTCGAGTTTTTTCTTAAGCTGGACCTTGTCCTGGATGCCGACAAATTGGTCAGCCGGTTTCCCGTTCTTAAAAACAATCAGAGTGGGGATAGACATGACCCCGAATTTGGAAGGGAATTGCGAGTTTTCATCCACGTTGAGCTTTGCGAATTTAAGAGCCGTAGCCGGGTACCCTTTGGAAAGCTCCTCAAAAATCGGCCCCATAACTTTGCAAGGTCCGCACCACGGCGCCCAAAAATCCACGACGACCGGAATTTTTGACTCTAAAACTTCTTTAGAAAACGTTGCGTCGGTTAGGTTATTCATAAGATTGTTCCTAATTTTTTAATTCCCAGATGTTCATAAGCGCGGGTAGTGGCCACTCTTCCTCGCGGGGTGCGATCCAAAAGTCCCAACTGCATAAGATAGGGCTCATAAATTTCTTCAATGGTTGCTTCTTCTTCCGCGGTCGCGGCGGCCAAGGCATTAAGTCCAACCGGGCCGCCGGCGAATTTTTCAATGATGGTAGAAAGTAAGCGCCGATCAATTTCATCTAGTCCATGCGGATCAACATTTAAGTAGCCGAGGGCTTCAAGGGCAACATCGCGGGTTATGGCCGCTTTGGATTTAACTTGCGCAAAGTCGCGTACACGGCGCAGCAAGCGGTTGGCAATTCGCGGGGTATGCCTCGCGCGTTTGGAAATTTCAGTTAAGGCCTCGGCATCGGCCTTGACTTGCAACAGCTTTGCGCTGCGGTTAAGTATTCTCTCAATATCCTCTTGGGTATAGAAAGTCAGATGATAAGTCGCGCCGAAACGGTCGCGCAGCGGCGAGGAAAGGAGCGACATCCGAGTTGTCGCGCCAATAAGCGTGAAGCGCGGCAGATCAAGACGAAGCGTGCGCGCGGCCGGGCCTTTACCGACAACCAGGTCAAGCGCATATTCTTCCATGGCGCTGTAAAGGACTTCTTCTACGGATTTGCTTAAGCGATGAATCTCATCAATAAATAGCGCGTCGTTGGGGGTAAGATTAGTGAGGATGGCGGCTAAGTCACCGACCCGCTCAATCGTTGGGCCGGAAGTCGTGCGGATCGCGCTCCCCATCTCGTGCGCAATAATGTGGGCAAGCGTGGTTTTTCCCAGTCCGGGATTGCCGTAAAGCAAAACGTGCTCGATTGGTTCCTTGCGGTGCCTTGCTGCGCCCATGAGGATCCCCAGATTATCCTTGATCTCTTGCTGACCCACAAATTCCAAAAGTGTGCGCGGACGCAGGGTATAATCAAAGACCTGGTCATCCGGCGCTTCAATTTCGGGAATAGCGCGTTTCTCCGACATATCCCGCTATTGTAGCAGGAAGTCAACCGCCGCGCAACCGGATTATGTATTGAGAGTGTTGAAGGATTAACACCTTCGACGGTTCACACGAATATACACGAATAGACGGCCGCAAAACCCTGGGTTTACTGCGCTGTCTGCCCCATGCGGCCTGACGAATGTGCACAAATAATCAATTGTTCAACGGTCTCATATTATCTCGCGCGTTTTAGGGTTTAAGCGCAATAAACCAGCGCTGGTCCCGCTGATCTTGTCCAAAAAAACTTTTCCAGATTTTTTGAAACTTGGTATGCGGGTAGCTGGTATTTGGGCCAGCGCTGGGATCAAGCAGACGAATTTTGCCGCGTTCAACTGAACGCACCACCGCAAAATGGCCTTCTTTATCTTCCGGATAGGTAAAGCCGACAATTACCACAAAGCCCTGCCGCAGCATATTTTTAATATCCTGGATGCGCGCGCGGCGCGCCACCCGATAGGAAAGCCGTAAACGTTCCGCCAGCGCCGGAAAGGCGCGATTGGGAGTGCCGAAGCGCTGGTTGGTATGAAGCAGGCGGCGGAGCTGTGCTTCCGATCTTTTAATTCCCAGCGCCCCCAGGGCCATTTTCATCGCGGCCGCCCCGCAACTCCACAAATTTTCTTGCTTGTAGTAAGGTATACGCATATTTTACATATTACCCATATCAAAAGGCAATCATTTTCTGCACGGCGGCGAGTTTCATATAATCTGGCGGTGTTTGTTTGAAAATATCCGATCCATTCAGAATTACGGCCACACAAGCAATTTTAATCCGGTTACAAAAAGGAATACAGCAATCACGAGGCGAAATTGGTTTTGCGGGATTTTGTCCACAATTCTTTTCGCGAGCTGAGCTCCCAAAAACGAAATTGGAATAAACAGCAACAATCCGTACCAAAGTTCTTTTGGTAATGTCGCGCCGCCGGTAAAATAGGTAATGATACGTGTTGAGTCAACCAATAGCCCGATTGCTCCGGCAGTGGCGATGTAAACCGCTTTCGGTAAATCAAAGGCGGTCAAAAACATACTGCGGATTGCTCCGCCGATACCAAACATTCCGGCAAAAAATCCCGACAATGCTCCGCCGGACAGTGCGGTTAGGTTTCCGGCGTGAATCTTAAATTTGGATTGAAATATCAAAAAGAGCGCATAGCCCGCGAGAAACGCGCCGAGAAAGCGGAGCAGAATTTGCTCATTCGCTCCGAGTGAGATATACGCGCCGAGATAACTTGTCGCAAGACCGACAACACCAAAAAGTACGAGGAGACGCAAGTTAAAACCGGAGCGAAACAAGGTAACTTTCCAAATGTTGCCAAACCAATGAATAATGGCTACCAAAAATATCGCCTCCATGGGCGGGAAAAATATCACCAGCACTGGAATCATCAGCGTGGAAGTTCCGAAACCTGTGATTGTTCCAATAGCGGCGGCGATGAGGGTTAGGAGTGAGATGTATAGAATTTCCATAGATTTTCCCTGCCCCGTAGTGAAGCGAAGCTTCTACTACTGGGGTTTGGCGGCAATAATACTTTAGCGCTTGATTTCCAACCAGACGGCGGGTTCACTGCTGGTAACCCGTAAATTGTGTCCGGCGGGTATTACTCCGACTTCGCCGGGGCCAAATTCAATTTCAGCGCCACCGGGCATGCGGACATGGAATTTACCTGAGACCACGTATAGCACATGGTCATATGGACAATCTTCCCCATGATACTCCGGCTGTGCCGTATTCCTCTGCAATTTAAGACCCTCTCCCATATCAAGAATTTCAATCCTCATCGTTTCTTTTGGATTGTAAACCTCGTCCGGGGATGCGAAACTCTTCTTAATAATTGATTTCATAGTTTATCCATTTATTAAATTATTACTCCGAAAGTTATTGTTTGACCCTCCATATTATTTCAGCAAATCTTTAACGTGAATACCCAATGTTTTAGCAAATTTGGCGAGCCAATGACTTCATTTCCCAACTGGCGTAGGGTAGAGGAGTCGGCTTCGCCCTCAATTTCACTTTGTTCAATTTCGGAGGGTAGAGGAGTCGAACCTCTAAGGGATTGCTCCCGCCGCATTTCGAGTGCGGTGCCATGCCATTAGGCGAACCCTCCACTATTTTTTCTTTTTTGCTTTTTCCCAAAGCACATCTAATGTATCGCCATTCAGCAGCTCTTTGGCCCATTCTTTGAGGAATTTTGCAAGTTCGCGTTTGGCAACCTTATCTTTAATTTTGGCTACCATTTTGGCAAGCTTGCTGACATTGAGAGGAATGTCGCGCTTATCGTGCAAGTAACCCACGTAAAGTTTGTAGTGTGTGCATTCCAAATAGTCTGCCACTTTACACACGAGTGCCTCGTCCGACTTCGCGCTAAGGATTTCTTTGGTCAGCGCTTTTATATGACCACGGTCCTCTCCAAAAAACCGCGCAAAGAAGCGCTGATTTTCTTCTTCAAAGGCTTTGGCCAAGCGGCGCGCCCGCGGATTGATGGCAGCATACGGCATGGAAATGTCGCCGCCAAAAAGTTCGCCCAAATCATGGGTCAGCGAAAATTCCAATACTTTTTCAACATTAAGTTTTGCCCCGGCGCGATTGAGCTCACGAGCAATCTGCCAAGCCATGAACGCGACTAAATAATGGTGCGCGGCCAAGTCAGAGAGGTCGTGCTTTGGAATTCCGGTAAGCGCGTAACCATACTGCGGCTGCGAGCGGGTAAGTTCAATGAGTTTGAAGAGTTTGGTTAGATGTTGCATAAGAGTTCTTATTATTTACAACGCCCAAAGCATACACGATCCAGAACAAAATGGCAAGGTCATTCTTGAAGTAGGGAACGTCAACCAGACCATGGACGAGGAGCACGGTCATACTTGCCATGGCTGCGATGGGGATGAGTTCATAACTCCCCCCGCCCCCTCTTACCTTAAGAGGGGGGATTGTTTTGTCTCCTCCCCTTAGGGTAAGGGGAGGTTGGGAGGGGTTACGAGTGTTGAGTAGTGCTATGCGGAAAAATATGATAGTAAGCCATGCAAAGGCAAGAAGGCCAAGCAGGCCGGTTTCGGACCAGAAATTGAGCACGATGTTGTGCGGATACTGAAAAATCTCGATGTATGTTGCCTTGTGGTATGGTTTGAGTGTTTCGGGGTAGCCCGCGAGTCCGGCGCCAAGTAGTGGGTGGTCTTTGAGCATGACAATGGTCTCGCTCCACTGCGTGCGGCGGACATGGCCGGACCAGTCGCGGAGAAGAAGTTCATCTCGCGCTGGAAGAGAGAATATGAGAAGTAGTGCCGCAAGTGTAGCAAATATTCCCAAAGCGACTACGGTAGATTGAGTGCGGCCGCACGATTTTTGCCGCAACCACAAAATACCCATAGTAATTAATCCTGCCCCGATTCCCACCAGCGCGCCGGTGGATTTGGCGAAAGCGATCGCAATTATTGAAGAGATAATTGCGAGTAAGTAGTAAGTAGTAAGTAGTAAGTAGAATTTTCTATTTTCTATTTTCCAGCTTCTAGATTCTATCAACATTCCAATCATCAGCGGTATAAGAGGCGCAAGGAAAAGGCCAAGCGCGTTGGGATATGGGAAAATGCTGGTAACCCGCAGCTCCGCGTCCCATGGCGCAGGAATTCCAAAGCCGGTCAAGCGCTGGCAGATAGCGTAGACGGAAAGCAGGAGAGCGGAAACAGAAAGTGCGCGGATAATTTTGTTGTTATCAAGAAGGGCGGGGTGGTGAAGTTTGAGATCAAGCAAGATCAAGAAGAAAATAGTCGGTTCAATAAAGTAGGCCTTCCAAATACCGGCCGCAGCGCGCCAATCCGGAGCAACGAACATGGCCGCGGTGGCCGCTATTAAAAATAGCGCAAGCGGCCAGCGTAGGGCGTAGAGCGTAGAGCGTAGAGTTTCAAATGCCCTTAGCTCTAAGCCCTTAGCTCTAAGCTGTCGTAGCAGCCATACTGCGACGACAATGAGTATCATTCCCTCAAGCAGTGTAATCGGGATTGGTCCTAGATGAAAACGGATTAGGTAGCTTGGAAGGGTAGCAATAATCAAAAGTACCGCCCAGTGAAGCCGTTTCCAGGCCAGGAGGGCGAAAAGTAAGTAGTAAGTAGTAAGTAGTAAGTAGAGCATAATAACCCGATCTCCTCCCCTTAGGTTAAGGGGAGGTTGGGAGGGGTTACGAACTATTCATAACTCCCCCTACCCCTCTTATCTTAAGAGGGGGAATTGCGTAAGGAAACAATATCGCGGATAAGTTCTTTTTTAATTCCACCGAAAGCGTAGAGGGCGGCAAAGTAGATGAGCGCGCCGCCAAATAATGGAATAGCCAGCGGGAAGACGCGGGTGAAGTATAAGAATAGCCCTAAAATAATGGAAGCCAGCAATCCTTTGGAAAAGATAGACAATTCCAGCGGCGCGCGGGTGGCGCGCCAGACCATGGCCGCGGTTAAGATCATGATCAGGGCTTCAGCGCCAACCGTAGACCAAGCCGCGCCCCAAATTCCAAAGCGCGGAATCGTAAGCGCGTAGGCGCTGAAACCGGCTACCGCGGTAATCACATAACCCCAAATCATCGGGCGCTGTTTGTCTACGACCACCACTACATGGCCAAACAGCGTGGAGAAAAATACAAAAGTCATCCCAATCATCAGGATCGCCAGAATTTTTCCCGAAGCCGCAAACGCGCTGCCAGCGACGAAAATCATCAGTCGCTCGCCAATCAGCCAGGCCCCGACTAACAGCGGCCAGGCCACGACCGCGTAGGCATCAAAAGCCCGCTGGTAAATGCGCCGAAATCTGGTTTGATCGCGGGCCACCCAAGCGGCGGTAAGCGGGACCATGAGCAGTCCGATAAACATGGTGGCAAACCCGGTCAGCTGATCCAGCACCCGATAAGCGGCCCCGTAAAAACCCACTTCGGTCTGGGTGCGCAAGGCCGAGAGAATAATGGTGTCGGCTTTAAGGTAGATTAAATTGAAAAGGATAGATAGGCCAATGGGCCAGGAAATGCCGATAATTTTGCGCCACACCGTCCAATCGAAGGCCAGATGCAGTTCAATAAATTTTCCCGTAAAGATCCGCATCATGAGGAATTGCATCGCGCTGCCAGCGACAATCGCGGCCAAAAACCACAATAGTCCGGCGTGAAAATACGCCGTTAGCGCCACTCCGGCAAGCAAGGTGAAGCGGGCGGCCAGTTCGGCGGCCGCCACATAACCCATGCGCAGCTCTCTTTGGAAGACGGGTACCAAGGTCTCGGCCAAGCTGATGGCTAAAAACGAGAGCGCCGTAATGAACATGCCCTGCTTAACCGCGGCGGGGTAGGGGAATAAAAGGGCCAGGAGCGGAGCCAGGGACAAAAAGATAAGCGAGGAAAAGAACCGGAGGGTGAATAAATTCGACATTAGCCGGCTGCGCGCGGTTTCCGTCGCGGTTTCTCCCAAGAGCCGGTTGGCCGTCAGCAGCAGGCCGAAATTGGCGGTGATGCCGAAAAATTGCAAAAAGGCGATAATGGTGGAATATCCGCCAAAGCCCTCGGGACCAAGCGCGCGGGTCATCACGGCCACGACGATAAGCACGATCGGCAGATTGAGAAGTTTGCCCGTCGTATGGATGGCAGTATTGCGCGCGATCAGCCGGGTAAGCGAGGCCATATAATGGCTTATTGTACAGGGGCTTGACAAGTTTGGAAAGGTGTGTTATAGTGAAGTGTTGAAAATTAAAGCTGGGAGGATCCCACCCCCACACCTATCAGGCACGTCGGCATTTTATGCCGCATTATCTTCTAAAAAGGAGGATCTCGTGTTGAATGGACAGCTGCCAGTTGAATAAGACAGACATGCCCGAGCAAGGGGTGCCTGAAAGGTGTGGGGGTAAGGGGGACCGCCCAGTTTTGTTATTTCTAATTCAAATTCAAAGAGCGCTTTGGTGGGCTCACGACAAGCATGGGGGTTAGTTTACAGGGTAGCTTGGTCTTCGACTCGGCTTCCCCTCTAACTAATCTTCTTGAGCCCTCCACAGCGCTCTTTTAGTTTTGCGATTGGTTTGGCGGAGCGATCTCGCTATCTCCGATGACCCCCAAGGTATCAGCCGAAGGCACGGTGGTGGCATCCGGGCTGGGCAGGATAACGGGCGCTTCAGCGGTCTCGGCTTTTTTCTCCACTCCCACCAGGCAGACCTCTTGCCAAGGACGATAGCGGCTCTTAAATACGTTTTCCTCCACGCGTCCGTCCGGATAAGTTACCGTATAGGTAAACTCGGCATCGGAGCCCACATGGGCTTTTTCCGTACACTTTACTTTACCGGGAGGAAGGTCGGTGGTTTCAATGATTTTCTTTTCCGGAGGTTTTCTTAGATTGGAAATTTTCGGTTCCGAAACCGTAACGGCGCGCTGGTCTTTTGTACCCCATAATTCAAAGGTAATCCGCATTGCCTTCACATCAACATAAGCGGTTAAGAGCAGCCAACTGCCAGTGTCATTTAGAAATTTGAAATCCGGCGCGGGATCATAGATGGTGGCATCCATTCCGACCGGCGGTTCATAGTAGGAGACGCGGTAAGAATGATTGCGGCGCGCGGTAATCGGAAGACCCGCATTAAGGACGGTGCGGAACATGGTCGTGCCAATCTGGCATAGCCCGCCGCCGATCTCCGGAGTAGTCCGTCCTTCCGCGGCTTTGATCACGAGCTCCGGAAGATAGCCATTTTCCAGGGTGAACGGGCGCAGATGGTCAAGCAAGGAAAACTCTTCCCCAGCCGCGATGAGGGTTCCATTTAAAAGATCGGCCCCGCGCTTGATATTCTTGACCCGATTTGGCGGGCTGCCCTTAAAATCAGTGGTGCCGGAGCCCACGAGTTCTTTAATGCCGTACTTTTCGGCGAGTTCGGCGCCCTGCGGATTAAGGACTTTCGGCGGCGTTTCGTTGACGGTGAGATATGCGGGTTCGTTCTGTAAAATTGCACGCGCAATTGCCGCGGCATTTTCTTTACGGGGTAGGCCGATCCCGGGAACGCCCAAAGAAAATTTGGTTACTCTTTTTTCATCCGGCGCCAGTTCAAATACGGCATCTTCCGGTGGCCGCTCGATTTCCTTGGCCAGTCCGTCCAGCCATTTGGCAATGAGATTTTCCTCCAGCGCCAGCGCTACGCTGTTCCCGCTTTTTTTTGCGGTGATCCACAGGGCGAGCGTTTCTTTAGGAATAGTCCAGTGTTTTTCTTTCAGTTTAATTTCCGGGATTGGTCGGCTGAAGATCGCCTCCACTGCGCTTTGAAGCGGTTCCAAGTCCGTGGCTAAAATAGTGGCCGAGCGCTGGGCAAGCGTTAGGTTGATTGGATCGCGGCGCAGAGCGACCGCGCGAGCATCAAGCTCGCGCCGAGCCGCGGAAAGGTCAATAGCGGTACCGGCCTCCTCCGGTTTGATCGTGATGGCGGGGGTTTTTTTATCAAAAGCAAATACAAATTGCGCGTTTTGGGATTGTGCCTCGCGTAATTTGAAGGCCTGTTTCAAAAGATCATTCAAGACCGTTTCGTCCACAATAAATACGGGATCAATGCTCATTCCCGAGGTACGGAGTTTCACGCGGTCTTGGGCGCGTTCAAAAAACGAACCGGTGGCGCCCAGGGTTTGCGCCCGGCGTACGGTTTCCTCCACATCAAAGACCAGAAAGGAAGGCAGCGGCAAAGCGGCCCGTAATTCCTCCGCCACAAAAGGAAAGGCCTCATTAAGATACTGCGCGGTGGCGCGCTTCAGGGCGGCGCGCGCTTCTTCGGCGGTCTGACCGCCCAGCTCTACTCCAGCAACCGACACGCCCGGATAAATCAATCCTTTGGTCGCAATAGCGTCCAGAAATGGTATTCCTATAAGAAGCGTGGCGAAAACGGCGAGCCCGACGAATCGTCGCGTGGTAGAAGGAATATTTTTTAACCATGTCGTTGGTCTGTCCATACCAGTGGTTAAGCGGCACGTCGTCCTGGTTTTACTAAGCGAGCATTCTTCACTCGTTCGTATAACTCTTCTTTTAATATAAGATTGTCTTTTATCCTTCTGATTATCATCTCGCGTGTCGCATGTGGACCATAATGTGAAGAAATGCGCGCAATATCCCCTTCGGGCAGTCGTCGTATCTGTTCAATGTTGGTCCTGTAGAATTCTTGCCACCAAGCCATGTAAGCATCAAGTTTTTCATCCGCACGAGCCGCTTCAAGTTCTTTAAGTGTTGCAAAACGATGAGCGGGTCTATCGCGCTCGATGATTGGCAATTGTCTATCCAGGGCTTCTTGTGTCTGTAGCTTAAATCCCCGTTTGCGTTCAATATAAATTTCCCAGTATTCATGTTTGACTAAATACTTTAGGTAGTCAGGATCAGGAACGCTCTCACGATCTACTGCGATTAGTATGTCGCCTTGAATATCGGTAGGCAATGTTTCGGGATATGGATTAAACCGGAATGCCCCTTTTGGATAAATGAAAGCAGGGGAATTCACACCCCAGTATTCTAGTGCGGGACGGTACACTTTTGCATACTGATCGCGGGAGTAAAATCGGGTATCTTGTCGGAGCCGTTTCGAAAATTCATCGCGATCGTGTTCCCAGTTCACGGGTTCTATTCGATAACCTTCCCTCATGTTATTTTTCGTTATTTAGAATCTCATTCAAAATTGATTTGGCTAGTTTTTCGCGCGCTTCTTCTTCGGAAGCGCTTGGCGAAATAATTAAAAAAAGCGCGGACCCCTCTTTGGCGTCTTTGGGTAATTCCTCGCGGGGCACTAAAAGTTCTTGGCCATCCACGCGCAATACTACCGAGGCGCCCTCCATGCGGTCAATAATTGCTCGCATATAAATTTCAGAACATACGCGGGATTCCGGGTATGTTCCGCTGTAGTTCAGTGTAGGTTCCGCGGCATTATTCCTCCTCCACCCGGACTTTAATTTCGTTTTTCTTTTTTGTTTTGGGAAGCTTGATTACCAAAAGCCCGCTTTTAAAAGTGGCCTCGGCTTTGGCCGCGTCAATTTCCGCGGGTAAGATGATGGTTCTTGAAAACGGGCCCCAGTGGCATTCTTGGCAAAGATAGCGTTTCTCTTCTGCGCTGGCCTCCTCTTCATGGCGTACCCCGCGGATGGTCAGCATATCGGAAGAGAGAGAAATTTTTAAATGTTCCGGACGCACCCCGGCGATCGCGGTTTTGATGTAGATTGCTTTGCCCAGCTCATAGACGTCCACCGCAAGCTCCCCCTCATCGCGCGAGAGCTGCCAGGACTCGGCGTGTTGGCTGACTTCGGGACGTAGAAATTCTAGTTCAGGCATAATTTCTTTTATTTCCTCCCCTTTCCGCCCGAGGCGGATCCGCCTCGGGCGGAAAGATAAGGGTAGGAGGGGTTATGGCAATTGCTTTAGTGTAGCGTGTATATTTCAAAAATGCAACTCGCCTTTACAAGTGACGCCGCGTAGGCGGGCGGATTTTCCGCCGCGGACCTTCGCCAAAACCAAATCCGAGTTGTTCTGTGGCAGTGGTCGCGGGTGTATCTTTCGGCGGTGGCGGTACGTTAGGCAATTCCCGCGCCCGCTGAAGATGACCGCTCATGCTGAGCCGGCTTCCCACCGCGGATAGATACTCAGCGCGTTCATCACCTCGTAAGCCGTGAAAGACTTGCTTTTGTGCCTCTCCATAGTCCATACCACCTGCCAGTTTTCTAGACATGGCTTTGGCCAGTTCTCTGATGCGCTCCTCATTCACCATATTATTGACAGCACTTCAAAAATAAGGTATCCTTAGTACAATCTTATACTATTATGACCCCATCGTCTAGCCTGGTCTAGGACAGCTGGTTTTCAGCCAGCTAACCCGGGTTCAAATCCCGGTGGGGTCAGAAGTTTTAGCAGAGTAGGATTTGTACCGCTGTAGTAATCCGTGATAGAGTAGATACAGCTGTACAAATATGAGACGATTAGAAAAACAACAAGCTATAGCCCTCCGATTACAAGGGAAGAGTTATAATGAAATCAGAAAAATACTCAGTATTCCTTCGAAGGGTACATTGAGCTATTGGTTTCGGGATCTTGTACTACCAACCGAAGCAAAGAAACGGCTTGAGCACAATGTATTGCTTGCGCAGGAGCGCGGTTTATTGCAATACAATAAAGATCGCACCGAAGCTATCTTACAAGAAAATAAAACTGCTCATACTCGCGCGATGGAGGAGATTGGTGATTTGTCACGAAGAGAATTGTTGCTCATTGGAGCTGCCTTGTACTGGGGAGAGGGTACCAAAAGCGAGCACAGTCGGAAAAACATTCGTGTAGCCATTGCAAATTCCGACCCGCGCCTCATTGCGTTATTTATGCGTTTTGTAAGGGAGGTGCTAAATGTTCCTGATGAATTGATACGCGCACAAATCCAGGTTCATCCCAATCTCGATATTGAAGAAGCAAAGATATTCTGGTCAAAAGTCACCAAATTGCCGGTTGATATATTTTACATTACACAACAGCTTAGCAGTGCAAGTAGATTAAAGCGGCCAAAGCGATCACTTCCATTCGGCACGGTCAGCATTAGAATTAATAAACGGGTTCTTTTTTATAGGATTAAAGGATATATCGAAGGGCTTTGCGAAAATTGCTAATATGCGCATTACAAAGTACGGGCATTCGTGTTTATTTATTGAAGAAGGAACCGCGCGGAGTGCGGCCTAGGCCCGCCCTCGCTTTTTTGCCGCCGCCGAATTTTGTATTTCGCTTTGCGAAATGCGCCGCCAAGAAATTTGTTTGATTATTTTCATTTTATTTAGTAAGTTAGACTCTAGAATCTAACGCAACACTTATGATACCGTTCCGGTATTATCAGTAACGCGTTAGACCTATGAATTATCATCGTTTAAGTGAGGGTGAGCGAGAGGAGATCAGCAGAATGCTCGCCCAAGGATGTTCATTTGGAGATATTGCCCGTTTCCTTGGCAGGTCTGTGAGCACCATCAGTCATGAGGTCTCGGCAGGAGGATGCAATCGGTATGTGTACCGCGCAGCCACTGCTCACAGGCGTGCCCGTCGAAAAGCCAGAAAGAGAAAGCTGTGGAAACGCAAGATCCTGCTGCAGCCCCGTATTCGCCGGTATGTGTATGCGAAACTTCGCCTGCGTTGGTCACCTGAGGAAATTGCTCGCAAGATTGCCAAGGAGTATCCTCTAGATATGACTATGCGCATATCTCCGGAAGCGATTTACTCATACCTCTATGTTCTGCCAAAGGGTGCTCTCAAGAAAGAGCTCCTGGCCTGTCTGAGGCGCGAGAGGAAGCGACGGCACAAACGGCGCCACGGAGAAACGCCCGTCTTTGAGCGGAAACTGGAGGATATGCTCTCCATAGAAGAGCGTCCGGCAGAAGTTGCAGATCGGATAATCCCGGGTCACTGGGAAGGCGATCTCCTGATTGGCAAGAACCGACAATCCGCGCTTGGCTCCCTTGTGGAACGCACCACACGCACCACGATTCTGGTGCCCCTGAAGAACAGAACTGCGGAAACGGTACGGAAAGCGTTTGCCAAAGAGGCAAAGAAGTTGCCTGCCCATATGCGCCTTTCCATGACCTACGATCAAGGCCGAGAGATGGCCGAGCATAAACTGTTCACGGGAGACACGAAGATGCAGGTGTACTTTGCTCATCCCGCGAGCCCATGGGAGCGCGGCACGAATGAGAATACCAACGGCCTGATCCGACAGTTCTTTCCGAAAGGCACTGACTTTTCAAAGATCTCCCGCCGAGAAGTGAAGCATGTGCAACACCTTCTCAACGGCAGGCCTCGAAAGGTTCTTGATTACGCAACGCCTTATGAAGCATTTAACTTACTATTGCGTTAGATTCTAGAGACCGCCTAGTATAGCAATATAGGTAATAATCATACTTACTACAATAAGTACCAAAACTTTACTAATATGACAAGTGAAAGAATAATCAGCGAAAATATAAAGAAAGCAGTCGAAAGCGGCACAGTTAATAAGCCGAGCGTTCAAACTATGGCAAAAATTGCCAAAGCATTAAAAGTTTCTATTGAGAAATTGTTGAGATAAATAATATGAAAATAAAATCGCCAATTTTAATAACACTGATTATAGGTATAGCCGTATTAGGACTGGTGGCGTTCTATTTTTTCTTGGCGCGAAATCATCCATTGAGATTGGGTGGAACAATCAACGGGCCATCGTCTGAGTCGGTTTTTGATGATCCGTCTTTTGATATTCCGGCTGATCCTGACCAATTCGGTTGGGCGCAATCATCGGGGCCGCTCGGCGGAACGGTGATTAGAATGATCCCGCATCAAGGCACAGTTTGGGCGTCTTTGTATTCCGGCGGAGTGTATGAACTGCAAAAAAATAATTCGTGGAAGCAGATCGGAATTGGACGCGGAATTTCAGAAAACCGCGGATTTGATATTGTGGCGGATCCGGTTAATAAGAATATCGCCTATGTTCCGGAAATGATCGCCTGTATCTCCAAGACGGAAAATAACGGCGCGCGCTGGGCAGGGCTGTGCGGCAACATGCTTAGCGATATCCAGGCGGATAATTTCAGCGCGCATACATCGGCGCTTGATCCGGCTGACTCAAAAATAATATATGTTCCCGGCGATACGCATGATGGCGTAAGTATGCTTGTCGTTTCTATCGACGGCGGGAATAATTGGGAAAGGCGTTTTGTGTTTGACCGGCATTACGACTTCAACCATCTTTATTTTTTCAATTCAAAAATGTATCTTGGCACGGTTGAAGACGGGGTGCTGGTGTCCGCGGATAAGGGTAAAAGCTGGGCAGCACTTAATGCGGGATTAGACAATTTGACTACCACGCGGTTTCTAAATTTCAAAAATAACTTGTACTTGCTGGGGTCACGTTTGCAATTTAATTCGAGAGAAGGCGGTGGTGTATATGCATTGAGTAAGGATGCGTCATCATGGGTAAGGGTAGATGCTTTAAAAAATATTACCGGCATCGGAACAGATAATGAAACCCTATTCGTTGGAACAGGAGATTCGTTACTATTATCCTCAAACGATGGCTTTACTTTTGACAAAAAAAATTCACAAGGCCTGCCGCAAAGTTGGATCGGCGAAATTGTAAGTTTGAGTTCCAAAATATATGTTGGAGTACACGGAAATGGTATCTATGTTTCTGCTGATGGCGGCGAAACTTTTGGGGAATTAAACAACGGCATGGTTTCTGTTGCCACAAGAGAAGTACATGTAAATCCAAACGATGAGAATGAAATATATGTCGGCACCTGGGATCGGCTGGGTTTTTATTGGTCAAAAAATGGCGGCAAAACATATAAACGTATGGCTTTGGATTATAATATTATTACTATGCGGCCTGATCCAAACGATTTTGCGCGCGTATATTTGGGAGGCGATCAATTTATTGTCGGAAACGTTTCCAAAGCTGGAGGAAAATTTATTGAAAAAAATAAACCGGGGGGCGAAGGAACTCTCATAAAATCAATCGCGGTTGACCCAAAAGATTCCCGACATATACTTGTTGGCGTAAGCATGGAAACAGCCGAAACGCCGTCTGGCGAGGGATTATGGGAGTCGCGCGATCAAGGGCAAAGCTGGACTCGCGCGGAAGGCATAGATGATTTCGCGGTCTATTCTATATTATTCCATCCTGATAATTCAAACATTGTGTACGCGTCCGCCTTGGGCTCCGGAGTGTTCAAAAGCAATGATAGCGGGCGTAATTTCGCGCCGCTTGGCGATAACTCGCTCAAATATACTTATCGTTTGGCAATGTCTGCCGGCGATTCAAACGTGCTCGTGGCTATTTCAAATGTATTTTTTGCCCAGCTTTCAACCGAGGAGCAAACTTCCGGCAAATACGGGGGTATTTTCCAAAGCAAGGACGGCGGGAAAACCTGGCAGGAAATCACCGCTGGCATTCGCAAATATGGAGAGGATCAGCCAATAGATTTTATCGGCTGGCTCTATAATTTTGGCCATATGCCAAACTACGAAATGGTTTTGATTGATCCTAAAGACGCCAATCATTTAATTGTCGGACATCATGGAGAAAATATTGTCGTAACGCGCGATGGCGGCGCCACCTGGGAAAAATCATTGCCGGAACAAATGGTGCCGGGAAATATTCATAATTACGCTTATTGCTTGGGATCCTCATCTGATTTTAAAGAAATATACGCATGTACCTGCGGTCGGGGCTTGTGGCGAGGCATATTAGACAAAGATAAAAAAGTTACATGGGATTTTGCAGATACAGTTTATGCGAAAGAATTAAAACCCGGCTTACATCCTCGTAATGCGCAAGAAGCCAGACAATTCATTATGTCCGGAGCGTATAATCATCAGCATTAGCGGACTTCCTTATTATCTGGTTTTGTCCAAAGAATGTTGGAACTTCGTTCAGCGGCAATTAGTCAATTCCGTTCAAAATAGGTTCGGTTTTTGGTTGTATAACCATACCAGAACAAAACTATGCGTGTTACTAAATACGGACATTCGTGTTTGTTTATTGAGGAAGGAACCGCGCGGATTTTGATTGACCCGGGCAGTTATGTGTTTAAAGGCAATGATGGAGAAATTTCTTTTTCCACGGCTTCGCGGAACCACGCGGAAGGCGGCCGCGGCATGGGGTGTGATCATTCATGCGCTTACCATGCGGCCGTACGCGGAACCACGCGGAAATTATTGAAGCCGGAGGATTTGCCGCAGTGCAATGTTTTACTTTTGACACATGAGCACGCGGATCATACGGATCCGGAGGCGCTGAAGCAGATTTATGAATCAGGAATCATGAATCAAGAATCAGGGTTGATACTGACGAATGAGGGAGTAAAAAAGGTGCTTACGGAGAATGGTATTAAATTTAAGATTGAGATTTTGAAGCCAGGCGAGATTCGTACGGTGCAGGGAGTAACTATTCGTGCTATTGCCTGTGACCACGGCCATATTGCGGATCATTTCCCGCGCGTGGAAAATGTCGGCTTTCTCATTGCGGGCAAATTATTCCACCCGGGCGATTGTGTTACGCCGTCAGAAGAAGTACAGGCCGAGATTCTGGCCGTACCAGTGGTGGCGCCATGGATGGCGGTGCGGGAAGGATTGGAATTTGTAAAAAAAGTCAAACCTAAATATGCTATCCCCATTCACGACGCTATGGTAAAATGGCCGGAAGTACCGTGGTACAAAATTTTTGAAACCGGACTGGCGGGAAGCGGCATTGAATTTGTAAAAATGGAGCTTGGTAAGGCAAAGGAATTTTAACATAATCCGTTGTCATTCCCGACTTGATCGGGAATCCATGGATCCCCGCTTCCGCGGGGATGACGTTAGAGAGAGTATGAAAAAACACTTCACCAAACGCAACATCTTATTCATCGCACTCTTTGCCGTACTCGGCCTCCTTGCGCTCCAGGTTCCGGTGACGCAACTGGCCGGCTCAAAAGCGAAGTTTACGCTGTTTGATTTTTTTGGGCCGGTCGCCACTGGTTTTATTGGAACATTGCCTGGAATAATCGCGGTGTTTCTGATGCAGTTTATAAATTTTTTAATTCATGGCGCGCAAGCGGTTGATGCCGGGACGATTATTCGTTTTTTCCCGATGTTATTCGCGGCGTGGTATTTTGGAAGCAAAAGTCGGTTTAACTGGATTGTGCCGGTACTGGCGATTGCCGCTTGGCTTGCGCACCCAATTGGACGAACCGTTTGGTACTACGCGATGTTTTGGCTTATTCCTATTGTTATGTATTTCGCGCGCGATAGATTTTTATTGGCCCGTGCGTTAGGCGCGACATTTTCCGCCCACGCGGTTGGCGGCGCGCTTTGGATTTGGGTGTTTGCGCTTCCCAAAGCGGTCTGGGTCGGTCTTATTCCGGTGGTGGCCATGGAACGCGCGCTTTTTGCGCTTGGAATCGCGGTAACTTATGTGGTTTTGAATAATGCACTCGCTTTCCTGGTGAAGAGGCAGATCGTGCGGTGGGAGTTTCTGGTGAACCCGAGGTATGTATATGGACAAAAAGTTTGAGGCGTATTTTGAGACAATTCGGTTTCTTGAGGGTCTGAAAAATGTTCCAGGGCAGAAGGATTACATGCGGGATAGGAACGAGCCGGAGAAATACCTCAAGCGAATGAGGTATTTTTTTGAATTGATTGGTATTTTAAATCAGACGCAGTTCAAGTTCATTCATATTGCCGGGACTTCCGGAAAAGGGTCTGTAACTGCCATGCTGCATGAGGTTTTGCGCGCGGCCGGCAGGCGCGTGGGTTCTTTTAGCACCCCGTTCACCACCACTTCCATTGAAAAGATTCGCGTTGGTGACCAATACATTTCTCCGCAAGAGTTGGCGCATATCGTGGATGAGCTTAAGCCATACATTACGCGCGCCTATTTAAAGTCGCCATACGGCGGACCGTCGTATTTTGAAATTTGGTTTGCGATTGCGGTAAAGTATTTTTTACGGCAAAAGTGTAAGTGGGTGGTTTTGGAAGTAGGACTGGGCGGAAAATATGATCCGGGTGTACTGATTAATGGATGCGTAGCTACGGTGCTGACCAACGTGGACTATGATCATACTCACCTGCTCGGGTCTACGCTCACTAAAATCGGGCGCGAAAAAGCCGGAATTATGCGCCGTGGCGTACCGTTTTTTACGGCCGAGGCGCGCCCGCAGCTCACGCGGATGTTTGAGAAGATGGGGAAGCAGAAAGGGGCGAAGGTGATGGATATTAAAGCATTAAAACATGAAAGCATTAAAACATTGCAGTTGGGGATGGATTATAAGGGAAAGAATACGGCGCTCGTATGGGAGATTGCGAAGTATTTTAAAATTCCGGAACGTGCGATTATCAAAGGGATTAAGAAAGCGCGTTTGCCGTGTCGATTTGAAGGAATGCGGAAGAGACCGTTGGTGATACTTGATGGCGCGCATAGTGTCAGTAAAATGAGAGCCACAGTAGCGAATGTGGAACGCGTGAAGTTTAGAAAATTACACCTAGTCCTTGCGATCGCGGCTGATAAAGATATTGACGGTATTTGCAAAGTGATTGCGCCGGAAGCTGACCAAATCTATATAACGCGATTTGATATGCCGCTACGCAAGTGCGCGCATCCGCGTGAATTACTGCGGGTTGTAAAAAAGTATGCAAAGCGTGGAACGCGCGCGGAAGTAGATATGGATTGCCGCGATGCGCTTTCGGCCGCACTTGCCGCCGTGCTTGCAGATGATCTGGTATTGGTAACCGGGTCATTCTTTTTGGCTGGTGAACTCCGGAAAAGGTGGTATAGTGAAGGAAAGATTTTAAAAGAAAGAAAAAGTTTTTAAATATGAGAATTTTGGGGATTGAAACGAGTTGTGATGAGACGGCGGCGGCGGTGGTGGAGATAACTGAACGACGGAGCAACGAAACAACGAAACAACCGGTTGTTCAGTCGTTTCGTTGTTCAGTTTTAAGTAACATTATAGCGTCCCAGATTAAAATTCATGCGAAAACGGGCGGAGTGGTTCCGGAGGTGGCGGCGCGGGCGCATGTGGAGAAGATTATTCCGGTGATTGAAAGAGCGATTAAGGGATTAAGAAATGAAGAGATTAAGAAAAAGCAAACGACCCAGTCGCTTAGTCGCTTAGTCGCTTGGTCTTCTTCAATTGACGCCATTGCCGTTACTGCCGGTCCGGGATTGGCAACCTCATTGCTTGTGGGGGTGGAGGTGGCCCGCACTCTTTCTTGGCTTTGGAAAAAACCAGTGGTGGCGGTTAATCATTTGGCGGGACATGTGTATGCGAATTTTCTCGGAGAGAAAATTCGCAGCATAGAGCATAGAGCATATAGCATAGAGCAAAACCCTACGCACTACGCCCTAAGCCCTATGCAATTCCCAGCGCTTGCGCTGATTGTGAGTGGTGGCCACACTGAACTGGTGCTCATGCGCGGACATTTGGATTTTAAAATTGTTGGTGAGACGCGCGACGATGCGGCCGGAGAGGCGTTTGATAAAGTGGCGAAGATGCTTAATCTCGGCTACCCGGGAGGGCCGGCCATTTCTCGGGAAGCCGAGAAATGGTACGAAGGTACTAAGGTACGAAGGTACGCGGGAAACAAACCTACGTACCTAACTACCTACGTACCTAATCACCTAACTTTCCCTCGCCCCATGATTGATTCTCCGGATTTTGATTTTAGTTTTTCCGGTCTTAAGACCGCCGTACTCTATTGGCTTAGAGCGCAGAGCATAGAGCATAGAGCAAAACTCTATGCCCTTAGCCCTAAGCTCTTAGCTTCCTTGTGTTATGCATTTCAAGAGGCGGTGGTGGATGTATTGGTTTCAAAAACCATTCGTGCCGCAAAAAAATACAAAGTAAAAACCGTTCTCCTCGGTGGCGGCGTAGCAGCGAACGCCAGATTACGCCAGCGGTTGGTAGAAGCCATAAAACGCCATACGCCATCTGCTCTATGCTCTATGCCATCCGTCGCATACGCGACGGACAACGCCGCCATGATTGCCGTGGCCGGCTATTTTATGGCGCAGGCAAAACAATTTACCCCCACACCAAAACGGGGAAAACGGCGGCCTTTGGTGTGGGGGTTTACCCCGTGGCAAAAACTGGATGTGGATCCGAATTGGGAACTTGGACAAAAATTCAGCCCGCTGCCGCGGTAAATTTAATAAGCGGACGGTGATGGGGCATTTGGGCGCCCCACAGCCGTCCGCCGGTTGTACGATTTTTGCGGGCCCGTAGTCCTCGCTACGCTACGGGTTCGATTCCTCTCCCGTCATTTTTTCCGCGCGCGATCTGCCAGTTCGCGTCCGAGCCGGACACTACCGTGGCCTTCGCTTGTGGCTTCGCGTTCCAGATGCGGAGCGCGAGGATCAGGCCGAGGATGGTAAACGGCAGCAGTACGGTCGGCCACCAGCCCCAGTTTCCCGCCACTTTGGCTGCCGCTCCTTGGGGAACGATTTGGCCGATCACGATTGCCTGCAAACCGGTTCCCAAGTACACCATGCCGTCCACGATGCCGACGGCCGCGCCGGTGTTCTTGGTTCCGGCAAAGTCCGCTGTGGCAGTACCCGAGAAGATTCCGTGTACGCCGATCACGCTCGTGGAAATCAGGATCACGGCGATCCCGGCGTACCAGAGGTTGCCCGCAAGCGTGGTCATGAGCAGAATTACCGCACCGATCATGAGGCCGTAGCAGATGCCGGCCATGGGCGCACGACGCGACTGGAACAGCTTGTCCGAGCACCAGCCAGTGAGAATTGCCCCGATCGTGCCGCAGATCAGGAGCGTCAGTCCCCAGTTTGCGGTTACGAGGAAGGCCTTCTTGAAGCCGACGTCGGCGGCGAACATGGGGTACCAGTGCATGACGCCGTTGCGCAATACTCCGGAGCAGAACTCCACCAGACACACGATGCGAATCACGGGGTGTTGCCAGAGTTTGAGAAACACTGCGCGGGCCGGTTCGCGCTCACCGTGCGTCGAGAGCGTGGCTTCGCCAGTGGCGAAGTTGCTGAACCCCGCTTCGGCCGGACTGTTGCGCAACCAGAGCGCCATGGCGATCCACATCGTCCCCAGAAGAATCGAGGGCGCGAAGAACAGCCACCAGTTCTGATTGACTCCGGTACCGCCGGTTCCCGCAAGCGTTTGGAACACGCTGGCCCAGAAACCGAGTTCGCCCTTGAACGTTCCGCGCGTGGCTTCCACGATCGCGAAGCCCCAGTCAAAGGCGAAGAAGATGCCCAGCGAGATGATCACGCCGAAGATGGTGGAGAACGTGCCGCGCTCGGCCACATGGAACCAGGGCGCCTTGGTGGTGACGATCGCGATCGCGCCGAAGTTCTGGAAGTACATGTTGAGCGAGTAGAGCGCGACAAACGTCCCAAAGATCGGGAACTCCCACCCCCAGTGGGTATTGCCGTAGAGCGTCAAGCCCATGAGCGCGTTGGCCGACAGCGTCCCCAAGGTACCCAAGAGCATGGCGCGCCGGCCGCCGATTCGATCGGTCAGCGGGCCGTTTATCAGGAAGGAGAGCGCGTACACCCAGGCGCCGATCCCGAAGATCCAGCCGAAATCATCGGGGGGCATGAGCTTGTCTCCGAGCGCCTTCTGGGCGACAGTCAGGTTGTAGCGGCCCATGTACATGAACGCGTAGGCCAGTCCCAGCGGGAGCCAGTTCAGGGCTCGTCGAAGACGGAATTGCCAAGCGTGCTGCGGTGCATTCATTGGTCACCTCTTTCCATCCCATCAGGGGATGAGTGAAACGAACATTTTGGTTCTAAGACCGCCTTTACCTTACTTCATATATAGCAGTTTTGTCAAACGATGGGTTAGCTGGTAGTTTCTTACATTCTGTGATACGCTGGGGCGGCACTATCCAACCGAGGAGGAGTACATGGATAGCCAACGTGATCGCGTTGTGGTCTGCGACTGGGACGGGTTCTTTTCCGATGCCGAGCAAGAAGGCGGACCATTCGTCGCGGCCTACCTGGCGGACCTGGCGAAGCTGACCGGGTTTGACGAGCAGGAAGTTGCTCGACTCGCGGTCGAGTTCGAAGCCAGGATTGCCGCGGAACCGGACAAGCACGGCTGGTTGTCGCACCGCGTGATCGTGGCTCCGGCTCGGGTAGATCCCTACATGCGGATGATGGCGGTGGCGCGGTTGATGTTTGATCGCGTCGGAAGGTTTATGGATCCGCAAGATCGGGAGGTCGTTCTCAACTTCCTTTACGAGAGCCACTACAAGAAGACGAAGATCGTGTTCCGACCCGGCGCGCGCGAAGCGTTTCTCGCGTTGTGGGCATACGGTCGCGACACCCTCTACGTCGTGACCAACTCGGCTGCCGATGCCGTGTGCGACAAGATTTGCGCGCTCGTAGGTCCGCTCGAAGGTTTGGAAGAGTGGCTTTCTGCTCATGTAGTGGGCGGCGCGAAAAAGTACGACCCGGACGAGGTTGCTGGGCAAGAGGTGAGCTGGAGCGTGCCTGCGGTACTAGAGCTTCCCGGGCTCAATCGGCCGGTGCAGCTTCACCGCCCGCGCTACTTCCGCACGCTTGATGCGATTCGGCAACGGCACAGCGCGCGCTTCGAAGATCTGGTTGTCGGCGGCGACATCTTCGAGATGGATCTCGCGCTTCCGCTTACCCTTGGCGCGCGAGTGGCGCTACTTGCGAGCGAGCGTACCCCGGCCTACGAGCTTCCGTTTCTGGCGCAACATCCGCGCGGTCGCGTGCTTACCTACATCCGCGAGTTTCCCGCGTTTGCAATGGGGGAGTAGTCAAAAGGAGGGATTGTGTTCTTCAACGCGCCTCGGACCGCAAGGTTTCGAGGTTTATTTTTAAGTATACGATTGATGATTGACAAGAGGTGTGGAGGCGTAGTATGATGTAAACGTATGGACTCGAATAATATTCCCACAATTGATGTGCAACAATATGGCGGCAAGCAGGTGGCCGTGCTCGACGGCAAAATTATCGCAACCGGGGACACCTTGCAAGAGGTAATGCGAAATGCGAAGCAACGTGTCCCGACGCGGCCTCTTGCGGAGATCAAAATACTTTCCGTACCCCGAACGCTTTCGGTTATCTATTATGCCTCAGATATTTCCGTACGGGATTACTCTGCGTGAGGGCGGAAGAGTCGCTCTATTTCCTGCCGCGGAAGTTTCATTTCCCACATAAAGACGGGGAACTGGTTTCTCTGTTTTTAATTATTGATTCCGGCGCTACAATTTCGGCGCTTCCTAAAAGCGATGCAGCGGTGGTCTTGGGTTACAGCGTCAACTCCGGCCCGCTTTTTTATTTGGAGGTTGCACGAAAAGAATAAAAATGATAAGGTGCGAAGTGGAGGAAAAACCATGGCAAAGCTCTTTGGCACTTCCGGCGCTCGTGGAAAAACGAACCTCGAGATCACCCCCATGCTCGCGTTTTGTATCGCGCTATGCTACGGCTTGAATTTGAAATCAGCCAAAGGTGGCAAGCGTGTGCGCGTACTTGTCGGACACGATCAGCGCTTTGGCGCCGACATGCTCGCCAATTCCGTGATCGCCGGATTCCAGGCGGTCGGCGTTGACGTCGTCATGCTCGGCATGGTACCGACCGGCGTGTACTGCGTGTACATGCGCGAAGGAAATTTCGACGGCGGGATTCTCGTCACCGGCTCGCACATGAGACCCGAGCGCATCGGGATCATTCCGATGCTCGGAAATGGTCACTACGCCGACCGTGATGTAACCGATCCGATCGAGATTCGGCTTGCGACGATCGATGTGCTCTTGGAAGAGGAGCACACGCGGGGGCGGTATCTTGTCGGACATGAACACATCGGTGGCATGACCAGCGAGAACGGCCTTCCTCGCTACGCAGACAGTGTCTGTCGCGCGTTCGGGCGGGACTGGATTGCGATCAAGGGCGCCGGGTTCCGTGTGATCCTCGATCCCGGAAACGGGACCGCTGGAGAAATCTCGCAGCATCTTCTCGGGGTGCTGCGGCTCACGCACACGGTCTTGAACAGCGACCCCAAGCCGATCCCGGATCGCCGGAGCGAATGCACGCCGGAAAACTGCGCCGAGGCGATTGCGCGCACGCGCGACGGAGGGTTCACGCTCGGCGCGTGCTTTGACGGCGACGCGGATCGCGTGAAGTTCATCACTCCGGAAGGCGTCATGCTCCAAGACGACGTGGTGGCTGGCATCTTCGCGCGGCACCTGCTTCAGGCCGATGATGTCGTGGTCACGCCGGTAAACGCGAGCGGCATGATTGAAGAGATCTGCCGCGAACGTGTCGCGCTTGTGAAGTATTGCCGCATTGGTCAGCCCGCAACCGACACGGCCGTGCGCACACACAAGGCGGTGTTTGCTTTTGAAGCCAACGCCGGCAAGTACGGCTTCCGGGAATTCGAGTGCTGTTACGACGGGGTCTACGCAGCGCTCAAGATGCTTGCGATCATGGCGAAGACCGGCAAGTCGCTCGCCGAGCTTGCCGCGGACTTGCCTCGCTGCTATCAGGCGGCGGTGCGAATTGAAGTTCCGGATGCGCGTAAGGAAGCCGTGGTTGCCGTGGCGACCGAATCGCTTCGCGCGAGTCTCGTAGAAGAGATCGTGTGGACGGACACGACCGACGGAACCAAGTGGTTCATGAAGAGCGGCGCATGGCTACTTCTGCGCCCGTCGGGAACCGAACCGGTCGTACGCGCGTACTCCGATGCCCGCACGCAGGAGAGAGCAGATGAGCTCGTGCGGATGGCGCGCGAAGAGTTCGAGCGTGCACTCACCGCGTAAGAGAGCCCGAAAAAATTCGTTCCACAACCAAACGGCGATTTAAGACAAGACCCGAACTCGGGCTTGTACTTGAACCGCCGTGATTTTTAAAAAAACGGCGCCGCGACCGATCGTGCTGATCGGCGGCGGCGCAAGAGCGTCTCCTTAATGTGTGCGGACTTGAAGCCCGTGTGGTTGCTAAGGTGCGACTAGGCGGCCTGCGGGAGCCGGCCGATGATTTCGTTCAGCCACGCCACAAGTCGGGGCCTGGCCTCATCCGCCGCGGCCTTGACCTCGTCGTGCGAGAGCGGAGTCGGCGAGATGCCGGCCGCGAGGTTGGTCACGCACGAGATTCCGATGACCTCGGCGCCCATGTGCCGCGCCGCGATGGCTTCGTGCACGGTGGACATGCCCACGAGGTCCGCGCCCATCGCTTGAAGCATCCGGATCTCCGCCGGAGTTTCGTAGCTGGGGCCGGCCATGGCCGCGTACACGCCATCCTTGGGCAATTGGCGGATTGTGTCCGTGCCTCCCCGCTTCAGACCAGCGATCTCGGCGCAGACCCGCGCATGGTTGCGCAGTCGGGCCGAGTACACCTCGGTCATATCCGGGAACCGCGGACCAAGAGCGTCATCGTTTTGGCCCTTGAGCGGGTGTTGCCCAAGCAGGTTGAGGTGATCGCTCATGAGCACCAGATCGCCGGCTTGGTAGGCCGGGTTGATGCCGCCCGCGGCGTTGGTGAGGATGATCGTGCGACAGCCAAGACCGATCAGGGTGCGCACCGGATGCACGAGGTCCGCCATGGAGTAACCCTCGTACGGGTGGCAGCGGCCTTGGAGGGCGACGACCGTTTGTTCTCCGATCGTTCCGCACCAGAGCATTCCGGCGTGTCCTGCGACAGCCGGGACCAGGAAGTGCGGGATCTCGGCGTAGGGAACCGAAACCGGATCGCGGACGGTTTCCGCGTAAGCGCCCAAGCCGGAGCCGAGCACCAGGCCGATCGTCGGGCGACGAGCGCCAAGCTTGAGCCGCAGAGACTCGACTGCCTCGCGCACCATTTGAGAAGGAGCTAGGTCTCCCATGACATTTTCCTTTCGTTGTTGGATTGCGTGTGAAGGGATGACGGGGTGAGTATAGCTGATCCTGTCAAAATAGTCAAAGCAAGGAGGGGTATGGTCGCACGCGGGGGAGGTAATTTTTATTTTGGAAGTTGTGCTATATGATTGGGTGTGGTAAAAAGGAAGCAGGAGGTGTTCCCATGAGACAAGCCGTACTCGTTGACGATGAAACAGGCACGACTCCACGCTATGTAGGAAGGCGCAGGAAATGTAGTTGCTGTAAGCGTCGTCTCACACCAGGATGGGCGTGGGCTAGCAAGTGTCGCAGGCATGTTTTCTGTGGTAACTGGAGAGCACGGCTGAGTGTGAGTGGTATGCGCCTTGTGACCTGTGTGGAAGAATACGCGAGAAGGCACGGGGAAGCGCAGGTCGACCAGGTGATCTACGTAGGCCCGCGGTCGCGGCGGGCCAGGAGGAAGTGAACATGAGATTCGCACATCGGTTTTCCCAGATCGCGAAGGTCGCGCGAGTATTTGCGCTGGGGAGTCTTGTACTCCTTGTGACATGTCGTGTTTTGGTTTCCGATCGAGACACGAATAGTCTCGCACTCGCTTTCACGTTCTTTTGTTGGACATCGTGGTTGACTGCGCGATGGTTTGAATTTCGATGCGCAATGAGCACCGCCGGCAAGTAAGTGCATCGCGCTTGTACATTTCGTTGAGTGAGATCGTAAACCACCTGCTTGGGGAGCGGGTGGTTGTTTTTTTCTATACTCATTTAGAGGCACCCCACATGGGATTTGCAGATGACACCACCGCTTGTCTGCGCTGCGTCGAGGAGGAGGTTGAGCGGCAGGAAACGCGCGCCTCCGAGATTTGGCAGCGTCTTATCCATGCGCTCCCGGCCAGCCACGTGTCAGCACTTATTGGATGGGCAACCGCGGCGCGCGCGTTCACTAGCAGCAGGGTGGAGATCTGCCTTCTGCGGGCAGTCGATCACTCGGGCGTACCGGCGTCATATCTCGATCGGCCAAGTGGTGGACGAGATAGTGGAGAGCCGATCAGTCGCCACACTTCTTCCCCCTGAGTTTGTTCCCGAAACCGCTTTCTAGCTCCTCCCTTGCTCAGGGTGGAGCGCCTTTTTTTGTCTACACCCTGTGGCAGTGTGTCATACCCGCCCCTTGACCGATGTAGTAGCTTTGGTGTATGCTTTATTACTGCCATCTGGCGAATAGGCGCCAAATGAGCAGGGAGGAACAGGAACATGGAGGAGGCCATGAGCCAGAAAAATACGGTTGCAATTGAAGTAATTTCTGACCTAGCTCCTTTCATCCAAGTACTGGCCAGACTTTACAAAGAGGGTCGAGTATCTCTTGCGAGCCTGCGGCGTTATCTCGCAAATCCAGGAGTTGTATTTGCGGTCACCGACGAGCTCATTTTGGCTCGGCAGGTCTTTACTGCCAAAACGCATATCCAGGAGCTAGTGTGTGGACTCGCCGATATTGCCGCAGTTACTCGTAACCCGCTTGACCTCGAGCGAGTTGTAGAAGAGGCGGCCAGCTTGCCAGAGGGTCCCTCTACTCCAGGAGAAACATACATAGCGACATCGCGTGCATATTTGTCCTGCGGGAATATACAGGAAGCATTAAGGATCGCACGCCTCATCCCAGACTCCTCATCTAGAGCAAGGGCGCTCCTTCAGATCTTTAAGGAGAGTAATCTTTATGAGATACTGGAGGAGGCTCGCCGTTGTACTCAAAGCACGCAACGCCTGGATGAAAAATTTCGATGTTGTGGTCTTGTTGCTGCGATGTCCGGTGAATCCGGAGATTTACAGCTCGCAACCGAGGTTCGGGATGCGTTCGCCAGAAATGCCGACAGCGCAAGAGCGGTAGCATGGTTGCAATTGCCACTCATCCGTGCCTTTAGTGAAGCAGGGGAACTGGTTCGGGCGAGAGCACTTGCTGCATCCGCGCAGTTGTCTGAAGCCAGAGTGGCAGCATGGGCGATAATAGTACAACACTCGGGAGAAGTGGATGACTTGCGAACCTTACTAAAAGAGGCACAAGCATGTCCTAAGTTGCGCGTAAAAGGGCTGCATTTTCTTGTAGCATCGTTTGCAAAGTGTGGGAAACTTAATGCCGCACGGCAGTTTGCTAAGTCTCGCCCACATGCTACCGAACGCTGTATTCTGTTCGCGGAGATTGCGGCAAGCCAAGGAGGTATGAGTACTGATCTTGATGAGGCAGTGCACACATACGAGAAGATCGCTACGCCGGCAGTTGATACGGCACGCCTCTGTCTTGTACAAGCTCTTGTTCATCATAATGAGTTTAGCCGCGCCCGGCGTGTTGCTGAACAGGTGGGAACACTGCGGCTTAAGTGTCGGGCTTACCTCGCCATTCATCAAGCGCGGGTCGGCGATCAGCCGGGGGACCTGGAGGAAGATTGGAGTTAGATCTCTCTCGATGCAAAACAGACCCAGCTCCTTTGTTGCTCCACCCGAAGGTGGAGCTTCTTTTTTGTGTTTATACCCTGTGGAGGAGCCGCACTTGACACGATTTTGGGGGTGTGGCATAGTAGGAGTGATAATAAGAAGTAGCCGGAGGCCCTAAGTTTTAGCCAAAATATGGCAAAAACCTTGAAATTAATCTTTCCAAGCGGGTAGCCGTGTTTTTTCGGTGTAATTTTGGGGCCTCGCTTGGAAGCGAGGCCCTTTGATTACACAGATGCCTTTCGGCCGCGGATCGCGCAGATAGTGATTCTGCGAAACCAGCGGGCGGTAGCCATCTGCGCTATCGAGTCCATTGACAATTGAATATAGAGTAATCGCATCTAAAACGAGTTGCTAGTTTCGACTAGTAACCCAAGCAATAACATATTCGCGTTTATTCGCGATTGTCCAAGTCCCGGCTTTGCCGAGGATCCTCGGTCGCTTTGCGACCGGGACGTGACGATTCGCGCGTATTCGCGCATATATCCAAATTTGTGCTTCAGTGCCAAAAGGGCGTATGGTGGATGCCTTGGTAGAGAGAGACGATGAAGGACGCAGCAGCCTGCGATAAGCCACGGGGAGCTGGCAAGCAAGCTTTGATCCGTGGGTATCCGAATGGGGCAACCCGGTCCGATTAACATCGGATCATCTTGTATAGCAATATGCAAGAAGTAAACCTGGTGAAGTGAAACATCTCAGTAACCAGAGGAAAAGAAACTAATTGCGAATAGCTCACTAATGGCAGACGAATAGCTCACGAATTTATTTGTGGGTAATTCGTAACTCCATTGGCGAGTCATTCGTGTATTCCCTTAGTAGCGGCGAGCGAACGGGGATGAGCCTAGAGCCCTCATCTTAAAGCGGAGAGGCGGGCGCTTCATCGAAAGATGCAGTGTCACGCGCTTTGTGGAAGACTCAAGGGTTAAAAAGATGAGCGCAGTTGTAAGATGGTCATGATCACTGCCTTGATAGTGAGGTAAGGTATACGTAGCGTAACTTCCCTAGTAGAATGGTCTGGAAAGGCCAACCAAAGAGGGTGATAGTCCCGTACGCGAAAGGGGTTATCGCCTTACTATGATCATACTTGAGTACCGCGGGACTCGTGAAATCCCGTGGGAATCCGGCGCGACTATGCGCCAAGGCTAAATACTCCTCTCTAACCGATAGCGAACCAGTACCGTGAGGGAAAGGTGAAAAGTAGGCCGGTGAGGCCGGTGAAATAGAACCTGAAACCATACGCTTACAAGGAATCAGAGCCGTGCATAGCACGGAATATCCAATAACCAAGCACCAAATTACAAACAATACCCAAATTACAAATTCCAAATTACAAACTTGGGATTTGAATGTTGGGATTTCGAATTTGTTTGTGATTTGGAAATTGGAATTTGGAGCTTCCGCGCTGTGCGCGGTGATGGTGTTCCTATTGAAGAATGAGCCAACGAGTTTGTTCCGCGTTGCCCAGTCTAAGTCCTACGGGACGAAGGCGCAGGGAAACCAAGTCTGAAAGGGCGTTAACGCACGAATGACTCACTAAATTGATATTCGTGAGTAATTTGTTACAAATTGCTCACAAATCATTCGTGAGTCATTCGTGCAAAAGCAGCGTGGACTAGACCCGAAACCCGGTGAGCTAGCCATCGGCAGGATGAACTCCGCAGAAATGCGGAGGGAGGTCCGAACCCATTAGCCGTGCAACACTATGGGATGACCCGTGGCTAGAGGTGAAATACCAATCGAACTGGGTGATAGCTGGTTCTCCCCGAAATATACTGTGGTATAGCCCTATGGATTACCTGCGGAGGTAGAGCACTGAATCGATCTTGGCGGCGCAAGCTGTCAAATTGAATCAACCTCCGAATGCCGCAGGGGTGCCATGGGAGTCAGCAGATGGGGGCTAAGCTCCGTCGTGCAAAAGGGAAACAGCCCAGATCTTCGTCTAAGGTCCCTAAATTACCGCTAAGTGTGAAAAGAAGTGTAAAGGCTTATACAACCAGGAGGTTGGCTTAGAAGCAGCCATCCTTTAAAGAAAGCGTAACAGCTCACTGGTCGAGCCCTTGCGCGCTGAAAATGTATCGGGGCTAAGCGGTATACCGAAGACAAGAGCTCGTGCCTCACTATCGTTTGGCACTCTGTGTACGAATTGCGAATGATTGCCGAATATTACGAATAATACAAATTCAAATTCGTAGTATTCGCAACGGCATTCGTTGATTCGTACACAAAGCGAGTGACGAGCGGCAGCGAGGCGCGAGCGGTAGGGGAGCATTCTTGTCAGCGTTGAAGCGGTAGGCGCGAGCCGCCGTGGAGCGGCAGGAAGAGAGAATGTTGGCATAAGTAGCACAAATGGAGGTGAGAACCCTCCACACCGTAAGGGGAAGGTTTCCTGGGCAACGCAAATCGACCCAGGGTGAGCCGGGCCTAAGGCGAGGCCGAAAGGCGTAGCCGATGGACAGCAGGTTAATATTCCTGCGCTAGCTTACGAGTCGTCTCAAGGTGCGCTTCTTACTAGTGAGAGTGTGCTCATGGTTACGCACATAGCTGTGCTTCGCACAGAGTCTACAGTCAACGGTTCACGGTTCACAGTGTTGAATTGATTGTCCAACAAACAACAATTACTGTGAACTGATGACTGACAACTGTGAACTCCGCGCGGAGCGCGGCTGCAGACAAAGCCGCAAGGTCGAGTCAATTCTCATGAACAAGGAGCCAAGAAAAGCTTTGAGATTTTGTCGTAGGTTATCCGTACCGTAAACCGACACAGGTCCCCGGGCACAAGTGTGCCAAGGTGTACGAGAGAACCCTCGTTTAGGAACTCGGCAAAAAAGTGGCCGTAACTTCGGGATAAGGCCTCCCCCACACCTATCAGGTACTTTGGCGCGAAGCGCCACACAATTTGCGTACTATACGCAGGTTAGTGTGTACTTTGCAATAATTACCGTCATTGTACGGCGCCAAGGTGCTACGCAAGGTACCTGATAGGTGTGGGGGCGCAGCAAGCGTCTCTCAAGCGACTGTTTACCAAAAACACAGGTCCCTGCGAAGCCGTAAGGCAATGTATAGGGGCTGATGCCTGGCCAGTGTCAGAACGTTAAGGGGAGAAGTTAGCGTGCTTCGCACGCAGCTTAGAGCTAAGAGCTTATAGCTTAGAGCGTAGAGAAAACAATCTCTATGCCCTTTGCTCTATGCCCTATGCTATAGGCTGCGCGCGGAGCGCGCGAAGCTTTGAACCGAAGCGCTGATGAACGCCGGCGATAACTATAATCGTCCTAAGGTGGAATTGCTGCCTTAGTGAGGTGGAAGACCTCCTTCGAACTTTGCAGCCATTGCAAAGAGGTAGAAGAAAATCTGGCTATATCGGTAAACATCTCGATAAGCATCGAGACAATACCGAGGCAACCTTAACACGAAAGTGTTGAGAGAGTCCGTAGAGACTATACGCCAGAGTCCGACTCAGCGTCGGACAAGATATAGTCCGAACTGCTCCGATGTAAAATCGGAGTCCCGATATATCAAATATCGTCGGGACATGGCGACATGCAGAGCATGGCAGAAATGACTATGCCTCCATAAAGATGGAGTAACAAAATGAGCGTAATCCCTTGTCGGGTGAAAAAATGTTTCCGGTCGGGAACACTCGCCCGAATGCTGTGGTAACACGGCATAAGTACGCCGACTCATAACGGTGGAATCCTATCGTGCGTCGCTTTTGCTCCGCACTCCGTTACGAATTACGAATCTTGCACGAATCCTACGAATAATACAAATTCGTTGGATTTGTAGTGATATTTGTTGATTCGTACACAGAGCGCCGAGTGGAACGAGGTGCGAGGACAATACCGTGGGAAGTCCTCCGATGGATATCGGAGTGACCCCGTAACGACTGACCCGAAAGGGAAGGGTCCGAGAATGGAGAATGCTCGGGCCAACACGTCGGCTCTTACTTAAAACAAATAGTCTATGGAGATCGCGTCCTATATTACCGGGTTCATTGATGGTGAGGGAAGTTTCCTAGTTTCGTTTTCTGTTCGTCCTACGCTGAAAATAGGCATTGAAGCTCGTCCGAGTTTTACTGTCAGTCAGCATGAACGAAGCAAAGCGATACTTGAGGAGCTTCAACGCTTCTTTGATTGTGGAAGTATACGATTCGATGCGCATGATCAAACTTATAAATACGAGGTAAGAAGCCTCTCCGAACTTATAAGTAAAATCATTCCGCATTTCAATCAATATACATTGCAAACATCGAAACGTTTTGATTTTGAACTATTCTCAAAGATATGTGCACTTATGAAAAATAATGAGCATCGCACTAACCAGGGAATACGACAAATCATTACCCTTGCCTATCAAATGAACAATTTAGGCGCAAGACGATACACGAAAGAAAATCTCCTAAAGATTGTAGTAAGATGAAAGTATAGTCTAAACATCATGGTAACATGATGAGCAAAAATGGAGTTCCGACCTGCACGAATGGCATAACGACTTGAGAACTGTCTTAACGAGGGACTCGGCGAAATTGCAAGACTCGTGAAGATGCGAGTTACCCGCGGCTAGACGAAAAGACCCCGTGAAGCTTTACTGCAGCTTGGCCTTGGGGTAGGTTATGGAATGTTTAGCGTAGGTGGGAGCCCGCCTAACTTTTTGGACTGGGAGCATAGTAGGACATACTTAGAGAAGCTATCTCCGATGGCAGTCCGCTATGTTCACCAAGTTGGTTAAAATCATCCGCTTTCGGCGGATGGTGTCCAAAAAGTTAGGCGGGCGACAATGAAACACCACCCTTTCTATAATTTGCTCCTTACCTTTGCGCCTGAATCGACGCCGAGGAACAGGGCCTGGTAGGCAGTTTGTCTGGGGCGGATGCCTCCTAAAAGGTAACGGAGGCGTTTACAAAGGTCAGCTTAGCTCGGATGGAAATCGAGCATGACGTGCAAACGCAAAAGCTGGCTTAACTGCAAGTCCTACAAGACGAGCAGATACGAAAGTAGAAGTTAGTGATCCGACAGTCGGTCATAGGACCGCTGAAGCTCATCGGATAAAAGCTACTCCGGGGATAACAGGCTGATCTCCTCCAAGCGCCCATAGCGACGAGGAGGTTTGGCACCTTAACATATCGGGGTGCATGCAAAGTGATTTGTTTCCTGGTTTTTTCGTCAAACCAAAATAGTTAGATAGAGACCATAAAATCGGCTTATAACGGTGAACCCCGACTCCGCCTCAAGCGGAAGGGCAATACCGTGGGAAGTCCGCTTGTAACAAATGACATCTAACACCTGACAATTGACAACCTTTTTAGTGGTTGGTCAAATGTCAAAGGTCAAGTGTCAAATGTTCACAATGACCCCGTAACGACTGACCCGAAAGGGGAGATTCCATATCCGCCATGTGGCGGAGAGGAATAATACGCCGACGCTTGCTAACATCAAACTGAAGATTATGTCCCGCGTCCGCGGGACTACGATCCAGAGCAAGATGAAGATATAGTCTGCACCATACGAAATTATGGATTAATGTACGATGTCGGCTCATCACATCCTGGGGCTGGAGAAGGTCCCAAGGGTTTGGCTGTTCGCCAATTAAAGTGGTACGCGAGCTGGGTTCAGAACGTCCTCCCAATCTGGGAGCATGGCGTTTGCTGGCAGTAATGCCATACTAGCACCAACTGTATCGGTGAACCCTAAAGCACGAATGTGCTATGGGAATACCGAGGCAACCTGCGAAAGCAGAGAGTCCGTAGAGACTACACGTTGGCTCCCGATGTATAATCGGGATGAAGATATAGTCCATGCCACTTGGAAACAAGTGGGGAATACATGCGTGAGACAGTAAGACCTTGCTGTCTATAAATTCGACTATATGCTGGAAGTTCTGGCAAAACTCCAAACAGGAGTAGGAGTTTGAAGAATCTCACACTACCTGGTATACTATAGAGGTATGTCAGGTGAAAAAGTGTTGAGTGCAGATAATCAGCAGGGAAGATTACGTTATCGTCTAAAACCATGGTACGTAACTGGTTTTGTTGATGGGGAAGGGAGTTTTCATATCGCGGCGTATAAAGACCCGCGCATGACAACCGGCTGGAAAATTATTCCAGAATTTCATGTGTCACAACGAATATCAAGTCGGCGAGTGCTTGATGCGCTTGTTTCATTCTTTCGTTGCGGATATGTGAAGGCAAATCATCCAACAAATCCACGAGACAGTACCTATGTATATGTGGTGCGAGATCGCAACGATCTCCTCACCAAAATTATTCCTTTTTTCCGTGCCCATGCACTGTGTACGGAAAAGGTAAAAGATTTTCAGATATTTGCGGAAGTAGTTCGCATGATGTCAGATAATCAACACCGAAGGAAAGACGGTTTGATGAAAATTATCAAACTTGCATATACTATGAATGGTGCCGGTCGCTATCGAAAGCGACCACTAGATGAGATAAAGTAAAACCCTCAGAGACTATACGTCGAACTCGTCAACCATGTTGACAAGAAGATATAGTCCGAACTGCATGGCGACATGCAGAGCATGGCAGAAATGTCCATGCTCCGCCTAAGGCGGATAACAAATTTGTCGGTCTCCTATCTGCCGCGGGCGTAAAGACTTGAGAGGGCGCCTTTTCAGTACGAGAGGACCAAAAGGCACGAACCTCCTGTGTACGAGTTGTTCTACCAAGGGCATTGCTCGGTAGCAGCGTTCGGCACGGATAAGCGCTGAAAGCATCTAAGCGCGAAGCCGTCCTCAAGATTAGGTCTTATGGATCCCTGGGAGATGACCAGGTAAAACCAGTGCTTCGCACTGGAAATTCCAATAACCAAGCACCAAATTACAAACAATACCCAAATCATAAATTCCAAATCACAAAATTGGAATTTAGAAATTGGGATTTAAAATTTGTTTGGGATTTGGAAATTGTAATTTGGGATTTGCAGCGCGGAGCGCTGGCGATAGGCCGCAGGTGTAAGACCGGTAACGGTTTGAGCCGAGCGGTACTAATCGATCCAAAAGCACTGAAGCACTAATTTGGATTCAGCGCCTCCGGCGCTTCCTGTGTACGAATCAACGAATGGCGTTGCGAATACTACGAATTTGAATTGACAACATTCGTAATATTCGTACAAGATTTGTAATTCGTACACAGAGCGAGCGGAGCGAGCGATGTGATTACTCTTACAACAATACTAAAAAGCACCCCAGATTTGCCGGTGTTTAATTTCGGTGTGACCCACCCGTTCCCATTCCGAACACGGAAGTGAAAGCATCCAAGGCCGATGATACTCGGACCCAATCCGGTCCCGGGAAAGTAGGCTATGCCGGCATATCAGGGGTGCTTTTTGTTGTACACAGCAAATTCGTTGGATTCGTAGGAACATTCGTTGATTCGTGCACAGAGCGTACGCCGAAGTACGCGATAAAAAAAGCTGGCGTTCTCCTTACGCCAGCGTGCGGTTCTCCTTACTAACTTTAGGACGCGCTGTTTCGCGCCTCGGCTTCGCGTACCCACGGCTTGCGCGTGGCTGAATCCGGAATTCCCGCCCAGGGACGCGAATCGCCGGCAGCGATTTTTGCGGCCGTCACCCGCGCCGCAACTTTAAGTGCGGACAGCAGGTCAATAGTCCTTCCGCGCAGGTACAGGTAGTATATAAGCGTGGTCAGGTGTACATCTCCGGCTCCCACACGATTACCGCCCTCAATACGCTCGGGAACCGCTTGGAGTACCACGCGCTTGTGTTGGTTATCGTAAGTGATGCTTCCACGCTCCCCGCGCGTGATGCAGAAAATGTGCGCTCCCAAAGGAGCCACGTGTTGGCGCATCATTTGCTCGGCTTGCTGATCATCATCCGGGAACGCGATTCTCCCACTCGCTCCACGCAACTGGAAAAGGTGGGCAGCTTCATCATCATTCAGATGAACAATGTCCGCGTTTTTGCAAAGCTCAAGGCAATGCTGCCGATTTTCGTCGCTGTCAGCAACCAAGCTGATATGCGGGGAAAGCGCACGTACCCGTGGCGAAGCTGCCTGCCAAAGCGCCTGCACCAAGGGAAAATCCGGCCAACGTACGCCACTGACAACCAGTACTTCAGCTTGACAGACGTCGGTCAACTTGGCCAGAATCTCCGGGGAAGTATGATACGGCGGTTTGCAAGCGAACAAAGTAGCGACTCCGTCTGGTTCGCGCAGTATCAAACTTGTCGCCGTTGCCTCACGCCTGAAAAGCGTTAGCTTGCTCAAGCCGCTCTGGTGCAGGGTGGAGATGATATGGCGACCATGCGCATCGTCACCCACTGCGCCCACCAGCCCCACATCCTGAATGTCAAGAGCAACTAACGCATGGGCGATATTGGATGAACTGCCGCCAGCAATCGGCGTTGTACCGGTTGCCACAAAGTTCACTCTCTCGCCGGTAGCCAAGGTAATGATGAATCCTACTCCGCCGCTGTGATCCATCGGGGCGTCAAAGGTGTCTATCCCGCGCACCGAATTTTTGGCATCTCGGCGTATGCCACGCGGGTTTTGCGCTTGGATGACCCGAAATTCAGCCGCGGTTACCGGCGCCGACACTTCCACATTCATGGAAGGAAGACATACTACCTTGCGGCGCATAACGTCTCGGATATCTCCGTTTGAAGTTCCGTACAAAGTACACCTCCTGTATTGCTAATCCTAACCCCTGGTTTTATTTTTGTCAATCGCGGTGATTTCTTGCATAAGTCCAAGATAATCCGGATCTCCTAACTGCGTAAAATCCGCGGTCAGCGGAGTCATATAGTCAAAAAATGCTTTGGTAGGCAGCAGGGTCTCGATATCAAACATATCCTGCTCCAGCGGGCGGTGCTTTTGGAGCGCGAGTTCTGGAAAAGGCAGAGTGTCCACCGTGAGATGGAGTTGCGCAGGATCTGGCCGCGTGATCCGCGTCATAACGCCTTGTACGCCATCCGAAATAAGAGCAACGGCGTGGCGGCCAAGCGCGATGGCGAGGTCGCGGTCAAGCGCAATCGGTTTTCCGGTTTCCACATAATTTCCCGGGTAGAGCGCTTTGGCTTCAATGCCCAGATCAGCGCGGATTTTATCGCGCAGAGTAAGGCAGATAAAACTTTTTCGCACATGACCATGCTCATCGCCAAGTTGTTGCTCGCTAAGTCCTTGGAGCGGTTCATCAAAATGCGCTTCTTGCGATACTACGACTACCGCAAAGTTGCCGTTGTCTTTGTAGCGCTGCGAAAGCAGATCAAGCGTGTGTTTCCAAGAAATTTTCCACTCTGGCGGCAAAACGATGTCTGCGCCACCGAGGACGCCAGCGCAAGTTAGCCATCCGGCTTTGAAACCCATGGCCTCAATTATATAAATTCGCGACAGCGCGTAGGCCGCGTCGCGTTTGATCTCATTGACAAAAGTGGCCAGATAATATGCGGCAGATGGGAAGCCCGGAGTGAAATAAGTGCCGGGCAAATCATTATCCACGGTTTTGGGAATGCCGATAATCGGGATTCCTTCAGCGGCAAGTTTTGCCGCGGCGCCCAAGGTGTCATCGCCGCCGATCGCGACTACTGCGTCAATGCCCAGCGCTTGGATGGTGCGTTTTACTTGCTCCGCGCCGTCCGGGGTGGCATACGGATTGGTGCGTGAAGAACGCAAAATCGTGCCGCCGTTTTCTTTAAGCGATTCAATGTTGAGATTGGTTAAATCTACATGCCGTCCGCCGGCCAAAAGCGATTGCCAACCGTAAAGTCCGCCCAGCACGCGCCAGCCCTTTTCCCGCGCGGCCGTTACGACCCCATAGATCGTCGGATTTAACGCCGGCGCCAGCCCCCCGCCGGTAAAAACAATAAGAGATTTCATACTTTATAGTATTTCAAAAAAATAGGAAAAGAGACGAGAAAGCCGCCCTTACACTGTTTAGGTTTTTCCTTCATCAGGGTTTTGATTTTGTTGATAGACATCGGTTCTAGCCCGTCCATCTCATGTTTATTAATATGAACATCTTGAAGTTCAATGTGATGCCGTACCACATACAAAGCGAAGAAACGATCGTTGTAATATCCTTTCTGCGGTGAAAGTGTGCGGTGATAAAATTTTCCGAGCCGTTTAAGATCGCGCGGCTTCAAACGGAGTCGTATCTCTTCTTTTATCTCTCGCAGTGCCGCTTGAAGATAAGTTTCCCCTTTGCGAACATGTCCGGCAACCGAATGGTCAAGATAGCCCCCGTCGCGCTGTTGCACTAAAGTTTGTTTGGCCGCATTGATTAAATAAACTGCGATTTCTCGATGCCGAAGTTCTTGCGTGTGAATTAGTTTCGATGGAAGGTATAGGAGCACTCGATCATTTTTATCCACTACTGGAATAAGTTCTTTTGGCATAGATTGTCGTGATTGCTATGTTTTATAGTACGCTCAGAAGTACAATTTGTCAATTATCCGTTGACAGTATTTTAAGATGTGCTAGGATGGATACTAGGAGGAGTTTGATGGGTATACGCCTGCTCATTAGTGATATTGATGGGACCCTTGTCCATAAGGACATCCGAGTTGATGGCAGTACGATCGCATGCGGCAATACGCGTGCTGTAGCAACCGGCACTGTGGCACGACTTCAGGCACTTCAGGCAAGTCATATACCTGTGGTGCTCGTGACAGGTAGGAGGACAAAAAACTACAGGATCCTTGCCAATATTATTCCCCACGGCCTTGCAATCCTCGAGCATGGCGGAATAATTTTACATGCGGACGGCTCGAGGGATGTGGAATGGCATTCCTTGTTGGCGCCTTGGGTTGGGAGCCCTCCAAGTCGTTCAGGAACACTATGGGACTTCGAGGCAGTACTCCGCGCAGAGGGTTTTCTCACGGATTCTGAAGAGCGTGATACCTCGTTTCGTATACATCCGCCTCCGAGCGGCTCTGTGCCCGATAATGATGCGTACCAAGCTTTGCGGCAGAGGGAACTGCCTGTGGGACTGACGATGCTGTGGACATACGGTGCAACCCTAGAATGTTTTCCTACGGCCAGCGGAAAGCGAAATGCAGTCAATTTCATGCTGAAGCGTCTAGGAGTGAATATTCAAGATGTTGCTATGATCGGAGACGATAGTAACGACATGGATTTGCTTACGGCAGTGGGATATCCTTGCACGCTTGCAAGTGCCATCGCTGAAGTAGTTACCCTTGTGCAAGGGCGCGGTGGGTTTGTTGCGCGCAGTGGTGGGCACGAGGGTATCCAGGAGATACTTACTTACTTGGCCAGTTGATATCGCCCACGCTGATCTTTTTAGGACGCCTATCGCGTCCTTCTTTTTTATGCGCCGATATGCTAGAGTAGAGACAATCACTATGGAAACACCATATAGCACACTACATTCATACGATATCGGTACGGTATACACGGTTGAGTCACTGAGTGCTGGTATTATTCATGATACTTGGAAAGTTGACGCTTCCCGTGGTAGATATATTTTACAACATGTGAGCCCAATTTTTTCACCAGCAGTAATGGAGGATACTAATACGGTATTGAATTTTCTCCGCTTGCACGGCTGCTTTATGATGGAGATTGTGCATGCCAACAACGGGTCCCTCTACGTTCCAGACGGTGCTAGATTTTGGCGACTCTTTACCTATGTTCATGGCCATGTATATGAATCTGTTGATATACCCACGATTGCGTATGAAGCCGGAAAGATTTTGGGAACCTACCATGGCATCTTGCAGGGAGTAGAATATACATTTAAACATGTCCGTCCAATCAAACACAACATACCTGCTCTATTTCAAGCATACCAGCATGCGGCGGCAGGCAATAGTGATCCCGAAATCGCAGTACTTCTCCCTGTCATTGATGTGCTCCCTTCCCTGGATCTCCCGAAATCGCTCCGCCATACTATCAATCACGGTGATCCAAAAATTTCCAATTTCATTTTCACGGAAGATGGTCTGATGGCGCGCACTATGGTTGATTTTGATGATTGTGGAAATCAGTACAATGTACTCTACGAGCTTGGCGGAGCGTTTCGCTCATGGTGTCAAATAAGAACGCAATCGGCAGAAATGACTACTTTTTCACTGCCGTATTTTAAAGCCGGGCTTGAAGGATATTGTGCGGGCGCGCAAGATTTTTTAAACGACGAAGAATGGGAGTTGCTTCCTCAAGCGCTTCAGCTCATTCCGCTTGAACTTGCTTCTCGATTTGTTCGGGATATTTTTGAGGACTGTTATTTTCGGTGGGATTCCAAACGGTATCCCTCGCGCCAAGCCCATAATCTCGCTCGCGCGCAAGGGCAAGTTGTCCTGTATCATGATATAGTAAGGCAAGGTGATGACATCCGGCGCATTATTAAAGAGATAAGAAAAATTGTATGATTAAAGGCGGTTTTGATCTTCAGGCGCATTCGATTTTTTCCGATGGGGAGTATACGCCTCTTCAAATTATGCGTATGGCAAAAAATAAAGGTCTGGCCGGAGTAGTCGTAACTGATCACAATGCCATCGCTCACTTTGATGCGGCGCTTAGAGCCGCATCAAAATTCGGCCTCACCACGCTGGAAGGGCTTGAAATTACCACGAACTATGATGAAATCAATCTGCATATTCTCGGCTATGCGAAGACATTCAAACGCGCTATCCTTGCGCAAGGGCTAAAACGCACTATTGACGGGTACGAGCGTCGCCTCTCAAAGATGCTTGATCGGCTATATGCCCAAGAGGGAATTAGGATAACCATTGCTGAATTGCGTAAATTTAAGCCAAAAGGAGCGTTAGTAAAATTTGATATTTATCGTGCACTGGTGAAACGATATCCGCGTCGTGCTCGCGAATTTAAGGCCATGCTGACTAAACAAGGCAGCCTTGTGACGCCATATGACTTGACGATGCTTTCTCCTAAACAGGCAATTCGATTGATTCACCGGGCCGGAGGTGTCGCAATTTTGTCTCACCCCGCAGACAAGGGACGCACTGCTGAAAATAAGCATTTTATGAAGCGTATATTTGACATTATCGAACGTTTGCGAAATGACGGCCTTGATGGTCTTGAAGTGTATTCGTCACACCATACCCCTGCACAGATCAAGGCTCTGCTAGCATTTGTAAAGCGTAAAGGGCTGCTTATTACGGGAGGTTCGGATTTTCATGGCCCGACTTGGCATTCTGAAATTAAACTGGGTCAGGCAAGTATTTCATCAAAAGATTTTCATCACCTTACGCAGTTTATTGTGACTCATGGCCCCACATAAAAAACCGCCCCGTCTGCCGTTGTGGGTAGGGGGGCGTTCAGCTCTCTTCGATTAGGAGTGTAGCTGGAGAAGGAGCGCGCGAGCTTTTTCAAACCCGGCGTGACGATCTGCGCGCGGACGGCGATAGCTCACATGGGAAAGTGTGAGAACCTCTTCGAGGAGCTGTGATGACGCATCAAACAACTCTACCGCGACCACTGCCAACTCGCGCAAGTCGTCGGTATCATCAGGAGAGAGACGTTCTACCTCACTTCGGAACAGACAGGGATCGCGCCGCACGCGAGTGGGAGGGAGTGAATCAAGGTACTCTCGCGCCCACCGGCCACAGACTGGATCAGTATTGTCGAGTGTGTCGAGAATAGTCGCTCGTCCCTTTCCGGGGCCGTACCTCTCGCAGGTGAAGTTGAGTCTCCGAAGAATTCCTTCACGACTGTAGTAGCGCCAGGTACCAATACGAACGTCCTCGGGATCCTCCGGTTGGGGAAAACCAACCCAGTGAGTAGCGCTTTGTTCGTCGTAGTATCGCGGCGGTTTGAAGTCGACGTAGGTAAACCTACCTGCATCATCGCGACACCAATTGGTAGGATGTGAGTCGAACCCAACCTCTTTTTGATCGGTTTGAAGGAGCGGGAGCGAACCTACGACGATCCCTGTCACTATCTCAACGAAACGTTCTGGGCTTCTGCGGAGGATCTTGTTGCAGTCTTCCCCCACGTCCGTAGCATACTCAACTACACATCTCTTCTCCTCTATCAGTTCTACTAGCGTATAGAGTGTGGCTGGTGTCGCGATACCCCACCTGGTGATACGACGGTAGAACTCCTCGATCCTTGATGCAAGTTCTTGCAACTCATGTTCTGACAAAAGACGAAACGGTTTCATAACCTTGCGCACCATGCCTCCTAGACGTTCAAAGGTAACGTTTCGCGACCAGTGGAGCTCTTTCACGGTATCCTCCTTCATCAGGGCTATGATCCTCTGAGTACTTCATCATTAGTAAGGATTAGATGTCAACTGATATTGTGTTGATAAAATGGGGATAAAATAGTAATATTCAATATAATATGCTTCATTATTTCATGCTCTACAATATTTATCGCGGCGGTGAAGGGCGGCTTGATGCGCTTGTTGCGGCCGTGCGCGAAGCCCGCCCGGATATTCTTGGTGTACTTGAAGTGATAGGATGGGGTATTAATAAAGAGCGCATTCTCAAACAATTTTCAAAAAGTGTTGCCCTGACTTTTTCCCAATTTATTAAATCAAATACCAGGTATGATCTTGCGATGTTGAGTAGCGTCCAGCCGCTGCGCCAGCAGGAACTGCGCGAAGGATTTTGGCATTCCGCGCTTCTTTCGGTGTATCAATGTAATCCAATAGGGCAGATTGCGATTTTGCTTATGCATCTTAATCCAAGGTCAGAACATGATCGTCTTGCCGAACTTACGCGTGTTGTTAATCTGCTTGCATCCTACCCCAACGCCATCATCATGGGTGATCTCAATTCTCTTTCGCCTTATGATCCGTATAATCGTGAAGAATTACTCGCTAGGTTTCGCGAGGTCGGACTTACCAAATTCGGAGACACGGCGTTGCAATTTGATTGCATCTCTTTTCTTGAGCAGTACGGCTACTGCGATGTGATGCGCCTGCTTGGCAAGCCGTTTGTAGCCACGGTGCCGACCCCGGCAAATACGGATCCTGCCCATGCGGCTCCGTTACGGCTGGACTATATGTTTGTTTCCAAAAGCATCACGCCATTCCTTACTGATGCTCAGGTCATTCGTAGCGCGAAGACCAATCGCGCCTCGGATCACTATCCGCTTGTGGTAGATTTTTCATTTAATATTCTGACTGAAAACGCCTGACATAAAAATACTAGATAAACCCCTATTTTGTACGGTTTTTGACTTATCCACAGATTGTGCAGGGAATTTCTTGACAATTATGGCGGAAGATTAGATAATTGGATAATTTGTTAATTACGGCTCTAATTGCTAATCTCCCAATCTTCGAATCATCCAATTTCCAATCGCTATGGACATTGTCCAAATTCTCAAAAAACTCGGTTTTGACGAAAAAGATATTCGGGTGTATTTGATTTTGCTTTCGCTGGGGCCCTCTCCGGTGCGCAAGATCGCGCAGGCCACCGGCATCAATCGCGGCACCACTTACGACATTTTGAAGCATTTGATGAAGCAAGGATTGGTAGTTTATCACCACAAAGAAAAGCATCAGTACTTTTTTGCCGAGGATCCTTTGAAATTGGAACGGCACTTAGATGGACGCCTTGAAGAATTGAGCCGGCTGCGACAGAGTATCCAAACGATTATCCCCGAACTCCAATCCATGTACAACCGCGGTGGCGGCAAGCCCGTGGCGCGCTACTACGAAGGATTCCCGGGTGTAAAAAATATCCTTCAAGGAGTGCTGGCCACCATGAGCAAAGAAAAGCAGAAAGAATACTATGTGTACTCTTCGGCGAATCTGCGAGATTTTCTTCATAAAAGTTTTCCAAATTTTACCCGCGAGCGAATCAAGCGCGGCATTATTGTCAAAGTGATCGCTTTAGGCGAGGGCGGCAAAGAACATCCTTTGTCGGAACGCAAGTGGCTGACCAAAGACGGCGGCTCTCCGGCCTATACTTTAATCTATGGTCCGAAAACCGCGCATATCAGTATTGATAGCGCGTCCACGCCTTTGGGCGTGGTGGTAGAAGATCCTAACATTGCCCATGCGCACCGGATGGTCTTTGAAAAATTATGGTTGACCCTTTGAAGAATATCGGCATTGTGATCCTGGCCGCGGGAAAGGGCAAGCGGCTTAACGCGACTATCGATCAGCCCAAGGTTTTGATTCCCCTTTTGGGAAAACCGCTTTTGCAATATCTGATTGAAAGCTTGAAAGAGAGCGTGGTGGCGACCAAGCCGGTTATCGTCATCGCGCCGGATCTGTACGTTATTCGCGATCGGATCGGTCCGGTCTGCGATTACGCGATACAAGAAGTTCAACTGGGAACCGGCCACGCCGTTCTTTCGGCAAAGGAAAAATTGCTTAAGTACGATCATATCCTGGTACTTTACGGCGATCACCCGCTGGTTTCCGCGCGCACCATAGATGAATTGGTGGTCAATCATTTGCAAAGCGGAGCCGATCTGACTTTAGCCACGCTGCGCTTGCCGCATTTTGACGACTGGTTTAATCTTTTTGAATGTTATGGCCGGATTATCCGGGGGCCGAAAGAAGAGCTGGTTGCGATTGTTGAGAAAAAAGAGGCCGCGTCTTCCGAGCGCGCGATTACCGAAGTAAATCCGGGCTATTATATTTTCCGCGCCGGCTGGCTTTGGTCGGCGCTTCCCAAGTTGTCGCGCGAAAATGTTCAGCATGAATATTATCTGACTGATTTGGTGGATCTGGCGCTTAGGGAGGGGCGGCTGGTCAGGGATATCCAGCTTGAAAATCCCCAGGAAGCGCTGGGAATCAATACGCCGGAGCAGCTGCAAATCGCGGAAAAAATCATGCAGGATAAGATTGACGAGCTGGCGCGCTGGCATACCCGCCGGTTGCCTATTTGAATCCGTGTCGCGCTGACGCAAGGCGTTAGCGAGACACGGATTAAGGAGGTAATCGCACCTTGCCAAAAACACCGCTAAAACCGGTGCGGGGGTCATACCTACCGCTACTGGGGACCATTAGCGTAACGGGGAAATTACTCAACGGACGGCCCCAGCGTTCTTGTCCGGTCTGCTGCTGCTACCTTGCCCGCGATCGCGAGATGATTACGGTACGCCGTTTGGGATCGCGTTTCTGGGTATGCAAGAGCAATCTGGTACCCGGAGATGAAGGGTGCGGATTTGCTTTCCGAGTTGGCGCAAGAAAAGACCACGTGAATCGTTGGGCGCGGGAGTGTGCCGATGATTTTCTTCGGCAGGCCGAAGATGGTCCGCGCCAGCACAATCAGGGAGGGCTGAAATCATGAATGCGAAAGTCGTCACGCTGGGAGGCGGTACCGGCCACTACATGACGTTGTGCGCCTGTAAGCTCATTGCCGGCGTGGACGTTACGGCCATTGTTTCCATGGCCGATTCCGGAGGCAGTTCCGGACGCTTGCGCGACAAGTACGGCGCGCTTCCGCCCGGGGATGTGCTCCAGTGTTTGCTGGCGCTCTCTGGCCTTCCGGGCGATTCCGCGCGCACCCTGCTTCGTCATCGCTTTGCCGGCGGATCTTTGGAAGGCGACAACGCGGGTAACTGGCTGCTCACTGTTTTGCACCAGACCACCGGCAGTTTTTTGGAGGCGATCGCGTATCTGGAACAAATCTTGCAGATTTCCCCGGAATGCCACGTCCTGCCGGTGACCGTCGGAAGTATTACCCTCCATGGACGTTCTCTTGACGGAGCCGAGATCCATGGGGAAGCGCAGTTTGACGAACTGCGCGGTATGCTTGGCGACCATGACCGGATTCGGGAAGTATGGCTCAAACCAAACGCGCTGATGCTGGGCGCGGCAGCCGAGGCGATTCGCCGCGCGGATTACATTATTCTCTGTCCGGGAGATTTGTTCTCCAGCGTGGTGCCGGTCCTGCTCGTGGGCGGGGTCGTAGCGGCCATCGCGGAAAGTAGAGCGCGGATTATCGCCGTTTGTAATCTGGTGACCACGAAAGGCCAGACCGACGGTTTTACCGTGCCTGAACTGGTGGATACACTGGAGCAGTATCTGAAGAATCGCATTGATTGCGTCCTCTATAATACCGGCGTTCTGGATGAGCAGCGCGCAGAACAGTATGCCCAAGAGGATCGCGCTTACCCGATCCCGGCCGGCGATCTTGCGCGGCTGGAAGGCCGTACCCTGCGAGGCGGCGACTACCTTTCGGAACCGCCGCTGGTTCGCCATTCTCCGCGAAAGCTCGCTGGGGTGATTGCTCATTTGATCGGGCGCAGCGTGGAGGGATAAGTACAGAGTTTCTTTATCATCGAGTAGTTGGAATGGGGCGCGTGTAATTCCCGCGCCCCCTCGTTTGTTCAAGGGGCTGTTGCCGACAGTTCCCTAAGCCAGAATTTATGTGCGGGATTGTAGGATATATTGGGAAGCAGCCGGCTCTGCCGATTTTACTCCAAGGCCTGCGCCGTCTTGAATATCGCGGGTATGACAGCGCGGGAGTCGCCATCTTAGAATCTAGAAAGCAGAATTTAGAGTATAGTAGTCCAGTGCTGGAGCGCGTGCGCAGCGTGGGTAGAATTGACGCGCTGGATGAACGGGTGCGGCAAGGCGGCAAATTGACTGGCGGCACCCTGGGCATCGCGCACACCCGCTGGGCCACTCACGGCTGGATTACCGAAGAAAACGCGCACCCGCATACGGACTGCACGGGCGACCTGATGCTGGTGCACAACGGCATTATTGAAAATTATCGCGAGATTCGCGCGCGTCTTGGTGAAAGACACGCGCTGCAATCCAAAACCGATTCGGAAATTCTCGCGCATCTTATTGAAACTCATTATAAAGGGGATTTACGCGCCGCGGTAAGCTCCGCGCTTCAGCATGCGTGCGGAACTTATGGTTTGGCAGTCATGCACCGCGCGCACCCGGACGAGATTGTTGCCGCGCGTTTAGGAAGTCCATTGGTGATCGGGGTCGGCGATGGCGAACATTTTATTGCCAGTGACGCCACCCCCATGCTGCCCTATACCAAGCGCGTCATATTTTTGAATGACGGGGAAATCGCGACGGTGTTTCGTGATCGTCTGCCGGTGGTGAATCTGAAAAGCGCGATCGTGGATAAGCATATTGAAGAGCTGGACTGGAATGATGAGCAAGCGCAAAAACAAGGGTATCCGCACTTTATGCTTAAAGAAATTTTTGATCAGCCCACCGTGCTCAAAGACGCGATTCGGGGCCGTTTTAATATGGAAGAAGGCGCCGCGCATCTGGGCGGACTGAATATGAGCGAAGATGAAATGCGGGCAGTTAAGCGCGTATCGCTGATCGCCTGCGGTACGGCTTCCTACGCCGCGATGGTTGGCAAGTATGCTTTTGAGCGGTTAGCGGGAATACCGGCCGAAATTGATGTGGGCAGCGAATTTCGCTATCGCGATCCGATTGTTGACCAACATACGCTCGTGTTTGCGGTGTCGCAATCCGGAGAGACCGCGGATACGCTCGCGGCGCTGCGCGAAGCAAAGCGCAAGGGCGCGTACGTCCGCGGTATCGTGAATGTTATCGGATCCACTATCGCGCGGGAATCCGATGGCGGGACCTATATCCACGCTGGTCCGGAGATTGCGGTCGCGTCCACTAAGGCCTATACCAATATGGTCGCGGTACTGCTTTTATACGCGCTGCAGTTTGGACGACTAAGAAGAGTCACGGTGGCAACCGGCCAGCGGCTGCTTCAGGCAATTACCAAGGCCCCGGGCCAGATTGAAACAATTTTGTCCCGCGGCGGCGACATTGAGCGTATTGCCCAAAAGTATAAAGGCATCGAACACGCGCTGTACCTCGGACGAGGGATAAATTTTCCCGTAGCGCTGGAGGGGTCGCTCAAACTCAAAGAGATTTCCTATATTCACAGCGAGGCCTATCCCGGCGGAGAAATGAAACATGGCCCGATCGCGCTGCTTTCCAAAAATTTTCCGGTGGTGGCGATCGCGACACAAGACCAGATGTACTCTAAAATGTGCAGCAATATTGAAGAGATTCGATCCAGAAGGGCGCCCGTGATTATCGTGGCAACCGAAGGCGATGTTTGGGCGCGGGAGTTGAGCGAAGATGTAATCTATGTGCCGCCAACCATGGAACTCACCGCGCCGCTGATCAACACCATTCCGTTGCAGCTGTTGGCGTACTATATGGCCGCTTTGCTGGGACGGGACGTCGATCGTCCGAGAAATTTGGCGAAGAGCGTGACGGTGGAATAAAAATTGCGAATTAAGAATTAAGAATTATGAATCAGGAGGCGAAAAAGCGAATTGTGGTTATCGGCGGAGGGAATGGAACCGCCGTATGTTTGCAGGCGCTGAAACCGCAGGTTGATGAAATTGAACTTAATGCGGTTATTTCAACCAGTGATTCCGGCGGTTCGTCCGGCAGATTGCGCCGTGAGCTGCGGGTAATTCCGACCGGCGATATTATGCGCGCGGTTTTGAGTTTATCGCGCTATGACTACGCGCTGCTGAAAAGCATTTTTTATAAAAATCGATTTGCCGATGCCGGCGCGTTAGATCAGCATAATCTTGGCAATCTCTTTTTGGCGCTTGGCGGAAAGTATGGAACAATAACGGACGCGGTGCGCGCGCTGGAGCAGGCCGTAGAGGCGGTCGGCCGCGTTTATCCGGTAAGTATGGATTTGACGGATTTGTGCGTGGAGCTGGCAAGCGGAGAGGTCATCAAAGGCGAGGCCGAAATTGATGTTCCGCAGTACGATCGTTCAAAAAAAATTGTCAAGGCCTGGCTGGAACCGGAAGCGGCAATCACCAAAGATGCCAAACAGGTTATTGAGTCCGCGGATTACATCTGTTTTGGTCCCGGAAGTTTATATACCAGTATTATTCCCAATATGCTGGTTGGCGGAGCGGCGCAGGCCTTGGCGTATTCCAAGGCAAAACTCGTGTATATAATTGGCAGCTGCTATGAAGCGGACGGAGAGACCGGGCCGGAGAAGTTAAGTGATTTTGCCGCGCAACTGCAGAAGTATCTGCCCCGCCCTCTTGATGCGGTCATCTATAGTACCCATGAATTTTCCGCGCCGGAAAAAAGGGAATTGGAAAAGAAGCGCTGGAGGCCAATGGTTAGAGATAAGGATAATGTGAAAGCCAAAGCAGTTCTGGGCGCTGATTTTGAAAAAGAAGGCGGCGGCGGAGATCCGAAAAAACTCGGCCCGTTTTTAAAGGATTACCTTGCGGTTTAGCGTATGTCTGAAACGCAAATCGAAAAAGAAACCCGGCAAAGTTACGCGATTAAAATCGTGGTCAAGGAAGGCGCGCGCGCGTTTGGACGCGCCTATCTTTTTCTGATTACCAACGATTTGCATGACCAGCCGTACGGATTACTTGAAGATGTATTTATAGAGGAGTCCTATCGTGGAAAGGGTATTGGTACACAGTTAATACGCGCGGCGGTTGAAGAAGCAAAAGCGCGGGGGTGTTATAAAATAGTCGCCACCAGTCGCGATTCGCGTCCGAAAGTGCAGAAGCTGTATGAGCGGCTGGGCTTGAAAAAGTACGGCGCGGCGTTTCGGATGGAGTTGTAGGGCCACGAACCTTGAACACGAACTTGAACACGAAAAAGCACGAACATTGAGAGGACTACCAATTATGAACCTGTACGAATGTGAAGGAAAAAAATTATTTCAAAAACACGGGATAAAGATTCCCCGGGGTTTGTGTATTCACCGCGGCGAGGAGCCGGTTCGTAAATATCAGGAGTTGGGGATAAAAGAGGTGGTGGCCAAAGCGCAAGTGCTCTCCGGGAAGCGCGGGAAAAACGCGGGAATTCGTTTTTGTTCTTCTGAAGAAGAAGTGAGGCAGGCGGCGGAGGAATTACTTTCCGTAAACCTCCGCGGGCAATATGTTGCCGCGGTGCGCATTGAAGAGAAATTAGATATTGCGCAGGAGCATTATGTTTCCATTACTTATGATACCAGCGCGAAAGCGCCGGTGTTGATCTATAGTGAAGAGGGCGGGGTGGATATTGAAGAGGTGCCGAGAGAAAGAATTAAGAATTATGAATTAAGCATTAAGAGTGATCGCCTTGCTGTGGATGTACCTTGCGCGCAAGAATTGTGGAATTGTTTTTTAAAAGAAGACGCTCGGCTGGCGGAGATTAATCCACTGGTCAAGACAAAAGACGGCCGCTGGATCGCGGCCGACGCGAAAGTGGCGCTGGATGATGACGCGTGGTTTCGCCATGAAGAATGGAAGAATTTTCCGCCGCGCACCATGCTGGGACGTTTGCCCACTAAACGGGAAGTGGAGGTTAAGAAAATAGATGAAGGCGAGGCGTGGTACCGCGGTACCGCCGGAAAGTACCTTGAAATGGACGGCGATATCGCGATTTTGTTTTCCGGCGGCGGGGCCAGCATTGCGAATATGGACGCGCTTGAAAAGCATGGACTTCAGGCCGCCAACTATACCGAGTATTCCGGCAATCCTCCGCGGGAAAAAGTATACGCGCTTGCAAAAATTGTGCTTTCCAAGCCGGGCCTGCGCGGACTTTGGATCGCCGGCGGGGTTGCGAATTTTACCAGCGTGAAAGACACGTTTCAAGGAATTGCGGACGCGCTTGATGAAATAAGACCGGCGTATCCGATTGTGGCGCGCCGCGCGGGGCCGTATGAAAAAGAAGGCCTGGCGCTTCTCAAAGCGTGCGCGAAACGCAATAATCTCAAGATGAAACTGTTCGGAAAGGAAATCAGCATGTCCGAGACGGCAAAAGTTCTGACGGAGATGGTAGCTCATAGTAATTAAGTAATTTGATAATTAAGTCATTAGCATTGAGAAATTAAGCACAGGTATGGGGATTTTGATAGACAATGATACAAAAGTGCTGATCCAAGGCATTACCGGCAAAGAAGGGCAGAAGGCGGCGGCGGCGATGCTGGAGTATGGAACCAGGGTGGTTGGCGGCGTGCGTCCGGGAAAAGGCGGGGAGACCGTTTTAGGCAAGCCAGTGTTCAATTCAGTCCAAGAGGCCGTGGATATTCTAGGGGGTGTGGAGGTGAGTGCGATCTACGTGCCGCCATTTGCCGCCAAATCTGCTATACTGGAAGCAATAGAAAATAATATTCCGCAAATTAATGTGATTGTCGAGAGAATTCCCATTCAAGATACCGCCTATTGTTTTGCCGCGGCCAAGGGAAAAGGAATTCAGATAATTGGTCCGGCATCGCTTGGCTACATTGTGCCGGGCGTCGGACGCATCGGGGTGGTCGGCGGGCCGAAAAATCTTACGGACGAGATTTTTACGCCCGGAAGCATTGGCATTATTTCGCGTTCCGGCGGGATGACCAATGAAGTGGCCTGGCAAGTGCGGCGCGCCGGGATGGGGCAAAGCGCGGCGGTGCATGTGGGAGGAGATTTACTCCTGGGCACGACCTACAAAGATCTGCTGCGATTATTTGCGAAAGATGATTCAACCAAGGCCGTCGTAATTTTCGGCGAGCATGGCGGAAGTTATGAGTTTGAGATCGTGGATATGCTGAAAAATAAAGAATTTACCAAACCGCTGGCAGTGTATGTGGGGGGCAAATTCGCCAGCGCGCTGCCGGTCGGGATGAATATCGGACATGCCGGAGCGATTGTGGAGCGCGGGCGCGGCGCGGCCGAAAAAGAAAAAGCGCTGGCCGATGCGGGGGTGATGATCGCGGAACAATATGAACAATTGGCCGAGTTGGTAAAGGATTATTCATGAAGCGCAGCGCGTAATGGCGCGTAAAAATTTTACAATTATGCAATGGAGCACAGCCATCAGTCACGTCCAAGACGGAAAAGAGTTAATTTATGGATATGATCTTAAAGAGCTTATCCGCGAAAAAAGTTTTGTGGAAGTGATTTTTTTGGTACTTAAAGGAGAGTTGCCAAAGGCCAGGGAAACGCGGATGATGAATGCCTTGTTTACCGCCGCGATTGATCACGGGATCGGAGTGTCTTCGGCCATGACCGCGCGCACGGTGGTCTCCACCGGCAACAGTTTGCATACCGCGCTGGCGGCCGGGATTCTTGCGATGGGAACGCTCCACGGCAGCGCGATTGAAGACGCGGCGAAATTTTTTCAAGAGCACGCCAGCGAGCCGGATGCGGCCGGGCTGGTCGCGCGCCTGCGCAAGGAAAAAATTCGTATTCCCGGATATGGGCATAAAATTTTAGACCATGATCCGCGCTCTGAAGCGTTGTTTGAGATTGCGAAGGAAACCGGATTTTATGGGCAGCACTGCGCGTTTGCCCGGAAGGCGAGCGAGGAGATCAATGCGATTTCTTCAAAAAAACTTCCGCTGAATGTGGACGGCGCCATGGGCGCCATCATCTCGGATATGGGATTTGATTGGAAAGTGGCCAAAGGTTTTTTCATTGTTGGACGTGTGCCCGGGCTGGTCGCCCATATTTACGAGGAAATGATGAGTAAAAACGGTTTGCGCCGGCTTACGGAGGAGGAGGCGGAGTATGTTGGGCCGGGGGAGAGAGGATTGTAGCGTTCTAGAATTATGCGATTCATTGCCGATCTCCACACGCATTCAAAATACGCCCGCGCGTGTTCACCGGCGCTTACCCTTGAAAATATCGACGCCTGGTGCCGGGTTAAAGGCGTGGATATTGTTTCTGCCGGCGACTTTACGCATACAAAATGGTTTGAGGAGATCAAGGAAAAGTTAGTTCCGAGCGGCCGAGAGAGCTTGTATGTGTTGCGGGATGGAGGCGCGCCAACCTCGCCCCCGCCAATTCCTCTGCCTAAAAAGCCCACGCTTTTCATGCTGGGCACGGAGCTGGCGTGTATTTACTCTCAAGGTGCACGCAAAGTGAGAAGGGTGCATCATTGTATTTACGCGCCTTCGATAAAGGTGGCGGGGGAAATAAATGCCGCGCTACTCACGCGCGGGTGCAAACTAGGATCAGATGGGCGCGCCATCATCGGCATGAGCTCAAAAGAGCTGTTGAAAATTATTTTAGGGATTGACCCGCGCAATGTGATGATCCCGGCGCATGCTTTTACTCCTTGGTTTGCGATCTTCGGATCCAATTCCGGGTTTGATTCCATTAAAGAGTGTTTTGAAGAATTGACTCCGCATATTTTTGCCATTGAAACCGGGCTGTCCGCCGATCCGCCAATGTGCTGGCGCGTGCGCGAACTTGACCGCGTGGCGCTGGTCTCTTTTGCCGATGCTCACTCATTGCCAAACCTGGGAAGAGAGGCAACCGTGTTTGAGGGAAGCGAGAGTGCGCTGTCGTACGATGCCATCATGGAGGCGATACGCAATGCTGCACCTGCGAAGTTGACGCAACCACCCTCACCCCAGCCCTCTCCCATAAAGGGAGAGGGAGTAAAAAAGGATCCCCCTCCCTCGGTGGGAGGGGTTAGGGGAGGGGGCGGATTGCGGATGTCCGGCACTCTGGAGTTCATTCCCGACGAAGGCCGTTATCATTATGACGGCCATCGCGCGTGTAAAGCGTGCTTGCATCCTAAAGAAACCAAGAAGTTAGGCGGCATTTGTCCGAAATGCAAAAAACTCGTAACCGTCGGCGTGCTTTCGCGCGTGGAGGAGTTGGCCAATGAGCCAGCCGGCCGTGTTCCGCTCGCGCACCCGCAATTTTGGCCGCTTATTGAACTGGATAAAATTATTGCCGAAGCCGAAGGAGTAAAAGGAAGAAGCGCGAAAAGCGTGAAGAAAGTGTATTGGGATTTAGTCGCGAAAGCGGGGACAGAGCTGAATTTACTTTTGAATCTACTGCCGCAAGAGATCGCGGCTATTGCCTCGCCGCGCCTGGCGGAAGCAATAAAAAGAGTGCGCGATGGAAAAGTTAAAATCGATCCGCCCGGTTATGACGGCGAGTACGGGGTGGTAAATATTTTTGATGAGCAAGAAAAAGCCGCGCAGAAAAAATTGCTTTGAGCGCTAATTTGGACGAAGATCTGATTCTCCGTAGAGAGAATCGGAGCCAAGTTGTTTTAAATTATCTTCCACGCGTTTTTCAATATCCTGCGCCGCCGCGAGCTGGTCATCAATCTCTCTCAAGGCCTGCGGATCATCTTTAAGCGCTTGCCGCTTACCGCTAAGCCGTGCCTTGGTTAATTGGATTCGTTCCAACAAGTCGGTATACATGCTGCGTAATCTTCGCTGCTCTGCCATAGGATTTTCTCCCGATAAGCGTTGAGCGTCACCGGGTGGTTGTGTATCGGATTGCGAATGAGGGAATCTATCACGAGGCATAGAAGATAGCTTATGGTGGACCCGGGCGGATTCGAACCGCCTACCTTCTCATTGCAAATGAGACGTTCTACCGAGTGAACTACGGGCCCTTTTATGTTGTGGAAGTTATGGTACCATGAATAATCCATTATGTCAATCCCGCGCCTTACTTGGACTTTGGCGCTTTGCGCCACTAATTCAGTTTGACTTATAGGTTATCTAGATAAATTCTAAAAATATTTATGCTGAATAAATCTCATTTTAATTTGTCCAAGAAAGGCGCGGGATCAACGCAACTTACCCTTTTCGGTACCGGGCCGGCTTCACCGATTCCGCGGATATATTGTCAGTGTCGGGTGTGTACGGATGCCCGCAAGGACGGGAGCCGCTCGCGGCGGAGCCGCAGTTCGGCGCTTTTGAGGGTGGATGGCAAGCAAATACTTTTTGACGCTTCCCCGGATGTTCTGCGCCAGCTGGAGCGTTTCAAAACCTACCAGGTGGACGCGCTGTTTTTGACCCATGCGCATAGCGACGCTGTCGGGGGTCTTTTTGATTTGGATGATATTTTACGCAAGCAAAAACATCCGGCTACGCTGTATGTGGAAGAGGGGACCTGGCGCCGTCTGCGCCTCATTCTGGAAGATACTAAGCCGTGGATGACGATTCAAAAAATTACCGCCGGACACGCACTCAAGGTATTTGGTTTGGAGGTTATGCCATTTCGCGTGGAGCACAGCGCACAACCCGGCTTTCCAACCCTTGGCTATCGGATCGGTGATAAACTTGTCTATGCCAGCGACATTAAAAGTGTGCCACAAGCTGCCGAGCGGTTTATTGCCGGGGCCGAACATGCCGTGTTGGATGGCTGTTTCTGGTTTGATACTCATTTCCCGACGCATTTCACTTTAGATGAGACCATTGCTTTGGCGGATCGGCTGCGCGTAAAGAAGCTCTACTTAACTCAAATTAGCCACAATTATCCTCCGTATCCCGAAGCCGCCCGCGTAGTTGCGGAGTATTGCAGAAAACAAAACCTCACCGCTAAGGTGGCGATTGCCTACGATGGGATGACTATCCCACTCTAAAAACACCCCGCGCGCCGGGCGGGATAAAGTCAAAGATGAGTTTTCTTTTCCCGAAAAAATCTTCCTTCCAGCGCGGACGGGCGCGGTATTGGGGATCAAGCGCCGCCAGTATCGCCGGATTCCACGTAATCGCGTAGCGGCCGTCGTACTCGTAAAGACCAGTTACTTCGATGATCAGCGCCTCCCGAGGCGCTTTTTTTGAACATGATGAACAATAGAGCCGAGCAATAACCCCGGCGCTATAATTTTTTGGAGAGCGGAATTTTATATGTTTTCGACCGCAAAAACAGGTGATGGTAAAGCGAGTCATAATATTGTCATTCCCGCGGAAGCGGGAATCCATGGACCCCCGATCAGGTCGGGGATGACACGAGTGTGTCACTTTACTAAATTGGACGGGGTTTCCCCTTCCAGCGCCGCGATGATGTTTTGCGCCGCGGTCGCGCTCATGGCTTGGCGGGTTTCAACGGTGGCCGAGGCCGTGTGCGGAGTCAAAATTACATTATCGAAGCTTTTAAGTTCAAGGTGATCGCTGATATCGCAATCAATTGACGGCTCGCACTCAAATACATCCAGCGCCGCGCCGGCAATTTGCTTTTTCTCTAACGCTTGCAGGAGCGCTTTTTCGTCCACAATCGGGCCGCGCGCGGTGTTAATCAAAAACGCGGTTGGTTTCATGAGCGCGAGCTCACGTGTGGAAATGAGATGCCGCGTGGAAGGCAAAAACGGCACATGGAGCGAGACAAAGTCAGCTTGTTTCAGAAGGGTGGATAAATCTACAAAGCGCGCGCCATATTGTTTCTCTCCGCCCGAGGCGGATCCGCCGTAGGCGGAAAAATCTCTCTCAAACTTTAAATCGCGCTCCTTATCGTGATAGATTATTTGCATGCCAAATCCTTTAACGGCGCGATCAGCTACGGCAAACCCGATGCGGCCAAGCCCAACAATGCCCAAGGTCTTACCATAGACATCAGTACCCAGTAAAATCTGCGGACCCCAGCCGCGATACTTACCGGCGCGCGTGAATTTATCGGCTTCCACGATCCGGTGCGCGAGCGCCAGCATCAGGGCAAACGTGTGCTCGGCCACGGACTGCACGATTTCCGGACCCGGAGCATTCGTAACCAGTATTTTGCGCTTTTGACACGCTTGAAGGTCAATGTTGTCAGTGCCAATGGCATAGTTGGCTATAATCTTCAGTTGTGCTCCAGCCGCTTCCAGCACCTCGGCATCAATGTGGTCAGTAAGAATCGGCAATAGCGCATCTACCCCCTTTACGCCTTTCAAAAGCGCCGCGCGCGGAATAATTTCATCCTTTGGATAAACCGACACGGAATATTTTTTATCTTTCAGCATCTTAATTCCTTGATCCGGAATCTGGCGGGTGATAAATACTTTGGGCATATTGCACAAATAGCTCACGAATTAAAGACAAATTACTCACAAATATTCTACCACGCTCCGCCTCTTGACACAATGGAAAAGGTATGCTACTATACACACAGAATTCCTGGCCGTATGGTCAGGTCGGCGCGGCTTTCAGGCCGTGCTCAGGGTGTTTGCTTCCTGCACTAACTCAGGGAGCGTTCTGTAAGGAGGTGCCGTATGGCACTGCAAATCACTCGTGGTCCGTCGCGTCGTGACCTTGAACTCAGTCTCACCTACCGGCGTGATACGGTAACGGAATGTTGCCTGAAATACAGATCACGTCCACTCGACGATCCTAACCGTTTCGTCCGCCACCCCGTCGTTTTCTCGGCGATCGACGAGGACAGCAACGAGCGCGAGATCGTGGGCGTGATCAACGGCCTCAGCTCCGAGGACAACTTGGGCACCGTGTGGGAGTTCGAACTGTGCATCCTTGCGATCGATGGCGTCCACATCTCGTTCACGCTGTATCTCGAAGGGCAGTACAACATTTCGACGAGAAACGGCGAAGGAATCCTCACCGGTGAAGAGTCGGAACCGACCATGGCGGAAATTGCCGAAACCGTTGCCGAGATCCGTCCGGATGTACAGGCCGCGCTCGTTCGAGGCGAGCTGGATGAAGCGGACGTAGGGCGACGCATCCTGGAACTGGATCCGGCCATCATGCATCATCCGCTCAAGCGCGAGTAGCCCAAGAGTTCCACAGCACCTTCCAAATGATCCGCCTGCCATAATGGCGGATAAGCCCTTTACTTCTGTGGCTCCTGCCACGTCGAAGGACGCGCATCCCGGCCTCGCGGCATCCGTCGCGGGGCTTCTTTTTTTGTGAGGAATCTTCTTAATGTCCGTAGTTCACTACCCTAAATTATCTTTCACCATTGTTCATTGCATACTCATTTATTTGCGATCGCACCTAAAATGAGTACAGAGATTTTCGCTTCTTTTAGCAGGGGTATAAGCGGTGTCCTTATGCAGATATTGTTTACGGTTTGAATTTTTTAAAAAGCGCTGGGCTACAACGATCGCAGTCGGCTTCAATGATTTCGAAGTATTTAGAAAGGCGAAGGTATACTAAAAGATCATTAATGTAAGGTCGCGGATTGTAGGGCGTGATCCATACCGAGCGCTGAACCATTTTAAAACCATTCTTTTTGAGAAGGAGGCGGAAAAAATTGCGGTACTTTTTCATTTGTTCCGGAATATCAAAAATCACGATCCACCATTTGCGATCCCATAACTCTTTCTTTTGTTGCATCAGGTGTTCAACAAAGCGCAAACGAAGAAGTTCGTATTTGCCTTTGGCCGTTAATTTCAAGAGTTGCTCCTCACCTTCTTGGACGCGCTCTACATAGCCGACTCGTTTGAGATAATCAATATGGCGATGGAGTCGCTTTATATCCCGCTTTGCATATTTGCGCGCGTCCTCTGCATAGCCGGTGGCATCCCAGCCAGGTGTGTGGCTGCGCGGATTGTATGAGGCAAGCGCATGATCAAGCTCGCGATATCCGGCGTAGATTTGCAGCAAGACGATTTGAAATTGTCTAAATTTTGATTTCATACTCACTCGCGTACGCGCTTTCTCATACTCATTTATTTGCGATCGCACCTAAAATGAGTATAGCATAATCTTTCCAGGTTGTCTTCTGGATGGGATATTTGAAATGGGGTGCTAAATGTGCAGTGTCTTTACGGGCAACTTTTGCAGCTGCTTTGCGGAAGGAATTTTCTCAAGAATTCCGTTTTTCGCGCCGACGTGTTGGACTACACTGTCAGCATTGAACGAAGCCAAGCGTAAGGCGTATTTGATATCGCCGCGGCTTTTGATCCAGCCGGTTACAAAGCCGGAACCGAAAGCGTCACCGGCGCCGGTGAGATTTTCCGGTTTGTGGCCGACAGAGGGGACGAAGTAGGCCGTTTGGTGATTAGGTAATTTGGTAATTGGGTAATTAGTTTTTGAATTACGATACTGTGAACTGTGAACTGATGACTGTGAACCTACGATGGCATACGCGCCTTTAGGGCCGTCGGTCATGACTGCGATGTGTGTAGTACGCGCCAGCGCGCGAAGCAATCCTTTGGTGTCATCGAATTTTTTTCCAGTGAGTTTTGCGGCTTCTTCACGGTTGAGGATGAGGAAGTCAATTGATTGTCGTAACCCCTCCCAACCTCCCCTTAACCTAAGGGGAGGGGTGAGTTTGGAGAGTTCTTGACCGCCGGGATTCCAGGCGACTTGAGCTTTTATCCTTCGAGCATGGTCGATAAGTTTCTTTAAAAGTAACAGATCGCCGCCAAGCGAAGATATATAAAACCATTTGGCACGCAGTTTAGTCCACGGAATTTTACTGCTCTCAATGCATGAGGATGCCCCGCGATAGACCAAAATCGTGCGCTCACTATGCGCGTGGGTTGGAGAAAGGATTGAAGAATAAGCGGTATGATCTTTATTGGTGACTTGCACCAACGAAGTATCAATGTTGTCGGCGTGAAGCACTTTTAAAATACTTTGTCCGCGGCTGTCTTGTCCTATGCGCGTGAGCGCCGCAACTTCAAATTTTCCCAGCCGCGCAAACGTCGCGGCGCTGTTGGTTGCTCCTCCGCCGGTATCAAAAGCAAGGCGTTCAATATCAATTTTAGCGCCGAAGGGAAGACAGGCCTCAATTTTACTTACCGCGTCTGATTCCCGATGCGGATGAAGCGCTTGGACAAACAAAAACACGTCGCGGGTCGCGCTTCCTATTGTAATGACATCAAACATACTATGCTTTATTATAGGCCCCGAACAATCTAATAAAATATTCGGCTTTTTTGCGCACGGCCTCAACTACCGGCGCGGCGAGTTTGTACGGGGCGAGTTCGTTTTTTTGGCGATGGAGCGAGGCGTGTTCGGATTTCACATACGCGATGCGCAGTTCGGTGGAAATGTGGATATTGTTGATACCGAGCTTGATCGCTTTTTTAAACGCCGCCGGACTATTTCCGGATCCGCCGTGAAGCACCAGCGCGACATTCATCGGAATTATACCGCGTAGTTTTTTTATAAGTACAAAGTCAAGTTTTGGTTTGTTTGCGGCGATGCCGTGCAAATTTCCAACCGCCGGCGCAAAACGATCAACTCCGGTAAGCCGCACAAATTTTTTTGCCTCCTCCGGCTTTGTAAAGGTGGAAGGGTCAACCAAAATTTTCTTTTTATACACTTTTGATGATTCAGTTACAATGTAGCCCAATTCGCCTTCAACACTAATTTTACATTTTACATTTTTCCTTTTACATTTTTCACGCGCGTAGCGCACTATTTCTCGCGTACCCTTAAGGTTCGTGTTCCACGGCTCTCGCGAAAGGTCAATATGGATACTGTCGTACCCGGCGTCAATGGCCGCTTTGGCGGCCCGTACACTTCGGGTATGATCAGCATTAAGAAAAATAGGCAGATGCAGCTGATCGCGGAACGCCTTTACCAGCGCGACCGACTGGGGCAGACCTAAAAAATCGCGTTCGCCTTCGGAAGTGCCGATCATGACCGGCGCGCGCAACTTTGCCGCCGCTTCACACACCCCGCGAAACTGCTCAAAGTCGCCGACATTAAAATGCGGTACGGCCCATTTTTCTTTCGCGGCACGGATAAGTGTGGAGTGCAGGGACATTACCATGAGAGGACGCTAAAAATGATCCCGGACCACGAGATCAGGAATATCTTTGAAATCACGGAGGTTTTTGGTAATGAAAGCTCATAGCTTATGATTATTCGGAATGCCACATCTGTTCTATTCTTGCGGAATTATCACTCCACTTCTTACGCGATTGGGCGATTGACGCAATAATTTCCTCGGCACGTTCCTGGGAAATAATACCGGCAGTGCGTTTCCATACGCTGGATAGGTTAGCGTCTGCAGTGTGAGGCGGCAAAGTGTCAATATGTTTTTTAATACGATGCAGCAGCCGATCAATCTCTTCAAGATCACGGCTTAAGCGTGCGGTGCTGATTTGCGAGATAAGATTGGTGTGGGCCATATACCCGTAGCATACTATATATGCATGGGCGGTGTCAATTTTTTTACCTTTTCACGGCTTTTATATTCGCGTGCTTGCGCAAAGTCGCGCGCATCTGCGGAAGGGTCAAAAGTCCGGGTTGCGGCCCGACAAAACCGACCACCGACGCCCCGTTGGCCGCGCCCCAGCGCAGCGCTTCCCGATGGCCAATCTTGCGCATCAGCGCCCCAAGATAGCCGGTTGCAAAGGCATCTCCGGCGCCGGTTGCCTCCACGCGCTTGGAAGGAAATACTGGGCAGAAATCCAGCTGGTTCCCGTCAAAGGCGTAGGCGCCTTTGCGGCCGTCGGTAATGACGATAATTTTTGGCCCCATTTTATACAATTCTGACGCGACGCGCTCAATGGGCAGGGGTTGGCGTTCTTGTTTTAAGATGGCGTGCGCTTCGCCAACATTAACAAACAACACCTCGGTTTGCGCGATCAGCTCATAAAGCGCTTTATCGCGTTCCATAATTTGAATAGCGCCCGGGTTAAACCCGATTTTTAGCGGCCTATTTTTTGCGCAGCGCGCCGCTTCACGGTAAAGCCGTTTGTAATTATGTCCCATTTCACACACGTACATCCATTCCATTTGCGGCAAGCGCTTCGGAAGGGCGTAAGGGTATGAAATGTGCGAGGCCAAAATGGTCTTTTCTCCTTTATAGTTTAACACCGCGGAAAAACTGCTTTTCGCGCCCGTTAAGGTCTTAATCAGACGCGCGTCCACTTTTTCCTTTTTAAGCACATCGAGCGCGAGCTTATGAATGCCGTCTTGTCCCATAAAGCTAAATACACTGGTCTTAAACCCTAATCGCGAAAGTCCGACCGCGACGTTTGGCGCGCTTCCGGCGATTTGCGATTCCACCGCGCCGACCGGAATTTTCTCGCCATAATTAAAGCAAAGCAAATACTCCGGCATTTGCAGTTTACAAAAACTGGAGGTTTCCGGTACTACTACAAAAGTATCCAGTTTAATGTCGCCAATGGAGAGGAGATTGAGCATATTGATGAATCAAGAATCACGAATTATGAATCATGGATTTTGAGCTTTTGACCAGACCATTGATAATTTTGTGTACCTTGATTGACTGTTGTGCAATTGTGTTGAAATTGTCAATAGCGATGTACCCCACATCTTTCGCGATCAGGAGTTGGTTTTGAAGTTCGGTGACTGATCCGAGTGCGATTGCGTAAAACTGTACTTTTTCTTTATACGATTGTCTGCTAAAACCCTCGGCAATGTTGGAAGTAATTGATACTGCACAGCGACGTATCTGGCTTATTAGTCCAAACACTTCCTCTTTCGGCCAGGCCTTTGTTGTTTTGTAAATTTGTAGAACGAGTGCATGTCCTTCTTTCCATGCATTGAGATCAGTAAACGATTTCAATCCCCTTGATTCTTGATTCATAATTCATGATTCATCACTAGAAATACGCTCGTTCTTTTGACTTCACCACAATCTCATACGCCTCCTCCACCGAGTCCACCAGCGTGTAAATTTTCATGTCTCCCCTTTCTATCGCGTGGTGTTTTTTATATACTTGTTCTTCAATCCAGCTAAGCAGTCCGCTCCAGTAATCCTTGCCGATAAGTACAATAGGGATGCGCTCGGCTTTTTCCGTTTCAATAAGCGTAATGAGTTCAAACATTTCATCAAGCGTTCCAAATCCGCCGGGAAAGAATACGTAGGCCTGCGCCGAAGCCGAGAGCATAACTTTTCTGGTAAAAAAATAATGGAAACCAATGCCATGCTTTACATACCGGTTAACCCGCTGTTCTTTCGGGAGCTGAATATTCAGTCCGACCGACTCCGCGCCGGTTTCAATTGCCCCCTTGTTCGCCGCCTCCATCACTCCCGGACCGCCGCCGGTAATTACGGTAAATCCGGCTTTGCCGAGCATCCGCGCGAGTTTCTCCGCTTCGCGGTAGTGCTTGTTGGACGGCTTGAACCGCGCGGAGCCGAAAAAACTTACTTCTTTTTTAAGGTCGGCCAAAAACTGAAAACCGTCAATAAATTCGGCCATGATGCGAAAGATGCGCCAGGAAATTTCTTGGCGAAAATCGCCTTTTTCCTCCGGCGCGCGCAAGGGCGGAAAAAGAAAAGCCGTTGGACGGGAGGGTTTGGGGTGGAAGGCCATAAGGTATGTTAAAGAGAGGGTTATTTTTTCCTTGCCAGTACTCTTAGGCAGGATTCTACGATATGCGGGGCGGTGAGTTCGTAATGTTCTAAAAGTTCCCGAGGGTTTCCACTTTGGCCGAATAAGTTTTGGATACCGATCATTTCGATCGGCACTGGCGCGTGTTTGACCAGAAACTCTGCAATCGCCCCGCCCAGTCCGCCGGTGATTTGGTGCTCTTCTACTGTAACGATTGCGCCGCATTCTTCTGCCACGGCTAGTATTGTGTCTTCATCAAGGGGTTTTACAGTGTGCGAGTTGATGACCCGCGCGGAGATTTTCCTTTTTTCCAGTTCTCGCGCGGCAAGCATTGCTTCATGGACAAGCGGTCCACAGGCCACAATTGCCACGTCGCTCCCATCGTGAAACACCGTGGCCTTCCCGAATTCAAAAGGCGTTTCTTCGGTTGTAAAAACCGGCGACTTTTCGCGCGCGAAGCGCACGTAGAAAGGGCCGGGGAGTTTCGCGGCAGCGAGTGTGGCTTTGCGCGTCTCAATCATATCACAGGGCACGATAATCTGCATATTGGGAATCGGGCGCATGATCGCGATATCCTCAATGGCTTGATGCGTTGCGCCATCCGGGCCGACGGAGACCCCGGCGTGGGCCCCGGCGATTTTGACATTTACCTCATTAAGACAAATGTTGGTGCGGATTTGTTCCCAGGCGCGGCCCGGGCAAAACATCGCATACGAGGAGATAAACGGAATTTTTCCGGCCAGCGCAAGCCCGGCTCCGGCGGCAGCCAGAAATTGCTCATGCACCCCGCACTGGATAAACCGGTCGGGAAATTGTTTTTTAAATTCCAAATTCCGCGTGGATTCGGTAAGATCCGCGCAAAGCACGACGACGTTGGGGTTTTCCTTTCCGGCTTCAACTATGCCAAGACCGTAGCCATCTCTGGTGGGTACTTGTTTGAGGGACTGGGTGTCAAACAGTGTGGGCACTAATTTAGCAGTTTGGCTTACCGGCATAGTGACAAATTACTCACGAATAATTACAAATGGCTCACAAATGGTTTTCGATCATTGGTATAAATTCTTCTGACAATCTGTGCTTTTGGCGTGCCGAAGTTTACCATATAAGCGACCTCATAGCGGGATGTTTTTAGATATTGTTCTAACTTGTTAATCTGCGGTTTAGGAACAAATGGCAATGCCTTGAGTTCTACGATGATCTTTTGATCTACTAATATGTCCGGAACATATACCGCTAAAGATTTACCCGTATCGAGCGAATGCACATTAATCCTTGGCTGGGCGATGAAAGGAATACCATTTTTAGCGAGCAACTCCTCCATAACTTTTTGATACACTTGTTCTTTATGAAGATAGCCATACTTTTTACTGACTTCAATTGCCAGTGAAACGAATTTGTACGATAATTCCGCATGCAGCACTTTATTTGTGAGTAATTCGTCTTTCATTTGTTATTCGTGAGCTATTTGTTACGCATTTGTGAGCCATTAGTCAAATATCACTCGTGCTCCGAAGTAATCTTACCTCCAAGAGTGCGTAGTTCACGCAATGCCTGGGCCGCTTGTTCTTTATTCGGCGGGATCCCGTGCCATTCGAATTTTTTCTCCATGAACGAAACGCCGCGGCCGGGGATGGTGTGCGCGATGATGACCGTGGGTTTTTCCAAAATGGATTTGGCTTCTTCCACCGCGTCAACAAATTGTTCCAGATTGTGCCCGCCGACTTCCAGCACATGCCAATTAAAGGCCTCGTATTTGGCGCGCAGGGGTTCAAGCGGCATGATCTCCTCGGTCCCGCCGTCAATTTGAATGGTATTGCGGTCTACAATGCACGTCAAATTAGAAAGTTTATATTTTCCGGCCCACAGCACGGCTTCCCAATGCAATCCGGCTTCATGCTCGCCGTCCGAGGTAATGCAATAAGTACGCCAGGTCTTGCCGTCCATACGCGCGGCGTAGGCCAGGCCGCAGGATTGTGCCAGTCCGGCGCCAAGCGGGCCGGAAGTGGTCTCGGATCCGGGAAGACGCAGGCGTTCCGGGTGCCCTTGCAGGCGCGTGCCGAACTTGCGCAGCGTCTTTAATTCTTCAATTGGAAAATATCCCGCGAGCGCCATAGTTGCATAACGCACCGGACAAATATGGCCGCAGGATAAAATCAGCCGGTCGCGTTCGGGCCAGTCCGGGTTTTTCGGATCATGGTGCAGAATATGAAAATATAGCGCGACAAAAATGTCGGCCATGTCCAAGGGGCCGGCCGAATGGCCGGAGCCCGCCGCGACAAGCATATCAATGATAAGCTCGCGCACCTGGAGAGCTTTCTCTTCTAACTCCTTGATCTTATCGTCATGAATATGCATATGCACGAATAGCTCACGAATTGGTTACAAATAACTCACAAATTACGAATGGCGCACGAATATATCCGTGAGCTATTCGTTTCTATTCGTGAGCTATTTGTGTTTAAGCGCGAAGCGCCGCGACCAAGGCAAGCACCAGAATTACCACCGTCAGCGCAATCACGAGACCAATGAGGATCCAAAATAATTTCTTCATATTGAATTGACGAATGGTTCACGAATAAGAAGACGTATGGCTCACGAATTCCTATAGGTGGGTCATTCGTTTATATTAGTGAGTTATTTGTTAATTGAAAAAGTTTTTTATATTCTCCAACGGGATCCGGCGCGGACCATATCGCACTGCCAACCGCAAAACGAGTAACGCCGGCCGTGAGTAGGCGGGGTAAGGTCTTCTCGTTTACTCCGCCGTCCACCTCAATTATTATCTTTGGATACGCTTTATGAAACTGCGTAATCTTCGGAATTACTTTCGGCTGAAACGCCGCGCCGTTTTGCCCGGGATAGACCGTCATAAAAAGTATGGAGTCCACAGTTTCTCCTCCCCTTAGGGTAAGGGGAGGTCGGGAGGGGTTACGAGCGATATACGGCTCCACCACTTCCCACCCTGTATCCGGATTGAGCGCAATCCCGGCTTCCCAGCCGTACGATTTTATTTTTTCAAGAAGCGACGCCAGAGGTTTTTTTATCTCGGCATGCACAAACGCTCGTACCACTTTTCCCCCTCCCTTAATGGGAGGGGGCTGCCGCCAAAGGCGAGCCTCGCCACGGGCGGGGGGGAGGGTGTCGTGCCACTTCTCCAGCACCGGCCCAGGATCGGCCACCATCAAATCCAACTCATAGTCCACTTGGTAGCGCGCGGCGATTTTCGGGTCGGAAAAGGTGGTGTTTTTAACGAACTTCCCATCCATAATATCCATCTGCGCAACCGGAATCTTCCCCTCCATTATACCAAGCCGCCGTTCAAACTCCAAACGATCTTGCACAAGAATGGTGGGGATTATTTCTTTCATAAAACACAAATAACTCACAAATAAGAGACGAATAACTCACGAATGCTTCCATTGTACCCCGCCCTTGACAAATTGTCGAAAACTTGGCAAAATAATGAACAAGGGGCTACCATAAACAGGAGGACCCATGCGCCTTTGGGAAAGACTCTGGAAAAAGCTGCTTCGAAAACTTTGGCAGGAGGAGTGTCTCCCCGCGTATTGTATCAGTCACGCTTCAGCGTATTGTAGCAGTAGCAATTGCCGCGAGATGCTGTTGTTTGGACCCAGAGTCGAGGGATGCGTGCGCGATCGCTTTCCGTCCGCGACACCACTATCGGATGAAGAGGCCATAGGTCGGTACCCTGCCTTGCGGCGCTGTATAAGGTGGTGCAGAATAGACGCACAACTGTCCGGGTCAAAACCGGGGGTCAATGACCGATTCGTCGTTTGGCATGTACAAAGGAAATGCGGTGCCAATTCTCTCTAGGGGGAGTACCAATGCCGCAACAATCCCTCGCGTTACTTTCCGCGTCCCGGCTCTGACTTCACGGTCATCCGGGCGCTTATTATTTTAAAAACAAAAATCGCCTTCAACGGGCGGGTTTTATTGCGAGAGTAAAATTTTATACGCTTAACTGCGGGAAGGGTTCCATGGTGATGATGTGCTGGACTTCAGTGTCGGTGAGCATTTGTTTGCCATGTATGATCGAGATAAGTTCCCGGAACATTGCTTCCCGTTTTGCGTAAAAATTTCTTATTATCTTATCATATTCTTCATCGTACACATTTGTAGGTTTTTTATTTTCCATATCGTGATGATGAGTTATTTATCAATCCTTGAGATTTTTTTCAATCTCCGTACATGTCGCGGGGCGTTGGAGAAGGGAGTGGTCAGCCAAGTGTCGATAATTGGTTTGGCTTGGGCAAAGGTGAGGCCGACGTTTTGCGTTTTGTCCATGGTTTTCCCGCCGCCAAGACAAAGCACATTGGTATCATTGTGCCATCTACTCATCTTTGCGCTGACTTTATCCCACGCGCGCACCGCGCGTACCCCTTTTACTTTGTTGGCCGCGATGCATTCGCCGATACCGGATCCGCCAAGCGCCATGCCGCGTACCTCAACTTTTTTCCTCCCCTTTTTAAGGGGAGGATTAAGGAGGGGTCCTGCGCGCCCAACTGCTTTGGCCATTGGAATCACAAAATCCGGGTAATCATCATCCGGATCATACGTGTGCGGCCCGAAATCGCGCACTATATAGCCGCGCGTTTTCAAATACGCCGTGATTTTTTCCTTCAGCTCAAACGCGGCATGATCCCCGCCGAGGTAAATGGTTGGTTTCATATCTCCACAGTATACCACGACCGAGCGATTGCAAAAAGCAGATAAATGCGATACACTGTTTCTCGTTATGGCTCAACCAAAATTTCCCGAAATTGAAGAGGAAATACTCAAATACTGGGACGAGCACCACGTGTTTGAGAAATCACTGGAAAAACCCGCGCCCCGCGGCGATTTTGTGTTTTACGACGGCCCGCCGTTTGCCACCGGCCTTCCGCACTACGGGCATATTGTCGCTTCGCTGATGAAAGATATTGTGCCGCGGTTTTGGACAATGCGCGGGTATCGCGTGGAGCGCAAATGGGGCTGGGACTGCCATGGGCTTCCGGTTGAAAATATCGTGGAAAAGAACTTAAATTTATCAAGTCGCCAGGCGATTGAGGTCTGTGGGGTAACCAAATTCAACGAGGCCTGCCGCGCGGCCGTGCTGACTTATGTGGAAGAGTGGAAAAAGACAATCCGCCGCATTGGACGCTGGGTGGATATGGAGCGCGACTACAAAACCATGGATCTTTCGTACATGGAAAGCGTGTGGTGGGTGTTTAAGGAACTTTGGAAACAAGGGTTGATTTATGAAGGATACAAGGCCATGCATATTTGTCCGCGTTGTGGAACTCCGCTTTCAAATTTTGAAGTAACGATGGGCTATAAAGATGTAAAAGAGAAGGCGGTGACCGTGAAATTCCGAGTTGTAAGTAGTAAGCAAGTAAGTAGTAAGTTACAACTTACAACTTACAACTTACCAACTTATCTTCTGGCTTGGACGACAACCCCATGGACATTGCCGGGGAATGTCCTTCTGGCGGTAAATCCGGATGTTGATTATGTGGTGGTGAAGATTCATAACCCACCCCAGCCCTCCCTTACTTTAAGGGAGGGAGCCGCAGAAAATTCCCCCCTTAGGGTAAGGGGGGATAGGGGGGTTACGAATGGTGACGAATACTACATTCTGGCCAAAGCGCGACTTTCCATGCTTGGTGGAGGATACGAGGTGGTAAAAGAGCTTAAAGGCAAGGACTTGGTTGGGCTAAAATACGAAGCATTATTTCCATACTATAAAGATACCGAGCGCGCGTTTCGGGTGGTGGCCGGAGATTTTGTTACGACCGAAGATGGTACGGGTGTTGTGCATATTGCGCCGGCTTTTGGCGAGAATGATTATCAGGTTGGACAAAAGCAAAAAATTCCGCTGGTTCAGCATGTGGGTATGGACGGCCGCTTTAAGGAGGAGGTCGCGGATTTCAAGGGTTGGGAAGTTAAGCCCAAAGACAATCCCGGCGCCACAGATGAAAAAATTGTAGAATGGCTGCGCGGAAGCGGCAAATTGTTTCGCGCAGAGCCAATCACGCATAGCTATCCGCATTGCTGGCGCTGTGATACCCCGCTTTTGAATTACGCAACCTCCAGCTGGTTTGTGCGCGTGACCGAATTAAAAAAGCTTTTGCTTTCAGCCAATAAAAAGACGAATTGGGTGCCGGAGTATATTAAGGAAGGGCGTTTTGGCAAATGGCTTGAAGGCGCGCGCGACTGGGCGATTTCACGCAATCGTTTTTGGGGAACGCCGCTGCCGGTTTGGCGATGCCAAACCGGAAATTACAAATTACAAATTACAAATGACAAACAAAATTCAAATTCCAAATGTCAAAACATTATCGTTGTCGGTTCTGTGGCAGAGTTGGAAAAATTGGTGGAGAAATCAGTGGGTGATTTGCATAAACATATTGTTGATGAATTAACTTTTCCTTGTAAGCAGTGCGGAGGAACAATGAAGCGCATTCCGGAAGTATTAGATTGCTGGTTTGAGTCCGGAAGCATGCCCTACGGGCAAATGCACTATCCGTTTGAAAATAAGGATCGGTTTGAGGCGGCGTTTCCAGCGGAGTTTATTGCTGAAGGACAGGATCAAACCCGCGGCTGGTTTTATACGCTTCATGTGCTAGCCGTGGCGCTTACCCGCGGCAAAACGCCAGCTATCCCGATTGGCAAAGTCGTGCCGGCGTTTCAAAACGTGATTGTCAATGGCATTGTGCTGGCGGAAGATGGCAAAAAAATGGCCAAGCGCCTTAAAAATTATCCGGAACCGGAGGCGGTAATAAATAAGTATGGCGCGGATGCCTTGCGTTATTACTTTGCGACTTCTCCGGTCATGCACGCGGAGAATTTAAATTTCTCGGAGGCAGGCGTGCGCGAGATGTATAATAAAGTAGTCAGCATGCTTTTGAATGTGGTGGAGTTTTATAAATTGTACGCACCACAAGACGAAAAATTCCAAATTCCAAATCCCAAATCCCAAACAAACTCCAAACTCAAAATTCCAAATTCTAAACATATATTGGACAAATGGATTGCCGCACGGTTGCATCAACTGATTCAGGAGGTGACCGAGAATATGGAGGCATATAAATTATCCGAGGCCAGCCGGCCCATACAGGATTTTATCGCTGATCTCTCCCAATGGTATCTTCGCCGCAGTCGTGATCGTTTTAAGGGAAAGAAAAGCGAGAAGCGCGTCGCCTTACTCACTACCCGCTACGTTCTACATACTCTGTCGCAAGTGCTTGCCCCATTTATGCCGTTTTTGGCGGAGCATGTGTATCGGGAGATTAGAGATTCGAGATTAGAGATTCGAAAAGACAATGAATCACCAATCATCCAATCATCCAATCATCCAATATCCGTTCACTTATCCGACTGGCCAAAACTCAAGAAAGCAAAAATTGATACGGCGCTGCTTGAAGAGATGAGCGCGGCGCGTAAGGTGGTGGAGCTGGCGCACGCGGCGCGGGCGGAAGCGAAGTTGAAGGTGAGACAACCATTGGGGAAATTGGAAATTGGAAATTGGAAATTAGAAAGTGCGAATCGCGATGTTTTGCTACAATTAATTGCGGAGGAGGTGAATGTGAGGGAGGTGACGATTGTCCCCCCTCCTAAATCCTCCACCCCTCACCCCAACCCTCTCCCACAGGGGGAGAGGGAGACTGTCGCGGGGGAGGAAACGATTGGAAATTCCCCTCCCTTGGTGGGAGGGGCGAGGGGAGGGGGCGGCTGGATCACTAAAACCGACGGCAATCTCACCGTCTCACTCAATACCGAACTCACCCCGGAACTTAAAAAAGAAGGCCTCGCTCGCGAACTTACGCGCCTGATCAACGACGCGCGCAAAGCCGCAGGACTGACGCCGTCCGACAAGGTGGACATACTGATTGCAATCATGAACCCTCACCCTCCCCTCTCCCCGCGGGAGAGGGTGGCCGAAAGGCCGGGTGAGGGCGGGGTGAGGGGTGTTGTCAAAGAATATCAAAAACAACTGCGCAAAGCAGTCCTGGCCCGCGCGGTGAAACTTGTAAACGCGCCGCAAGAGATGTCCTGGTCATACGAAATCCCCCTTGAAAACAACAATAAAATATGGGTGGGAATGAGAAAGGTATGATACAATCTAATTTGTAGGTGACCGCTTTATGATCTCTTATCTCAAGGGCCAAGTGAAATTTTTGCAAAAAGACGGAGCTGTCGTCGTGATTGATAATGTGGGTTATGAAGTGTTTATGCCGGCTCCCGCGGCGGAGCGGTTGAAGGTCGGACAAGAAGTTGAGCTTTACACACATGAATATATTCGCGATGACAAGCGCGAGTTGTTTGGATTTTTAACGCGGCAAGAGCACGCGCTGTTTGATGATTTAATGCGGGTCTCGGGCGTTGGTCCGCGGATGGGTTTGCATGTACTGTCGCTCGGGGCGGAGCGAGTGCGGGACGCTATCTCACGGGGAGACGCGGGATTGCTCTCCACCGTATCCGGAGTTGGCAAGAAAACCGCGCAAAAAATCGTGCTGGAGCTCAAAGGAACGATTGAGACATCAGACATCAGTTCACAGTTCACCGAAGAAGCCATTGACGCACTTCGTCGCTTAGGATATTCTCAGCGCGAGGCCAGCGAAGCGTTGCAATCTGTGGGTGAGGCGGAAAGTACAGAGGACAAAATCAAAGCCGCGCTCAAGATCTTGGGGAAACGCTAGTTTGACATTTGGAAAAGGTGATGGTAAAATACGATAATATGAATGCGGCAATTAATTTCACCACTGAAATATGGAGGGATGGCGGACATTTTGTGGCTTGGGCGCCGGAATTAGACGTTTCAAGCATGGGAAATACCATTGATGAGGCACGTAAGAATCTGCGCGAAGCGATGGGACTTTTTGTTGATGAAGCTGAACGCATGGGAACGCTCCGCGATATTCTTGAGGAGTCCGGCTATGTGCGCAGTGTGGAAGGATGGCGAGCTCCGGAGATACTTGCGATTGAGAAGATGAGTGTTGCGGTTTCATAATCTGCAAGCAGTGTGCCGAAGATTGTTGCATTGCATTACAAAAAACTTGTGCGTGTTTTTGAGCAGGATGGATTTACCATAGTGCGCCAAGAAGGAAGCCATATTGTGCTTACCAAACTAGGGATCTTAAGGCCGGTGGTAATCCCGACCTATGACGAGATCCCTGTTTTCATTATTAAGAACTGTTTGCGGACTGCAAGGATGAGTAGGGATAGATATTTTGAACTGTTGGAAAATATGTGATTATATGTTAGTTGAGGCCAATGATCCAAAAATTTGGAACGGATCCCTACTTTCCAGGCCAAGCCAAGCGGGAATTTTTTTGCAGTCGTGGGAGTGGGGGGAGTTTCAGGAATCTGTAGGACGGCAAGTGTACAGATTAGTCAATAGTTCACAGTCAGCAGTTCACAGTGCGGCGCAAGTGATTGAGCTGCCGCTGCCGTTTGGTAAGAAGTATTGGTTTATTCCGCGCGGGACGCTAATCGATGGAATTATAGAAAAAGCAAAAAAACATGGAGCGATATTTGTGCGTATGGAACCACTGCAAAAACTCCGTCCTCCGTCCTCCGTCCTCCGTCCTACAAAGTCGGTAAGTCCCATGCAGACGCTGCTCATTGATCTTGCGCAATCCGAAGAAGAACTGCTTGCTGCGATGCATGAAAAGACGCGATACAACATACGTCTCGCCTTGCGGCGAGGCGTCGAGATTAGAGATTCGAGATTAGAGATTCGAGATGACTTTGAAAAATTTTGGAAGCTGCTTGAAGAAACCGCGAAGCGCGATAAGTTTCGGACGCATGAGCGGGGGTATTATGAGAAGATACTGGAGATACTGGGAGATTCGAGATTAGAGATTCGAGATTCGGAACAAATATCCAATATCCAATCTCCAATATCCAATCGCATGCATATGCGCCTCCACATCGCCTACTCCGACTCCACTCCTCTTGCCGCGGCGATGGTAGGATATTTTGGCGACACGGCCACGTATTTGCACGGCGCCTCCTCCTACGCACATCGCGCATTGATGGGACCGTATGCTTTGCATTGGCAAATTATGCAGGAGGTGAAAAAAGAAGGGTACAAGTTTTACGATTTCTGGGGCATTCACTCTCCCTCTCCCTCGATGGGAGAGGGCGGGGGTGAGGGTGTGCGCGATTGGTCTGGCATGACGCGGTTCAAAATGGGATTCGGCGGCAAGGTCGTGAACTACCCCGGCACTTTTGACTTGCCCTTGAGCCAGTTTTGGTATATGGTATATCGGCTTGGAAGAAACATTTTTTAGTTGTCATCGGCATGCTCCTATAGTTTCAGCCAAAGGCTGATCCGCCTCCGGCGGACAATGGATACCCCGCACCTTTCCTGTGCGCCCATAGCTTAATGGATAAAGTACAGGTTTCCGGAACCTGTGATCGAGGTTCAATTCCTCGTGGGCGCAAAGAAAAAGCGCGGGGCGGATCCTGGGCGGTTCTGCGCCAAAGGCGCATCCCCTCCCAAGGCGGGCGGGCGCCTCGGGCGGAGATTCCTACTGGGAGCAATGGAATGGTGCGGTATTGAATTCATAAGATTTAGGTCATAAAACAGCAGAAATGCTGGTTTTTGTTTTGGGCTTGACATACAACCCGTAATATGCTATGCTTAACGGCATCGGAATACTGGCAAGAGCCATGGAATCCGGTACGCCTCGCCACGAGGGAATCGTGGTAATTCAGTACCTTGAGGAGGTAAACATGACTGCAAAGGCTGTTCTCGGCAGTATCGTCGGGATCGGGGTCCTGATGTTCTTCAGCTCCATCTTCAACGGCTACGCCTTGAGCGTGCTGTGGGGTTGGTTCGTGGTTCCGACCTTCGGCGCGTCCGCGCTGCACATCGTTCCGGCAATCGGCATCGCCATGGTGGTGAGATACCTCACCTACCATATGCACGACTGCAAGAAAGAAGAAAAGAGCTTCGGCGAGAAAATCGCGGAAGGAACCGCGATGTCCGTTGTGAAGCCGTCGCTCGCTCTTTTTTTCGGATGGATCGTTCACCTGTTCATGTGACAGGAGCGCGGTTCCCATCACGAGCCCCTTGTGGAATTCATTTCCGCTCGGGGCTCTCGTTTTTTCTAAAATCATGGCGTTCTCCTTTGGAATTCTTACACCCCAATTCCTTTTCCTTGGTTTATGCCATACTCATTTATTTGCGATCGCACCTAAAATGAGTATAAGAGCATCAAGGCATAAAGTAGGATTCCGGATCCTAGGATGTAGGTTCGATTCCTACTGGGAGCAGTATTCTTGAATTAGTCCGAACGCATTTTTCCGAAAAAATCCCCCCCGCGAAAATTTGGGAAGGCGGTGGAGCCGCACCGATAAAAACTACCAAAGAACCTGGCGAAAAATATCGGCTTGAACCATACTTTAGGAAAAGAAATTTTTTTATATTGATTTCTTTCAATGAGCGGCAATGCGCCGCTCATTGACGTATTGGATGAGTTATGCTACATTGTGAGTAAACTTGGGTACCGTGCCCAAGTGGAATCAAACTGTACCTTGAAAGGAGGGCTACCATAATGAGCGGAAATTGGCTTGGACAATCTGTGGTTGCCATGTTGTGTCTCGTACCCGCGTGGCTCGCCATCGGATTTTTCGACCGGAACTATCAGATTAAACCAGATGTGTTTCTGATTTGGTATTTCTTAGGAATTGCTATCACGTCCGTGCTTTTCGGGGGTTCGTCGTTGAGCACAATCGTGCCCTCCGGGAAACTTGTGCTGGCAATACTGCTGATCGGTCTCACCATCGGAGCAATCGCTAACATTCTGCTATTCCGTGCGGTAGCCGGTGCTCCGAATCCCGGTTTGCCAGTCGCGATTGCCAATGTAGCAAGCGTTGGAGTGTTCCTCGTCGCTGCCTTGCTGTCGCGGTGGGCACCCAACTATTTCAATTCTGTGAAGACCGACGGTTGGTCGTTTCTGGGCGTGGTACTCGCTATCATCGGCGCATCGCTCATTGCAATCCGACGATGAGTCCCAGGGTTCGTCCATTGAGGGCTTTCATACTTACGTGTGAGGCCCTCTTCCTTATTTTCAAAGAATTTGCCGCCAAAACTGAAAAACGGCTCACCCGGCCGGGTGAGCCGTTTCCTAATCCTCAATTCCCAATATCTTATTTTATCTTCTCCTGGAGTTTTACTAGCCGGTCTTTGGCTTGTTCGTTTTCCGGATTGAGTTCAAGGACTTTTCGGATTTGTTCCAGCGCGCCGCTTAGATCTTCTTCCTCTTCCAGAATTTGCGCCAGAAACCAGCGGGCGTTGGAGAAATTGGCGGAAATCGCGATAGCGGCCTCCAGTTGCGCGCGCGCCTCGTCTTGGCGATCTTTTTGCAGCAAGAATAACCCGACTTCATAGCGCAGCGCGGCGTCTTGGGGGACGAGGGTCTCCGCGTTACGATAGGCCGTGATCGCTTCGTCGGTCTTATTCAAAGACGCGTAAAGCCGCGCCAGTTCAAGATGCGCGAACGGGAAGTTCGGACGGATCTCCGCGGCCCGAAGTAGCGACTTGGTCGCCTCTTCCTCGTTTTTTTGTTTTTCCGAATCCGGCGCGGCGCGCGCCTCCAGCGCGCGCGCGATACCCAGATTGACGAGCAGTGACGGATCAGCGGGGGAGAGCTCCAGCGCTTTGGCAAAGGCCGCTGCGGCGGCCGCGGAGGCCCCGCTGGTAATCGGACTGATCTCCAGATAAACGTTGCCAAGCGTTGCCCAGTTTAAGACATTGCGCGGAGCCAACTCGGTTCCGGCTTCAGCGGTCTGCAGCGCTCCGTCGGCGATCGCGCGAATTTCGGAAACGAGGTTTTGCTGGTCCGGACTGGCAGAGGCCGCGTTTAATTTTTGGTTTAGAATACTCCTTTGCAGTTCAGTAAGCATCCGCAGATAAGAATCATTCCGCCGGTCCAGGCGAAGCGCGCGAGCAATTTTCAGCTGGGCTTCGGCCGGGTTTTCTTGGGCGAGGCGCACGCCCTGGACCGCCAACGCCTCGGCGAAAACCCGCCGACCCTGGCCGATAAAAAGTCCAACGATAAGTAAGATGGCAATTGCTCCCACGGCGGGCATTATAATTGAAGCGGCGGCCTTTGGGGGAGCGATGCTGAATGGACGCGCGGAAATTGAAAGCATGAGCCCCAAGATCGTGGCCAAGAAGAATTGCGGAGCAAATAACATTGGCGAAAGCGCGAAGGCCGTAAGCAGGGCCGCTCCGGAGGCCAGCAGCGCTCCGGAATAATCCGCGGGTCTGGCTCCGGATTTATCAAGGAAGAATTTGGCTCCGTGCCAAATCAGCACTGCAAGGAGGGAGATGACGAGCAGTCCGCCGCCCAGGAGGCCCAGGTTGGTAAGCGCCGTCAAGATTGCCGAAGAACCCCAATCAAAGGAGACATTCCAGAAAGGGGTTTGAAGAATCGGTAACGAGCGGAACTGCAAGTAATTCGCGGAAAAGCTGGCGGGCCCGGATCCCAGTATGGGATGGACAGCAAGTGCTTGTTTGGCGATGGACAAAGTTTCAGGGTGAGATGGCCCGATTTCCAAGGGGGTGGGCAGGAAAGCAGTCAATGGCCAAATCGCCAGAACCACGGCGATAATCAGGCCAAGAAGCAGGACCGTGAGCCGGGCCGGGGATTTGACTCCCGCGCGCGCCTGGATGATCAGTAGCACCAGCAAGCCGGAGGCGGCGGCGATAAGCGGCGCGCGGAATCCGCTGCCCAAAAGCAAGATCAGCGGCGGAACTATCGCCAGCGCGTAGATAATGGCGGATTTTTTCGATTGGCGGTTTAGCCATAGACCCAGGGCTAAAATCAGCGCGCCAAGGCCGACTAACAGAGCCGCGGTAGTGGTTCCGGCCGGATTAAATCCGGATGTGGGCATGAAGCGGTAGAGATTCAGACCCAGCAGAGCAAGCAGCGTAACTAAACTCAAGATACTGCCGGAAGCGATCAGCGCGTTTACGATCAGCCGTTTTGACCGGCGCGCGGTATGAAAGATAAGCAGGGTCCAAAGTCCGAGCAGTCCGAGAGAAATAAGCGAGAGCGATTCGGTCCCGCCGTATCCCCATACTCCCAGCGCGGCCAGTCCGGAACGGGACGCGCTGACCGCGGCCAGGACCAGAACCGTAAATCCGGTAAATAAAAACGGATGGCGGACCAGGATGCTAAAGGATTGTTTTTTCCAAGAGTCAATTAGGACCGCAAGCAGGGTAAACCCCACCAGGATGGCCAGGTAGGTTTGTTTGGAAAATTCCAAAGGCGAGCTGCTCCCGGGCCAGACCAGGAAAGGAAAAAGGAAGATCGCCAGGGCCTGCAGTTTAAGCCAGATTGAGGATTTTGATAAGCGATCCGGGGTTTGGTGATTTACAGTCGGGCTGATGGGGACGCTTTGAGCGCGGTTGTCGGCAGGATCGCCGGCTTCCGGCTGGTAGGTTTCCGGCTGGTGCTCATAGTGCCAGAGCGCGCTTGACGCGGTAACGGCCGCCGCGGTTGTTGATGACGGTTTTTTAGAAGTTCGTTTTGTCTTTGGCGTCGGCATAGCTTTTGTTTGAACGAATTATGAATGATGAATTACGAATTAGGGCCTTTGATCGTCATTTCAACCAACTCAACCCATACTTTCTGATTCATACTTCCTGATTCCGGACGATCATTGTACCACGCCTTTGCCACTTCCAAAAGGGTCGGCCTCAAGGAGCGAGGAAACCGGCGGAGCGTCGGCGGAAAAATTAACTTGGGAAATGCTGTCGAGCGCCTCGGCGCGGATTACTCCCAAAAGCGGAATTATCCTACCGCGATCTTGCTCGGTTGGAGTAACCCCCACGCTAAATCCGGCGGTAAGTTCCGGGGTGGTCACCGGCAGGCGGGGAATTTCCCAACGGATCTCGCGAGAGGATTCTTCAAAGCGCAGCCGTCCGGACTGTACGGCGGCCGGGGCGATGAAGCGCGCTCCCTCCGGGAGTCGCGCGGAAACTGCCAAACGATCAAGATCGTGGAAGGTATTTTTCAGCCGGAACCGAAGTTCATACCGGGTTTCCTCGCCGACTTTTGGCGGCAGCGGTCCGGAACCGGCGGGTTTTCCGTCTCCGCTAAAGTAGCGGGCTTCGCCCAAGATGGCCAGGTCGGAAGCCACAGTAATTTTTTTCGCCGGGGTCTTTATTACCGTTGATCCGTAGTTTAAGTCGGTCGCGATCTCGATAAAAGGCGAAGCCGTGCGGGTCGATTGCGGTTTTAACGGGAGCAGGGCTTTAAATTCATAGACCTCGCCGGGTAAGAAGTTGAGCGATCCGGCCGGAGGGAAGGTAATGGTTTGGGAGTCCTGGCTGATACTGCCGTCTTCGGCTTGGGCCTGCTTCCATTCGATAACGTCCCCGGAGACGGCCACCTTGATCCGGCCTTCTTTTAGCGGATCTTTGTCCGAGTTTTTCAAAGTTACGCGCAGGTGCATGGGCTGATTAAGGCGGATCCACCCCAGATCCGGCGTCTCATTGATCAGCGTTTCCAGCTGTAACGGTAAAGCGGCTAGTTCAACCGTATGTTTAAGCTCGCCAACCGGGAAAAGCGCGTCTTGGCGTTTGATTTCCAACCGTAAGGTAAATTCCTGGGGCCCTTGCGCGTTATTCAGGAAAGTTCCCTCAAAAGAAAACTCTTTTTCCTGGCCCGCTTCAAGAGCGCCGAGCTCCAAAGTACCGGCCCCGGATTCTTCTTTTGACGGGGCGATTAGAAACGCGGCCGGAGATAAGAGCGTCGCGCGCAGTCCCGTAAGCGTTTCATCAGTATGGTTGCGGACTTTAATTTCAAATTTTGCCGGCTGTCCCGGGGAGGCCGCGGTTGGCCCATCCAAGGCGATATTAAGCGGGATGGCTCGGATCGTGAAGATATGCGCGGCGGAAGTTTGAAATTCCGCGTTAAAGTTGGCGGGTTTGTAAGAAAGTACGCCGGTAAGCTCAACGCGCTCTTCCTGAATTCCATAGGGGATAACCCGCAGGTTTATTGCTCCGGAATAGCGCGGATTTAGCGTTCCAAATTCCCAGCGCAGCCGATCTTTAGTCGGCGCGGGTTCGGTACGCTCGATAAACAGCTGTTCCGGAGTCCGCAGGGCCAGATTGGCAAAAGCCAGCGGGTCGCGGTCCAGATTTTTGTAATGGACTTTAAGATCAACCGGAACTCCGGCGACCACCGCCTCCGGACCCTTAAATTCGAGCGCGGCTTCTCCGCCGCTTCCGCGCGGTCCGAACAGGAAAAATCCGGCCCAAGAGGCGCCCGTCAGCAGCGCAAAAAAAATGACCAATCCCGTCAGGAGGCGGATGACGCGCCGATGGCGCTTACGTTCAAGATGGGACATATCCGGAAGTTTACCCTTTTCTTCAAATAAAGTACGCAGCTCTTTGTCGAGTACGCGTCCGGAAAAATAGGGTCGGTACTTCATAAAGTTTGGAGGATGCTGCCAACCAGGATATTCTTGTCCAGCGGGCCTTCAAAGGTCCAACCGGCCGCGCTCCAGGCGCCCGGACCCGTAACCGTGAGGGGGCGGAGTGTCTCCTCGAGTTGGATGGCGCTTTTGAAGAGCGGAGTTTTGCCGGCTTGCGGTTCGATCAACAGCGCGTAAGGGATGGCCCCCCCCTTCGCAAAGGGGGGGATGGTCTGATTATTTTTATGAAGCGGAACCTCAAAATTGAGCGTGGCTTGCGCGGTTTCCCCTGGGTCAACCGTGAGCCAAAGCCCGAAAACAGTTTTTCCCTGCTCGTCCCAGATCTCCACGCCGCTTTGGGGATCCTTAAAGATCGCTGATTCGGCGGCGCGGATATCCGGATCCGGGGTCAGGGTATTGGCCGGGGTCTCAAACGCGAAAGCCGGCGGCGGGCGATTACCCTCGGCTTTGATCAGCCGCGAGAACGCGGGAACATACACGCGCAAGTACGCGACGTTCCGAAAACCGGTTTTCGCGCTGCCCCGCTCACCTTGATGGACGCGTTTGATTCGCAAATTTTTCCGGATCACGCCGCTGGATAAGATCGTGGCCTCCTGTTCAATTTCCTCTTTGACCACGTTATCGGTTTTCCCCCCCCCGACGTTGGAAGTAATCACAGCCAGATAATCTCCCGGGGCGGCATGCAACTCTCCGGTCCAGCCGAGCCGGCGTACCGCGGCTTGGATTTCTTCATCACGGGCCCAGAGCTGGATATCTTTTTTCGCCAGCAGTTTTAGCGTCGTAGAAGCCAGTTCAGAAGGACGTTTGGCAAGATTGTTTTTAACAACTTCCACCATCGCGGGGAGCAGTTTGGTAATAACTTTTTTAGGGGCCCGGGGGTCCAGGACTCGATCTTTCGCAATGACCTCCTGAAGCGTATCAATAAAATGTTCCGCGTCCAGGTTTCCCTCGGCGCCTTTAAGGGGGCCGTGCAGACGCAAAAGTTCTTCGCCAACGGTCGCGGTAATCGCGATAACCGCGTCAACGGTGGGGCCGCCGGAGGCCTGAAACAGGTCCGCGATTTTGGCCGCCGAGGTAGGGAAATGGGGCCACCAGTTGGCATCTTGAAATTCGAAGCGCGGATTAATCAGGTGCAGGGGTTGGGGGCTGATGAGTTGTAAGGGGAGCTGGCCGGAAATGGCATAAGTTCCGCCTTCCGGCGCCGCAATTGACTCGATCATCCCGCCGCGCACGGTAAGCAAAGCGAAAGAACCGGCAAATCCTCCGGTGGCCCGCAGCTCGCGGGGGTTTTGAAAAATCAGCAGCAGGCGCCGCGGTTCCGGTGACCCGGCCAAATAGGAGACGACGGCGGAAAGATCAGCGGCCCGCGCCAGTCCCGCTTCCACTAATCCCGTCAGTCCGGTTAGCGCCGCGGGAGCGCGTTTTTGCCGAAGATTCTTCCGCAGCGTTTCCAATTCTTGATGGATATTATTAATGAGGGTCGGGGAACTAATCCGGCCGTCAGCCAGGTCTTGGGTTTGGGCGGCGATGGGGGTTACCGAGGCCAGGGTCAGTTCGCTAAGGCGCAGCAGCGCGTAGTCGGTCTGCAGCCGAGGCGGGAGCAGCAGGCGCAGGGGGCCGAGTTGATCCGCGGTTTTGCGCATCTTACGCAGGTTGTCCAGAATTGCGGCAAGCGAGCGGGGCAGTTCTTGAAAATGTTTATTCTCCAGGGCGTTTTGGAGGGCCAGACCCTCGCTTCGGATGTTGGTTAGGTTTTGGGTCAGGGAGGACTGGGTTTTTTGGATGGCGCGGTATAACAGCAGGGCCTGGAGCGGAATGGTGATCAGCGCGACCATGGCAAAAATAAAGATAAACTGGGAAACCCCGGTCGTGAGGCCGGGCAGCAGCGGGGCCGCGACTTTTTTGCGTATTTTCTTGCGGGTCAAGGAGGCCTGTTCACCAATTCGGGTCTGGGCTATTTTTGACCAGGATGAAGCGCGTTCCAATAAGGCGTCTACGGATTGCTGCCAAGATGACGAGGCGCTTTTAACGCGGGTTTTCAGCAAGTCCGGCACATCTTTCAAGCGATCATCAAAATCGGCCAGGGTTTCCTCCAGGGTTCGATTGGCGGCTTTCGGATGGGAGACCGGCTGCTCCGCGGAAGCGGAGCGCAAATTCAACAAATGGGGCGAGGATTCGCCTTGCTGCGGATTGATTGATAACGGGATGGGTTTTTGCGCGTCCTTTTTGCGGGGCATGTGATTATCTTACACAATCTTGACGGTTTCGTACAGCGCCCGAGTTTGTTGGGCATTTTCGCGCCAAGAATAGGTACGCGGCAGCTTAGCGATTATCGGGTTACGCAGGGTATGAATAATCACGTTAGCAATGGCGGCGGGATTTTTCGGATCAAAATAGGCCGCGGCTTGGCCTAGAATTTCGCGGTGTACCGGGATGTCGGAAACCGCGACCGGCGTGCCGTGGGCAAGCGCTTCAAGCGGAGGGAGAGAAAATCCTTCCGTGAGCGAGGGCTGCACCAGGAGGGCGGCGTTTTGGTAAAGGGCGGTAAGTTCGGCGTCCGTAGTTTCGCCATAAAAGATAATGTCGTTTTGTTGGCCATAACTCCCCCTCCCCCCTCTTACCTTAAGAGGTGGGTCGCGATCGTCTCCTCCCCTTAAGGTAAGGGGAGGATGGGAGGGGTTATGCCCCCACTGTGCTTTTAGTTTTTTCCAAAACCAATCCTCCCGGCCGACCAGTACAAGTTTGTAGTCAGGTAATTGCGCGTGTACGATCTTCCACGCCTCAAATAGGCGGGGAAGATTTTTATGCGGATAGGCGGCGCCAACGTACAAGACGTAGTCATCAGTCAGCGGTTCACGGTTCACGGCTTGCTTTGGTTTACTGTGAACTGTTGACTGTGAACTGTTGACTAAAGCGGGTGCTTCGTAGATCACCCGTACTTTTTTCCGCGCCTGCGGATACAGATCTAAAAGCTGCTCGCGCGCATAATTGCTCGGCACAATGATTCCGCGGGCGGCCAGTACGGCATGGCGGAAAATTATTTTGAAGGCCTGAAATTTCAACCAGTAGATAAGTCGTCCGCGCGTTGTATTCTCCCGTGTGCGATTGGATGAGAAAAGTTCCAGGTCATGGATAGTTACCACAAATGGCTGGCGGAATAAAAGGGGGACATTCCAATGGGGGAAATGGTATATTGAGTTCACAGCCATCGGTTCACAGTTCACAGCAGTGAGTTGTTTGAAATTGATTTGCTCTTTCAAGCCGTACCAGGGCGCGTTCCAAAGCGCTTTTTTGAAATTGGGATTGCGCGGCTGGTATTCGTCAAAATTTTCACGGCGTAAAAAAATGGTGTACAAATTTCCTCCCCTGCCCGAAGGGAGGTTCGGAGGGGTGGGAGCAATTTCAATTTCCTCCAACCCCTCAATCAACTTCATCAAATACCGTCCAATCCCGCGCTGGGCGGTTCCATACATTCGAGCGTCAATGGCAATATGCATGCGTTTAGAGCCCCTTGACAGAGCAGGAGGGCTTATGGTATAGTTTAGATATCACGATGAAGGGGCACGCCTAAGGTTTTGTCCGAAGGTTACTCCCTTTCTTTTTATTTTAATTTGTGATTCATTCGTTAACGATCTGTGTCTATTTCGTGTTATGTCACATCTCCTCCACCGTTTCAATGGTCAAAAGGTGCAGACCATGTTTAAGAGTTTTTTGAATGGCGGAAATAAGGGCCAGGCGGAAGGAGCGGATGGGTTCGGCGGATTTGAGAATTGGCGAGTTTTCGTAAAAATCAGAAAATTGTTGAGCAAGTTTATAGAGATATTTTGCAAGATGGGATGGGTCGCGATCTTTGGTGGCCTGCGTAATGATTTCCGGAAAGCGGGCAAGAAGCAAAATGAGTGTCCACTCATTTTGCGAAATTGGAAATTGGAAATTAGTGATTGGTGATTTAGATTTTCTAGTTTCTAATTTCAAATTTCTAGTTTCCGCCTTCCGGAGTATGCTTGCAATCCTCGCATACGTGTAAAGCAGATACGGCCCGGTGTCGCCGGTAAAGGCGAGTGATTGTTGCGGGTCAAATTGGATTCCGGATTTCGGGTCAACGCGCAAAAGATGATAGCGCACCGCGGCCTGCGCGATTGTTTCAGCTCGGGCATGCAGGTTTTCGCGCCCAAGGCCTTTATGCCGTTTTTGCGTTTCTTTGCGGGCGAGTTCGTGAAGTTCATCCAAAAGATTATCGGCTTCCACCACAGTTCCCTCCCGCGTTTTCATGCGCCCTTCCGGAAGCGCGACGTGCCCGTAGGTTAAATGTTCGCAGGAATCAGACCATTTGTAATTGAGCAGTTTAAAAATTGCAAAAAGCTGTTTCAAATAAAGATCCTGTTCCTGCCCCACGCACCAGATTGAATGCGAAAGTTTATATTTTCTAAATTTTTCCGGGGTAAGCGCTAGGTCGCTCGTGGCATAGATTGCCGTGCCATCGGAGCGCAAAAGAACTTTTGGGGGTAAACCCCCTCCCCTTACCCCTCCCACCAGGGGAGGGGGATTGCCGATTACTCCCTCTCCCTTGATGGGAGAGGGTTGGGGTGAGGGTGAGTCAAATTCCACCAGCACCGCCCCGCTCTCGTCTTTTTTAAAAATACCCTTTTTTAATCCTTGCTCAACCACTTTTTTCCCTTGTTTCCAAAGCTCACTCTCATAATAGATAGTGTTGAATTTAATTTCAATCCGCTTGAGTGTTTCATTGATGCCGTCCAGCGCCCAGCCAGCCATTTTTTTCCAAAGCGCGAGAGTTTCTTTGTCGCCGGCTTCCCAAAGGCGCACCAATTCCTCGGCTTGTTTTTGTAAATCACTTTGCTCTTTGCTCTTTGCTCTTTGCTCAAATAACACATACCACTGCACCACATAGTGGTCTCCCTTTTCTGGCAGACTTTGGTTTACCCGCTTAACTTTATCCTTTGTTGATGGAAAGTTTGGCGGGCCCCAAAGTTTGTAGGCGAGCATGGCTTTGGCAATCGCCAGTCCGCGATCGTTAAAAAGACAGGTACGAATAATTTTTGCGCCTTGCGATTCAAGCAGACGGGCGACTGATTCGCCCAAAAACGCATTGCGCAAGTGTCCGAGGTGGAGAGGTTTGTTGTTGTTGGGAGAAACCATTTCCATCATGATGCGCTGATTCCCCCTCCCCTGACCCCTCCCACTAGGGGAGGGGGATTTTGTTTTGCTTCCCCTCCCTTGACGGGAGGGGATTGAGGGGAGGGTGAGCATCATTTTAGCCACTTCCCCCCGCTTCAGCCGAAAATTAAGGTACGGCCCAGCGGCCTCAAGGCGCTCCACCAGTCCGGCCGGTTTCAATGTCCGTGCCAATTCCTGCGCCAGCGCCCCCGGCGCAATTTTCCGCTCCTTGGCCAGCGCAAAAAGCGGCAACGACAGATCGCCCATCTGCGGATCTGGCGGAAAGACAAGATCAGCGGGCGTTGCCGCAACCCCCGCCTTATTGAGAATCGCTAGGATGTCTTTTCGTGCCTGATTAAGCACCATACACTCGCACAAAATGCCGTTTGCCTTTTTGGAGAAGCACGCCTTGCTTCCCGAGTTTGATTTCGGCGTTGGGATCTTTGACAACTTTTCCATCCACCTGCACCCCGCCTTGTTCAACTACTCGGCGGGCATCACCTTTGCTTTCCGCCAGCTTCGCTTTCACCAACAGTTCAACAATGTTCAATACTTGATCCTTAATCCTTATCTCGCTTATCTCGCTTGGAATTTCATGCTTCTGAAACGTCCGCACGAATTGATCCTCTGCCCTCTGCGCGGCTTTCGCTCCATGGTATAGCGCCACAATTTCTCGCGCCAAGCGCATTTTGGCGTCGCGGGGATTCTGCTTTAAGATGCGCGTTATTTCATCCAAAGGCAGACGTGTGCAAAGCGCAAAGTATTTTACCATTAGATCATCCCGCAACGACATGATTTTTCCGTATTTTTCTTCCGGAGCATCAAGTAGGTTTACCGTGTTGCCGTAGGTCTTGCTCATTTTGCGACCGTCAAGGCCTTCAAGAAGTTGCATCGTGAAGATATCTTGTGGTTTTTGGCCAAAGTGTGGTTGGATCTTCCGGCCTTGTAAGAGATTAAAGGTCTGATCAGTTCCGCCGAATTCTACCTCGGCCTTGATGGCCACGGAATCATAGGCCTGAAATACGGGATAGAATAGTTCCAGCAAACTCAATTCCTCGCCCATTTTTTTCCGCCTTTCAAAAAGATCTCGTTCAAGAATGCGCCATGCCGAGAAGTGCGTGGTAAGGCCCATGATGTCCTGGGGTGTCATTTTATCAAACCATTTGGTCTGCGGCGCAAACTCGGTGCGTTTCGGGTCAAGCACCATGAGCGCTTGTTTTTTAAAGGTAGTAAGATTTTTTTTGATTTGCGCGGGCGTGAGCGGTTCGCGCATTTTATCATGTCCGGAAGGATCGCCGATCGTGGCGGTAAAATCGCCGACCACAATTATAACTTGATGTCCGAGTTCCTGAAACGCGCGTAATTTCCAAAGTACCACCGCATGCCCAATATGCAAATCCGGCCCAGTCGGATCAATACCAAGCTTGAGGCGCAACTTCTCGCCTTTAAGCAGGCGCGCCTTAAGATGTTCACGGTCAATCACTTCCGCGACTCCCCGCGTCAGTAGTTCATCAAGTTGTTGTTTTGTCGGTTGCATATTAAATTTCGTGTATATTCGCATGTAGTAGTTCGTGGTTGACTTCCATATTGTATCACATTTTTGGCCATTTCTCAACTATGAGCATGGATTTTTGGGCGTGGGGCATTCGCTGCCACACCGCCTCCGTAACAAAGGGCATGAAAGGGTGGAGAAGTTTAAGGATTTTCTAAAGATTCAATATGCAATCCCTCAATAAGTTCGTAATGTTTTCGATTGTTGGTCAATAAAATAAGATTGTACACAAGCGCGGTACAACCTATAAGTAAATCGAAATTGTCTACTGGGGTTCCCGGCGGGTGCTGAAGTGGCGATCGGCATAGACACGCTTGATAAAATCTTCTGGAATATCTTTCCAGCTCCCTACGGCGCGCTTAAAACGGATAAATGCCGCACTTGTAGAAGGTGCTGTCGAGATAATGTTAATACTTACCTCGCTTCCGATAGGGAGGTTTAATTCTTTTTCAAGTTCTACTTCTTTAGGGGTGCGGAGTCGTCCGCGCAGTGTTTCGTTAGTGTGCATACCCCGTAGTGAAAGTTCGACTGGAACTTAAGGGTTAATGTTTATTCCAGGGAATAACCTCCCTGAAGGGTATTTCGTGCTATGCACCGCAGTGAAACAGTCGCTGTCGAACTTCTACTACGGGGCATATACAACTATTTTATAGTACAACTGCAAATTAGTAAAGAGTTGGCGATTACCTGTTACTTCTTCTCCGCCGAGGTTGCTTTTTGAGCAATTTTGGACCGTGCTTCTACTTGAAGCGCAGAAATAACGGCCCCAAGAGCATGCTCTGGGATACTACCGTCCTGTATCTTAGTGATGACGTCCTGCGGATTTATTGCACCCTCTAACTCATCACTAGCCCGCTCCGATAGTGGTGCATCACCCAATAATTGCCCATACCGTTCGACCATGGCCACGACGGTGTTTTTATCAGATGATTTTTCATCAGGCAAACTACTCATTTCCTCAAAGAATGCCACTTCTTCACGTTGCATTAAATCCGGATACAACCCCTTAAGAAGTTCACGGGCAACGTCTTGCCGCAAGGAAGTCGCCTTGAATACTTCAGGTGTGAGATATTTTTCCCTCAATGATTTTAACGCTCCCAGATCACCAGTCTGCTCCAATGCTGCCGCGGCATCTTTTGCCATCTCAACCACGGAATGATCCCCCTCTTTCAAAATGATAGAGAGTAGCGCTGTGCGCACCGACTCCGGAAGAGTACTTGCGCCAATCTGCCTCAATTTATCGGCTTCTTTAGCAACACCAACAGGATCGTCAGCATAATCTCGCCATGCTTGCGCCAGCCCTTTAACATCTTTTTTAAAAAAAGCTTCTCGTGCACGTGTAGGCATATTCCCGAGCCTATCTACATTTGCAAATAGTTGACTGCCCGGAGGGGTGTAAGTACTTTCAAGGACATACAATAAAGTTTCAACCTGTTTGGGGTCAGTAAGTTTTCTGTCCGCCTCCGGAATTGTGTCAAGATACTTTTGAGCAATCTCGCGGGCTTGCGCCGCAGGATCTTGTTCAGCACGCTCTGCCGTCGGTGCTTCGGTCTCCGCCCCTGCCAGCGCCGCGGCGGCGGATTTTTCTTTTCCTGCCTGCACTGCGCCCGCCACGCGCACCGCAACTTCCTCCGGCGTTTCTGGCCCTTTGGGCTGTTCTGGTGTTGGTTTTTTCTCGCCTTTTGGGGTTGGCATATTGGTGAGTTATTATTAGTTATGGATCGCAGCCCGCTGGATCCAGGTAATCAAATACATCCTCTTAAATTGCATATCACGACACCGCTATATCATAGATGATTTATTTTTTTACCCACACCTGCCCTTCAAACATCGCACCTTTTTCTTTTGAGTATCCTGGCGCTGCTTCAAATACAGCATCATCAAAATACTTTGTTGCGTCTTCAGATCCTTGGGTCAGCACTACTCCACCTTTGGGTAGTACACGAGCGATCTCCTTCACAAGCATTTGAAAATATGAATCACCGCGGCCAAAGCGCGCCCGATCAGGAATCACAAATGAATCAATACCATTTAGCGCGATTGTTAAATTTGGAGTCTCGCTCTGCATATGCGCAAGGAAAGCGAGCATATCTGCTTGCACATAAAGCGCATGCATCCCTCTTGGCTGTTCAATGCCAAGTCTCCTCGTCACATCTGTAGGATTAAAAAATGCGGATACCCTTCGTTTGGTAAAATGGCGATCAACATTCACATAATCCTTAACTCCAAGCTCCAGCGCCACATCTTGCATGATTGACTGCATAATACCTCTTGGGCCATCTCCAAGCGTGTATCCGCCTCCAAGATCTACCAGCAACTTTCCTCGAAGTTTTTCTCGAAGTACAGCAACCATTTCCGGCGTTCCGCCCAATCCCTGCTCTATCATTTCCTGCCAACGATCTGCGTACTGCTCCCCAAATTCCTGAAATTGATCTCCAAGCGCGTCCATCTTCTCTTCGTAATCTGGTAATTGAGGGTTGTCTTGATAACTCGTCAATTGTGCGAGAAATTTGTCTGGATCCCATGCTTTTTCCGCCTCCGCCAGCGCCGCTCCAGCCGCTTTTTCCCTTCCCGCCCGCGCTACTCCGGCCGCGCGCGCCGCGGCCTCCTCCAGCGTCTCTGGTCCTTGAGGTCTTTCTTGCTTTGGTTTTTTCTCGTCTCCCGGGGTTGGCATATTGATGAGTTATTTGGTTATTAAGTTATTGCGTTATCATATTGTTGCTATGCATGACTTATCCCCACCGTTGTCTTGACAGATATTGTATCTTATGGTATGGTGATAGTGGAATTGATACAGCCCTGACTAGTCGCCTTCATGGTGGCGTCTCCCGCAAGGGAGTAGGGGCTGTATTTTATTTTGGCAAAATCTGCAGATTAAGCTCTTTGGATGCAATATAGGGATAGTATTTTTCCGTTCCTTTTAGACCTTGACCGTCTCAATTTTCTTAACCAATTCCTCCACACTCACATCATTCCCAAACGGCGCGTAGGCCACGGCTTTGTAGGTTTGCATGCCTTTGGATTGAAAGGCCTTGAGTAATTCAAGATGGAATGCTTTGAGCGCGCCTCCGATTGCCTTCAGATCCTCACTATATAACACTTCTTCCAATTCGTAAAATGCGTGGAGTAATTTATCCCGTAAATCCTCATCAAACATTTTGTAGCAGAGCTCTTTGCGAAAGGTGTCTTCCAGCGGCAAGTAGGCCGGCAAATTCCCCGCTTTGGTTTTGAGCCCTTCAGTCAGGAGTTTTTTCTTATCTTCATCTGGAATGTGTGCAAATTCCCAAAGTACCTGTAAGGTGTATTCCAGCACATAGAATACCCCCACATTTTTAATGGTTTCCCGATCGCTTTTGAGCTTTTCCTCCTCGCTCATTTTTTTGCTTTTTTTCCTAAGCTGCTCCAGCGCAATGTGATATTCCAGCACGCGCTGTTTGGCCTTGATGACATACGGGTTGATTTCTTCCAGCAATTCTTGCAAATTTTCAGTGGGCGGGGATTGGCGGTATACTTCCACTAAATTCGCCAGGGCTTGCGAAAAAGCAAGCTCATCAATTTCTTTTTCCGTAACTGATTTTTCAAGCACGTCTAAATGCTTATACGCCTGTGTATCTTTAAGGTCTTTTTGTTCCAATGTTTTGAGCAGTCGCTTGGCCGCGTCATCGGTTTCTTTGAGTAACGTCTTTTGGTCCTGTTCATCCCAAAAATGCATGGGGCTTTTGGCCAATGCTCTAGCGATTGTGAGAAACGTGCGAAGCGGGGTCATACCGGCCAAGATTCGGTAATAAGCATGGTTTTCTTTTTGTGCTGTAATTGTTGCCACACCGCCTCCGTAACAAACGGCATGAAGGGGTGGAGGAGCTTGAGGGAGGTGGTCAGACAGGTGTAGAGGATATATTGGGCGGTGAGACGATCGCTCCCACCCCCTCTAACTCCCCCTCGGGCAGGGGGAGAAAGTGATTCGTTTCCTCCCCTCTCGGAGGGGAGGTTAGGAGGGGTCTCTCCCTGTAGCCGCGGTTTCATTTGCTCAATAATCTTATCCGCAAAGGTATGCCAGAAATAGTGGTAGAGAGTTTCTCCCGCAAGATGAAATTCAAATTTATCCAAATGGCGGGTTACTTTTTTGGCCATGGCCTCTAGTTCTTTGAGGATTTTTTTGTCGGCTGCGCTCAACACAATGTCATCTCGAACGCCAGTGAGAGATCTCACACCTTGCCCTGCCATGCGCTTGCCGTGTTTCATCATGTGAGATTCCTCGACTTCGCTCGGAATGACAAAAAGCGGGTCGAGATTCATCAGCACAAACCGACTCGCGTTCCAGATTTTGTTTGCGAAATTACGGTAGCCTTTTATTTTTTCCTCGGAAATGGTCGGATCATTACCCGGAGCCGTTCCAGAAACGAGCGCCATACGCACGGCATCCGTGCCATATAAATCCGCAACTCCCAAAGGGTCAATCACGTTTCCTTTAGATTTGGACATTTTTTGTCGGTCCTTATCGCGTACTAAACCGTGGAGAAACACGGTTTTGAAAGGAATTTTTCCGGTGCGATAAAGACCAAGCATAATCATCCGCGCCACCCAGAAGAAAAGAATTTCGTACGCCGGCCCCATGACATCGGTCGGGTAAAATTCTTTGAAATCTTTGCCATGCGGATAGCCAAGAGTAGCAAATGGCCACTGGCCGGAGGAAAACCAAGTATCAAAGACATCCGGATCTTGGATCCAACCCTCGCCTTTTGGTGGTTTGGCGCCTACATAAATTTCCGTTTCTCCCTCCCAAAAGGCGTGGGAGGATTGGGGTGGGTTATGAACGTCTCGTAACCCCTCCTCGCTTCCCCTTACCCTAAGGGGAGGAACCGTAGACCGATACCACGCCGGAATCCGAATGCCCCACACGATTTGACGGCTGATATTCCAGTCGCGCAAGTTTTTCATCCAATGCATGAAGATTTTTTCAAATCGTTTCGGAATAATTTTAATTTCGCCTTTCCTTACCGCCTCAACTGCAATATCGCGCAGAGATTTGTGATTTGTGATTTGTGATTTGTGATTTCCCGCTGACGGCGGAGCCGTCATGCGGACATACCATTGTGGTAAAATTCTTGGCTCCACAATGTTGCCGCATTTATAGCAGGTCGCAACGCTATGTACATACTCCGAATCAATTTTGTTCATCAATCCTTGCTCCTGCATGTCTTTCTCCATAGCGTTACGTGCCTCCAGCACCTTCATGCCATGGTATTTTTTCGCAGCCGGATTGTCCGGCCAGCGGCTTACAAGTTCCATGCGACCATATTGATCAATAACCGATTTTGGTCCTGGAATTTCTTGTTCATGCCTTTTCCACATTTCAAAATCATTCGGATCATGCGCCGGCGTTACTTTTACCGCACCGGTTCCAAATTCCGGATCAACCGCCTTATCGCCAATGACTTTGATTTTTGTCAGGCCAAGTAACGTTTTGATCTCGATCTCCTTGCCGATTAAATTTTTATATCGCTTATCTTTCGGGTGTACCGCCACTGCGGTATCGCCAAATTTTGTTTCCAGACGCACTGTGGCCAAAGTTACTGGACCGTATTTGATGTAATAAAGCGGGTCTTTGCGCTCAACGTGCTTTATTTCAAGATCTGAAAGAGTGGTTTGATGCTTTGTGCACCAATTCACAATGCGGTTATCGCGATAGACAAGCCCATCGACATAGAGCTGGTTGAACGTCGCATAAACAGTTTTAATTATATCAGGATCAAGGGTAAATTTTTCGCGCGACCAATCACAAGAGGCGCCGAGTTTGCGCAGCTGTCCCTCCATGGTTTTTTTATTTTCTTGCGTAAAGTTCCAGATTTCTTGCCACAATTCTTCTCGCGGTATTTTGAAGCGATTACGGCCCTCCTTTTCCAGTTTTTTATCATACACCACTTGGGTCTCAAAGCCGGCATGATCCGCGCCGGGAAGCCAAAGAGTTTTATCGCCACGCATGCGGTGGTAGCGCACCAAAAGATCGTGCAAGGCGACTTCAAAGGCATGGCCAATATGCAAAGCGCCGTTGGCATTGGGCGGAGGCATGATGATACAAAATGGCTTAGAGCTTAGAGCTGAGGGCTTAGGGTTCCTACTCTTTGCTATACGCCCTATGCTCTTTGCCGCCTCTGGCGTAAACGCGCCGGAGGCCTCCCACATTTTATATATGGAATCCTCATGCTCGGAGGCGTTGTATTGCTTTGGAATTTCTTTGGACATAATGATTCATCTATAATATCCGGTTTTTTTGGCCTTGACAAGCGGAGCGGCTGGTGCTATGGTGGCAGTAAGGAGGATAACCCATGAGGATCCAAGGAATCATTCCGCCGGCAATCGCGATCTCCAACGACGACAGCGGACAGATCAGGCCCATCTTTAATCCGTATCAAGAAATTGAACAAGCGCGGCAGTATTGTCCGAATCTGGGGATGGTGGAAGGCACGGGGAGCGAGACCGACCCGTTTCGCCTGCGCGCCGGCGTGCTGGGCAATACCGTGAGTCCGTACGCCGCGGCTTACCGGCTTTGGGAACTCTTGCGGGTGCAGGAAGGCCACTGTTTTCAGGTGACCCTGCCCAACCGTCCTTCGCCGGCCATATTCAGAATCATGCGGTTTGGGGTGCTGGCTGTTCCGTCCGGGGTGGGTACCGCTTTTGCGCAGGCGATTGAGGACGGCTAGGACTGACGGCAATCCGGCGCATCTTCCGTTCTACCCGGCGCAGTCGCACGCGACTGGGCCGGTTTTTTAATGTCAAAAAAAGAAGACGGTCATTATATTGTCAACAGGCGCACCCTTGACGGAAAAACGGTAGGCGAGTATAGTACTTTGATTTTGAAGTATTGAAGTAAAGCAGGTAAATCAAGTGTAAATCATGCCCTTGATTTACTTGTCTCGCTTGATTTACTTGATTTACTCAATCAACAATCCTATGGCTCAAGAAATACTGCAACAAATCTCCCAGCGGCTTTCCGAATCAGACCGGACGCTGATTGCGTTTCCGTTTAACGCGCAAAGCAAAGAATCCGGCGACGCGCTGGGAAGCGCGCTGGCCTTGTATCGGTATTTGGATAAACTGGGCAAGAAAGTGGAAGTGGTCTCGGACGGGTTTAGTCCGTCCGCGCGTTTTGCGTTTCTTCCGCACATTCAAATGGTTCGTCCGGAAATTTCGCGCGACAGCCGGTATACGGTCCGCATCAATACGGAAAGCGCCCCCATCAAGGAGTGGAGTTACGGATTGAAAAAGGGGGCGCTGGAAATTTATCTGACCCCCGCCTCTGGCGCGGTTCGCGCGGAAGATCTGTCGATTCACCGGCAAGCGTATCCTTATGACACGGTGGTTACCCTGGATACGCCGGATCTTCCGGCGCTGGGAAAACTTTTTGAAGACCACGCGGATCTTTTTTACCAGACCCCCATTTTGAACATTGATCACCACGCTCAAAATGAGCAGTACGGGCAGATTAATCTGGTTGAGATGAACGCTTCGGCCACCGGAGAGATTCTGGCCGAGCTGTTCAAAAAAATCGGCGGACCGCATTTTGACGAGCAGATCGCCACTAATCTTTTTGCCGCGATATTTTTGAAAACCGGCGGCTTTAAACATCCCGCCACCACGCCCAATACGCTGAAGCTGGCCGCGGAGCTTATTCAGTTGGGCGCCCGCCGCGAGGAGATTATGAAAAATATTTTCCGCTCGCGTTCATTGGCCTCTTTGCGGCTGTGGGGCCGCGCGCTGGCGCACCTGAAACACGACCCGTTTACAAAACTCACCTGGTCAACCTTAACCATGCGGGAAATTCTGGAGAGCGGCGGGGATGTGCGTGAACTGCCGGACGTCATTGAAGAACTGATTTTTACTTCGCCCGAGGCGTCGCTTGTAGCGCTTATCCACGAAGAGAGCGAGGGCAAAATTTGCGTCATGCTGGCCACAAAAAAATCCACCCGCCATGACGGGGTGCATGCGCTTCCCTGGCAAATGCTTTCCACCTCCCCGTCCATGACCAACTACTGCCTTTTGAATCACACACTCATCTCGGCCGAACGCGAAGTCGTCGACAAACTCAACGGCATGCTAAAACTCTTGCCGCATTGATAAGAATACACTATACTATTTCTGCCATCCTTTCCACCTCGTCATTTCGACCGAAGCCCCGATCGCAATCGGGGCGAAGTGGAGAAATCTCACACGGTACAAGTATGCGGGGTGTGAGATCCCTCGACTATGCCTCACATCGGGCTCGGCTCCGCTCGGGATGACGAAATTTTTGCGCGATTAGCTCAGTGGTAGAGCATTCCCTTGACATGGGAAAGGCCGAAGGTTCGATCCCTTCATCGCGCACCAAAAACACTCCGACCGTGGTCGGAGTGTTTTTGTTTTTAATCAAACGCTTGACATAAAAACCCAAATCCTGTATAAAGAAGACAGTCGTCAGGGCCAGCTTGACGACCAAACGCGGGAAACCGCAAAGGAGAACGCCATGCTGTTTTTGGGCACCAGTACTGGTCCACGTACGATCACCGTCCGCGTGGACGACTTGCCGGAAACCGAACGCACGCTCGTGCGCGAGACCCTGCGGTGCATCAAGGCGATGCACGACAGGGAGATAACCCTCGGCATGTCCATCATGTTCTTGGTTGCTTGCGGTGTTGTCGGGATGATGCCCATCGTCTTGCACTACCTCCCGAATCTGGGCTTCCTCAAGTCCATGGCGCTTGCCGCGACTGGAGGAATCATGGCCAGTTTCATGGTCTGGGTCATTCTGCGCGTCATTGTCGACCGCTACCACGACAGCGACGCGCTGCTCTTGAGCAACTTGGGCAAGCAGGCGCGCTGTGGCCAGATCATCTACGAGTACGCCGAAGCGAATCCGTGGTTCGCGAAGGCGATCAAGCCCCGCTTCGAACAAGTGGCCGCGGCGCAGTAAGCGCTCCTTCAGTCAAGTTCAGCCAAGTCCGCCGGCGTTTTACCCAACCCCTCGCGGGTACGGTACACGCTGGCTTTTTTACACTTGAATTTTTCCCATCCATGCGGTAGGATGGTGAAACATGCGAGCGTAGCTCAATTGGTTAGAGCTCCAAGCTTATACCTTGGCGGTTCCTGGTTCGAGTCCAGGCGCTCGCATTTTGATCCCATGTTTGAAACATTGCACACCACTCTTGAACATCCATATTTTTCATGGATTAAAAAACTTCTTGAAGCGCATCCGAGCGCCGAGATTTTTTTGGTTGGCGGAGCGGTGCGGGACGCGGCGCTTTCGCGGCCGACCAAGGACTATGATTTTGTGGTGCGCGGAGTGCAGGCGCGGCATTTGCAGGAGTTTTTGGGCACCGTGGGGATTGTTAATTTAGTAGGCCGTAATTTCGGCGTGTACAAATTTATTCCGGACGAAGGGTATGAGGAGTTTAAAGCCAGCGGGCTGGAGGCCTTTGATGTGGCGCTACCGCGTACCGAGCATGCTTGGGGAACCGGCGGGTATCGGGATGTGGAGGTGCAGTCGGATCATGGGTTGCCGATTGAGGAAGATTTGGGGCGGAGGGATTTTACGATAAATGCAGTTGCGTTGAGATTAGAGATTAGACCCAACGCACCAGAGCAAAGCTCGGTGCGGGGCAGGAATTCGAAATTAGAAATTGGTTTAACCGTGGATCCGTATGGTGGTATGAAAGACATTGAGGCGCGTGTAGTGCGAGCTGTTGGCGATGCCAAAGCGCGGTTTGAGGAGGATTATACTAGAATGTTGCGCGCGCTGCGGTTTGCCTGCGAGCTGGGGTTTTCCGCGGAAGGGGCAACCCTGGACGCGCTTAAAGCGGTAATGCCGCGGATAAACGATAAACGCGCTGACGCGCCGCGGCCGATACTTTCTCCGCTAGCCGAGTTTGTCGCGCCGCGCGAGGTGGTTAGCCGCGAACTGACCCGCGCTTTTTACGCCGATCCGGTACGCGCGTTTGATTTATATGATGTTTCCGGCGCGTTTGAGGCGCTGATGCCCGAACTTTTGAAAATGAAAGGATGCCCCCAGCCCGAGGAATATCATAGCGAAGGAGATGTTTGGACGCATACGCGCCTCGCGCTTGAAGCATTGGGGTCGGAGGAATATGTGAGATTGTTTGGCCACCCCCTCCTAACCTCCCCCATCCAGGGGGAGGGAATTGAGCAAAATTCCCCTCCCCTTGTGGGAGGGGCGCGGGGAGGGGTCGATCCGCATTACAACGCCCTCCTCATCATGGCCATTCTTTTTCATGATGTTGGCAAGCCGCCCATGCTCAAGACCCCGGAAAACGATGGGGTGGATAGAATTAGATTTGACGAGCATGCCGAGGTCGGCGCCGGACTGGCGCGCGAGATCGCGCGGCGGCTCACCCTTTCCATTATGGAAGAAGGGTTGCTCCACGTGGATTATGATAAACTGCACTGGCTGATAAATTCGCATCTCTTACTTTTGCACAGCGATCCGGAGGATCTCAAGGCGTCAACCGTGGAGAAATATTTTTTCAATCCGAAACACCCGGGACCGGAATTGCTCCGGCTGGCTTTTTGCGACGGGTCGGCAGCAATTCCGCGCGCTTACGACCAGGCCACTGCGACCGGTGACCTGGTCACGGCTCAACCGGATCTTTCCAATCTGCGCGGCATGATCGCGCGTATTGAACGGATGCGCGCGGCAATTGAGAAAAAGCAAATCAGTCCGAAAGCGCTGGTAAACGGGGATGAGATCATGGCGATGCTAAAGATTCCGGCCGGGCCCGGGGTGGGAGAGATCAAAGACGCGCTTATTGAAGAACAGCTTTCGGCGCGGGTTACCACCAAAGAACAGGCCGCGGCGTGGGTGCAAAGTAACTATGGATAAGCGTCAGCTAAAATGTTATACTTTTTAAATATGCGATATATTATAAGTATCGGGTTTATGTTTACGCCTTTTGCCGTTTTGGCCAATCCCGGCCATGGCGCGCCGGTTCTCCATACGCACCCCTTTGAGGTTATGGGCTGGGTCGCGGTTGGCAGCGTGGCGGCGTACGCGCTATTCAAATTCACTACCAATAAGTAATCAAAAAATCTATGTGGATAAAATTAATCGCCTTTTTTTGTAGATTGATCCCGGCGCAAGTGGCACACGCGCATTGCGACGGCCCTTGCGGGGTTTATGATCCGGCCTCATCGCGGATCGCGGGGGAAGCCGTGCTTTCGATGACCAAAAAGATTATCGCGCTTGAGCAGCCGAAAAATCACGATCAGGACGCGTGGAAAAATTTCCATAATACTTTGGCGCGCTATATCGCGATTAAAGAAGAGCAGGCCGAGCTGGCCAAGCGCGAACTCTTGATTTTATGGACGGACTATTTTAAGCCGGCGCATCTTAAGGACTTTCCGGATTTGCATACTAAATTTTGGGAGACGGCAAAACTTGCTTCCGCGTGCAAACAAGAAGTGAGCTTGGAGCACGCGCAGGAACTGCTTGAAAAAATCAAGGAGATCCACGGAATTTTTTGGAAAACCAAAGGTAAAGAAGTAGCTTGGTACGCCGGTTCTTAACCGTTTCTCATGGATTTCTTAATTACGATTGAACATCAAGGTCAACGACTCGACAAGTTTCTGAAAGAATATTTGCCGGAGTTTTCGCGCGCGCATTTGCAAAGGATGGTCAAAGACGGACAAGTTACGGTAAACAGCAAACGCATCACGCCGCACCATTTTTTACGCATGGGTGATGAGGTGGAGGCAGTAATCGAGCCACCGGAGGATTTGCGGGTGGTGCCAAATCCGGAGGTACAAATCGTTAATTGTACTCCCACCCCTCCTTACCTCCCCTCGGGCAGGGGAGGAAAAATTGTTTCTCCCCCTCTCGGAGGGGGAGTGAGAGGGGGTCTGGCATGGGTACTCCACGAAGAACCGGATTTTATTGTCGTGAACAAGCCCGCTGGCCTGGTCGTTCATCAAGGCGCAGGCCATAAAGCCCCGGATACCCTGGTTAATGGATTGCTGGCACGGTATCCCGAGCTTGGAAAAGTCGGCGATGATCCAATCCGTCCGGGCATTGCGCATCGGCTTGACGCCGACGTTTCCGGAGTCATGGTTATCGCCCGTACCCAGGATATGTTTGATCATTTAAAAAAGCAATTTAAAATGCATGAGGTTGAAAAAGAATATGTCGCGGCGGTAAATGGCGCGGTCATTCCGCCGCAGGGCGTGATTGAATTTGTCGTGGCGCGCAAAGGCGCGCGGATGGTGGCGCGGCCAAAAGGGGGGAAGGGAAGACAGGCCGTGACCGAGTACGAAACGATCCCCCTCCCTCGATGGGAGGGGATGAAGGGGAGGGTGACATTTCTCGCGATCCGGACCCGCACTGGCCGGACGCATCAGATTCGCGTACACTTAAAAGCCATTGGGCATCCGATTGTCGGCGATACGCTGTATCGCAGTAAATCAAGTAAATCAAGCGAGACAGGTAAATCAAGCCGGCTCATGTTGCATGCGCGGAAAATTGCGTTTAAGGATTTAAGCGGCACTCGCCGAGAATTCGTATGTCCAGAACCGGAAGAATTTTTATTGTAACTGGCCCCTCCGGAGTCGGAAAAACTACCGTGGCGCGTGGATTGTTGAAGCGTGTACCAAACTTGGCGCGTCTGGTAACTTACACGACCCGCGGTTCGCGGAAAGGCGAAGTTGAGGGACGCGATTATCATTTTATCGGCAAAGAAGAATTTGATAAAAAAGTTGCCGCGCAAGAATTTTTTGAGCACGCGCAGGTGTACAATGAATGGTACGGTAACTCCAAGCGCGATCTTGACGCGCTGCTCCAGTCCGATAAAGATGTGCTCATGGTCATTGATATCCAGGGCGCAAAAGCGATTCAAGCAAAACTCCCTCAAGCAATTTCTATCTTTCTCCAAGCCGAATCCCCGCAGTCGCTCGTGCGCCGGCTGAAACGGCGCGGCAAAATGGCGCCGGAAGATGAATCACGCCGTGTTGTCCAAGCGCGCGAGGAAATGGAACAAGCAAAATACTGCACCCACACCGTAACCGCGCCGGAGGGAAAGATTGAAGAAACCGTTCTGGCCGTGCTTAAAATTATCAGGCCTTGACGTAATAAGGGGGGAGTGGTAGGATAGTGGCACGATTAAAGTAGGTCTTATAAGTCGTATAGGTCACATAGGTCTTATGCACGATTCAATCAAACCCGGGATGACCGTCAAGGTGCATGAAAAAATCAAAGAGCAAACCGAAAAAGGCGAAAAAGAGCGCGTGCAGATTTTTGAAGGCATCGTGATCGCGCGCCATGGCAGAAATGAACCGCAAGCCACGATCACCGTGCGCAAGATTGGCGCTGACGGCGTGGGGGTAGAAAAAATATACCCGCTTCGCGCGCCGGCCGTCGTCAAGATTGAGCCAGTGCGTCAGGCCAAGGTTAGCCGCGCCAAACTTTACTTTTTGCGGGATTACAAAAAACGGCTGAAGGAAACGCCCGTGGCGAGTACGTAGTATGTAGGACGTAGTACGTAGGAATTGGAGCGGCCGCAAGGCCGCTTTTGCGTTTTGCGTAAGGGGTTGACAGATCGTGCGTCTTGTGGTATAGAGAGAGTGTACCTTGATTTAACCAGAATGGCCCAAAATCCAACAGGAGGAAAACCATGGACCGGATCACCAACATGTTGTTCGCGTTTTTCGCGGTGATGTTCGCGAGCGTCACGGCGCAGGCCAAGCCGGGGCTGCCGCCGGATGGAGAGTTGCTTTCGGCGGACTGCGGTCTGCGCGGCGAGAACTGTCCGAGCGCGGATGGTTCCACGATCCAGGCCGGGATTGAAAAGCGCGGTCTCACGGCCACCCCGGAAAGGGTGGCGCTCATGACCAATACGCGGACGGGTGAGTGCCCGAATCTGGTAAGCGGCGCGGTCTGGATGATCTGCACGCTTTCCAATGGTTCCAAGCTGTGGGTGGATCCGGTGGACTACAAGCTGCGCACGGTCGCGCAGGTGCGGGCGCTGGATGAACGGCTGGACTGCCGGCGTACGGAGTTCGGACTGAACCGGCGCCACGGCGCGCGCCTCACGGTGTTTCAGTCGCTCCCGCCTTGCCAGGGCGGCCGGCAGGTGTGCGAGGCGTATGTGGCCGGATTGGAAAGGCAGGTGCGCGCACTTCCGGCCGGTGGAACGGCCAATGCGCAGAGCGCCCCCGGGCGCGACGAGGAAGTCGCGGCGCTCCAAGCCGCGCTCCAGCAGCAGGGTCGTGAGCTTGCGGCGCTGCGCGCTGCCCCAAACGGAATCACAAGCGGCCAAGTGGTGTTTTTGAGCGTAGTGCTGATGGTGTTTGGTACGGTTTTGTGGTTTTTGTGGCGTCAGCGGCACCGAGCCAATGCCGCGTTGCAGGAAACGCGCGCGTCGCTGCGCCTTGCGCAGGATGCGCATTCGTCATTGCTCCAGATGTACAAACCCTTGCTTGAGCGTGTTGGGCGCGCTCGCCAGTCCCTCAATGCCAGTGAGTTTGAGGGAATTGATGACGCAGCCGAGGGCGTTCGGCGCGGATTGTACGCGGCAGTGGGAGCGGATTACCGTGAAGCGCCTTCGGAATTGGATGTTGTTAAGGTCGTTGCCGACAAGATCGCGGATTTGAAAAAAGCGGGTGGTGATCTCGTGGTCCAGATCCGCCGTACGCGCGGCGCGCTGCGCGCCCCCGAGGACCTGGGGCTGGCGCAGGCGGCCCAGACGCGCATGGACGAACTCCAGGCGCAGCAGCGGCGCGCGGAGCAGGCCGAAGTCGCGCGCGCGGACCTCCTGGTCCAGGTCCAGGCGGCCTTGGGCGAGCTGGGCGCGCATGAGGCGGAGGCGAGCGAGATCGCGGTGCTTGCGCGTCAGGTTGTCAACGAACGTGACCATGCCAGCCAGGAGCTGGCGTTGGCGCAGGGGGAGATGACGCGCCTCACGCAGGAAGCGGCAGAAGCGCGTGCCGCGGCGGAAGACAAGCGCCAGCATGCCTTGCGCGCCGAGGCCGAACTTTCCGGCCTGCGCGGACGGGTCAATGGCTTTGCCGCGGTTACCGAGCGGATCGCGGCCAACTTGGACGGCCTGACGTACTTTTACGATCACCCCTGCGCGCGTCAGCGCAAGCGGGTGGACGGCACGATGCAGGACACGCCGCGGCGCGCGCAGTTTGGCGCGGTTGTCCAGGCCTTGCGCACCGTGTTCCCGGCTCCGCCGCCGGAGCCCAAGACGCCTCCCGCGCGAGGCCGGCGCGGCAGGAGGGCCGCTAGCACCGCAGCCGTAGCGCCGGTGTAGGAGGAAAACCAGAGCGTACCTTCACCCCGTTTGGATCAGTAATGATCCAAACGGGTTTTTTAAAATTATGGGGCGGTTGCCGACCAGCGACTTGACAAACTAAGGTATTTATGTTATAACCCATACAGAAAGCCCCAAAAAGCGGCTTTCGGAGGAAAACATGCGATTCTTCAACGTTCTTTGCGCGATTTTCACCGTGTTTCTCACGGTCAGCAAGGCGGATGCCCGCGCGCTTCCCGCGATGGGAAGCGATGTCTGCCAGGGTGCGCTCCCGCTCGCCAAGCTCGTGGCTGTCAAGGTCAGCAAGAACAAGGCCGACCGGCGCGCGTGTCCGGCCGGCAGCCGTTCGCCGTACCTGTGCGCTTTGCACACGGCGGGCCTGGCGCACCGGAGTTTGGGTCACGCCATGCGCGAGACCATCGCGGATCTCGGCGACGGGACCTGCGGACGGGTGAACCTGCGCGGCGCGCTCCTCTGGACCGCCGACGGGAAGAGCTTTACAGGCGACAAGTTCCTGGACCCCCGCCGCGCCCTGCCCGCGACCAACCTGCGGTTCGGCGCCTGGCGCACGGACGTGCTCTACCTTACGCCGGTTGCCGGCGAAGAACAGTTGGCGCAAGTGACGAGCGAGCGCAATGAGTGCCGCGCCGAGCTCAAGACGGCGGAGCAGTGCGGCAATCTCGGAACGCTATACAACGCGGTTACCAAGCATTGTCAGACCTGCGGAACGGTGTCGGCGGCTGCGGTGCAGGAATGTCCGGCCTGCCCCAAGCGCCCGGCCCCGCGTGTCCAGCAGGCCTTGGCAGACCTTCAGGCGTGCGAAGGCGATCGTGATACGCTCAAGAGGCATGTCGTCGACCTTCAGCCCTTGGTCAACAGTGGCGGCCGCGCCAAGAGATGCGCAGAGCAAGGCGAGCTCTATAACGCCGCGACGAACGCTTGCGTACCCAGCGCCGGTTTGAGTCCGGGGCCGGCTGACGCGGCGGCCGAGCGGCTCGCGTTTCTGGAGGAGCGCGTGCGGCTGCTGCAGCAAGCCCTGGTCTCTGCGAACTCATGCATTCAACAGAGGCGGGTATACATGTACATACCCGACGCACGTGACCCGCGTGGCTGGCGCACCGAGTGTCAGGCGATGGCGGCGCCGTAAGCGCCGCAGGTGCGCACGAAGCGCCTATGTTCCCCCATTTCCAACTCCGGATTCCTGACGCGGCAAGCGTCGAGGACTCCGGAGTGTTTTTTTGTAACTGCCCCTAAATTGATCCCTCACCCCAACCCTTCATAACCCCCTCCCACTCCCCCTTATCTTAAGGGGGAGAGAACTCGTTTCAAATACTGTCCCGTATACGATTTTTTTACTTTGCAAATATCTTTCGGCGTGCCTTCCGCCACCAAATACCCGCCGCCCTTTCCGCCCTCCGGACCCATGTCAATCACCCAGTCCGCGCATTTGATGACCTCCAGATTATGTTCAATCACGAGAACCGCGTTGCCTTTTTCTACCAGCCGATCCAGGACCAGCAAAAGATGCTGAATATCATCAAAGTGCAAGCCGGTAGTGGGTTCATCCAGGATATACAGGGTTTTGCCGGTGGCCCGGCGGGACAGTTCAGTGGCCAGTTTAACCCGCTGGGCTTCTCCGCCGGATAAAGTCGGCGCGCCCTGGCCAAGTTTGATATAGCCCAGACCGACGTCTTCCAGAACCTGAAGTTTTTCGGCCAGGAGCGGCACGTCCTTGAAAAATATTTTGGCCTCCGCGGCCGACAGGGTTAAGACCTCGGCGATATTTTTATTTTTATAGTGGACTTCCAGCGCGTGGGCGTGGTAGCGCGTGCCATGGCACTCGGGACAGAGTAAATAGGTGTCGGCCATAAATTGCATGGCGACTTTTACATAACCCTCGCCAGTACAGCTTTCACAGCGTCCGCCCCGTACGTTGAAGCTAAAGGTTCCGGCGTCAAAGCCCTTGAGTTTGCTTTCCGGAATTTCAGTGTAAAGGTCGCGCACGAGCGTAAAGATTCCGGTATAGGTGGCCGGGTTGGATCGCGGGGTTCGTCCAATCGGGGTTTGGTCCACGGTAATGACTTTGTCAAGATGCTGGAGGCCGGTAATCTCTTGATGGGCCGCGGGCAGATCATGCGCGTTGTAAAGTTTGCGCGCCAGCGCTTTGCCCAGAATTTCCAGGATGAGCGTGGATTTCCCGGACCCGGAGACCCCGGTAACGCAGACAAATTTTCCCAGCGGGATTTTAACATCTACGTTTTTGAGATTGAACGCGCTCGCGCCTTTGATGAAGAGGGCCTTGCCATTGCCGCGGCGTCCCTCACCCGGCCTGCGGCCACCCTCTCCCTTGGGGAGAGGGGAGGGTGAGGGTAGGGCAATGCGCTTCCTTCCGGCCAGGTACGCGCCGGTCAGCGACTTTCCGTGTTTCATAATGGCTCCCGCGGTTCCGCGGGTGACCACTTGTCCGCCGCACTGCCCGGCCCCGGGTCCCATATCAATGATGAAATCCGCCTCGCGCATGAGTCGAGCGTCATGTTCAACCACCACAACCGTATTTTCATTAGCGATAAGTTCGCGCAACAGGTTCAACAGCATTTGCGTGTCGCGTTCATGAAGTCCGACCGTGGGTTCGTCCAGAACATAGATCACCCCGGAAAGGGTGGTCCCCAGCTGGACGGCGAGGCGAATGCGCTGTCCTTCTCCGCCGGAAATGCTGGGCGCCGAGCGATCCAAACTCAAGTAGCCCAGCCCGGCGTGCTGCAGGTGCTTAAGGCGGGTCAGAATTTCTCTGACAATCGGGGTAGCGACGGCAAGTTCGGACGGCGCGAGCGAGCCGGTGGATTTAGTAATTTTTTCAAAAAATTCGATGGCGTCATCAATGGACAGGGCGCCAAGCTCCGCGATATTTTTCCCGGCGAGCGTAACGGCTAGGGTTTCGGGTTTAAGGCGGCCGCCCTGGCACTCCAGGCAAAGCTCCTGGCGCATATAGGTCTCGATTTCTTTGCGGATGTAGTCGGAGTCCGTATCGGAGTAGCGCGACTGCAGTTCCGGGATGACTCCCTGAAATTTCATCGCGGCGCCTTTCAGTTCGTAAAGCTCATCTTTGGCGCCGAAAAGCACGATCTCGCGGGAGCGCGCGGTCAGTTCACCGACGGGAGTGTCCAGCGAGAATTTATGTTTTGCCGCGACCGCGTTAAGCAATTCCAGGCGGGAGGACTGATTTGCTCCGATCCGGGACCAGGGTTTAATCGCTCCTTCGCGCAAAGTCAGGCGCGGATTAGGCAAGACCAGCTCGGGGATGACGGTCGCCTTGACGCCCAGTCCGGTGCAGCCCGCGCACGCCCCGTGGGGACTGTTGAAGGAAAAATTGCGCGGCTCGTAAGGCGGATAGGTTTTTCCGCAAGACGGACAAGTCAGTTCGCGGGAGAAAAATAAGATCCCCTCATCCTTTCCCCCTCCCCTCGCCCCTCCCACCAAGGGAGGGGGTGCGGGGACGATTATTTCGGCCGCCACCGCGCCGTCGCCGAGTTCCAGGGCGGTTAAAATTTGCAGGCGGACGTAGCCCGGATCTTCTGCTAATTCTTTTGGGCCAAGCGTTCCGATGACGACGTCGAGCGCGAAAGGAATTTGAGGCAGGCCCAATTCTTTAAGCGTGTTTAGCGGCATCCGTGCTCCGTTTAAGCGCACTTCGGAAAAACCGGCGCGCTCCAGCCGTTCAATAATATCATCGGCGGTTTCCTCGGTTTTATTTTTTGAGACCAACGGGGCGAGCAGGATAAGGGAGTGGTTGGATATTTCGGCAGTTAATTCGCGTACGATTTCTTCCGGAGCAAGCCGACGCAGGGGCGCTTGGCAGGCCAGGCATTCCATTTTTCCGATTCGTGAAAAAAGCAGCCGCAGATAGTCGGCGATTTCCGTAATGGTGCCGACGGTGGAACGGGGATTTTCCGAAAGTCCTTTTTGGTCGATCGCGATCGTGGGCGACAAGCCGCGGATTTCATCCACGTCCGGTTTGTTTTGGAGTTCCAAAAATTGCCGGATAAAACTGCCCAGCGACTCCACATACCGGCGCTGGCCTTCGGCAAACAGGGTGTCAAAAGCCAGTGATGATTTTCCCGAACCGGAAAGTCCGGTGATGACCACTAATTTATTTTTGGGAATCTCAACCGTGATGTCTTTCAAATTATTGACGCGCGCGCCGCGAATTTGGATGGTGTTTTTCATATTGAGACATCAGTTCACCGTCTTCAGTTCACCGTATTGTTGTTGATACTATTTTTGAGGGCATTAAGCATTCTCACAATCTCGTTTATTTCAGCATAGAGTGTTTCATAGGATTGTTGCGTGATGTATTTTCGACGTAGCGCGATCGCCAAACATGCGATGCATTCGTATGCAGAAGTTCTTGACATGTCTACAAAATGCGCGAATTCCTTGTTGGTTCGTCCTGTACCCTCCGCTATGTTTAAAAGAATTGAGATTACAGCACGCCGTAACTGCGACGAGAGGGTGTATAGTTCGTGAGTAGGGAATTTATCCACAACATCATAGATATGGTCAACAAGTTCGAGAGTACGCTGGTATACTCGCAAATCCTCAAATCTAAACGGCATAATACGGTGAACAGATGTCTGACGACGGATGACTTAACCAGAATCAAGGGTAGCATAACGGTGTCAAGATGTCGAGGGTGGATAACTAAAAGAGCCCGTAAAAGGGCTCTTTCATTGCCTTTAGGACGATATCTATATAGTTACCTTTAATCCCCGGTATTCGTATTGCAGTTGATGGAAGTTTCACAAGGACAGCCAACTCGGGTTAGACCGTTACATTGTCCTGCCGCCATACAAACTGGGTCAGAGGCGGGATTAAGAGTGCTAATCACGCCTTCATATCCGCAAACCCCGGTAACACACTCTTCGCTGGAAGAACAATCCTCTCCAATGCGGAGCGATTGCGGAGCAACGCATACATCTGTCGCGGCATTCTCATTGCATAGCCCGCTTGCGCAATCGCCATCAACATCGCAGGGCTGTCCGGGTGGCTCGCCTCCTTCCGGAGTGCATTCATTAGGTATGCGGCCAAAGTTGCAGCGTCCGGCTCGGCCGCCTTGGCCTTGGCCTTGGCATTGCTCATGCCTTTCGCAGGGCTGACCTTCACCTCGCCGGCCGGCGCAAACGATCTGATCTTCCCCGCCAATTTCTTTTACATCCAGTATGCAGGGACAAGCAGACGAGACACAGACCGCCCAGGGAGTATTGGCCGCGCACCCTCCGCACTGTTCCGGTTTAACGCACATCCGTTGATTTTGGCTGGCTTGTTCGCGGAAAGTCGTGATCAGCTCCAAAACCTCAGCATCGCTCGTTCCAGTGGGAACATTCAGTCCAGCATCGCGAGCTTCTTGATACTCGTCGATGCCCTCGATAACATCTTGAGCATCTTCAGTAATCCGGTCCTCAAGCAGGGTATAGCATCCCGGAAATGGACAGAAGCGGGGTACGCAAGCGCCGGAGCCGACTCCGTCTTGGCAAGGCGGGTTACGCGCCAAGTCCGCATTACTGGGGTCATCACATTGATATTTCCTGTCCCGGAGCAGGGGATCGAGCAGAGCGACTTGCCATTGACCCAGCCCATCCTGGCTTAGCGATGGCCGCAATTTTAATCCGCCGCAGGGATATTCCGGGCGATTTACACACAAGTCGTCCCCCAAGAGAACCTGGCGGGGCATCTTCAGGGCCGGCAAACGCAGACGCACGAGCGCGGGATTAACGGTTTGGAGAATCAGGTAGGAGGAGAGCAGCAGCACGAGCCCGACCGTGGCGTTTCCGATTTTCTTTTTCGCGTCCGTGATTCTGTCCGGAGCTCCGCCCGAGGTTAGCCATTTTAAGCCGGCCCAAGTGTACATCACGCCCACCACGATTCCGGAGATGCCAATGAGATAAATGTAGAGTCGGCGGATATAATCCTCAATGCCCGCGACTTTATACGGGCCAATCCCGACCTCCAGGCGGATGGGCTGCTGTTTGGCGTAACAGTTGTAAAGATAGCCGGCCTGGACATAGCGGGGATCTTGGTCACGACATTCCGGCGCTTCTTTGGCCTCGCCGCTGTAGGGCGGGGAAACGCACTCGTCTTGGGTAAAGCAAAAGGTTTTAAGTTGGGGCAGGGATTGGGCTTGCGCTGGTAGAGCAAGCGTGAGAATTAGGAATAAGGAATAAGGAGTAAGGAGTAGGAAAAATCGGGAGATCGATTCTCCGTGGCCACGGAGAATCGATCTCCGTATATTCATAATTCTTAATTCATAATTCATAATTCCGCGATTATTTCGCGCGCGAAATAATCTGTTCCCAGACCGGCATCGGGATGGCCCCTTCGACTTTTTGTCCGTTAATGAAGAAAGTGGGAGTGCCAACTACTCCGGCGGCAATGCCATCCGCGCGGTCCCCCTCAATCTCCTCTTTATATTTACGGCTGTCAAAGCACGCGTTAAATTTTACAATATTCAGTCCGATCTCCAGCGCGTAGGTTTTAAGATCCAGGTCGGAAAGGCGCTGCGCATTCTGATAGAGTTTGTCATGCATGGCCCAGAACTTGCCTTGATCCTGCGCGCAGTTTGCCGCCTCGGAGGCGCGGAAGGCATGGGGATGAATATCTTCCAGCGGAAAGTCGCGGTAGATAAAATAAATTTTTTCCGGAAAGCGGGCTTGGAGTTCCCGAACTATCGCGCTTTCATCGCGCGAGTACGGACACTCAAAATCCGCAAACTCCACGATTTGAAGCGGCGCGGCCGGATTGCCAAAGGCGGGATCATCCTTGGCGTCGTAGGCCAGGTTCTCTTTAGGATCGGAAGGCGGCTGGATATTGCCGTAGGTGATTTTCGCGCGCACTTCCGGGGGAATTTCGCCAATCCGGATTTTACCGTAGTATTCCACGGTCTTAACGCCAATATAGGTCAGTCCGCCAAAGAGAATCAGTAGTCCGGCAATTAACAAGATACCCCATCCCTTTTTATACCAGGGTTCGGTGGTGCTAGCAGTTTGGCCTATTGACATATTAATGGCTTTAGTATATCATGGATAGAATAGGGTTGCGAATTATGTTAAAATTGCTCACCGTCGTTCAAATCATTTCCGCCATTCTTCTGATTATTGGCATCCTTCTCCAACAGCGCGGAGTTGGCCTGGGCTCGGCCTTTGGCGGAGAAGGCGCCCTCTATCGCACCAAACGCGGGGTGGAACGCGGAATTTTTATCGGTACGATTATCTTCTCGATTATTTTCTTTGCCTCCGCGCTCGCCGGGGTGATTCTGCGTTAAAAGAACTAGATGGCCACGGATTGTTTACGGATGGCCCACGGATCACGGATCCGCGATCTTGTGGCTGTCCTGTCTTCTATCCTGTGGCTATCCCGTTGAATGCTGTGTTGAAATTCTTCCGTCATCCTCCAAAATCCGAAGATCTGGATAAGAAGCTGGTGCTCTCCGGAGCGCGTTTGCGTCTGCCTAAATTTACCCAGCTGCGGCACCTGCCGACCCTGCTTTCCGCCAAAGAGCGCTGGGTCTTGCAGGGGGCGGCCGCGTTTTTTATCATAATCGTCGCGGCTGGACTTAGCCGTCTGATTACCCCGCATCTGGAGCGCGTCCCCAAGCCCGGGGGAGTATACCGCGAGGCCCTGGTTGGCAGTCCGCGTTTTGTTAATCCGATATTGGCGGGGAGCGATGTGGATCGGGACTTGAGCCGCTTGATCTATTCCGGGCTGCTCATGTATAATAGTAAAGGAGAGCTTACGGGAGATCTGGCGGAGAGCTTTACGGCTGAAGACGGAGGCAGAACCCTGAAATTTATTTTGCGGGATAATCTGTTTTTTCACGATGGTGAGCGCCTCGAGGTTGACGATATAATCTTTACCGTTAAAAGCATACAAAATCCGGCCTGGCGTTCGCCGCTGTGGCGTTCATTCGAAGGGATTGAAATATCCAGTCCGGAGCCAAACGTGATTTTAGTTAAGACCGCGACTTTTACCAATAGTTTTGCCAATCTTTTTACGGTCGGTATCATACCCAAACATATTTGGGAAAACGCGGACCCGAAAGAAGCGCCGCTCGCGGTATGGAACTTAAAACCCGTCGGCTCCGGCCCTTTCCAGTTTTCGTCTTTCCTTAAAAGTCGTGATGGCAGTATTCGGTCTTACCAACTGGCGCGGTTTACGCGATATTATAAAGGAGCGCCCTATATTGAGGAGTTGGTATTATATTTTTTCCCGGATTTTGAGGGCGCGGTAAACGCGGTTCGGGAACACACCGTTTTAGGAGTAAGTTTTGTTCCGGAGCGGATGCGCGGCCGTATTCCATCCACCGGAGTAGCGGTCATCAAAGCGGATATCCCCAGATTCGTCGGACTTTTCTTTCAAGATCGGCGCGCTCCGGCGCTGCGAGAAAAAGCCGTACGCCAGGCCTTATCGCGCGCGCTGGATCGCGGCGCGATTGCCGCTCTGGTTCCGGACGCGCAGCCCGAGACCGCTCCGTTTGTCGAGGGTCAAATCGGATACGCGCGCACGCTTTTGCCCCCGGCCTATGATTTAGCGGAGGCCGCGCGCCTGCTTAAAGAGGCGGGGTGGAAGAAGGAAGGAGCAGTATGGAAAAAAGATCAGAAGCCCTTGGCGGTGCGGCTGACGGTCCAAGATGAGCCGATTCAGCTTACGGTTGCCGACGCGCTCCGGTCCGCTTGGAAAAAGCTCGGGGTGGAAGTAACGCTGGAGGCGGTGCACAAGGGAGCGTTCGAACAAGGCGTGCTGCGCACTCGCGCTTATGAAGTTCTGCTCTTTTCGTTTGTCGAGGGGCGCGATGGCGATCCATATTCTTTCTGGCATTCCACTCAAATTGATCATCCCGGTCTTAATCTGTCGAGCTTACGGGTGCGGGGAATTGATATTGCCCTTGAACAAGCGCGCCTGGCGACCGATCCGGAGGAAAGATTGGACCGCTACCTCGAGTTTCAAAAGTTGTTTTATGAGGAAGCGCCCGGGGTGATTCTTTACCGCAGCCCTTATGTGTATGTAATTTCAAAAAAAGTGCGCGGGGTTGACGTAAAAAACGTGGCGCTGCCCGCGGATCGTTTTGTCGGGGTTCACCAATGGTATATGCGGTCGCGACTCGGGTGGCGCTAGGAATGGGCGAGTGGTGGAATCCCGCACCACTCCGACTACGGTCGGAGGGCGGCGGGACAGGTTGGCAGATTCACCCCCACACCAATGCCGCGGTGGCGGAATTGGCAGACCCAGCACCAGAGCGAAGCTCGGTGCTGGGCAGGCGCACTAGTTCACCCGCCTAAATTTGCCCAGGTGGCGGAATTGGCAGACGCACTAGCTTCAGGAGCTAGCGGTCGCAAGGCCATGGGGGTTCGAGTCCCCCTCTGGGCAAATTTAGGCGGGCTTCAGGAGCGTATGCCGCAAGGCATGAGGGTTCGACTCCCTCCTCGCCCAAATTCTTAATAAACAATTTTACATTTTACATTTTAAATTTTACATTCAACTCTATGGAATCAGCGGAATTCACAGCGAAAACTATTTCAGCTCCAGGATCAGCACACGGCAGCGGCACTCGCAATCCTAGACCGCGCCGTCGGCGCGGCCCGTTTAGGCATGGAAAATCTGCCCCGCGCAAAAGCGAGCCGCGTCTGATCGTGAGCACGGCCGGGGAAAGCCGGAGTATCGCCGCCTCCGCTCCTGCTCGGGCCGCCAGCGGCCGGCCCCCCAAATTGCTAATCTACGCGCTGGGCGGGCTGGAGGAGGTGGGACGCAACTGCATGGTTTATGAATGCGGAGAGGATATTGTGATTGTGGACATGGGGCTCCAGTTTCCGGAAGAAGACATGCACGGCATTGATTACATCATTCCCAACATTGCTTGTCTGCGCGGCAAAGAGCGCAATATCCGGGGCGTTATTGTAACGCATGGCCATTATGATCACATTGGCGGCATTCCGCATTTGCTTGGAAAACTGGGCAATCCGCCGGTCTTTACTACCGCGCTTTCGGCCGGGATTATCCGCAAGCGGCAAGAAGAATTTCCCAAAGCGCCAAAACCGAATATCGTGCTGATCAAGCCGAAGATGAAAATCGCGCTGGGGAGACATTTTGTCTTTGAGCCGTTTCATGTGAATCACAATATTGCCGACTCAACCGGGGCGGCGCTTCAGACCCCGTATGGGCTTATGCTCCACACCGGCGATTTCAAATTTGATTACACCCCGGTCAACGAGCCGCCGGCGGATATTGACCACGTGCGCTCGTTTGGCGATCGCGGAGTGCTGGCGCTTTTTTCCGATGCGACCGACGCGCCTTTTCCCGGACACCAAATTTCAGAACAGCAAGTATTTGAGGAACTGGAGAAAATTTTTGCCGCGAATTCTCAAGGTCGTCTAATCTTTGGAACCTTTGCATCGCTTCTAACCCGTATTCAGCATCTCTTAACTCTTTCGGAAAAATACGGGCGGAAAGTGCTTATTCAAGGGCGTTCCATGGTCACTAACGTTGAGATTGCTCATGGACTCGGCTACCTAAAATACAAAACCGGCTTATTTATCGAAGATCGTGATTTTAATCGTCTTCCTGACAACAAAGTCACCATTATTTGCACGGGCGCGCAAGGCGAAAAGAATGCCCAGCTCATGCGCATCGCCAACAACGAGCACCGTTTAATCTCGCTTAAAAAGGGCGACTCGATTATTTTCTCTTCTTCCGTCATTCCGGGCAATGAGCGCACGATTCAAGGTCTAAAGGACGCGCTTATCCGCCACGGCGCAAAAATTTACCACTATCAATTTATGGATATTCATGCCGGCGGTCATGCCAAACAAGAAGAGCTTAAACTCATGATGCAGCTTACTCGTCCGCGCTATGTGATTCCAATTCATGCGAATCGCTTTATGCTGCAAGCGCACGCTGATCTGGCAACCGGCATTGGATACAAGGAGGAAAACGTCTTTGTCGCGGATAACGGCCAGGTCATGGAGTTTGATGAGCAGGGCGGCCGGCTGACGGATCGGTATGTTCCGACCGACTATGTCATGGTTGATGGCCTCGGGGTTGGCGATGTCTCCGAGGTGGTCTTGCGCGACCGGCAGCAGTTAGCCGATGACGGGATGTTTGTGGTGATTGTCACGATTGACAAACGCACCGGCGCGCTTTTGGGCAGTCCGGATATTATCTCGCGCGGCTTTGTGTATCTGCGCGAATCGAAAGAACTTATTGAGCGCGCGCGATCGCTGATTAAGAAAATCTTGCGCGACACGGATCCCAAATCACCGGCCTTTGAAGATCACATCAAAAACAAAATCCGCAACGAAGTCGGGCAGTTCTTGTATACCATGACGCGCCGGAGGCCGATGGTGCTTCCGGTGTTGATTGAGGTATAATGAGAATTGACCTAATTCACCTAATTACTCTAATTGACCTAAACAAATCCCAACATCCAATAACCAAAATTGGGATTTTGCGCCTCAGGCGCATCCGCCTTGGGCGTGAGGTGCTTGGACATTGTTTAGAATAATTAGATCAATTAGGATAATTAGAATAATTATCAATTTGTAATCTATGACCCGTGTTTTCTCCGGCATCCGCCCATCAGGCCGACTGCACCTCGGCAACTATTTGGGCGCGATCAAAAATTGGATTACGCTTCAAGAAAAGCACGATTGTATATATGCAATCGTGGATTATCACGCAATTACCACGCCTTTTTCGCCGGAGGAGCTGCGGGAAAATGTGCGCGAGGTGGCGCTGGATTATTTGGCGGTCGGGCTTGATCCCAAGCGCGCGACGCTTATCGTGCAATCCCAGGTGCCGGAGCATGTGGAGTTGGGCTGGATTTTTCAATCCATCAGTCCGGTTTCCTGGTTTGAGCGCGTGCCCACCTACAAAGAAAAAATCGTGCAACACCCGGAATATGTGAATTTGGGGCTTTTGGCCTATCCGGCGCTGATGGCCGCCGACATTTTGATTTACAAAGCCGATCTGGTACCGGTTGGCGAGGATCAGCTTCCGCATATTGAACTTACGAACATGATCGCGAGGCGGTTTAATCGGATGTTCGCTTCCCCATCTCGTCATTCTGAGCGCAGCGAAGAATCCCGTGGAAGTAGGGACGGGATCCTTCGTCGTTCCACTCCTCAGGATGACAGCACTGGGTTTTTCCCTCCAGTCAAAGCCGAGCTCACACACGGCGCGCGCATCATGTCGCTCAAAGATCCGAAAAAGAAAATGTCCAAAACAGGTGATGAAGGCGTTGCGCTTTCCGATAGTTCGGATGAGGTGCGGCAGAAAATAAAAACCGCGGTTACCGATTCCGGCCGCGAGATCAAATCCGGAAACGACAAACCCGCGCTAACCAATTTACTTACGATTTACTCGGAAGTTTCCGGTCTGCCAATTTCTAAACTTGAAAAACAATACGCGGGTAAAGGATATGCCGAGTTTAAAGCGGGACTTGCCGAAGCGGTAGTGAAATTTTTAGAGCCAATCCAAAAACGCCGTCGCGAACTGGAGAAGAAGAAAGGATACGTGGAAGAAGTACTTGACGCCGGTTCAAAAAAAGCTCGTCCCATTGCTCAAAAAACTCTTGAGGAGGTGAAGAAAAAAATGGGGTTGACATAGGCAAGGTAAGCTGGTATATTCAACTGAATCATCCACACTGAATTAATGAGTCATAACCACATATGTTAGAACATAGGGAGGGAGAGGACGCTTATATTGAAGAACTCCGCGGTAGAGCCACGGAGAGTATTCGTTCGTATCTCGCGATGAATGCGGGGATTCCGAACGACGCAATTCCAGACGAGATAATTAAGCGCGGCCTAGCAGAAATGATGACCCAGTTACGCGCTAGCTCAGGAAAGCGCACGGAAACAATGCCGAAGCTGGGAAATGTAGGTGGGAGCACTGCTGAGGTCCGCGAATCCGTAGAAGCAGGTACCCCAACGGAGATTCTTACAGGATGGCGAGCGTTCTTTAATGCAGAAAAAGGACGGTATCAAAATGATATTAAAAAATTGGAGCAAGAACTACGGAGCAAATTGGGAGATCGTTTGGTTAGTATTCGGCCGGATTATAGTCAACCTGGTGTTGCCCAAATACAAGTTCGCGTGGGTCAGAGGATGAGGATATTTGGAGTGCCACTCCACAGCTTATATTCCAATTTTGCTAGTCATTTTGAGGCAGACGATAAAACAAATCTAATGTTAGCTGAAGTTGACGATTTACTTGAGGCCGCGGAATTTGAGGATGGGGAAGTTAAAAAGAGAGGGCTTGTTAGGGTCAGCGTGCACTGAAAAAAGGCGAAAGTAGGGAGTTAAAATTTAATCTCTAAAATTATGTCAAGACCTGAAGACCAAGAGCGCATGCAAAAACGTGCAGAACAAGAGATGGTTGGACAGCGCGCAGAGCGCACCATGGAAGAAGTGCGGAGGGATTTTAGGGGCCGTGATCAATGGGCTATGGAAGAACTTAAAAAATCTCCCGGAGTATCGGACCATATAAAATTCTTACGGCAAGTATCGGAGGAAGGCAAACAACTGCAAGCACAAATGAAGGCGGCGGTGGTGGGGCGCGAGGACAAGTCCAGCGATCTCGACACGAAAGTAGGCATGGAAGCATTGCGAGATAGGGCGAGAACATGGGCATACCATGCTTTTAAGGCGCCGGACAAGCCAGAAGATATAGAATATCTCCAGACCCAGTGGGAGCAAGCGGGTGACTCGTTTAAACGTGACCATATACGGACCACTGAGCAAGTACTTGCAGCATTGAAAGGCGAGCTTTCTTCTGAGGATGTTAAGAAAATGCGAGCTAGTGGAGAGGTAAGTTTACGGGGAGAACAACTCGACGAGATTATACAAAATCGTGGAGATATGTCTCCGGAGAAGCTGGCAACTTTACAGAGCGAGCTTTCTTCCGCTCTAGAGCGTTTACGCGCACTCGAACCACAAGTTGAAGCGCTTGCAAAAGAAAAGTCGATTAGACGAGCTAGGAAACCGGAATCTTTTGAACGGTCACCAGAATTGCAGCCATATGAAAACGCGTACGAAGAGTATGTCGGACTTAGAAATGACGTTATTCGATTGCTCAAAGAGATCGGCGGATGAATGCTAAAAATCTACCGCCAAAAAAGACAGAGGTGAAAAAGAAAATGGGATTGACCCTGTAGTAGAAGTTCGGCACTTTCACTACGGGGTTGACATCATAAGCATGGCGTGATACGCTGTAGTTAGAATATGAGCACTACCACCCTACCCCTTACGATTATTCAGAAAACCCCCAGAAAGATTTCTGTGGAAATGGATCGTCATGGTTTTGAGCGATTGGCTGATTCTTTGGGGTTTTTTGGCAATGAATTTATTGCCAGTATTGATCGTGCGGAGGCAGATATTCGCGCTGGCCGAGTCAGAAAGCTAAAAAGTCTCCGCGATCTTCGCGCGTAGCCGTAGCCGTGTGATTACAATTTTCTATACGGAGGAATTTGAGCGCCGCTACTCGGAATTGCCACTCCACATTCAAAAGAAAGCAGAACGGCGGGAAACGTTATTCCGTGCCAATCCGTTTCATACTTCTCTGGATACCGAAAAACTCCACCCTAAAGCTAAAGAGGTGTGGAGTTTCCGTATTGACGAAAATTATCGAGTATTGTTCCGTTTTAAGGATACGACTACTATCTATTTTTTGACTGTCGGACCACACCATTGGATTTACCGATACATGGATCGGATATAATTACATCCGGCGCCGCGCCCGACCACTGGCACAAAAAACCCCTCAGGAGGTCAAGAAGAAGATGGGGCTTGTCTAAAAACATGAGGGATGATATGATAAAAGTGAAATAAGTAAACCTATGTCTGAAGAATTACTAAATAAGATACTGATCAAACTCATAGATCTGGATGTCTATGTGCGTGAGCATACCGCCACTAAGGAAGAGATGCAAGCATCCGAAGATCGCATGTTGACCCATATTGACGGATTCATAAAACTTCACGAGACGTTGGATTTGGAACTGGTCGCGTTGCGTTCAAAAGTAGATCGGGTTGAGGAGCGGGTGGGCAAGATTGAGATGCGGTTAAGCATGGCCAGTACCTAATAACCACGATATTTCGATAACCTGAATAGGAGCGACAATATATGACAGAACGCCCATCACCAAAAGAAAAACTTGCCGCCGCGCGTGAAGCAAAAGCAGCCCAAAATAAAGCGCAAGCGGAGTTGGCGCAAGCAGAACTCACTTCCCTTTGACTTTTTTAGAGAAAGAGTGCTATTAGGGTATAAGTAGTAATTGCCTAAATTTTATGCGAACCGAAAGATCAGGTGGTCCACTGCCCGAAATAAAACAAGATACGTTACCGGTCGGCGAAACAGAACCAAGTCCGGCGGAGACGGAAAAGGCGCTTAAAGGATTAGTTAGAATGGTCAGGGATGATTTTGCACGATTATTTAAGGTGGATTTAAGCAAAATACCAGAACAGGTAGTGAGGGACGGTGTCGAGCAAATACTAAACAATCTTCGCAAGCCGCTCGCCGTCGGTCCTCCTGCCGAGAGAAGTGGAATTGCTTCAGTACGCCCCCCAGAACGACCCCCAGCAGAAGTGTTAACTCCCGTCGCATTACTTCAGGGTTGGAGAGCATTTTACAATGAGAGAGGTGGAATAAATCGTAATGATCCCAAAAAGTTGGATGCGTATCTCAAGTCAGCTTTGGGACAGGATTTCTTGGGCACCAGGGTGCATGGGGATAATCCGGGTGTGCTGGTGGTTACGGTTCGTCAACCAGATAGAGGAAAGATAGAATTTGCCGTACCCCTACATTCCTTGTATTCGAACATGGCAGCATTTTTTGCGGAAGAAAGTGGTTCGCCCCATCTGATGGCCGAAACCGTGGACTTAGTGAAGGCCGCCGTTTTGAATGAAGACGGAACGATCAGACAGCGTGGGGTAGTGCGGGCCACCATATCATAGATCATAGGTAGAATGAAAATAGCGGCCATGAAGGCCGTTATTTTATTGTACCAAGGAAACCGGTAGGGATGCTTTAATTTGACAATTTAGCGGATATTTGATAAGATGCAAACATAAGACATAAACTTCATATTTATGGGTGAAACACCTCGCGATCTAAAAGTAATGAGTGTAGAGGGGGGAGGCATGAGTGAGGATGAAGCTGAAGCGCGCGTGGCGGATGAGTTGGCGCGAGTTGAACAGGAAATTCTCAATTTGGAGCGCATGATGCAACCGCAACCAATGAGTCCGAATATTCGCGGGAGAGAACAAGGGGATGTTACAAAAGTTGCCGCCGCCCATTTGGCAGAAGTTGAGGATAAATTACGACAGGCAAAAGATCGCAGAGAAATTTTACAAGCCCGGCTTTCCGGATACGCCGCACGCCGCGCAGGCGCGCGAGAAAAATAATTTTAACGATTAAAAAAGACCCCGCGATTGCGGGGTCTTTTTGCGTACCAAGAAAACCTGTAAGCCGAATTCTGTCCGTCCCGCGTCCGCGGGACTGGATGATCATCTCTCTGGGACCCCGCTTACGCGGGGCCTCATGCGTCGGTTATACGACTTGCACCAGGTAGGGTTTTCCACGCATCCCGATTACTCGGGAGCAAGAGGTGTAGCTTCCTCGTTTACGCCACCTTTAGAGTGGAATTAAGCGATAAACACCACCTCACTTTTCACCTTTCCCCCCACACCTTTCAGGCACCTTGTACATGCACATCCTGTCTTATTCGACTGGCAGTTGTATTCAGCAAGAACTTCCGTATGGTTAGGCTCTTGTGGCGCTTCGCGCCAAAGTGTCTGATAGGTGTGGGGGTAGTATTGTCTCTGTGGCACTAATCCGTCAGCCGGCTTTATGTGTTATGCCGAGCAGGATGCCCAGCCGTTAGCTGGTACCTACTTCCGCCAGCGCTCCGCGCTGGAAATCCCAAATCACAATTTCCAAATTCCAGACAATATTCAATCTCCAAATCCCAAATTCCAAGTTTGTGATTTGGAATTTTTAGTTTGGGATTTTTTTGGTATTTGGTGCTTGGTGCTTGGAATTTCCAGTGCGAAGCACTGGTTGGGGTGTTCGGACTTTCCTCCCCCACACCTTTCAGACACTAGTAAGCAAGTCTGTCTTGTTCAACTGGCAAACGATGCTTTTCATCAACACCTGTATACCTAGGTCCTGTTTTGACGCTGTGCGTCACTGTGTCTGATAGGTGTGGGGGCGATCATCCGGTTTTCAGGGTACAAAATCAAGTATAGCATACTACGCCGTACTTGTCAAGCGGTCTAACCAATGATACACTACAACAACCATTTATGCGGAGATTAGATCTCTTTTTTACGACGATTCTCGTCCCTCTGGATTATGCGGCGTTGCTTTTGGCCGCGCTTGCAGCTTATGCGCTGCGTCATGCGGAATTTGCGGTTGCTCGGCGGCCAGTGATATTCAATTTGCCCTTTGAGCTGTATCTGAAAGCGGCAGCGCTTATTGCGCTTGGCTGGATTATTATTTTCGCGCTTTCCGGTCTGTATACCATTGGCCGACGCAAAAAACTGGAGGAGTTTAAAAAGGTGGTGGTGGCTTCCACCGCCGGGCTTGGCGCGGTGCTCGCCGTAATCGTGTTTTCCCGCGAATTGTTTGAATCACGGTTCATTCTTTTAGTATCCTGGGGATTTGCGATCGTATTTGTCAGTATGGCTCGGATAATTCTGCGCGTGGTTCGCAGTGGACTCTTGCGTGCCGGAGTAGGACTTCAGTGCGTGGCAGTGATTGGCCGCGGATCTTCTGCGCAAGCGCTTCTGGGAATGATCAAGCATAATCCAAAGTATGGACTCAAAGTGGTATTCCACGCAGAAACATTAAACAAAGATGCTGAACTTCAGTTGCGCGCGCTTGCCGCGCGGGGCGGATTAGACCAGATTATCGCGCTTTCCCAAAACGGCGGGGACGATTTGCATAGAATTCTTGATCTTGCCGACGAGTACCATCTTGCGTTTCGTTATTCCGCCGACGTACTGGCAACGCACGGCGCCGGACTGGAGTTTGATACGCTGGCCGGGGTGCCGCTTATGGAAATTAAGCGCACGCGGCTCGAAGGTTGGGGAAGAGTTTATAAGCGGATTTTTGATATTATCGGCGCGTTACTTTTGATTATTGTTACTTTCCCGATCATGCTCCTTACCGCGCTGGCAATTAAACTTGACTCGCGAGGATCAATATTATTTCAGTATCCTCGCGTGGGCCAGGGCGGTAAGAGGTTTCAATATGTGAAGTTTCGTTCGATGAAACCGGATACCCATGAAATGCGCTACAAAGAACTTAAGCATTTGGATATCCGCAAAGGGCCGCTGGTAAAATTCAAAGATACCGAGGATCCGCGCATCACGGCTGTAGGCCGATTGATCCGCAAGTGGTCAATTGATGAATTGCCGGAGTTGTTTTTAGTGCTGGCGGGGAAAATGTCTCTCGTGGGTCCGCGACCGCATTTTCCAGAAGAGGTTGCGCAGTATGAAAAACATCAGAAAAAAATTATGAGAATCAATCCCGGAATGACCGGACTGGCCCAAATCTCCGGCCGCGCTGATCTTTCGTTTGACGAAGAGACGCGCTTGGATACCTACTACATGGAACACTGGTCCTTAAAGCTCGACCTCATCATCTTACTTAAAACCCCGCTGGCGGTCGCGGGACAACGAGGCACTTATTGACAGGTGCCTCGTTGTGTGTTACGATGTACATCAAGGAGACAAGATGACAAGAACAGCGCAGAAACGAGCGATGCCAGGATGGTTCGATGTGGCGTGGAAGATTTCCGTCGCCCTTACGTACCTCTACATCGCCAACTTGCTCGTTCCAGTCCTCAAGAGGCTGGCCAACTAGATCGGAGGGTACCCATGTCTCACCATCGCATCATGGCAATCGCCGGAATGGTGGCTTTCTTCCTTTCGCTTGGCGTAATTGCTTGGGAAGTCGTTCTGCTTCGGAAACACCAGATCGACCCGGACTTTGCCTGGGCGCTGGCAAAGTTCATGAGCGTCTGTGCCCTGAGCGGGATCGTGGTTGCGCTCCTAGAATGGCGCGCCGCGGATCGTCATGAGGCGCGATGGGAGAAGCTACGACGCGAATAGGTCGTCCTTACGTCTTGGTTCGGTGTGCACATCGCGTGCGCGTCGGCCGGGGCTTTTTTAAATTTCAAAATTTGACAAAAAAGAGTTGCCCGTGTTATGATAACAACATATGCAACATTCTGTTTCTACAACCACTGATACTGACAAACTACGCCTTGAGCTTGATGAAATTGATCGGCTTCTGCATCGTCTTAAGGAGCGGGTAGGCGTAAGTAAAACCCGTGAGCCCCATATTCCTCGTAATTACGAAGCGCTCCGGAAACTTCGTGGACTCCTTAAGGGCAAACTTACCGAAGACCCCCTTGCTTATCAGCAGCGAATTCGAGCTGAGAGTGATGCGCGTCTTTCCCATTGAACAGTAGCAAGTTTTTGTTATGCTCATGCTCGATACCAACGCGGTGATAGGATATCTCGGTGACGATCAAGCCCTCATGGATTGTATTGATACGAGGGGATTAGACGAAGATATTGCACTTCCTACGATCGTGGTGGTGGAATTACTGGGGTACCCGGCCATCACCGAGGCGCACACCCAAGAAATCGAGGTATTCCTCCAATCCGCCAGCTTATTTGACCTTACGCCATCCCTTGCACGTGAGGCAGCCCATATTCGACGCACCTATGCATTAGCCACTGCGGATGCTGTGATCGCAGCCACTGCATTGCAAGCACATGCACCACTCGTAACTCGCGATAAGAAGTTTACAAAAATTCCCACACTTATTTGTATTGTGCCATAAACTTCCAACACACATGGAACACTGGTCCTTAAAGCTCGACCTTATCATCTTACTTAAAACCCCGCTGGCGGTCTTGACACAAAAAGGAACGTATTGATACAATGCTGTTTAACAATATGCGACCAGAAGAAGGGACCAGGGCAGCCATGGTTGAGGCCTGGCAGACCCCAGAGAGAAAAGAAGCAGTTTCGCGCGCTGCGAGTTTTGATCTATTGTATGAGGTACTTGAAGGGTTTGACACCATCCCCGGGGGGCACCGTGACTATCCTGCGGCAGAGCTCATCGGACGGATTGAAGGGGTGAGGGCTGACCAGGCCTTGCTTGGTTTCATCACCAACACCGCAGGGATTCGAGACAAGGTGCGCGGACTCTTGAATCCAGAAAAAATGATTCCGGAATAGTGATCAGTTGACGAAATTTAATTGTTTGGTAATGCCTGTGCGCACGGCCCGGGCTTTCTTTTTTTTCTCTCACACCATCCACCGCTCAATGTGTGTAAAGTTCGGCGCGTAGCGCTGGAGCTGGAGTTTGCGCTGGGCGATTTGGCGGCTCATTTTGGCCAGCCGCAGGAATTGCGGCAATAGATACGGTTCAAGCAGGATGGAATAGATCAGCGCTTTGAGTTCGTAGAGAAAAGTGGATCGGACCACTCCCCCGGAAAGACCGCCCAGATACTTGGAAAGAATAATATGGTGGTTGATAAAGGACCACTCTTTGTAGCGGCGCGTTTTTTGCCGCCGCCGGCGGACGGTCGCGAGCATCCCGCGGCCGTGATGGATGCTGGTGTAGTCGTGGTAAGCCACCGCGCGGGGGTTGTACAGCGCGCGGTATCCGGCCAGTTGCAGCCGATACGCCACATCCACGTCTTCCTTGTATTTAAAGATCAGGAGTTCATCAAAATATTCGGCGCGGCCGGATTCATTGATAAACGCGATGGATTTTAACGCGGAAATGCGGTAGAGCGCCGCAGTTCCGCTGACCCCGAACACTGCGCAATCCTGGTCATATTGGCCATGATCAATTTCTCCTTCTCCGCGGTTGATAAAACGATGTTCGCGCGTGATCAATACCCCCGTGCTTTCCAGAAAGTTGGTCGTCCCGGCTCCGCCGTAGGCGCGCTCGCTAAATAGGTGCCATTGCTTGAGTTTTCCGCCTACTGCGGCGCACTGCGGATCACGGAGCGCGGTGTTGACCAGTTCAGAAACAAAATTTTGCTCCAGAATCATCTCGGGGTGCAGAGTAAGATAGAATTCCGCGTTCTGCAGCGCCGCCTGCTGAATGATTTGGTTATGCGCGGCAGAGGTTCCTGCTGGAGCGGCGGCGCGCAGTATGGTTACCTCCGGAAAATTGGCTTTAATAAAAGCGAGGTCTTCATTTTCGGTTTCGGTATTACTGTCAAAGGCAATCAGCTCGAGATTTCGGTAATCTTGCGCGCGGAGCGTCTCAAAAAATTTAGGCAGATACGCGCGCGAGTTTGCCAGAATAACTCCGGCGGCCACTTTGGGCGCCGGCGAGTTTACGGTTTTGATGCGTTCAACCGGACGGCGCATATCGCGGATCGCGGCGGCCGCCTCAACCAGGGATTCATGGGTGCCGGCGTCAAACCAGGGTTCTTTAAGAAATCCGGCTTGCATGGCCCCGGAGTCGATGTACTTATTATTAAGATCGGTAATTTCCAGCTCCCCGCGGGCGGAGGGCGTGAGTCCCCGGATAAATTCAAAAGCCCGCCCGTCATAAAGATAAGCGCCCACTACGGCCCAGTCCGAGGGCGGGTTGGTCGGTTTTTCAATAATGCGCACGACTTTCTCTCCCGCCAGTTCGGCGATACCATACCGCGAAGGGTCCGGAACCTTAGTGAGAAATACTTTCGCGCCGGCTTTAAATTCGGCAACGTCGCGGGTAAGATCGTCAAGAATAATATTGTCGCCAAAGACGACCATAAAACAATCCTGGCCAACAAACGGCTCGGCCAGGCCGACCGCGTAGGCGAGCCCGGAGGCGCTGTCTTGCACGCGGTAAGTAAAGTTGGCGTTAAAATCCGACCCGGATCCGAGCAGTTGAGCAAACCCGCCGGCTTGTTCTTTTCCGGGTAAAATAAGAATATCGCGAATGCCGGCGCGCAGGAGCGTCTCAATCGCGTAATAAATCATCGGTTTATTGTAAACCGGCAGCAGGTGTTTGTTGGTGACTTTAGTGTTGGGCATGAGCCGGCTCCCGGAGCCGCCCGCCAAAATAACGCCTTTCATACTACATTGGGTATAGTAGTACATGGAGTTTTTATTGTCCAGGGGATGAGTTGTGGGTTGTTTTTCTGGGTGGATCGTGTTAATGTAACGTAACGTAAAACAATCTCCTCCCCTTAAGATAAGGGGAGGCGGGGAGGGGTTATGAAACATGATGTATGCTTTCGTCTAAGACGGACAGGCATAACTCCCCCTACCCCCTCTTAACTTAAGAGGGGGGAATTGATTGTGATATGAAACTCGCTTTAGTGCACGATTATTTGATCCAAGACGGGGGAGCCGAACGGGTACTGCGGGCGTTTTCGCAAATTTGGCCGAACGCTCCGATCTTTGTGCTTTTTTACGATAAAAAGCGCTGGGGCAGAGAATTTAAAGAGCGGGATATGCATACCTCGGTGCTCCAAGGACTGCCCGGGGTGCTGCGTTACTATCGGTGGACGCTTCCGCTCATGCCGGCCGCTACCGAGCACCATGATCTGGGAGAATTTGACGCGGTACTTTCCTCTTCTTCGGCTTTTGCCAAGGGCGTCGTTACTCGTCCGGACGCCTTGCATATTTCCTACTGTCACACGCCCACCCGGTATCTTTGGACCGAGACCCATAGTTATATTAAGGACTTGCGCACGAACCGCGCCATTAAATTTGCCCTTCCTTTTCTACTCACTTCTCTGCGCATGTGGGATCGCACGAGCGCCTTGCGCGTGGATCGCTTTCTGGCTAATTCGCAGACCGTGGCCAAGCGGATTAAAAAATACTATGATCGCGAGGCCGAGGTAATCTATCCGCCGGTGGATTGTTCGCAATTTTATGTCAGCCGCAAGGTCGGAAATTATTTTCTGGCCGGCGGGCGGCTGGTGGCTTATAAGCGTTTTGATTTGACGATTGAAGCATTTAATCGCCTGGGCTGGCCGCTTTTAATTTTTGGACGCGGGCCGTATGAGCAGCCCTTGAGAAAAATGGCCAAGAAAAATATCAAATTCTTAGGACACGTTTCCGATAAAGAAAAGTCCCAACTGCTCTCCGAGTGCGTGGCGTTTTTACATCCGCAACTCGAGGACCTCGGATTGCTGCCGCTCGAAGCCATGGCGTCGGGCCGGCCAGTGGTGGCCTATGGGCGCGGCGGGGCGCTGGAGACCGTGCGGGAGGGTAAAACCGGTAAGTTTTTTTATGAACAGAAATGGGAGACGCTCCTTGACGCGGTTACTAATTTTAAGCCGGAAGAATATCAGCCGGAGGAAATTCGCGCCTGGGCGCGGCAGTTTGATTTGCCGGAATTTAAAACGCGGATGCAAGGATACGTGGAGCGCGCCTACGGGGAGTTTCAAGGCGGACATACAAGAGCGAAGCTCTTATAACTTATCCTGTAGCTATGAGAATAGCAATTGACGGCCGCGCGCTGCAGAGTACGCCCAGAAGCGGTGTGGGGCAGTATACTTATCATCTTCTGCGCGCGCTTTTTGAGTTGGATCGCGTCAATGAGTATGTGGTGTGGTACAACGCGGCAGGAAAATTATCCGTGCCGGAGTTTTCCGAATATCCAAATGCGCGCGTGTATCACACAAGATGGCCGAATAAGGCGTTGAATGTAGGGATGAAGGTGTTTGGTGCTCCCACCCCTCCTAACCTCCCCTCGGGCAGGGGAGGAAATCGTATCGTTTCTCCCCCTCTCCGAGGGGGAGTTAGAGGGGGTCTAGATATTTTTTTCATGCCCAACCTGAATTTCATCGCGCTTCCATCGCGCACCAAGCTCATTCTAACTATTCACGACCTATCGTTTATACATTTCCCTGAACATTTTTCGCTGAAAAGCCGGCTTTGGCATCGCGCCATCGGTCCGCGCGCGCTTTTGAAACGCGCCGATCATATTATCGCGGTGTCGAGGCATACCAAGGACGATTTGATGGAGACGTATGGAATACCGCCGAAGAAGATCAGCGTGATCTATCCCGGAGGTGGAGTCAATAGTTCACAGTCAACAGTTCACATTAAAACTAAAACCGTGAACTGTGAACCGATGACTGATGACTTCATATTATATTTCGGCGCGCTGGAGCCGCGGAAAAATATTGAAGGGTTGATTGCCGCATACGAGGCACTGAAACCGCGGGAGCAATTGTGGATCGCCGGTTTGGCCACTCCTTATACAAAGCGCTTAAAAAAACGTATTGCCCAAAGCAAATTGCGCGAGCGCATCCGTTTAATCGAGAATCCAACCGAGGAACAAAAAATAGACCTGTACGCCGGAGCGCGTCTTTTTGTTTATCCTTCATTTTATGAAGGATTTGGTTTTCCGCCGCTCGAAGCCATGGCCGCGGGCGTGCCGGTCGTGGCCTCCTCCGCCTCCTCCGTGCCCGAGATTTGCGGCAACGGCGCGGTGCTGGTCAGTCCGTGGAAAACGGATGAAATTGCCGCGGGGATGCGGGTGCTTTTGGAAGACAATGAGGTGCGGCGGCATTACATTGAAGCCGGCTACGTCCGCGCGCAGGAATTTTCTTGGCAAAAATCAGCGCAGAAAATGCTTGACACTTTTCGCGCGTGGAGTATGCTCTAGGTAGGAGGAAACAAAATGCACTTTGACAAGCGAAACGTGTTGACGCTTACGGGTCTGATGTGTTTGTTGTCCTGCGGAAGCAATCCGGCGGCAACGCCGGAGCCGGACATGGCAATCGCGCCTCAACTCCTGCCGGATATGGGGATGGCCCCGCCGGATGCGGGCATTTCGCCCGACGCCTACGTTCCTTCCTGCGGCAACGGGCGGCGCGATCCGGGCGAGGAGTGCGATAACGGAGCAGCCAACGCTGATGATCCGGACGTGTGCCGGACGGATTGTCGTCGGCCTTTCTGCGGCGACGCGATTACCGATAGCGGCGAGGAGTGCGACGACGGTTCGTTTAACTCGGATATCGCGCCTGATGCTTGCCGTTCTGACTGCCTCGCAGCGTACTGCGGCGATGGCGTGGTTGATGAGGCAGAGGTATGCGACAATGGTGCGGATAACTCCGACACCGAAGCGGACGCCTGCCGCGTTGACTGCAGTGCCGCGATCTGCGGTGATGGAGTTTCCGACAGCGCCGAGCAGTGCGATGAAGGCGCGGAAAACTCTGACACCGCGCCGGATGCGTGCAGAACAAACTGTGGGGAACCTTCCTGCGGTGATGAGGTGGCGGATTCCGGCGAGGAGTGCGACGAGGGCGCGGAAAATTCCGACACCGCGCCGGACGCCTGCCGGACCGATTGCACCGTTTTCCGTTGCGGAGATGAAGTTACGGACTCCGGCGAGCAGTGTGATAATGGAGCGGACAATTCCAACGTGCTTCCCAACGCCTGCCGTAGCGCGTGCGTTTTGCCTTCCTGCGGGGACGGCGTGCGCGATTCGGGCGAGGACTGCGAAGGCGCAGCGCTTCAGCCGTGCGTACCAGCGTGCGGCACAATCGGAATTCAGAACTGCGCGGCGTGCGCCTGGGAGGTTTGCAGCGCCTTGGACACGATCTGTGATGATGAAAATCCCTGTACCGTGGCTGATCATTGCGACGGCGAGGTTTGTGCGGCAGAGCCAATGGTTTGCGAAACTCCGCCTTCAGCCGAGTGTTTGGGAGACGGCCTTACCCGCCGCACCTATGCCGCCTCTGGAGCGTGCGCGGGTGGCGTGTGCTCCTACGTGTCTACGGACACTTCCTGCAATGACGCGGACGCCTGTACAGCTGACGCGTGCAGGGGCGGCGCGTGCGTTTACACGCCGGTCTCCTGCGCTGACGCGATCGCCTGCACCGTGGATACCTGCGATTCCGCGTCCGGCTGTGTGTTTACGCCGAATAATGCGGCGTGCGAGGACGGTAGTCCTTGCACGGACGACTCGTGCGACAGCGCGACCGGGTGCGTGAACGATCCCAATACTGTCGTCTGCAACGACGGAAATCCGTGCACGCTGTCAGATGTGTGCGCGGATGGTACCTGTAATGGGACGCTGGTTGCGTGTGAAGCGCCGCCGGCTAGCGAATGCGCAGACGTAGTAACTCGGCGCACCTATGCCGCGGTCGGCACGTGTTCCGGCGGCGTGTGCTCCTACACGGCCACCGACACGGTCTGCAACGACAGCAACGCCTGCACCAGTGATGCGTGCGATAGCGGCGCGTGCGTGTTTACGGCCGTGATCTGCAATGACTCCGTTGCCTGCACCGCGGATTCCTGTGCTCCCGCGTCCGGTTGCGTGTTTACGCCGGAAGACGGGGAATGCAACGACAGTAGTCCCTGCACCGACGACTCGTGCGACGCGGCAACGGGCTGTGTGTTTGCCAATAACACCGCCTCCTGCGATGACGCGGATCCGTGCACCGTGTCAGATATCTGTTCTGGCGGCGCCTGCAGTGGCACGCCAATGGTCTGCGTGAGCCCGCCTTCGGCCGAGTGCGCGGATGGGCTGACGCGCCGTACTTTTGCGGCGGTTGGCACGTGTTCCGGCGGCGTGTGTTCCTACACGGCCACGGACACGGTCTGCAACGACGAAGACGCTTGCACCAGTGATGCGTGCGATAGCGGCGCGTGCGTGTTTACGGCCGTGGTCTGCAATGACTCCGTTGTCTGCACCGTGGATACCTGCGATTCCGCGTCCGGCTGTGTGTTTACGCCATCTGATGCGGCGTGCAACGACAGTAGTCCCTGCACCGACGACTCCTGCGACAGCGCGGCCGGGTGCGTGAACGAGCCCAATACGGTGGTTTGCAATGACGGAAATGCGTGCACCGCAGGGGATGTGTGCGGCGGCGGAACATGCGCAGGAGTTGCAATCACCTGCAACGACGGCAACATCTGCACTGACAACTCGTGTAACCCCGCGACCGGCTGTGTGTTTACGGACAACACTGATCCCTGTGATGACGTGGATGCGTGCACCGCAGGGGATGTGTGCGGCGGCGGAACATGCGCAGGAACACCGATTGTGTGCGACGACACGAATATCTGCACCGACGACTCTTGCGACGCGGCAACGGACTGCGTGTTTACGGACAATGCTGATTCTTGTGACGACGCAGAGGCGTGCACCGATGGAGATGAGTGTGGCGGCGGGGTTTGCAATGGTACGCCGATTGTCTGCGACAATCCGCCTGCGGATGAATGTGTTTCAGGCCCGGCAGTGCGTTCGTACGACAGCCCAGGTACCTGCGCCGATGGGATATGCGGTTATACCTTTATTGATACTGCCTGTCCTTCGCGGGCAAACGCAGCCGCTACGTGCAGCGCGGCAACCTGCGGATTTACTTGCCTTGCTGGATATGCCAACTGCAATAGAGTGGCAGAGGATGGCTGTGAAACCTCGGTTTCTGCAAACAACGAGGCATGCGGGAGTACCTGCGCTGTGTGCACAAACTTCACTTCCTACTGCTTGTCTGGCATCTGCACTGCATGTTCAGGCAGTTTGCGAGATTGCGATGATAGCGCAGTAGATAGCTGCGAGGTGAATATCAACTCTAATTTGGATCATTGCGGTGCATGCGGAAGAGCATGTGTTGCACCGGTAAATGGCACTGTGCGTTGCACTAGCGGCACATGCGTGATTACCTGCGATCTAGGGTACGAGCGATGCGGAAGTGCTTGCTGCGCAGTGGGGTACTGGCTGCCGGTGACAACAACAGGCGCTCCATCGCCGCGCACAAATCCTGCCGCGGTGTGGACATCTGGTGTGGATTGTGACACAGCAACTGCCGGACTTCAGGAATGCATGGTTATTTGGGGTGGTGAAATAGCTTACCTCACTGGAACTGGAACAGGTGGCCGATATTTCCCTGAAGCTGATGCTTGGTTTGCCACAACAACGAGTGGTGCACCAGCAAGCCGTCAGAGTCACATTGGGGTTTGGACCGGAATCGAGCTGATCGTATGGGGTGGATTTCACTTGTCGTCAGAGTACAATACAGGCGGAAGATATGATCCCTCCGCAAATACTTGGAGCGCTACGAGTACCGTAGGCGCTCCTTCAGCGCGCCTCAACCATTCTGGAGTATGGACAGGATCTGAGCTTATAGTTTGGGGCGGAGATACCAGTGGAAGTTGTTCGCTTACAAACACAGGCGGCCGTTACAGGGTAAGCGATAATTCGTGGGCAGCGACTTCGACAACTGGGACACCCTCCCTAAGACGCGCTCACCCGGCAGTGTGGACAGGATCCACGATGATTGTGTGGGGAGGCCGGTCTTGCAGCGGCCCAAGGGGAGATGGCGGCATTTACGATCCTGTGAACAATACATGGACTGCGATGCCAACTATCGGAGACCCTTCTGCTCGAGAGTACCACACGATGATAGTGGCAGATGACTGCGATTCTGCTTCCGGCAGTCAGCAGTGTATAATTATCTGGGGTGGCCGCTCTGGGACAACCGAATTCTCCAATGGTGCACTGTATTTCCCTGGCACAGAGCTTTGGCTCGGGATTTCAAGTTCAGGTGCTCCTTCGGCGCGCTACTTGCACACTGCGGTGTGGACCGGTTCCGAGATGATCGTGTGGGGCGGGACTGACGGTGAAGGTGCTTTCGCGAATCACTTTGATGATGGCGCACGTTATGATCCCAGCAGTGATACGTGGGCAGATATGGCCTTGACAGGTGCGCCAACGGCCCGTCGTCTGCCTACCGCCGTCTGGACTGGCTCCGAGATGATTGTCTGGGGTGGATACGACGGGGATAACTACCTCGACACCGGCGGACGGTATACGCCGCCGTAGCTCTTTTGCAAACCCGCCACGAAGAGGCGATTCCCGCCTTTTCGCGGCGGTACGCTCTGGCCTGCGTGTCTTGAAAACACACAGGCCTTTTTTGTTTTGTCAAAGTGTGGAATAATGCGTAGAGAGGCAATTAACTTTGATCCGAGTCCCGACCACGGTCGGGACGGAGGCATGAACGTCGGTGGGAGAGGCGGGTTCATTGACAAGTTAATGACCGTGTTTGTCGCGTTTGCGCTTTTGGGGCTGGGCTGCAAGGAAAAAGTGCTGACCCAGACCCCGGCTCACGAATCGACCGATGCCGGAGCAGAAGCCGAGAAGGAAGCTGAAGATGTGAAAGAGGAACGTGCGGACGCCAGCGCGCCGGATTCCGGCAGTGTGATTCCGGAAGGATGGCAAGTGTACCGCAATCCGGCCTGGGGAATTGCGCAGTTGGCGTATCCGGCGGGGTGGCACTCACAAGAATTGTCGACAGAAGAAACTCGTGATGCGAATCTTCTGGTGGTGGTGTTTAGTTCTGAGCCGATTGCACTGCTTTCCAATACGGATCCAGTGTACCCTCTCACTCTTGATGTTCGAGAAGGTGGAACGCTGGAAGAGGAGATTCTGCTTACGCAGAATCTTGAGTCACAGACTACGGTTGAAATTAGAGAGCGGCAGTTTGTAAAGATTCGATATCTCGAGGAGCTCGTAGATAGAGAGTTCGAATCGTATCTATTGGAGATGAATGGGAGGGTGTATGCCATAACTGGCGACCCTGAATTGGTCTCGCTTGAAACTGTCGTATCCTCATTCCAATCGGAGGTGCCATAATGATTAGGCACATAATGGCAATACTTGCTACCGCAAGTGTGGCAAGAGCAGAACAGTTTCTGTATCTGCCATTAGCAGAAACACGCGTTATTACGTGTGATTTCTGCTGTCCCAACTACCCGATCCCAAACGTTTGCCATAATGCGATCGATTACCGAGCAGCGGGCGGCACTCCTGTGTTTGCTGCCGCGGCAGGAAGCGTCACGAGGGTAGATAATTCTCATCCTGCAGGATTTAGACGTCGGGGCGGTTTTGGGAACCATGTTCGCATCAGGCATTCCAATGGCTACCTTACGATCTACGCGCACCTTGCTCCTGACTCGATTCGGGTGGAGGAGGATAGCGACGTTACGCCCGGTCAGCAGATTGCACTGTCAGACACTTCAGGGTTTTCTCGTGGCCCCCACCTTCATTTCGAAGTCCGCGATCCGGATGGAGTGCGGGTAAATCCCTACGGCGATCCGCCGGACTACGCAGGGGGATGCGGCGCCAACCCCCTCTGGGCCACGTGCCCTCCCCAGCCCTGGAGCCCCGCGTTCGCTGACAACGACTCCGACGGCTACACGGTTGCTGAAGGCGATTGCCTGGACTCTGGGGAGACGCCAGAAGGTGTGCCGGCCTCGGTCATTAATCCCGATGCCGACGAGGTCTGCAACTACACCGACGATGACTGCGATGGACAGACCGACGAAGGATTCCCCGGCCTGCTTACCCCTTGCACAGTAGGAGTGGGCGCTTGCCAAAACACCGGCGTCTATGTTTGCACCGCCGATTTCATGAGCACCGCCTGCTCGTCTGTCCCTTTCCCGTCAAGCCCCGAGACCTGCGATGGGGTTGACAACGACTGCGACGGCGCAACAGATGAAGGACTCCTCAATGCCTGCGGTGTCTGCGGTTCGGCTCCGGTTGAAGTCTGCGACGAGCTGGACAACGACTGTGATGGCGGAGTGGATGAAGGATTCACCATAACATGCGGGTCTGCTGCAATTGCTTGCGTTGCAGGAGTACTCATTGAATGTGGTTGCTGTGATGGCGTAGACAACGACGTAGATGGATTCATTGATCAAGATGATTCGGATTGCCACGAATTTTGGTGTACGATTGCCACCTTTGGCGCGCCTGCGGCGCGTGACTATCACACCGCGGTTTGGACCGGTAGTGCAATGGTGGTCTGGGGAGGAGCGGGTCAAGATAGCCGTCTCAACACTGGCAGCCGGTATGATTCGGAAACCGACTCCTGGAGTCGGACTTCCACTGTTGGCGCGCCTGCGGCGCGTTACTTGCACACCGCGGTTTGGACAGGTAGTGCAATGGTGGTCTGGGGAGGACGGGATGGATGGGGTGAAGATGGCCTACTCAACACTGGCAGCCGGTATGATCCGGAAACCGACTCCTGGAGTCCGGTCTCCACTGTTGGCGCGCCTGCGGCGCGTTACTTGCACACCGCGGTTTGGACTGGCAGTGCAATGGTGGTCTGGGGAGGGAGTGATGAAGATGGACCGCTCAACACCGGCGGACGGTATACGCCGCCGTAGCTCTTTTGCAAACCCGCCACGAGGAGGCGGGAAGCCGCCTTTTCGCGGCGGTACGCTCTGGCCTGCGTGTCTTGAACACACGTGGGCTTTTTTCTTTTTATTGAGTTATTCAGGATAACCAAGAATCGGATTGGAGTACTTTCCATAAAACCATAAAACAAAAACTTGCCGTCAAAAATAAACGGTAAATAACGTGCGGCCGCACTGTATTTACCGTGTTTGTTTGAGGGTTTATCTTGAGGGTTTACGCTGGTGTGATAGGCGAGTACAGCGGAGCAGTCCCCTTAGCGGCGGTAGTTTTGACGGATAACGAGCCGGTCAAGAGGAGAGGCGGCCACAATATCGCCTACAATGATACGAATCCAGCGCTCGAGTTTTCTGCGCTGGAGCAGTGTACGCAATGGTTCGATTACGTCGCGATCGGTCATCCAAACGCTGTGCTGCAGATGGATGAATCCGCACTCTTTGAGAAATTGGCGGAGTACGTTGCGCACGGCGCGTTCTTTTTCCGGAATGTCAAAAAGAAGAAAACAGCGTCCACTTTTGCATCGCGTTTTGGTGGTTTTGATTTTATCCCGAAGCGCCGCGGTCCATCCCTTGTCCGTGAGACGCACGTTCAGGCGTTTTCCAATCTTTGCTATCTCGATGAGTTTCCTCCGCTTTAGATATTGCAGTTGTTCACGCTGCTCCTTATGCAGTTGCTCGCGTTTGGTTTCTTGATAGAGTCCATAAGGGATGTAATTTTTAGCGGAGCAGGCCCAGTGCAGCATTCCGGCGAGTTCTTGCAAGCAGCAGCGCGCCTCGGTCAGCCGCTCGCGCAACTTCGAGGATGGGTTTTTCTTTTTTCTGGGCATACTATTTATGGACGCGCTGAGATCGGGGTTCCTTACTGTCCGCGCGCTGTCCTGGTCTAGCGTACCAATTTAATTGTACCCTACCGCACAAAAGTTGGCCACCGGAATTTTGTCAAGTAAATCCCATTGTGGTAAACAAAGTGCGGCCGCACTGCATTTACCGTATTTGGTTGAGGGTGGCGGAGGTTTTTGCGATGGTTTCCTTCGCAATCTTTCTGGCGTGGTCAATCCGGCGCCCCGGCGGGCGGTGTGGGGTCCCATCGCCCCTCGATGCGTTCATCGTGTGCAAAACTTGACAAAAGCCCCATTTTGTGCTTTAATGGGGTAGGAGGAGAGGTTAGGAGGAAGTTGGTTCATCAACAACTTAACAATCCCGATGGGGAGGAGACAATGGAAAAGAAAAACGTGTTTGTGACTGGAACAACCGGTTTCGTCGGTGCTGGCGTGGCGGTTCACTACCTCCAGCAAGGGCACACCGTGTTCGCATTGTGTCGTGGCGGAGATCCCACTCGTGTTGAACGAGCTCTGGCGAGTCTCGATCCTACCGAGAGGTGGCGTAATGGTACTCTGCACGTGGTGCCTGGTGACGTGACGATGGACGACATCGGCCTCACGAAGACCTGGTACGATCGGCTCAAGGGTGCCATTGATTTCATCGTCCACTCCGCTGGACACATCAAGTTCGAGGACGAAGATCCCCTCAACATGGAGATCAACTACCTCGGGAGTCAACGGGTGGCCCACATGGCTCGCGATCTGGGATGGGGTCGGTTCGTCCATATCTCAACCGCATACGTGTGCGGCAGTTCTACGGGGTGGATCGAGGAAAAGATGGTCTCCAGTGGCCACGGTGTGCACAACGGGTACGAACTCTCGAAGATAGAGGGTGAACACGCGGTGAGCGCATTGCTCGGCGATAGTGTAACCATCGTTCGACCCTCAATCGTAGTTGGATCGTTGGGAGCTGGATGGGATGGGAGTGTCCCGGTGACTTTCGCTGGCTACTACGGCTACTTCAAGGGTTTTGCATGGCTCAAGCGTCAGATGAAATCTGACGGTGGCCATCTTGATCTCGAGGGCATGAGGATTCCCGGGGACCCGGAAGCAGAGATCAACCTCATCCCCATTGATAACCTTGTTGAGATGATTGCCGCACTCGCTGATGATCCTCGCAGTGGGGGAGGCGTTTTTCACGCGACGCACCCGGAAGGCCCTCGCTACGAGCCGCTTGTTCGGCATAGTTTTGAAGCGATGGGAATCACGGGAGGCAGAATCGTCCTATCGAATTCACCTGAAGCATCGGACGAACTTAGTCCAACCGAAACCCTGATTAAGGCAGCGGTACGACCATTCTTGGGATACGTTGGAGAGCAGCGTCGTTTCCGTACCGACGAGATGGGGCGGTTCTATGACATGGAGAAGGTGCCGCGAATTGGTCCGGATGAAGTGCGCCGTCTTCTCGAGCCGGCTCTGAAGTGTCGTTTCAAGCCGGTCGATAGACGCTAGGGTATAAAAATCAACAATAGATCGATTTCGACTCGCTCAGAAGAGGGGCGGGTCTTCTTTTTTTTATTGTGTATAGGTGGTATAATATTTCAATATGAATGCTTTTGCTGTGAATGGCATTTTGATAGCGGTTATTTCTATCCCGTTAGCCATCTTAATTGCTATCAATGCCCAACGAGAAAAGGATCGTTGGCTCCTTGCCTTGTTTACATTTGTGGTTTCCTTATGGGGTATCGGGGGATTTTTTATCGCGCGTGAACAAGATCCGTCACAGTCGTTGTTCTTATGGCGACTTACACACGTTGGGGTCATTATGATCCCGGCTTTTCTTTTTCACTTCGTGCTTGTTTTTATCGATAAGAAGAAGCGAGGATTTCTTGTATTAATAAATTACACCCTAGCTATCCTTTTTGGATTGACTAACTTAACTGGCGCTCTTATTTGTTGTGTGCGTTACACATTCGGACAATTTTACTATGATTCGCCACCCACCATTTTATACTCTGCATTTACTGCTTACTTTGTAGTTGCAGTTTTGATGGCCCATTATTGGTTGGTAAGGGCATTTTTGAAGAGTGTCGAACCTAAACGAACACAAATACTATACGTTCTTTTAGGCGCTGGGCTTGGTTTTGCGGGTGGTACCCCATCATTTTTTCCGGTCTTTGAGATAGATGTATATCCTATTTTAAACTTCAGTGTACCATTGTTTGCCACCTTTGTTGCGATAGGAGTATTTCGCTATCAACTTTTGCGTATTAAGGTCATTGCCACGGAGGTGCTAGTATTTGCCATATTTATTGTACTGTTTTTCCAGTTATTTTTCTCACAGACGAGATTCGAGGCATTCCTCCGAAGCATAGTGCTCGTACTGTTTCTTTATTTTGGTTATCTTTTGATACGAAGTGTTATTCGTGAGGTAGATCGTCGTGAGGAGATGGAGAGGTTGAAGAATGAGTTGGAGGTGGCGTATGCGAAGCTCCAGGAGTTGGATCAGGCCAAGACAGATTTCTTGTCTATGGCCTCACATCAGTTGCGCAGTCCGTTAACTGTGGTGCGGTTGGGGCTGGCGGCTATGCTTGATGGTACGTTTGGTGAGGTTAAAGATCAGCGGCAGATTGATGCCATGAAAAAAATGGCGGAAAGCGCGACGCGGCTTATAAATCTTATTGGTGAGTATTTGAATGTTTCGCGTATTGAGTTGGGCAAGATGAAATATAATTTCAAAGAGCAGGATTTGTGCGCGTTGGTCAAAGATATTGTGGAGGAATATCAGCCGCGCGCGGCGCAGAAAAAGTTGAAATTGACGTTTGAGGGTGGTCGAACCACCCCCTCCCACCCTTCCTCGCCTCCCCTCGGGCAGGGGAGGAAAACCTCCTTGGAAAAGAGGGGAAAATTGGAGGGGATTCCGCTGGTTAAATTTGATGAGGAAAAAATGCGGCATGTGATTGTCAATCTTATTGATAATGCGATAAAGTATACGATGAAGGGATCGATTACTGTAACGTGTGAATTGGATAATTCGATGATTAGACAATTAGATAATTCGCAAGGGTGGGTGAAGGTGAGTGTGAAGGATACTGGACTCGGTTTGGAGCCGGAAGATATCGCGGTGCTGTTCCAAAAATTCAGGCGCGCGGCGAGCGGAACGATGCGCCGGCGCGAAGGCGAGCCGATTGAGGGCAGCGGGCTGGGTCTGCACGTTGCAAAAATGTTTATTGACAAACACGGCGGAAAAATCTGGGCCGAGTCGCCCGGCCGCGGCCAGGGCTCAACATTTATTTTTATACTCCCGCTTTCCGGCCCCCCGCCGCTCTCGGCGGAAGAGATGGGCGAAGGCGGCAAAGGAGTGGAGTTGCCGAGGCATTGAGATGATTGGATAATTGGATAATTTGTTCGCTTCGCGAACGATAATTGGTCGGCGGAGCCGACGAGATTGGGTGATTGGATGATAGGAGAATTGAATTTATATGCAGGGGGAAATTAATTTGCATAAAATTGAGGTCTACAATATTGCACGGGAATTATCGCGCGAAAGTTGGAACACATTTAAAACATTTGAATGGCATACAAGAAAAATTATCGGGGATCAGTGGATTACCGCGATTGATTCGGTAGGCGCGAATATTGCAGAAGCCCATGGGAGGTTTCACTATCTAGACAAAATAAAATTTTTATATAATGCACGGGGTTCTCTTTATGAAACACTGCATTGGTTGGGGCTTATGAAAGAGCGCGGTATAATAGCGGAAGCATTTTTTCAGAAGTGTAACGGAATGATACAGGGATTGGCGCCCAAACTTAATCGCTATATTGAGGCGCATTACCAACGCAAACAAATCAATACCAATCGCAAATCATCGCCGCTAAGCGGCTAATTATCGAATCACCAATTATCGCGAAGCTAATTGTCAAATTATCATATATGCACTATACTCAAAGCGAGGAGAAAAGTCCGAGTCCCGACCACGGTCGGGACGGAGGCATGAACGTCGGTGGGAGAGGCGGGTTCATTGACAAGTTAATGACCGTGTTTGTCGCGTTTGCGCTTTTGGGGCTGGGCTGCAAGGAAAAAGTGCTGACCCAGACCCCGGCGGCGGAATCGGCCGATGCTGGAGCAGAAGCCGAGAGGGAAGCTGAAGATGTAAAAGAGGAACGCGCGGACGCTGGCGCGCCGGATTCCGGCAGTGTGATTCCGGAAGGATGGCAAGTGTACCGCAATCCGGCCTGGGGAATTGCGCAGTTGGCGTATCCGGAGGGGTGGTACTATGCAGAGCTTCCTTTCGACGCGATAGGTGATGCGAATGTCCACATCGTGGTGTTAAACCCGGAACCGTTCACACCATTGCTACATTCTGATCCGCCGTACCCACTCACGATTGAGGTAGTGCGAGCAGGAAGTATTAATGAAGAAATCAAATATATCGATGGTATCGAATCTCAATCGCAGGTAATTATAGGTGGGACGATGTTTACCAGAGTGCGCTATATCAGTGAACTTATTGATGATGTGTCCGAAACATACATCACAGAGGCGAATGGCAGCGTGTACTCAATCTCTGGCAATCCAAAAGTTGTAGAGCTAGAGACCATTGCTGCTTCCTTTGCAACGGAGGTGCGTTAATGAGTCGAAATATCATCCTTGCACTGTTGGTCGTGCGAGTTGCTCATGCAGAGCAATTTCTCTATCTACCATTCGAGGAATCTCGCGCACTCACTTGTGACTTCTGCTGTCGTGACTACCCTATTCAGGGCCGGTGTCATGGCGCCATCGATTACCGTGCACCCCATGGCACGCCAATCCTGGCTGCTGCTGATGGCGAGGTGGTGCGAGTAGAACGCCGCTATCCTGATCGACCGAATCTGAAGGATGGTTTGGGCAACCATATCCGCATCCGCCATGAAAACAGCTATTTGACCATCTACGCGCACCTTACGGGAAACTCTATCGGAGTTCGCGAAGGTGAGCAAGTTGAAGCTGGCCAACAAATCGCACTTTCGGACAATTCCGGTTTTTCCACCGGTCCCCATCTCCATTTCGAGGTGCAGGATCCTGATGGAGTGCGGGTTAATCCCTACGGCGACCCGCCGGACTATGCCGGCGGTTGCGGCCCAAACGCACTTTGGGCCACTTGCCCCCCGCAGCCATATACTGATGGCGACCGCGACGGTTACACGATTGCCCAGGGCGACTGCGATGATGACAATCCAAACGTGCACCCGGACGCGCTTGAGCTGTGTAACGGTATTGACGACAACTGTTCCGGCGCGGCAGACGAGCCGTTTCTGGAGGTTGGCCTTGGCGCGGAGTGCGCCATAAGCATTGGCGCTTGCCGCACCACTGGCGAATGGGTCTGCAGCGACGATGGCGAGTCCCTGGATTGCACTGCCCCGCCAGCCGGCCTTCCGCGTCCCGAGATCTGCGACGGCCAAGACAATGACTGCAATGGCGCAGTTGATGATGGCGAAGCCGCGACCTCCTGCGACAACGGCATTTTCTGCGATGGTCAAGAGCAGTGCGTGGGTGGCGTGTGCGCGCTCGGCGAGCCAGTTATCTGCAACGACGGCGTGGCCTGCACCATTGACCTTTGCTTTGAAGCAGCGCGCGCGTGTTCCACCGTGGCTGCCCATGGGTTGTGCAACGATAGCAATTCCTGCACCGAAGATCGCTGCACTCCAACTGGCTGCCGCAATGCGCTGACCCTGGACGCCGACCGTGATGGCTTTTTCTCTGCTTCTTGCGCCGGCGGAAATGACTGTGCGGACGATAATCCATACATCAACCCGGATGCTGAAGAGGTCTGCGATGGCCAAGATAACGACTGCAATGGCCTAGTGGATGACGCAGACGCGCACGTTTCCTGCGACAACGGCATTTTCTGCGACGGGCAAGAGGTCTGCATCGCCGGAGTATGCGCAATGGGTGCGCCCGTGGTCTGCAACGACGGCGTGGCCTGCACCATTGACCTGTGCTTTGAAGCGGCGCGGACTTGCTCTACCGTGGCCGTGCACGAGCGCTGTGATGATGGATCCGTCTGCACAACCGATCGGTGCGCTCCGACCGGTTGTCGGCAGACCTTGACGCTGGATGCCGATAACGACGGGTTTTTCGCGGCGACCTGTATTGGCGGGACCGACTGTAATGACGCGGATGGATCAATCCATCCGGGATCTACCGAGCGTTGCGACGAGCTCGATAACGACTGCGACGGCGCGAGAGACGAAGGTCTCGGCCTAGGCACGGCGTGTGACGGTCCTGACAGCGACAGCTGTTTGGAGGGCCTGATCATCTGCGCTCCGGACGGCAGTGTCACCTGTTCGGATTACACGCCAGACAGCATCGAGGTCTGCAACGGGTTGGATGACGATTGCGACGGCGAGGATGACAATGGAGCGTCAGACTGTTGGCGGTCCATGGCGCTTCAGCCACAATCACCGTCGTCAGGTGGTCGCATCCGCCATACTGCGGTCTGGACCGGAGCAGAGATGATTGTCTGGGGCGGCTTTTTACAGGATGAATTCTTCACTACCAATACAGGATGGAAGTACGATCCTGTAGCAGACTCATGGAATCCTGTGACCACAGTAGATGCTCCGGCAGGGTCTGCAAGTCATACTGCGGTTTGGACAGGATCAGAAATGATCGTTTGGGGCGGAGAAGATTGGTTGAGCGATCCAGTCAACACTGGAGGACGCTATGATCCAGATCTGGAGGCATGGATACCGACAAGCACATTTAATGCTCCATCTGCACGGTATTTACATGTGAGCGTGTGGACTGGGTCGGAAATGATTGTGTGGGGCGGAGACGGCGGCTTTGGTGAAAGATACCTTTTAAGCGGTGGAAGATATAATCCTACTACAAATACTTGGACCGCAACTTCGACCACTTCTACCGATCAAAATGCACCCACGAGTGGCGGAGAAGGATACACTGCGGTTTGGACCGGCTCCGAAATGATTCTCTGGGGTGGCACACTCTGTAGTTGGAGGGGAGAACTTTGTGCGCAAGGACGATATCGTCCTACGACCAATTCATGGATTCCTATGTACATAAGCGGGGCACCGTCTCAACGAGATGGGTTTACCGCTGTCTGGACCGGAGCAGAGATGATTGTATGGGGTGGGGATGGAGCAGGCCCCCCTTTCTCATGGGTTTACTTCAACACTGGCGGGCGATACAATCCACCCGCGAATACTTGGAGTCCGACCTCAATTACGGATGACACGCCATCCGGGCGTTCTGATCACACCGCAGTATGGAGCGGGTCAGCAATGTTGGTATGGGGCGGTTACTTCGATGGTCCCGGCACATGGGATAACTATGTGCTTGGTAGCGGTGGGCGTTATAGTCCTACAGGCAACAGCTGGTTACCAGTGTCAAGTATGGGTGCCCCCGCTGCTCGTCGCGGTCATACTGCGGTTTGGACAGGATCAGAAATGATCATTTGGGGCGGCTGCAATGTTTACTGTAACCTGTTTATTGATAGTGGCGGGCGATACACGCCATAGCTCTTTCCGCAAACCCGCCCCGAAGAGGCGAAAGCCGCCTCGAAGTGGCGGAGACGATCTTGCCTGCGCGTGCGTTCTCGCGCGGGCCCCGCACACCTTTCTTAGGGTCGTGCGGTCTTTTTTTAAGAAGCCGTGATTCAGGAAAACAAAAATTTACAGAAAATAACAAACGGTAAATGCAGTGCGGCCGCACTGCATTTACCCGTTAGAAGCCGCGCTCGCGAATCGCGATCTGCTGCTAACGGGGTAAACCGGGTTTGTTTGGATCATACGCAAAACACGGTTCTCCTAATGGCATTTTGGGCTCCCACCCCCTCTTTATCTCCCCCTCGGGCAGGGGGAGAAATTCCTCGCTTTTTTGAAAACATTCTTGACAGAGCGCGGCGGATATGTTATTAATATAGGGCGTGAAACCGCGCAAACGTTAAACCGCGCAAAAAGGAGAAAACGCATGTATGCCAAGCGGAGGAATTTGTTCTTTGCCACAACCGCACTGCTGGTGTCATCCTGTGTGACTTATACCGGCGTGGCGCGGTATGAGGACAAGGTTTATCTGACCGGCACAACCTCATTCCTTATTTTCAGTGAGGTCTGGGTAAAGCGGTGTATTGAAGAAGACGTGATATTTCAAGGGTGGAAAAGTTACTGGGTGCCGGGCTTGCAATGTATTGAGTTGACGGTCAAGACAGAAGGCATCAAAGGACGGCCAGTTGCGACTCCAGAAACCGTAACTCGGGCACCGACCCCTAGCGCTGTACCGGCGCCGCAGATGGAGGGGCCTTTGCCGGTACGAGAAGCGCCAAAACCAGTCCCTCAAGCTGATCCATTTGCGGTCGTTCCGGTTGGCTGCGCAGGATGGGCGGAATTACTTTGCGCTTGCGATGCTGCCGATATCGCCAGAAGGGACGCAGTGTGCGCGCGGGCACAGACAACAGTGCAGAGGTATTCGGTAGATGCGGATGCGGTGAAAGATGAGACCTGCAAAAACATTGTGCGCGGGATGTTTGCAATCGCAACCTGCCGCGAGACGCCGTAAGCGGCGCTTAGGGCAGCGTGTTTAGGGCGATCGTAACGGTCGCCTTTTTTCTATGATGGGGCTGTTGCGGCAATCGTCAAGACCTGGTAGAGTGTTTAAGGGGCTGTTGCGCAGTGCCATTTCTACTGCAAGGTAAGAATTTCGGCTGCGGCTTTGCAAAAATTGCTCAACAGACACTCCGTGTATGCCTCGCAATTTTTGCTTTGTCTCGCTCAAAATTCTTACCTTTCGCTACGAAAGCGCACTGCGCAACAGCCCCTTTAGGAAGCCGCGGTAGTGGTTATAGTTACGCCGGTATTGTATGATACTAGGGGTTATGGTAGGGTGAAATTGCGGTTCTTCAGTCCGTAAATTAACCAATTATCTAATCAACTAATTAACGAGTTAATCACTATGTTTAAAAAGACCCAAGATATTGGAGCAATCGCGCATACCGGAGGAGACACGACCGAGTCCGTTATCGGTCCCTCGGTTCATCTGGAAGGCAATTTTAATTCATCCGGCAATATCGTGGTGGTGGGTTCGCTGACCGGCTCGCTCACGACGAGCGGCAATGTGCGGGTGGAGGAAGGCGCCAAAGTGCAAGCCACGGTTTCGGCCGCCCACATCCAGGTGGCCGGCGAGGTCCGCGGGGATATTCAAGCCCGTGATCGATTGGAGCTGGCGCCGACCGCGCGAGTGTTTGGAAATGTGGAGGTGAAAGTTTTATCGGTGGCTCCCGGCGCGATTCTGCACGGAAAATGTTTGATGAAGGGTAATGGGAAGATTGCTGAAAAAGTGGAAGCAAAAATCAGCCGGCAACCCGTGATCAAAGTAGCCGCGCAGAGTGAAGAATAAAAGAATTTCTAAGTACTCTAATTCCTAATTAATCTAAACAAATCCCAAATCCCAAGTTTAGAAATTAGGTCAATTAGGTGAATTAGGAATTCTCTATGTATCTTTATCTTTACGCGCCATTCTTGCGGAATAAAAAGTACGCGCGCGAGCTCGCGCTGATTGAAGGACGCGTTACCGATTTTGGAATTTCCGGAAAAATTTCCCAGCTCTCGCAATTTCTCAAATTTCCCGCGGCAGTCAAAGAATTCGGACTCAAGCGGCTAAAAACCCTGGTGCTGGTGGGAGATGACGCACTGCTTGAAGAAGCGGTGAACGCTTTCGCGAAAACCTCGGTTATTTTGGGTTACATTCCGGCGGTAAAAAGCAACTACGCGCCCGAGCTCGCCATTCCCGACGGCCTGGCCGCGGTAGACGCGCTGGCCGCGCGCCGAATTATAAAACTTGATCTGGGGAGAATCGGAGAAAAGTATTTTCTTGGGAAAGTGTGCGGTGAAGGGAAAGGATTGGACGTTCACACGCCGACCTTCAGCATATTCCCCAAGGGTTTTACCCGCGTCGAGATCGTGAATCTGGGAGACGGGGAAAACGGCAATGATGGATTGCTTACCGTGCGCGTGACCCCTTTTAAGCGAACCTGGTGGAGCAGAGAACCGGAAGAAACCACCGTGCTTAAGATCGCTTCTTGCCGGCTTAAGGCCGTCCGGCCGATCTCGGTTAATTGCGGCGCCTCCGGGGTGGTTAAAACCCCCATCCAAGTTGACATAATTCCGGAAGCGATTAGAATGATTGGGGGAAGGAGAACGGCACGGAGAGTAAGTAGTAAGTAGGTAAGGGTAAGTAGTAAGTAAAAATTTATCAAAATGTGCCCGGGTGGTGGAATGGCAGACACACCGCCTTGAGGTGGCGACGCCCGCAAGGGCATGGAGGTTCGAATCCTCTCCCGGGCATTTTGCGCGCGTAGCCCCGACGTCCGCCTCCGGCGGAGTCGGGGAGCCGACAGCCGACGATGAGTCGGCTCGTCGGGACTCAGTGGTAGAGCACCTAACCTCTTGCTTATAGATAAATGTGCGCGCTTAGCTCAGTGGTAGAGCGACTCGTTTACACCGAGTAGGCCGGGGGTTCAATCCCCTCAGCGCGCATGAGCGGATGATAAGAATGGGCTTGACAAAAGCCCATTCTTGTGTTATATTGGTTGGTGTTCTTTTAAATGAGAAAGTGTGCCAGCAGTATTTGGGTCGTAATTAATTTGTGCACCAAGCATTGCTGGCAAATCAAACCCTGGATTAGCAAGGAGACTGACTCATGCGAACGATCATGTTGATCGGTACACTGTTTGTCGTGGCTTGCGGTGGCGAAACGACCATCGTGCACGAATACGGTCCGTGCCAGGCTTCCGAGGATTGTCGCGGGCGGGGCGAGTGCCAGGACGGCGTGTGCGTTGTCGTGGTGACGGTTCCGGCTCCCGCGGATGAGGGCGAATCCGAAGCCGAATCGGAGGCGGAGGCCGAGTCCGAAGCGGAAGCCGAGAGCGAAGCCGAATCGGAGGCGGAGTCGGAAAGCGAGGCCGAATCAGAAGCCGAGTCCGAGAGTGAGGGTGAGGAATGCATTCCGACCGGTGAAGAAGTCTGCGGCGACAGCATTGACAACGATTGCGACGGCTTCGTTGACGAAGCGGATTGGCTGGATTGTTGCAGCGATTTCGATCGCGATGGCCATACAAGCATCAACTCCGCGTGCCTACTGTACTTTGGATGCGGTTGTCCGGACGGGTTGGTGCTTGGACGGAGCGAGCCGGATGACTGCTGGCCAACTAACCCCAATGCCTACCCCGGTGCGGTGGAGGACTGCCACAATAGCGTGGACGATAACTGCGATGGGTTGGCCGACTCCACTGATCCAGAATGTGCCGATGGAGTCGGAGCCGAGGAGGAGATGTGCGGCGCGGTAACTGATGCCGCTGGATATGGATATCGCATTATCCATGTGCCGGTGGGTCTTATCTTCAGCATTGCCCCCACGACGCCTTCCGGAGCGGCTGTCGCTGGTGTGATTGATGCGCTTCACGTGCGAGTGGATCCCCGAGGGACCTTGGATTGCGCGCGAGCCGCGGTGGTCCCGGACGTGGAGCTTCATTGGGTGGAGGTGCGACTTTGGTGGACGGATCACGCTGCATCAGGTTGGCAACCGCGCGATGTGCAAATCCTCAATGCCGAGGGCGAGAGTGTCTCTAGGGGATTTCCGTTGGAGATGGCGGTGGATGGCGCGGAGTACACCCGAGGATTCGCTCTGCCGATGCAGGAAGAGATTGACGGGAATTCCACCGCAACCTTCCGGATTCAGGTGGACGCCACGGGTGCCTCTGCTCCGCTCGACGACACCCTGCGAGCCGAGTTAATCAGTCCGGTTCACTGGTGTACGATAAACGCCGGACGTGATCTTTCCTGTTACAACACGCTCCTGCCTGCTTACGGACCGTTCCCGTTTGCGGGGGAGACGCTCACCTTCTAGGTGGGTACGCTGCGGATCTTAGGCCGGGAACCCTGAACAACAGAACAACAGGGTCTTGGACCAAAGCTCTCCGCTTTTTTGTTTTTATAAATCGTGTTATACTATGATCGTTTGTTGATTTAATAATATGGGGGTCGGACCTCCGATTTAACGGAGGTATGACCTCGCACTAAATTATGCGTTATATTTTCGCGTTAATCGGAGCCGCGGTCGGGGCGCTTATCGTAATTTATTCGGAAAAATTATATAATTCGCTTGGCCCGGTCGCTTGGGCCGAGCAGCATTTGGGAACCGAAGGCGGTTCGCGGCTATTTTATAAATTAGCGGGGGTGGCGATCATCTTGCTCTCGTTTTTCTACATGAGCGGAATTTTGCAAAGTATTGGTTTGGCGATTTTTGGGAGGTTGTTTGGGTTGAAGTAAATCAAGCGAGACAGGTAAATCACGGGTAAATCAAGTAAATCAGGTTGTATGGCACAGATCAGTACCTTTAGGGATTTACAGGTGTGGCAGAAAGCACATCAACTTGTGGTAGAAGTGTATCGCCTTACTGCAAAGTTTCCACCACATGAGATGTACGGCCTTGTATCACAGCTACGTCGTGCCGCGCTATCTGTAGCATCCAATATTGTAGAGGGCTTTCACAGAAAGTCAGTATATGATAGTCTCCACTTTTACAATATTGCCGATGCTTCCTTAGAGGAGGTACGATATCAGCTGATGGTCGCATGTGAGCTTGGCTATATTGATAAAGCACAGTATACTAGTATTGAGGCGCTTGGAGGGGAGGTAAGTAAAAAATTACGGCGATGGATTCAAAGTCAGAAGGATAATACTCATCAATTAAGTAAATCAGGCGAGACGAGCAAGTCAAGTAAATCAAGCATTTGATTCACTTGATTTACCTGATTTACTTGCTTTACTGCAATCGTATGTCCATTCGATTCCACGGCGGCAACGAGCTAATCGACGCGGTGAAACTCCTGACCCGCGCCGGCATTAAACAGGGGGATATTGTCGCGGAGCTGGCCTGCGGTACCTCCGGGCATTTTGTATTTCCCGCCGCGCATCTGACCGGCCCGACCGGGCGGGTGTACGCGGTGGATATTTTGAAATCCGTGCTGGAGGCGATCCGCAGCCGGGCCAAGCTCGAAGGAGTGGATAATGTGGAAACCGTGTGGGCGGATTTGGAAAAACCGGGCGCGCTGAAAATTACGGATGGTTCCGCGGATCTGACGGTGCTCGTCAATGATCTTTCTCAAATTCCGGCCCGCGCGGCAGTCCTGCGCGAGGCGGCGCGGATTACCAAATCCGGCGGCACGCTGCTGGTTGGCGATTGGAAGCAAACCGCGAGCCCCTTGGGTCCTCCTCCGGAGCGGCGCATCGCGCCAGCGACGGCGCGGCAACTGGCTCAAGAAGCCGGATTTGAGTATCGCGAGGAATTCGAGGCCGGCCCGTATCACTTCGGCATTGTCTTTGAGAAAAAGTAAATCATGCAAGTCAAGCGAGACAAGTGAATCAAGCCCTTGATTTACTTGCTTTACTTAATTTACTTGATTTACCTACTCGCATGCAATTTACCAATCTATTGCACCTCTCTTATTGGTTTGCGGTATATACTCCGCCATTGCGTCGGTTTTCTTTTATTGCCGCGATTATTGTCGTGGCCTTGTTTATTGGCGGGGGAATTGTCTTTAAGATATTAAGCCGCCGGAAAAAAGATAATCCGCCGCTGGCCCGCGGGCTTTCCAAACTTAGCCGTCCATTCTGGTTTTTCGCGGCGTTTATGCTGATACTGATTTGGTCCAGACAAGTCGGCGCCGTGATTCTTTCCGCGCGAGGGTGGACGCTGCTGATTTTTTTGATTACCGTTTCTTGGTTTGCGGTGATTTTGAAAGGTGTGCTGAAAAACTACAAACGAGAATACGCGCAGCTGGCGGAAAGAAAAAAATACGAAGAATATCTGCCTAAGAAAAAGAGGTAGAGGTGCGAATTATGACGCTTAAATCAAATCTTGAGGCGCTGTTGTTTGTGGCCGGCCGGCCGATGACCATAAAAAAGATCGCCGAATTTGTCGGAGAAAAAGAAGCGCGGGTCGGGGAGGCCTTAAAAGAACTGCAGGAGGAATACAAAGCGCGCGCCAGCGGATTGCAGATTTTTTCAACCGGTAAAAATTGGCAAATGGGGACCGCGGGAGAAACCGCGGCCGTGGTCGCGGCCTTTGTAAAAGAGGAATTTGCCGGAGAACTGACGCGTCCGCAATTGGAGACCCTGACCGTGATCGCGTATCGGGGCCCGATTTCAAAAGGCGAGCTGGAGATTATCCGCGGGGTCAGCTGCGGGCTGATTTTGCGCAACCTCTTAATCCGCGGGCTGATTGACGAAGAATATGATGCCGTGCGTAAGGAAAATCGGATTCGGGTGAGCATGGATTTTCTCCGCTATCTGGGGGTCCGCTTGGTGGAAGAGCTCCCGGACTACGGAGCGCTGCACGGACATGAGGTGATGACCACTTTGCTTGAGCAAAATAAGTAAATCAAGTGAATCAAGTTACTTGACTTGCTTGCTTTACCTGATTTACTTGTCTCGCTTCAATTGCTATGCTTCTTCAGCTCGCTTCTTTATTTGCCGCGGTGGGAGCATTTCTAGCCGTGCAGACGTTGCATAACGCCCCCCTACCCGCCTCGGGCGGGCCACCCCCTCTTAACTTAAGAGGGGGAGCGGGGGAGTTGCCTTCACTCTCGGCCGAGAGCGTGTTTCTGGCGGATACCACGGAAGGAATAATTTTGCACTCCAAGAATGCGGATACCGTCCGGCCGATCGCGAGCATTACTAAACTAATGACCGCGCTTGCGCTACTGGATAAAAATCCGGACTGGAATGGCCTTATAACTTTTGAAGCACAAGATCGCCGTAACGGCGATATTGCTTATCTCATTCCAGGAGAACAGCTTAAGGTCGTTGACGCTTGGAACCTGATGCTTACGGCCTCTTCCAACGACGCCGCGATGCTGCTCACGCGCAGTTTTTTGGGAGATGAGGCGGCGGGGGTCTTGGCCATGAATGCTAAAGCCGAAAAACTTGGTTTGCGCAGTTTAAAGTTTGCCGATCCGACCGGACTTCGCGCGGAAAATGTCGGTACCGCTCGGGAGGTCGCCGCTTTGGCCCGTTTTAGTTTAAGCCACGCGCCAATCCGCGAAGCGGTTCTTAAGTCCTCGTTTCAATTTGCGCCAAAAGGCAAAGCCGCTCGAGAAGTTCACGCTACTAATCAATTATTACGCTGGTTTAATCCTCCCGACGGCCCGATTCTAGGAGGAAAAACCGGACATATCGAAGAGAGTAAATATAATTTAGTATTTGCCGCGCGCAGCTATGGCAGTGAACTCATGGCGGTGGTGTTGGGAAGTGAAACCAACGATGCGCGCTTTCAAGATATGGCCAAATTGTTAAAGTGGGGATTCAGCGTAGTTCAAGGAGAACGATCTCTGGGGGATTGAAAGGGAGTAGAAGTTAGTTGAACTCTAGTATGACGATTTCCGGCGGGTTGAAGAGGCGGGCGCGGGGGCCGGATTCGGAAATGCCGGAGGTGATAAAGACGTAGCGTTTTTGGACCCCCTCTAACTCCCCCTTGACAAGGGGGAGAAACAATTTTTCCTCCCCTGCCCGAGGGGAGGTTAGGAGGGGTGGGAGCGGAGGGGTGGGAGGAGTAATATCAAATAGTCCTTTATCAAAGGCGCGCGGGAGTTTTGAGGGTAGGCGACTGACTGCCCCAATAAAAGGCAGCCGAATTTGTCCGCCATGAGTATTGCCGGCCAGGATTAAGTCGGCTTTTTTTGCTTGTCCCGCCTTGGCAGTGAATTCCGGGTCAAGGATAAAGTCGGGGTTGTGGATGAGCGCAACAATTGGTGATTCGTTGATTTGTTGATTGGTTAATTGGGAGAGTGCGTGCGGCAGGTCGGTTTTTCCGGCGAGCCAGTCGTCAAGACCGAGGAGCCAAAATGTTGCATCGTTAATCTCGATTTTCCGCGCTTCATTGTGCATGACTTGTATTCCGGCGCGGATGAGCTCTTCTTCAACCGCGGAGGCAAGTTCTGGATCGAGCGTGTAGCCATGGTTAACATGATAATCATGGTCGCCAAGCACGGCGTAGGTTGGGAATGAAGAGTTAAGAATGGAGAATGAAGAAAGGTATTGCGCGTGTTCGGGTTTGCTGACAATCAGGTCGCCGGCGATAAGTACCAAATCCGGCTGTTCGGCAATGATGCGTTTTGACACGCGCTGGATCCAACCGCCTTTTTTATAGGTCCCGACATGCACGTCGGATATCAGCGCCGCGCGTACCGGCTGGGTTGGCTCAAAATTGGGTAAATCAATCTGTACGGTCTTTACCGTGATAAGGCGCGGTTCAATGAACGAGCCCCAGATTACGACCAAAAAACTAAACAACAAAACAACTGAACAACTAATGGCTAGCAATTTGTGGCGGGATTCCCAGGTGCCAGTCCGCCGGCGATCACGAAACAGAGCAATACCCAACGTGGCGGAAGCGATGAGGTAGAGCAAAATTATGGAGTCAAAAAAAATGCTCATGGGCGATGTTTGACAGTATTGAGATGGCAGTGTATCATGTTATCCACGCACTGCATAGCGGGGTGGAGCAGCATGGAAGCCGTCCCGACCATAGTCGGGAAGGTCGTGGATTCCTACTCAAAATTGCATATAGCGGGGTGGAGCAGCCTGGAAGCTCGCCGGGCCCATAACCCGGAGGTCGCGGGTTCAAATCCCGCCCCCGCAATAAAAACACTCCGATCATCATCGGAGTGTTTTTGCATTTGATTAAAAGTTATTGCGAAAATTTCAAATTTCTCAATTCCTCATCATTAACTCCATGCATACGGTAGTAGTCGGCATCAGATATTGCGGCCGTATCTGCTTTTGCGTAACCGAGCCGATCTACAGTGTCAAACACATCTTGGTTAGTCGCCTTTTGTGCAGAGTCGGCCTCAACTTCAATCCAGGGCGGCGCTTTTGGTCCTTCGTTGAGCTCAACGAGCGTTTTATTAAGGCGGAACGTGGAGCGATATTTTTGACGCTCGGTATCGCGAGTATAGCCAAGTGCATTAAGAATTTCCTCCACTGCCCGAGGGCGTATAACGCTCACTTCTTCTTCCTGGCGTTCATCAAATTTCTTACCTTTTTCTCGCGATTCTTTCACACCCCATACAAACTGTTCACCATCACGCCGCAATCTGACAGTGCGCGTTGGCATTGAGCCGCCAGAAGTGCGTACAGCAATTTCATTTCCATCTCTAGGGAGAATTTTAAGTCCAAGGAGGGAGAGTACGCGTTCAAGGTCTTGTTGGTTTTTAAAATCCTTCAACGTGAGTATATATGTCCGTGCATCCCGCGCCGCTTTCTTTTCTCTGCGGAAACTCACGTCCTCCAGCAAGCGCCGCGGTATCTCCAGTGTGCCACCAAGCGCCTCAATTTTCTTTTGTAATCCTTCGGGTGTGGAATGCTCGGATTTGGTGTGGACGATTTTCACTTCAATTTCAATATGTCTTTCTGTTTCGCGGGTTTCTGGCGCGATACCAAGATCTTCCGGTGTAGGCGTACGTGTGTCGCGTGACATAAAATTGTTTGGTGCCGGGAGAGGGAGTCCAACCCTCACGACCTTGCGGTCACGGGATTTTGAGTCCCGCGTGTCTGGCAGTTTCACCATCCCGGCAGGTTGTGTACTCTATTATTTTGTGATACGATTGTTGTCGTAACCCCTTCTGACTCCCCCTTATCCTAAGGGGGAGAAAGCATAGGGATATTATGGCACAGATTATTGCTGTCGTCAATCAAAAAGGCGGCGTGGGGAAGACCACCACCGCGATTAACCTGGGGGCACAGTTGGCCGCAAACGGCGCCGCGGTGCTTTTAGTGGATTTTGATCCGCAGGGAAACGCGACCGCCGGCCTCGGCGCCAATCGCGCGATTTTGAAAACCGGGGTTTACGACGCGCTGGTGGGCCGCACGTCTTTGTCGGCCACTATCTTACCTACGCGTATTCCGCGTCTAGCTTTGGCGCCCGCGACCATGGATCTGGCCGGCGCGACCGTGGAACTCGTGAACGTCACCGGACGGGAATACAAACTAAAGGAAGCGCTGGAGCCGGCTCGGGTTTCCTACGATTATATTCTGATTGATTGTCCGCCCTCGCTGGGAATTTTAGTAGTCAACGCTTTAGTCGCCGCGGACGCGGTATTGATTCCGGTCCAAGCCGAGTATTTCGCGCTCGAGGGCATGGGACAATTGATTTCCGTAATTCAGTTGGTACAACAGGGGTTGAATCAAAATCTCCAGGTACTGGGCGCGCTCATTACCATGTATGCCGGGGCCCAGCGGCTTTCCAACGAAGTGCTTTCTGAACTGTATCGCTATTTTCCGCGCAAAATATTTCGGGCCGTGGTGCCGCGGACGGTGAAGTTGGCCGAGGCACCGGCGAGCGGAAAAACTATTTTTGAACACGCGCCAAGCTCGCGGGGGGCAAAGGCATATTTACACCTAGCGAGCGAAGTGGCGGCGGTGTGTGGACGTTAATGTTACCAAAATACCAAATTACAAATCACAAATTACAAATAAATCCTAAATTTCAATATCAAAATTTCAAACGTTGGTAATTTGTAATTTGGAGCTTGGAATTTCCTTGTGTTTTGGTGCTTGTAATTTGGAATTTTTCAAACGTATGGATACTTTTGGTAAAGGTTTAGGATCATTGATTCCGGGCGGTGTGCCCACCCCCATCTCCCACCCCCCCGCTCCCACCCCTCCCTCCCACCCCCCCGAACCCCCCCTCCCGCCAGAGGCGAGGCTCGCCAGAGGCGGCGGGCAGGGGGGGAAATTGTTGGGCAGGGGAGTTAGAGGGGGTCCGGTATTGCCTCCCCATGATGCGAAGGAAGGAGATGTTTTGCGCGTGCTTACGGTCGCTCCGGATTTAGTGGATTCCAATCCGGCCCAGCCGCGGACTTTTTTCGATCCGGAAAAACTGGCCGAGCTCCAGGCCTCCATTGAAAAACACGGAATTCTGGAGCCGTTGATTGTTACGGAAAAAAACGATGGGCGTTTTGAGCTGATTGCCGGCGAGCGCCGTCTGCGCGCGGCGCGCAATCTTAATTTTGCGGCAGTTCCGGTCCTCGTGCGCCATGCTGATGATCTGGAGCGCTTGGAACTTTCGCTGATCGAAAATCTCCAGCGTCAGGATTTGAATCCCATTGAAGAGGCCGAAGGGTACCGCGAATTGATTGAGGCGTTTGGTCTGACTCAAGAGGAAGCCGCTAAAAAAATGGGTAAAAGCCGCGAGACAATTTCCAATACGCTGCGTTTGCTTGAACTCTCAAGCGAGATGCAAAAAGCGATCGGTTCCGGGCGCCTTTCGATCGGCCATGCTCGACTGTTGCTCACCTTGGATAATCCCAAAGTGCGGGAGGAGATATTCCGGACCATTCTGGAGCAGGGGTTGACGGTGAAAGCCGCGGAAACGCTCGCGGCTCCGCAGGTAAGAAAAAAACGGGTCGGAATCAAAGATCCGGCGGTTGCCGCGGATGAGGCGCGCTTGCGCGAAAAGTTCAACACCAAAGTGCAAATCGAAAAACGGGGAGGACGCGGCCGCATTACCATGAATTTTTACTCGGACGAGGATTACGCGGAGATCCTTGGAAAACTTGCCGGAGAGGATTCTTAAATAAATCCTAGTGTTTTCTAGCCAGATCTCTAATTCTGGCCCACCCGGCGAGCCGGGTTTTTTTAAGATTCTCTTTTATTTTACTGCGCGCATGCGCGGTCTTGACTAATTCCAACCAGTCCGCCGCAGGACCTTTGCGGTTTTTATCAGTGGTAATTTCAACCACATCGCCGGATTGCAGGGTAGTTTTGAGCGAAACGGCTTGCTCATTGATCGTCGCTCCGGAACAATGGTTGCCAACCTCGGTATGGATGGCGTAGGCATAATCGATCGGGGTGGCGCCCTCCGGCAGATCAATAACGTCTCCTTTGGGAGTAAACACAAAGATGCGGTCGCGGAAGAAATCAATTTTGAGGGACTCCAGGGCTTTAAGAAAGTTGGTGTGATCTTGGATATTTTTTTGTATTTCCACCAGCTCCTTTAGCCATTTTAGGTGGTGATTGATTTTTTGCGCGTTTTCCGAAGTTTTACCGCGCTCGGCATAGAACCAATGGGCCGCGATACCAAATTCGGCTTCCTCGTGCATTTCTTGGGTGCGGATTTGGAATTCTACAATTTCTCCGTCTTCGCAAAAGACCGTGGTGTGCAGCGACTGATAGCCGTTGGGTTTGGGCTGCGCGATGTAGTCCTTGATGCGGCCTTTGAGCGGGGTCCACCGTTGGTGGATTACCCCGAGCACGGTATAACAGTCCTGTACCGCTGGTACGATGAGGCGCAGAGCCACCAAATCGTAGATTTTCTCAATATCTCGATCGCGTTTGAGGAGCTTTTTGTATAAACTGTATAGGTGCTTGACGCGGCCATGGATAGAGATCGGGTTTACTTGGTTTTTTTTGAGATCATCCGCGATGATTCCCTTGAGGTGGTCAAGGTACTCTTCTTTCTTCGGCACGCGCTCCACTAAGAGTCCCAGCGCCCATTCATATTCCTCCGGATAAATATATTTAAAAGAGAGATCTTCCAGTTCGCCGCGAATCAACCCCATCCCCAAGCGGCTCGCAATCGGCGCGTAGATTTCCATGGTTTCAAACGCGATGCGTTTTTGCTTATTCTCCGGGAAGAAATTCAGCGTTTTGAGGTTATCAATCCGATCCGCGCACTTCACAATTACTACGCGTACATCTTGGGCGATGGCTAGAAACATCTTCCTCAAATTTTCCGCGTACCGCTCTCGCCCACGATATTTGAGCGCGCTGATTTTTGTTTCTCCTTCCACGATATCGGCCACATCTCTCCCAAACCGCGTCTCCAGATCTTTTAAGGTGTAGGGCGTGTCTTCCGTAATATCGTGGAGTATTCCGGCCACCACGATATGGTCAGGCATGCGCCAGCTGGCGAGCAGTTTTCCCGTTCCCATGGCGTGATCAATATGGGGTCCTCCACTGGTCCGGAATTGCCCCGCGTGCGCTTCCTTGGCAAATTCGTAGGCACGCTCAACGGTCTCTAGGTTAGCGTTGGGATGGTTTTCTTTAAGCAGTTTTTTGACATCGCGGAGCATTTCCTCGGCCGCAGTGTACATAGAGTTATCGCTAAGATCTTAATAATTGGAGAATACCACAGGATTTCTATAAATTCAAGAGTGCTTGACAATTCTCTCCAGATCAGATATGGTGAGTTTACACGTACAGAGTATCCCATATTTTGTGGGAAAGAAAGGAGGACGCCATGTCGCAGCAGCAGCGCCGTGACGTCCTTTTCATGGACGTGCACGGTGTGTTCCTTACACTTGAAGGGAAGCAGGAGCGTGAAATTGCGCTCGCGGGGAAGCAGCAGTGGGTATGGATGATTCGTACGGCTCTTGCGCAAGCCGGGGCGCTTCCACCCCAGATCAAGGAAGCCCTTTTGGACCCTTATGGATTCTGGGATTTGAGGATGCGTCTTGAGCTTAGCACCTCCAAAATTGAAGGTGGCAAGGTTGTTACGGAAAAGAAATTCCAGGAGCGAGTCAATCTTCGTCTACTTCGGAAAGTGGCTCCGGCATTTGTGAACAGTCTGGATCTAGGGGGCCGTCGGCGGCTTGCGCGCCAGGTTCGGAAGTTGCGGCGAGATGCGCCTCGTCCACCCTATATCCTGACGCCGCAGATGAGGGAACTGGTCCAATGGCTGGTTGATGAGGATGGGCGGTGGATGTTGTGCCTGACCACAGCGCGTTCCTCGGAGTTCGCGCAGCAGCTGCTGCGCGAACAAAACGCACCAATGAATCTGTTTGTTCGTGTGTTTATCAGCGAACAGGTGGGACCGCCCAAATCGCACCCGGATTTCTGGATCGCGATTGCGAAGAAGTTGCAATCCGCGGTGGACCGGTGTGTGGTGCTTGAAAATAACCTAGTGATGGGGATGACCGCGCTTCAGGCGGGAATGTCGGTTATTTTCATTGACCGGGATGACGCGATTGAGGAGTTTATCAGTCGAGAGCTCGGCGGTGCACTGGCCGGTATCACGCTTTCCTCGGTTGGCGAGAGTTTGCCGATGGACGGTACGCAGTTCGTAGTGTGCGCGAAAAGCCCGGCGGGCATCAAGCTCTGCCTGGAGAGGATTAAGGGTTCGCCCAGAGGTGGGACGTGATCCGGCCTAGGGTTAGATATCGGCGGCATGAGCGCAGGCGCAGGAGATCCGGGATTGACATTGGTGGGGTTATCATTGACGGGAACCGCGAAGATATGCTTCGGTCGGTAACGGGTGTGCGTCGTAAGGAAAGCTTCTTTGGAATTCCGGCGGTACCCGGAGCGTTTCGGGCAATCGCCCGCCTTGTCCAACGCTTTGGAGCGGAAAACATCTACCTTGTCTCGGCGTGCAGTCAGATGACCGAGAAAAAGGTGCGGATGTGGCTCATTGATCGCGGCTTCTATAGAGCGACCGATGTGCTCCAAGATCACGCGATCTTTTGCCGCACGTTTGAGGCGAAGGCAAAGATTGCGCAGTCGCTCCGGCTCACGCACTTCGTTGACGACCGACCGGACGTGCTCTATTACATGCGCAACGTCGTTCCGGTACGGATTCTGTTTCGTCCTGAAGAGGAAGCGCTTGCGCGGTGGGGCGGGATTTCCGATGGGGTCTTTCAGGAATCCACCTGGCGGGGTGTGCTGAACTGCGTCTCTTCAGCCGAGAAGTAAGGGTTCTCCAGTGTCTGTGCGATACACTCGCGCGGCGCACGAGGACCCCTTTTTTTAAAAACGAAACACCCCCGATGGCTAACATCATGGGGTGTTTCAGGTTTTTGGGGAACTTCCTATTACCAAACCCATCATACAACTTGACTAAAAACTTGTCAAGTGGGGGAAGGCCGGATATACTGGTCTCGGCGGTCGGCGCGCGCCTTCTTATTACCATTGGTTTTAGGGGCTAGCGTGTCCGGCCGTCATTTGGTTTGCGAAGCAAACCAAATGACGTGTCCCGTACCAAGCCGAGCGCAGAACGTTATCTAAAAAAGATTGAAGCCGTAGGCGACATCCGAGCGTATGGCCAACAATTACACTAGATGTTCTTCGGGCTTTGGTACTGGGGCCGTCTTGTGTTTAAGGGGATTATGCATTGAACACTGCTTATTACTGCATCGCTCCGGAATGGTTTTGGTTCCCTCCATCATAAGCGCGCCGCACAGAGTGCAGAGGCGTCCGGTTGGTTTTGCTTTGATCGCGTGTTTGCAATCCGGATAATTGGAGCAGGAATAGAACGGCCCGAATTTGCCGCGCCGCTCGACCAGCTCGCCTTTTTTGCACACCGGACAGGCCACCCCGGTTTTTGTTTTGGCTTCTTCCGCCGGATCTTTTTTAATGTACTTGCATTTAGGATAATTGCCGCAAGCAATGAAGCGTCCAAAACGTCCTTCGCGTTCAATGAGTTGGCCAGCTTTACACTCCGGACAGCTCTCGCCGGTCTCTTTTGGCGGCGCGATCTCTACGCCGTCTTCTTTCCGCGCGCCTAAACACTCCGGAAAGCGTTTGCAGCTCATAAAACGTCCGGTACGCGAAAGTTTGTATTCCATCAGGCCGCCGCAGATCGGACAGGGAAATTCTTTCGGCGCGTCTCCCATGCTGGTGATTTTTGGAATCTTGGATTTTGACTTTACCGCCGCGGTGAAGGGAGTGTAAAATTCTTTTAGGGTCTTTACATATTCACGCTTGCCTTCAGCAATTTCGTCCAGTTCGTTTTCCATTTCCGCGGTAAAGGTGTCCGAGATGTAGTCGCCGAAATTTTCTTCAATAAACGAACTGACTACGTCGCCGGTCGCGGTCGGCAGCAGCGTGCGATTTTGTTTTTCCACATAGCCGCGGTCCCCGAGCGTTTTTAGGATGGAGGCATAGGTTGACGGCCGTCCAATGTCCCGTTTTTCCAGTTCTTTAACCAGTCCCGCCTCGGTATAACGGTTGGGCGGCTGGGTTTCTTTTGGTTCGGAGTTGGCCTCCATAAGCGTGAGCGCTGCTCCCTTTGCGGTTTTGGGAAGCTCGACATCAACGCCCTTGGCATCCGGGTCGGCCTTAAGCCAGCCGTCAAATATCACCCGCGAACCGTTTGCTGAAAAGTCCGGAATAGCCGCGTTTGAAACGTTTGCGATTATTTTCGCGCGCGCCACTCTAGCGTCCGACATTTGGCTAGCGAGCGCGCGAGCGCGGATCAGCGCGTACAATTTTTTCTCGTCTGCATTTGACCCACAGGCGCGGACTGCGCCATCAGTCGGACGAATCGCTTCGTGCGCTTCTTGGGCGGACTTGCTCTTGGTAATATATTGCTGCGGCGAAACATAATTGTCGCCGAATTCTTTTTTAATCACCGCAATAAAATTTTTCTGCGCCTCCTCCGCCAGATGTACGCTGTCGGTGCGCATGTAGGTAATCTGTCCGGCCTCGTAGAGTTTTTGCGCCAGGCGCATGGTGCGCGCCGGAGAAAATCCAAGGCGGGTGGACGCGGTTTGCTGTAAAGTTGAAGTAGTAAAGGGCGGACGCGCGGCGCGATTTTGCTGCGACTCCTCCACGTCTTTAACACTCCAAGCGCCGGCGCGCGCCGCCTTCACGATGGCCTCCGCTTCCTCACCGGTTTTTGGTTCCTCCACGCAAGTAGCCGTAAAGGATACTCCTTTGGTGGTTTTGAGATTGGCGCTGACGACCCAGAATTTTTCCGGTACAAAGGCGCGGATCTCCCGCTCGCGCTCCATCAGGATGCGCAAAGCCGGAGATTGCACCCGCCCGGCCGAAAGTCCATAGCGCACTTTTTTCCAAATCAGACCGGAAAGATCATACCCGAAAAGGCGATCCAGCACGCGCCGCGCCTCTTGGGCGCTGACTAACTTTTCATCAATCGTGCGCGGATGAGCCAGCGCTTCAGAGACGGCGCGCTGGGTTATTTCATGAAAAACACTGCGCTTTGGGTTTTTCAGGCCAATGGTTTCCTTCAAATGCCAAGCGATCGCCTCGCCTTCGCGATCCGGGTCGGGCGCGAGAATAACTTCATCCGCCTTTTTTACGGCCTCGCGCAGCTCCCCGATAACCCTTTGCTTTTCTTTTAAGATCTGGTAGCGCGGCACAAAGCCGGCCGCGATATCCACGGCGTCTTTGTTGCTTTTGGGCAGATCCCGAATATGGCCCATGGAGGATTTGACCGTGAAGTCAGGCCCGAGGAATCTAGACAATGTTTTCGCCTTTGTGGGCGACTCTACAATAATCAGCTTCATACTGTGTACGAATTACGAATCGCTTTACGAATACTACGAATCTTTGTTAGGTGGAAGTACCCGATGATACACCACCTCACCATCTTTATCAAGACGCACGATTATACCTAATGGTGTGTTGGTTGCCCTCAGATAGGCTTGTATCTGATCAAAGTCGGACTTTTTGAATCTTTTTCCTATTTTTAATTCCAGCACAATCTTTCCTTCAATCAAGAAATCAAGGAAATAGTTCCCGATTTTTGCATCCCGAAACTCAATCGGCAAATAGACTTGAGTTTTTACCTGAAGTCCCCGTTTTTCAAGTGCAGACTTGACTGCCCGATAGTAGTATTTTTCCTGATATCCTGTGCCCAGTTCATTGCTGACTTCAAATATCGCACCCATGATCGAATAACTTAACTCAGGTAAAACCAACTTTTCATTTCTCACCTTTCCTTCCGACATATTCGTAATGTTCGAACAAGATTCGTAATTCGTACACAGAGTGTTAGCGAGCGAGCACATAGTTCATCCCTCCGATATGCCGTACTTTACCCTTCATCTCCATCAGCGTCAAGGCACTGGATAATTTTGCCGCGTCAAACGCGGTCTCCCGGATGAGCTCATCAATGTGGATGGCGTCGCCACTTAGCTGCGCCAGAATTTTCTCTTCCACCGGATCGTCCGGTAAGATTTTTTTGGCTTCCACGGTGGCTTTGAGATCCTGCAGATTAAGCGCGTCCAGAATATCCTCGGCGCAAAGTACCGGATGCGCGCCCATTTTAAGCAAGTTATTGGGACCCTTGCTAGTGTCACGAGTAATATCGCCCGGGACCGTAAACACTTCGCGATTCTGCTCGAGGGCGTGTTTAGCGGTAATCAGCGAGCCGGAGTCCTCGGCCGCCTCAATAACAAAAGTGCCGCGGCTCATTCCGGCAATAATGCGGTTGCGGTGCGGAAAATGAAATGGCATGGCAAGCGTTTTTGGAGGATATTCGGAGATCAGCGCGCTCCCGGACTCAACGATGCGCTCGGCCAGCGCGCGATTGGAAGTCGGGTAGATTGTCGCGCTGTCGCATCCGCCACCGAGCACCGCGATCGTGGTACCTTGTTCATTCAAGGTAGCCCAATGCGCCAGCGCATCAATGCCCAGCGCCAGACCGGAAACAATAGTAAGTCCCGCGCGCGCCAGCGGCCGGACAATCTGTTCCACGATCTGTCTTCCATAAGTGGTGGCCATGCGCGTGCCGACCACGGCGAGGGTAAAGGGATTTTGCAACACCCCCTCCTGACCTCCCCCATCAAGGGGGAGGGACGAATTGGAAATCCCCCTCCCCATGTGGGAGGGGCTAGGGGAGGGGACAATGGGGCGTGCAACTCTCACAAACAATGTATGTGGCGGGTCGTGGATTTCTTTGAGAAGGGCGGGATACTTTTGGTCGTCCCATGTAATAACCTGTATCCCTTCTTTCCCCAACTCCTCCCACTGTTTTTCAAGATTTTGGTCGCGTCGCCAAAGCGCAAACTCCGCCGCGACTTGTTCGCCAAGTCCGGTGTGGGCAAGTTCCTGCGCGCTTGCTTCCCAAATGTGCTGCACCGTGGGAAACGTCTTAAGGAGCGTCCGCAACCTGACCGGCCCGATTTTATCAAATCGCGCCAGGGCTTGGTAATAAAGTTTTTCTTCCATAAAGTAATTGTCATTTCGACACCGCCTTGGCGGGGGAGAAATCTCTACACCATGATCTATGATGATGGCTTGGTGAAGAGATCCCTCGCTGCGCTCGGGATGACAGCAGGTGCGCAATTTCCCTAGTATACCCCACCTCTTGACAAAAGGGCAAAAGTATGATAAAAGGAATATAATCCCAATCAAGTTCTCTTTCCTTGATTGGCCGTGTAAAAAGCACGGTAAAACAGAAAGAGCAAGGAGGAACTTCAGATGTTGGATCCGACCTACTCCGGGTACATCGGCGACGCAACCGACGACAAGCGCAAGGTGCGCGGTGTGCCGCTGGGCAACGACAAGGCGGCAGTCAACGCCTTCATCGCAAGGCATCACGCCGCAGACAAGGTGGTGATCTCCATCGGCACCGCGCAGATCGCCCACGTGCTCATCATCTTGGAGCGTGGCGTGACCGTGCATGGGTCCCACCACGAAGGCATCGGCACTTCGGAGGTGCTGGCGTGGCAGGAGGACGTCCGCAGGCAGCAGGAGGTCGACGAGGAGCTGCGATGGGCTGAGGATGGCGATACCACGCTCGGAGCCGAGTTCTAGACGCCAAAGCCCTGCGTAAAACCGCAGGCCGGCGCTGGTCCAACTGGCGCCGCCTTTTTTAATCTTCAATATTTCTCCCCCTTAAGGTAAGGGGGAGTTAGAGGGGGTTATGCCTGTCCGCCTTGGGAGGGAAATTGCGTAACCCCTCCTGCACCTCCCCTTACCCTAAGGGGAGGAAATTTGTGTATTATACCCCACCTCTTGACAAAAGGGCAAAAATGTCCTATCATGCACACAGTTGTTCCCAACCCAAACGGGCATACAAAAGCCCACAAAGAGGTGTGTGATGAAGAAACTCTTGTTGGCAGTTTTGGTGTTCGGTTGCAACAGCTCCGCGAGCCGCGTGTCCGAGCTCGAGTTCGCGCTCAAGAAGTGCCAGGCGCAGTCGGCGAAGGCGGACAAGTCCGCGGCGGCACCTGCGACCACGTTAGCCAGCACGGCGTCCGTCCAAGTCGTCGCGCTCGAGCAGGACAAGCCGACGGTCGCGACGGTCAACTACTCCCAACCGTGGGAGGGCGTGAAGGACGAGTTTGACTTAGTAAACTCGCGCATCACGGACGAGTATTTTCCGTCGGAGGCAGGAGGAACGGCGACGGTCAGCTTAACCCCGCTCAAGCTCCACCACGAGGGCGAGGTTTCGATCTCGACCGAAGAAGCTGAACGGCGGCTCGATGCCCTGGGGTTTCGTCCCGCAACCGGCCGAGAGCTTCGCGCGTTTGCCAAGGCTGACTATCAGTGGGAGCTCATGGTCGTCGCGCTCGGTTCCTCCTTGGTCCATCCCAACGGTCTTCGCAACGTGCCCGGCCTCGACGGCTGGCATGGCAGACGTGGACTGAGCCTATACTGGACTGACGACGGCTGGAATTCGAGCTGGCGGTTTCTCGCCGTCCGCAAGTAGTTTTGTACCCAGCGTCGCGCTGGTTTCCGCGTCCCGGCTCTGACTTCACGGTCATCCGGGCGCTTTTTTTATCTTATCCAAAACAAAAATCCGCCCTTGTGAGGCGGACAAACGATTCGTCATCTCGAACGCCGCAGTGAGAGATCTCTTCACCTCCATTGAATGGATAAGTCCCGCAGGGCGGGATTTTGTTTCTTGTCTTCTCTCATAGCATGAGAAAGAGATTTCTCGGTCGCCTCGAGGATTCCTCGAAATGACGAATTGAAAGGACTTTGGCGCGCAATGTCCTGGGCTATTTATTTTTATTAATCTCCGTCTGTGCCGCGTGCGGACCTTTTTGAAACATGAGTTGCACGGCAGCGACCGCAGCCGCAATAGCTTTTCTTACTTTGCCTTGGCTTAAACGTGGAAAGCGTTGGAGCACGAATTTTGTTGTATCGTCATAACCCTCCCTACCCTCCCTTATCTTAAGGGAGGGAGCTTGTGGGGGGCGGCCAATACCAACACGCAAACGCCAAAAATCTTTGGTGCCGAGCGCGTCAATTATGGACTGCACGCCGTTGTGGCCGGCGCTGCCAGAACCATAAGATAAGCGCAGCGTGCCAAGCTCTAAATCCAGATCATCGTGGACTATCAGTAAGTCGTCAGTCGTCAGTCGATAGTTCACAGTAAGTTTTTTGACGGCTGCGCCGGAGTTGTTCATAAAGGTTTGCGGCTTGGCTAAAATAACATCTTCACAGCAACTTGCAATAAAGCCGCGGCAGACCTCGGCCTCTAATTTTTTCTCCATTTTCCATTTGGAAAATTGCAAATCCCGCGCGATTCCATCAACCGCAAGAAACCCAACATTATGTCGGGTTTTTTCGTATTCTTTTCCCGGGTTGCCCAGGCCGACGATGAGTTTCATAGGATGTGTATAAGATGGTATTGACAGATTTTACAGATATGGTATGCTGATATCGTGATCCTCGGCGAAGGCCTGCCCTTTTTGGCAGAGATTGGTCCCGTAAGGGAATAGCCGAGGACTCCGCTTTTAGCGGATTTTTTATTTTGACAAGGACTGAAGATATCCTTGTGCAATGGCATTTTGCATAATCAAATCCTCTTCACTGTTTTTCTCCTCGCGCGCTTTACGGACACAGCCAACCCAGCGATCTGCAAGCCGAAGGAGTGCCTCACTTTCATCGCGTCCAGAACGTACGAAATCTAAAACGATGCCTTTCAAGCGCAGGGCTCCAGTGAGCTCGGCGGCCTTTTTGTTGTCAATGCCGTCGACCACAACGATTGCCCGGTAGGTTTGGGCAGCTTTTGCTTGAATACTTTTTTCAATGATTTCAAGGATTGGGAAAAAGTAAGGAAGTGGTTTTTTGTAGGCACCAAAGAAAACCGAACCAAATCCTATTTGTTGCTCAAGAAGTGTTTGTAAATATCTACAACGGTTTGATGAGCGCGTCTTGCGCCATTTTTTGTTGCCCACCCCCGCGCTTTTTTCAATGCGTTGGAGTTTTTCTTTTAGTCGTTCATTCTCTTCGGTAATTACCGCCACCACCACGAAAAATGTTGATCTAGCATCTTGTCCGCTTTCATCCACATAGCAGTACAGCTTTTGTTTTTGCATAGGTTTTATCTGTCTCGCCTATTTTACCACCCCCTTGACAAATTGTCGATTTTGTAATAGGATGCGTTTATCGCGGTATGGGGAATTGTCCCCGTGCACGTGAACAAGGCACCTAGAGGAGGAACCATGAACCTCGAGACGCTCAAGAAGGCCGGCATCCGCTTCGACTACTGTCGGGACGGCGTGTTCCCGCAGATCCCGTACACGCAGGACGTGCTCTACGTCCTGCAGCTCTCGGACGAGAAGGACGCGCAGGGCTACTACGGCCCCGAGGGCGCCCGGAACTGGTCGACCTACATCGAGAACGTGCTGCTCGCGGCCGCCGCGGTGGCCAGTCGGGTGCTCAACATGGAGCGCTACGACGAAGCCGCGGCGCGCAAGATCATCGCCGAGGCGATCATGGAGCTCTGCCCGCCGGAGGCCAAGTGCCTGTTCAACAGCGCCTTCGTCGCGGCGCAGGAGATCTTCTTCATGGGCGAGCCCGCGCTGTCCAGGACTGCGGATCGCGAGACGCTCCTGCGGGCCTGCGACTGCCAGAAGTGCAGGAGTATCCTCCACGAGCGCCGCCTCGCCGAGCACATGTACACGTAGCCGCTCGGTCAAGTTCCCAAGTCAGCCGGATAGCCACCTTGGTGGCCTCCGGCTCTTTTTTTGTGTCTTGACCAGATTCAGTAAGGAGAGTAGGTTGAAAGTGCGGGCGCTTGGAATCGGCATGTCGCCGGTTTCAGCAGCGCTGGCATACTCGTGTCGGGTGTACCGATACTGGAACGGCAAAGCAGCACGCCGTCGTTCTATCGCAATTACCCGCATGGGAGGAGGAAGTTATGAGAAAGATCGTTCTTTCCGCAGTGGTGGCGATTGTTGTAACCGTGGGCACGTATCACATCGCGCGTGTGATGGGGGTAAGCGAACACCTTGCCAGTATGGTGGCTGTGGCGACTACATTTGCCTTTGCCACGATTCTTGCCACGGTCATGGTGGCCACGACTGCGGCCTTCGCCACGGTCGCCAGCATGGTCGCCTTCATCGTTGCGACTGCTGTGAACATCGCCTTTGTCAATGATGCTTTGGACAATACCGGTTTTGCAGTAATTGCCTTTTTCACCGCCTTCGTGGCCGTTATCTATACCGCTGGTGCTGCTGAAGATCAGGTTGCTACGCCAGCTACTATTGGCGCATACATACTTGAGGCGGTTGCAATCGGGATCGCACTTACAAGGGCAGACAAAGGTTGGAGTATCGGGATTGCCCTTGGCGGGATTGTTGTACTGTTTATCTTTGAGTATCTGGTCAGGAAGCTGGGCGGCGAAGTAGTTTCTACATCACCTACATCACCGTAGCGTCCGGGCATATAGCTGCGCTTTCTCATCCAGACAGGCGACTACGGATTTTTGGGAAGGTAGGTTTTCTGGCCGGAAAACCGAGAGTCCAAGGGCATTACAAGGCCAGCGCAGTTCCAGGCCAGCCGGATAGCCACATGGGTGGGTCCGGCTTTTTCATAACCCCTCCCAACCTCCCCTTACCTCAAGGGGAGGAGTTAGCCGCGTTCCTGTTTTACCCAAACCTTGATGGGGGTTCCTTCAAAATCGTAGTAGCGGCGGAGTTGATTTTCGATAAAACGCAGATAAGTTTGGTGGAGCGACTGTTTGGGGCCGATAATAATTACAAAAGCGGGTGGTTCAGTGCCGGTTTGAACAATCGCCCGGATAATGGGGTGGCGGCTGCCGGCCTTGGAGCGCGCGGGACGGTGGCGCAAAATAAGTTTTGGCAAAAGTGCTTTAAGGTCTTCGTCAGCAATGACACGCTTGCGATTTTCGTGCGCGTGCATGGCAAGCAGCAGGAGTTTGTGGACACTGTGGCCCGTGAGCGCTGAGATGAAGACGACTGGCGCAAAAGTAAGGCCCGGCAGGCCAAAGTGGATTTGTTTCATTAGAAGGTCGCCCTCTTGTGTGGTGCGTCCCCCTCCCCTAACCCCTCCCACCAAGGGAGGGGGATTTTTTCCCGCTTCCTCTCCCTTTATGGGAGAGGATGGAGGTGAGGGTTTTCCCGAAAGTAAATCCCACTTATTGACCGCAATAACTACTCCCACCCCTTTTTCCACAATCATCTGCGCTAAGTGTTTGTCCTGGGCGTCCAGCGGCTGCGTTCCGTCAAGCACGAAAATTACCACCTCCGAGCGCCCGATCACGGACAGTGTTTTATACACCCCCATTTGTTCCAGTCCCTCTTTTCTTTTGGCCCTTTTGCGCAGGCCCGCGGTGTCAATCAACAATACGTGATACGTGTTATGTGCTGCGTGATACGTGAATAAAGTGTCTTGCGGCTCGCGAGTGGTGTGCGGAATAGGGGAGACGATGACGCGCTCTTCGCCAAGAATTTTGTTAAGGAGCGAGGATTTGCCGACGTTGGGTTTGCCGATAATCGCGATTTTTATATCGGCTGACGGCTGACGGCTGACGGCTGACGGCTTGAGTTGTTTGAAAATTGTATCAAGCAGGTCGCCCACCCCTTGGCCGGTGAGGGCGGAAATTGTTTGCGGCACGCCAAAACCGAGGCGCTTCCATCCGGGATCTTGCCCTGCGGTGCGCCACTTTTCCGTTTCCGCCTTGTTGGCAACGAGAAGGATGCTCCCACCCCCCCTTGCCCCCCCTCGGGCAGGGGGGGAAATTGATCGGCGGAGTTCTTTGGCCAAAGCGGCCTCGGCGGGTACTGGTCCCACTCGCGCGTCAACCAAAAATAAAATAAGATCCGCCTCTTTAATGGCAAACCGCGCTTGTTTTTTAATTTCCCGATCAATCGTGTCAGCATCGCCGACATCCATACCGCCAGTATCCACCACGCGTATATTTTGTCCGCGCCACACGCAAATTCCTTCGGTGCGGTCGCGGGTCGTGCCGGCAATATCCGAAACGATCGCTTTTTGTTCCTCAATCAGACGATTGAAAAGCGCGGACTTTCCGACATTGCGTCGGCCGATGATGACAATTGTTGGAAGCGGGTGCATAGTTATTGAGTTATTGGTTACTAAGTTATTGGGGAGTCAACTTTAATAACTCAATAACTTAGTAACTTAATAACTTATTGCGCGGCATTGGCCCCCAGGATGATCAGAAAATCCAGTCGTTCTTTGCTGATAATGTGCAGTGGTTCACCTTCGCCCGCGACGGCCTTAAGCAGGGTTTTTAGTTTTTCAAAGTCCGCTGGTTTTTTTCCGGCGGCGAGGTCATAAATTACCGTGGTGGCCACGTCCCGGGTGGCGGAGTTGCCCAGACCTACCGGATTAAAGCCAAGCCCTTCGAGTTTTTCCGCGGTGCGGGCGGCCAGGCCGGTGATGTAGGTGCCGTTTTGGATTTCGACGGTAGGAGTGTCGGTGATAACCAGACCCCCTCTAGCTCCCCCTCCGAGAGGGGGAGAAATTGTCTCGTGTTCTCCCCCTGCCCGAGGGGGAGATAAAGAGGGGGTGGGAGGGAGGGGTGGGAGTGGGGGGGTGGGAGGGGAATAGATTGAACTTTTTGCCGGTGGATTTTCTTCAAATATTTGAGCAGCCAGGGAGCGAACCTCGCCCCAGGTCTGATCTTTTGGTTCCAGCACAAAAGCCCCATTATAATTACGCTCGCGCAGCAGTCCTTCCGGGCTGCTGTCCAGCACCTGACTTTTTATTTTGGCCGGATCGATGTTTTTGAGGAGGTTGGCAAACCGCAGGCCTTCCCACAGCGCGATGTTGGTCTGGATATGGTCCTTTAGGGATTCGATGATGGCTTTGATCCTTTTGGGGCGCAGGAGCACATCAAAGGAAAGCAGCCGATCTTTAAGGGCCAGAAGAATTTTTTGCTGCCGCCGAGCCCGAGCAAAGTCATTGCCTTCGCCACCCGTGCCGTGGCGCGAGCGCACAAATTGCAGGGCGCGCTCGCCATTCATGGTTTGTACGCCTTTTTCAAAGGAAACCGGCGCATATCCGAAATTATCATCTGGATAAAAAGGGTCGTAGAAAGATTGTTCGACATTAACTTCAATACCTCCGCCGGTGTCAATGATTTTTTTAAAGGCGGCAAAGTCCACTCGGATGTAGTAGTGGATTGGCTGATCCAGGATTTCCGAAATTATCCGCGCGGTCTGCGCCGCGCCGGTCCCGGGGCTGTCGCGTTCGGTGTAGGCATTGACCGTATTGATCCGTCCATAGCCATAACCCGGGATCTTAATTTGGAGATCGCGCGGGATCGAGAGCAGTCCGACCTGGGTATCCGAAGGACGGATACTAGCGACCACAATGGTGTCCGTAAGCGTGGCGCCTTCGTGTCCCACCCCGCCCATGCCCAAAAGCAGGATATTAACGCGGTCCGCGTCTTCTCCTTGCAGAGCTTTTTCCCGCGCTAAAGTAAGCGAGCGGATTTTGGCGAATACTTTTGACGGAGTAAATCCGGCGGCGCTTACAAACAGCATCCCGCCGATTGTCGCGCTGACAATCAGAAAGAAGAGCGCGGCAATAAGCAGGGCAACCGTGCGCCGGCTCTCGCCGAGTTCCGGCGGATTAGTTTCCGATGGAGAATTGGCCATATATGGATTGCAGATTATTCATTATAGTCGTTATTGTAGAAAATTACAAGGGGGAGCGGGGTTGACTGCGCGATATTCGCTTGGTAGAGTAGGGGTGGTATTGTCCGGGCGATTAGCTCAGTGGTAGAGCGTTCCGTTCACATCGGAAAGGTCGCTGGTTCGATCCCAGCATCGCCCACCAGGTCTGGTGCGGATTGGTCGCTGACATTAAGCAGGCCGATGTTGCCGATTTCTTGACGATATGGTAGAATATCCTTAGGATTTTTTTGTATTGGCGTTAATATTGGCGTTTATATGGAAGAAGAGCAAAGACCAGGAGGTGAAAAAATCCCGGCGGCGGCCGGCCGTTCGATTATTAGAGCGGCGCTGGAATATATCGGAGAGCTGATTCGCGTGGTGGTTATATCGCTCGCGATTATTTTGCCGATCCGTTATTTTCTGGTGCAGCCCTTTTATGTAAAAGGGGCGTCCATGGAGCCGAATTTTTATGATCATGAGTATTTGATCATTGACGAATTAAGCTACCGGCTGCGGGAGCCGAGGCGCGGAGAGATCGTGGTGTTTAGGTATCCGGCTGACCCGGCCCAATTCTTTATCAAACGGATTGTCGGCTTGCCCGGGGAAACCGTTGAAATTCAGAATTCAGCATTAAAAATTAAGAACGCGCAATATCCGGAGGGGGTGGTGTTTACGGAGGATTATCTTGATTCCGGAGCGGTAATCTACGGAAATTTTTCAGTTGCACTTGGCAATGGCGAGTATTATTTGCTTGGCGATAATCGTTCTTCTTCGCTTGATTCTCGCCAATTCGGACCAGTGGCGAAACAATTACTGATTGGGCGGGCTTGGATTCGCGGCTGGCCGCTTGATAAAGTTACCAGATTTATCGCTCCTCTATATGTTGAAAAAGAAAATTAGTAAAAAAGTCGGACGACCGAAAAAGATTGTCCCCCCAGCGTCGGTTCCCGAAGCCGCGCGCGGGGGAGCGGAAATGCCGGCGGCTTTACCCCCGCCGCTTGCGGCCCTGCAGCCCCCGCGCGGGATGCGCGATATCCTGCCCCAAGACGAAGCGTTTTGGGATGCCGTTTCAGCAAAGGCCAAAGAGCTTTCGCGCGCTTTTGGCTATGGCTACATCGCCACTCCCATCCTCGAATATCGATCCTTATTTTTGCGCGGAGTGGGCGAGGCGACCGATATCGTGCAGAAAGAAATGTATTTTTTCAAGGATCAAGGCGGCGATACTTTGGCGCTGCGGCCGGAAGGAACCGCCGCGGTCGCTCGCGCCTATATTAACCACGGGATGGTCAATCTTCCTCAACCGGTTAAGCTTTGGTACCGGGGGCCTTTTTTCCGAAGAGAACGCCCGCAAGCCGGACGTTATCGTCAGTTTCATCAATGGGGATTGGAGGCGCTTGGCGACCCTCATCCCGTGCTTGACGCGGAGATTATCGCGATCGCGATGTCTTTCTTTAAGGACCTGGATCTTCCGGTTGCGCTTCAGGTCAATAGTCTAGGGTGCGTTTCCTGCCGGGTTCCTTATCGGGAAGCCCTGGTGAATTTTTATCAGCCCAAGGCGGAGCTGCTTTGTGAATCGTGTAAAGGCCGATTGAAGACGAATCCCCTGCGGCTGCTCGACTGCCAAGAAGCGCAGTGTGAACTTTTGCGGGAAGGCGCGCCGCAGCTCCCGGATATGCTTTGCGACAGCTGCCGAGAGCATTTCATGAGAGTTCTGGAATATCTTGACGATGTCGGAGTGGCCTATAACCTTAATCCGCATATTGTGCGCGGCCTGGATTACTACACCAGAACGACTTTTGAAATTTTTCCGGCGAAAATACCGGAAAAAGCGCCGGAAAGTCCCGTAAGCGCGGCTCAAGCGTCAGGCGGGCAATCCGGAGCGGCAGACGAAAACCCCGCGCCGCCAGAGTTAGAGCTGGAGCGGTCCGGCCGGCAGAGCGCGCTTGGCGGAGGGGGGCGCTACGACGGACTAGTCGAGGAGTTAGGCGGAAGATCCACTCCGGCAGTGGGATTTTCCATGGGTCTGGAGCGGGTGGTTGGTTTTATGCGCGCACTGGGGAAAACCCCGGCCCCGCCGGTCGTACCCAAAATTTTTATTGCCCAGCTTGGCGAAGGGGCGCGGCGCCGCGCGCTGGCTTTGCTCCAAGAGTTCCGCAAAGAAATTCCGGTGGCCGCCGCAATCTCGAAAGACGGGCTTAAAGCCCAACTGGAGATTGCCAACCGCCTCGGGGTGCGTTACGCCATTATCATTGGCCAGAAAGAGATTATCGACAAAACGGCAATAATCCGAGACATGGAAGCCGGGATTCAAGAAGTGGTTGACTGCAATAAGGTCTTTAATGAAATCAAAAAGAAATTGGGTGAACGGTTATGATTATGCGGCCAAGAACAACACCGCAAGGGAAAGGAGGTGTCGCGGCGTAGTGAGCGCAGCTCACTACGGGATTTATGTTAGAGGTAAAACGCCGAAGAAGTGAATCGTTTGAAGCGATGCTGCGAAGATTTTCCCGCCGGATGCAGCTTTCCGGCCAGCTTCGTCAGGCCAAGCGCAACAGATTCAGAGTTGATCAAAAGAATAAGACCGCGGCGAAGCGGTCCGCGTTGCGCCGACTGGAACTGCACCGGCATTATGATAAGCTGAAAAAAATGGGCCAGCTTCCGGAACCGACGCGATCAAGACGCCGTTCATAGAAGTTTCTATTTTGTGCAGAGTTATGCCGCTTGCGCAGCGTATCGAAGATGAATATAAAGCCGCATTCCGCGGCGGTCAAAGGACCGCCACGGAAGTGTTGCGGTTGCTGAAGACCGCGTTTCAAAATGCCGAGATTGAAAAACGCGGAAAATCCGGCGACCGCGAAGCCAAGCTTACCGAGGAGGAAGCGCTAGCCATCGTGAAGCGGCAAGTTAAACAATTGGAAGAGGCCGGTGAACTTTTTGTCCAAGGCGGCCGGGCGGATTTAAAAGAGCAGAACGACGCGGAACTCAACGTGCTGAAAAAATATCTGCCGGCAATGATGGATGAAGAAAAAGTGCGCGCGGCGGTCAAGCGCGTGATCTCCGGCATGGGCAGTGTGGGACCGGCCGATTTTGGCCGCGTCATGGGCGCGGCAATGAAAGAACTTAAAGGTGGCGCGGATGGGACGGTGGTAAGTCGGATAGTGAAGGAGATGTTGATATTTTAATAATACATGGTATACTAACTTAAATACTATTATGAAACCCGAAAGTCGGGGCAGCAGGCCCGAAAAACCAAAAGATTATCAGCAAGATATACTGGACAGATATGACGGTCTTCCAGGTAACTTAATATTGTTAAGGCGTATTCTCCAAAGAGGCCCTGAAGTATATGACAGAGTCGTGCCCAATTTAGGCAAGGGCGATGAAATTTGGCTTAAATTCAAAGATGAATGTGGTGGTGATCTGGACGTTTTAATAGAAAAATACGGAAGATAAATAGCCACTGCAATAAAGCATATATGCCAGCCATTGACATGACTGAAATTTATCGCAAATATCCCGGACTTTGGGTTGCGCTTACCGAGGAGAATAAGGTGGTTGCTGCCGGTGAAGATGGGAAAAAGGTATTTGAGGAGGCCCAAAAGAAAGTAGAGCGCCCCATTCTCTACCACGTTCCGGCACATGCGGGATTTTTTATTGGTTAAGTGCGCGAGACCCGTGTATGAGATTTTTCTATGAGCGTGTGCAAGTCGCGCCGTGTCCTGCATTTCCCAATAGTTTCGTTTCGTTGCGTCCGATTATTCTCATCACACTTGAGCACCAAGGCACAGAGAGACGATACAAAGCGCTTATAGATTCCGGAGCGGATTTCTGTATATTCCATAGTTTGGTGGGTGAACTGCTTGGGCTTGAAGTGGAGCAGGGCAAGGAAGCAGAATTTAGAGGCGTAGGCGGTGGCGGTATGCACGCGTATTTCCATACGATCACTGCAACGGTGGGAGAATATTCGTACCAATTGTATTGCGGATTTTCTCGGGATATCCCGGCTGATGGTTATGGTATTCTTGGGCAAGTTGGTTTCTTTGATCAGTTTAAAGTTACTTTAAATCATCAACAGGAAGAGATTGAAGTCACACTGAAACAATAACTTTGGTAAACTCATGGGCGCGGCAATGAAAGAACTTAAAGGCGCCGCGGAGGGGCCGGTGGTCGGCAAAATGGTGAAGGAGTTGCTTGGCTGATTTGACAGGATTTATAAGGTGTGATAGTATATCCACACTGGACTAGTTCCTGATAGGGAACTGGTTTTTTAATAACCGCGGAACGCACACTGAACTACAACGGAACCTATACGGATTCCGTATATATTCTGCTAAAGTTCCGCATAAGTTCCGTGCTTTGTATGGCATCTCCAATAGTTCAAGCAATTAAACAAATCTGCGAGGAAAAAGGACTGGCGCATGAGCAAGTCCTGCAAACGGTGGAAGCCGCGCTGGCCGCGGCCTATCGCAAAGATTTTGGCCACAAAAATCAGAATATTAAAGTGGAGTTTGATCCGGAGACCGGAGCCATGCGCGCTTTTGACGTAAAGATCGTGGTGCGGGATTTTAGCGAAGAGGAATTGGAGGCACAAAAGAAAAAAGAAGAGGAGCCCGCACAGAATTTTCCTGCAGTGCCTTCGGCTGGCGTGCCTGGCGCGGAGCAGGAAAATTCAGGCGGGTTAGTCGAGGAAAAGTTTAACCCCAAAACCATGCTGATGGTTTCCGAGGCGCGCGCGATTAAGCCCAATGCTGAATTGGGAGAGGAGCTTCGAATCGAGCTGGAAATCCCCCACGCTTTCGGACGCATGGCGGCGCAGACCGCCAAGCAGGTGATTACCCAGCGGCTGCGCGAGGCCGAGCGGCAGACCATTTTTGAGGAATGGTCCGGCAAGGGCGGCACGATTGTTACCGGTATTTTGGGAAGACAGGAAGGGCGGCTGCAGCTGGTTGATTTTGGAAGAACCTCCGCGATTTTGCCTTTGGGCGAACAGATTGAACGAGAGTCGTATCGCGCCGGGGAGCGGATGAAGTTTTATGTAAAATCCGTCGCGATGGGTTCAAAAGGGCCGGAGATCGTGCTTTCGCGGACTGATCCGGCGATGGTCGCCGAACTTTTTCGTCTGGAAATTCCGGAAGTGCAAAGCGGGGTGGTGGAGGTGAAAGGGGTGGCTCGCGAGGCCGGGGCTCGCTCGAAAATCGCGGTGGTCTCCCATGATGAAAACATTGACCCGATCGGTTCTTGCATTGGCCAGCGCGGCGGCCGGATCCAGACGATTATCGCCGAGATAGGCGGGGAGAAGATTGATGTGGTACAATGGAGCGAGGACGCGGATAAATTCATCGCTGCTTCACTGGCGCCGGCCAAGGTAAAAAAAGTTGCTTTTGACGAGGAGACAAAAACGGCCAACGTTACCGTCCTTGCCGAGGAGCTGTCTTTGGCGATCGGGCGCGCCGGCCAGAATGTCCGGCTGGCCTCCAAACTTACCGGCTGGAAGATTAATATCTTAGGAGAAGGCGGCGCGCCAATTACAACTTTAACTCCGGAGGAAGGAACCCTGCCGCCCGGTGAACCGGCGGCCACGCCGGGGGAAGTATCTAGTGAATCAAGCGAGACAAGTAAATCAAGCGCCTGATTTACTTGAGTTACCTGATTTACTTCAAAACCAATGATTGCTCTCTATCAAAGCGTATTTCTAAAACCCACCTTTAACGCGCTGATCGCGCTCTACAATGTCGTGGGTGATATTGGGGTGGCGATTATTCTGCTTACCGTGGCAGTGCGCTTGCTGATTTTTCCGGTAACTCTTCGAGCGCTCAAGTCGCAAAAGGCGCTCCAAGATCTACAGCCGAAGCTGAATGAGCTGAAAGAGAAACATAAAGGCGACAAGCAAGCGCTGGCGAAGGCCACCATGGAATTTTACAAAAAGGAGAAAGTGAACCCGGCCTCGTCTTGTTTGCCGCTTTTGGTGCAGCTCCCGATTTTTATCGCCCTTTATCAGGCCATGACCATTGGCCTTAAAAGCGGCGGGGCAGAATTGCTTTATGCTTTTGTAGCGAGCCCCGGCACGGTCAAGGCCCTGGCCTTTGGATTTCTTGATCTGGCCGCCGCGAACCTGCCCATCGCGTTTCTGGCCGGTCTTTCACAATATGTGCAAGCCAAAATGATGTCGACCAAACAAATTAAACCAAAAGTGGAGGGCAGCAAAGACGAGGCGATGCTCACGATGATGAACAAGCAGATGCTTTATGTGATGCCGGCCATGACGGTGGTGATCGGTGCCTCGCTTCCCGGCGGCGTTATTTTGTACTGGCTGGTTACGAATCTTTTGAGCATTGCCCAGCAATATGTTTTTTTGAAAAATCCCAAATCCCAAATCCCAAATCCCAAACAAATTCAAAATCCAAAAAATTTGTAATTTGGAGCTTGTAATTTCCTTGTAATTTGGTGCTTGTGATTTCGAATTTATGTCAGGTCATCTCGAGCAGGAAATCCTTGAGGTGCTGGTCTATTTTGATCTTTTTTCGTATCCGTTGACTACTTTAGAGATTTGGCGGAGTATTGGCGGAGCAGCGCAGTATAGCGAGGTGGCGCGGCTGCTCTTGGAAAGCGAGCGGCTAAAAGCGCGTTTAGTATTTCAGGACGGAGTATGGAGTTTGCGTTCGCCACTTTGCGGCGGCGCGCCACCGCAAAGTGGCGAACGAGCGCGACGCTACCGCGCTTCAAAATACAAACTTGATAAAGCGCGGCGCTTTGCGCGGTTGGCGCTTCGGATTCCATTTGTGCGGGCGATCTATGCCTGTAACTCGCTGGGATTTTTGAACGCGCGATCAGAGAGCGATATTGATCTTTTTATTACGATCAGGCGCGGCCGGATCTGGTCCGCGCGGTTTTTTCTAATCCTGCTCGCGAAATGTTTTGGCCGGCCAACCAGCGCGCACGCCAAAGACGGCCTTTGTCTTTCGTTTTTCGCGGCGGAGGGGGCGCAGATGCGGCGCGCGGCATTGCCCGGAGGCGGGGATGTGTACTTTGAGTATTGGTTGAAGAATTTGCTGCCGCTGACGCACCCTCACCCGGCCTTCGGCCACCCTCTCCCGCGGGGGTCGAAGACGGGCCGAGCGAGCGCAGGCCCCGGGGAGGGGAGGGTGAGGGGAAAAAGGAGCGGTGGAGGCGATATTCTGGAGAAATTATTGCGATGGGTGCAGATGAATATCATGCCCGCGCATTTGCGGGAGATGGCGAATAAAGGAAAGGGCGTAGTGATGAACGAGGAGTTTTTAAAATTCCACGATCATGACAAACGAGAATACTTTAAAAAAGAGTATGCCGCGCGTTTGGCCGCGGTTGGCCTTTGATCAGGCATTTTACGCGCTGCTGGCGGCTTTCTTTTTTTTATTGCCGCTGCAGACCCGGTATGTTTTTAGAGCAGCGCAGTTGTACGAGTACGGCACATTATCCGTTTTTTTGGCCGAGATTTTGGGGTGGGTGGTGATTGCCATGGGGGCAATCAAAATTAAAAATGAAAAATTAAAAATGAAAAATATTTGGTTTTTGGGTTTGCCTTTATTGGCGTTTTTTTCGATCGCCTGGGCGCCGGATAAACTCGTGGCGCTGCAGGCGGCGATGCGGCTTTTGGAAGGAGTACTTCTCTACATCGTCATTTCGACCGTAGCCCCGACGTTTCAGTCGGGGCGGAGTGGAGAAATCTCTACCGCTACGCCTGCGAAAGGGAAGAGATTCCTCGCTTCGCTCGGAATGACAGAGTGGTGGGTGTACGCTTTCCTTATCGGCGCCGCCCTGGAGGCAATCCTCGGTATCCATCAATTCCTCACCCAATCCACATTCGCGTCCACACTGCTGGGCCTGGCGCTCCATGATCCAGCCGTACTCGGCACGTCGGTAGTGGAGTTTGCGGATGAGCGGTGGCTGCGCGCCTACGGGGGATTGCCGCACCCCAATGTGCTGGGAGGATATTTAGTGGTGGCGTTGGGGCTATTAAGTTATTTAGTCATTAGGTTATTAGAAGAGGGGAAGGAAAGAAGCATAAAAGTGTTATTGCTAAAAATAACAGTGCCGATTTTAATCACGGGAATTTTTTTCTCATTCTCTCGCGCGGCGTGGGCGGCGACGATCGTGTTATTAAGTTATTGGGTTATTAAGGTATTAGGGAAACCCTCACCTCAATCCTCTCCCATAAAGGGAGAGGAAGCAAAACGATCTCCCTCTCCCTGTGTGGGAGAGGGCGGGGGTGAGGGGCAAGAAGTCGCACACGATCGTTTTTATATTTTTTTGATTATCTTCTACGTACTACTTCTTACACTCACTTTTCGTCCGCTTGTGGCCACGCGTTTTCACGGCGATTCGCGCCTGGAAGTAAAATCGCGCGCGGAACGCGTGGAAGGCGTGCGCGAGGCCTGGCAGCTGGCGCGCGCGCATCCCGTGGCCGGCGTTGGAATCGGCAATTACACCCAAGCCCTTGCGCGTGATGTGCGGCCGGGACAGCCGTTGTGGTCGTATCAACCGGCACATAATGTGTTTTTGCTGGTGCTGGCAGAGTTGGGAGTAGTAGGATTGCTATTATTTGTGGCCGCGCTTTACACAATCGTCCGTCAATCGAAATTTTACATTTTACATTTTACTCCAGCAAACGAGGCGCAAAATGGACAAGCTCCGCTTGGACATTTTCGACGAGTGCCGCTGGAGCAAGCTCTGCTTACATTTTTAATTCTACTAATGTTTGATCACTATCTTTGGACTTTACCCTTTGGAATTCTGTTGTTTTGGGGATTTTTAGGTCTATCCACAGCCCTGGCACAACCAGGGCTTGACAAAAAAACCGCTTTGTAGCAAGATAGGGCCAGTCGGTTAGCACTCTCTTTTACTAAGTGCTAATCTCTTATAAATAACGACGGAACTTACACTGAACTATAAACGGAACCTACGCGGAATTTCCGTATATGTTCTGCTCAAGTTCCGCATAAATTCAGCGTTTATATGCTTAAACCACTGGGCAACCGCGTGGTAGTCGAACCTCTTAAAGAAGAGGTCAAGGGAGGGATTATTCTGCCGGAGACGGCGGACAAAGAAAAGGCCGAGAAAGGGAAAATTATTGCCTGCGGGCCGGGCAAACTTATGGACAATGGCCAGCGCGCGCCGCTCGAGGTCAAAGTCGGCGATACGGTCATGTTTAAAAAGTACAGTCCGGACGAAATCAAGGTCGAAGGAAAAGAATATTTGGTGTTGGAGGAAAGTGACATAATGGGAATTATAGAGTAAGTTAATGGTTATTAAGTTATTGGGTTATCACATTGAAATTACGCGAACAAAACAACGATACACTTAATAACTCATAACCAATAACTAGTAACTTCAATTATATGCCTAAACAACTTATCTATTCAGAACACGCGCGCGACACTCTTCGTCATGGGGTGGACAAGCTTGCGAACGCCGTTAAAGTAACTCTTGGCCCCAAGGGACGCAATGTCGTACTTGATCGCGGATTTGGAGCGCCCCTGATCACCAAAGACGGCGTGACTGTCGCTAAAGAAATTGAACTGCAAGACAAATTTGAAAATGTCGGGGCGGATCTCGTTAAAGAGGTGGCGTCAAAAACCAATGACGTGGCCGGCGACGGGACGACGACCGCAACGGTCTTGGCGCAAGCCATTGTGCAAGAAGGCATTAAAAACGTGGCGGCGGGCGCTAATCCGATGCTGGTTAAGCGCGGGATGGACGCCGCGGTCGCGGCCGTAGTCGGTGAATTGCGCGCGTTTTCAAAACCAGTCAAGACGCATGATGAAATTCAGCAAGTGGCCTCGATCTCGGCTAATGACCCGGAGATTGGCCGCCATATTGCTGTCGCGATTCAGAAAATCAGTCCCAATGTCGCGGACGTTAAAGATATTGTGATCACGGTGGAAGAGTCCAAGTCGTTCGGCACGGAAGTGGAACCGGTTTCCGGAATGCGCTTTGATAAGGGTTATATTTCTCCCTACATGATTACCAGTCCCGAACGCATGGAAGCCGAATACAGCGATCCGTATATCTTGATTACGGATAAGAAAATTTCTGCGATCCAGGACATTTTGCCGATTTTGGAAAAAGTCGCGCAGTCCGGGCGGAAGGAACTCGTGATTATCGCGGATGAGGTGGATGGCGAGGCGCTCGCCACCCTGGTGGTCAATAAACTGCGCGGCACTTTCCAGACGCTTGCGGTCAAAGCCCCGGGCTTTGGCGATCGCCGCAAAGCGCAGCTTTCCGACATCGCGATTTTAACCGGCGGAAAAGTTATTACCGAAGAACTCGGACTTAAACTGGATAGCGTGGCCTTGACTGATCTGGGTCAGGCCCGTCGGGTAGCTTCGACCAAGGACTATACCACCATTGTGGAAGGCAAGGGTGATCAAAAAGCCGTGAAAGACCGCGTGGCCCAGATTAAGAAAGAAATGGAAGCCACGGAATCGGATTTTGATCGCGAAAAACTCCAAGAACGGCTGGCAAAACTTGCCGGCGGCGTGGCCGTAATTAAAGTCGGCGCCGCCACCGAGACCGAAATGAAAGAGAAAAAAATGCGCATTGAAGACGCGGTCAACGCGACCAAGGCGGCGGTCGAAGAGGGGATTGTCGCCGGCGGAGGGGTGGCGCTTCTGCGGACTCTTTCGAAACTCGAAGCGCTGGAAAAAGAACTGGAAAGCGATGAAAAAGCCGGCGTGCGCATTTTGCGCCGCGCGCTGGAGGAACCGCTTCGCCAAATCGCGCAAAATTCCGGCAAGGACGGTTCCGTGGTGGTGGAAGCCGTGCGCCGCGGTACCGGCGCCTTTGGCTACAACGCGCTGACCGACACTTACGAAGATTTGGAAAAGGCCGGGATTATTGATCCGACCAAAGTAGTGCGCCTCGCGCTGATCAATGCCGCTTCCATCGGTTCCATGGTTTTAACTACCGAGTGCGTGGTGACCGACCTTCCGGAGAAGAAAGAAAAAGGCGGCGGCATGCCGGATATGGGCGGGATGGGCATGGGTGGCGGGATGGATTACTAATTAAGACAGATGGCCGCGGATCGCGGATTAAGAAAGGACAGTCCTTGCCAAGGACTGTCCTTTTAGGTTTTCACAAGGTAGCATATCGGATCTCGGATCCCGGGTAGGAAACCCCACAAAAGTGGTTTTTTGTTTTAAGACAATCCTTGTTCTCTTGGTATATGCAGTCAACTTGACAAGACGAGGATGCAGTGGTATGGTGGGGCGATCGTGACCTGTGGTTGTGGATCTATGGAGTGCTGGGTCTCGATCGTTCTACTACTACGTTTAGTTCTTATAAAAAATAAAGAGGAATCAAGCCAAAAAATAGGAGGGCCACCATGGGTTGGTTGCTCGCACTCGTTCTCTGCGGCACGGTGGGGCAGTACATCGCAAGCCGTGATCCAATCGTCACGCTGAACTTCCTGGCCTGGGCCTTCATGGCCTACATGGGCATTAAGATCTGGCTCATCCTGTTATTCAAGATGCCGGATCAGAAGCTCTACGGTCGCCCGAAAATGGCGATTCCCGATACCGTGGATCGAGAGCACCTTCCCACTCTCGAAGATGAGACCAAGGTAGACAAGAATGATCCGGTAGTGCAGCTCGTCCAGACGGTGTGCACGAAGATCGCCCATGCCGCTGACGAGACCGCCATTTATGAGTTCGTCGCCGGGAAGCTAGCTGCTATGCGACGCAGTATAAATGAGCGGTACTCGCGCACTGCAAGCGAAGTCAATGTGATCGGGTTCGAAGGTATCATCGGAACCCTTATCGGGCTCGTTGCCTTCATGGCCCAGGCGACTGTACTCTTCAATTTCCCTTCGATCGATGGGGATCACTTCGATGCAATAGGGTTCGTCTCACAGATCGCAGAGAACCTGCGGCGCATCGATTTGATCACGGTCTCTACAGCATTCTTCACGAGCATCCTGGGCTGGGGCGCAAAGGCGTACATCGGAGGGTGGCTCGATCGCCGCATGGTCCAGGAGTTGACCAGCATCAGCGAGGTGGAGGTATGGCTCCGGGATGAGATTCTTGCTAGGATGACGCTTCCCTCACGTGTGCAGGCGATCTTGAGGATCGCTGACTTCGGAGAGCTACGCGGGCCCCTAGAGGAGGCGGCAGGATCGCTCCGCACTGCGGTTGAGGTTGTGCGAGCCACGGCGAAGGGATTGCAAGTCAGAGGAGGGGTCGCGTTTGCCGTCAACTACGTAGCAGGGGGCGTCGAAGTTCGCCTCCTTGATGCATCTCCGACAAAAGGCGATGCGAAAGAAGATGGAGGTACGCCATGACCGACCAGCTTAACCTCCACACGAGGGTCGGCCATGGCGAGGCGCAGTCCGACATCCTCGGGGGCTCGACCATCACCGTGATCGTGTTGTTTCTGGGAGCGATGCTCGTTCTTCTTATGACCCTTATGCTGTTCCTCAATACTGCCGCCGCATCCCATACACTCAGTGCCAAGCTCCAAGAGGCCCAGGCGCGGGCGGAGAAGACCGAGCGTGAGGCAGCAGAGGCACGAGCCCAGCTCGCAGAGCTGGGACGCTCGTTGGCTCACTGGAAACAAAAGGCGCGGGAGCGCGGAGGACTCATCAGCACCGGTCTTCGGCTCTGGGTTTTCCCCGGTGGATCTGCGGATATCACGGATGCATATCCGCGAAAAGATGAGTGGCATGTACGATACAGATGTACTTCCACTGATGAGTGGGTGCCTTCCGCAGAGCCAGGGGAAGGTGATCCGGCCGTGAAGAGTTATCGGCTCGGGAGGTAAGCGGTTTCCTAAGCCGCTGGGGCGACTATCAGGTTGCCCCCTTTTTCTTTTTATGGTACAATTTCAATAGTCCTTTAACTGAGCTCATGAAAATAGTCAATAATCTAATAACCTAATAACTAATAACTCAACTTCTATGCCTAAATCAAAAACTCAAGAATCAGCGTCCGCATCCAGCGCGGGCGCGGAGCGGAGTAAGGACACGCGGGTGCTGGCCGCCATTGGATATATCTGGATTTTGTGTTTGCTGCCGCTATTGGGAAAGCGGGACAGCGAGTTTGCGCAACATCATGGAAAACAAGGCCTGGTGCTGACGATTGCTTCATTTATCGTGTGGTTGGTCGCCTGGGTACCGCTCGTTGGCTGGGTGATTGGATTTTTTGGGACGATTGGCTTGCTGACGCTCGCGGTTACCGGGATTCGGGAGGCGCTCCAGGGAAAGTATTGGGAAATGCCGGTATTGGGGAAGTACGCGAAGCAAATCAAATTGTAGTAAATCAAGTAAAGCAGGTAAAGCAAGTAAATCAAATCCCTGATTTACCTAATTTACTTGTCTCGCTTGATTTACTCAATCAAAATATGAAAGAACTCCTCAAAAATTTAACCTCCCTTGCCTCCAGGGTCGAGCAGACCTGGAGGCTGCTTTGACCTAGATACCGCGAAGCAAGAGATAATTACAATCGAGGCCGAGATGTCGCGGCCCGATTTTTGGTCTAATCCAGAGGCGGCCAAAAAGAAATCCAAACGGCGCGAAGAGCTGGTTGGTGAAATTAAGCAGTGGCAGGGACTAAAGGATGATCTAGCCGCGCTGGCCGGAATTGTTTCTGGCCAGGGCGTAGATGATAGCGGCCTGGCCACCGAGTACGAAGCACTCCAGAAAAAATTCGAAGAGTTGGAGTTTTTTGTTTTGTTTTCCGGCGCCTATGACCAGAGCGATTGCATTTTGGCAATCCATGCCGGAGTGGGCGGGACTGAAGCGCAGGACTGGGCGGAAATGCTTTTGCGGATGTATTTAAGATTTTGTGAACGAAAAGGACTTTCCGCGCGGATGGTGGATGAATCGCGCGGCGGCGAGGCCGGGATTAAGTCCGCGGTTTTGGAGATCAGCGGCCCGTACGGCTATGGCTGGCTTAAATCCGAACGCGGGGTGCATCGGCTGGTGCGCATCAGCCCATTTGACGCGGAAAAAATGCGGCACACTTCTTTTGCTCTGGTGGAAGTTTTACCGGTACTTGAAGAAGTCGCGGTTACGATTGATCCCAAGGACTTGCGCATTGACACCTATCTTTCTTCGGGTCATGGCGGCCAGAGCGTGCAGACGACCTATAGCGCGGTGCGCATTACGCATCTGCCAACCGGGATCGTGGTAACTTGTCAGAATGAGCGCAGTCAGCAGCAGAATAAAGAAACCGCGATGAAAGTTCTGCGCGGGAAATTACATCTAATGGCCGAAGAGGTTCAGGAAAAAGAGCTTAAAAAAGTCCGCGGAGAATATAAAGAAGCGGCTTGGGGCAATCAGATCCGTTCCTATGTGCTCCATCCCTACCAGATGGTGAAAGATTTGCGCACTAAGTTTGAAACCGCGGATACGGACTCCGTGTTGGATGGAAAATTGGAGGAGTTTGTGGAAAGTTATCTGCGCCTAAAGGCGAAGAAATCCTAAATCATAATTTCTAAACTCTAAACAAATTCTAATTTTCAAAATTCAAAACGTTTGGGATTTGTGATTTGTTTAGGATTTAGAGTTTAGAATTTAGAGTTTCGGCCATGGATGTGAGTGCTTTACAAACTGTAAAACAACTTTGCAGCCGATATGGTATTTATCCGTCAAAGAAATATGGGCAGAATTTTTTAATCGCGGACTGGGTGGCGGAGAAGATGTGCCAGGCCGCCGAACTTACTAAAGAGGACCGAGTGGTAGAAATTGGGCCCGGGTTGGGAGCGCTGACGAGGGAGCTTACGGAGCGCGCGGGTCAAGTGCTGGCGGTTGAAATTGATCAGAAGCTTTACGAGGCGGCCAAGGAACAGCTGGAGTCATATCAAAATGTAGAAATTATTAACGGCGATATTTTGAAGATTGACAATGAGCGTCTTGTGGAATTATTGCATAACTCTCCCCAACCCTCCCTTAACTTAAGGGAGGGAGATCGATCGGAACCCCCTCTTAAGATAAGAGGGGCGAGGGGAGTTATGAAACCCTACAAACTCGTTGCCTCTTTACCCTACTCCATTACCTCCGCCGCGCTGCGGAAATTTACCGAGGAAGAGCCGCGGCCGTCACTGATTGTCGTGCTGGTGCAGAAAGAAGTGGCGCAGCGGGTGTGCGCCAAACCCTCACCCCGGCCCTCTCCCAAGGGGAGAGGGGGAGGCGGGAATATGTCCATCCTTTCCGTAGCGGTGCAGTTTTACGGAAAACCGGAAATAGTTGCCAAAGTGCCGCGCGGCTGCTTTTGGCCCCAGCCCAAGGTGGAGAGCGCGATACTTCGTATCGAGTTCACAGACGTCAGTTCACAGTTCACAGCTGTTGAGACGAAGCGGTTGTTTGAGGTGGTGCGGGCCGGGTTTTCCGGTAAACGCAAGCAACTCCAGAATAACCTTTTAAGGGGTTTACATATTTCACGGCAAAGGGCGCTTACGTCCTTGAGTAAAGTCGGAATTGATCCGAAAATACGCGCGCAAGACCTGGCGGTAGAAGATTGGATTGCTCTGGCGCGGATTATTTGATATAATGATTGGAGAGCGGTAAATTATTGGGTATATATGAACGAGGACCGGGCGCCACGCGCTATAGTTTTTGGATTTTTAGCCCTTTTTTTGCTGGGCATTGGCAGCTTTGCCTTGGCGTTTCATACTTTTCCGGATCGTCTGCGAGCCCCTTTTAACTTACCCCCTCCTGGCGCGGCCAATCCCTTGGCATTTTCCGGAGATTTTGAGAATGAGCTGGAAGGTGCGACCAAAGACACCGATCAAGACGGAATTCCGGATATTCGGGAACGGGAAGTGTACGGAACCAGTCCGTACCTGCCGGATACCGACTCGGACGGGTTCTCGGATAAAGAAGAGCTGGACGCCGGGGAAGATCCGAATTGTCCCCGCGGCACGGACTGCCAAGCGTTCCGTTTTCCTTCCGCTCGCGAAGTGGAGCAAGAGCGGATTGCCAAGAGTCTTTACGAATCAACGCTCGCCGCGAAACTGGCCGAAAGCGGAATTCCGGGCGTGACGGACGCGCCCGCGATTCGGAATTTTTTGCGTCAGGCGGGAATTGCAGAGGAGATTTTAGGACAGTTTGACGATAAGGCGCTGGTGAAAATTTTTCAAGAGTCCGCGCGGAACCCCTCACCCCCGCCCCCCACCTTAATCCTCCCCCCGGAAGGGGGAGGAAAGCCGGGGGCGGAGAGGGGGATAGTGCGGGGAGCGGGGTCGGGTGAGGGGAAAGCCGGGCAGTTGCCGGAGAATCCGACGGCTGCCCAGATCCGCGAGCTGCTTTCCGGTTCCGGGATTGAAAAATCCGTACTGGAAAAATTTAATGATGAGCAGTTGATTGGCTTATATAAAGACGCGCTAAAAGATTTGCAAAGATAAGACCAATAGGACCTATGGCGCCTAGCGGATCTGAAAGAAATTCAATCAAGCGGCAGAAAATTATTGGCAGTGTCGTGCTTTTCTGTTTTACGTTTGTGTTTGCGGTAAGCGCGTTGGGAACTCCACAAGGCGCGCGCGCGCAACTGGTGGTCAGCGCCCCGGCGCTGGAGACAATCGAAGTTCAGCGCGAGGTGCGCCTAGGTTTTGGCCAAGCGATTATTGCTTCTGCCACGGTCGGACTGATTAACGCGATTACGCTGTTTGGCCAGCAGATTGCCTATGATTTAGCCGTGGGGCTGGCTTCGGGCTGCCGCGGTCAGAATGCTTGCGCGTTTCGCGACTCCTTCGGCACTTATCTGACTTCCAAGCTCTATGCCGCGGCCGGCGAATTTATCGGGACCCTGGCCGAGCCCTGGGCCGAGCTGGGCTTTGATCTTTGCAATCCGCGCCTTCCCGATATTGGGCTGGCTATCCAACTGGGACTAATTTCCGAAATCCAGCCGCCTACTCCGCGCTGCGATTTTGTCGGCACAATCAATAATTGGCAGAATTTAGTGCGCGAAGTACAAGATCCCAACGCTCTTCTGCGCCACGTGTCGTTAGGTTTTGATACTAAGCAAACCGACTTTGGCCAGGCATTTCTCGCGCATGAACAATTTCGCATCAAAATCGCCAGAGATGAGAAGGCCGCCGAGAAAGAACGCGAAGAAGGACAAGGAATTCGCCCGCAGATCAGTCCGATTTCCGGCAATATTACTACTCCCTCGGTCGTGATCAGGAAAAATTTTGAAAACATTACCGAACAGGGAGAAAACCAAACCCCGGAGGTAGGTGCGATTGTGGGAGCGACGTTAGGGAGCGGCCAGGTTTGGGCCGCGGTGGGGACCACTGTTCTGGCTACTTTTACCAACACCTTGATTTCTCGAATGCTCCGACTTGCTCTGCAGGGTATTTTTGGGCCAGGCGCGCCGTTTCAGCCGCCGGACCTGCGGTCGCTGGTTGGCGGCGGAACGTTTCGCGATCCCACCCAGGAAGGCACGGCTGGTCTTTCATCAAGCGCGATCGGGCTGATTTCCGCCGCGGGAGCAATACGCACTCCCCAAGGCACGTTTGAATATTTGACCGAGCTGAATGCCTGTCCGGCTAATCCCCGCGTCGCCAGTCAATTTAATTGCACCATTGACGATAAGTTTATGCTGGCCTTGCAAGGCGGTCCGGATGGACAGCCGTTCACGGTGGCGCAGGCGATGGATCCGCGCAATGGACTACTGGATGGCGCCAAGCCGTTTGGATTTATCAATCCGGAAGAAGGCATTGAGCCCACTGTTGCCGAGGGTTACCCTTATTCATCAATGAAAAAATTGCGTCTTTTGCGCGTTATTCCGGTGGGTTGGGAATTTGCCGCGCTTAAAATCCGCGGAAGTGGGCAAACTTTTACTTTGCGCGAAGTGGTTGACGGGTGGAATAAAACCGGGCCAGATGGAGTGTGCGGGAAACGCCCGGATGGCACCATTGATGATGAATCCCCATTTTGCGGTTTAGTGGATCCCAACTGGATACTTAAAGCTCCGGCAGCCAAGTGTAACGCGTTGGTTTGGGGCGAGCGGGTGGATTTGTCGGGCGCCGGGCGGCAAGAGAGCTGCGCGGATTTGCGGCACTGTGTAGCGCTTGACCAAGACGGCAGCTGCCGCGCCACCGGATACTGCACGCGGGAGAAAAATATCTGGGGCTTGGGCGGCGAGCATTGCGGTGAGCAGTATGCCTCGTGCGATACTTTCCGCAAAGGCGGGACTGGCGAGGGCGGGGCGCGGCCGCAAGAGGTGTCGCTTTTGGAAAATACCGTGGATTTTGGAGTGTGCAATGCCGCCAACGCCGGATGTACGCGCTATTTAACCAGGCAGAGCCGTAGTACGGATGGGCAGTGGCGCTGGGATCTTGGCGTGTCCGGGCGCCTTTACCTGGATCAGGACGCGCCAGCATGCGATTCGTCCGCAGCAGGATGTACCGAGCTTATTGCCAACGTCGGATCCTCCATTAATTTGATAAACAATGGATCGTTTGAAAACGACGCGGATAGCAACGGATTTCCGGATGGTTGGGTTAGAATACCATCATACAACTCTTACCTGCGCGGGGTCGGGGACGCTTATCATGGCGCAGGAGCAATGTTGATTATCAGCTCATCAGACCTAAGCGCGGCCATCCCGGATTATACAATAGCAAGTTCGCACGGCACTACGTTGGGTAGTACAGGCACTGCACCAACTGACGATAAAGATGACACAGGGACAGGGGCAGCCGTGCAAGAGGGCGCGACCGGCGGTATTAGAGGTACCGGAATAGGCGCTTCCACTTCAGATCAAGAAACGGACGAAGATGAAGCCGCGCCGCCAAGAGCGCCAAGCGGAATAAGGGCCGGGGATGCGCGTTCCGGTAGTGCTGACGGCACATCTCCGGCAGGAACTGGCGGTCGTACTGTGCGGGATACGCAGGGAAAAGGCGCGGCAACCCAAAAGGGAACCAGAGTTTCACCGCAACAACCTGCCGTTACGGCGTACCACTCATTACGGATGAACCAAACCATAAATGTAACGCCCGGAAAAACTTATACAGTTTCTTTGTACGCGAAATTGACTCCCCAGACCGCATATTTACCGGCCAATCCCCCGCGATTGCAAATAACTTTTGCCGGGCTGAACGCAGCGGGCGTAAGTATGCGCGGCCAGCCGAGTGATTGCGATGTGGTTGGCGACAGCACGATAACCAAATACATCCGCGCCAGCGGCTCCTATGAGCGGTTTTCCTGCCGTTTTGCGCTGCCCTTTACTGCCGCAGACGATGCGCAGTTGAGAATTTCAACATTATGGATTGAAGTGCCTAATAACCTGACCATTGCCGCCGGCAGTGGAAGCATTTTAGATCGCCTGATCATGCCCGCGCACGCGCAGGATTCTTTGGCCCCGGGTTTGATGGTTGATGCCATTCAGCTTGAAGAAGGATTTGCGCCGACTGACTACCATGACGGCCATGCGTATGTTGGCGCGCAGCAAAATGTGTATTACCGTTTGCCCCCGGATTACCTGGGTTGTACCGGGGAGAGCACGGACGTACCCGAATGCGGCCAGTACGCGGGTATGTGCCGACCGGAAGAAGCGAGCTGTGAGCGGTATACCCCCACCTTAGGCGGAGATCCGATTCCGGGAATTAAGACGGCCCTGGACGAGTGTCCGCAATCCTGCGTGGGCTATGATACTTATATCAAGCAGTCCTCGCGATTTGAGCCGGCGTTCACGAGACAGGAACTCGGAGAAGAGGGGCGCGGAGGCCTTTGGCCTGCGGGAAGAGCCGAAGAGCAGATGTACAGGATTATTCCCAGCCGCACCGCGAAATGCACCGCGCCAGAGGCCGGCTGTGATGAGTTTACTAATCTGCGTACTGAAGCCCGGGAGTATTATACTGATCTGCGCGCGTGCCAGACGCCCGTTCCCGGCGATGATTCAAAAACCTACTTTACCTGGGAGGGTTCGGACGAGCGCGGGTATCAGTTGCGCAGTTTTAATTTGAAATCTTCCAATATTTTCTATACGACTGATTCCGAGGATTTGGCCGTGGAGCATAATCGCGACCGCGCGGTTCCGCCTTGTACCAATTACGCGGTCAGCGTGGAGAGGGCCACGCAGGCCATTACCGTAACTTGCGAGGATCGCGAGGAAAATCAAGCGGTTTGCAATTCAGCTGATCCGGACTTGTCTTTGGAAGAGCGCGCGGATTGTCGGGCTTTCTACGATGAAAACGGCAACATTTTTCACCGTAGAATTTCGCAGACCATTCTTTCCACCCCCGAGTGCCAGGTCTACCGCTGGACCGGGTTTACGACGGATCGCCTTCCGGAAGTTCCGGCGCTGGCTGGAGAGTCCGCAGGCGCGCTGCGCTCGACGCTCGAACGCTTGGCCTGTGAAGACAGCCATGGTTTCTGGAATACGGCTACGCTGCAGTGCGTCTATCTAGGCGCGCCGTCGGCATCAAAATCGTGTCGGCCGCAGGTTTCCGGCTGCCGCGGCTTTAAGGGCGATACGGCCGGCAATGTGCGCATGCTGTTTAATGATACTTTCCCGGCTGGCGATGATGCAACAGTGCGGTGGACCCGGACCGACGGGGGCCGGGCAGAGCTTTCCGCGGAGGCCTTGCGCGTGGGCGATAAGTCCCTGCGCGTGCGCGGGGCGGCGCATGATTCCACGCTTTCTCGCGCGCTGGAGGGGGCCGGACTGGAAGGCGGAGCTACCTATTTTGTCAGTATGGTGGTTAAAGGTTCGATTAACTCTTCAGTGGACGTGGCGCTTAACGGCGGAAATTTTGGCAACCTCCGGCTGACTCCGGATTGGCAATTCTTTGACTTAGGTCCGGTGGTATTGGCGGATGTGCCGGCAGCGCTAACCTTTAAGAATGTTTCCGGAAACGCCATTACTTACTTTATTGATGAGGTGCGTTTGCGTGCGGTTTCCGATACGCTATATCTGGTCAAACATACTTGGGATATTCCCGCGGCTTGTGATGAGCTGCCCGCGGCCGTCGGCGGAGGACCGCTGCGCGGAGCAATGCTCGGATGCAATAGTTATACGGATCGCGCGGGCGGCGCTTCCTACTTGCGTTCGTTTTCGCGCCTGTGTCGGGATGAGTCGGTTGGCTGCAGCCGTTTGATTGACACGCGGCTGACCGTCTCCCCGTTTGAAGAGACCTTTAATACTGGAGCATCCGCTCCGGATTCGGAAGACGATGTTACGGTTGACGCGGATCGTTTGCGTTATGTAGTCATCAATCCCGAGGTGCGGCCGGACATTGTCTGTAAAGCCGAACAAAAAGGATGCCAAGCGCTGGGGGTTAATGCCGGCGAGACCGCCGCGGTGTATCGCCGCAACGATCCCACTCGTTATGGTTCTGATCTTTGCGCGGTTGAGGCCACCGGCTGCGCGGCGTGGTCGCGCAGTAATGGCAGCGAGTCATACTTCAAAGACCCGGAAGTAGCCGGTGGCGGATTTTGCGAGTGGCGGGAAAATGTGCGGATTGGACTTGGCAGCTTTTCAGGGTGGTTTAAAAAGGAGAAGCAAAGGGTGTCTACTTCTTTTCTGACGCCTCCCACTAAATCGCAATGCGAAGGATATGGTACTTGGAATCAATCTATTAAGAAGTGCATTGACGCAGAAGGACGCCGTGTGGATATTTTTTCTGGTGGTTATGGGATTGATAATTGTGATAGTTGTGACCAGGGAGGTGCGAATCCACCCTGTAGTGTGTGTCAACAAAAGTGTACCGCTGGAATTGGGGGCCAGTGGCAGGCGACTTCATCTACAGAAGGAATATGTGTCGCAGACACACCTTGCTATGGAGGGGTTTCCCCTTTCACAAGGTTTAACTTTTTGGAACCAATAGACGACTATCTTACCGGCGGATCAACCTTTGGGATTTGGCGCAATGCGGATGCGGGGTATGCGGCAGGCCGGCGCGTAGGGCTTTGTCCAAAAGCCGAGTCAACTTGCGCCGAGTTTGTGGATCCCACCGATACAGCGCCGGAGCACCCGGACGGCAAGCCCTATTACCGTAAAGATAATGAACGGCTGGCCGTTGCCCGGAGTGAGTGCCGAGGTTTGGTTTCGCGCAAAGAAGGGTGCGTGCTGTTTGACAACACTGAAAATCCGGCCGAGCTTTGGTCGGCGCAAGCAACCTACGACGAAAGCGAACGACAGGGCGGGGCGGTGGTACCTCCGGTTACCGAATCAGGTAGGAGAGATAGGCGATGCCGTGGGGGCACACATAACAGCAAGTGGTGCCTGCCAACAACCGGCGGCATTGTGCTGGCTGATCGAAATTTAGACATTGGTGAAGCGGTTTGCGTGGAGGGGGGAGGTATATGCGAACCTATAAACAATGTCAACACTTTGCTTAAAGTAGCCCGCGACAGGGAGTGCGCCGAGTGGCTGCAGTGCACCCGCGCGCAGTTGGTCTGGTCCCCGGAAGATCAGAAAATAAAAACCGCTTGTCTGGGAATTGGACGTTGCGCAAAAATTCCGCTTCCTGCCGCCAGCGGGGGTCCAACTTTGCAGAATTGCGGAGGATGGATTATCAATCCGGAACCAGCAGTTTGTGTTGTAGGCATAGATAGAACTAAAGCATGTGCGCCGCATCCTTATGCTGAAGATCAAATAACACCATCAGAATGTATTGCAAGGGGAGGTATTTGCGAATCGCAGACTTTGAACAGTGAAATATACCGAAAACGCGATCGGTCTTTCTTTGGTGCGGAATACGCTGGATACGCAATTCCAAATTTATATCCTCTTGAAAAATTAAGAGAAATAGATGTGAGTAGTCCTGAATTTCAGGGGCGGAATTATTATCTTGCATTTACACCCCCTACACCTGCCGAAGCAGCCCCCATACTTCTTCAGCAGCCGCTGTGCCGCGGATTTCCAGAGGTTAATTCGCCATTCCCCAAAAGTGGAGTAGTGGGAGAGCGGACGGGCACGATTAACTCTCCCGCATTTTCCAATGCGCCGAAATGCGTAACACCTTTTGCCGAGATTGACGATGGAATACGGGTATGCGGTTGTGATTATAAGAAAGCAGAATATGGTATTGGCAATGTGCGATATTACCCGATTACCCGCGAAACTACGCCGGGTAATCTTGATAATCGTGATGATGGTCCTATAAGGACAGCGGATTTGATTGTACGCGGTTGGCAAGGATACTGTCTTGAGCAAGATACCGCGCCATACTCCCGCATTTACAATGATCCAGACCGCAGCGCTTGTCTAACTTGGTGGCCGGTTGATCAACTAGCGGCAGCGGTTGATATCAACAATCAATTTGCCCAAGCCGGTTACCAAATACCCCCCGTTGGCGGACAGTATTGGTGCCTTGCATCAGATGAACCGGTGCGAGAAATAAGGTTCCCGGAAATTTTGGGTGCAAATGGGTTCCGTATTAGAGCCGGTGCAGATGACCAAGGAAGGCGCCGCAGTGGCGGCGACGAAGCAGTCATCCGTACCTTTGAGGTGCCATTAGATTATGATATACGTAAGTATGATATTAAAGGAGTCATTGTGGAGATTGCGGGGGTTGCGGGAGAGCCCTGGAAGGCGTCTGCGCTAAATGGAAATTATTATCTTGAGGCCAATAATAACGATGCTGTCAATGATAGTCGCCTTCTAGGCGACGTAGACGACGGCATTCATTATCTGAGCTGGAATACCCTTGCCGAAGTGGACGAAGATTGGTGGTGGTGGGCTTCTGATGATAATTGCAATGATACTGGAGTTGGCCGCGGGTGTGGGATGAGTAGTACTGCATTAAGAGGATTGGCAGAAGCATTGCGAGATTATTCAGTTAATATTCCCGAGCATATTATACATTGTACTGACATCGTCGGTAGAGACCTGCCAGCTTCAGCTTATGATGCCGCAGCAGTATTGCTTCGGTTTGATGATAATCAGCGATTAGAGTACATCCGTCTGGCAGTGTGTACTAATGAACATAGCGCAGAAGTATATTTCGATGTTAAAGTGCGTCTGAATCCGCAATGTACTGACATAACCAAAGTGGATCCTTTGCGCAGCGCGCCTTGGACAGATAGATTATGGCCATCAACAACCCATGTAGTTGAGAATTATGGCCTGGATTATAATTACAATACAGGCCTACCTCCATTTGGATCTTCATCCGCGCAAGATGATCCGCCAACGAGCGGCAATAACAATCCATGGTTTCTTAATTGGAACAGAATGGAAGCCAGTGATAGCATCCGCGATCTTTCAGAATTTGCTGGATGGCCATTTTCCTGCGCTGAATCCATCGCGCCATTTAGTACACTAAATAATAACCATACCTCTTCCTACAGTTTGCAAGCATCCACCTGTGTTGGGGGAGCGGATGACGGTCACACTTGTGTTTCGGAGCGAATTCCTCTAGGTACATCTTATAATGTAGAGAGTTCAGCATGCAGTAGCTCTGCAAGCGATGGTATAACTGCGGAATTTACACCCAATAGGCCTGGTGGTGTTACAGGTACATGCCGGACGTATGGAAATGCCAGGCGACTGTGCGAGTTAAGAGGGGGCACTTGTGGCGGAGGGCACTCAATTCACAAATGCGCAGTTAATTCTTCCATACCTAATCCCGGTACAGGTAGTAGGATTACAGCGGGACCGGAAGAGCCCTTAACTGACGCGGATCCATCTAATGCAGCACGCGCGGAAGCAGATATACAACAATTATTTGCCCGGTCATTTAAAGGATTTAGCTGGGGACCGGTTAATTCTGATACAAAACCTCACAGGGGGCGATATAGTCAATTTGACGCGGTGGAGACCGGAATAGGTGTAGTAGGAGCATGGGATGCCCGTATGCAAGGCAGGTTAAGGACACCGGAAGTATCCGATGTACGTATAATTGCAGAGGGCGGTCAATATATAGAAGGAGATATTATCTCCAGACGCGGTTCATTACTAACCACACTACAATTTTATGGAGTTGCTGATAAAGACCACATGCCGATTGGGCGGGTTAGTATTGATTGGGATGATGACCAACAGATCACGCGATTAGACGGGTTATTCCAAAATCATGCGCCATTATGCGACGGAACCAACTTTGGCTTGCAAGAAAATGTCAGCTGTATTGGACAGCCATTTCAATTTGAAACTCTCTATACTTGTGAACGAGGGGTGGGTCCGAATTGGGTTGATACCTGTCCGGCTTCTGGCGTGCGCGGCGGATGCTGTGTGTTTCGTCCGGCAGTGCAAATAAAAGATAATTGGGGATATTGCAATGGAATATGCGGTGGTATTGACGGGGCGGTTAATGGGAGTTGTATTGATTCGGCCTGTAACCATCCTTGGAACCCTGATCGGCCCGCGTCGCAATCCCCAGGCGGATGGACAGTGTTTGATGGACGGATAATTGTAGCGCCATGATCGCGGATGATGGCCGAGTGGAAACTAAACGGTGACAGGTAGTTTGGACCTAAAAAAAGCCGTGGTTCTCCTAACCTCGGCTTTGTGCATATATCGTATGTCCCGCGCACGGCGGCACGGAGTTCTATTGCGCGTGGTTTAGCGGCAATCGCCCAAAGCGATCGTGTAGCTGTTGGTTGCGCCATCCCAGCCGTTGACCGCGATAAACCACAGAGCGTCCTTTTGCTGTGGCGGCACTTGTACCTCAATCTCTTCATTGTCGGTGCATGACTGTGAACGCGCGACTATTTGGTGCGCGGGACCAAAGAAGGCAACATCCAAATCACCATGGCGATGGGTGAAATTCACGCAGAATCGGTAGGGGCCGGGTCTGGTCATACGCCAGCCGTAGATGTCCACATCGCCGGGCCAACACACATGGAACTCGCCGAAGACAGAACCTGCAGCGTTCGCATTCAGCAGCGGAGCGCCTGCAAACGAGTTGTTGGACGGCTCCACAAAGCGTTCCGACTCTGGCGCGTCACAGTCGTCCGGATTTCCCTCGGTGGATTCAAGCGCGAATGTATCCTTAGGACAAGTATCCTCTACTTCGCAGTGGATGCCTTCATCTACACGCTTGTCACAATCATTGTCCAGCCCATCGCACACCTCTGGCGCACCTTCATAGGTTCTCTGCGCACTTTTATATCTGAGGAGGCACTTCGGCGTGACAGGATCCGAACAAGGCGCTGCCTCCAAACAATCACGTCCCCCGCATAGTGTAGACAGAAATCCGTCGCCGTCGCCGTCCCATGGATGCCACCAGCAAGTTCCTAAACCGGAGTGGCAAAACGTAGCGTGGCATGGTGAATCATCCAATTGAACGCAGTCGTCCGTCGAGGCGCAGGGGATATCGGTTGCGCACCCTTCTTCCGGGCACGGCTGGTCGCCTTCAATGCCACCATCGCGGTGCATGTCAGAAATGAGAGATTTGGTACACCCGCCAGATGTCAGCGCAAAAAGGAAAAAGAACGTTTTGATGTGCATGTGTTCCTCCTTATACGCAGAGTATCAAGGCGGCTGGAGTTTGTCAAGTTAATGGAAAATATCACAAATTGAAATACCGCCAATTCAATTCAATTGCGGCAAAAATAAGTAATCAAAAAAGGGTCCGGCCGGACTCTTTTTTGCACAGATGGTTTAGGCGTGCGCGGGGGGTGCTGTGTGTTCCGTCCGGCAGTGCAGATAAAAGATAATTGGGGATATTGTAACGGGACATGTGGCGGCAATACTTCGCCCGGAGGTACGGCCTGTTTTGATAATTAGTGCAATGCGCAATGGAATCCGGATACTCCGAATGCCGCCGGCCCTTGGATTCCGGCTACGCAAACAATTTACCTCACCGCTCCGCAGCGGGTGAGATAAAAAAGACCAGCCTAGAAAGTAGGCTGGGACGTGCGGGATGGGTGTCCTCTTTATTTTTCACCCCTTACTCTTGGGCAGAACAGCATTCATTCATACATCTATCTTGCGCGTTGCCACAGATATTTGCGCAGTAATCATGCGGATTCTGCTCCGGAGACAAACAGGCAATCACCTCGTCGCATGTTTTGGCATTGATTACACATTCTCCACCGTTACTATTGGGACCAATGCCCGAGTCAAGACAACTGCTGTCTACGGTGAGGTAATGGAGCATACCGTGTATTGCCATCTCCCAAATGCAGTGGGCCTCGTTTTCAAGTTCATACAAGGGCTCTCCATAGGGAATACCTCCATTAAACCTGGGGCAAAGTCCGGTGCACGAGAGCTGGTATTCACCCAAGAGCCCCTCTTCCTCCAGACAGCCGCAGAATTGCTCTGCAGCCTGGTCATTTAAGAGTTTTTGCGTTTGCTTATCTTCCTCTTCTGCGCACCGCGGCTCACAACCAACTTTCCACCGTTCCCACTCGGGACAGTTGTCGCAGCATTCCTCGATAAACGGTGTACAGTCTAGCATCTGGCACACATACACCCCATCTTCGCAGGAGTCGCTATTAATGTTACAGGACATACCGACCAGTTCTGTGTCCTCCACTCCCTCCACTTCAACGCACATATTGTCTATCAGCGCTTCCACCTCGCAGACCCTTGAGTCGCACCGCGGCGGGACCGGCCAGTCCTGAGGATTGGAACTCAGTCCAGCAGGGCCTTCTTCTCCACCACAGCTGATGTTTTCTGCTCCAAAGAGCATGATGAAAAGAACGGAAACTCTGCCAATTCTGGCAACTGCGTACTGGTTTTGCATGTTTTTCTCCTCAAACGCAGAGTATCAAGGCGGCTGGGGTTTGTCAAGTTAATGGAAAATATCACAAATTGAAATACCGTCAATTCAATTGCGGTAAATGCGGCAAAAACAAGTAGTCAAAATAAGGTCCGGCCGGACCTTATTTTGCACAGATGGTTTAGGCGTGCGCGGGGGTTGCTGTGTGTTCCGTCCGGCAGTGCAAATAAAAGATAATTGGGGATATTGCAATGGAGGGTATGGAAATAATTCGAGTCCGGGCGGAGGCCTTGCCCTTGATGAGGAGTGCAGTCATCCGCCTGTTCCCCCGCCAGGCCCCGTTAGTCCCTGGACGTTCTATCAAGGTAGAATCATTGTCGCGCCGGAACAATAAAAAGGGAACGGCGCTTGCGCGCCATTGATTTCGCGTATTACCTCGACACCCCCTCTCCCCGTGGGGAGAGGGTTGGTCCCCCCTTCGCGAAGGGGGGGATGGGGTGAGGGGCGATGTAAAAAAATCGCCGGCCGGAGAAGGGGCGCGTGGCGCGCCGCCTTCCCGGCCGGCTTTGAAGTCAAAAGGACGGCTGGCAGGGGGTCAGAGTTCATCGTAAGACGTGAATTCATCGTAGGACATACAGACCCCGTAGTCTGTGGCTCGGTCTGCGTCTCGCACGCTAAAACAGATATCAGGATAAGAACAGCAACAGCCATCATGGGCAGGATCGCACAGCATCGAACACCACTCGCAATCGTCGTCCCCGCCGCTGCATACCTCTTCTTGCGGAGGGAAGAACTTCCATGTACATTCGGTCCAGGCCCCGTCCGCGCAGGACCGACTTCCCAGGCGACAGAATTCGACTGCTGTTGCGGGGCCGCAGGGCTGATCCTGCAGATCCTCATCCACTTCGCCATCGCAGTTGTCGTCTTCGCCATTGCACCTTTCCTCCATGCCGGGATTGGTGTACCGACCATGTGACGGCCGGTCATCGCAATCGCCTCCGCCGCAACTGGCGCGCACATAGCCGTCGCCGTCTTCGTCGGTCGCCGTGTACCGGCAGTACCCGCCGCGGCCCTCGCAGAAGTAGTCGCGGCAGGGATCGTCGTCCGGGCAATGGTCGTCATCGCGGCAGGGTATATCGGTCTCGCAGCCCTCCCTGGGACAGGGCTGGTCGCCCTCGGGTTCCGACTCGCCCCCCTCGCTCGGGATTTTGCTCGTGCAAGAAGCGGTACAGAACGTGAAAAGAGCGGTCAGCGCCGCATGGCGCGTCAGTTTTTCCATGGTTTCCTCCTGGTTGCCCAGACCCATCCTAACAAGTTTTTCCTGGATTGTCAAGGATTTGAAGAGCGTGGTATACTGAAACCATCGAAGAATTAACACCGGCGCAGATTCACACGAATATTCACGAATAGACGGCCGCCGGAATCGCTGGTTTCCTGCGTTGCCCTGGCCAGGCGGCCTGACGAATGAACACGAATAATCAATTGTTCAACGGTCTCATACTATTAGCAATACTATGGCCAAGCGCAAGAAGATTATTTTGTCCGGCCTAGTCCTGTTTGGTCTGGGGGTTTTGGTTTTGGCTTGGCCAATTCGCGCGGCGGAGAGTTTTGGACTTGGTGATGATGTGTTGCGAATCTTGACCCGGATCCTCGAGGTCTTTACCAGATTTTTAGGCGGGGTGTTAACCATGCTGGTGCAGGCCGTGATTTGGATTGCCCAGTACACGGATTTTGTAAACGCGCGGCCGGTCGTCGCGGGTTGGGTGATTGTCCGCGACGTAGCCAACATGTTTTTTATCGTGGTGCTCCTCCTGATTGCCTTTGGCACGATTTTGGGCCAAGAAGAATATCACTACAAAAAGCTCCTTCCTAAACTGCTCATTTTGGCAGTGCTCGTGAATTTTTCACGCACCATCATGGGCGTGTTTATTGATTTTTCCCAGGTGATCATGCTCACCTTTGTCAATGGTTTTAAAGCCGCGGCTGGCGGAAATTTTGCCAATCTTTTTAAAATCGCGGATATTTTAAAAAAGGCCGAGGGCGGTTTTACTTCTTCCGGATGTCAGGAGATTGGGATTTGGGAAGTGTTTGGCGCTTATGCTTTGGCCTTTGGCATGGTGCTGGTCTCGATTGTCACGATCTTTGTGATTTTCGCGGTGCTCGCTCTGCGCATTATTATGCTTTGGCTGCTGACGATTCTTTCGCCGGTGGCATTTTTAGCCGGCACGTTTCCGCAAGGACAAAAGTATTACGCGCAGTGGTGGGAAGAATTTAAAAATCAAACCATGGCCGGGCCAATGCTGGCGTTCTTTATTTGGCTCGCGCTTATTACGGTAGGCGGCGGAGAGTCGGCCAGCACGCTTTTCCCGGAGGGTAAACCGGCGGAGGACACGGTTATCCAGACCGCGTGCTCGGGAGTGGGCTCGACGGATGCGTTCATTACCTACATTATCGGGATCTTTATGCTTTTGGCCGGAGTGCAAATGTCCCAGCAAATGGGCGGGGCCATTGCGGGCGTGGCGGGGAAAGCCAAGAGCGCCGCTACCCGCGCCTTGAGGTTCGGCGGGAAAGCCCTGGCCGCGCCGGTTGCGTTTGGGGCAGGGTTGGGATTACATCGGGCAGAGCGAGCACTGCTGGATTTTTCAACAAAACCCGGCGGAGGAGTATTACGCCGCGCAGTCAAGTACGCCACCCCTACTGGCTGGAAAGGTTTTTTGAAACGGGGGGAAGTTTTGCTGGAGGAATCACGGAAAATCGCATCGGCTGAAGCAGAAGAAGAGTCGAATATTATTTTTACTCGTGGAAAGCGGCGGCTTCCGTTGCGCGAGGTCGCGGAGCATGGGCTGGTAGGTCAATATGCTAAAGATTTTTCGTTCTTGTCCAAAGAAGCAGTCATGAGAAAAGCGGTGGAACTCGAGACCCTTGGCGGACCGGAAGGTGAACGCGCGCGCGCGGCGATTGTCTCGGTTGCCGCACACGGAGGATTTTTAGATGATATTGCCCGCATGCCGGTATTGCGCCAGAAATTAGTGGATCTTGGCCGTCAGAAGTATGGCTATACGGATGGCACATTTTACAATAAAGAAATGCTGCAGGAATTACTTATGGATTATATGACGGGCGCCGGAGTGGGCAGCGGTAAAGGAATAGATATGGCAACCACGGATGCTGATCGCTGGCAATTTCAACTGCGCATGATTACTGCTCTTGAAGAACCGGGGAAGCAGACGAAACACTGGGAATATCTTGGACATGCTCGGTATAATCCAGAGAAGGGCAAATATGAAGTAGGAAACAAGGAATGGCTTAAGGACTACGCGCTCGAAGAGTTTGGTAAGCTTGGCGATCGCGATCGTACTGGCGCCGCGCCGCATGTATTTCATGCGCTACGACAAGCCCCCAATAAAGAAGGGAGGATTGACGCGGAGGATTCTGCAGATACTTACGGTACAATAGGTGAGGCAGAGACAGCAATGATTCATGCAATGGCGCCATCAGCAGCAAGAGAGCCGACCCGCATACAAAGGCGAGTGCCAGCTTGGAGTTTAGGCACGGAAATTCATGAAACCGCAGATCCAAGAGGAAACCCCCAGGTTCAAGGAAATACGGCCATGGCCGATTACGTTTCTAAATTTAATGACGAGATAAACAGCGATTATGTATTTGCCATGTATGGGGCAATTACCAACAAGACGATGAAAGAGATTCTTAGTCAGAAAAAATTTAATATCGTGGACCAGGAAGGAAATCTTATCAAGACAATCGAATACAAAGGTAAATTACAGCCGCCGAGGGAAGAGGAATCGGGTGGAACTCCTGCTGGAGGAACTCCGGCAGGAGGCGGAGCGCCTGCTGGCGGTGCTGCCCCAACTCCTGCCCCAGCTGCTCCAGCTGCTCCATCAGAACCTGCCCCCGTTGGTCCAGCGCCGACTGGCGGTGGAGCTGGCGCTGCTCCCCAGCAGATCATACAGCAATCCACGATTATTCAGACCTCGATTAAGCCGCAAATGGGTGCGGTCATGCGCGATATTGCACGGCCCGGGTTTGTTGAAAATCAACCGATATTTCGTGCCATTAGAAAACTCATTAAAGATCTGAATAGCGAGATCTCCGGGTTAGAAAGAGGAATGGGCGTGGAATTTGGCGAACTTTCCAAGAAGCTCGTAAAACTTGATACGGCATTGCCAAGCGAGGGTGCATCTGTTACGGAAATACGCGATTCTCTTTCTAGGGCCGGGTTATCAGAAGATGAGGTGCGGCGTGATTTAGGAGATATTTTCAGTGATATTTCAAAATAACTTATGCTTGAACTTCACCCGATCTTTGGAGTTACTCCGGTGCTGGACGAGGTCAGCAGGATTGACGCAACGAATTTTCGTGATCCTGCAACTATCAAAGCGCTAACTGCGCTTGTGGATAGAGTAGTGGAGGAAGCGGAACCGGGAGAAGCGCAGGATCTATTTCGCGCGCTAGAAGAATTATTGAAGAAGTTTAGCCAGTTTGAAATAGAGGCGCCAGACGAATATGCGCAGGCGCAAGGGTTGATTGTGCGTTTGAAATTCGCGGCGTTTGCTGTGATTAAAACCGAAGAAGTCGAGGAATTGTTAGAAAAACACCTTCTTTCAGCGGTAAAAGATGACATCAACTTAATTGGTCTTCTTACTGAACGGTTTTCTGCGTTCGAAGATGGAGTCGCTCACGGTGCGATGCGCAAGAGGTTGATGCAAACTCTTCAAAATAACAGCGAGCCAGTGGGCAGTGATCCGCTTGTTGTTGGTAGCGGACTCCAGGCGAAGCCGCCGACAGCGGGGGATTGGCTGAAGGACTATGATCAGTTTTTCCCGGCCTTTACGATGCGCGGAAGTCTTGAGCGGCTTCGATATTTTAATGAAGGAACAAACGCGAGACGCCTTAATCCGCAGGATCGCCAAATACTGTTAAAAATAATGGAGGTATACGATTTTATACGTTTCCCAACTGTTGCGCTTAAAGAGCGGAGGATAATTTCAGCATCCGCATCGCCTGCCTCTCTACCGCCGCGCGCCATTCCTCCCCAAGGACAAGGATTAGCCGGACTAAAAGAATTAGTAGAAATATTTAATAATGAGCTTATATCTACTGCGAAGCGAGTGAACGAGATAGGCCAAGGTGAATTTTCAAAAACAGCGCGGGTCTTATATGATAACCTTTTTCCGCTTCCGGGCGCCTCGCATGATCGCGCGCTGGTGCTGGGAGCACTGGTTGTGCTTGCGCGTCAAGGGTGGCTATTGAAGCTTCTTGAAGAGCAAAATCCGGTGCGCGAGCAGTTTGAAAAATATCTGCGGCAGGAGGGGAGACCGGAGGAGGCGCCGGCGTTTGCGCTGGCGCCGACTTCACCGGTGTCGCTCGGTAAATTTTTGCGCTTTGTACTGGTTCGCCGGATGCGGATGAATGAATCCGAGGCCGCGGCGGTGGCCGTGCGCCTGGGCAATATCTTGAAGCAAAACGGCAAGCCGGAGTACTTTGATATGGCGTACTACGATCAGCAGTCAGGCATGTTCAGATGGAAACTATGATCAGAAATTTTGTCAAGGGGCGAGTATATGTGTTTATTGACGCCGCGAATATATTTTATTCTCAGCGATCATTGAAGTGGCGAATATCGTACGTCAGATTACGGGAATACTTTACTAAAGAGTGCAATGCGAGCAAAATGTTTGTCTACACCGCTCATGATGCAATGCGACCACAGCAGGAGCGTTTTCTCCGTATGCTGCAAACGAACGGTTATATTGTTCGTACCAAACCAGTCAAGAAAATCCGTATTGCTCATGGTATTTATGAGTGGAAGGGTGACTTTGATGTGGAGCTCACGATGGATATACTGGATCATATTACTGAATATGATACCGCTATCCTTTTATCGGGCGATAGTGATTTTGCGCCAGTGGTTGATCGTGTAAAGTCGCACGGCAAGCGGATTATTGTAATGTCAGTGAAAGATCACATTTCTCGAGAACTCTTACAGCGTGCTAAGTTTATAAATTTGAAGAAATTGCGTGATCAAATTGAACTTGTTTGACAGTTCATGATAAAAAGAATCCCCCCACCTTGCGGTGGGGAGAGGTTCGTCATCTGACGCTATCCCCGAGGGGGATACGCCAGAGCATTATCACAATAATACTATACCATACTGAAATAATTTGTCAAGAGAGGGTGGGGATAACATAACAAAGAGAGGGAGTAACCTTCGGACGAACCTTAGGTGTGCCCTCTCATCGTGATAATACTATGGTATCATATAAGAGATATTTATGTCAAGTTCGGAATACTTTGATCAATCATCTGGCACCTTGTATAATTTATCAAGAGGCGGGGTGTGGATAAGGATTTGTACAAAAATATGGACGAGATTTTAGTCAAAGGAACGGACGGAAAATGGTATATCCTTAAAGGGGAGGAGCTTTTGCCGTACGAGGAAAAGGGGCTAGGGGCTAGGGGTCAGGGGCTAGTTATGAAAGAGTTGCCCAAGGGGGTGACGAGGGAGGAGTATGAGAAGATGGGAGAGAAATCCGAAATCCGAAGCACGAAACTCGAAACAATATCCAATATCCCCGCCCGAGGCGGGTCCGCCTTGGGCGGACAATCTCCAATATCCAAACCGATAGCAAGTGCGCCGGTTTCCCACGAAGAACATCCGTTGCGGGTGGAGCTGGAGGAATTGATTGATCAGGTAATGAAAAATGTAAAATTTCCGCCAAAGGCGGATCAGCCTCAGGCTGAAAAAATTCAAAATGTTGATTGGTTAGGCGATCCGGTGTTAAGTAAAAGATTTCGAATGATTGTGTCGGCGCGGCTGCGCGAGGTGCGGGATGCGACAGAGACGCGGGAGATGCTCACGCGGAATAGGCGAATTGGCGGATTAGAGATTAGCGAATTAGATACAACTTTGGTGGTGGAGATTATTGAAAAAGCATTTAAAGAATTTCAGGCGAAATGGAAAGCCATGGAGGAGAAGCGGCGGCAGGAACGCAGGCGAGCGCAATATGAAGCGCAAGCCAAGCAAGTGCAGTTGCTAAAAAAGAAAGAGGAAGAAGAATTAGAAGAACGGTATCGACGCCTTACTGGCGTAAGTTCCAAACCCAAAATTACCATTCCAAAACCGCCACCCCCGCCAGCGCCAGTCATTTCCCAACCCCCCAAACCCGCGCGGTTGCCGGCTTCTCTTCCGGCGGTTATTCCACCCCCACCCCCGCCGCCAATCCAGAAAACAGAAAACAGAAGACAGAAAACAGAAGCTTTGCCGACTCTCCGCCCTACGCCCTACGCCCTACGCCCTACGCCCTCGAAAGTTACCGACATCCGCCCGGCGCCGAAACTTCTGGGGCCGGTTGACGAATTGCAAAGTTTGACACTGGAGGATTTTAGAAAACTAGCCGGCACCGTTGATGAAAGGGTGACTAAAATTTCGGGTAAAATCGAGTTTATCGGGCAGGAATCCCTGGCGCGGCGGCTGGCGGCGATCGCGGCCTGGAAAAAATCGCCGCTTTACGGGTTATACGCGAAGATTACCGGAGAGGCGCTTTACCAGAAAGTTGCTCCCGAAACCTTGGCGAGCGGCGAAGCTACCCTTACCCGCGAGGAATTCTATGCTATAATGGAGTTGAATCAGAAACTCCGTTTCTGACACTGAACATATACGGAACCATAGCGGAACATATGCGGAAACGTCAGTGTAAGATCCGTTCTAGTTCTGTATAAGTTCCGCGGTATCTATGAATCAATTCACCGTCCCCCAATTCATCGATGTTGAAGACAAGATTATCGGCCCGGTTACCACGCGGCAGTTTATTATTATGCTGGCGGGCGCGCTGCTTATTTTTACTTTTTACAAAATTTTCGCCTTTACCTACTTTATTATATTTGCCGGGCTGGTTTTTATCGGTTCGATCGTCTTGGCTTTTGTGCGCATCAACGGACAGCCGTTTCACTTTTTCCTGCTGAACATCCTGCAGACCTGGCGTTCGCCCAATCTTCAAATATGGGACAAGACCACTCCGAACGCGATTCTGAAGCAGTCGCTAAAGTTACCCCCCTCCCCGCCCGCCAAAGTCGCGCCGCGCAAAACGCCGCTAACCGCTTCGCGGCTGGCCGAGATTGCTTTGCAAGTGGACACCGGCGGAGTATACAGCGCCGAGGAAGTATGAATCAGGAATTATGGAAAAGAGCATTGCTAAAAAATCTTTAAAAAAAGGCGTGCCGGTGCAGCACTATCTGGATATCGCGGAGATCAAGGAAGATACCGTGATTTTAAAGGATGGCACGCTCCGCGCGGTCTTGGCGGTTTCCTCCCTTAATTTCGCGCTTAAATCGGAAAACGAGCAGAACGCGCTGATTAGCGCTTACGCGCAGTTTTTAAACGCGCTGGACTATCCTTTACAGATTGTGATTCAGTCCCGGAAGTTAAATATTGACGATTATCTGGCGCGCCTTAAGCAGGCGGAGAAAAATCAATCCAATGAGCTGTTGCGAATCCAGATTACCGATTACCTTTCATTTATTAAAGAGCTTGTTGAGCTGGGCGAGATTATGACCAAGCGATTTTTTCTGGTGATTCCTTATTCGCCGGTCTCCGACAAACGGAAAGGTTTTTGGACGCGCCTGGGAGAAGTGCTCCGGCCGCTTACCGCGCTGTCTTTGAGTTCCGAGCGGTTTGAACGGCAGCGCGTGGAGCTCACGCGGCGCGCGGGACACGCGCAATCTGGTCTGTCGGGGATTGGCTTGGCGGCCCGGATGTTGGACACCCCGGCGCTGATTGAATTGTATTATCGGGTCTATAACCCGGATCTGGCCGAGATCCAGACCTTGCAGGATGTCACTAAGTTACAGCTAGAAGGGGTTTAGCCGGAATTATGTCTTTATTTAGAAAAACCAAGGAGACCGAGCCGAAAGGCGTTTCTGCCGCAAAAGAGCGGGAAGAGTTGATTACTCTGGAAGAAGAGCGGATTTACCGCCGCGGGGCAGTATCGGTTCGCGATATTGTCGCTCCGGCCTCCTTGCAGATCACTCCTGCGCACGTGAAATTGGGCGGTACTTTTACGCGCACGATTTTTGTGGTGGCTTATCCCCGCTATATCGCAGTCGGGTGGTTTGCGCCGATTGTTAATCTTGCCAGCTCGCTGGATATCGGCATGTTTTTCTATCCGGTCGCGTCCAGCATTATTTTGAAACAATTAAAGAAGAAAGCCGGAGCGCTGGAGGCCCAGATTCTCGGGGACACCGAAAAAGGCGCGCCGCGCGATCCGATCCGCGAGACCGCGCTTCGCGACGTTGAAAAACTGCGCGACGATCTTACGCAAGGGATTGAAAAATTTTTCCAGTTCGCGCTCTATGTTACCGTCTACGCGCGCTCGCTCGAAGAGCTGGATAAACATTCCATCATGGTGGAAGAACTGTTTGGATCAAAGCTGATTTACTCCAAAAAAGTATTTTTTCAGGCCGAGCAGGGCTTTAACGCCACAATCCCCCTGGGCGTGGATAAGCTGATGGTGCCGTTTAACATGAATTCCAGCCCGATTGCTTCGTCATTTCCGTTTATTTCCGCGGATCTTACCTCGGACAACGGCATTCTCTATGGAATCAACCGGCATAATAACTCGCTGATCCTGTTTGATCGTTTTTCACTGCAGAACGCCAATATGGTGGTTTTCGCGACCTCCGGAGCCGGTAAAAGTTATTCGGTCAAGCTGGAAATTCTGCGTTCCTTAATGCTCGGGACCGACGTCATTGTCATTGATCCGGAGGCCGAGTATAAGCACCTGGCCGAGGCGGTCGGCGGCACGTATGTGAATATCTCGCTGGCCTCGCCGGCCAAAGTCAATCCTTTTGACCTCCCGCGTCCGGTGGGGGAGGAAACCCGGACCGAAGACGTGATCCGTTCGGCGGTGATTACCTTGAAAGGACTGCTGCGCCTGATGTTAAGCCAGTTTACGCCGGAAGAGGACGCGCTGATGGATCGGGCGCTTTTGGAAACCTACGCGAAAAAAGATATTACTGCCGCCGCCGATCTTGCCAAAGTAGAGGCGCCGGTCGTGACTGATCTGCTCGAGGTTCTGGAAGGCATGGAAGGCGGCGCTTCTTTAGCCGAGCGTTTGAAGAAATACACCAGCGGAACTTTTTCCGGGCTGATTAATAATCCCACCAATGTGGATATGCGCAATCAGCTGGTGGTGTTTTCCGTGCGCGATCTGGAAGATGAACTGCGGCCGATTGCCATCTATACCTTGGTTAACTACCTCTGGAACATTGTGCGTTCCGAGCGCAAAAAGCGGATTCTCGTAATTGACGAGGCCTGGTGGCTGATGCAGCATGAGGACTCGGCAAAATTCATTTTTGCCCTGGTTAAACGCGCGCGGAAGTATTATTTGGGGGTGACGACAATTACTCAAGATGTCAATGATTTCCTGCTGAATGACTATGGCAAAGCGATTGTGACCAACTCCGCCCTGCAGCTGCTCCTAAAACAATCCCCGGCGGCCATTGAACTCATTCAAAAGACATTCATGCTTACCGAGGGAGAAAAATATCTATTGCTGGAGTCCGCCGTGGGGGAAGGGATATTTTTTGCCGGGCCTAAGCACGCGGCGATTAAAGTGGTCGCCTCCTATACGGAAGATCAGATTGTGACGACTGACCCAAGGCAGCTCCTTGAGATTGAAGCGGCAAAAAAGGAGTTTGAACAACAGTTGACAAAGTAAATCAGGTAAATCAGGTAAATCATATGTCGCGTCGCGTCAAATTTTTTATTGCCATTGGCATTGTTATTATCCTCGGCCTACTTTTCGCGTTAGGATTGCGGGGGAGGGTCCGGAAGACAGAAGACAGGGGACAGCGGACCGATGTCGTACAGCCGGCCAGTATTCCGCCCGCAGTCGTTATTCCCCCGCCGGTACTTAATGAAAGTGAGCGCGCTGAACTGGCTTTGGAGCTTTCGCTCGAGACCCTGGCGCGTTCTTTCGCGGAACGCTATGGGTCATATTCCAATCAGAACCAATTTGAAAATGTCAAAGACCTTTATCCGTTTATGACGGACGGATTGCGCAGCAAAGCGGCGCGGGAAATTGCGCAAGCGCAAGAGTTAAGTACGTCCAGTTCGGCTGCTGGATATTTAGGGGTGACCACCAAAGCCATGAGTGTAAAGGTGGAGGAGCGGACTGCGGAGAGCGCTCGGACAGCAGTACAGACCCAGCGCAAAGAAGTTCGGGACGCGGAATCCCCCAGGATTTATTATCAGGAAATTATGCTCGTTTTTATTAAGGATGGAGAACAATGGAAAGTCGATGGGGTGGAGTGGAGGTGAGTATGATTGGAAAATCCGCCCGTTTTATTCTGGATACGCTTTTCCCGATTGAATGTCTGGGTTGTAAAAAAGAGGGGACTTGGGCTTGTTTACGCTGCTTAAAGCGGATTCCAATCCAGACCGAAGATTGCTGTTTGGTTTGCAAGCTGCCCGTAAAGCGGGGCAAGACCTGTTTTGCTTGCCGGAAAATTTTTACGCTCGAGGGCGTGTTTAGTTTTCTGGATTATGATTATGGGTTGGTCAAAAGTATTCTCAAAGCTGCCAAGTATGGCTATGTGCGAGGCGCCCTGGATCCGCTGATCCGGATTGTCGAGGATTATTTTCTTTCCAAACTCGAGTTTCTGGATGCTGACCCGCGCGCGCTCATCTTTGTTCCGGTGCCGCTCCACCCGCGCCGTCTGCGCGATCGCGGGTTTAATCAAGCCGAAATAATCGCGCGGCGGTTTGCCGCAATTTCTGGAGGACAGTCCGTTCCTGCCCTGGTACGGCGCCGACATCGTCCGCCGCAAGCATCTTTGGATGAAATTGATCGCGCCCGCAATATTCGGCACAATATCTGGTGTGTTGAACCCGAAGCGATCCGTGGGAAATTCGTCTGCGTGGTTGATGATGTGGCGACGACCGGCTCAACTCTGGGCGAGTGCGGCCGCGCGCTTCGGCAAGCGAGGGCCAGCGAGGTTTGGGGGATGGTCCTTGCCAAGGGTTGAAAAAGGGTGGATACTGTGATAGTATAGGTGGCACGGAAGGGTGGCCGAGTGGTCCAAGGCAAAAGTTTGCTAAACTTTGCCCCCGAAAGGGGGCTCGTGGGTTCAAATCCCACCCCTTCCGCCAAGGAGGGTTGCGCCGAATGGCAAGGCACTAGTCTTGAAAACTAGCGGGCGAAAGCCCTTGCAGGTTCGAGTCCTGCACCCTCCGTATAGGTTCTGCGCCCGCCTGTCCGCCTTGGGCGGGAGGCGCATCCGCCTCCGGCGGAGAATCTCACCCCCACCGTGTGGTATACTGTAGGCAGTATGAATCTACCCTCCGAATCAAACCGCGCTAAAGTCGAATGGACCGTCTCGACCGGGACTGTCCTTAAAATAGTCGGGATCCTCTTTATCCTGTGGTTTGTGTATTTTATTCGCGATATTATCGCGATCCTTTTTGTCGCGTTGATTCTCTCCGCGATTATTGATCCCTTGGCCGATTGGTTTGAGGTGCGGCGGGTTCCTCGCGCGGTGGCGGTGCTGATCGTCTATGTCGCCCTCCTTTCCATCTTTGGTTTAGTGATCGGAGTGCTGATTCCGCCCTTGGTGCAGGAAATTCGCGATTTGGCTTCCAATTTTTCCGCGGTTTGGGATCGGCTGGTCTCCGGAGCGATTCTGTTCAAGGAATATTCCGTGCAAAGCGGATTTTCGAAAAATATCGAGGCGGGTTTGAGTTCAGTACAGACGGCGCTGACCCGCGCGGTGGGCGGGGCCTTTACTACGGTGGTCAATGTGTTTGGGGGAGTGGTTTCCTTTGTTTTAATACTGGTGATTACTTTTTACATGGTCATTCAGGAGGATGGGCTTAAAAAAGTATTTCGCGCGCTTATCCCGGATCGCTACCAATCGTTCATGTTGGGGACGCTCTCGAAGGTGCAGCGGAAGATCACGTCCTGGGTTAAAGGTCAGCTGGTTTTGTCGGCGGCGGTCGGAACGCTGGTTTACATTGGACTCTCGATAATTGGCGTGAATTACGCGCTGGTTCTCGGACTCTTTGCCGCTCTCGTCGAACTCGTGCCCTACGCCGGACCGTTTTTGGCTGCGGTAGTCGCGGTATTTTTCGCGCTGGCCCAATCCACCACCAAAGCGTTTTTTGTGGTGCTGATGTTCGTGGTTATTCAGCAGCTGGAAAATAATATCCTGGTTCCCAAGGTCATGCAGAAGGCCGTGGGATTAAATCCGATTATTTCGATCCTGGCGCTGGTGATCGGGGCCAAGCTGGCCGGGATTATGGGCGCCCTGTTCGCGATTCCGGTGGCCACCGCGCTGGACGTGATAATCCGTGAGATATTGCATGGGAGTGAAAAGAGTTAGCCCGGTGCCACCACTATGGTCATGGTCAATATTCGCCGTTTTTTTTCGCTGGGGACCGCATTTGCCGTCTTGGCGCTTTTTGAGACCATCCAGCTGCGGCCAACGGCAGTAGTTATGGCAGCCGTCGGCGCTCTCCTTCTCGTCGCCGGGATAGTCAAAGTTTTTTTTAAGGCCGCCCCCGATCTTTCCAAAAAGGAGCGGCTCGCCTATCGGCTGGCTTTAGCGGCCGTTCCGCTTTTTTTGATCTGGTCCGCCTTGGCTTTTGAATTGTTGGTCGAGCGGGCCTTGGCGAGACAGGCGCTGGGCCTGCTTGTCGCGGCGCTCACGGCGCTATTTTTTGAAAGCATGGTGATGTATGAAAAAAATCCTTCGGTATTCAAGGGGTATTCGCTTGAAAATCTGGGAGGATATACCGCGACGCTGGCCATATTTTTGGGAGTCAGCGCGCTTCTGGGAATGCGTCTGCTGTTAGGCCTGAATATCGCCTTCGTCGCGGCGCTCTTTATCCTGCTCATCTCCTTGCTTACCCATTCGATTTTTTGGTTTAGCGGACTGCGCGGATCCTCCGCGTCGGTCACGGTCTGGGTAGTCGCGCTCTTGGGATTTGAACTTTTCTTAGTGTTCAATATTCTACCGCTTTATTTCATGGCCAGCGGAGCGATACTGACGGTATGCTGGTATGTGGGGGTAATGTTGAGCCGCACGCAGCTGCTCAATCTGATGACCAAGAAGATACTGTATCGGCATCTGGGATTTGGCGGGGCGCTGCTTGCCGTGCTGCTTTTAACCGCGGAGTGGTTGTAGGGGTTATGTTTCGTAGTATAGTCAAGCCATTTATTTTTGGATTTTTGGGAGGAATTTTTGGGATATTTTTGTTAAATATCGTGATTCCCAAAGCGCTTTTCCCCGGAGCGTCTCCCGCGCGCCAGCCAAGTTCCCCTCCGGTCCGTGTACTGGAGGAGGTGACCTTTGATATCGAGCAGGCCAGAAAGACCCTGCTGACCCTGCATCAATCGCGCCTGCCGGCGGCAGTGGTTCCGGAGGTGAGCGGATATGCCTTGGCCCTGACCTCTGACGGGCTGGTCGGAATTCCCGACACGATCCGCGAGCGGATAAAGCTGAAAGCGGTTTCCAACGATCGCCGTATCCTTACGCTCAAGGAGGCCTTAAACGCGAAAGGCAAGCGGTTTTACCTGCCCGAGCTGCGAATTGCTTTTTACAATATTGCCGGCGAGCAATCCTCGTCGGTAAGTCCGTTTATCCTATCGGCCTATGAACAGGTTAAAGTTGGCGAGTCGCTTTTTGCATTCGGCGAGGGCGGAGCAGTTCGTATCCATCGGGTGATCGCGACCTATACTACGGCAACCGGGGCCGCGGTGGAATCCTCCGAAGATCGGCCGCCGTCTTTCTGGATTGACGGCGATCCGGGTCCGGGACATTTCCTTTTTGATTACCGAGGACAGCTGACGGGGATCAGCCGCGAGCATGGCGAGGCCATTTCCGCGGAGTTTATGCAAAAGGCGCTGCGGCAATATTTGGATAATCGGGAATATCGCCCCACTTGGCTGGGAATTAATTTTATGGATTTAAATCGTACCGCGCCGCTTCCCGGCGCGCCGACTTTCGGACTCCTGCTCAAAGGGGCCAAAGGGCGTCCGGCAGTTTTACCCAAGTCGCCGGCCTTTACGGCCGGGCTTAAAGAAGGCGATGTGCTGACTGCGTTTGACCGACGGCGGCTCGACAGCGCGATACCTTTTCAACTGCTGCTGCAGCGGTATCCCCCGGGCGCGGAAGTGGAGCTTGGGATTATCCGGCAGGGCCAGGAAGAGACCGTGCGCGTCTCGCTTGGCGCGCTGCCTTAAAAGGTGATATAATGTTTAGGCATGGAAAAGCTTTTACCGATACTGAAAACCAGCCGCAAGTTTATTGTATTTTTCGCGCTCGTAACCGCATCGGTCGCGGCCGCGATTTCTTTGGTGCTGCCGTTTAAGTATAGCGCCTCCGTGCGGCTCTTGATTACCCAAAAGGAAGCGTTTACTCTTGATCCCTATACCGCGCTGCGCTCCAATGAGCTGATCGGCGACAGTTTGGCCCAGGTGGTCGCGACCAGCACTTTTCTCTCGCGGATTCTCGAGAGCGGCTATAAGATCGATCCGCGCTATTTTGATAAAGCCGAACATCTTAAGCGCCGGCTTTGGGATGATACTGTTGAAGTGGACGTGGCGCGCGGGACCGGACTCGTTAGGATTACCGCGTTTCATCCGGACCGCGATCAAGCGAAACGGATTGTCGCCGCCAGCGCCTTTCTGCTTTCAGCGCAGGGATCGGATTATGTCGGCCGCGAGCTGACGGTTCGCCTGGTTGATCCGCCGCTGGCTTCCAAATTCCCGGTCCGCCCCAACCTTCCCCTAAACGCGGTAGTGGGCGGAATTCTCGGAGCATTTTTAGCAAGCGGCTGGGTTTGGCTGGATCATCGGAGAAAAAAGCATCACGGACACCTATTGTAGAAATTCCAAATCACAAATCACAAAACGGCCTTGACAAGCGGCCGTTTTTGTGTTGTAATGGGCTTAGAGTGCGTTCTTTCCAAGACCAAACCGCCAAGGAGGCGTTACCATGTCTGCTAGCAATGCTGTTGCGTTCCGGATGTGGCCGGCGCCGCATCTGCAGCGCGTTTCCGGACTTCATCCGGACGCACTGAAGCCGGGCACGGCCATTGTCCGCCCCTGGGGTGAGCCCTTGCTCATCTGGGCGCCTCTGGGACAGGGCGGTACCGCGGCAGTTAACGTCTGCGTGCCGCTCGCGACGGCGGCTTCCGACGGAACCCTGGACGAAAGCTACCTGATGGCGCTTCCCAGGGATCCGGGTGTTTACCAGATTCTCACCGCTTCCGAGGTCGCCGAGCTGCGCCGCCAGCCCGGAATCCGTCCATTGCTCCAAGTGGTCAAGCTCTTGAATCCGCCGCCGGGCGCCAGCGCGGAGCTTGCCGCGCATTGCCGCGAACGGCTGCGGCAAGAAGGGCGGCTGCTGGCCGGAATGGTCGGGGATCCGAGCTTCCCGGTGTATCTGGGTCGCGCTGATGAACCGCTTCCGCATCTGGTGTTGAGCTTTATCGCCGGCCTTTCGCTCTATGACATCGTGGGAAATCCGGGCCTGGTTTCCGAGCTGGGATTTACCCCGGCTGGTTGGCGGCTGCCCTGGCGCTTCATCTACTTTGCGGCTTCCAAGATCGCGCGCGCGGTCACGCGTCTTCACTTGCGCGCCCAGGTGGTGCATCGGGATCTGAAGCCGGAGAACATGGTGGTGGTCCCGCTGACCGCCTCCGGCGAGGCGTTTTTCGAGGTCGTGATCCTGGATCTGGGAGTGGCCAAGGAGCTCGTCCGCGATGCCGAGGACCTTCCGGATTTGACCGCGGTATTCGGCGCGGCCGGAGCCACGCCGCGCTATTGCGCGCCGGAGCAGCTGATCGGCAGCGCGGTGAGTGAGGCCACGGACACCTTTGCCTTGGGTCGGATGCTCTGCGAGATGTCGCAGGGGTCGCAGGCGCTTCCGGACTCCGTGAATGCCGGAGAACTTCTCGAGGTGGCGCGTCGGCCGCTTCCGGACTGTACGCATCCGGATCTTCACCCGGCGGTGCGCGTCTGGATGCAGGATCTGTGGCGGGAGATGACGAGCTTTGACCCGGTTCGCCGTCCGGCGCTTGCCGAGGTCCTGCGCCGGCTCAAGCACTGCGAGGCGATGCGGATGCGCGGGGGGAGGTAGCGTCCGTGCGCCGCCCCGCTTTCCTTGCTGCGGAACTCGCGGTAAGGAGAGGGCGCGGCGTGTCCCGTCAGGGTGGGCGGCAATACAAGGGTCCTCTTCCGTCCCTGCGCAATTTAGGATTATGAGGAAATAAATTGCGCAGAGGACTGCAGACGCTCCCAAAATTGCCTTGCCACATCGCCGTCAGGCGTCTCTCGCTTGGGTGAATGGTGGGGTCTGCGGGTCTCCTTGGCAGGATCCCCAACCGTCCTGCCTGCCTGCGCTGTCGTGTCGGGGCGTTCCCCCAATGCTGCTCGGGCACACCGCCATGCCGCGTCTGGTGTGGATGGGGAAAAAAGAACGACGGGACCTGGTTGTCCTTGACAACCAGGTCTTTTTTGTGTATACTGAATTGTTGGTGATTTTAGGCCCGCGTTGGTTGTGAAACAGGGTGTTTGGACGGGCTTGAAAATCCCAGCGATTGTTCCTCGAAAACTTGCTCGAGCGATGTCTCGAGCCACATCTTCAGGAAGGAGCATTGCCATGAGCAATGGAAAAGGACCGGTTGGAAACGGCCTGGGCAGCGATCCGACGCTGCCGGCCTCCGACGCCGGCGCCTTTACCGGCTCCGGCATCACCCCCTTGCTTTTCGTAGGTCAGATCGTGGAGGGCCGCTATCGGGTGCTTACCGCCCTGGATCACGGCGGAATGGGCCAGGTCTACAAGGTTGAACATCTGACCTTGGGGAGCCATCACGCGCTCAAGATCTACTACCCGGCCAGCGGTTCAACTCCGGCAGCGCAGTTTGCCGAGCGCTTTGTGGAAGAGGCGCGACTGCTCGTCGCGATTCGCCACGGCAACGTCGTCTCGGTCACCGATGCGGGCGCAATCGAGATTGGCGGGGTTCGCCATCCGTTCTACGTGATGGAACTGCTCGAAGGCCAGTCGCTCCAGCGGCTGCTGGCTTCCGGCGCGATCGATTCGGATCGCGCGCTGGCAATCATCATGCAAGCGGCGCACGCGCTTGAGGCCGTGCACGCCAGGGGCATCATCCATCGGGACCTGAAGCCGGACAACATCTTCTTGACCGACTCGCCGGAAGGCGACCTGGTCAAGGTGATTGACTTCGGGATCGCGAAAGTCAACCGCCAGGGCGCCGCGCGCACGCAGGCCGGGCTGATCATCGGCACTCCGGCCTACATGGCGCCGGAGCAGGCCGCGGGCAAGATCGTGGACTGCCGCGCGGACGTGTACTCGCTTGGCGCCGTGCTCTACGAGATGCTCACGGGCGAGCCGCCGTTTGGGCGCGAGGATCTGCTCACGATCTTCCACCGCCAGGCCACGCAGCAGCCCCGGCCGCCTCACGAAGTGCGCGCGGCGGTTTCCGAGGATGTCAGCTCGGTTGCTCTCAAGGCGATCGCGCGGCAACCAGAGGAGCGGTACGCCTCGGTCGAGGAGTTCCGGGCCGCGCTTAGCGCGTTTACGCAGGGAGGCGCAGTTGCGCGTGCCGTAACCGCGACCGATCCTTACGGGTGGAAGGGGCGGAAGGGATTGGCCCTACTTGCGGGTTTTGCGCTGGTCTTCGTTTTCGCAGTACTGCTTTTCATCGTACTGCTGCAGTCCAGCCCGTCGGTCCCTCTGGTTCAGCCGATCCTGCCGCCGAGCCCGCCGGTGACCACTGTTCCTGTGGCGGCCGCTGCGCCGTCTTCTCCGCCGCCGGCAGCAACTCCGGAGCCGGTCAAGACGGAAAAGCCCGCTTTCAAGCCGGTGAAGCGGCAGCGGGCGCGCCAGGCCGCGTCCAGGCAGAGTGCGGGACAGCGTGTGCCCGCACCGCCGCCGGCCGGAGGCGGCAAGGCCGCGGTGTTTGAAGCCGAGTAGTGATACGAAAGCGGGATTTGTTCAAGCCATCAAGGACTTGACAAATCCCGCTATTTATGTTATATTAACGCGTTAAGACCAGAATGCCCCAAATAGGCCATTTTGGGGCAAAATCTAACCAATCAGCCGGAATCTTGCCTGGATTCCAATACTTTTGGAGGACAGACAAGAGCTGGCTTAGACCAGTCCTTTGTTCATTGAATCTTTGAGTCATTTACACGGCGCCTGGCGCGCACAACCGCGCCGCAAGGCGCACAACAAGGAGAAGTCAGATGAACCGACGAATCGCAGCGATTCTGTGGACCGTGCTCATTGCGGGTACGGCCGCGATCGTGGGCGCTGGATTTGCATTCTGCGCCTGCAGCAACAGCGAGGCCAAGCCGGCCCCGGCCGCGGCGCCGGAGAACAAGCCGGTGGCGGCGGCCAAGCCGTCCGAGCCCACGCCGGCCCCGGCCAAGAAGGCCGAGCCCGCGCCGCCGGAGAACCTGGCAGCGTTCGATTGCACGGGCGGCGCCTTCCGCCTGGCCGAGGTCGAGTCCACCCACGAGGGCATGAAGGGGCGCCACACCGTGCCCCAGTACTGCCTGAAGGGCCTGTGGAAGACCGACAAGTCCGAGCAGGGGCACTGGAGGAACGAGTACCTCCCGCTCACCACCCCCGACGCGCTCGAGACGCGCCTGGCACAGTTGCGCGAGCCCCGGCCCGTGGTGGCCAAGCCGGCGGCCAAGAAGGTAGCCAAGCCGTGTCCGCCGTGTGATACGGCAAATGCGGCGGCGGCCCCGGCGGCCAGCGCAGCCAAGCCGGCCCCAGCGCGGGCAGCGGCTCCGGCCGAGACCGACCTTGCGCCTCCGCCGCCTGGCGGAGGTGAGGCAACGGTCATTCAGGCCGAGTAGACCGAAACCGAAAGCCGAGAAGGAGAAAAACCATGAGAATCAAGAGCGTGTTTTCCGTTCTCGCCCTTCTCGCTCTGCCGTTCACGGCAGTGGCGCAGGGGCGGGACGTGAGGGACGTGAGCAAGTTCTGTCTGCGCTGCTTCGGCGACGAGGCGGTCAAGCAGGCGGAGGCCACTCGTTCGGCTTGCCAGGTTTGCGCCTGGCAGTTGGAAAACGGGAGGCAGGTGCGCGGGTCAGTGGATGGCCCCACCTGTGCCCGTCTCGTGGAGCTCAACCGTCGTCCGGGCGAGAACTTCGCGTTCGCTCCCGGCACGGTGGAAGACAGGATCTACCAGGAGTGTGCCGCGGCCCGGTGCGGGGATACGCCCTGCATCGTGTTCAAGGCCGCTTCGGAGCGTCCTGCGCCGGCGGATCGTCTGCCGGTGGACCAGGAGGCGCTGCAGGCCCGCAAGGACCAGCTCGCCGAGCGGGCCCGGGCCTTGCGTGCGGCGCGGGAGCGGACCGACCAGGACCGCGCGGCCCTGGAAGTCGTGGACACCGCACTCGCGGAGGCGGACCGGGCCGCGGCAGAAGCAGCCGCGTACGACTCGCACGGCCGACTCTTGATCGGCTCTGGCGAGGAGTGCCCGGCCGGCGTGATCTGTGCTCCGCGGGACCAGGACCAGCGGTCCGCGTTCACCGTGGGTGCCGGCGGAGTCGGGTTTCACGACTTCGGGTCCGGCGCCGGGGTTCAGCTGGGTGCGGACTTGGATCTCAAGTCCACGACCTGGAGCCCCACCCTGCGAGTGGCGGCCGGGGGCCTGGATCTGGACGCGGACGCGGACAAGTTTGTCTGCATTCAGGCCGGAGCCCTGACCCCGATCGCCCGCGAAAGCGCGGTGTCGATCGGCGGTCTGGCGGGCTGGTGCGGTCGGGGCCATGACGAGTCCGAGCGTGGACAGAGCAATCTGGTCCAGGCCGGGCCGGTACTGGAGATCGGGTCGGACGTAGTCCGGCTGGAACTCCAGGCCTTGGTCGGCGGGCTGCGGCGCGAGGAAGTGGACCTGGCTGGCCAGGTCAGCCACCCGCAGTCCATGGACTTCGGGGTCGGGGCGTTTCTGAAGGGACGGTTCCCGTTCGGGGAGCCGGCTCCGGTTCGCAGGCGGGGGGAGGTGCGCGGCGAGTGGGCGGTGCCCATGCCGCTGGCTCCGGCGCGATAGGAGTAGGCAATCAACCGCGGGGACGGAACGCACATACGTGTGCGTTCCGTCCCCCGGATCTATTATGAGAGTGTTGAAGAATTAACTCCTGCGCAGTTTACACGAATATCCACGAATAGACGGCCGCCAAAACCGCAGTGTTCCTGCGAGGCGATTACGAGGCGGCCTGACGAATGTGCACGAATAATCAATTGTTCAACGGCCCCAGTATGGCGAGATTTACCTTAGATTGTAGACCAGCGAAATCGAGCAGGTGGCAATTTAAGGCAAACTTCGCCGATGGCGAAGATGTTCATTGACAGATCAGCCCAGACGTTTAAAAAGCGTCTGCGGCGCAACAACAATGCGCCGTAGGCGCAAGGAGGAACTCATGAGGTACAGCATTTGGATGGCGGCGGTCGCCGCCGCTTGCAACCTGCTGGATTCTCCGGCGCAGGCGCCGGATGCGGAAGAGCCGGACGCGGGCATCGTACCCATGGAAGGCGAGTCCGAGGCCGAGGCCGAAGCCGAAGCCGAAGCAGAGGCGGAAGCCGAGGGTGAGCCGGACATGGGTCCGGACGCCCAGCCCGATGCCGGCATGCCGGACGAAGGCGAGTCCGAAGCCGAATCCGAAGCGGAGGCGGAGAGCGAAGCCGAAGCCGAAGCCGAGGCGGAAGCCGAAGCCGAGGCGGAAGCGGAAGCGGAAGCCGAAAGCGAGAGCGAGTCCGAGTCCGAGAGCGAGTCCGAGGGGGAAGACCCCTGCGATCTCTGCCTCGAGGACCAGGTGTGTGTCGCCGGCGAGTGCGTGGATTGCCTTTCGGGCGTCATGCGTTCGTGCGGATCCGACGTCGGGTCCTGCGTCGCGGGCGTTGAGCTCTGCGACGCGGACGGGTTCTGGAGCGCCACCTGCTTCGGCAGTGTGGGTCCGGCGCCCGAGACCTGCGACGGGCTGACCGACGAGGATTGCGACGGCGCAACCGACGAGGACTGCGACTGCACGAACGGGGCGACCCGGACGTGTGGCCCGGCCTCGGAGATGGGCACGTGCGAGTTCGGCACCCAGACCTGCGCGAGCGGGACCTGGGGACCGTGCCTTGGCGCGACCCTGCCCAGCCCTGAGTTCTGCGACGGGCTGGACAACAACTGCGACGGCGTGGTGGACGGCGTGACGGTGGAGACGGGTGGAGCGTGCGGGACCACCAACGCGGGGAATTGCTCTTTCGGGAGCACGATCTGCGTGGGCGGCAACCTGCAGTGCGTCGGCAACGTCGAACCCCTCCTCGGTTCGGACGTCTGCGGCGGTGGCGACACCGACTGCGACGGCTTGGTGGATGAGGATTTCGAGTCCCAGTCCACCGGGTGCGGAGGCGGCGACTGCGCCTCCACGGGGGAAACCTCGTGCGTGGACGGTCTCGTGATCAACTCCTGCGCCCCGGGCGATCCGAGCCCGGAAGTGCCGGACGGTCGCGACAACGACTGCGACGGTTCCGTGGACGAGGGGTTCGCATGTCTGCCGGGCGTTTCCCGCCCGTGCGGCTCGGACGTCGGATCCTGCGAGTTCGGTACGCAGTTCTGTACCGACGGCGGACTCTGGTCCGCCTGCCTCAACGGGATCGTCCCGAGCACGGAAACGTGCGACGGCGAGACCGACGAGGACTGCGACGGAGCCGTGGACAACGGCTGCGACTGCACGGATGGGGAAACCCTGCCGTGCGGCAGCGACATCGGCGAGTGCGTTTCCGGTACCCAGCTCTGCTCCGGCGGAGCATGGGGACCGTGCGGCGACGCCGTGGGCTCCAGCCCCGAGCTGTGCGACGGGTTGGACAACGACTGCGACGAGGAGGCCGACGAGGCCCCCACGTCGGACGAGTTGGCCTTGTGTCAGAGTGCGCCGGAGTGCACGGTCGGGCTGACCATCTGCGAGGATGGCATGCTCACGTGTCTCGGTTCCACGTGTCCCGTGGATCCGGGCGAAGGCGAGTCCGAATCCGAGTCCGAGAGCGAGAGCGAATCGGAAAGTGAGTCCGAGTCCGAGAGCGAGTCGGAGTCGGAGGGAGAGCCGGTGGGGACCTGTGCGGTCACCCTCTGCGGTACGTACGAGACCGCGGATCGCAACGGCGACGGCACCTTCGGCGACGTGGACGGCATCCTCACGGCTCGAACCTGCGGGCCCGAGGCGCCGGTGGTCGCGGGAAGCGCGGCGGCGCAGGTGAGCGCGGTGGACTTCTGTTTGCCGGTGCCCACGGCCGATTCGTGCTTCCAGGTGGAGGTGGACGCGGATGCGGACGAGGACGTAGAGTTCTCGGCCGAGTCCGGCGAAGGATGGGCCTGCAACTACTTCGCGGGAGCGGGACGGATCGACGGTCTGTTCACCGATCTGCGGTTCGTCACCGAGTGCTCGGACGGGACGGGTTTGACCGACCCGATCGAGCGCGTGACCGCGGAGGAAATCGCCGGGGGCGGCAACTGCGTGCCCCGAAACGACGTGGTTGGTCCGGCCACGCCGTAGCAGGCCAGCACAACAAACACAAAGCGCGGGAAATTCCACGAACCTACAATCGTGGCCCGTGATTGGCTCTTTCAACGTTTCGCGTGTAGGCGCGAACACCGCCCTGGGAGAGAAGAGAACCTTCTTTCCCAGGCGCCATATTTTTCCTTCTCTGATAACGGGGGCCCTTGACAGGGGATGAGAAACGTGGTAGAGTATACCGTCACGATACGCGCAGCACGTAACACGATGCGGCACCTTTGGGTGGTTTACCCCGCGCCTTAACAGCGCCTTCGGGCGGTTTGGCAATCGGTTTAGAGTATCTCCTCCTTACTCTTTTACCTTGATAGCCAAACCACTCGAGGGTGTTTTGTTTTACGCTTCGCGCAATGTGCCTGTTGGGGACTCTTTTAATTTTATGAAAATGTGGTATAGTTAGAAACTATGAAGCGTTTTATCCGGCTGGCGTTAGGGATTATCTTTGCCGCGGCGGTGGCGGCCTTGGTGCATCCGTTGCTTTCTTTAAGTATTGTATTTTTGGCGGCGGCCGTTTGGTTTTTGGCGCGTAATCTGCTGTTTGGACTGCTGGTCCTGGTATTTTTCTTTCCCTATCTCGGGCTAGTGATTGATTTTAGCGCCTTTGAAATTTTTAAAGATGTTCCCTATCTTAAAAGCATCAACGCCCCGTTTGTTGATCTGTACGGATTGCTGCTTTTTGCAGCGTGGGGAATCAATATCGCTGGTAATTGGAAATTAGAAATTAGAAATTGGAGATTAGCGCGGCCGTTGCCGCATTGGAGATCCTATTTGTTGTTTTGGTTATCCGGGTTGCTTTCACTTTTGAAAGTTCCGGCGATTCAATTTAACGCCTCGTTTAAATATTTCGCCCGCCCTTTTACCTTTTTTTACCTGGTGTTTTTTATCGTGCCGGTAAGCATTATTGCCCGGCATAAGGATAAAATTGATCGCGTGCTCCTGGTGTTTTTTGCAACCGGACTGATCGCCGCCTTGGACGGTCTGCTCGGGCTTGTTTTAGGAGCGCACGGAGATTTTCCGCGCGCCCGTCCGTTCGGCGCGTTTGGTTTGAACCCCTTGGGCGCGAATCACAATTTGCTGGCGGAAACGTTGGTCGCTACCGCGCCCGTAGGACTATTGTTAATGCAAAATGCAAAATTGAAAATTAAAACTGGCGAATTGCAAAGCAAAAATTTTACATTTTACATTTTACATTTTACATTCTTGCAATGGGCGGTAGCGCTTTTGACCTTTTCCCGTTCGGCCTGGATTGCCGTACTGATCCAGGCGATGTGTTATCTGGCGGTAATGCATCGGGGACGGGTGCGCGCGTTTCTTAAAGAAGCCACTCCGGCGCTGATTCTATTTGCGGCCATGACCTTGACTTTAGCGGCGACCACTTTTACCGAAGCGGTTCGCGGTTCAACTCTTTCGCGCCTGGATCAAGCGCGTATCGCGACTTTTTATTTCTCGCGCTCGCCGATTTTGGGGCAGGGGATCGGCACCTTTATCCCGACGCTTTGGCAAACCAAGGCCTTTCTTTTGGAATATGGCGAACCCTTAGACGCGCACGGAATTATTTTCAAATTGATGTTTGAGCAAGGACTGCTGGGGCTCGCCGGATTTATAATTCTGATCGGCAGTATTCTTTACTATATCGCAAAACCACTCTGGTCAAAAAGCGCGATGCTGAATGCGGAAACGCGAATGGCGACTGGGGTGGCGCTTTTAATCGCGTTAGGGGCGATTAGTTATCAGTTGTTTAATACTACCTACTACACTTCCAAACTTTGGGTGCCGCTCGCGATCGCGGTAGCGATTGGGCAATTGGGTAAATCAAGTAAATCAGGTGAATCAAGTAAAGCAGGTACTTGATTTACTTGCCCCGTAGTAGAGCGAAGCTTCACTACAGGGCTTGCCTCGCTTGATTTACTCAATACACTATGCGCATTATCATCATCACTCAACGCTTTTATCCGGATAGTTTTGGCGGTTCCGAGCATGTGGCGGCTGAACAAGCGCGGTATTTGGCGCGCCGCGGGCACGCGGTAACGGTAGTTACCGCGCGGATGAAGGAAACCCTGCCGGCTTTTGAGGACCAGGGGAGCGTGCGTATTTTTCGATATGGCGCTCCGGCCGAACTGGAAAAATTCGGCGGGCAAACGCGAACGGCGCTGCGCGAGGTGCCGCGGGTGCTGGGAGAAATTACGAAATTACGGAATTACGGAATTACGAGTATGTTTGACGCGGCCATTCTGCACCACCCGTTTGCCGCGCAGGGATTTTTTTCCGCCCAAGGCGGATCCGGCTCCGCCGGAAAGTTACCTGCGCTTTATCTATTTCACGGTTCAGCGGCCAAGGAAGTTGAACTGGAGGGACTGCAGCGAGCACTGCCGTTTTTTATAGAGCCGCTGCGTCCCCTCCTGGCGCGTTTTTTTGTCCGGATGGCCAGTCGAATTGAGCGCCAGGTGCTTACGCGTTCAACCGCCGTGGGAGTGTTTTCCGAGTTTTCCAAGCAGCTGCTCTATAGCATCGCGCCTTTCACGAAAAATCGCGCGACGATTATCCCGGTGGGCATTGATCAGCAGGTATTTTGTCCGGCGGATATTGGCGAGGCGCGCGCGCGCTTAGGACTGTCTCGCGAGGGAAATCTGCTTTTAACCGTGCGGCGTTTTAGTCCGCGCATGGGGATCATCGAGCTGATTCGCGCGATGGAAATCGTACGCCGTAAGCTGCCCGCGGTACGACTGTTGATTGTGGGCGAAGGGCCGCTGCGCGCCAGTTATCAAAAAGAAATCGCGCGCCGAAATCTCGGCAATACGGTAACCTTGATTGGCGCGGTGCCGCTTCAAGATCTGCCGCTTTATTATCAGGCCGCCGACGCTTTTGTACTGCCCACCGAAGCCCTGGAGGGTTTAGGCATGGCCACCCTCGAGGCGCTCTCTTGCGGAGTCCCGGTAGTGGGAACTCCGGCGGGCGCGACTCCGGAGATTCTGCGCAAATTGGACATGAGTTTGATTACTCGGGGAACCAGCGCTCCGGAGCTTGCCGAAGGCATTATGTCATTTTTAGAAAGGACTCCGGAAGATAAAGCGCGGCTGCGGCGCCTAGCGCGCGAGATTGTCGAGCGTGATTATTCTTGGGAGAAAGCCATTGCGGGGCTGGAGGAGGTGTTAAATAATCTGTGTACGAATTACGAATCTCGCACGAATACTACGAATTTATTCGATGCACATTCGTGATATTCGCAATGTTATTTGTTGATTCGTACACAAATATGAAAATTCTCCAAGTCCACAAATATCTTTATCGCAAAGCCGGAGCGGAAGCGTATGTGCTGGATTTGGCGCAGTTGCTGGTAAAGCATGGACAGGAGGTAGGGTTGTGGGGCACGGCTCATAACCCCTCCCCACCTCCCCTTACCTTAAGGGGAGGAGACGATCGCAATTCCCCCCTTAGGGTAAGGGGGGATAGGGGGGTTACGACGTTTGAAGATCTTCTTGTGGAACCGCTGAATTTTGATCGCCGGGAAGGACTGTGGCGCGATATACAAAAATTCGGACACATGGTTTGGTCGCGCGAAGCGGCGCGGAAGTTTGAGCGCGTGATGCATGAATTCCGGCCGGATATTGTGCATATTCACAATATTTATCACCACATTTCACCCTCAATTTTATCCGTGGCCGCGCGTTATAATACTCCGGTGGTCGGAAGCGTACATGATTATCATCTGATAAATCCGAATTACGCGCTTTTTGACCATGGCGAGATTTGTGAGCGGCAGGGGATTGCCGCGATCGCGTACCGCTGTATTAAAAATTCTTACCTCGCCACGCTTGCGGATGTGGTGGAGCGGCGCGTACACCGTATGTTACGCGTGTACGAGAAAAATGTGGCGAAGTTTATCGTGCCGACGGAATTTGTGAAAGAGAAGTTAGTGCGGGGCGGGATGGATGCGCAGAAAATTATCGTGATACCGCTTCCGGTTGCACCCTCACCCGGCCTTCGGCTACCCTCTCCCATAAAGGGAGAGGGAGTGCAGCAAAATCCCCCTCCCTCGGTGGGAGGGGTTAGGGGAGGGGGCAGGGGTTATATTCTTTTCGCCGGTCGTCTCACAGTGGAGAAGGGTGTCTATCTTATTCTCGAGTTGGCCAAGCATTTGCCGGAAATTAAATTCAAAATCGTCGGCACTGGCCCCGAAGCAGACAAACTTCAATCACGAATTACTAATTACCAATTACGGAATGTTGAACTCCTTGGATTTCAAGATAAGAGTACACTGCAGCAGCTTATACAGGGCGCAAAATTGATAATCGTACCTTCGCTTTGGTACGAGCCGTCGCCGTACGCCGTGCTCGAGGCCATGGCGGCCGGTAAAGTCGTGGTCGCCTCGCAAATCGGAGGGATACCGGAGTTGATTGAGGAGGGGAAGACCGGATTCTTTATAAGTCCGATAGGACATATAAGACCTATAGGTCCTATCCTTGACACCATTCGAAAAATCTATTATGATGAGGCGTTGTTAAAGCGAGTCGGAAAGGCCGCGCAAGAGTATGTTAAGCGCGCGCATGACCCGGAAAAGCATTATGAGAAGATCATGGAAATCTACGGTCGGGTTATTGGTTATTAGTTATTGGTTATTGGTTATTGGCCCGGCCTACGCGCTTCCCGACATCAAGCCGACTTTTCCCCGTCTGGCCAATTATTTTTTGCATTGGACGATTTCAGAGGAAGAGGCGCGCGAATTAGCCAAGTGGGATCTGCTGATTTTGGACATGGAAGTGCAGTACCGCAGCCCGGAAGCGCTGAAGATCATTCGTCAGCTTAATCCTGCGATTATTATTCTCGCTTATCTGACCCCGGTAGAGATTCGTGATGATGCGGATAAACTTAAAGAGGCCGCGCCATTGCGCAATCGGCTGCTGACGCGCTATCTTCGGGAAGATTGGTATCTTTTGGATACGGCCCGGAATCGCCGTTCTTTTTGGCCCGGGACCGATATTATAAATATCACCGCGAGCGCTCCGGCATTTGAAGGCCGACGCTGGGCGGACGTGCTGCCGATTTTTGTGAGGGATGAAATTATTAGGAGCGGTCTTTGGGACGGCGTATTTTATGATAATGGCTGGGGCGATCCGTCGCATCACACCGGAGTGGGAGTTGATCTTGATCGCGACGGTAATGCTGAATCGCCGGAAGAAGTGAATCGGCTTTGGAAACAAGGCATGACCACGCTTTTTGAAAATACGCAGCAGGCGCTCCAAGGGCGCTCCTTGGTGATGGTTAATGGCAATGGCGCGGATTACGCGCCAGACGTCCACGGGGTGTTGTTTGAATATTTTCCCCGCGAAGGATGGCCCCTGACCATGAGCCGTTATGTCCAGTCCATCAAAGATAATTTAGCGCCGCCGCTAGCGGCCATTAATCGCATCAGTGAAAATGGCCAACCGGACGATTATCGGGGATTACGTTTTGGGCTGGCTAGCGCGCTTCTGGCAGACGGGTATTACAGTTTTGACTATGGGGTCTTGGATCATGGACAGGTCTGGCGCTATGATGAATACGGGGCCTTTTTAGGCGAACCGCTGGCGCCTCCGCGCTCTTATGATAAACAGCGTCCGTTTGCCGAAGGATTATGGCGGCGGGATTTTGAAAAAGGCCTGGTCCTGTTAAATAGCGGTAAAGTGAGCCGGACGGTCAGCTTGCCGGTCGAAGTGGAGAAGCTGCGCGGCCCGCAAGATCCAAAGATAAATGATGGCGCGATTGTCCGGAGCGTTACTTTAGCGGGACAGGATGGACTGATCGTGCTGCGGCCGCTGCAGGTCATTGTCGGCGCGCCATTTGAAAACGGCGTGTTTGCCCGAGTATTTGACGCGCGCGGGGAGCCGGTACGCGCGGGTTTTTTCGCGTTTGATAAACGTGAACGCAGCGGGGCCACGATCGCGGTGGTGGATGTGGATGGGGATGGGAAGGAAGAGCGGGTGCGAAAATCACAAATCACAAATCACAAATCACAGGTGGAGATTTTTTTTGGCGATGGCCGAATCTCGCGTTTTGAACCGTTCCCTAGATGGGAAGGGGAGGTGCAGTTTGATATCGGGGATGTGAATCGAGATGGGGTTCTCGAGATTGTGGCGGCAATGGGGACCACCCCTCACCCCGGCCCTCTCCCGCAAGGGGAGAGGGGGAGAATTGACGTATCGACCCAAGTCCGCGTGTTCCGCCCTGATGGCACCCTGCTGACCCTGTCATTTTTTCCGTTTGGACCGAATTATCGCGGCGGAGCCAACGTGGCGGTCGGCGATTTGAACAAGGACGGGTTTTCCGAGATAGTCGTAGGAGCCGGTCCGGGCGGCGGTCCGCAAGTGCGCATTTTTAATGGTGAAGGCAAATTGCTTTCCGGCGGATTTTTCGCGTATGATCCGCGGTTTCGCGGCGGAGTGCGCGTGGCAGCGGGAGATACTGACGGAGACGGAAGCGCGGAAATCATCACCGGCCCTGGTCCCGGCGGCGGACCGCAGGTGCGACTGTTCGATGGCAAAGGACGCGCGCTGTCACCCGGGTTTTTCGCGTTTGACCGCGCCAGCCGCGTCGGAGCGATTCCGATTGTGACGGATATTGACGGGGACGGAAGGCCGGAGATCTTGGCGGTAACGAGAGAAATATTATAGTAAATCAAGCGAGGCAAGCAAGACAAGTAAATCAAAAACTTGACGGGCCTGATTTACTTGCTTTACCTGATTTACTCAATAACAATATGCAATTTGTTTGTCAACATGATCCGCTTGATCCTAATCATCTGATTTGCGAAACCAAGCTGCCGTGGCGGCATCGCGTGTTTGAAATTGGGTTAGGGGTGTTGATGGCGGCGCTTTTGGGGATAAGCATAGTTTTATTTGTCAAGACACCGCCTGTGGATAAACCCGAAGATTATTTGATTACCCCTTACCCCAGCCCTTTCCCACAAGGGGAAAGGGAGATTGAGTTGGTGCAGATAGAGGGTGAAACGAAGAGTCCACTATATTCTGGACAAATTAAGCCATCTCTACCATATCTAGAGACCGAGGCCTTATATTTTTCCAAGGAGGGCGAGCAACTAGGCCGCGGACCATGGCCGCCCAAGGTTGGGGAAGAAACCCGACTAAAAGTGTTTTGGAGGGTTGCGGGAGCGGGCGCCGGTGTTGTGGTAGGGGGTAAATTGGGCTCCCATGCCGAATGGACCGGATTTGCGCCGCAAGCGCAAGGTTTAAGTTATGAACCGGCAACGCGGATGGTGCGGTGGAATGTCAGATGTCAAATGTCAGAGGTGAAATGTGATGATTCCGCGGTATTTGAGGTGGCCATTACCCCAACCGCCCAGCAATTAGCGGGAAAACAGCTTATTGTGGTGGATAACCTCAAAATGGTCATTACTAATCGGGAAATTTTGAATCCCAGTATTTTGATCAGTTGGTGAGTAAGTAAGGTTTTTAAGGAGGCCGCCGTCTTATTTTTTTGACCGCCGAATAACCAAAATAACCAAGGTTATCCACATCTTGCACTGGATAGGGTGTGCAAAAATGTGATAGAATAATATAAATTTAGGCGTTTCCACGCTGTGGATAACGTTTTAATCGAATATTTAATCTTTTTAAGGTTATATGTCTTATTCAATCCTTTCTGTCCCGTCGTTTAAGTCGTTAATTCCCGAAGGTCGTGGGAAGCGTGCGTTTAGTACGCTTTTTTTGATTGCCTCACTCGTGTTGGTCAGTATGTTTATCGTGGCGGGAGTAAGCCGCGCCGGCGTGCCAACGCTTTCCGGCGGCGGTCCGCAGAACGGTCAGGAGTTTGTGCCGGACCTGGCGCTGGTTGATATAACTGGATCGGAAAATCTAAGTTCCGCTACGGTCAATACCACCAATGTCACGCTTTATTCCTGTACCGGCGCAACTGACGCGACTGCGTGCGCTACTCCCAATACCGCGGCCAATCTTTGCACGGCCGTAACTTTGGATAACAATACCCGCATCGTGTGTGATCACGCGGCGCTGGCGGCCAGCACCACGTTTCGATTTCAGATTGGAACCGGGGTGCAAAGTTCCACCAATGATGCGCTTGCTTCCGCCGTAACCCGAATTTTCCGCACCGGAACCGTCATGGCTGGGACCAATACTACTCCGCCGCGGGTAATGGGCACCACTCCGGGTCCAGGCATAGCTTTTCCGGCCGGTGGCAATCTCATCGTGATGTTCCCAACTGGTCCGGATGGCAATATGAATTTTGGCGCGGTCACTCCTGTTGCCGGCGACTTGAATTTCTTTCAGAATAATCAAGGCGCGATCAGTATCAAAAAGATTGAAAATTTTGTGCCGACTACCGAAGTATGCACTAACTCCACCACCTGCGCGTTAAGCTGGAATGCCGTAACGCGCGAGCTAACGGTTAATCCGGCTTCCAACTTGGAAGTGGCTTCCGGGACAGCGGCGCCGATTGAATATGATTTGTGCGTGCGCGGCAGCGGTAACACCTTTGCCGTTAAAAATAGCGCTAACCAGAATTTAATGGGTGATTATTGCATGCGCTTCCGAACCGCGGCGGCGGACTCCACCGCGCCCGCGCTGGCCGCTTCGGCTCCGACCACTCCGGTTGACGGCGCCACGAATGTTTCGCCGTTGGGACTTCTGCTGGATGTGCGTTTTGGCGAAACGCTGGATCCGTCAACCGTTTCTTTGTCCACGGTGCGTCTGTGTCAGGACTCCACTGCCGGAACTGCCGGATGCGAAGCCGGGGACACGCGTCTGACTGATGTGACGAAATTCACCATTAGCTATGATGATATTGCCAAGGAAGTAGGGTTGGATCCCATTACCGGCGACGCGCTGGCCGCGAGTACGAAGTACTGCATTGAAATTGTGGGCGGCGCAAGCGGGGTAAAAGATCTTTCCGGCAATGCGGTTACGGCAACTTCTTCCGCGAATTGCTTTACCACGGGCTTGTCCACTGATCCGGTCTCCGGCGGTCCCAAAGTGTCCTATATTGACGCGGATAACTATAAAGCGGTGGTGCACTTTAACGAGGCCATGCGGTCCGCGGATTTGATCACGAGCGGCAATGTCAATACCTCCAATGTGTCCTTGGAATGTCCAACCGGGGTGGCGATCGCGCTGACCGGCAAAGCGGCTACCTATCGTTCCGAGTTTAAAGAGCTGGAAATTAGCGGCTTGGGTTTGCCGCAGGATCAAACCTGCCGAATTACCGTTACCACCGCGCGCGATCTGGCCGGCAATGCCATGGATACCGCCAGCAACAATAATCGGGGGGACTTCAAGGTTTTGAACGCGGCAACCACCGGCGGATTCCTGGGCGGAGGCGCGACCGCGAGCAACGACTTTTTCGGCGGCATGGGCGGACAAACCGCGGCCACCTTTTGGGAAAAGCCGATGCGCTGTCAGCCGCGCAATGTCGCGGTAAACAAAGGCACTTCTCTGGAGTGTGAATTCCCGGCGCCGGGCGCCATGCCGGTTAGCTCTACCGTACTTTTGACTTTCCCGTCCGGATTTACCTTGTCCACCGGGGACGGCAACGCGCGGATAGTTCCAACGACCCTGTCACAGTGGAATACGGACTTGAATGGGCCGGAGAGCGGAACAGTTACCGCCACGGCCGTAACCGATACCGGCGCAAAAACCATAACGCTCACGACCGTGGGAGCGGCCATTGGAAACGGCGCCATGGTGCATTTTGAACTGGATCGCCTAACCACCCCGACTACGCCAGGGGAAAATCTGCGGGTAAGCATTGTGGTTAAAGATAATAGCGGAGTAAAAATCGGTCAAACCATTAATCCGGCGCCGTTTAGCATTCAGCAAGGCGGATCGCTTTCCATTTCCGGAACCGTGTGCAAGGGTACCACCTCGGGCGGAACCTGCGGCGTAGGCGACACCGGAATTGCCAGTGTTAAGGTGTTCTGCAATCAAATGGGCGGTTTCGTGGTGGGTGCGGCGAGCAGCGCCTTTATGGGTTTTCAAGAAGCCACCACGGATGCCAGCGGCGACTGGAGCATTACCGGTTTAACCGCGGGCGAGTACTCTTGCAATATCCCGCCGGATCCCACCCGACTGGCGGATGTTGGCGGCTCGCCTCCTTTCCAGCCAATTACCTTATCCAACGCGAACCGGACGGACGTGGATACCAAGTATAAGAATATGGCGACGGCGTCCGACGCCAAAACCTTGACCGTTAATATCTCCGGCGGGCCAGCCAGTACCGAGGTGGATGTGTTCTGTTCCGCGGGCGGATTTGACTTTCAATTTTCCGCGCCGTCCATGAAATCCGTAACTTTGGGCGCCGACGGCTCCGGAACCACCACGCTTAAGCTTCAGCAGGATAAGAACTATGATTGCGGGATGGGTCCGCACATGGCCTTTGAACAGTTCGGAAGCGGTGGTCCGCCGCCAATGCCGACCTTTACCTTTATGCCGCCCAAGCCGCAAATCGTAAACATGGACGCGGACAAAGCCATTACCTTTGCCTTGCAATCCACCAATCGCACCATTACCGGAACAGTGGTGGACGGCTCCTCCAACGGCATTGCCAATGTGTTCGTGCATGCGGAACCGGTGGGCTGCTTTGACGCCACCTCCGGCGAGTTTAAGGACTGCCATGGCGCGTTTGCCCAGACCAAATCCGACGGAACCTTTAGCTTGGCAGTCGTGGACGGTACTTACGAAGTTGGCGCGGACGGGCCAGGACTTCCGCCTTCCACGCGTCAGATTGCCAATGTGAAAGGCGTGAATGTAACCGGCGTTACCTTAAAGATGGTGAAGTCCTCCACCACGATTTCCGGCGCGATTCAAGATGAATCCGGAAACGGCATTCAGTACGCGCATGTCAGCGCGGAGAAGCGCACGATTACCACCGGCTCGGATGCTTGCGACTTTAGCAATTCCCGGCCATCCGGCGGATTTGCGGACAGTCCCACTGACTCCTCCGGCAACTTTACGCTGTATGTGTCCAACGGCACGTGGTGCATTCGCGCCTTTGCGCCGTCCTACGGCGAAGTCGGCACCAAGACCGTCACCATGGCCGGAACTTCGCTGACCGGTCAGAACATCGCGGCCACCTCGACTGGCTTTGGCACGGTAACCGGCACGGTCACCAAAGCCGGATCCAATGTTTCCGGCGCGTTTGTGAACTGCTATGGTTCAAACGGCGGCAATGGCGGGCAGACCGGTTCCAACGGCGTCTATTCCATAAAAGTAAAACTGGCTGGGAGCGGTTCAACCAGCATGACTTGCGATGGCTTCGCGCCCGGAGTGGGTCCGCTGGGACGCGCCACCGTCACCTTCGCGTCCGGCGATACGTCCAAGACCCAGAACTTTACCGTTGCCGGCAACCCGGGCACGATTACGGTAACCGCGACCGGTTTGACTGAAGGATTCTGCGACGCGCGCGACTCCGCCGGTCTAGGTTCCGGCGCTCCGATTCAAAGCGGTACGGCCACAATTAAGGCGCCGGCCGGAACTTATACGGTGCGTTGCGGCAGTCCCCGGACCGGCCCGCTTACGCTGGGCTCCTCCTCCGCTACGCTTACGGCCGGCAGTACCACGGCAATTACCGCCACCGTGCCAACTCTGCGAACTGTGGCCGGACGGATTACCGATGGCACGAGCAACCTGGAAGGCGTTACGGCAACCTTTACCGATACCACCACTAAGTCGTCATTCAAAGTGGTAACCGGAAACCAAAGCGGAACCAACAACAACTTGTCCGGTTCGAACGTTCCGGAAGGCGTCTATAATGTTATGGTCTCCAAAAAAGGATATGAGTCCGCCGCCACCACCGCCAGCGTTTCCGGCGGCAACTTGACGATGTCGAGCGCGGTGGCGTTAACGCCAACCTCCGCGACCGCTGGTGAAATTATTACTATTCCGGTTCAAGAGTCAAGCGCGGCTTATACTGGTGTAGCCACGGTGATTGCCACGAAGGGCAATTCGGTCGTGGTCGGAAAAATTGATTCTACCACCGGCAATGCTTCGCTGGATCTGACCAATGGCGTCTGGTCCGTTAAAGCCGTCGGAGACAATGGCAAACAATCCACCGCTTCCACGGTAACCGTGTCTGGCGGCGCGCTTTCCGGATCAGCGCCGACGCTTGCGCTGGATAATTCAATCTCGGGGTACACCCAGAAGAGCGGATCCGGCACCTTTGGACTTTCCTCCGGCGGACTAATGAAGTTTAATGATTTGGCGGTTAGCGGCACTGCTCCGGAGATCAATGTGCCAACCAACGCTTTCTCCACCACGGATTCTTCAACCGGGAAAGTGGAGATGAAGAGCGATCCAACGCTCAAAGATATTGATCCCGGCCTGGATCAGAACTTTGTCGGCGGCCATGGCTATGACATTACGCCCCAAGACGCCAACGGCAAAAAAGTATCCGACACCAACAGTCCGGTAACCATTACCATGCCCTACACTGACGCGGATGTGTCCTCCGCCGGCGTGGCCGAGGCAAAGTTGCAGCTGGCTTCCTACAATACTTCCTCGCAGACCTGGGAAACCGTGGCGACCACTGTGGATACTACCAACAATCTCTTGATTGCCTCGGTCAGCCACTTCTCGTCCTTTGGCATTATCGGCGGAGTAGTCACCACGGCCGGTTCTTCCAGCGATCTGACTCCGCCCGGGGCGCCAACCAATGTGCGCGCGACCTCCAACGGTACCTCGGTAACCTTGACCTGGACTGATCCAACCGATACCGACCTATCCCGCATTGAGATTTTGCGCAATGACGGTAATGGTACCGCGGTTACCGGCGAGATGCGCGCCCCGGTCCTAAAAGGAGTTAGACAGTATGTGGATAGCACAGTCGCGGCCGGCAAGACCTACAAATATATCTTGAAGTCGCGCGATACTTCGAACAACCAGCGCTTGAGTGAGGAAGTGAGTATCGCGGTTGCGGCCGCCGCGAGCAGTACGGTTACTGCTCCAGCGCCTGCCGCCGCAACCCCGGCTACCACAGCAACGCCAGCCGCTACGACCGGAACTACTGCCGCAACCCCGGCTGCTGCTACCGCGGCTGCGCCGGCGCCGAGCGTATCCCAGACCCCGCCAATTGAAGGCGTATCTGTGGAAGTACTGCGTTCCGGAACGCATGCTTATGGCGCCGCACGCGTGCGCGCGCTTTCAACCGAGCAGGGACTGGCCCGCGGGTTATCCAAGGATCTAAACATTGTTTTGCCCGGAGTGTTTAACCGGCTGTTCCATCAAAAAACGGCCCAGTCCAAGAGTTGGTGGTACACTTATGTAAACGCCTATACTTACGGCGGATACAATATGGATGAAATCAAACAGTCCGTGCGGTTTGGCGGCAAGACCGTGCACCCGACCATTCCGGCCTCGGCCTGGAGAGGCGCCGCGGACTACAAGGCGTACATCAATAAGTAGGGGTGAGGGGTTGGGCCGCTAGCGCCCAGACCACTCGCGCAAAAACTACAGTCGGGGTGCCCCAGCGGGCACCCCGCTGTTTGTGCTCGGCCTCACTCGTTTTTAGTTCTCCCCCTTAGGGTAAGGGGGAGCGAGAGGGGGTTACGAACGAAACTCATAACCCCTCCTGGCCTCCCCTTACCTTAAGGGGAGGAAAAGTTGGGTTTCGTAATTCCAAAGTTTGGGGAAAAAAAGATAGCCATGCTATAATGTAGATATACGAAACACCATTACTCCCTCTCCCTTTATGGGAGAGGGCGGGGGTGAGGGTAACCATCGCATATGCGCAAGATTGTTTACTCATTTTTGGGGGTAATTGTTTTTCTGCTTTTGGCGGGGTGGTCTTATCCGGCAGAAGGACAGGAGGCGGACCAGGCCGGTCCGGCTGGCCAGTTTAACGCGCCGGTGCGGTTTACGGTAACTGTTCCGGACTGTTTTGATGGACTGGATAACGACGGGGATCAATTGATTGATTACCCCGACGATCCGGATTGTTCCTCGCGTCTGGATGAGGATGAGTCCGAACCGGTTTCTGGTTTTATTGCTCCGGTTATTCCCCAGGCAGTGCCGGAGCAGACGACCCGGGCAATTGTAAGAGTCCTGGATAATCCGAAGGTGGAGCAAGCCGCCGTAGAATTGGTTTCCCCGATAATCGCGGTATCTGGCGCGGCCAATGCCGCCTCCGCGGTGGCCACTGGCGCGGTTGGTTTCGGAACCCTGCTTATCTATCTGCAAGGGTTTTTTACCCAACCGCTGCTTTTGTTTACCAGGCGGCGAAGAAAAGAGTGGGGGATTATCTATTCCTCCCTGACTAAGCTGCCGGTGGATTTGGCGGTCGTGCGGCTATTTAACGGCCAGACCGGGCGGCTGACCCAGACGCGCGTGAGTGACAAGCAGGGGCGGTATTTATTTCTGGTTGATCCGGGCAATTATCGGATGGAAGTGTCGAAGCCGGGATTTAGCTTCCCCTCCGGTTTTTTGCAAGACAAAAAATCCGACCTGGATTTTACCGAGCTTTATCACGGTGAGCTCTTGGAGGCGACCCTAAAATCAACAACCATCGCCCGGCCCATCCCGATTGATCCGCTTCAAAAAGACGAGACGACTCCTCGGAATATTTTCGCGCGCCGGCGTTTACGCGCTGTTCAAAAAGGTCTGGCTTGGAGCGGGCCGGTCTTTGCCGCCGCCGCATTAGCGATTCGTCCAACGCTGACTACTGCGGTTCTCTTGGCGGTACAGCTTGGTTTCCTGGGTTTATTTAGAAGAATCGCCGAGGGTAAACGCCCGCGGCCCTGGGGATCCGTGGTTGACGCGTTAAGCGGCCGGCCGCTCGCTTTGGCCGTGATCCGTATTTTCGACGGGCAATTCAACAAACTTTTAGATACGCAAATTACGGATCGTCATGGACGTTACGCGTTTCTGGTTGGCCGCGGCGCGTTTTATATTACGGCGGAAAAACCGGGTTACGCGGAGTACCGCTCCCGCACCCTGGATTTTACCAGCGTGGAGACGACCGAAATCGTGCATCAAGATATTAAACTGGCTTCTTTATCGGCAGTGCAGCGGATTGAGTAATATCGGCTTTGTCCAGCATGGCCGGGTTAGGCCCTGCTTAGCGGGGTAAAGGAGTTTGGTTACTCTTTGGTAGAAAGCTTTTCTGGGTTGGGGCTGTATAATTTATTCCGGATTTTCCATTGGCCAACAAATTGGCCTACTCCTTGTGTGGATAACTTATTGCGCACTTGGGGGCGCTTTTGCGACCATTCCAGTAAGCTCTCAAAAGCGATGCGATAGCGGCCGCGAACTACCACATAGCGCAACTCGCCGCTCTTTAAGGCGCGGCGCACGGTTTTTTGTTCCAGGCCGAAGAATTTAGCGGCTTCGGAAACGGATAAACGGATCATAGAGTGATAGTTATTAGGTTATTAGTTACTGGGTTATTAAGTACGTTAGATCAATACAAATAATAACTCATAACCAATAACTCAATAACTCAATAACTCGCTTAATGTCCACTATAGCGTAGACAAATACTCGTGTCAAGCCCGATTTATTTGCTTTTCTGTGGATAAATAGGTTATAATCCTGTAACGTTATCAATAATGAAGCGTCTCCTACCATGCAAAAGCTCCGCGAAAAACTGCTGGTTTTCAGGGTTTCCGAGGGAAAAGACCATCGGGCCTTTGAAACGCTCTACAATTCATACCGGCAGAAAATTTATCAGTTTGTGTACTTTAAAGTTTCAAGTCAAGATGAAGCCGAAGATTTGGCTGCGCAGGTATTTTTAAAGGCCTGGGAATACTTGACTGATGAAAACGCCAAACGAGTGCAAAATTTCCGAGCGTTTATTTATCAGCTTAGCCGCAATTTAGTAATAGATTTTTATCGCCGACAGGGAAGATCCCCGCAAAAGGTGGACTTGGAAACCGTCGAGGAGGAATTAACAATTGAAGATCCGCGATCCGCAGCGCTATTAAATCAGTTTCTATACGCGGAAGATCGCGCGTACTTAAGTAAATATCTCAAAGATATTAAAGATGAGTACCGGGAGGCAATAATGCTCCGCTACTTGGAAGAAGCCACCATGGAGGAAATCGCTGAAATTATTGGTAAAACTTCAGGTAATGTGCGTGTACTGATCCACCGAGGATTGAATGCCCTAAGATCTGCGATGTTGGCTGATCATGCGCCTAGGCCGCAAAAATAAGCCGCAAAAAAGCTGGTTGAGTATGACCCACAAAGAAGAAAAAGCCATCATAAAAGCGCTTAAAGCGCTGAAAAATATCCCGGAAGCGGGGTGGCCTGATTTTGATACGTCAGAAAGAATGAAAAAGCGGGTTATGGAGTATGTTGGGGTTCAGGGCGGCGCGTTCCCGCGTCCGGTGTATTACTTAGGATTTTTTGCGATATTGAGAATGGCCCAGTACTTGTTTTCCGCCCGTTTCGTCTACGCGGCGGGGATTTTCGCGCTGTTTGTCGGGGTTGCCTCTGCCGCGGTAGGATCCCGCAATGCCCTTCCCGGCGAGACCTTGTATGGGACAAAATTGGCCGTTGATGAAGCAAAAGTCCGTTTTACCTCTAATCCGGCCAGTCGCGCGCGGGTGCAAATGGAGATTGCCGGTAATCGCTTGCGCGAGCTGGAAAAGGTCTTGCCGATCGCCGGAGATATTACCGGAAACCAGGAATCACAGCGCACCGAAGAGGTTTTAAGGCATTTTTCCAAGGATATCAAACGGGCCCAGGAAAGCTTAAAACAGGCCGGAGATCCGCTGCAGGTTAAACAAGCCAAAGCGGAGTTGGCTAAAAAAGCCCGTGAATATGAGAAAAAGCTCATTGATGTAAAGGTGAAACCCGGCCGTGAAGTGGGAATCGCGGTTTTGGCCGAGGCGGAAGAGGCATTAAAGGGAGTGCAACAGGACTCTGATTCGGCTGGTGAATTAGAAAACGGGGAGGTGGGGATTTAGAGTAAGCATTATGTGGCTAGGCCACAAACGCTTGGTGTGCCCCTCACCCGGCCTGCGGCCACCCTCTCCCTAAGGGAGAGGGGAGGGTGAGGGAAATGCGTCAGTTATCCACACCTAATTGTTCATTGATATAGAGATAGTGTATACTGGTTCAAATTCCATGCGGGAAATGAGCCACACGAATGGGTACCACAGCAAAAGTCAGTTACCCTGACTGTTATTGTCGCACCCCTTTGTGGGCAAATTATTTAAGAGTTCTAAAGGTCGAGCCCGACAACCGTCGGACAGGATTCTTGGTCAGTAAAATCAAGTAAGTATTAAGAGAAATATACAATCTTCTCCAAATCAAAATATGAGTAACACTTTAGTATTTGGAAAGAAAGCGTTTACCTGGGCAGTAGTGGTCGCGACGATCGCCTGGGCCATGTCTGCGGCGTTCATTGCCATTCCTTTGGCTAGCGCGGCAACTTTGACTGCCGGTGACCTTATTGTGGGCACTGCCAAGTCAACTTCTGGTCCAGGACGTCCGGTGTATTACTATGGTTCGGACGCGAAACGCTATCTTTTCTCCAGTTCAAAGACCTACGAGACCTGGAATGGCACGAGTTTTGCCGCGGTTAAAGATGTAACTGAAGCAGAACTCCAGGCCATTGCCTTTGGCGGTAACGTTACTGCCAAGCCCGGATCCTGCGTAATGTTCGCGGGACCGGATACCAATACCTATGTGGTGGAAAAAGGCGGAGTACGCCGCATGGTTTCAGCGGCCAACAAGGCCGCGGTCTGCGGAGCCACCGCCGCCACCTACAGCATTCCCGAGGCCTTCCAAGCTAATTACAGCGCCGGAGCAGAAGCCACTGTCGCGCCGGTAGCAGCCGCACTGGCCGCGGACATTGGCGCAGACAAGGGCTTACAGTCCACTCCAGCGGCGGCAGTCGCCACCGGTCCGCTTTCCGCGGCCCTGGCTTCGGATAATCCGGCTGCCGGAGTAATTCCGGGAGGAGCTTCTTCGGTAGTAGTCCTGAAGTTTACACTCACCGCCGGAGCAGCCGCGCAAACGGTTACCGGAGCAACGGTTAAAAGCGTGGGCGTCGGTTCTTCCAACGACATTAGCGCGGTTTATCTGTATGATGGCGCGCTGCGTTTGACTTCCGGACGCACGCTTACTTCCCAGACCCGGCAGACCGAGTTTGCCGCGCTTTCGATCGCGGTACCGGCCAATGGCTCAAAGACGCTTTCCGTAGTGGTGGATGTAAACTCCTTAACCGCCGGTACAGTTGCTACGGCCGGAGACACCCATGCTTTCCAGTTGATTGCGATTGGTACGAGCGCATCAGTGTCGGGCTTGCCTTTGACTGGCGCGACCAATTCCATCGGATCACAAGGCGTCTCCACCGTAACCTTGACTCGCGGTTCTGATCCGGCTAACCCCACGATTGGACAAACGAACGTCGCGATTGGTGAGTTCCGCATTACCGCCGGCGTAAATGATGTTGAAGTTCGCCGCGCCGTGGTAACTGTCGGCGGTACGGTAACCGTGTCTGATTTGAGCGCTTTTGCTCTGTATCAGGGTTCTACCAAACTGGCCGACGGCACTGTATCATCCGATCGCGTAACCTTTGACCTGGCCAGCGCTCCGTTTGCTTTGGGTCAGGGTTCCAATCGGTTGTTTACGGTAAAAGCCAACGTAGGCGGCCGCGGAGGCCGCACGGTAACCACTTACATTGATTCAACTTACCCGTCGGATCTTTTGGTGGTTGACAAAGTGTATGGCTATGGCTCTACCACCACCTTCACGAGTTTTGCCGCAGCCGCAACGGCCGCGTCAACTCCCGCGACTGGCGGTTCATTCGTCACCACCCAGGGCGGCCGCGTAACTGTGGCCTTTAATGGTCCGTCCGCCTCGGATATCGCGCTGGGCAGCCAAGATGTTCAGTTCTACAAGTTCTCGCTCTCGGCTGGCGATCAAGCGCTGGAAATCCGCGAGATAGAACTGACCCTGGCGGAAGCCGGCGCGCAAGTTTTGGGCGTGCTTTCCAACGGCACGACCAACTACTTCACTGATATCAAGATCAAAGACGCGGATACCGGAGCCGTGCTGATGGGACCGGTGGAGCTTTCGGGCGCCACGGTTACCGCCGGTACTTCCACTACCGCGGCCTCCAGCGCGGTCTGGAATAACGACCTGACCCAGTCCTGGACGCTCGCGGCTGGTCAGACCCGCAAACTGGTCGTCACCGCGGACATTGCCGCCAGTGAAGTAACGGCCAACGATGTTACGACTCGTGGATTCACCTTCGCCTTGAATGACTTTGAAGCCGGATCGATCCGCGAGGTGTCCACTGCGCAGAACGTGGCGGTTACTGACATTATCGGCGGTCAATCCGATGTAACCGGCAATACCATGACGATTCGTTCGAGCTCGCTTACCGTGCAATTGGCTTCTACGCCGGTCTCTGGAACTTCCGTTAAGGGCGCAACCGGCGTACAAATGGTTGGTCTGTCTTTCGCGGCCGGCGCGCAATCGGACATCAAAGTAACCCAGATTGTGATGACCGGACAAGGCGATGACACCGGCGGCACCTACACTGCGGCAGAGTTTGACGATGTGGTGCTGACGGCCCGACTATATGATGGCGATACCGCCGTGTCTGAAGCAAAATCTCCAACTACGGCCGGAGTACTGACCTTCGATAACATGAACTGGACAATTCCGGCTGGCGCAACCAAGAAACTCACGGCGCGAGTTAGCTTGGCCACCACCCAGATGTCTTCCGCCGCGGATACGGCTTGGCTCGGTATTGACACTGCTGCCGGTATTACCGCGCAAGACAAAGACAGCAATTCCGTAACCCCGACTGACGGCGACGCGACTTGGTCAAATCCGAGGAACAACACGCCAACCGTGGTCCTGACTTCCGCCACTTCCGGCACGCTCACGGTTGATCCGGACGGCGATACCCCGCTTTCCGCCATCATCTTGGGCGGCGCCTCCGGCGTGAACATGACCAAGATTAAATTCTTGGCGGCCAACGAGGACTTCCGGGTCAAGCGGCTGCGCATCTCCAATGACGCGACCGCGGATGACACTGGCGTAGTCCAGATCAAGCTGACCTATCCAAAACAGGATGGCACGACGGAGACCAAGACCGGCGTCCTGGCTTCCGCCAACGCGGACTTTAGCGACCTGAACTTCTATGTGCCGCGCGACAAGACCACGGTGATGACGGTGGCCGCGGATTTCGCCACGATTTCCGAATCGGGCGTATCCGGCGACACCCCGACTTTCCGTCTGGACTTTGCCGGCACGTTTGAAGCCGTTGGCGCTGCCTCCGGATCATCTTTGGATGAAGGCAGCGATGTCCACGGCGCTGGCCAGACCACGGCTTGTTCCGATGGCGGTGGACTCTCCACTTGTTACACGGATACCTCCACCATTACCGGCAATGCCATGACGGTCCGCAAGACCAAGCCAGTCATCACCTTGCACGCGGCCTCACCCTCCGGCGCTTCCGTGCCCGGATTGAATGAAGCGTTGCGCTTCACAGTCGCGGCAGATGCTTCCGGCGATGTGGTGCTTGAGGCGATTACCTTCAAAGCCACGCTTACCGACAACGGTAATTCGGACTGGAATGTCAATGGTGATGCCACCGGCCCCATTGATACGGTTACTTCCTGGTCATTGTATGATTCCAGCGACCTGACTACCCAGTTGGATGTGGATGCGGACTGGACGCTCTACGGTTCAGCCGCCACTGATGGTACACTCTCTGGAACCGAGGAAGTTGGCTATGCTCGTCTGGTCTTTACGACCTCGCGAACCATTGCCGCCGGCACTTCCAAGACCTATGTCTTGAAAGTAGACACGACCGGCGCCTCCTCCGCCAGTGACGATACTGTGCGTTTCGACGTTCTTGAGGAAGCCGGGTCCACCAACACGACCTTGGCTGCTCTTAATGAACTCCAGTGGGATGAAGTTGGTTCTGGCGCGGCGACCAACATTGCCGGCACGCTCGTCAAAAACCTGCCCGTCATTGGAGGAACCATGGTGTACTAGCGGCAACTCACGTTCTCGATTCGCAAAAATCGAACACAACGAACCCCGCGGCCGCGGGGTTCTTGTTTTTGGGTAAATGATAGGGTATACTAGAAAAATATGCGCAAGATCGGACTCATTGGACTCATTGGACTCATTGGACTTATCAGCCAGCCGGTTTTTGCATCGCCGGTTTATCCGGCTGATCCGGATGCCGCTTCCAGGCAGTGGTACTTGCAAAAAGTGGAGGCGTATGAGGCCTGGGGAAAAACGACTGGTTCGCGCGAGGTGGTGGTGGCGGTGATTGATACCGGCGTGGATTTAGATCATTTGGACCTGGCGCCCAATCTTTGGAAAAACCGCGGCGAAGTTTTGGACGGCGTGGACAATGATGGCAATGGTTATGTGGATGACGTGTACGGGTGGGATTTTATGGATGGCGATAACGACCCCTCGCCCAATCTAAACGGATCCGGAGTGCGGGCCCAAGCCGTGCATCATGGCACCATGATCGCCGGAATTATTGGCGCCGTTGGCAATAACGGCATTGGCGGAGTTGGGTTGAATTGGCAAGTCAAAGTGATGGCGCTGCGCGCGCTTGACAGCCGCGGCCGAGGAAATGTCGGGACCGTGATTTCCGCCATTGAGTATGCCGTGAAAAATGGCGCGGATATTATCAACCTTTCGTTTGTCGGGCCCGGTTTTGACCGTGATTTATTTGTGGCGCTTCAAGATGCCTCGCGGCGCGGGGTCTTAACCGTCGGGGCCGTGGGCAATACGGAAACCGGGACCGGTTTGGATTTGGACGCCTCGCCGCTCTATCCGGTGTGTTACTCGGGGTTGGAAGGAGAAGACGTGGTGGTGGGCGTCGCGGCGGTTGATGAGCAAGATCAAAAGTCAACCTTTTCCAACTACGGAGTAAATTGCGTGGATCTTTCCGCGCCCGGGGTGAATATCTACGGTCCGCAATTTCATGATCTCGAGCATGGTTATCCAGAGCGGTTTGGCGGAGGATTTGCCGGCTCCTCCATGGCCGCGCCGCTGGTTTCCGGCACGGCCGCGCTAATCAAGGCGCTTAATCCGTCCTATGCCGCGCAAGAGCTTCGCAATATCCTAGTGCAAACCACGGATTCGATCGAGGCGGCCAACCCCGCTTTTAACGGAAAACTGGGCAAAGGGCGGTTGAATGTCCGCCGCGCCCTGGAGCTGGCGGCTTCCGGCGGCTCCGCCGTGTTTGGGCCTTCGCGGGGAATTCCTTACCTGCTGACGGCTCCATTTTCAGGCGGGTTGCCTAAAGTCCAGATGCTGCTTCCCTCCGGCAGCCCCCTGCGGGATTTTGCGGCTTACGGCTTGAATTTTAAAGGAGGAGTGCGCCTGGTTTCCGGGGATATTGACGGCGATCGGACCGCCGAGATTATTACCGGAGCCGGAGTGGGCGGCGGCCCGCACGTGCGGGTTTTTCGTCCGGACGGCAGCGTGGTAAGAAGTTGGTTTGCCTATCATCCGAAGTTTCGCGGCGGCGTGAACGTGGGGGTGGGCGATTTGAACGGCGACGGCAAGGAAGAAATTGTTACTGCTCCGGGGCCGGGCGGCGGCCCGCATATCCGGATTTTTAACGAAAACGGCGCGGCCGTCGGCGGATTTTTTGCCTACAATTCACGGCTGCGCGGCGGAGTGAATCTGGCGGTTAGAGATATTGATGGCGATGGTTTAGAGGAAATCATTACTACGCCCGGAAAAGGTCAGGGCTATGAGGGAGAAGTGCGGATCTTTGACGCGCGGGGCCGCGTGAAGGCGCGGTTTTCCGCTTACCCGCGCGCTTTTGAAGGCGGCGTCAATGTCGCCGCGGGTGATCTTGATGGCGATGGGAAAGCCGAAATTATCACGGCTCCCTTCGGGGGGGTCTTGCCGGAAGTTCGCGTATATAATAGCGCGGGACAGTGGCAAAGGGCGTTTCTGGCGTATAATGAGGCCTTCTTAGGCGGGGTTAATCTGGCCGCGGAGGATTTTGATCGGGACGGAATTGATGATATAATTACCGGGCCGGGCCAAGGCGGGGGAGCGCATGTGGTGGTTTTTGACGGATTTGGACGGGTAAAACAGCAGTTCTTCCCCTACGAGGATGGCTTTAGGGGGGGAGTGAGCGTGGGGATAATAAAGTTGTAATTGAGAGTAAATCAGGTAAATCAGGCGAGGCAAGTAAATCCAGCACTTGATTTACTTGATTCACTTGATTTACCTCAACAATTATGGCCAAGATTCCAATTTTCGAAAAAAAGAATGTGCTGGTTACCGGCGGAGCGGGGTTTATCGGGTCGCATCTGTGCGAGAATCTGCTCAAGGTCGCCAAAGTGATTTGCATTGACGATTTGCTAAGCGGCGGGCAGTTGAGCAATATCGAACATCTTTTAAAATACCCGGATTTTGAGTTTATCAAGCATGACGTGGCCGTACCCTTTGATCTCAATAGCTGGCCGGAACTTAAAAAATTCAAGACGCAATTTCAAGGAGTGCAGGAAATTTATCATCTGGCGTGTCCGACCGCGCCGCTTACGTTTGAACAAAATAAAATTAAGATTCTCAAAGCGAACGCCCAAGCGACGCTCAACGTACTCGACCTCGCCGTGCTCTGGAAGTCCAAAGTATTCTTTTCTTCCTCTTCGGTGGTGTACGGAAAGCAAGCCGGCGGCAATCGCTACATTGCGGAGGAAGAGCTGGGGATTGCCGACCAGCTTTCACCGCACGCCTGCTACGACGAAGGCAAGCGTTTTGCCGAGACGGCCTATCATACTTTTTCGCAAGTATATGGATTGGATGCCCGGATTGCCCGAGTGTTTCGGACCTATGGCCCGCGCCTCCAGATCGCGGCTGGCGAGATGATTCCGGATTTAATTTTGAACGCGCTCGAGGGGAAACCCCTGATCATCTATGGCGACAAAAATTTTACTACTTCGCTTTGTTATATCACTGATATGGTGGATGGGATTCTCAAGCTCATGGACGCCGAGCAAAATTTCGGCCCGGTAAATCTGGGCAGTGATGAAGAACAGAATCTCGCGCAGGTGGCCGGCAAGATTATCGAGCTGACCAAATCCACCTCCAAGATAGTGTTTAAGCCGCCGCTTTTATTTATGCGTCCGCAGCCCTTGCCGGATATTCGGCAGGCCAAAGACGCGCTGGGTTGGTTTCCGGTGGTGCGCCTGGAAGAAGGATTAAGTCGGATGATTGAATATACTCGCGCCACCAAGCATCTATTGGGAGTAAAATAACAAATTACAAATCACAAATCACAAACTTTGTGATTTGTAATTTGGAGCTTGTAATTTCTTTGTGTTTTGGTGCTTGTAATTTGGAATTTTTTAGGGGCTAGTCAGGCCCTGATTTTTTATGTTAAGATAGGGACATCCGATATATGAGAATAGCGTATTTGTCTTGTGTCTACCCTCCTTATCCCGGCGGTATTGGAGTGTTGGCCCACGGGATGGCTCATGAAATCGCGGAACGGGGCTATACTGCGGAGGTCTTTACCCTGCGATCAAAAGGACTGGAGCAGGCCATTGCGCAGGAGGCCGGTCTGCGCAGCGCGGAGGGGCCGGCACATACTCCGGCGAAGGTCAAAGTGAATTTTATCAATACCGTGCTGCGCTATGGCCACGCCGGTTGGGCGCCTAATTTGGCGCGGCAGTTGAGCAGATTTGACACAGTGCATCTGCTCTACCCGTTTTTTGGAGTCGCCGAGATCATTCCGTATTTACGGGCGCGCACCAAATCCAAGATCGTGGTGCACCACACGATGGACGCGATGGCTGAAGGCGTACTCGGCATGATCTTTCGTTTGTACAATCAAACGCTCATGCCGCGTATTTTTAAGCAGGCGCATTTGATTATTACTTTATCCGAGGATTATTTTCGGGAGTGCGATTTGACTTCAGTATACGCGGCAATGCCGGCCTCCCCGCCCATTGAATTCATACCCAACGGGGTGGATACGAAGCTCTTTCGCCCGACCTCCCAATCCGTCATTTCGACCAAGCGACCCATGAGAGCGCGTGGAGAAATCTCTCACGCCACGCCTGATAATGGTGTAGAGATTCCTCGCTTCGCTCGGAATGACAAAAGTGTACCCATTATCCTTTTTGCCAGCGGCCTGGATCGGGCGCATTATTTTAAAGGGGTGCATGTCTTGATTGAGGCAGTCCGGATTTTGAAACAGCGCAAAGTGCCCTGTCGCGGATGGATTATCGGATCCGGGAAGATGCAAAAAGAATACGAAGCGCATGCGAGAGTGGCAGGAGTATTGAATGCGGAATGCGGAATTAAGAGGGGAGCATGTCAGTTTCCGGAAGCGCATTTGGAATTTCTGGGATTAGCGCATCATCAAGATATGCCGGACTATTATCGCCAGGCCGCGGTCGCGGTCGTGCCTTCGACCGCGCGCGTGGAATGTTTCAGCATTGTGGCGGCCGAGGCCCAGGCGTGCGGGGTTCCGGCGATTGTTTCGGATTTTCCCGGAGTGCGCGTAACCGTGGAAGACGGGAAGACGGGCTATGTGGTGCGCCCGGGGGATCCGGAAGCGCTGGCCGACCGAATTGGCGAGGTTATTAAAAATCCGGAAAAATCTCACGCCATGGGAATAGCGGCGCGCAAACGCGCGGTGGAGCTTTACGATTGGAAAATAATCGGAGACAAGCTGGAGAAGATCTATAAGTCCATTTAAAATGGTCGTGCGCCGCTTATGAAGGTTTGTATTATTAGCAGTATTTTTCCGCCTTATGCGCGCGGCGGGGCAGAGATGGTGGCGGAGGCCACGGCACGCGCGTTTGCGGAGGCGGGCCACGCCGTGTTCGTGATTACCGGCGCGCCGTTTGAAGGGGGAAAAAGTTTGGCCGGCGCGTGGCAAGCGCAATCCATGCGGACCCCCTCTAACTCCCCCTCGGAGAGGGGGAGAAACGATCCAATTTCCTCCCCTGCCCGAGGGGAGGTTAGGAGGGGTGGGAGCGCGATCCGTATTTTTCGTTTCACTCCGCTGAATCTTTTTACTTATTTTAGTATTGCAAAATATCCGCCGCTGCTGCGCCTGATCTGGCATCTCGTGGATATGTTTAATCCGCATACATTTTTGGTCGTACGTCGCATTTTGTATGAGGAGCAGCCCGACCTTATTGTTACCCGCAATCTCAAGGGCCTGGGTTACACCGTTCCGCTAGCAATCCGACGTTACACGTTACACGTTACACGTTACACGCCCAAGTGGTTCCATGGTTTACACGATCTTGGCGCTTTGCATCCGCGCGGATATATGGAGTGGGGCAAAGAAAACGCGATTCGCAATCCGATACCGGTTGTGCGTTTGTACCGCGCGATATGTCGGAAACTTTTAAGCGGCCCGGACGCGGTGGTCGCGCCTTCGCAATTTGTGCTGGAGGAATATAATCGCGCGGGATTTTTTCCAAAGGCGAAAAAAGCGGTGATTCCGAATCCCGTGGTTCATAACCCCTCACCCCCTCCTCAATCCTCCCCCATCAAGGGGGAGGAAGACAAACGAAATCCCCCTCCCTTGGCGGGAGGGGTTAGGGGAGGGGGAAATGTTGAGGGAGTTCGATTCCTTTTTATTGGCCAACTCGAACCCTATAAAGGTCTGCGCGTGCTTATTTCCGCTTGGCGGCAATTTGTCGCGGGTAATCCCCGAGCAGGCCTGGAGATTATTGGTCGGGGCAGTATGAAGCAAGAAGCGCAACGGGCCGCCAAGATGATTCGCGGAATAATCTGCCGAGGATTTGTCGCCCATCATGAACTTTTCGAATTAATGAAAGGCGCACGGGCCATGGTCGTACCGTCACTCGCCTACGAGACGTTTGGACTTGCGATCGTGGAGAGTTTCTCCTCCGGAGTTCCGGTAATTGCCTCGCGGATCGGCGCAATTCCGGAAATTGTGGAGGATGGGGTCAATGGAATTCTGGTTGTTCCGGGTGATCCGCAAGCGTTGACTTCCGCACTAACGCGGATGATGGGTAAAGAGCAGGAGGCGCTTGCGGAGGGCGCGGCCAAAAGCGCGAAGATGTCTGCTCCGGAGGCCTACTATGATCGACTCCTCGGGGTTTACAATTCTATACAAACGCGTTAGAATATAAGGAATATGCCCAGCAGTGAAACTTCGACCGAAGCGCTTAATTCCAATATTAAACTCACTTTTTACGATAAGCTCTTTGCTCTGACGATTTTGCGGATTATTCCGTATTCGGTCAAACCCAATCACGTTACCATGGTGCGGTTTGTAACTGCCCCGCTAGTGTTTTGGCTGCTGCTTAAGGAATATTATGCCGCGGGACTTGCGGCCTTCCTTTTAGTAGCGCTGACCGACGCGATTGACGGCGCGATGGCCCGCACCCGGCGGCAGATTACGCTGTGGGGAATTATCTATGACGGAGTGGCGGATAAATTTTTGATTGGCGGAGCGGTATTGATGCTGGTGTTTCAGGAGTTTGGTATGGTTTTGGCGGGTTTTGTGCTGGGACTGGAATTTTTTGGAATATTGGCCGGATTATATTTTAAGAATAAAGGGATCGTGCGCGCCGCGAATTTATGGGGCAAGATTAAGATGAATCTGCAAGTTATTGGAGTCGCGCTCTTGCTCATCCATATTATTGACGGCGCGCGTATCTTTCGAGACGCGTCCTTTTGGATTTTTATCAGCGCGATTGGCGTTGGTGTTATTAGCTTAATTGTCCATGCCCGAACGCTTGAGCACTCTTGAGCCGCCGCTTGTCAGCGCGGGAAGCGGAAGAATTTCCAAGGCGGCGGTTATCTTGGTCGCGCTTGCCCACAGCGCTTTTATTTTTTTTGTTTCCCTGTCATTTCCCAGAGGAATTTATAATTCACCGGATGAGGCCGCCAACGCGCTTTTCGCGCGGCAGATGCAGCAGGCCACAAGCGTGCGCGTACCGACCTTAATTAAAGACGCGCCCGCCTTTGTAGCGCCGCGCAGCATAAAAAGGGCTGGGAATACTTTTATTCCGGTGGGCTTTATAAGTTTTCCGACTCTTTTTGGAATCCTGGCCAAAGCGCTGGGGACGACCGGTACGCTCGCCCTGACCGCGATACTTTCCGGTCTTACGGTAGGCGCTTGGTACGGATTTATCCGAAGGATCTTTGGGGCGACGATTGGATTGTTTTCCGCAATTTTATATGGGTTACATCCCGCCGTGCTTTATTGGGGAGCCAGACCTTTTTATCCGCACGCGCTGTTTATCAGCACGACGATTTTGGCTTTGTATTTTTTAGGGCGGACGGTTCGATTGCGTCATGAGCGAGGGGCGGCTGATCAAGAGATCCTTAAGGAAAATCCCACCGCGAGTCAGCCGCTAGTGAAAAAACGCGCCGCGTCATTTTTGGCCGGACTGATGGCCGGAGTCGCCGTGACCCTGCGGCCTACGGAAGGGTTGTGGCTCGCGCCGGTATTTTTCGCGGTGTTTGCGCTGCGCGCGCTGCGCAGGCGCGTAGCGCTTATCCCCTTGGCACTCGGGGGATTATTTCCAATTTTTGCGATTCTCGCGCTCCAAAACCGGCTTTACGGCAGTCCGTTTAAGACTGGGTACCCGGAATTGTTTCAGCCAAAAAATCTCGCGGATACCGTAAGCATTCTGGTAACCCCGTTTGGATTTGATCTGGCGCGCACCGCGCAGGTGGGCTGGGAATATTTGGCGCGGTTGTTTTGGTGGTACGCGCTGCTTATCGTCATCGGTGTAGCGGCGCTGTTTTTAAGAAAGAGTACCACCGCGCGGCGGATGCGCTGGTGGGGTTTGGGAGTACTTTTGCTCACGCTATTTTTTCTCCAATTTTACGGATCATGGCTCTTGCGCGACCGCTTGGATCTACTGCCCTCCCTGGGCACTTCTTTTACCCGTTATTTTTTGCCGCTTTATCTATTGACGACTCCGCTGGCCGCTTATGGACTGCGGGTAATTCAGTTTCGACGTTTTGGAAAAATACTGGCGGTATGCGCTGGCATTTTCTTTTTGTTTTTTTCAGCGCGGACGCTGTTGTGGAGTTCGGATGAAAATTTAGTGGAGCTCAACGCGGTACTGCGGGAAAATATCAAGGTGCGCGAGCATATCCTTTCGCTTACGCCGGCCGATTCCATAATTCTTACTGACCGCGCGGATAAGATTATTTTTCCCAGCCGTGAAGTGGTCGCGCGATTTCGCGATCTTACCGCCGAGCAGTTTCGCGAGCTCCGGCCCTATCCGCTTTATTACGAGACGATTCTAAACGAAATGGACGTGGCCAAAGAAAATGAGCAATTCTGGAGGCGGGCTGGACTTTACGCGGCCGATATGATACTATTGCCCGGACGACACCGGTTGTATAAGTTAGTTAAGCTCGGCGAGTGAATCAGGTAAATCAAGTAAATCAAGTAAATCAAGCAGCTTGACTTGCTTGCCCCGTAGTAGAGCGAAGCTTCACTACAGGGCTTGTCTCGCTTGATTTACTTGCCTTGCGCGATATGAGAGATTGTATTTTTTGCAAAATTATCAGCGGCGAATTGCCGTCCGCGAAAGTGTACGAGAATGATGCCGTGGTAGCATTTTTGGATATTCATCCGGTGCGTCCGGGACACACCTTGGTGGTTCCTAAAATTCACTGTGAGAATCTGATGGATTGCAATCCCGAGGCGCTTTCGGCCATGATGGAGGCCGCTCAAAAGGTTGCCCGCGCGGTTGTCTCCGGGACCGGGGCCGAGGGTTTTAATCTGGGAGTCAACAATGGCGCCGCGGCCGGACAAGTGATCTTTCACCTGCATTTGCATATTATTCCCCGAAGCCGCGGCGACGGACTGGCGCTTTGGGGGCAGACGGAATATAAAGAAGGGGAGATGGTTGCGCTGGCAGAAAAAATTAAGACATCACTATGAAACTCCTGGTCTGCGGCGGAGCCGGATTTATCGGTTCCAATTTCATCCGCTATATTTTGAATAAACACCACGATTGGGACGTGGTGAATTTTGATAAGCTGACTTATGCCGGCAATTCTTTGAACCTCAAAGATTTTGGCAGTGATGCGCGGTATAAGCTTGTGCGCGGCGATATCGCGGATCAAGACGCCGTGGATCGCGCGGTGGAGCAGAGCAAACCGGAGGCGCTCATTTCTTTCGCGGCCGAGACCCATGTGGATCGTTCGATCCATGGTTCACTCAAGGATTTTATTTCTGCCAATGTAATGGGGCCGCAGGTTTTATGCGAAGCCACTAAAAAATATAAGGTGCCGCTTTTTATTCAAGTGTCAACCGATGAAGTTTTTGGAGCATTGCGTCTTGATGAAAAGCGTTTGTTTCATGAAGAAACCCCGTTTGCGCCCAATATGCCTTACGCGGCATGCAAGGCCGGCGGCGATCTCGTGTGCCGTTCTTACTTTCAAACCTTCAAAACACCGGTGATTGTGACGCATTGTTCAAATAACTACGGCCCGTATCAGTTTCCGGAAAAATTTATTCCGCAAACAATTTTCAAAGCCATGGCAGATGAGGCGATTCCGATTTACGGCGACGGTTTATATGTGCGCGATTGGATTCATGCCATAGATCATGCGAGCGCGATTGAGTTGCTTTTGCAAAAAGGCGTGCCGGGTGAGGTGTACAACATTGGCGCGGATAATGAGCGATCAAATTTGGAGGTGGTGAGAATGCTGCTTACGATGCTGGGCAAGTCCGAGTCGCTGATGAGCCATGTACAAGATCGTCCCGGTCATGATCGCCGCTACGCCATTGATTCTGCCAAAATCATGCGCATGGGATGGATTCCAGAGTATCCGCGAGAAAAATTTGAAGCTGGTTTGCGCAAAACCGTAGAGTGGTATCAGGAAAATACCGAGTGGGTGGAGGCACTACGCACTCGAAAGCAAGACATGAACCCGCATATTAAGACCGGATAGCCACGGATAGAAGACAGGATAGCCACAGATCACAGATCCGTGATCCCGTGGCCATCCGTCACCATCAGTGGCCATCAAGTTTACGTTATGAAGATCCTCATTATAGGAGGTCATGGAATGCTGGGCCAAGAATTCATGAGGCAACTGCGCGGCCAAGACGTGGTGGGTTGGACGCGCGAAGATATTGATATTACCAGCGAACAAGCAGTTATGAATAAAATAAACGCGCTCCAGCCGAGCGTAATTTTGAATTGTGCGGCGTACAATAACGTGGACAAAGCGGAAGACGAACCGCAGGTGGCGATGGCGATCAACGGCGAAGCCGTAGGATACTTAGCGCGCGCGGCAGCAGAGTGCGGCGCGACGTTTGTGCATTTTTCCACGGATTACGTGTTTAGTGGTACGCGTACTGACGGGTACCATGAGGAAGATCTTCCTGGCCCCATTTCCGTATACGGCCAATCTAAGGCGTTGGGAGAGCAAAAATTACTTACTCACTTACTAACTTACTCACTTACCCCCTGGTACCTCATCCGTACCTCCAAACTTTTCGGCCCCCCCGGTACTGGGGAGACGAGCAAAAAAAGTTTTCCGGAAATGATGATTAAAATCGCGCGTGAAAAGGGGAAAGTGGAAGCGGTTGATGCCGAAGCCGGAAGCCCGACGTATGTGAAGGATTTAGCGCAAGCCACACTTACTCTCCTCGGTCTTTCTCCCCTTAGGGTAAGGGGAGGTGAGCCACCGCCAGATGGCGGGGCGAAGGAGGGGTTACGACAACCACACCCCTCAGGCATCTATCACCTCACCAATTCCGGTTCCTGCACTTGGTATGAGTATGCCAAAGCCGCGCTGGAATACGCCGGCCTTTCCAATGTGGAAGTCGTGCCAGTCGGTCCAGACCACTTTCCCCGCAAAGCCCGCCGACCAGCGCGTGTCGTACTCTTCAATACCAAACTGCCGCCTCTGCGACCGTGGCAAGAGGCGCTAAAAGAATTCTTGACAAAAAACATGGCGTAGTATATGGTAGCCATAGGCAAAAACGCCTAGAAAAGGAGTAGACAATGTCCAATTGGCAGGATTGGCTTGCCGAGCAGCGAGCAAAATCGCAGATGTCCGCAACGGTGGTTCCCCTCTCCGAAGCGCAGCCCTGGGGTCTGCAGGATGGGGGAGCGCGATTCGGTCGTCCGGATGGCGGATTCTTCAACCTCGTAGGGGTGCATGTGGTGGCGCAGCGTGAGGTAAGGGAATGGAATCAGCCGCTTCTCCAAGAAGTCGGAGAGGGCGCGGTAGTTCTGTTTCAATCCTTGTTTGATCTGGGGTATTTCCTTGTCGCGGCGCGCCAGGAGCCCGGCAATACTACCAAACCCGGGCATGTTCTTCTCGGGCCGCCTTTGCAGGCCTCGTGGTCGAACCTGCAGCAAGCCCATGGAGGCAAGCGTCCGCCGCGGGCAGAGCTTCTCGACGGGAAGGAGATCGAGTGGGTGAGGCTCACCATGGATGGCGGACGGTTCATCGGCAAGGAGAACCGCTACGCGGTAGTGCGGGTTAGCCCGCACACGTTTGAGCTCGCCGACAACGAGATGTGGCTCAAGCGAGACGAGCTGGATGAGGCTCTGCGCGAAGGCGAGGTCAACGAGCATCTCGCACTAGTGCTGCTGCTCGCGGTACTCTAGCGAAGGCTCACAAAGGTTGTTCTTCAGGAGGCGGCCGGTGCCCAAAGCATGTCACGCGACATGCTCAAGGCGCCGGCTATTTTAATTAATTTTGGTATTTTAAATTATGTCAATTATAAACGATCGCTCATAGTTGACATAATTTGTTTATGGCAGATTTAGGAGAGTTAAGGCGGGTTGACCAAAAAACAGATTTCGGATATAGTAGGTAAACATTTATGGATTTATCAATTGTTATCGTCAGTTGGAACGTCAAGGAAAAGTTAAGGGAGTGTTTGAGGTCGGTGGAGGAAACCACACCCCCTCCTTCATCCTCCCCCATCAAGGGGGAGGAAATCATTGGAAATTCCCCTCCCTCGGTGGGAGGGGCTAGGGGAGGGGGCTCTTTAACCTACGAAGTTTTTGTGGTTGATAATGCTTCAAAAGATGGGACAGTACAAATGGTGGAGCAGGAATTTCCGTCCGTACATGTGATTGCCAATGATTTTAATGCTGGTTTTGCAAAAGCCAACAATCAAGCGATTCGGCTTTCGCAAGGTCGCTATGTGCTTCTTCTGAATCCGGATATGCGGGTATTTCAGGGGACATTGGAGGGGATGGTACGGTTTATGGATGATCCTGTAAATGCGAAGGTCGGAGTAGCAGGGTGTTGGTTGGTGTCGCCGATTCATAACCCACCCCCTCCCTCCCTTACCTTAAGGGAGGGAGATCGAGCGGTACCCCCGCTTAGGGTAAGAGGGGGTAGGGGGAGTTACGAAATAGATGACTACGTCACTGTCCCCCACGTGCGCAGGTTCCCCACAATCAAAGATCAGCTTGCTATTATGCTCAAAGTACCACATTTTTTTCCAAAAGTACTTGACCATTATATGATGCAAGATTTTGATTATAGTAAAGAAGCGCGGGTGGATTCCATTCGCGGGTCTTTCTTTATGATTCGGCGGGAACTTTTGGATAAAATCGGCATGCTGGATGAAGGATTTTTTATTTGGTTTGAAGAAGTGGATTTTTGCAAACGCGCAATTGAGGCCGGTTATGAAGTGGCTTACACGCCGACAGTCAAGGCCGTGGATTATGTGGGACAGAGTTTTAAGCAAGTGCGCTTGTATCCGAAGCAAAAAATGATGACGCGCTCAATGGTGCAATATTTTAGAAAACATCGTCCATGGTGGGAGGGGGAATTACTTGATTGGGTGCGTCCGTTGGCGCTTGCGGCTGTGTGGGTGGGGGATAAATTGAATATGCAGGGAAAGAGAGTAACATAGATATGGCAAAACTCTCGGTGCATTTAGTGGCTTGGAACGGCGCAAAGTATATTCCCTATCTTTTTGAGTCGCTCCGAAGGCAGACGTATAGAGATTGGGAGTTACTGGCGATTGATAATAATTCCACGGATGGGACAGCGGATTTAATTGAGCGTGAAATAAAGAATCTGCCAGTGCCTGCGCGACTAGTGCGCAATGAAAAAAATCTCGGATTTGCAGGGGGGCATAATCAAGCCGTGCGTTTGGTGGCTAAGAGCATAGGGCATAGGGCAAATGGTAATGAAATTGATTCGAACTCTACGCCCTACGCCCTACGCCCTACGCCATCCGAGTACATCCAACTCCTCAATCAAGACATGTATTTGGCCCCGGATTATTTGGAAAAAGTAGTCGCGATGATGGACGGCAATCCGGAGGCCGGGGCAGGACAGGGGACACTGCTAAAATGGGATTTTAGTAAATTTCTAATTTCTCCGCCCAGGGCGGATCCGCATCGGGAGGATAATTTCCAATTTCCAATTAGCGAATCGCTCACCAATATCATTGATACAATGGGATTGAAGGTGTTGCGAAATCGGAGAGTGGTGGATTGGAGAACAGGAGAACAAATGACAACTCATAACGCCCCCCAACCCCCTCTTACCTTAAGAGGGGGAGGCGTTGAAGTTTTCGGTGTCTCTGGTGCACTCCCCATTTATCGCCGCAAGGCAGTTGATGATGTGGCATTTGAAGGAAGTATGTTTGATGATGAATTTGGAAGTTATAAAGAGGATGTTGATTTAGCATTCCGCCTGCGGAGCGCGGGATGGAAAGCGTATGTGACGGCAGAGGCGCGCGCGTGGCATGATCGCACTGCGACAGGACCGCAAGAAATGTCTGACTCGGCAGCCATGAAAAATCGAAAAGGGCGGGCGGCGTATGTAAATTACTATTCCTATCGGAATCATCTCACGGTCTTGCTAAAGAATGAGCATCGTGCTAACTTTGGAAAAGACTGGCCGTGGATTCTCGGGTATGAGCTGAAGAAGTTTGTATATCTGATTTTCACCGATTGGGGAACACTGAAAGGCTTGCGTGAAGTGAAAAAACTGTGGCCGCGCACCATGGCCAAGCGGTGCGCGATTATGGCGAATTATAAAGTAAAGCCGGAAGAGATGAGGCGGTGGTTTTTAGAAAAGTAAAGCAAGTAAATCAAGTGAATCAAGCAAGTCAAGCGCCTGATTTACCTGTCTCGCTTGATTTACTTCAATCAAATATGTTTGATATTATTACCGTGACAGTCAACTACAAAATGCGCGATAAAATTTTGGCGATGCTTCGGTTGCTATTTCGAGATGTTCAAGGCACAAATTTGAAGGTGCAGCCGGTTGTTGTGGATAATGCGTCAAGGGATGGGTTAAAGGAGGCGCTCACACAGGAGTTTGGTGATCGCGTGGTTTTCATCGATGCCGGCAGAAATGTCGGATTTGGTCGTGGAAATAATCTCGGGCTTAAACAATTTGAGGCCAAGTATTATTTTATTGCCAATCCCGATCTGGTATTTTTAGAAAACCAGCCGCGCACAACTCTGCGGCTTTATCAATTTATGGAAGCGCATCCCAAAGTGGGAATCGTAGCGCCGCGGCTTATGCTCCCAAACGGTGAGATGCAGCCCTCCTGCATGCGATTTCCGCGTTTTTTGGACCAACCAATTTATCGCCTGGGCTTGCATAAAAAATATGACTGGGCGCGCAGGCGCGTTGAACATCTGCACATGAAGGATTTTGACCACACAAAAACACAGCCGATTGATTGGGCAACGGGTGCGGCACTGTTTTGCCGCGGCTCAGTGTTCAAGGACGTAGGATTTTTTGATGAGCGGTATTTTATGTATCTTGAAGACACGGATCTTTGCCGCACCTTTTGGTCCCGCGGCTGGCCAGTGTATTACAAGGGCGATGTGATAATTCAACACGGTCACGAGCGCGCTTCGGCCAAAGTGCCTGGTCTCAAGTCAGTGTTACTAAACCCCCTGACGCGTATCCATATTAAAAGTTTGATGAAGTATGCGTGGAAATGGTGGCGTCAGAGTTACTGACGCGATCACTAAACAGATTCGGATCAGATATAATCAGATATTATATGGCAGAGTACCCGCATAAAGAGCTAACTCATAAAATTATTGGGGCGGCATATAAAGTGGGGAACAGTTTAGGGCCGCATATTCGGGAAACTTATGTGCAGAGAGCAATAGCGGCCGAATTTGATCAATTGGGCATAGCATATGCTCGTGAATTTACAGTGGATTTGTGCTATGCTGGAAAAAAGATAGGAGAGGATCGATTGGATTTTATAGTTGATGGTAAGGTCGTGGTAGAGATTAAAGTGGTCCCGGAGTTAAAAAATGTTCACTTGCGTCAGGTTTTAGAATATCTACGGGTAACTAATATGCAGATTGCGCTGCTTATTTTCTTTACACCTAATGGTGTACGCATTCGTCGCATAGTCTACCCGGATAGAAGCAAGAAACCATTTGTTTAATATCTGTGTTAAATCTGATTAATAATCAAACTATGACACCGAAGGTAGGCATAGTTTTAATCAACTACAAAACCTACGCCAAAAGGTTTCTTGAGGATTGTCGGGATAGCATGCGGAAGATTAATTATCCGCGTGATAAATATGTGGTGTACATCGTGGACAACGCGACAAGTCCGGAGACGGAAGCATATTTGCGCGAAATGTATCCGGAGGCGGTGATATTGCCCAATAAAGAAAATTCCGGTTGGGGCGGGGGGAATAATGTGGGGATTGCGCAGGCGTTTAAAGACGGCTGTGAGGATATTGTGCTTTCCAACATGGATGTGATTGTGCAGCCGCAGTGGTTACGCGAACTCGTGGCGGCAGCGTATAGTGAGGAGCATAACCCTCCCCAACCCTCCCTTATCTTAAGGGAGGGAGATCGATCGGAACCCCCTCTTAGGGTAAGAGGGGGTAGGGGGAGTTACGACAATCGCCCGATCGGCATTGTGCAGTCAAAACTGTTGCTTTGGCCCGTGGGAAAAGATGGCGTGCAGCGGATCAATTCAGTTGGCAATCAAATTCATTTTCTTGGGTTTGGGTATTGCAAGGGATATGGCGATATAGAAAGCACTCATAACCCCTCCCAGCCTCCCCTTACCTTAAGGGGAGGAGAAATTGAGGACATTCCTTACGCTTCTGGCGCGTCCATGTATGTGAGGCGCGCAGTATTTGAAAAAATTGGACTTTGCAATCCGGACTTTTTTATGTATCACGACGATATGGAGCTTTGCCTGAAAGCCAAGTTGGCCGGCTATCGCGTGGTGTTCGCTCCAAAATCAATCATGTGGCACAAGTATGAATTCAAGCGTTCCATTTTACAGGTCTATTATATGGAGCGCAATCGGTTGCTCACGATGCTGCAGTTTTATAAAGTGCCGACGCTGATTTTAATCGCGCCGGCGTTTTTCGCAATGGAGCTTGGGGTGCTCTCCGGCGCGATACTTGGCGGATACGCCAAGCCAAAATTACGCAGCTGGGGTTATTTTTTCAAACCCAGTTCGTGGCGAAAAATAGCGCGTGAGAGGCGCGCGATTCAAGCCATGCGCACCATGTCCGATAGGAGTATGATGCGCGATTTTACCGGACAAATTTTATTTCAAGAAGTAATGAACCCCGTGCTTAAGTATATTGCGAATCCAGCCATGAATGCGTATTGGCAGATAAACAGACGAGTGATGTTTTGGTGATTATAAAGGGGGTTTATTTTAATTGCAGTTGCCAGCGCCCGGCTTTACCGCGATAAATTCCGGATACCTCCAGGGTTTTTCCGTCCTCCGCCAGGACGGCTTTTTTAATTGCATCAAACTTTCCCAGATCCCAACTGTTTTGATGATCGCGTGAATCCAGCTCTGAAGCGCGGATGGTATATTTCTCCGCGCCAGACGATTCGGAAGCGATAATGATCAAAATAGCTTCCTCGCGCGGAAGAGGGATGACCGAGTGGATATCTTCGGTCAGCCGGGTGATCAAAGCAGTGCTCTGGTTTTCGGGATTGTATTGCCAGACCTCGTGTCCGCTATAAGCGAAAAGCAGCGGAGTGGGTTGTCGGCGCCAGCGGGCCTGATCCGCGTCGAGTTCAGCGACTCGCTGCTTGAGAAGGTTGTTCGTTACGACGATCTTTCTGAAGTTGTCGTCATACCAGACCTTAAAATTTCCCAAACTTTCCGGAACGGCCTGATCCGAAGTCAAGTCATTTACCGTCGGAGTGGATTCCGGGTCGGCCAGCTTAAAAAGGGAAACGTTATGCGCGAAAGTGGTTTTTCCATCTTCAACCGTAAGATTTTTCATCCAGGGGTGATACCCGGCTTTGGTAATTTTAATTTCATACGCTCCCGGGAGGAGATTGGTAATCAGCGTTGGAGTATAGGCCAAACCCGACCGGCCATTTAGAGTAATTTCGGCGCCGGCCGGGAGGGTGGTAATCGAAAGCGCGCCGGTCTTGACGATCTGGCGTTGGGTAGGACTGAAGCGGTATCCGGCAGTGTAGGCGACAATAATCGGGGCGAGAATAATAAAGATGAAAAGGAGAAAATAAAATATGAGGCGGCGAAAAATCAGAGACATATGGCGTAAAAATTCCAAATTCCAAATGCCAAACCACAAACAAATTACAAATTCCAATACTCAAACTTCAAACTTGTTATTTGTAATTTGTAAATTGTCATTTCCTTGTAATTTGGTGCTTGTGATTTGTGATTTTTGATGTAATCCATGCTGTCGGCCATTAGGATGTGATGGCTTGCCTACGGAAAGTAACTAGTATATAATCCATGATACTATGGCTAAATTCGTAATTCAAGGACCACAGCGTCTTTCCGGACAGATCGCGGTTTCCGGCGCGAAAAACGCGGCGTTAATTGCCATCCCCGCCGCGCTTTTGGCAAGGGGGGCAACTACGCTCAAGCGCGTTCCAAAGATCAATGATGTCGGCGTGATGTTGGATATTATTAAGAAACTGGGCGCGCGGGTGGAAATCAGGGATAGCGAGGTTTCCATTGATCCCGCTACGCTTAACTCCCATAGTTTGAGCCGAGAACTCTCCGGAAAAGTGCGGGCTTCAGTTTTACTCATCGGTCCGCTCCTACTGCGTTTTGGGGAAGCGAGTATTGGACATCCGGGCGGATGCGCGATTGGCCGGCGTCCGATTGATCAGTTTCTTGAAGGATTCAAGGCGCTGGGCGTGGAGATTGAAGATAATGGCGAAGAGTATCGCTTCATCGCCAAACGGCTTAAGAGCGCGTCTTATTTTTTTCCGTTTGTGTCGGTTACGGCGACCCAAAGCTTGATGATGACCGCGACAAGGGTACCGGGCGTCACGATACTGAAGAACGCGGCCTCCGAGCCGGAGGTGGCGGCGCTGGCCGATTATCTGAATCGCTGCGGCGCGCGCATTTCCGGGGCCGGTACCAGTACCATTAAAATTGAGGGCGTGGAGGCCCTTCAGGGAAGTGAATATGCCATGATTCCGGATCGGCTGGAGACCGGCATGTTCGCGATTCTCGCGGCCGCCACGCGCAGTCCGATTACGATTACGCAGTGCAATCCGGAACACATCGAAAGTTTGCTGACCATTTTGCGCAGAATGGGTGCGCGTTTTAAGCAAGGTTCTGATTCAATTGCGATTCTTCAAGCAAAGGAGGATTATCGCAGTCCGGGAAAAGTTATTACCCATGAATACCCCGGTTTTCCAACTGACCTCCAGCCGCCGCTGACCGTGCTTTTAACGCAGGCGCGGGGACTCACGCTGGTGCACGAAACGATTTTTGAAGGACGCCTATTCTATGTTGATCTTCTAAACCGCATGGGCGCCAATATCATTCTTTGCGATCCCCATCGCGCGCTGGTCCAAGGGCCGACACCCTTGCGCGGCAAACGGATTGAGAGCCCGGATATCCGAGCCGGCATCGCGATGGTTATCGCCGCGCTTGCGGCGCAGGGCGAGACCGTGATTGACAATATCTATCAGATTGAGAGGGGATATGAAAATATTGAGGAGCGACTGCGTGGATTGGGGGCCAAGATAGAAAAAGTAAATTAAGTAAATCCGATAAATCAAGCGCTTGATTTACCTCCAGATTATGTTTTATACGGCGAGACCAAAATCAAAATTGGTTAGGAAATTCATCTCCTCCGCTATTGTCGCGGTATTCATCGCGGTGTCGTTTATTTTTGGCTGGTCTGTCGGGCGGAAGTCGGGCACTCCGGCCACAACCGCAATGGAAGCGGAGGGCGGTTTGGTGCAAGGCAAGAACTCACCGGCCCAATACCTTCTTCAGGACGTGAATTTTGATCTTTTCTGGGAGGTGTGGGACATGGTTAAGGATCGCTATGTGGAACAGCCGGTTTTTGACACCCAGCTTTTTTATGGGGCGCTTACGGGAGTGGTGGGGTCGTTGGGCGATCCCTACTCGGTATTTTTGGATCCGGAGACCACTCAAAAATTTACCGCGGAGCTCTCGGGAGTATTTGAGGGCATTGGAGCGGAAATCGGCATACAAAAAGAGCAGCTCGTAATTATTGCCCCGCTTCCGGGGACTCCGGCCGAGGCCTCCGCGGTTCGCTCCGGCGACCGAATAATCGCCATTGACGGCCAAGATACCCGCGGTATGCCCTTGGATATCGCGGTTTCCAATATTCGCGGCCCGAAAGGCAGCACGGTTGAACTTACGCTCCTGCGCGAGGGATGGGATGAGCCAAGGAAATTCCCAATTATTCGAGATACGATAAATATCGAGAGCGTTCGATTTGAAAAACGTAAAGATGGCCTCGCGTATCTTAAAATTGTTTATTTTAACGAGTCCACTCCGGGATTATTTGAGCAAGCCATACAGCAGATTATCAGTCAAAATCCGAAGGGTATTATTCTGGATCTGCGCAACAACCCGGGCGGCTTTCTGGAAGTGGCCGTTTCCGTGGCGTCGGCTTGGGTGCCTTCCGGAGAAGTGGTGGTTTGGCAGGAATTTCAGGGCAGCCGAAAAGAGGCCTTCCGCGCCCAAGGCACGGCGCGGCTGGGTGACATCCCGACAGCAGTACTTATCAATAATGGCTCCGCGTCGGCTTCCGAAATTGTTGCCGGAGCGCTCCGCGATCACGGCAAGGGGAAATTGATCGGTGAAACAACTTTTGGCAAGGGATCCGTGCAGAGTTTTGAACAATTGCGCGGCGGTTCAGCTTTGAAACTGACGATTGCCCATTGGCTGACGCCAAAAGGTCAGCAGATCGAAGGTGAAGGCATTGTCCCGGATATCGCGGTGGAAATGACGCGGGATAATCTTGACAACGGGGAAGATCCGCAACTGAAGAAAGCGATGGAGTTATTGAAGTGAATTAGGAATTATGAAGCATGAATTAGGGAAAGGGCGGCACACAGCCCGCATTGAGTACAGCGCCGGTGGCGTGGTATTTCGTAGGACGCCGCAAGGGCCCCAGATCGCGTTTCTTTTGGATCCCTTCCATAAGTGGACTTTTGCAAAAGGCCATATTGAGCGCGGCGAGTCCGTTAGGGCTGCGGCAGTTCGGGAGGTCAAAGAAGAAATGGGAATCCGGACCTTGCGGGTAGTGGCGCCTTTGGGACGGATTGATTGGTGGTTTACGGAGCGGCGCGGCACGGCGCATTCTCCCCGCGGCGTGCGGATACGTAAGTTTGCATATTATTTTTTAATGGAAGCGCCTTCGCACACGCGGCTTATCGCGCAAAAAAGTGAGCTTATCAAAGCAGTACGCTGGGTACCTGTTTCCAGCGCGCTTCAATTTTCAAGCTACAAAGACGGGCGGCCGATTTTGGAACGAGCACTTGACCACGTACGAAATTTGGTACAGAACAAGTAAGCGCCCGGTAGTGCCGTGAGATTTCGAAGTGTATTTGTGCGTCTCCGCAGCCGTACCCCATTTCGTACGGGGTTGACATTTTACGGAAAATGGTGTAGGGTGGAGGTAGACCTTTAACCAGGAGGAAAGTTGATGGCAACCAGATGTCCCAGAGGCGCGTACTTCGACGAGGGCGGAATCTGCGGCTGTGGCGCCGGCCACGAGAATCAGGATGCGCTGGATCTGGCGCCGGGTGCGGACTCTTGCACCGTCCCGATCTGCGGTTTCTGCAATAAGCCGCTGGAGGAGGGAGACCATCGCGCCTGTTTCAACAAGGCGCGCGCGCGTACTTTGACCAACTAGGCCTCATCTTTGCACCTTGGCCCGGGCCACGCTTCTTAGCGGCCCCGGGCCTGTTTTTTTGTCAAGAAGTGTGGTAGGATGCAATAAACTCTCCCCCTTAAGATAAGGGGGAGCTGGAGGGGGTTATGAGCGATTCATAACTCCCCCTAGCCCCCTCTTACCTTAAGAGGGGGTATTATGTGGATTGTTGGAAAAGTTAAGAGAGGTCTTGGCATTGGAACAAAGCTGGGATATCCGACAGCGAATTTGGAGTGTGGAGGGGGTCTTTGTCCAATACCCGGCGTGTACGCAGCGCGTGTTGCGATTAATGGCGCGCCGCGCGATGCCGTGGCCGTGGTCGGCGCGCGCAGTGAAGATGCAAAGCCGCTCCTGGAGGTACATCTGCTGGATTTTGAAGATGATCTTTCGGGAAAAGAGCTGGCGGTGGAAATACTGAATAAGATTTCGGAGATTGAGAATTTTTCCAATGATGAGAAACTGAAAAGTAAAATTGAGGAAGACATTAGGAAAGCCCGCCTATGTTTACAGGAATAATTCAGGCGCTTGGCACAGTGGAGCGTGTGCAGGCGCGCGGCAAAGCAAGATTTATCACCATCAAAACCAATCCAAAAATCGCGCGCCGCGCTCCAGAAGGCGGAAGCGTGAGTGTGGATGGGGTGTGTTTGACTTCACTTCGACGTGCGCGTGGTACACTGACCTTTGAACTCCTGGATTCCACGCTTAAGCGAACCACACTTGGCGCGTGGAAAGTCGGTGATCGCGTGAACGTGGAGCCGGCGATGCTCGCAGGCCAGCCGATTGGCGGGCATTTTATTTCCGGACATGTAGATGGAGTAGGGGTGGTGCGTAAAGTCAGCACACGCTGGCACACGCGGTACGTGGTTATTGGCGTACCACGCGCGCTCACGCGCTATCTTGTGCCGCAAGGGTCGGTGGTGGTAAACGGCGTGGCGCTTACGATTGTGGAGGTGGGACCCCCACTTAATCTCCCCCTTGTCAAGGGGGAGAAAGAGGGGGTGGGTAGCTTTTCCGTAGCACTGACCTCGTACACACAAAAACACACCAATTTGGGTGAAGTGCGCGTAGGAGATAAGGTGAACGTTGAAGTTGATATACTGGCTAAATATGTTGAGCGGATAATTAGTTCGCTTCGCGAACGATAATTCGATGATTTGATAATTAGGCAACTCGAATTATCTAATTGCGAATCATCTAATCACCACACTATGCACTACGCCATCGTCGTCGCAAACTTTAACCAAGAAATTACCGAGGGACTTTTACACGGAGCGCTCAAAGCGTTTAAGGAGGCGCGCGTACCGGCCTCGCGCATCAAAATCGTGCGCGTGCCGGGCGCGTGGGAGATTCCGCTGGCGGCCCACCTGCTGGCCCGTACCAAAAAGTACGCCGCAATCGTGACCGTCGGGGCGGTCGTGAAAGGCGCGACCACCCATGACTATTGGATTAATCACGCGATTTTTCCCGCGCTTCAAGAAGTGGCCGAAGAATATATGATTCCGGTTACGCTTGGAATTATTACCTGTAACACCTGGAAACAAGCCGAGGCGCGCAGCCGTAACAACCACGATAATCGCGGGTACTGCGCGGCAAAAGCCGCCTTGAATATGGCAGAGCTTTTTGAGAAAACATGATATAATGAGCACTATGACGTCAAAACTTGTGGATCAGCATCTTTTAACTAAAGTCCCCACTTTCGCGCCGACAACCAAGGTGCGCGAGGTGGTGGCGCATTTGACCGACAAAAAGCATGAGTTTGGGTCCATTAATTATATCTATATTGTGGAGGATGGCGTACTTAAGGGCGTGGTCTCCATCAAAGAACTTTTGCGTGAGCATGCCGATACGCCGATTTCAAAAATCACCAAGCATGATTTTATAACAATCCATCCCCATGCCACTTTAGAGCGCGCGGCGATCACGGCGATTCAGCACGGCATCAAAGCCGTGCCGGTTCAAGATCATGCGGGTAAATTTCTTGGCATTGTCGGCACCGACACCATTTTGCATACGCTGCACCGTGAGCACACTGAAGACCTTTTACGCATCGGAGGCGTTGAGATTATAGAACAAAAACATATTTTAGAGATGCTGCATGATAAAGTCGCGCATCTTATTCGCATTCGGTTAAATTGGCTGGTGCTCGGACTGTTTGGCGGATTTTTGGCGACTTTTGTGGTGAGCCGTTTTGAAGAGGCGCTGGCGCGCACTGTGCAACTGGCGTTTTTCATGCCGCTTACGGTCTATATGGCATCCGCGGTTGGCGCGCAAACTCAGATCATTTTTATTCGCGCCTCGGCAATCAAAAAACTTTCCACCGCCGGATATCTGGCGAAGGAAGTGATAGTGGATAGCGTGCTCGCGGCGTTTCTTTCAATCATCCTTTTTGGGTTTGCCGGATTCTTTACGAGGCGCGCTGACCTCGCCTTGGCCGTGGCGGTAGCCATGGCAATCGCGATTGTGCTTGCCGGACTGGTAGCGATTTTTATCCCCTGGCTTCTCATCCGTTTTAAGCGCGACCCAGCGCTGGGCGCCGGCCCGTTTGCCACCGTGGTGCAGGATATTTTGAGCTTGCTCGTGTATTTTGCGGTGGCGAGTGCGTTGTTGTAAAGTTTGCTTCCATGCTCTAGAGCATGGACGTAGGAAACTATATGGAAACCACAACCGCGACATGTCCACACGGTTATGGAGATTTTGGAGCATTCAGTACCGCATATAATACAGGACGCCAAGGATATCCCCAAGAAGTGATAGAGCTGTTTTGGTTGTTGGTAAAAGATCTACCGTCACGAGTGCTTGATATTGGTTGCGGTACAGGCATCTCCACGAGGCAACTTGCAGCGCGAGGTGGAGAAATTATAGGTTGTGATCCTGACGAGGAGATGCTCAATGTTGCCAAGAGCTATCAAGGATATAACATTGAATATATTCAAGCGCGAGCGGAGAAGATTCCTTTTGAGAATGAGGTGTTTGATGCGGTAACTGCATTTGGTGCTTTTCATTGGTTTTACAATGCGCAGGCAATCTCTGAAATTCGTCGGGTGTTGAAGCATGGCGGTTTATTTTTTGTGGTAAATAAGAATGATCGAGCAGAATTTAAGAAGGATTACAGAGATATTGTATGCAATGTTGTAGAGAATATACCGCCGCATGTTAAGGCGCTCTATGATCCGCAGGAAATTTTAGTGCAGGCAGGATTTACTGAAGTGCACAGGCGCGGTTTTGATCATAAAGAATATTTTACAATGGCACAGGCATTACAATATTTCCAATCAACAAGTTTATGGGGAATCGTTCCAGAACATCGCAGAGAGGGAACCAAACAGAAGATCGAGGAATGTTATGGCACAAAAATGATTGGTGGTATTTTGACGAGACCACTTGAAGTATCAGTGATTTATGGATACAATGGATTTGATTAAAAGAGGGAAATTCAGCGCTAAACTTCTAAATGCTCAAGAATGGAATGCCGACTTATGCGATTACCGAACTTACGCAGTTGAAGGATATTTTGTCGGAACGCAGGTTGACAGGCAGATATGATCATGGTAACATGACAGTATAGAGGCAGAGGATAATTATTATCTAGATGAATATGAATACGCAATCCACACATGCCGCGGTCAATATTCCTTTGACTGCTCTTAAGTGTTTGTATCGCAATGAGTCCAGTAACAAGGTAGTATGTGAAATTGATGTTGATTCTCTGCGTGAGGTAAATGAGCCCGCAACGATTGATGAGATGGTTGCCGAGGCGCATCTTGAATATTTTTCTGGAAGGACAAAGGGATTTGATAATACAAAAAATTTAATGGGGCAACTCGCAATTCACTAAAGTCATTCTATGAATACGTCAACTGTCAATCTCGTAAAACAGGTTGATATTGAACAGATTGCGCGCGAGGGGAGGAAGATTTACGAGCAAATAAAAGGGGAGTACGGCCCTAAGGATCGCGGAAAGTTTTTGGCGATTGATATTGATACCAGCGAGGTATTTATCGGTAATACGAGTGCGGAGGCGGTTGAGGAAGCAAAAAAGAAATATCCTGAAAAAGTTTTTTATGTGGTGAAAATTGGATATTCCGCGGCGGAGACCCTTGCTCGATTGCAAGCATAAAGTATGCTGAAAGGGGTTGTGTATCAGAACAAACCATTAATTGCGCTTGTCGTGGGCTGGCATCAAAGTGTACAAGAAATTGTTGCGCTTATAGATACGGGATTTACCGGAGAGTTGAAAATACCGCCGAAAAAAGTTGCGGAGTTGGGACTGGAGATTAGTCATACTGAACCAGTTTCTTTGGCAAATGAGGAAATTGTGCACTGGGATGCGGCGCTCGCGGAGGTTTCCATGGAAAATACCGTGCATGTAGTGAGCGTGCTAGTTGGCCGAGGAATTCCTCTTGTAGGTGTGGGATTATTGAAGCGATTCAGGTATTCGTTGTACATCGATTTTCCACATGATACATTGACTCTGCAGCGGTAATCAGATGCGCTGCGTTTTTTTAAAGTTGTATGCAGCACATAAAATTTTTCAAAGAGCTTTCCAAAAAGGACGTGCATATTGCGGGAGGCAAAGGGGCGTCGCTGGGGGAGATGACTAAGGCGGGGATTGCGGTACCGCCGGGGTTTGTGGTAACTGCCAGCGCGTTTGAGCGGTTTTTGCAGGAGACGGATTTGAAAGTTGAGGTTGACTCCATCGTGCATGAGCTTAACTACAAAGACATCCACCGCGTAGAGCATGCTTCGGAAACGATTCGTGATCTGATCCACGACGAGCGGATGCCCAAGGATTTGCAAGAGGAGATATTGGGTGCGTATCGTGCGCTTGCTAAACAATCTCCTCCCCTTAGAGTAAGGGGAGGTCGGGAGGGGTTACGCCTGTCCGCCTCGGACGGGAACGCTCATAACCCTCCCCAGCCCTCCCTTACCTTAAGGGAGGGGGATTTGTTTGTTGCTGTCCGTTCGTCAGCCACGGCCGAGGATTCTTCGCAGGCCTCGTGGGCAGGGGAGCTTGAGTCATATTTGAACACCACGGAGAAGGTGCTTTTGGGCAATGTGAAGCAGTGCTGGTCATCGCTGTTTACTCCTCGTGCGTTGGTGTATCGCAATGAAAAAGGCATGCACAAGTCGCATGTATCTGTGGCGGTGGTGGTGCAAAAAATGGTGCAGTCGGAAATTGCGGGCGTATGCTTTACGGTGCATCCGGTGACTAAAGATAAACACCAAATGATTATTGAGGCGTGCTGGGGATTAGGCGAGGCGCTGGTCGGCGGGCAAGTAACGCCGGACGCGTATGTTATAGACAAAAGGGATTGGAGTTTGATTGATGTGAGCGTATCCGAGCAGAAAAAGATGATTGTACGTCGTGGCGTTCCTCCCCTTAGGGTAAGGGGAGGTCAGGAGGGGTTACGAACTTCTCATAACTCCCCCAGCCCCTCTTACCTTAAGAGGGGAGCCGAATCGGGCGGCACGCGCGAAATCGCTGTCCCCACAAAATTCCTCCACCGCCAAAAACTCGACGGCCGCCAAATCGTGGAGCTGGCCAAACTCTGCGCCAAAATCGAAAAACACTATGGCTTTCCATGTGATGTGGAATGGTGTCTTGAGCGAAATAAATTTTTTATTGTTCAGAGTAGACCCATAACTACTCTATAATTTTATATTGCCTGCCCCGCATCGAACTTGTTCTGGTGCGGGGTGCAGAGTAGGCCGATTACGACACTATGAAAAAATGGCAGCTGCTTGTCACAAGAGAAACAGCCCTATTCGAAAGATATTTACGAGTCGCGGGATATCGCGAGATGTTTGGTAGTCATTCACAAGTACATGTGCGAAATTTGCTAACTGTGAATCGTGACGGATTGACTGCCTTGTATGTTCATATTCCTGAAACAAACCGGCGCCTTGCTATTATTGAATCAGAATATAAACGGCAGTATCTTAACAAATTTTTACCTTTCTGGAAAGAAATTTTGATACATCTTAGCAATTCAACAAAGAAATTCTCCAGGCAGCAAAACCATGAAACTCTCTCTCAATTTATTCATGATTATCAACTCGGTCGCGCGATTGTTTTTTATACCGAAGGATTAGCTAAACTGCTAGAAAAATCTACTGCACATGAACTAAAAACAGTAGGACATTGGCATGAGAAGGCAGAGGTTGCAACATGTCAAGCATGGGATCGGCTGCGACCGGTATTAATGAGGATTGCCAGAAAGCACGATGTAGCAAAAAATGATGTACTGTACTATCTCCCAGAAGAATTTTTGCAGCTATTACAGTCCGGAAAAAGATTGTCTAAAGATGTTCTAAAACAGCGGCGTTACTACTATGTGTTGCTTTTGAAGCATGGCAAGATGTTTCTTTATACCGGGAAAAAAGCGCGTGTAATTGAAGCAAAAGAATTATCAAAGGAAAAGATCGTGATATTGCGTGAACTCAAGGGTATGTGTGCATCGCCCGGCCGTGTACAGGGCCGTGTACGCATTGTAAATACCGACGCGCAGATGCATCAAATGAAGAGAGGGGAAATATTAGTTTCTATAATGACTACACCTCGGCTGATAGCCGCGGTCAAGAAAGCCGCGGCGATTGTGACTGACGAGGGAGGAATTACTTGCCATGCCGCGATTGTCGCTCGTGAGCTTAAAAAACCCTGCGTCATCGGCACCAAAATCGCAACGAAAGTTTTGCGTGATGGCCAGCAAGTAGAAGTAGATGCGATTAAAGGAATTGTACGGATAATCAAATAGTGTTCTCCTGCACATGCACTGATCCATGATATAGTTCGACAGTGCATATAACTACAAAGGATGTCTGCCTGTGATATAATATCATCCTAACGTCTAACACACTATTCATTATATGTTTAAGCGATTTCAGGAAGCATACCGCGAGGCGCGGCAAGAAGGCCGCGAACGCGGAAAAAACGTGAATGTTAAATTCGTATTCCGGCGGCATGAACAGCCGGGCATAGACGAGAAAGCCGGAACTCCTATGGATTTTTTAACTGAAGCGGGCGTTGAGTTGGCAAAAAAGACCGGCCGCGAGCTTCCGCAGGACGCGTATTTGATGGTAGCGGGAAGCAGAGGAGTAAAACGCGCTCGTGAGAGCGGAGGGCATATGCTTGGCTCTTTTCGCGATGAGGCAGGCGCGGCCGCGATTGTAAATCGTGAAATGAGCGGGGAGCAGCAAGAAAAGATGGGACACGGAAAAATACCGCCTGGGGATGTGGTCATTTACCGATCAGGTGATCTTGACCCAGAGAAAGGATTTTCGATTATCAGAGGCGCGGCCAGACAAGAAGGCGTGGCAAAAGAATTGCCCGCAGTTGTGGATTGGTGGCTCGCGAATCAGAATAAAACTCGTGACCTTGGGGCGCCAGCCCTGGAAGATATTGCGGCGGAGATGGCGCACCGGTTGACAGTGGGTGTCAATATGTCCGGAAAATTATATGAGGGTTTGGATGTGCGGTTTGAAAATTTGACCCATGGGCCAAAACTGGTAGCGTTTTTGAAAGAGGTGCTTTTAAAAAAAGATGGGACGCGCGGATTTGAAAAATTAGAGGAGATTGGCGGGATGGTTAAGCCGGGTGAGGCAGTTGAAATTGATATTAAACGAGATGAGAAAGGGCGGATGGATATGAAATTGAAGTTTCGCGGGAAAGAGTATGATATAGATCAAAAGCGCTTGCTTGAACTTGTTGATTTGTATAGGCAGCAGCATCCGGTACAAAATGTGGAGTAAACAAGAGGGGATTGCGCGGAAAATTTGACAGAATACATACTTTGATGTAAGGTTATGATATATGAATCCAAGTGCAACTACTATCCATAACCATCCCCATCCTTATACTTTTGAAAAGGCGAGGGAGGCGGTGATCACTATTAAGACCCTGCGTCCTACGCTTTCCGCTACTGAACGCGAAACGCTGGCGTTGCTTCTTGATAGTAATGCAATGGAGACCGTTGAAAAAAGCCTGGAGGAGGCGGAGGCCGGAATGTTTGAGCCGCTTGAAGATGCCGTAGGACGATAACAAGCGCGGGGTATGTTTAGGAGGGTTATTACGCCATCGGCGAAAAAGTCGCTCAAACGACTTTCGCGCGATGCCGAGCAGGAATTGCTCAAGGCGACCGAGATGTTGATTACTAATCCGCATACCGGAGAGAAGCTTCACGGCTCGCTCTCTTTTTTGTTTTCCTTCCACTTTAAGTTTCAAAATGTGCAGTATCGAGTGGCATATACAATTGAAGCGATGCAGAAACTAGTGATCATCCATCTTGTAGGTCCACGCGAGAATTTTTATGATAGGTTGCGGCGGTTATTCTGATCGTCACCAAAATCGCTACTAAAATTTTCAAAGACGGCGATTGGGTGGAGGCCTGCCCCGCACCAAGCCGCAGCCGGAACCTTGAATACAATAGTCGTAGCCGTAGGCGGAATCCGTGGCTCGCACCTCCATTCACCACGATTTTCCTTTGGGCTTTGGTGCTGGGGTTGACGCGGAGCGGGGGATTGTGAGAAAATTGAAATAATGGTACACTTCCATGCTATGTAGCATAGAAGTGTACTCAAATATATGGCGCGATATAATGAAAAGCGAATACCTTATAATACCCAAGATCGGCTCATGGATTGGTTTTGTAAAACCCTTTGTGATCTCAAAACCAAGCAGTCGATTCACAACTTTCTCAAAGATCTCTTGAATAGACAGGAACGTTTGATGTTAATCCGGCGCCTTATGATTGCAGATATGCTGCTGCAGGGGGCTACCTACAAGGATATTATTGATCGATTGAATTGCGGACCAGCGACTATTTCACGCGTAGAGCGCTGGTTGAGCTTTGGGCGTGGGGGATACCTTGAGGCATTAACTGGAGCGCGAGAAATGAAAAAAGGTGTATCAAAAAAGAAACGCGTTGTAAAAAAGAAACCTTTTTAGGCACTTCCATGATACCTATCATGGAAGTGGTGGATTTAGTGTATGGGGAAGGGCGTTGAAAAACTGATCAAAGGGAGGCAGTGGTATCATCAGCGGTTTGATGGATCGCCATTTTATTTGTTTGCGGTGGCCGAGGCGGAATTGAGAAAAGAAAAACGAAAACCGGCGGGCACCGAGGCGAACGTGCGCGTCAGTTTTTTTATGAAAGACGGAAAGGGTGATTGGTATCTTGATATGGCGGATATTGCGCGCGGTTCTGACATCATGATCCGGCTTGCCAAAAAGGATCCGCATGTTAGTACGAAACTTTTAGCCAAATGGAAGGCTGATGAAGGCGCGTTCCAGAAGTTTTTTGAAAATTTCAAGACACTCAATGTTAGAAAATTATCCAATGAGAAATTACTAGCGCTTTACAAAAAATATCACGAGTGTTTTATTAATCGTTTTACATCCTCGGCGATTATTGATCATTTTGCGCTTGGCACGGATGAGCATATTGCGAAAATGTTGCGAGAGGAAATCGGAAGCACGAAAAAAGAATCGGATTTTACGGAGATTTTCAGTATTGCCACTGCGCCGATATCCCAATCGTTCATTAATGAGGCAGAGATGGAGTTGTTGAAAATCGCCATGAAATTCCGCTTGCGCGGGAATGACTTGCTCATTAAAAAATATCAGCAAAAGTATTTTTGGATCAATAATAATTATTTTGCCGCGCATGTACTCACGGTTGCGCATTTTAAAAAGGAGATTGAGCGTTGGATTGCATCTGGTGTTGATCTTAAGGCGAAATATCGGCAGTTGCGGAATACTCCGCGCGTGAATCGAGAAAAGAAAGTTGCACTCTTTAAAAAATATAAATTTTCAAAATTACTGCTCACATTGCTCAAGGTTTCCGAGGATTTTACTTGGTGGCAGGATGAAAGGAAAAAATCAACGTATCTGAACATTCACATGGGGACGAAGATTTTAGGAGAAATGGCGCGCAGACGTGGTATCAACCCCGCGCTTACGAAATATCTCGTGCCTGCCGAGGTCTCAAAATGGTTTACTGCAGGAACGCCTTCGACTTCCGATCTGCGAAAACGTGAGCAAGGTTGCTTTTTCATGGCGACCCGCGGTGCGTATTCCATTTTGACAGGTGATGATGTTCAAAAAGTCCGCCGCATCATGTTTCCCGATAAAACCAATGATCAGGTGCGGGATATTCGCGGTCTGGCCGCGTCAGTGGGGCGCGTGATTGGGCGCGCAAAAATCGTAGGATCAGCGCGGGAGGTTGGCAAAGTAGAAAAAGGCGACATTCTTGTCGCGGTGATGACTCGTCCGGATTATATCGCGGGCATTAAAAAAGCGGCGGCGCTGGTAACCAATGAGGGCGGAATTACCTGCCATGCCGCCATTGTCTCGCGAGAACTTGGCATTCCATGCATCATCGGCACCAAAATCGCAACGGAAGTTCTCAAGGATGGCGATCTAGTGGAGGTCAATGCGAATCATGAAGTGGTAACCGTGCTTAAGCGGGCATAGCATTAAGTATTAATTCAAAATTATATGCCAGAAGGAGAATCAATTATCGTCCGGCATGCGGATAAAGGGAAGTGGCAAATTGATGAGCAAGAATTGCGTGTTGAACTTCCGCCAGAGGAGGCGGAGTTGGTTTTGTCAGTGTTGAAAAGTGAATTTAAAGGGCTTACTGAAACCCCGCTTAAACTGGACGGGATTCAACGCAGTTTGCGATTGGGCGACGCGCTTTTTGAGTCACTGCCTAAGCAAAGCGTGTTTGTAAGCATTGATAGCGGAAAAGATCGCGCGCAACTTACTCGCGCGCTGGCCACCGCGCGCATTGCCCAGCGGGAAGCGCGGGACAAAAAGGAACATGGGGAGGGCGCCAAAAGAGTTGATATGCTGCAGGTAGACGAAGAAGAGCTGGTAAAACTCATGGCCGACTCCAGCGATAAAACCTGGACGCCGTTTGCGGAGATGATGGCCAGAGACGGGATTAGCGAAGCCGAGGCAGTGGCGCGCTGGCTAAATGAAATGAATAGAATAGTGCCGCGCACTGACCCGGCAATTCATCCGGCAGAATCAGCGCAGAGGTATCGGCAAGTCGTGCGTACTTTACGCGAAAAAATTACGAGCGATACAGTACCGGTAGTATTGTTTGGCGCCGGACACAGCGGCGCGCTTGGACAAATCCGGTATGAAAAATTAGGCCGAGAAGCGATCGCGGAAGATGCGCCAAAGTTTTGCGAAATGTTTACCTTTGACAAGGATGGCAATCTGGTGGAAACCCAAGGAGTGGAGGTGTAAAATATGCATATGATGAATAACTTACATCCTATTCAACAGCTTTTCCTTGACCGCGCGAAAAGGCAAAAGCGCAAAATCGCGATTGGTATTATGCGGCCGATTCCCGAAACGGTAGAAAGTTTGCGGCGCGCATCTCAATATGCCAATCTTGTCGTGGTCGGCGCAAAAGTGGAAGGATTTGAAAATGTGGTTGAGGAAGATCAGGATCAAGCCAGCGTAAAATTGATTGGCTTGCTCAAAGAGGGCAAAGTGGACGGAATTGTGCGCGGGCAAGTCAAAGATTCATTTACACTTGATGAGTTTCACAGGCAATTTGGAAAAGAGCCATTGCCTTCCAATCGCAAAGTGTGTCCGGGAATATTGCAGAAGGATCAGTACTGTTTCGTGGCCAGCACGAGTTCAATTTATCAGGGGCATACTTTGGAGGACAAAAAATATGAAATTGATCGCCTGATTCGCTACATGGAGGAGGATTTAGGGTTAAAGCCAAAGATCGGCGTGATGTCCAGTTTGCGGCCCACCAGCAAAGTTGGCAAATACCCATTGCTGGATGATATAGCGGCAATCAATACGCAACTGGCGGAATATTTACGCGGGCGAGGATATGATACGAAGGAATATTATTTTGAGTATGAGACCGCGGTGTGGGACGGCGCCACGCTTATTGTCCCTTCCATGGGGCTGGTGGGAAATGCTTGGTTCAAAGCCCTGTTGTATCTGGGCGGTTGGAATTGCCTGGCGTGTCCCTACCTTGATCTTGGCGTTGTCTACGAAGACGGCACCCGCAATGAAAAAGATTATTTCTGGCACATCGTGCACGCCGTGGCGATGGCGAATAATAAGATATGAAAACGAGACTATAAAAAAATCAGGCGTGCGTCCTTGCGGGCGCACGCCCTTTGTGGTTATTGTCGTCGAGTCGTGGCTAGGGTGGGTGTCACGAACTCGTCGAACTTGGCCAGTAGTGCTTGCTCCATGAGGTGGAGCATTCGGCGGCCTCTTGTGGTGTCCGACTTGCGCTGGTCGCCCTTGGAGCCGTAGGGAAACATCTGGCGGAAGGCCTCGGGGTTACCGCCCTGGGTTCCGACGCCGTGACCGCCCAAGGTCACCATGTCGTCGGTGATCTTGACCGCGTTCAGATCGGCGATGTCCACCCTTCGTTCGTGGTCGTCCATGATCGCGTAGATGATGGAGCACTCGGCCGCGCCTGCGTGACTGACCGTCTCGCCGAAGGAGTTCAGGAGCTCGCCCAGTTCACCTTCGGTCGTGTAGAACAGTGCATCCAGCGGCTCGCAGACCGTGAGACCAGCGATCTCCTTGCCTAGGCCCTGGACTGCGGCGTGGAACGGGTTGACATTGCCACCATGTCCCATGAGCGCGAACAGGTGAGTCACGCCCATACGGTGAAGCGAGCGCAGGACCGAGGCGGCGACCCCGTAGGCCGCTTCTTGCGAGAGCGAGACCGTGCCTGGGAAGGCCTCGTGGTGCCGGCTCATGCCGATCGGAACCGTGGGGAACTGGAGGACATGTCGCTCTCGCGCGATTAGTTGCGCGAAGTGTTCGGCGATGAGCGCATCGGTGTCCAGCGGCATGCGCGGGCCGTGCTGTTCTTGCGAACCCCATCCCCAGACCGCGAAACAGCTACCGTATGCTTGCTTGTCGCCTCGAATTACTGCTTCGACTTCTCCCCAGCTCATGCGTCCGGTGACGGTTGTATTACGTAGGTTGCTCAAGGTACGTCTCCTTTTGGTTTGTCTTGCTTTGCGCAGCTTTGCGCAAGGGCAGGTTGTCCTATTCATCTTCATCATCCAGAATCCTCGCATCATAGCATATTTACCTCTCCTTGTCAAGCCGCAGTTTTTATTATAGAATTAGGGGTAATCGTGATTATGATCAATCCCAAGCGTGAACTGTTTGTCTGGGGGCCGATTGAGGGGGCGTGGCAGTATCCTGCGTACTGGGTCATGACCTATTTTGACCGGTTTCCAAAAACCTATGGCGTGCATTGGCCCGAGGCGCTTTTTGCGTTCAATCGTCATAAGATGACTTATATTTGTGACCAGGAGGCGCTACGCAAGGACGGGTGGCGCGTTTTTGAAAAGTGGATATTGCCGGATAAGAAGAAGGCGTTGGTGCGCCGGCGGTTTGATCGGGCGGTAGAAAAGTTACTCGCGCTAAATCAGCAAGTCGTGAACCAGATTTTTCATAACCCTCCCCAGCCCTCCCGCGCCTTTTGGGAGGGGGATCAAGCGAAACCCCATCTTGGGATAAGGGGGAGTTACGCGAAGCTTTATCATCAGTGGAAAGAAGCGTATTTTGATTTTTGGAATCATGGCACTGTGCCGGAGCTGGCTAATTGGGGCGGGGAGAAGTTTTTGATGGACGCGCTTAAAAAGCGCGGACTGGCTGGTCAAGAATATCTGCATGCGCTTGAAGTTTTAAGCGCGCCGGCAGAGTTGGGATTTTTTCAAGAAGAGGAACGGGATTTGTTGAGGATTGCAATTGCGCATAGCCCCTCCCAGCCTCCCCTTACCTTAAGGGGAGGAGACCGATCGAAACCCCCTCTTAAGATAAGAGGGGGGAGGGGGAGTTATGAATTTATTGATGACAAAGAACTAAGGAAAGCTCTGGCAGCGCACGCGCGAAAATATTTTTGGCTGTATAACAGTTATTATGGCAGTCGCGTACTCACCGCGGCGGATTTTGCAAAGCGGCTCAAAGAGGAAATAAAAAAAGGAAGTATTAGTGAGCGTATGCGCGCCATTGAGCAAGCCCCACGACAGCGGGCGCGCGCAAAAGAGCAGATGATCAAAAAACTAGGTTTTTCAAAATTGGAAGCAACTGTGGCGCGCAAACTTGGACAAACCATTAGTTGGCAAGACGAACGCAAAAAATATGTGTGGCAAGCCAATCATGCGATTGATATATTTTTGAATGAGGTGGCGCGGCGCGCGCGAGTGCCGTTTACGATGTGCAAAGATTTGATGCCAGATGAAATTGAGGCAGTATTATCGGGTGCCAGGGTCAATGTGCGCGATCTGGCCAAAGCGCGGCAAGTGAGTGTGATGCATTTAGAATGGGAAAAAGGCGATTCGCGAGTATATACCGGCAAAGCCGCGCTTAAAGTTTTGGCGCCTTTTGAAAAACGCGCGCATCAAGGAGTGGAGGAAGTGCATGGGCTCACGGTAAGCCGTGGGCCAAAAGTGCGCGGGAGAGTGCGTTTGATTTTTTCGCCGCACAAAGAATTGCAACGGATGAAGCACGGCGATATTTTGGTTACGGGCATGACTTCGCCGGATTACATTATGGTGATGAAACGCGCCGCCGCGATTGTAACGGACACCGGCGGCATGACTAGCCACGCGGCAGTGGTTTCACGAGAGCTTGGCGTGCCCTGCATTGTGGGTACCAAAGTGGCAACGCAGGTATTTAAGGATGGGGATATAGTTGAGGTGGATGCAGAAAATGGGACAGTGAGAAAAATATAGCCCATTCTTTGTGATCTTGACAGACCATTTTTTATCATATACAATAAAAGAAGTACTTACCATAATATGTCTGAACACGATCTTGTCGCTATCCTCAAAAAGTATAAAAAAACCGGGCGCGCAAGCGCAATGCGCCGGGCATATTTTCGCGCATTTGAATCTAAAATGATTTATCGTACTACTAAAACGGAAAATCCGGAAACTACGCGGCAGATGGTCGCCAATATTCTACATAAGTTTCGATAAGATCTATGTCGCGCAGGCCAGGGGAAACAAGTTACCGCGACACTGCGTTTGGCATCATCCCGCGCTCAAAATTGATTCCGCTTGAGATAGAGGGAATTAAACGGGCGTGGGATTTTGTGTTGGAAATGCATGCTGCGGGCAGAATTTCTATTACCTTGGACTCTCTTCGCGAGATTCACCGGGTTGGTTTTGGTTGGATTTTTCCTGATCTTGGCGGTCGATTTCGCACGGTTGACGTTGAAGTTTCTGATCATAAGCCGCCGAAATTTTTTATCGTACCCCAACTTATGCTCGATTTTTGTCGTGATATTGAGGAGCGTTTGCGACATCTGCCTTCAATTGAGAATCCAGATTTTTTAGGCGCGCTGATAACACTCCTTGCGTGGGCACACCACCGCTTCCTTTGGATTCATCCGTTTCAAGATTACAACGGTCGTATGGCCCGTTTGCTCATCAATATTATTTTGCTCAACCTTGATCTGCCGCCTGTTGAACTTAAAGTGGAAACAAAATCCGGAAGACATCGTTATATTCAGGCGCTTCAAGCCGGAGATAATGGAGATTACCGCTTACTTGAACGAATCATCAAACGTGCCATAGCAGAATCAGTGGCGGGACTGAGATGACGTAACAGTTAAGTCGAATTTCTACTATGGGATATGTGGACTGATTGGAAAGTCTATGAGCGCGGGGGCGCGATATTCAGTGCGCTGGAGCCGCACACGGATTGGTTTAAGCGGCGCGGTGCCCAGGGGCGCGAATACTACAATGTGGATCGCGCGTTTTTTGGTTTCAAAGACGAGCATTTGTATTGGTGCTATGGTCAGCCGGAATACCGAGATAATGGTTTGAAATGGAACAAGCGCTGGATTACTCAAGGCACTGAAGGAAGTTTTTTTAAAGCGGCGCGGGAGCGTTATGCAGTGTGCCGAAAATATCTGCTGGCCTTGCTGGATGTGCCGTTGCCAAAAGATGCCAAAGGTCTTTTAGCGCGTTTTGATAAGATACACGAACTGCTTTTATTGCATACGCGAACGCTCGGCATTGCCATTGACGCATTTGATGATTATTTTTCGGAAGTATGTGCAAAGCAGTTGCGTGGCGCCGGTTATGGCCAGGTAGTTGAAGATAAAGAGGACTGGGCTATTTTGCAGCAAGCGGCGTATCGCAGCGTGGTGATGCAATACAAAGCAGAGATCCAATCTCCTAACTTACGGAGATTGGATCTCCGAGAGATTTGGAAGCAATACTTTTGGTTGACCATGGGTTGGAGTGGAACCAAACCATTGTCTCATGCCGATATACTGAAAGAGATGCGGAAGGTTAAAGAAAAACGCGTGGAGTTGCTGCAGTATGCCGTAAAGATCGCCAACGCGCGGCAAGCCATGATCCGCAAATGGAAAATTCCGGCGCAAATTATACAACCGTATTTGCGCGTGCTGGATGCTTGCGCGCGATTGCATGATGAGCGCAAAGAAATTCAAATGCGGACTCTTTATGCCATAGATGAGGTGCGCACGGCGGCGGCGAAGCGATACAGGGTGCCAATGCGTGATGTGCAAATGCTAACAGTAGAGGAGACCAGACAGTTTATCAGAACCGGAAAATTTCCGCGCGCGATTGTTGCCAAGCGGCGGCGAGGATATTGCGCAAAGTTTGAGCAGGGCAAAATAGTTTTTGAAAAATATGGCCAGGCCGCGTGGAAAGCGATTGACCAAGAGCTGGCTATGCCGAACACGGCGCGTCAGGAAGTGAAGGGGGTCATTGCCTCGCGCGGATATGCAAAAGGGCGCGCGGTGGTTACGGATGATCCGAAAGAGGCCATGCGTCTTATTCGGAAAGGTGATATTCTAATTACCTCCATGACGACCCCTGATTTTGTGCTAGCCATGAAAAAGGCCGGCGGGGTGGTGACTAATGAAGGAGGAGTAACCGTGCATGCGGCAATTATGTCGCGCGAGTTCGGAATTCCGTGTATCACGGGCACGGTGCATGCGACTCATCTTTTCAAAACCGGCGATCACGTGGAAGTTGACGCGCAGCGCGGGATGGTCAGGAAACTCTAATTTGCGCACTCCCATACTCCAAAGCATGGGAGTGCCACATGTGTTATGAAATTGCCATTCGTCATAGAAGAAATCAAAAAGCATACTTGGTGGTCGGAAGAGGCGCCGGCCGTGCCCATGTTTTGCGTATGGATGCGGGCCTTTATTGAGCAGTCAAAATTTTGGCATCCGCGGCTGCCGACAATTATTTTGTGTTTTTTCAAAAATGATTTTGTTTTTGAGGAAACGCCCGAAGACGAGAAACTCAAAATTTGGAATTATGTATGGATGCGACACCTCAAAAATCCATCACGTCAGCGCGTCCAATATAAGAAATGGGGAGAAATTATTCGCACGCTGCATAATGAGGGGAAGCGACTGGTTCGAAGAAAAAATACAATGAGTAATCGCGAGCTGGCCTTATCTTTTTTGCGTTTTAATGAAGCAGTGCGCGATCATTGGCGCATGACCTGGGTCCAAGAGAGCGCGGACATTTTTACGACCTACGAACTTCCTAAGCTCATGAGGCAAGAATTTCCCGGCTTGACTGACGAACGCTTAAATAATATTGCGTTTACGCTTTCCTCGCCGCTTAAACTAAGTTTTATACAACAGGCGCGCGGAGGGGTGCTCACTATAATGCTGAAGTGGTATGCGGCGCTGCGTAAGTACAACAACTACCCGCGTTTACCAGAGCGTTTTCGCAATCAACTCGAGGCGTTCGCGCGCGGCCACAGCTGGCTGCGTTCTAATTATCGGGAAAGCCGCGCGCTTGGCGCGCAAGATTTTTGGGAAGAGATGCGGTTAGAGGTTAAGAATAATACTCGCGCGAAGCTGGTCAGAGGGTTGCGCGACATCCGCGCAAAAATAGCGCGCACGAAAAAGGAACAAGCTCGATTGCGCCTTGCATTACCATGCTCTTTAAAACTAAAGCGCGCGTTTGAGCTACTTTCGTTTTGGTCAGGATGGGTTGATGAACGCAAGCGCATCGCGCTTATTGCGGATCGATACTTTGAAGAGTATGCGCGCGAAATTTCACGACGGTTGCGCATGAATGTGCGGGAGGTAAAATATATGACCATTGAGGAGGTGCAAACGGCACTCATGCGCGGGGTGATTCCAAGACGGCCGCAATTGCGTAAGCGGCGGACGCTTTCATGCTATGTAGCATGGAAGCGCGGCAAAGGGGAACGGGAGGCCATGCTGACGGGGCGTGACGCGCGACAACTGTGGAAAACAATGTTTCCTGCGCAGAAGACCGCTGCCATACAAGGGCAGGTTGCATCATCATTGCCGGTCAAATCATTCCAAGGGCGCGTGCAGGTTGTGCTCGACGTATCGAACGCGCGTTTTAAGGCCGGCGCAATTCTGGTCACGACCATGACGCGGCCGGAATTTGTGCCGCTCATGCATAAGGCCAGCGCGGTAATCACAGATGAAGGCGGACTCACCTCGCATGCCGCGATTGTCTCGCGAGAACTGGGGATTCCCTGCATCATCGGGACCAGAATTGCAACGAAGGTGTTAAAAACCGGTGATCGGGTTGAGATTGATGCAGTAAAGGGGATGGTACGGAAAATTTGACACAATTTGTAATAGCATGATACGATCATTATCGTATGCAGAATACACAAGCAACCATTACTATTTCCCATCGGCTTGCGGAAGAGTTGGATCGTGCGGCAAAACAAGCGGGAAAGGATCAAGAGACATTTCTCCACGAACTCATCCACCAACTTACACATGATCGCGCAGATCGCACAGGGCATTGGAATGAGGCAATTGCAGTGCAGGATGCAATAAAAGCCAGTGCGCGCGCTGGCGGTATTGTTGAATTTATCCGTCGCATGCGTGATACACGGTATGGCCGATAAAGTCTATGTAGCGGATAAGGCATTACTTCGGGCTGCCGGTCCGCGAGGATTGCATATCAACGATTTCAGGATATAACCGCCAAAAACTCAACGGCCGCCAAATCGTGGAGCTTGCCAAACTCCCTGCCCCGTACCGTCCGATCGGAATATGCGCGTATTAGTATTCCAGGCAGATGATCGCGAGCCGCTGGAGCAGTTTCGGTGTGAGTGGCTGGTGCATCCCTTTTTGCGAAAAGAGGATCGTTTTGAAGTGGTGCATTGTCTTCGGGAGACCCCGAAAATAAATTTGGAAGAATATGATTTTTTTGTGATTACTGGCTCCAAATTTCAAGCTGGGGAGAATCTTCCTTGGATTCATTATCTGCTTGATCAGGTTAAAGTGATTCTTGAACTTGAAAAACCCCTGTTGGGTATTTGTTTCGGCCACCAGCTTCTGGCACGAGCGCTGGGCGCCGCGGTGGTTGAAAATGTAAAAGGAATTGAAGCGGGGACAGTTGCCGTGGAGCTGACTTCCGAGGGGAAAGCCGGGCGGCTTTTTGCCGGAGTGCCGAAAAAATTTCAGGTGTTCGCGTACCATTATTTTGAGGTGAAGAATTTTTCCGGCATTGAGGATGTTGCTGTGCTTGCCGGAAACGCGCATTCAAAAATTCAAGCGTTTCGTTATAAAGATCAGGCCTGGGGAGTGCAGTTTCATCCGGAAATAAATCTTACTCGCGCGCGTAAAATAATCAGTTATAGAAAAGAAGCGAGTGACGACCGCAGCGTTGACTACGACGCGCTATACAAAAAATTGAAGCGCCTGCCGGCCGGGGAGCGGATTATGAAAAATTTTTACTCCCCTTGAGCAACTCCAAACATCCGTAAAGTCCGGCGTCATCTCCGAGTTTTGACGGAACAATTAGTGGTGGTTTGAAGATTTTGAGATTTTTGCGCACATAGGCGCGGAGGGGCGTGAAAAGTAATGTGCCGGCCTGCGCAAGGCCGCCGCCGATAACTACAATATCCGGAGACCAGTGCACAATAGTATTTATCAGTCCCCAGCCAACCGTCTGGGCATGTTTAGCCCAGATTTTTTTGTTTTTACAATTTTCGGGACGCACACCGTAGGTTTTATAAAATCCGGTTCCCGAAGCGTAGGCCTCAAAGCAGCCGCGTTGACCGCAGTTGTCGCGCCGGCCGCCGGGTATAAGGATTTGGTGGCCTGGCTCTGCGGAGATGGTGAGTGGATGAGGGCATTTTGACCCCCTCTTAATCTCCCCCTTCAAAAGGGGGAGAAAATCGTTTATGATTAGCGCGCCGCCAATACCGGTGCTTATCGTGAAATAAGCCACTCGGGTGTAGCCGCGTCCGGCTCCACGGCGCGCTTCGCCTAATCCGGCGGCATCCGCATCGTTTATAAGTAGCACCTTGCAATTAAGATGGCGCGTCAGTACTTTGGTAATTGGTTTGTTGCGCCAGCCCGGTAGATTAGGGAGGTGGAGCACCTTGCCGCGTGGATGATCAATAGGACCTGGAACTGCGATCACGATAGATTTCAAGGACTGTCCTTTTGTGGCGTGAAGGACAGTCCTTGAAATTGCTTTGATTCCATCCGCAAACTTTTTCGGAGTTTTGAATTTTTCAATCGCGTAAAGTCGTCGGCCGTCTTTGGAAGCGCCGATCCGCGTATTGGTGCCGCCGATATCTATGGCGATAAACATAGTGCGGTATTGTACCACGGGTTTGACAGGCGCGCGAGAGTATGCTAAGGTGGAAGTGCCTCGAAAGGAGGAACACCATGCCCCTTAACTTGCACGGAAGGCCCAGCGTGTGGTACGTGGACGGCGATGCGGAGTGTGGACAGGCCGTACGCTACGGCCTCCTGGACCACGCGAAGGTTACGACCTTTGCGGATCCAAGCAGCGCGCTTGATGAGCTTCAAAAGACGGTGCATCCGGAGGTGGTCATCGCGGACCTCGCGGTTTCCAACCGAAACGGCCTGGAGTTCCTGCGCGCGGTAGTCAAGATCAACCCGGACATCGCCGCCATCGCGGTTACGGATTTGCCGGACAGCGATGAACTGGTCGTCCGCGCGCGGCACGACAGTCCGCTTTGCTGGCGCGTCACTTCCAAGGAGAATTTTTTCGTCGGCCAAAATATGGCCAGTGTGGTTGCCGAGGCAGCCGCGGAGCATGGGCGCAGGCATCTCCGGCGTTTGCGCGACGAACACGGCCTTGAGATTCAGAAGCGCCTGTCTGATGAGGGCGCGACGAATCTGGAGTTGGGCGCGTTTTCGCGGTTGGAAGCGGTTTTGGTGAAACATCTTCTGTCGCACCTGGATATGCGGCAGGCGGATAAGTTCATACTGCTGTGGGCGGCGGACTTATACGATCTGGGCTGGCGCGCGTTTCCGGATAATCCGGATCGCGCGCGGGAAGCGGCCGTGCGGATTTTCAGCGGACTGGCCGGAATGGAAAAGGTGCTGGAGGCCGCCCGCGACTGGCGTGAGCATTTTGACGGCTCTGGTCCGCAGGGCAAGCGCGCCCAGGACATCCCGCTTTTCGCGCGGATTATCTCGGTTGCGGATTTTGTCTGCCAAGCGATTGCCGAGAGGAGATCGCCCGCCGGAATCATGGCGCGGGTCCGGAACCACTCCGGCACGTGGTTTGATCCGCAAGTGACCGCGGTATTTCTGCAGATGCAAGTGGCAGAAGAATTCCTGCAGATGATCGAGCGTGAGCAGCAGGCGCAAAAAGGCGGTGCGCGCGAAAGATCCGCCGTCGTAAACGCGCCGCCCGACGGTGAGCCCGACCCGGAGGACAGCGAGCCGTAGAAATAATGTACAAGGTGCAAGCCCCAAAGTCGCCGGGAGAGGACTTTGGGGGCTTTTTTTATTCTTAGAGCGTTGAGGAATTAACTCCTTCGCAGTTTACACAAATAGACACGAACCGACGGCCGCAAAACCCTGGGTTTCCTGCGCTGTCTATCTCATGCGGCCTTACGAATGACCGCGAACAATTGATTGTTCAACGGTCTCATTCCCTTAGTTCTTTAAAGTAAGGTTTTATTTCCTTAAAAAATTTATCTTTATTCTCCGGCGCGATAGGTTTTCCCGGCGGCAGTACTTCTTTGAGCGGATTAATTTTTACGCCATGCTTTTCCATTTCATAGTGCAAATGCGGGCCGGTTGAAAATCCGGTTGAACCGACATACCCGATCGTTTCTCCCTGCGCGATTTTTTGTCCGGAACGCACCGCCAGGCGCGAAAGATGAGCGTAGTTGGTGGAGTAGGTCCCGTTATGCCGCACTGTAATAAAGTTTCCGTACGATCCGCTCCGGCCGGCGTACGTTACCGTGCCGTTGGCCGTCGTACGTACCGGCGTGCCGTGCGCGGCCGCGTAATCAATCGCGCGATGGCCGGTTGCGACATTGAACGCGCGCACATAGCGCAGCCCGGTGGTAAAACCGGAAGAAATGTAGCGGTAAGCCACCGGCGCTTTCAAAAACAGTTTTTGAAGGGAATTTCCATCCGCGTCAAAATATCCTTGGTTATCGGCGGATTCTTCAAAGTAGAAGGCGAGATGCTCTTTATCCACATTTACATATTTTCCCGCAAAAACCGTGCCGGGCATTATGTATGCGCCATCCCGATAGCGCTCCTCATAGATAAACGCAAACCGGTCTCCCGCTTGCGGGTCATGGGCAAAATCAATGCTCCACTCTAGCGCGTTGGCAAATTCAATAATGGCGCGTTCGTCCACGCTATGCGTAAGCGCCCATTCGTAAAGGGAGGTTTCCAGAGCGCCGGCCACTTTTTTAACGCGAATTTCGTAATTGATGGGGGTGCGGGTTGCGTGCCAACCGAGGAGACGAGAACCACCCCTAACCCCTCCTTGGAAAGGAGGGGAAATTTCCTCCCCTGCCCGAGGGGAGGTTAGGAGGGGTGGGAGATCTTCAGCATTGCTCACACGCGTTACCACTAGCTCATCCTCGCTGTCAATTTGATACGCCAGTTTTTCAAGTTCGCCCGTGTCCTTGCTGAAATAAAGATCAAGCGTGCGCCCTTCGCGAATTTTCGTCAGGTCATACACGTTTTGCGCGGCGGAAAAAATGGCGTCCGCGTCAGTCCGGTCAATTCCGGCTTGCTCCATCAGCCGGGTGTAGGCGGCCTTCGGGGTGATCTCCACCGCTTCCCGGCGGTAAGGAGATTGGTTTTCACGCCGGATCCCCGGCGCAAATAAAGCCGACGCGCCCCCGGAGCGGATGAGTTTTACGCCGATGGCCGACACAAACACCGCCATCGCGATAGCGGCGATGAACAGTAAAATGTAGGTTCGGATTATGGATTTTGACATCCGGTTTTTTCTGAAAATTATGGGCAATTTTGCGCCTTTCGCCAACCGGCCGCCGCGGCTTCTGCTTCCGTGCAAAACCAGCGCTCACCTCGCGCTTCGTCAATTTTAGTTTTTTCGTAAGAGCCGCAGCCCTCCAAATGATAGATTTTTTCCGTGGTGACATTGCCTTTAATTGTGCAGGCGGCCAGTGGTGATTGCAGGGGCGGGGCCCCCGGCGCTGCGGCGGCGGGAGGCGGCGCGATTGGGGCGGCTGGGCACGAATTCCATAACCCCTTTTGCTGTTCTCGCGCCAGCCGTTCGGCGGCTGTGAATTGAGGTTGGTATTTCACATCCGGCGGATAAGCGGAGGAGTGGGCAAACCCTTCTTGAATAAGAACAAGATTCACGAAAAGATTATCCACATAGACATAGCGGAGCAAGCGGCCATATTTGTCGGTTTCACTCACATCTTTTTCCAAACGCACTCTTTTGTTTTCGACAAGCGCTTTGTTGTAATTACTGGCTTCCGCGCCGAAACATTGCACCGGTTTTCGCGGGTCAACTGTTTCCGGCGTGTCTATGCCAATATAGCGCACGCGCTGGCCACCCTCGATTTCGATGGTGTCGCCGTCAATTACGCGGGTGACCAGAACCGTTTCATCTTTCACCTCCGGGGCAGGTATTTGCTCTACGGTTGGCAAAAACGGCTGGATTGGCGGAGCATCTTGTTTCGGTGTTTGTTCTTCTTGTTTTTGCGGCTCGGCTGTAACCGGCGGCGGGATGGTTTGCTGCGCTTCTTTTTCATCTCCGGCCGCAATCACCACAAAGGTAATTAGGAAAATCAGCAAAAGAATAATCAAACCGAGAATAGCGGCGGATTGTCCGGCGCTTATTTTATTTTGAAAAATACGCATACCGTACTTTTGGCAGGGGCGGAAGGTGACGCTCCCTCGTCTGCGGTTTTGGAGACCGCCGTTCTACTGTTGAACTACGCCCCCACGGCAGGGGAAAGTGTACCATGGCTCGACAATCCGTGCAATCGGTGGTAGAATAGCTCTGCCTTTATTATGCAAGTCAGAACCAAAGAAACGCTGAAAATATATTGGCACGCGGCGCGCAACTATAAGCTGCTGGCGTTTTTGATGTTAATCGCGCTTGGGTCCGTAACCGCGCTTGAACTTTTAGTGCCGCTGTACTATAAGGAATTTTTTAATATTTTGACCGGGGCCGTGCCGTCGGTATCTGTCGCGGCTGATCTTTTGCAAATCTTGTTCATGATTTTAGGGCTTAACGCGCTAATGTGGACTATTTTTCGGTTTACCACTTTTGCCAATGATTATTTTCAGCCGCATATCATGGCGGATCTTTTGCAAAACGCGTACGCGTATCTTCAACGCCACTCTTACGGATTTTTTACCAACCGTTTTGTCGGAGCGCTTACGCGCAAAGTTACCAAACTCTCGCGCGCGTTTGAAGTATTCGCGGATCGGACTTACTGGAATTTGTATCCGCTTACGATTCGAGTTACGGGCGCCACAATTATACTTTATATTTTTAATCACACCATTGCCTATATTTTGCTGGCCTGGACGGTGCTCTTTATAATCATCAATTATCTTTTCTCGATCTGGAAGTTAAAATATGATACGCTGCGCAGCGCGAAAGATACCGAGACCACCGCGACCTTGGCGGACGCGCTGACCAATCAAGTGAACATCCAATTGTTCAATGGCCATGAGTTTGAATTGAGTCGGTTTAAAAAGGTTACCCGCGAGCTGCAGAAACTGCAGACCTTTACCTGGAATCTCGGCTCGATTATTGAGGGAGTGCAGGCCGGACTTTTTATTATCGTGGAATTTTTGTTGATGTATTTCGCGATCCGGTTTTGGCAGCGCAGTGAGCTTACGGTTGGCGATTTCGTGCTTATCCAATCCTATTTGCTGGGTTTGATAAATCGTCTTTGGGACGTGGGGCGGCATATCCGTGATTTGTATGAGAGTTTCGCGGACGCCGAGGAGATTACCGAGATCATGAATACCGTACATGAAATTCGCGATGTTCCCGCCGCAAAACCACTGCAAGTCACCGCTGGAAAAATTGAATTTAGCGGGGTTACTTTCAGTTATCATAAGACCCGGGCGGTGGTGCGTAACCTTAATTTGACGATTACCGCCGGAGAAAAAGTCGCCCTGATTGGTCCTTCGGGAGCCGGAAAGTCCACGATCGTAAAGCTGCTGCTGCGTTTCCATGATCTTGACGCCGGCAAGATTCTGATTGACGATCAGCGGATCAATCGGGTTACTCAAGAAAGTTTGCGCCTAAATGTTAGCTTGGTTCCGCAAGAGCCGATTCTGTTTCACCGGACACTGATGGAGAACATTCGCTATGGCCGACGGGAGGCCTCTGACGCGGAAGTCATGGCCGCCGCGAAACTCGCGCATTGCGATGAGTTTATCCGGGAATTTCCGCAAAAATATGAGACCTATGTCGGGGAGCGGGGGATTAAACTCTCCGGAGGGGAACGACAGCGCGTGGCTATCGCGCGGGCGATTCTTAAAAACGCGCCGATTCTTATTCTGGATGAAGCAACTTCAAGTTTGGATTCGCATTCCGAGCGATTGATTCAAGACGCCCTCAAGCGACTGATGAGGGGGAAGACCGTAATTGTGATCGCGCACCGGCTCTCTACAATTCGTCAGATGGATCGTATTGTAGTACTGGAGGGTGGGCGTATCATTGATGAAGGAACACACGATGAGCTTCTTCAACGCGGCGGACTCTACGCGCACCTTTGGGAACTTCAAGCGGGTGGTTTTCTACCGGATCTTGTGGTATAATAAAATCTATGATCAACGCGGATAGTTTTATCTAAAATCTGGCACGCCGAGCTGGGCGCGTGCTGGCGCAGAGTTTTGGCAAAGCGCATACCGTGCGCACTAAATTAAATCCTACCGACGTGGTTACTGAAGCAGATCTTGCGGCCGAGAAGCTGATTATGTGCGCGATACGCAGGCGCTTTCCAGCGCACGGCATTGTGGCCGAAGCGAGCGGAAATCATAATGATGGCCGCGACTATGTTTGGTACGTTGATCCGCTTGACGGAACTTATAATTTTTCCCGAACTTTTGAAATTAGTTAGGGGGAAGTAGGAGTATGGGGCTGTGGATAGTTTGATTTTGTGCGATTTCCTAGAGTTTGCTATACTATCCACATCCTAAAGGATTTAATAACCAATAACTTAATAACTCATTAACTCAAAGTGCTATGGCAAAAGGCATGAATAAGTCCCAGACCCTTAACGCGCTTGCCGAAAAGCTCGGTAAGACCCGTAAAGAGGCGGGAGAAATGCTGGAGGCGTTGGTAGCGCTCGCCTACGATCAGGCCAAAAGCGCGGGGGAATTTACCATTCCCGGGCTTGGCAAGCTCTTGAAGCGGCACCGGGCCGCGCGCATGGGCCGCAACCCCGCGACCGGCGCTTCGATCCAGATTCCGGCCAAAACGGTCGTGAAATTCCGAGTGGCCAAGGCGGCCAAGGATTCGATTTTGTAAGATTTCGCGGTAGATGGTTAACAGAAGCCCTGGGACATTCGTGTGTCGGGGTTTTTGTGATAAAATCCAAATATTCCTCCCCTTAAGATAAGGGGAGGTTAGGAGGGGTTATGATCACTTTGCATAACTCTCCCCCCGCCCGCACGCCCGGCGTCGGGACGGGCGGGCAACCCTCCCTTAACTTAAGGGAGGGAGAAAATTGATATGCAGATTTTGCAAATTTTCTATCTCTATCTCCTCGCGCTTACGCTGGCGTTTTTGGAAGTGCAAATTGAGGGTGAGCATGGCTGGGCGGCAAAGTTGCCTTGCTGGCGGCCGACGGGCAAGTGGTACGCGCGGTTGTACACGAAGGTGCTGGGCGGAAAAGAAATGACCGGTTATCATGTCGGGGTGTTTAGTTTTGCGCTGCTGATGTTTCATCTGCCGTATGTCTGGGGTCTGCCGTGGAATACTGGCGCCGAGCTTCAAACCCTTTCCGCGTTTTTTCTGTTTGTGGTGGTCTGGGATTTTTTGTGGTTCATCATCAATCCCCACTACGGCATCCGAAAATTTCATCCGGGTTGCGCAACCTGGCACAAAATCTGGATCGGCCCGGCGCCGATAGATTATTACGGCGGTCTGGCGCTCTCGTTTTTTTTCCACGCTTTGCGGGTGGATGCGGGAGAGGGTGTGAAATATGAAACGTGGCTTATTACATTAGGGTGGTTTACATTGCTTCTTTTGATGAACATCCTTGCGGTGGAAATTTTAAAAAAACGCAAAACGCACAGTTGACTGTACAAGGTAGCGCGTGTAGTATATCAGGAGAAAGTTCTTTTTGGAGGAACCCATGGATAAAAGCGAGCGTATTCGCCGTTTGGCCCTCATAGCCAGCATTGCGGGAGGAGTGCTTATCATGTTGTTGCCGGACAGTGCGCATGTTGACTTTGTACAAAAGGCCGCACTTTGTCTGTTTATACTCTTGGTGGTAGGCACGTTCTACTATCACCTTCACCTGGACTACCATGCGCAGATGAAACGCCTGCGGAAAAAAGTAGAAGCGCACGAGCGACAGTCCACCGAACAAAAAATACGCCTTGACCTTGTCCAAAGCGCGGTTAGTACTTTGCGCGATACATGTCATGCGCGAGTGGCAGTCAACTGCGCGGTCCGTATTCTGGCGTTGCTTGGCGAGTACAAAGCCATTCAGCAAAGTACGGATATATTTGAGGCCGAAGGACTGGCGTGGGCTGTGCTACAAAGAATCGTGCCTGATCCGGTGCGGCGTCGAGCGTTCATTACGGTTGCGCAGGAGGAAATGCGGCGTGAAGTTGGGCGACTTGCACAGCGCGAGCTGCGTCCCAACTGAACAGGAGTGTTCTTTTCGGCCCGGTCGCGTTTTACGCTACCGCGGCCGTTTTTAAAGTTTTGCAACGCGTACTTGACGGGGTTGCATGGAGTGTAGTATAATTATGTGTAAGAAATCGCCGCGTTGTTCACACTTTACCATTCTTGGGATAAAGTGGGAACACTATGACAATTCATAAATCTACACGGCTCACCCCCATTCAAAGAAAGGAGATCGCCGATCGTTATTTTCATAGAAGGGTCCG
>JACPJN010000008.1 GCA_016187515.1 Candidatus Uhrbacteria bacterium | reverse complement strand
GGAAACAAGAACTTATCCGATTCGTGAACTACTACAATACCGTTAAACCGCACAAAGGCATCAACAATCTTACCCCCATGGAACAACTAATTAATTACTTTTATCCGCAAAAACTGTGAACAACGCGACTAAATCCTACAGATGATGCTGTCAACGGACACCTGCTCGGTGCCCACCGACAACATCTGGTTGCGGTTGACACACTAAAGACAGGGTAGTGCATTTAATCACATCCAAGGATAAATGTCAAGTGCCGCGTCTCACAAAACAACGTTAGCCAAAGTGCGTTAAAAATACTACGATTCTGTTCACTTCCTGCTCCCCAATGTGAATATCAGTAGGTAAATTTACACTCTCGCGGGCAAGTTTTTCCGCAACAGGACATGAGCCGAGGGTGTAGCCAACTGCGCCGTAGTCCACTCCCTCCGGCGCGATCGGCGTGCGATACCAGTCGCCAAGAAAAATATTTTGTTGTTTTGCGGCCGCAAGAATCTGCGTGGCTTTTGGTGTAAGCATGGTGTAGCGGAGGTAAATATGCCCATCGTATGACCCCCTCGTTCTCCCCCTTGATAGGGGGGAGATTAAGTGGGGGTTTTTAAGTAATTGCGTATTATAGACATCAGCAATTTTTCGCCGATGCGCATTAAATTTCTCTAGTTTTTTGAATTGATGCAAAGTGAGTTGCGCCAGAGCGTTGGGCAGGCGTTTTTCAATAAAACTCGGTTTTCCCCCGCTTTTCTCCAAACCATAGACGGCCTTTGAAGTGAGATGACATATTTTTGCAATGGCCAGGATAAGTTTTCCCAGCCCAAACACCCGCCACAAAAATTTCGCTTTGGCAGTGATAAGCGGATGCAGTAATTGCTGAAAAGTCCACCATCCGGACGGATATTTCCAACCCTGCTGCGTATTCTTGATGCGCTGCGCAACGACGTTATCACTGGTGACGACCAGGCCTCCAAAAACGGAGGAGATTACTTTATCGCGTCCAAAACTGAAAAATGCAGCATCGCCAAATGTACCCACCCGCTGACCATGATAAGTAGCGCCGAGGGCATGCGCGCAATCTTCAATCACAAATAATCCGTGCTTCCGGGCGATTGTGAGCAAGGCGTCCAGATTCGCGGGCAATCCAAACGTATGTTGCACAATCACGACGCGAGCGCGGGGCGTGATTTTGCGCTCCAGATCTTCCGGTAACATGTTAAAGGTTTCCACTTCACAGTCCACATACACCGGTTTTGCGCCAGCCCAAAGGATGGGATCAGGAACGGCAACACAAGTATAGGCCTGCAGCAGCACTTCCGTTTCAGGCGGCAGCGCGAGCGCCTTTAGTATGGCGTAAAGACCGCTACGCCCGCTCACGCACGCGTATGCATGCTGCGCAGGCAGCCACGCGCGAAATTGCGCTTCAAGCGCGGCAACTGCCTCTCCCCTGCGCCATCGCCACGGCGCGCAAATCAATCGCAACGCAAGCCACACATCATCCCATTGGGTATTGGGCGCAAGCGCCGTAAAAATCAGCTTAGTCATATTCGTTTAATTCCCTCCCTTTCCGCCCGAGGCGGATCCGCCTTTGGAGGAAAGATAAGGGGGAGTTAGAGGGGGTTATGAACCACGCGTAACCCCTCCCCGCCTCCCCTTACCCTAAGGGGAGGAAATTTGATTGAGGATTTTTTGCGCGTCGCGTCCTTCGCACAGTATTACGGTTTGTTCATCACACATTGCGCGCAGCTTCTCCATGCTGTCCGCGTCTAAACTGTCCGCGTCTAAGAGCTGTGACGCATTCATCCCTTCTGCCGCCAGTGTATCACACATGAGTTTCCGATGTACGCCGGGTATCAGCATTACATAATCCGCGGCATGTGCTGCCGCTTTCGCGATTGCCGTATGATCCTCCTGCGCTCGCTCACCCAATTCAATGATTTCTTTAAACACAAAAATCTTCTTCGCGCGGGTGAAATATTGCAGATCATGCAATGCCGCAAGCACGCCCTCGGTGTTGGCATTATAGGTATCATCAATTATTAGCGCGCCATGCGGACCTTGCTTTGGCTCCATCGTATGGGGCACGGTCGGGAGATCGTGTATAAGCGGCGCGATATCCTTAATGTGCAGTCCTAATTCAACCGCGGCGCCGATAGCGCCGAGAAGATTGTTTAACGCGGCAGTACCGATGCACGGCACTGTGAATTTTACGCCGTGAAGCGTAAACGCAGTTCCCTTTTCACCATACAAAATATCGGCCGGTTTAAAACGCGCGGCATGCGAGCGAATTCCATACCAAACCGGCATAATTCTCCGCCGCTTGAATTCCTGCACCAGCGGCTCACTGTCGGCATTCGCGATAATATGGCCGGAAGGACCCAAAATCGCCTCTACAAGCTCAAATTTGGCTTCTACAAGGGCCTTAAGGGACCCAAAGAGCGCCAAGTGCTGGTCGGAAAGGCCGGTAAGCACGGCATACTGCGGACGCACTAAATCACAAATCTTCTTAATCTCTCCCCTCTTGTACGCCCCCATCTCTACAATGAATATTTCGTGTTCGGGCTTTAAATCGCGCAAAATTACCCGCGCCACGCCGGTATCCACATTAATATGCGCCGGCGTTTTCAGCACCTTGAATTTTTTACTCAAAATATGCGCGAGAAATTCTTTAGTCGTGGTTTTACCATAGCTGCCGGTAATGCCGATCACAATCAGATTTTTATGGGCGGATATTTTTTTCCGCGCGCGGCTGATAAAATAATGGTGCAGGAAAATGTTGGGGGTGTAGGCAAGGGCAAACACTCCGAGGACGATGAAGGGCTGGAATAACTCAGTGGCCAATAATGCCGGGAGGAAGATAGTGGCATATATCGCAAGTGGTGATTCAGCAATAAGAATGATTAGGGCAAGAATAATACTCTTGATAGTAAATTGGGGAAGCTGCAATCTACCCTTTGTATATAAAACTGCGGTTTGTAGCATATAAATAAGAACATAAAGTTGTGCCAAAATCCCTAATCCAACGAATATAAGCCAAACGGTACGACTGCGGTATAACGGAGCGCCGCCGATGGAAAGTAATATCCACAGTAATAACAGCACAAGTATAATAATTCGATGCCCAGAAAATAGTAGTTTATAAAATGGACTACGCTTCATTTCCATCCAAATTCTATCCAAACGATAATGTTTCGCCTGGATAAAATAAAGCCAAAATAGCGCGCTGCGCGCGAGCAGGATAAATCCGACAATGGAGATAGTGACCGTTAGCAACATAATAGCTGATCAATCCCCTCCCTTAAGGTAAGGGAGGGTTGGGTGGGTTATGAATGACTCGTAACCCCCTCTAACTCCCCCTTACCCTAAGGGGGAGAAATTTGAGCAATGTATTTTACAATTTCATCCGCGAGTTTTTCCGGAATGTTTTTTGGCAAATTGTGGCGTTCGCCTTTGAAGGTAACCAGTTTGGCATTGGGAATGAGTCGGGCCATGGTTTGACCGTCTTTATAGGGCGTGGCGCGATCTTCCGTTCCCCACAAAAGCAGAGTGGGTGTTTTTATTTTGTGAAGCACCGGCTTGAGGTCCTCTTTTACCGCTTTGTGAAGCACTCCTTTCATGATGCCGCTGGCGCGCAAATAATCATTCACGCCTGCCACACGATATAGTATTTTCCTCAAAATTTCACCGGCAAAACTCAAACCCGGCGGTTTGAAAATTATCCTACCGATTTTTGCCGCGCAGTAGAACGCCACGCGTTTAAGGGTGAGCGGCGGTTTAATCCCCGCCGCGGCGCATAAGATAAGTGCCCGCAGTTCACTTGGATATTTTGCGGCATATTTAATTGCAATCCGACCGCCAAAAGAGTGGCCAAACAATATTATTTTGTTGTCGTAACTCCCCCTACCCCCTCTTACCCTAAGAGGGGGTTCTGATCGATCTCCCTCCCTTAAGGTAAGGGAGGGTTGGGGTGGGTTATGAATTTGTTGCACGAACTCCCGTACCCACTCCACATAATCACTAATTGACCATGCTTTTTGCGGCGCGGCAGTTTCACCCCACCCGGGCAAATCCGGGACGACCACATAAAAACCATTGTGCGCAAGCATCTGACCCAGCCGCTCATATTGCGACGAATCCGCGCCCCAGCCATGTAAAACAATAATCGTGGGGTCTTCCCCACGTCCCCACTCGCGATAGTAAGCACTGCGATTTTGAATCAGTATTTCCGGCATGCTCAAGGAATAGTTTTAAAGCCGCAAAATTTCTGTAAAACTTTGGGAACTCGCAGGGAACCATCCTGCTGCTGATAATTTTCCATGATCGCAACCAGGGTGCGTGAAATGGCCAGCGCGGTAGCGTCGAGGGTGTGGACAAGACCCCCTCTAACTCCCCCTCCGAGAGGGGGAGAAACCGTTTCGTTTCCTCCCCTTTTGAAGGGGAGGTTAGGAGGGGTCGCGCACCGGTATTTTGTATTCAATCTCCGGGCCTGGTAGTCCGTCATATAATCCGCGGTATGCGTTTCGCGGTATTTTCCTTGTCCCGGCATCCAGGCCTCAATATCGTACTCGCGAAAATCCGGCGCGCCCATGTCACCCACGCACTTAAACACGACTTGGTATGGAATTCCAAGTTCCCGCATTAAATACTCCTGGATGGCAATCATAAAATCCTGTTCCGCGATCCCCTGCTCCGGAGCGGCAAACGACTCCATCTCCACTTTGTCAAATTGATGCACGCGTATAATTCCCTTGGTGTCTTTTCCGTAGGTTCCGGCTTCGCGGCGAAAACTGGTGGAGTAGCCCACGTAACGAATTGGCAAATCCTCGGCATTTAAAATTTCATTCATGTGCAGCGGGCCAAGCGTATGTTCCGCGCTCCCCACTAAATACAAATCATCAGAGGGGATATGATACCGTTCCTCGCGCGGCTCCAAGCGCGCCATTTTGTGCATCACCTCCGGCCGCATCATGACCGGTGGAATCACCGGCACAAATGGCTTAGTTACGACCTTGAGTTTTGCATCCTTGGCAATTTTGGATAGCGTTTTTTCATTCGTAAGCGTGGAAAGCGCAAAGTTGATTAGTGCAAATTGCAACAGCGCAGCTTTGCCTTTTACATATGCAAATCGCGAACCGCTGACTTTGGAGGCGCGGTCAAAATCCAGAATTCCAAGCGCGGCGCCCAATTCCCAGTGTTCTTTTGGTTGAAACGCAAATTTTGGCGGTTTTCCGACTTTACGTACCACTTTATTTTCCGCCTCGCCTTTACCGTCTGGCACGCTATCGTGCACAATATTCGGCACTGTCCACAATAGGCGATCATACTCCTCTTGCAGTGTGCTCTGGGCATGCTCCGCAATTCTTATCTCTTCCGCTTGCTTACGCAGCTCGCCAATTTCTTCGCGCGTTGGTTTCTCCTTGCGCCCCTTTGACTGCGTATTATGTTTTGCCTTTAACATCTCGGTCTTATGCAAATGCTCCCGCCGCCGCTCATCCAATTTTAAAAGCTTATCAATATCAACCTCCGCGCGCTTGCCGCGCGCCACGCGCTTTACCAGCTCGGGATTTTCACGGATGAATTTGATGTCCAGCATACTAACGCACAAATAGTTCACGAATTCAGGACGAATAACTCACGAATTACGAATGAATTATTGTAATGATTGCCGTACATGCTCTGCCACAAATACATAGAATGGCTCGCGATTGCCTTTGTCGCCAGTTTCCAATGCTTCAATGTATCGCCGCCGTTCTTCAATTTTTATCACAATCGGCGGAAAACCAGCGCGCATTAAAATTAAATTTAAAAGCAAACGCGCGCCGCGGCCGTTGCAATCGTCAAAGGGATGAATACGCGTAAAATCATAATGAGCTGCCGCGGCAAGTTCAACCGGGTGCGTTTTACCTTCCTCCGTTTGAATCATCTGCACCAATTTTTCCATCTCGCCTGGTACTTGCAGCGGGTCAACATAGTAATGAATCTCGCCAGAAAGTGTCAACACGTGATTTGGTCGTATTTTGTAGGCGCCCGGGCTAATTTCACGCGCAATCCGCTGTCCACCTCCGCCTAGCGCGGATTGAGTAGTGATGCCTTTATGGAGAAGTGCGTTTAGATCTTTGATAAAGCCCGCGGTGATCGGCTTGCGCCCTCTGGCATAATCAAAAAGCCAGTCAATTGCTTCCGCATGATTTTTTGCCGCCACATAATCGGCAAACGGCTTGCCTTCGGAAGTAAGCCCTTCGCGCAAATAAAACTGTGTCTCGCTTAAGGTCAGCGAGTTTCCTTCAATTGCATTGGAATGGTATGTCCACTCCAACCGCAACTTTTCGTACCGCGCCGCTTGATCCTCCGGAGAAAGCGGACGACGCGCCTTATAAGCGCCCAAAAGCTGGTCAATTTCTTTAAGGAGATCTTGAAATGTCGGCATAATCCAACTTTTTCTCCCCCTTAGGGTAAGGGGGAGTTAGAGGGGTTACGAATCGACATAACCCACCCTCGCCCTCCCTTACCTTAAGGGAGGGAAATTTGACTTTATTATGCCACAAAATAGGGGGGCTTGACAAGTTTTGTCGGATATGCTATTATGTAGCCAGTAAAAAGTGTTTCCGGATGGCCGTCAGGCGGTAACCCGGCGGGGTTGTTTAAGGCGCTAAAAGCCATCCTAGGCGCTAGGCGGGACCAGCCACCTTCGCTAGGTGGAACCAATCGTTCTTTACCGAGAACGTAAGGGTATCTGGTTGCCACTAATCGTGTCGGGGTAGCACCCTGCGCGGTTCCGGGCCAATATAGGCCTGCGAGTGGCACATTGTTCTTCTTCGGCGCTTGGGCTGCCTTTGGGCGGTGCGAGAGTCGATCAACGGTTCGAACCCCGCTAAAACGGGGAGAAAGGAGAAGATAGCGTCTAGCGAGGCAATTCCCCAGGCAGGGACTGTGTTTCGCGCACGATGTGCGCGAAGACCGTAAGGTGCCATTGTGCCACAGCGCCTCGCATACACTCGCATAGCCCGTTTCATGTACGCCGCCCGGAATCAACTCGAGAGATTCCAGGACCCTTTGATCACGAAACACAAAGGGCGACATGAGATGGGCTTTTTTTAATTAGCTAGATCAACGCAGATGTTAAGCAGATTAGCGCAGATTGTTTGATTTGTATCGTGATGACTTATACGGTTTGATCCGTATAACCTTAGGCAACGTTTTCAAAATGCACCTTTTTATCCATTCTGCTTTTTGATCATGCCCGATGCATACTATATCCGGCCGAAGTTTTTTTAGCACCTTCCACTCCCCCGCTCTGTCCCCGAGCATGGCCTGATCCACATACCGCAGCGCCGAGATCATTTGCAACCGCTCGCGCTCATTGAAAAATGACGCTCGTTTTTTTTCAAATTTTACGCGCGCGTCGCGCGCTACTACCACGGTCAGCTGATCGCCGCGTTTCCGTGCTTCGCGCAGAAAGTACAAATGCCCGGGGTGCAATAAATCAAACACTCCAAAAACTACCACGCTTTTCATACTATTTTTCCGGCCGCAAAGTTGGAAATAATATCACTTCCTTAATGTTATGCGCGCCGGTAAAAAGCATCACTAGCCGATCAATACTGGTCGCAATGCCAACAGTGGGCGGCAGGCCATGCATAATTGCTTCCACATAATCCTCGTCGGTTTGATGTGCCTCGCCAAATCCGCCTTTTTCGCGCTTCCTCTCCTCAATGAATCGTTTTTGCAAATCCTGCGGATCATTTATCTCGGTATAATTATTTCCGATTTCCCAACCATTAATGTATTGCTCAAAACTTTCGGTAAAGCGCGGATCGTTTGGACATTTTTTTGCGAGCGGTGTAATTTCGGTTGGAAAGTTATAAATAAAAGTCGGCTGGATAAGCGTCGGCTCGACTTGCTCCTCAAAGAGTAAGGCCACCAGTTCTCCCCACTTCTGCCGTGTCTTAATATTTTCTGACGCGATTTTTTGTCGTTTACACTCGGCAGTCAATGCGGCGACATCCATTTTGAGCACATCAATCTTGAGCACATTTTGAATGGCTTCCACCATAGTCAGGCGTCTCCACGGCGCCTTCAGTTCGATTTTCCGGCCCGCGTATGTAATTTCGGTAGTACCGAGCGCTTCTTGCGCAAGATATGCGGTTAACTCCTCAATGAGCTGCATGCCATAAAAATAATTTTCATAAGCAGTCATGGCCTCCATAATGGTGAATTCCGGATTATGATTATGGTCAATTCCTTCATTTCTAAAATCCGTGGACACTTCATAGACGCGCTCAAACCCTCCGACAATGAGCCGCTTCAGATACATCTCATTGGAAATGCGCAAATACATATCCATGCCCAGCGCGTGGTGGTGTGTAATAAACGGTTTGGCAAAACCGCCGCCGTAAATTGGCTGGAGTATCGGGGTTTGCACCTCCAGATAATTGCGCGCGTCCATAAATGGCCGTAATTTGCCAATAAGCCGTGAACGCAAAATAAAGGTTTCCCGCACATGCTCGTTCATTATCAAATCCAGATAGCGTTTGCGATAGCGCATCTCGACATCCGAAAGTCCATGCCATTTTTCCGGGAGCGGCAAAAGCGTTTTGGCGATAATATGCGCGTGGGCCGCCTGCAAACTTTTCTCGCCGCGTTTAGTCGTATATGGCGCGCCCGAGGCCGCGATAAAATCACCCACGTCAAGGGTGTCCATGAGCGCCGCAAACGCGGTATCGCCCAGCCCATCTTTTTTTATAAAAAGCTGAACGCGGCCGGTTCCGTCTTCAATATGCGCGAACGCGGATCCGCCATGCGGACGCAAGGAACGCACCCGGCCGACCAGGTTTACACTCGTGGTATGTTTGGCAAGGTTATCAAATTTTGCCAAAAAATCCGCAATCGTATGACTGCGTTCCACATTTGCCGGATACGGATCGATGCCTTGCGCACGTAGCGCGTTTAGCCGCTCCAGCCGCGAGGCGTATTCCTTTGGAAGTTCCATATATCACAAATAACTCACGAATGAGAGACGAATGGCGCACGAATCCTGAAGACCCCCTCTAACTCCCCCTTGGTAAGGGGGAGAAGTAATTTTTCCTCCCCTGCCCGATGAATTTCTCCCCATGCCCGAGGGGGAGATAAAGAGGGGGTGGGAGGGAGGGGTGGGAGCAATGCGGTCAAAACCCTGCCCAAATTGTACACGATTTTCGAGGATTTGATAAGAGCTTGTGTTTTATTCAATCTTCACCACCTTATACCGCACCGCGCCGGCGGGGGTGTTGATGAGGACATCCTCCCCCTCTTTGAAACCCAACAGCGCCGCGCCGATGGGCGAGTCAGCGGAAATTTTCCCGTGCGAAGGATCCGCCTCGGTCGCGCCCACAATAGTGAACACGCGATTTTGCGCCCCGGAAGAGACCGTCACGGTTGAACCGATTGAGACAATTCCGGCAGTTGGCGCGCCGGCAATCACCGCGCGGCTGATCAGGCCGCCAAGCTCGTTTACGCGCCCCTCGGTCCAGGCGCTATCCTCTTTCGCTTGCTGGTAATCCGCGTTTTCCGAAAGATCGCCCAGGGCTTTGGCGGCTTCCAGGCGCTCGGCAATCTCCTTGCGCTTGACGGATTTTAAATACTGTAATTCTTGCTTGAGTTTCTCAAGTCCTTCTTGGGTTACTTGTACCGGTTCGGAGGCCATAGTTGAAATTTAGGATTTATTATCACGACTGGTGAATAGATTTACCATAACAAATGCCCTTAAAAACGTCAAATTTCGCGTTCTTCATTCTACATTCTTCATTCGGTTGTTGAGCCACCAGGACATAATTTCTTTGGCCACCGGCGCGGCGCTGGTTGATCCCTCGCCGCCGGCTTCAATAAGCGCGGTTATCACGATTTCCGGGTTCTCAAAAGGCATCCAACCAGTAAACCAGGCATGGGGCTTTTCCGTGGAGGACCATTGCGCGGTCCCGGTTTTGCCGGCGCTGGTTTCGGGAAGCGCCTGGAGCGATCGCGCGCTGCCGTAAAGCACGGTTTGACGCATGCCTTCGCGGATGGTGGCGATATGCGCCGGGTCAATATTCGGCCCAGCATCATCATGATTCATAATTCCTAATTCATTATTCATGACAACATGCGGCGTAGTCCACTTTCCGCTCGACGCGAAATACGCGGTCATTCGCGCGATTTGAAGCGGGGTAACGAGAATATCGCCTTGTCCAATCGCCGTGTGGTAAGTATCTCCAATATACCACGCCTCCTGCTTTACGCTATTTTTCCAAGCCGGATCCGGAACCAGCCCGGCGGCCTCGCCCGGCAATTCAATTCCGGCGCGCTCTCCAAACCCAAATTCACGCAGGGCGGCCGCCAGACGCTCAATTCCCAGGCCGTCAATTTCACCATACCCGCCCGCGATAATGTAGAAAAAAGTGTTGATGGATTCCGCGATGGCGCGCACTACATTAGTCAGCCCATGTCCGCCGGCTTTCCAGTCCGGAAAAAACCATTGCCCCACCCGTAATCCGCCGGCCGAAAGAAACGCGGTATTACGGTTAATTACTCCGGCCTTTAGCGCCCCGGCGGCCACGACCGGTTTGATGGTTGAACCAGAGGGGTAGGTTCCGGCGATGGCGCGGGAGAAAAGCGGGTGGTCCGGATTTTCAAAAAGCGCGGCAATTTCGGCGCGCTCGCTCCCGCGGAGCGTAAATAAGTTATTGTCAAAGGCGGGCAGGGAAACCATGGCCAGGATCGCGCCGGTGCCGGGCGCAATTACGATTACCGCGCCGCGCGAGGCGCGCGCGGAGGTAAGCGCGCGCTCCAGGGCGGTCTGTACTGCGCGCTGAAGGTCAGCGTCAATGGTCAGCTTCAAAGTTGCGCCAGGAGCGGCATCTTCAACCGCGACCGTCTGCTGAATTTGACCGGCCGCGTTAACTTCCGCGTAACGGCGTCCGTCCCGGCCGCGCAACTGTTCCTCAAAAGCGGCCTCCAGCCCGCTGATGCCCACGAGCGCATCCGCGCCATAGCCGCGCGCGAAATAATTCTCCGCCTCCTCCTTAGGAATGCTTCCCAAATAGCCAAGCAAATGCGCGAAGGTCGGGCCGTCCGGATATTGGCGCACGGAAATTGATTCCAGAAAAACCCCGGGGATCGCCTGGGTCTTTAACAGTAAGGGGTAGGCCTCTTCCAGCGTCAGATTGGAGCGCAAAATAAACGGCGCCACGGGCAGTCGGACAATCGTGGCCGCGGCCTTAAGTTCGTCCAGGGCGATCCCAACCGTGGCCGCCAGTTCCGCCAGCGCTTGATCGCGCGCGGAGGCGGACTGCTGGAAATCCAAGGGATTTAATACCAATTGAAAACGCGGGATGTTTTTAGTCAGCGGAACGCCGCGGCGATCCACAATCGGACCGCGCGGCGCGCGCACGCGGGTTACGCGGAGGCGATTGGTTTCCGCCGCCAGCTTGTATTGCGCATGATCGATAATTTGCAGCTTCGCGCTGCGGCCAAAAAGAAAAGTCAGTCCGATGATGAAGATGATAAAAGCCAGCCGCGCGCGTTTCAAGCGCAAGGCGGCATGTAAATACGCGACTCCCTCGACTCCCGGCCCAGCCGTATCCTCGACCCAGCGCAAAGAAGGACCTTCTTTGCGCAAGAGGCGATCGCGAATATCATCTTCATGAATGGAGAAGGGATCATTTTTTTGCATACGGCCTGCGTATATTGCTTACTTGGGCGATTCGATGGTTTGAGAGGCGCGCAGCAAACTGATCACCTCCGCATCGCTGATCTGCGGAAATTCTTCGTAGTGCGCGCCCACGGCAAAGTAAACCGCCGGGATTTCCAGCGCCGCCACCTCATCCACTTCGCGGCGGATTTGTTCAATTGAGTCGCCCGCGCCGTGCGGAATCGCCACAATGATTTTCGCGGCTTTTCGCGCGCGGACCGAGGCCACGGCAGCGCGCATCGTGTACCCGGTCGCCATCCCGTCATCAACGATAATCACGGTTTTACCTTCAATTCTTGGCGGTGATCCGGCACGATAGGCAGTTAATCGCCGCTCCGCTTCCTTTTTTTCTTTTTCCATCTCTTGCTTAAGCCATTCTTTATCAACCTGCCGCACTTCTTCATCATTCATCATGGCATCCCCGGTCTCCGTAATCGCGCCAATCGCATATTCCGGATTTCCCGGCGCGCCGATTTTCCGAGGCACGACAATATCCAGCGGAAGCCGCAGCGCGCGCGCCACTTCAAAGCCCACCACCACGCCTCCGCGCGGCAAAGCGAGCACGATCGTTTCCGGCGCATTTTTATATTTTACAAGCGCCTGCGCCAACTTTTCCCCTGCCTCTTTGCGATCTTTAAACATATTGTTCTCAACTTTCTCCCCCTTAAGATAAGGGGGAGTTAGAGGGGGTTATGGTGTCTGCGATTCTGCGGAATTGCAGGATGGCTAAATCCATTTTTATCTACTGGCAATCACCGTGCCCCGCAAACGCGGAGAATACCGGCGAATGCCAAAAACCGCGATGACCGCCGCCGCGCCGGAGGTCAGCGCGCCCTGCCGAAGCGCGGAAATCCCATACGCCCAATCCAGATGAGGAATCCATCCGGCGGGCGATCCGATTTTCAAAAATATCAGCAGCAGCATAGTTGCTTCCGCGACCGCTGCTGTCAGCAAACCGCAAATGAGGACGCCCAGAAAGGTCTGCCGGCTTACGAAATGGAGCGCGTATATTTCCAGGAAAAAGTAGGCCGCAAGAACGCTGACTCCGTAGACCAGTCCGGGAAACGGCGAGTTTATCTCCACGATAAGGCCAACCAAAATTGCCCAAACGCGGGCGAAATATCGCGAGGCAATCAGCCGCACCACGATAAGCGACAGCACGGGGACGTTCAGGTACGGATTGTTAAGCAGAGCTAAAACGGCCCCGGCGATAATTAAGAGCCCGAGGCCGGATACGGCGCGCCGGAGAACAGTTCGCATAATTGAATAATTAATAATTCACCGGAGTTCTATAGCGAGGCGGCCGGCGCGATAATCACACTAACCAGCGCGGCGTCTTCCAGGCGCAGCGGGACTTTGAGATAAGCAGTTTGAAAAAGATCCTGCTCTTGAGACAGAACGCGCTCCACGAGCCCAATCAGCAGGCCGCGCGGAACGTTTTCTTCCAGTCCGGAGCTCATAATCGGCGTGCCCTCGCGCACCGTTACATCCTTGGGAATAAAGCGCAGGACCGCGCCGAGATTAAGTTCACCCTCCAAAATTCCGGCGTTCTTTTCATGGCCCGAAAGCGTCGCGGCGGTGCGGATTCCGGGAGCGGTAAGCGGCGCGGCAATACTCCAGCGCGAATTCACTTTGACAATTTTGCCGACAAAGACCTGATCCGCGAGAACCGCGAAACCCGGGGCAATCCCGTCATCCGCGCCTTGATTAAGGGTAAAAAACGTTGTTCCGCCGACCGACGTTTTTCCCACCACCCGGGCGATACTAACGCGCAATTCATTTTTCTCGCGGAAATCGAGTACGCGGCGCAGACGAGCATTTTCCTCGCGAAGCTCCAAGAGGCGGGCGTTTTCTTGGGCGACCTGCGCAAATTCACGCCGCAAAAGATCTATTTCGCCCTGCAGCCGCGGTCCGGCAGTAAGCGCTCGCAGGCCGGTAAACACCCGCTGTTTCAGCTGCAGCGCCAAAGTAGCGCCGGGATCAACTACGCGGCGTAAAAACGCGAGCGGATAATTTTCCGCGCGCAATCGGCCCAACCCAAAAATCGCGAGGAGGCCGATACAAAAAAGGATTACTGCTCGCGTCGCCCGCGCGTACCCGCGCATATAGACCTCTGGCAAATATTATGTTAGCGCATTATACCGGCCGTGGAAGGAGAGGGCAGCGCGATCTCATGCAGCAATAGGTCATCCTCAAGAATAACCCCGGTTCCCCGCACTACGCAAGTAAGCGGATCATCCGCCACGCGCACCGGAATCTCGGTCGCTTTGGCGATTAATTTATCCAGACCGCGCAATAGCGCGCCCCCGCCCATCATGACAATCCCGCGTTCATAAATATCGGCAACGAGTTCCGGCGGGGTGGTCTCGAGGGTAAGTTTTACGCTTTCAATAATCTGTTTTACCGACCGCGAAATTGCCTCGCGAATCTGGCTGTCGGTTACCATAATTTCTTTCGGCAGTCCGGTTAACAGGTCGCGCCCGCGCATCGGACCCTCGAGCGGTGTAGCCAGCTCAATCGCGGAACCAATGCGAATTTTCATTTCCTCGGCGGTGCGCTCCCCCAGGAGCAGGTTGAACATATCCCGGGCATACTGAATAATGCTGCGATTTAATTCGCTTCCGGCAATCGGTATCACGCGCCAATTTACCGCTCCGCTAAGCGAGAGCACCGCGATTTCCGTAACGCCCCCGCCGATGTCGATCAGCATGGTCCCCACGGCTTCTTTAATCGGCAAGCGCGCGCCGATCGCGCCGGCCATGGGTTCTTCAACCAAATAAACGGCCCGGGCTCCGGCGGAAAGCACGGCGTCTTCAACGGCCTTGCGTTCAACTTCGGTCAAGTCCAGCGGCACGCCGATGACCACGCGCGGGCGCGGATACCACGCCATCGTATCCGCGTGAATCTTTTCGATGAAATGCCGCAGCATCTTTTCGGTAACTTCGAAATCCGAAATAATTCCCTTGATCAGCGGACGGGTGGTGGTAATATAGGACGGGGTCTTGCCGATCATGTCGCGCGCGGCGCAGCCGACCGCCACCAATTGATCCGTGCGGGTATTGATGGAGACCACCGTGGGTTCATTGATCACAATCCCGGCATCGCGCACGTACACCAGGGTATTGGCGGTCCCCAAGTCAATGCCGACATCTTTGGAAAAATGTCCGAAAATTTTCTCCAGCATATCCGGTAGTAGAACCCCGTAGTGAAGGGCATAGCGCTCAAACCCTGCCCAAAACCGTTTTAAGATATTTGATTAAATCTTTTTCCGGCATCAGCGCCGCCGCCGGCTCGCCGCGCAGCTTCACTTCGATTTGATTTTTTTCAAGCGTTTTTTCGCTGATTACCAGGCGCAGCGGAATACCGATTAAATCCGCGTCAGCGAGTTTTTCGCCAATCGAGGATTCCTCGCGATCATCGTACAATACGCTAAACCCGGATTTTTGTAAAGACGCGTACAGTGCGTCCGCGGTCTTACCGAGGCGCCGGTCGCGCTGCAGACGCAGGAGGTGCGCCGAAAATGGCGCGACCGCCTCTGGCCAGAGGATGCCGCGCTCATCATGATGTACCTCGACGATCGCGCCCATAACCCGGCCCAGCCCGATTCCGTAGCAGCCCATCAGCACCGGATTGCTCGTTCCGTCTTCGCCGCGATAAGTAAAACGAACGGCCTCGGTAAAACGCGTTTTTAATTTGAAGATATTACCGACTTCAATGGCGCGCTGCGCCTGGATCTCGCCTTTACAGCGCGTACAAGCATCACCGGATTTCTGTTTCGCGATTTCTCGATTTTGAGCATAATCGCAGCCGGCGCAAGTGATAACAATATCCTCACCCGCCGGGGTGGCCACCTGAAACTCGTGCGAATACTGGCTAAAGGCGCCCCCGGACGCTTCCGTTAAAATCGCCTCCAGACCCGCGCGCTTAAAAATTTTTAAATACGCGCCCTTGGCCCTTTCATAAAACTCATCCAGATCCGTTTCGCTCCCGTGGAAACTATAAAGATCTTTCATCATAAATTCGCGTCCCCGCAGCAGGCCGGATTTCGCGCGCGGCTCATCGCGAAATTTCGTCTGGATCTGGTAGAGCTTAAGCGGCAAGTCCTTATACGAGGAAACGAATTTTTTGGCGAGCGGAGTAATAATCTCCTCGTGGGTCCAGCCCAAACCGTACTGGCGATCGCCGCGCCCGGAAAACTGGAACATCACCTCGCGCCCGGGATCTTTCCAGCGTCCGGTTTGTTCCCAGGCCTCCTTGGGATGCAGCGCCGGCATTAAGACCTCCTGTCCGCCGATCGCGTTCATCTCTTGGCGGATAAGCGCCGCGATGTTTTGCAAAACCGCCAGCCCCAAAGGAAGATAGGTATAACTGCCGGACATGAGTTTGTCAATAAAACCGCCGCGCAGCAGCAGCTTCGCGTTCACGCTAACCTCATCGCTTTGAAGCTCGCGCAGGGTTTTTCCGAAAAGCAAAGATTGTCGCATAGGATGAGAGTGTTGAAGAATTAACTCCTGCGCAGTTTACACGAATATCCACGAATAGACGGCCGCCAAAACCGCAGTATTCCGGCGAGGCGCTTACCAGGCGGCCTGACGAATGACCACGAATATAGTATAGGTCGGGCTAGCGGGCGCCGCGTCGGATAAGCGAGTCAAGAAAAAATTCAATCAGGATAACCAAGAGCGCGAGCGGAATTACGCTCCAGACGCGCAGCAGACGGATTGCCGCCAGATTTAAAATGACCAGAATAAATAACGTCAGCAATACCGCGTGCCGAATAATGATTCCGGTTTCGCCGCCGAGTGGGAGGCGTCCAAGATTCCGAGTATTCCAGGCCATTCCGATATTGAGAAAAGTTCCAAACAGCGCGAGGGTCAGCGTCCCATAAAATAAAATTAGCGACCAGGGCGCGCCGGCCGATGGCTCAAAACGGATCAGCACAAATCCCCACAGCAGCCACGTAAATATCGTGGTCGCGATAATCAATATACGCGCTCCCATAGCCGTTTTCAGGATACCATAAGGCGCTTCTCCTGACAAGCGATACTTATCCCGGCAAGCAGGATTAAAATGCCCAGCCCCAAGGGGTGATTTAAGTAGGGGGTAAATATATTGATTGAAGCAAGAACAGCGAGAACTGCAAGAGCAGCCAAGGCCCGAGGGTCAGTTTTTGCCCGACGGTAGAGCATAATTCCTATGCGTCCCATAAGACCGATAAGACCTATAAGTCCCATCAGTCCCATCTTCACCCACACGTCAATCCACCCCCATTCAAAAGCGTAAGTTGTATATTCTCCGGTACGGCTAACCTCACGAACTCTGGGATCATTCGAGATATACGTTACCGTGCGCCCAAATCCGCTGCCAAGGATTGGATGCTCACGAACGGTACTCCACATTGCCGGCAAAAGATTCCAGCGGCTTTGTCCGGCGTCTCCGGCTTCCAGCCGGCTTTGGACCGCGGTTCCCAAATCCGCCGGGGCCGGTTTGGGGAATGGAAAACGGGCGAAGGCAAGAAGCAGCAGTACTGCCGCGACCGCGGAACCCGCAAGGAGGCCGACCAGGCGTCCGATATGCCGTATCCGTCCGATACGGCCCGAGACCACCGCGACCACGAGCAATCCCGCGATCATCCCCACCCAAAAACTGCGGGAAAGGGAAACAATGATGACGGCGGTATTGAGAATCAAGACCCCTCCGAACCTCCCCTTGAAAAGGGGAGGAAATTGCAACCAATTTCTCCCCCTTTCCGAGGGGGAGTGAGAGGGGGTGCGCATCAGAATAACCAGCACCGCGAAAAACGCCATCACATTATAAATCTGACTCTGGAAAAACACTCTTGCGAAATTTCCGGGCAGCCAAGTAATCTCCCCTACTCCGGTATCCCTGATCCACCGATAAAACGGCGCCAAATTCGCGCCAATAAAATTACTGCCGGCGTGGGTAAAAAGATACACCGCAAAAAGCGTCTTCAGCGCGAGGAGGGTGGTGGCGGCAAAAAACACTGTACCGAGGGGTGCGAATTGCGAATTCGACTGGGATTTGCGAATCTCCGAATTCGAGATTCGTGAATTCGCAACGGATTCGTAATTCGCACCCTTAAGCGCCCACCACACTGGCAAAATTAATGCGGCATAAAAATATCCATTCGCATCTAGGAACACATTGCCAAAATCATTGCCGCGCGCAAGTCCAACTATAATTCCCCAGAGCACAGCGATACCTAGAATGCCCCACCATCTTAAAGATGGCTGCCGCAAAAAGCTCACGATCGTGAGCTTTTTGCGGCCGATCATTTTAGCAAACCATACTGCAATGATCACGATAAACAATGCCATGCGCAGCGAAAGAAAAAATCCCCCATATTCAAAAGAAAACAGCGCTCCGCTTTTCCCTCCCAAAATCAATTCCGCCAATACAAAATACAATCCATACTCCAGCCGCTTAAGCGATAGCACCAACGCCGCCGCCACAGTCACAAAAAATCCCGCGGTATTTATTGCTGGAAAAAAATATCCCGTGTATGAAACAAGCTCGGCAAGAAGAAATATCAAAACGAGAGTACGAAATCGCATATCCGTGATCTGTGGCAATCTGGTCATCGATCCGTGGCTATCTGTGTGCCGTAAAAATCTTGCGTATCACCTCCTCCACCGGCACCTCGTCAATCAAAATATCATCAACCGGCAGTTTGGTCAGAATCGCGGCGGCGGACTTTTTAACCTCCGTTTTTGGAATGTGGAGTAGCGCCCGAAAGGGCGCGCTCTCCTTAATCTCGCCATATTTTTCCAAATCGCCACGCTCCACCGCCTTGGTAAAGGTTACCGTCAGCACTTTATGATCCACATACTTTTCCATCAGATCCGCAAGCGCGCCGTCATAGAGAATTTGACCGTGATCAATAATAATAATCCGCTTGCACAGCGCCTCCACGTCTTCCATATAATGCGAGGTTAGCAAAATCGTGGTTTTTTTCTGTTCATTGTACGTTTTGATAAACTCACGCATTTTTTGCTGCGACACCACGTCCAGGCCAATGGTCGGCTCATCCAAAAATAGCACTTTTGGCTGATGTAGCAACGCCGCGATAAGTTCACACTTCATGCGCTGGCCCAGCGAGAGTTTGCGCACTTGCACGTCAAGAATATCCTTAATTTCCAGAAGTTCGGCCAGTTCGTCCACCGTCTGCTTGAATTGCGCATCAGGCACCTCGTAAATTTCCTTGTTCAAAATAAAACTGTCCATCGCCGGCAAATCCCACCACAACTGATTTTTCTGTCCCATCACAATGGCAAATTGCTTTTGATACTGTTTCTTGCGCTCCCAGGGCGTGTAACCCAGTACGCGCGCTTCGCCGCTTGTCGGATATAAAATTCCGGAGAGCATCTTGAGCGTGGTGGTCTTTCCCGCGCCATTGGGACCTAAAAAACCGACTAATTCTCCTTCTTCAACGGAAAACGAGATATTGTCCACGGCCTTCGTATAAAGTTTTTCGCGATGGAATAAACTTTTTACCGATGCCAAAAGCCCAGGGGCCTTTTTATAGTATTCGTACTTCTTGGTAAGATTTTTTACTTCAATGATTAGCATATTCATTTATTATACATTGCAGTTGTGCACAAATCAATGGATCCCCTCCCTTAAGATAAGGGAGGGTAGGGTGGGTTATGAGCCATGCACATCTCGTAACCCCTCCCTGCCTGCGCAGGCAGGCCAACCTCCCCTTACCCTAAGGGGAGGAGAAGCGTGCTAGGCCACCGAGCTATACCGCCGCACCGAATACTGATAAAACTTCCGCGTCAGCCATAAAAATAGGGCACTCACCAGCAGCGCGTTGATTACTTCTGCTCCGGACAAAAATCCGACAAGCGCTTCCGCCGGAAGTGTAAACATGACCGTAAGCGGCACTACCGTAAGCGAAACCAGTTTGATATGCCGCCCAAACACATCCAGTGGGTACTTGCCGATATTTTCAATACCCTCATAGAGCGCCCAAATGTTATCAATGCGTAAAAACCAAAATCCCAGCGTATGCAGCAGATAAAATACGGATAACACGGTCAGATAACCGGCAATTATAACAATGGGAAATCCCAACAGGATCGTCCATAATGAACCAATACTGCCAATTGAAAGCCCATAAGAAATCAGCGCAATATCGGCGATAAGCGGAATCACCCGACTAAACCGAAAACGTTCTGCCGCGATAAGGAACTGTGAATCTACGGGACGGGTCAGAATAAAGTCCATATTTCCATCGGCCACAAGCGTGGGAATCCGTTTCACGCCTTCCCAGAATGTTCCACTGGCCAGATCATCCAAAAGCGACCATATTCCGAGCAGGACGATCAAATTACCTTTGGTCCAACCCACGATGGATTCGGTATGCGAAAAAAATACCTCAATCACTAGGAAAAACAATCCCAGCCAGAGTACCGCGTGAAATAAATCAATATAAAATGCTCCGCGAAATACGATATCGCGAATAAACGACACCCGCACCAGTACTTTCAAGATTCTAAAATATCGCCGCATAGCACTAACGTCCTACCGCGCTGTAGCGCTTAAGTCCTTTTTTCCAGATAATTGAACTCAAAACAAAAAGTGCCGCAATCCATACGAGCTGTATTCCCAAGCCGCGCAGCATCTCCGCGCGCGGCACTTGCTGACTGATGAGCCGCAAAGGAAAATAAATCGCATATTTAAAGGGCAGCGCAGACGCAACAGTATTCAAGATCGGCGGCATGAGCTCAAATGGCGCATATTGCCCGCCGAAAAGTCCGGAGGAGGCCCAGAAGATGGTGCGCGCGGCGTAGGAGTCCTCCAGCCAAAAACATGTCATACCGATGATGGCCGCCACCAGGAAAAAAATCGGCATCGCCAACAAAGTCGCCAGGATAATAAACGGCAATTGCGGCAGCACTGCGCCAGATCCGCCGAAGTGCTGTATTGCCCAAATCAAAGGCACCGCAAAAGGTATGAACGCCAGAAAACGCACCATTTTATAGGCGCTTTCGTGCAAAAACACATAGAGGAGATAACTGTGCGGTTTTATCACGTAATTTGAAAATTTTCCTTCGTAAATTTCATACGCCATATGGGCTTCCGGATGCATTAAAACAATGTTGCTCAAAACCGCCATAAACACGTAGTACACAATAATTGCGGAGTTGTTCCACCCTTGAATTTCCCCGCCCTGCGCATTAATAATGAAAAACCAGATAAACGGGAAGACCCCGATCCAAAGCAAATCAAAAAGCATCCAGACAAACGCGTGCCCGCGATACATCAGATTATTTTCCAGCACCACCCGAAAAATTGTCCAGTATTTCCGCATATTTCTATCAGTCATTGCGAGGAGCTCCGACGTTTCAGTCGGAGCGACGTGGCAATCTCTTCACCATGGCAGGCGTAAGAGATTCCTCGCTTCGCTTACGCGCCGCTCGGAATGACTATTTTAGGTTATGTTTCGCTTTTATACGCGCCACGGCCTCATTATAGAGCATTACGGCCTTGGGTTGTATTCCCAGCCATTTGGGGATGTTATAGGCAAATGAGGGCAGCCACGTGCTCATGGTGCCTTTGGTATTTATCACGCGAAATAGCACTTCGGGAATCCATACGCCGGTGTGTCCTTGTTCAAGCATGGTAAGCCAAAGGTCCCAGTCCTGCAGGCGTTTTATGGATTCATCCCAACCGGGAAAGTGATCCGCGCGAATGAGCGACGTCGTGTGGATGTATGGCATTTTATGCAAGCGCTCTGCATCAAACGGCCAGAGCTTAAATGTTTTCCATCCGAATTTAAATGAAGAGTAAGCATATGATACATCGGGGTGTTCCTCTAGCGCGCGTACCATTTTTTCAAGGCAGTCGCGGCGGAGCACAATATCCGCATCACAGAAGAGCGCATAGTGCGCGGTTCGTAACCCTTCCTCACCTCCCCTTACCCTAAGGGGAGGAACCCTGGACGATTCCCCCTCCCTTAAGGTAAGGGAGGGTTGGGGTGGGTTATGTGTCACACATTCCGCAAATCCCCTATTTCTCGCCGCGTTAGCCCCTCGATTTTCCTGCGACACCACCTCGATACGCATTTCACGATTGCGCAATCGTGAAATCGTATCGTGCACTACTGAAAGTGTGGCATCCGTAGAACCATCATTCACAATGACAATGTGAACATTCCGATACGTCTGCGCGAAAATTGACTCCAAGCACCGCTCAATCGTGCGCTCGGCATTGTAGCACGGGATAATGACGGATACACTTGACATAGCTTATGTTCTATGTTACCCTATATTCAGCACCTACCACAACTGTCAATACCACAAAGGAGGATGTCAGCAATGGCAATGAAACAAAAACAAATACAAGTACTCGGCGAGCAACTCACCGGTCTCTCACCTACGGTCTGCCGGCGGGCCATCGCGGCGATGCGAAGGGTCAATGCCGAGTGGAAAGAGAGTTGTGATGCTCCGGCATTTTACAATGCAATGGCGCAACTCTTGCACACTCAAGTCGGCATCGAAATCGAATTTTGTATCCGGAGGCCGAATGCAGAACAACTCGCAGAGCATCTCCGAATGAGCAAAGCGGCGCTTGTCCAGTGCGAACTCTTCCTCGACATCATCGAGGGCATCGAACACCCGGAGGCGTCGCCGCCCGCGGACCCGTCCGCCAAATAGCCCGCCCCGCTCCTTCTACACCCCGCCGTCGGATTCGGATGCGCGTGAGTCAATCCGCGCAGCGCCCCCCTCCGGATCCGGCGGCTTTTTTTTATCAATCCCCCTCTCTTTCCGCCCGAGGCGGATCCGCCTCGGGCGGAAAGATAAGAGAGGGCTGGGGTGAGTTATGAACTTTTCATAACGCCTCCTGACCTCCCCTTATCTTAAGGGGAGGAAATTTTATAGAACACTCTTAACGTATTCTCGAACAACTGCTTTTTCACATCCATCCGATTCATCCCCTTGATCTCCGCCACTTTTTCCGCCACATAGCGGACGTAGAGCGGCTCATTGCGCTTTCCCCGCATCGGGACTGGCGCAAGATACGGACAATCGGTTTCCACCAGAATGCGCTCAAGTGGCACATTGCGTACCACCTCATCATACGGGCCAACGCCACTTTTTACAAATGTAATTACACCGGTAAATCCAATATGAAATCCCAGGCCCAGAAAATCTTGCGCGATGTCCCAAGTGGACACAAAACAATGGATAGAGCCGCGCCGTTTTATTTTTCCGCCTTCCACGTACTCGCGCAAAATCACCAGCATGTCGCGGTAGGCATCTTCTGGATCACCCACGCTCCCCCGGCAATGCAAAATTAGCGGTAAATCCAGCTCGTCGGCTAAATCAAGATGCTGGCGAAATGTTCGGTGCTGACGCGCTTTGACTTCCTGAACCCACTCCGGACCCACTCTCACTCCCCCTCCAAGAGGGGGAGAAATTTTTCCTCCCCTTGCCAAGGGGAGGATAGGAGGGGTCTGCGCATCTACAATGTGCCAATAATCAAGGCCACACTCCCCTATTGCGGCAACTTTTTCGTGCTGTGCCAACGCGCGGTAGGCAGCCGGATCAAACACCTCGGCGCGTGAAATAAAATGACTCTCTTCCTCATCGCGCTCGGTTTTTTCTAAATGTATCGGATGCAATCCCACCGACGCCCACACGCCTGTTTTGTGCATAGACGCCATCTCCACCGCGCGCCGCGACGTGTCAATCTGCGTGCCCACTAAAATCATAAAAACGCCGCTGTCAAGCGCGCGTTTGATCACCGCCTCCGCATCATCCTTAAATGCGCCAAAATTTACATGGGCGTGATAATCAATTAACATAACCGCTTACTCGGGCAAGACGCGGGAAGCTCCTTGAATCTGCTCTAGTAACCGTGGGAAATATGGAATTACGGACGCGCCAACTCCGATTAAAAATTGCGCCATTTCCGAACGGCCGACTGCGGTGATTAAAAGCGGAAAAGGAAAACGGGTCGCAAAGGCCAGCGCCACTCCCACTACAATTACTCCCTCCACCAGCCCAAGGATACCGCCGGCCAACCGATTGATGGTTTTAATTCCAGGCAAGATATTGGCAAGCTTGAGCGCTTTTTCAATTCCATAAAAAACAAAACCGGTCAGCCGACTGCTTAACGTAAACAGCACGATAAAAGAAACTACTTGTCCAAGATTGGTGGTTCCCCATTTTCGGTAATATTTGGAAGCGACCACCGCGCCAACAATCGTACCGAGCAGTCCGCCAATGGCGTGAATCAGACCAAACCAAAGTCCGAAAAGGACGAAGGAGAACACGATAAGAATGAGAATGAGGTCAAAAGGGGTGATCATATTTGCCAATGCATCCCCCCTCTTAAGGTAAGAGGGGGCAGGGGGAGTTATGTCAATTGTCATAACCCCTCCCAACCTCCCCTTATCTTAAGGGGAGGAGTTTTATTGAATTATATTAATCGTGGAAATAAGGAATCTCCTCGCTCGATTTTTGTGCCGGATTTGAGGCCGCCCCATTCTTTTGCCTGTTCATACGTGCGTTCGGAGGTCTCGCGTGGCACACCAAGTTGTTCAAAGATCTTTCCCGCGGTCTCCGGCATAAAAGGCAGGAGCATCCAAGCGATGTGACGTAAATTCTCGGCTAAAGTATATAATACCATATTAAGGCGCTCTTTGTCATGTTTTGCCAATTTCCACGGCTGTTCCTGATCAATCAAAGCGTCCAGTGCGCTAATAAATTTCCACACCGTGTCTAGCGCGCGGTCAAGCTGATATTGTGCCATGTGGGATTCGTATTGTTGCCATAACTCCCCCTCGCCCCCTCTTACCTTAAGAGGGGGTACGCGATCGTCTCTTCCCCTTAAGGTAAGGGGAGGTTGGGAGGGGTTATGAACCACACCTTCACTGTACTTCTCCACCATCGTCAATACTCGCGCCACCAAATTTCCAAGCCCGTTGGCCAGCTCGCCATTGTAGCGCTCCCGTAAACGCGCTTCGGAAAAATCTCCATCTCCGCCAAACGGAATTTCACGCATTAAATAATAACGCAAAACGTCATTACCATATTTTTTCGCCATTGCCACCGGATCAACAACATTGCCGATGGTTTTGCTCATTTTCTGGCCATCCACGGTGAAAAATCCATGCGCAAAAATTGTTCGTGGAAGCGGAAGTCCGGCTGACATTAGCATGGCCGGCCAGTAGGCGCAGTGAAATTTGATTATGTCTTTGCCAACCAGATGCAAATCCGCCGGCCACCACCCCTCACCATTGACCCCTCCCCTAACCCCTCCCACAAGGGGAGGGGAACTTCCTTTTTCTTCCTCCCCCTTGATGGGGGAGGATTGAGGAGGGGGTGAGGGAGTTACTGCACTAATGTAGTTGAGCAGCGCGTCAAACCAGACATAGATCGTCTGCGACGGATCGCCCGGAACCGGAATCCCCCACTCCAAATTTTTTCGCGAAATGCTGAAATCCGCCGTGTGGTCGCGAATATACGCCGTTACTTCATTGCGCCGCGCTTCGGGCTGAATAAATTCGGGATGCTTTTTAATATGCGCTAACAATTTTTTGCGATACGCGGAAAGTTTGAAAAAATAATTTTCCTCGCTTAATTTTTCCGGCGCGCGATTATGATCCGGGCACTTGCCTTTTACAAGTTCGGTTTCGGTTTTGTACGCTTCACAACCGGTACAATACAGACCCTCGTACTGGCCTTTATAAATATCGCCCTTTTTTACCAGGCCCCAAAATTTCTCCACATATTTTACATGCCGCGGCTCGGTAGTGCGGATAAAATCGTCATTGGAAATCTGGAGCTCGTCCCACGTGCGCTGCCACTTCGCCGACATTTCATCAACGTACTGCTGGACAACTTCACGGACCCCTCCTAACCTCCCCTTCAAAAGGGGAGGAAATTGTTTTCTCCCCCTTTCCGAGGGGGAGTTAGAGGGGGTGTGTCGCAACGCCGCCTCCACATTCTTCTGCGCGTTCTCATCCGTGCCGCACAAAAAACGCACCGGCTCGCCGCGCGCCCGATAATACCGCGCCAACACATCCGCCGCAATCGTCGTATACGCATGCCCAATATGCGGCACGTCGTTGACGTAGTAAATTGGAGTTGTGATATAGAATTTCTTGCCTGTACTTGACAACTTTTTGAGCATATGATTTAGTGTGTATAGTACTTTCAGGGGACTGTTACGCAGAATGTGGGTATTCTATCCCACATGCGGTGGAGCGATACCACCATCTCCTGCCGGGCTTGGTACTCTGCCGGTACCCTAGGCCGCCAACCACCCCCGGCGACCCTGAACCGGTGGAGTACCAGCCCTCTACCTTGGGCCCAAAACTCGTTAGCTGCCGAGGCGCTGTGGATCGCGCTCCCCTCGCCATCACCACGGCGTCCGGCGCAGTACGAGTTGCGGGCCCTCTTGTTCCGATAGGGTTCGTGTGGCGTTACGCGCGGCCGTCGCCCCCATGACGACGCGCGGGCGAAACACGTCCCTAAGGAGACGGAGCATCCATGGGACTGTTGGTTGGTACCCCCGACCGACAGCGCTCCAACTCCGGGCCGAGCAGGCGCCTGCTCGGCTTTTTCATTTGCTACTTACCTATCACAACGACATATTCCCCTTTTATCGGATCGCGCTGTGCTTTTTCAAGCACTTCTTCCATTGTACCACGATATATGGATTCAAACATCTTGGTCAGTTCGCGGCAGACGACGATCGGGTTATTATGTGATTGAGTTATTAAGTTATTTTTGAGTTCATTGAGCGACTTCAAGATGCGATGCGGGGATTCGTAGAATACTGTGGTTTCCTCACTCTCTGCCACGCGCTGCCAAAACTTCTGCCGTCCTTTTTTATGCGGCGGAAAACCCAGGAATAAAAATTTGTCCGTGGGAAAACCGGAGATGGAAAGCGCCGCCGTCAATGCCGAGGGACCGGGAATGGGAACGATGTTAATTAGTTGATTAGTTAATTGGTTAATTTGCCTGATGAGTACGCCGCCCGGATCAGAAATTCCCGGCGTTCCGGCATCGGTAACCAGCGCCGCATTTTCACCCCGGCGAAGCCGGGCGATAATTTCATCCACGCGCGAGAGTTGACTATGCTGAAAATAACTGACCAGCGGCTTTTTTATCTCATAACGCGCCAGTAATTTGCTGGTTACCCGCGTGTCTTCACAAATGATAAAATCCACTTCCTTAAGCACGCGAAGCGCCCGCAAGGTAATATCCTCAAGATTGCCGATGGGAGTGGCAACAATATAGAAATTTGACATATTAATTCATAACTCCCCCTACCCCCTCGTACCTTAAGAGGGGGATCGCGATCGTCTCCCTCCCTTAAGATAAGGGAGGGCTGGGGAGGGTTATGAGTTCTGCGCATTCTAATGCGTTATCAATAAGACGACTCACCTCCAACTTTACTTCTTCTCGCTCCACATCCGAAAGCCGCGCCCGGGTAGCGGGATTTTTCGGCATCATTATGGTACAGCAATCATCATGCGGCAGGATGGAAATTTCGTACGTGCCGATGCGTTTTGCCTCCGCGATGATTTCCTCTTTGTCATAGCCGATAAGCGGGCGCAGGATGAGCAGTGTTGCGGCCGCGTCCGTTACCCCGATGTTTTCAATGGTCTGCGAAGCGACTTGCCCGAGCGCTTCCCCGGTAACCAACGCTTGCGCGCCTTCGTGGCGCGCCAGTTCCTGCGCAATCCGCACCATCAGCCGCCGATATAGCAGCACGCGATAACGTTCCTCGCAATTCTGTATTACGGCTTTTTGCGCGTCGGTAAGCGGGACCAGGAACAATTTAAATGGGCCGCCATATCGCGCCAGTACTCCGGCCAGCTCTTTTACTTTATCAATTGAAGCGCGAGAAGTAAATGGGTAACTATGAAAATGCACACCCACAATCGGTGCGCCGCGTTTTAATATGCGATAGGCGGCCACTGGCGAATCAATGCCGCCCGAGAGCATCACGGCCGCTTTTCCCTGCGTGCCAACCGGCAGACCGCCCGGACCAGGAATTTTTTCGGTATACACCACGGCGCCACCGGGTCCTCCCGAGGCGGATCCGCCTTTGGCGGAAAAAACTTCAACATAAAATGTAACATCCGGACTTTCAAGATCCACTTTTTTCTTAAACTTTTCACGCACAAAATCTCCTAGCTTGACTTCAATTTCCTTAGAGGTCAGGGAAAACTCTTTATCCCCGCGCGTGGCTCTAATTGCAAAAGTATTCCACTTGGTAAAAAGTTCCATACTTGGAACTATGGAGCTTTTTACTGCTTGCACAATCTCTCCATACTCCGCCTTAACAAGCGCCGCCGGTGAAAACGAAGAAATCCCAAACGTCCGTTGCAATGCGCGAACAATTTTCTCCCCCTTTTCAAGGGGGAGATTAAGAGGGGGTCGCACCAGTAGCCGCCCCGACACAATCTTCACACTCCCCTTCCGAAGCCCGGTTGCCCGGCAAATATTTTCCTGCAGCTGCCGCAAAAAATCCGGCCGATTCCGGCCCTTTAAGGCGATTTCATGATAATGCACTACATAGACCTGCTGCATACTCTAACAATTTCCTCCCCTTAAGGTAAGGGGAGGCGAGGAGGGGTTATGCCAACACACTACCAAATTTCACAAAAAAAGAAAAGAGCCGGCTCCGCGAGAGAACCGACTGTTCGAAGGTACATGGCTAAATTTGCCGCGCCGTGCGCCGCTTTGCCTCGTGCCACGCGAGCAAGGTTAACGGAACGTTCAATAGTGCGAACACCAGGGCTAACACAACCATCGTCTCCCACAGAAAGCTCCGGAAGATCTCGCGATGTGGACCCAGTTGGATCTTGATGATCCCCCAGATCAATCCGCCGAGCATCATGAGAAAGATCGGACCGCGTACCCGCATCCATTGTTTTTCAGTCATGATCGCCTCCGAGATTCAGTTCCATCCCGCACGCCGCTGTTTCCGACGTTCCCACCACCCATGCGCCTCCCACGCGGCAATACCGACCGCCAGAAACACGACAATTACGAGCGTGCTGGCAAGCACGGCTACTGGTGCCACTTCCCAACTGTTCATGTTGGCCTCCTCGGTTTATTGAAAGAACTTCCTTCTGATTTTAATGTATCATAACAAAAAAACCGCGTCAAACCCGCACAGTTGAGACCGTTGAACAATCGTTACAAATTATTTGTGGCGCAATTTTTGAACTATTCCCGGTAATACCTCCAACACATACTCAACGTCGTCCTTCATTGTCCCGCGCCCCAGGGTAAAGCGAATACTGGATCGCGCGGCGTCGCGGGATTTTCCTAGCGCCTGAACAACATGCGATGGATCCGGACCGGCGGACTCGCAAGCCGAACCGGTAGCGGCCGAGATTCCATGTTCATCCAAATAGAATAGCATGGCCTCGCCCTCAATGCCGGAAATTGAGATATTCACATTATTGGGCAGGCGTTGCGTGGGGTGTCCATTCAATTCCGCACCTTCCACACGCGCCAAAATCCCCGCAATCAACCGATCCCGCAACCCACTTAATCTCTTAATCTCTTGGTCTCTTAATCTCACCACCAACTCCAGCGCCTTCCCCATCCCCACAATCGCCGCCACGTTTTCTGTGCCGGAGCGCAACCCAAACTCTTGTCCGCCGCCGTAAATGCACGGTTGCAATTTTATTCCTCGCCGCACATACAATGCTCCCACACCTTTTGGGCCGTAGATTTTACTGGCATTCAGTGTGAGCAAGTCCACACCCAGTCGCCCCACATCCATGTCCAGATATCCGGCGGCCTGACACGCGTCCGTGTGAAAAAACGGCGGGTCGTTTTCCTTTCTACCGTGTTCTTTTTTCCACGCCCGTACCGCGCGGGTCAGCGCCGCGATTGGCTCAATGGTGCCGATCTCGTTATTTGCATACATTATTGAGATTAACACGGTGTCCGGCCGAATTGCGGCTCTAAGTTGCTCCGGGGTTATCAATCCATCATGTTCCACTTTCAAATAAGTTACTGCATAGTCCTCTTTTTCAAGCGCGCGGCAGGGATTGAGCACGGCATGGTGTTCAATGGCGGTGGTGATAAGGTGGCCCTTCGTAACCCCCCTGCCCCCCCTTACCCTAAGGGGGGTATTTGTATCGGCCCCCTCCCCTAAGTCCGACGCTTCGGTCGGACTCCGACCCTTCAGGGCGTCGGAGGTAAGGGAGGGATGGGGTGAGTTATGTGCGTAGTTTTTTGCCACGCCAAACACCGCCAAATTGTCCGACTCGGTTCCACTGCCGGTAAATACAATCTCCGCCGCGCGGCAATTCAAAATGCGCGCCACGGTCTCCCGCGCGTTATCCACTGCCTCGCGTGCGGCACGTCCCAGTGCGTAAAGCGCGGATGGATTGCCATATTCTGCGCGTAAGTATGGCACCATTGCTTCCGCCACGCGCGGATCCAGCGGCGTTGCCGCCGCATGGTCAAGATAAACGGTTGGCTTAGTCCGCATATTCAATCACGGTTTCCTCATTCCGGATCTCTTGATATAATTCCGGATCAAGTTCGCGCACAAACAGCGACGGCTGGTGTATCGCGGTTCCCAGCGCCGCTAAGCTTGTTAGCGGATAAGTTAAGTAGAGCCGCTCCCGCGCGCGGGTAATCGCCACATAAAATAAACGGCGTTCTTCTTCCAGCTCCTCGCGGCGCGCGCGGGATTTGTGATGCGGAAATTGTCCGTCAACCAGTCCGACCACAAATACATTTTTCCATTCCAGACCTTTGGCCTGATGGATGGTCGAGAGCACCAGATATTCTTTATCCGCATCCTGCGGCGTTGCCGCGGCGCGATCACCGCGAAATCCTTCCGAAAGCGTCGCATCGGCTAAAAATTCCTCCAATTTTTCATAGGAGGCCGCAAACAAGGCCAGTTGCTCAAGATCCTCCAGCCGCTCCGTCGCATTTTCGAACTGCGCTTGAGCATAATCCGCATAAAACGCCTCCAGCACATACGAAATCATTTTATCAACCTGCGGCACGGTCTTAAGGTGATCCACGCGCCGGAGCACCTTTGCTAATCCTGCTTCGCTTTTCATAACCCCTCCTGCACCTCCCCTTATCTTAAGGGGAGGATTGTCAGCCGCTCCCCCTCTTAAGGTAAGAGGGGGCGGGGGGGCGTTATGAATCAACTTTTCTACAATCACTGCCGCCGTTTTATCGCCGATCCCCTCTTCCATTTTAAGCATGCGCTGCCACGCTAATTCGTCTAGCGGATTGGCGACCACGCGCAAATACGCCACCACATCCTTAATGTGCGCCTGCTCAAAAAACCGAATTCCGCCCCGAATAATGTAGGGCACGCCGCGTTTTTGAAGTTCCAGTTCAATCTGCATGCCATGATACGCGGCTCGGAATAATACCGCGCTCTCCAAAAGTGTTTCGCCTTCACTATGAAATTCCAGCACGCGATCAACAATAAATCGGGCTTCCTCGCGATTATCCGCGCAGCCGATGAGCTCCGGTGTAGATCCGCGGCCACGCACGGTACGCAGTTCTTTTTCAAACTGCCGGCGATTGCAAATAATTACGGCATTGGCAAGATCCAAAATCGCCTGGGTGGAACGATAATTCTGCACCAGCCGGAAGGTTCGCGCTCCGGGAAAGACCTCCGGAAAGCGCATAATATTTTCAACCGTGGCGGCGCGGAAAGCATAGATGGACTGGGCGTCATCGCCGACGACCAAAACATTTTTCGCGCCCCGCGCCAATTCCTCCACAATCATCCCTTGCAGGCGATTCGTATCTTGATATTCATCAATTAAGATGTAGTCAAATTTTCCGCCCAGCTTTTCACGCACTTCCGGACGCTCCCGTAAAATGCGCAGCCAAAAAGCCAAGAGATCATCAAAACTGACGACATTCCGCTCACGTTTTCTTTGCTCATAAGCGGCCGCGATACGCAGCAGTTCCGGAGTTTTATCAGCATGCCGCGGCAGCCACTCTAAAATAAGCTCCGGCAGCGGACGTCCGCTATTGGCCGCGAAACTGATCAGATTTTCCACCACGTCCGGCGCCGGAAAGTACTGATCACTTTTTTTACCGCGGCCGCTGGCCGCCATTACGGCTTTCAGCAATTCGGCATTGTCATCCGCGTCCAAAATTGTAAATGACGGCGGAATTCCGATGCGCGACCCGTAACGGCGCAGGAGCGCGTGACCCACATGGTGAAAGGTCCCGCCCCAGAGCCCTTGCGGCCGGGCACCCATCAAGAGTTCCACCCTGCGGAGCATTTCCCGCGCGGCTTTGTTGGTAAAAGTTACGAGCAGAATGCGCCCGGGCGCCACCCCCTGCTCCAGTAAATACGCGACCCGATAGGTAATGGTGCGCGTCTTTCCGGTTCCGGCTCCGGCCAAGACCAAACAGGGGCCGTCGCCCCCTTGCACCACTGCTAATTGTTCGCGATTCAAATCCCGCGCGTAAGGTATGGCCATATCCTACTTCCGCTTCCGTCCCAATAGATACCAGAGTATGCCGAGGGCCGCCAGAATTAGCGCAATGCTCAAAATCGCGTTGGAACGTCCGGCCGGCAGAAAAATTCCGCTGCTGCTCGCTGGCGCGCCGACTCCGGGCGCGGCTACGCCTCCGGCTGGAAAAATCACCTCCGCCGTGTTTTCAAATTCAACGCTCCCAATCACGCGCGGTTCATAGGCGGCATGGTCATTGCGAAAGAATTCAGCGTAGATCGTGTGCAAGCCCGGCGCAACATTCTTTAAAGTATACTCGGAAGTATCGGTAAGCACCGTGGATACCGCGTCATCATGGCGGGGAAGCGTGTCCAGCCAAATATGCAGATGCCCTTGTCCATCCGCGTGGCGCGGATATAATTCCGGATCGGTCAGCGTGAATCGCGGAGCAAGTTCGACTTTAAGCGCGGCCTGGCTGCCGACAATCACTTCGCCGGGCGCGGGAGAAATAATAAAAATATCCGGCGCTCCGGCGTAAGCCCCGGAGGCGGCAATTACAATGACTACGCTGGGAAGCAATAACCTGAAAAATCTCATGCCCCCAGTATACCCGAAATACTGGAAGACGACAAATGCGCCGGCTGCCGTAAGCTCACTTAACTCGGTTAATCAGGCGATCGCCAAGGGCGCGCAAGATCTTGTCGCCCATCCGAGTCGCGGTCTTGGCCAGCATATAGGCCTCGGAGTATTGTTCACGGGCTAAAAACGAATCAGTATCCTTCAGCATCGCGCTCATAGTCCTTAGGTCCTCGGTAATGCCCACTGTGGAGGAAATTCCCATGCTGGAAAGATGATCTTCCGCCCGCCGGATCTCGGCCAGCACGGCTTGGGCCTCCTCCAAGGCCGCGCCGGCCTCTGCCCGGGAAGAAGGAGCCACGATGGTCTTGACCGTCACCTGCAAATCCTCAACCGCCTGCTGCGCTTGGGTCACCGTTTGCGCCGCCTGGCTATCTTGCGGCACGGTATCCTGAAGATCATTAAGCACGGTTTCCAAAACCTCCACGCGGGTATTTAGGGTTTGCAGGGTCGGGAATGACTTTTTCGCGGCTGGGCTCGCGGAAATTTTATTCACATCCTGCCTTAGATTCGCGATATTTTGGGTCAGCCGCGCGGCGGTTTTTTTAACGCCCTGGCGCAATAAAGCCGTCTGACCATCGCGCGGAATAAGCGCTTGAACTTTTAAGCTAGCCAGCTCTTGCGCGCGGCGCGCGACCAGATCATTATACAGATTCAGGCGCGCTTCACCGCCCGGGGTCAACTGCTCGAAAACCCGCTCGCTTACGAGTTTAAGTCCATAAAAAGGATGGCCGGGCATGGCGACTTGCGCCGCGGCAATTGTTCCGCCTCCCGCGGCAATGATAATCGCGACCAGTATAATTCCCACACAGGAAAAACGCCGCAACATACAAAGCGCGGGCATAAAATCGCAGGCGCGCCATCGCGGGGAAGTTTCCCTTACGGTCAAGCGCCGGCGGATCGCTCCAAAAATGCGCCCGGATGTATCTTGGTCCAGGCGCGCCTGACCAAGCCGCGATAAAAGATGCTGGATTCGATCTTCGTTCATAGTAGGTAAGCTAACCGGTTTTCATCAATTTCTTTAGACCTTTCATGGCGCGATGAATGCGCACGGCCGCGCTGTTTTCGGAAATCCCGTAAAGCGCGGCGATATCCGCGACTTTGAAGCCCTCCACAAAACGCAGCTCGATAATTTCATATTCCGCGCTTTGAAGTGAACGCATCACCTCCCGCACCAAGGATATTTCCGAACTGACGCGCGGATCGGGTTGGGCAGCGTCCTCAAATTCCATTCCTTGGGCGCTCAACTCTTCCATGGACAGCAGCGGGATTTTGCGCTTGCGCCGCGCGTCAATCACGGCATTGCGCGCAATTCGATAAAGCAGGGCATTTACCGAGCGAATGGGGGTCTGGGGATATTTTTCCGAAAATTCCCAAAGCCGGACAAATACCGTGGCGAGAATATCTTCCGCGTCCTCGCGCTGTCCGACTCGCAGCCAGATAAACCGGTAGAGGCGCTGCCCGTATTCGCGATAAAGCCGCTCAAACACGTCAAGATCAAGTATATCGGAGGCGTAGATTATCGGCTTGCCCTCCATAAAAAAGTGGACGTGCCAGCTCCAAAAGCATTACACGTCCGTCTAAACCGAGCGAGAAGGCCCGGCTAAGATCCGACTCCGCTTTACGCGCCGCGCGCAGCGGGGAATTCCGTAAGACGGCTGCGTTTTTACTCCCTTGCCGTGGATCACCATTTTGATTTTTTTCTTTCGCTCGCGGCGTTCCGCCCTTAGCGGTACGGACTTCGGCGATGACATATAAATCCTACGCGGATTTAAGGCGCCGACATCCAACCAGGATGAGAATTACCAGCGCGATTCCCAGAATAATAAACCGCAAGTACTCCTGCATGTCCGACCAATAGCGAATCGTGCCGACAATAAGCGATACTACCCCGCCAAAAATAAATCCGGTGGCCACCGCGGTCGCGGCCTTAATAAAAAGTCCGATTGCCAGCGCTGAGACCCCGGCAATGATCAGGACAATAAAAACATTGCGATTATATAACTCGCTCGAGTTCTGGAAATTTTTATTGCACTGATAATTCGGATCGCACCATCCTTGCGGCTCATACTTCTCGCCGACCGCGACCGGACGGGCCGGATACGGACTGCCATGGGGATTGGCGCCGGGCTCATACCAAAATCCACCCACCCCCTCGCAGGACTGACGCTCGGAGTAGGCCCGAGCGGCCTTCCCTTCCTCGCAAAATTGCTCGTATTTCAGGGGCGCGTAAAACGTCCGAACGCCAAAATTAACAAAAAGATTAAAAACAATAATGATACCCACCGCCAGAGCGATACTCTGGATAGCGTAGAGTTTGGATCCCATACCCATATATGCGTATTATAGCATACAAATTAAAAACACATATCCCCCGATAAGGGGGATATGTTTTTATGCCCTATAAACTATCGCAATTGCATTCGGTTTCGGCCTCGCTGCAGATCGAGCATTTCGGCATCAGGTGCTCGTCGCCGCACAAATGCCCGGCCTCAAACTCGTCCTGTTCAATTCCGCACGCGGCGCACTTAAACCCCTCGGCAAGCGAGCCGCAGGTCGCGCAGGAAAGATCGTGCATATTAAAGCTATCCACATTTATTTTTTATTGTGGCATTGTACAACATCTGCTTATCCACAGCAACCGTCGGTCGAAGGATGGCTAGCGCCTGCCCATTAAAATTTCTCCCCCTGCCCGTTGACCAAGTTCCCGTAAACACTCCCAAGCGCCCTTTTAATGAAGGCGTTCTTTAATTAGCGCAACTAGCTCCGTTTCAGTATGGTACACGCCATGTCGCGAAAAAACCAAAATGATACAATGACTTTCATGAACCATCTCAAAAATAACCCTATACCCTTTTGACTTGCCCACATTTTCTTTAAGCGGCACCACTCGCCCTTTGAAAATTTTCCGCCCGCCAAACCCGGGGAACGCGTCAATTGCCGGCGTTTCCCGTAACCCCTTTAAACAAAAAAGGCGTTCCCATGCCTCAAGCGATTCTTGCGGCGCGGCAGAACGTCTTAACGCACGAAAATCTTTTTCAATAGCATCGTGCCGAGAAATTTCCATACCACACTAAAGCCGTTCCATCTCGGCATATTTATTGCGGTAATACGAAAGATTATAGTCAATAACATCGTTCGGCTTTGTGGCGATCCATGGCGCTTCACCATGACTCGCACTTTTCATTTCCGTTCCGGTAAACCTCTCCCACTTATCAGCAATTTCTTCCATCATCAAAATTTCTTCTCGTGAAAAAGAACTTGGATCAAATGTGATAAGCGGCTCAATGTGCTGCTGATCATTATATCCTTTTTGCATCTTGCGGTTCACAATTTTTATTTCCTTGCCCCGCATCCGCTTTAATGTCTTCTCGGCCATCCGTGGTACCGGCCCATTTTCAAAACGCAAATATTCGTCTCCAGTCACCGACCGGCCATACTTCTCAAAAAAATCAAAATCAAGATAATACAAAAGCTTCATCAGCTTCAGTTTGCCCAGTGTACCATTGCGAATCTTATTCGCGAAAAAAAGCACGGCATTGCGGTACTTTTTCTCGTTAATTTTGGGATTTTTTACCATATACACCTATAGTATACCATCGCCATCAAATACCAACAAGCGCGCGAGACAAAGTGTCGTACGCGGGACTATATGCCATCCTAATCATCCACGGAAAAAATGTATAGGCACAACTGCCTCGCGGCCTGTCCCCACACCAATATTTCTAAAATTGGTGTGGGGGCTTGCCACGGAATCCGGCGCAAGGCCGTCTATACAATGTAAAAATCTGATGACCACTTTCATCCTTAAATACTTGAGAATTTAAGGATGAGTTGGTGTTGGGGGGGGGGTGGAACATCCGCCCACTCCCCCGCCCGGCGAGGGGTGGTGTCAAGAAATTCTGGGTCATTTTACAAAAAAAGACCACGGCAAAATGCCGGGTCGTGCGGCGCAATGTCGAGCACCCCTCCTTATAGGCTAGTTACCAGATCTGGCTTCCTCGCGCGCCGCTTGCTCCGCCATTTCTCGCACGTACTGCGGATCACCGAAATAATCATACAGGTGGAGAATATTGTCCACAAGGACACGCAGGAACGAACCCATACACACGCTGGAAAACTCCTCCGCGCAGAATTCGCTATCCAACGACGACGGAAAATTCAGAACCGGCGCCCCTGCGGTCCGATCCTCAAGATCCGATACCTCCTTTAGCTGGCAGAGTTCATCCCACACATGCCGCAGTAATTCAATTTCCGCATCCACAATCCTTATACCATTCTCACCCGAGGCATCACCCCCGAAACTTGTTTCATGGACTTCGCCTAAGGTAACTTTGCGACTCTTGGCGCCGGGGAATGTACGTCCGGATTCCAAATCCACGAATTCAGTAATCGCGGCAATGAGTACCCGTGAGAATACCTCGCGGGGTTTGGTATCTGGAAGGCTTCCCGGCGAACACAAAGGGCTAATGTAATGAAGGTAGTACAATTCAATGCGCTGATCATGCGATAGGGTCTGTACTTGCCCCGCATGGATGACAAAAAACCGACAAGCATCTTCGACGAACAGCTTCAACGTGGCTTGAATTGCCGCACGAAGCGGGCCGGCGCAAAGTGCTTTCCACACCGCATCGGTCTTTGGATGTGTGGCCTGGTATGTATCAAATGAAAATGAACGATTTTCCATTGTTTTCCTCCTGAAGACATTGTTTCATAAATGAAGGAAAATGTCAAGTATATGCACAAACGCGCCAATGGTGACGCGTTTTGGATTCCTGCCTACCCCGCTTAACGTGTGCCTGTCCACTGCGGCATTCTGCGATTCGCGCGCCTGTCCGCCGTAGGAGGGAATCGCAGAATGGAGATTTTTTATCCTTAAATACTTGAGAATTTAAGGATGGTTTGGGGTTGGGAGTTTGGGGTGTGGGATTAAAAATTTTTAAAATCTTTTGGCGAGTATTCGGTTATCACTTTCCCCTCCTGCCCAATAAAATTTCTCCCCCTGCCCGAGGGGGAGTTAGAGGGGGTGGGAGAGATTTCACATGATCATCCACGGAAAAAATATATAAGCACAAATGCCTCGCGGCCTGCCCCCACACCAATATTTCTAAAATTGGTGTGGGGGCAGGCCACGGAATCCGGCGCAAGGCCCTCTATCCAGTGCAAAAATCTGTATGACCACTTTCATCCTTAAATACTGGAGTTTGTAAGGATGAGTGTGCGGGGTTAAATTCACTACACACTTAAAAAAGATCCGTTAATTGTTTTGCCTTCTTCAATTTTTCAAAATTCGTGTATTTTGGACCTTGCATCATCCCCTGTGGCGCATTGCCAAATGGAATTGGATTATCCAAACGCCTTGCGGGCTCTGTAAAGATTAATTTGTATTTTCCCTCTTCACCATACGGTTCAATACGATTCACTTGAGCAATATGTGTAATGGCTTTTATTGGTGCGACTTGATATGCTGCGATATATCGAATCTTATCAAGCATGCCGCCGGATATGCGAACAGACCACCACGCATTTTCTCCGAGGAATACCCGCTTAAATCCATCCTCTTGAGCCGGAACCACAATCGTATCTCTATCGCTGGCATGTTCTTGGCGCACTGTCTCCGGCTTCGCAACTGTCTTAGGTATCTCAAATGCACTCAGACCAACGAGCGGTAATGTCTGATAGATTTCCTTTAGAAAAACTTGCATGTCCGCTTTTTCCGATTCAGAAATGTTGGGCTCCTGCGGATTATTACCATTTTCAAGTATACTCCGTCCAGCCTCCGATGCTTGCTTAACTAGGGCATACTCAAGCCACTTTGCGTATGTCACATTCATGTTTGAAGAAACAAACACCACTCCTTTGTCCCAAAAATCTTTATTCCGCGTATGCTGCTCAATTCTATTCTTAACTACATCTGCTTGACCAACATAAATAGTCGGCAATTCATCGTCCGGATTTGCATAACCGTTTAAAATATAAATTCCGGCTTGATTAAGTTTTTCATGATTGCGCATTTGCGCCCATTTTGCTCTTGGAAATGCAAAAAAAGTACCTGTCGAATTAAGGCGATCAATAATACGAATCCCTTCCGGATCGCCCTCCGGAACAAATATACGAATTGTAAATGGATCTGACATAGCAATTGTCTAATCATTATACTGATTAACTACACAAAGTCAAGGGCTGTAAAACCGTTCTGGTGTGGGTTGATATCTCGCATGCTGGATCAGCTTTTCTATGATTTCATCTATTTTATTTCGCTCGGTTTCAATTTTTCGGTTCATTTCTTCCTGCGCGTCCAGCTCCGTCTTGATTTCGGCCACAATTTTTTGCTGGTTTTTGAGAGAAACATCAATCATCGGAAATTCCTGAATCTGGCTCGGGAAAATGTTGGTATTGTTTCCAAGTCCTTTTTTATTCACCTCGACTAAATACTGGAAATATTCAGTTCTAAAATAATAATAAGCAAACAAAGGGGCATAATTTTGCAATCTAACTCGCATTGTAAAATCGGCAAAAATTCCCTTCAAATCTTCATCGTCAATTAGCGCGACTTTCCCTATAGTTCCCTCGCCGGAACGGGCGATTAAAATATCGTTTTTTGCAACTGTTTTGTTCTGATTTTTTTTTGAATATTCGTTTGAAACTAATTTTGAATCTTCGCTTTCGAATTTCCAGTTTTTGATATTCGCCATTGAAACATAGAAGTAGTCACCATTCTCGTCATAATTTGAAGGCGAAACGCCTTTACCAAGCACGATCGGCTCCGCCAAAAAATGCTTTATTTTTTTGTTGGTAACTTTTTTCGACTGATCTATCACAAATGCCCCTGCTTCTCTGTGAAATTTAACGCTTTGCCGAATATCTCTATTGTCCGCAAATTTAGACAGCTCAAGATAATAATTCTTGATATTCTTTAGTTCCTCAAACTTCTTTAAATCAAACTTAAACTCTCGTGCAAAAACTTCATTGATAACCTCCTGCGGCGGCGTGATCTGATTTTTGAGCTCTTTAATCCTCTTCTCAATTGGCTCAATTCGTGCAACGATTTTGTCTTGGGTAGATTTTGAAACTAGAGGAATTTTTATTTTCTTTAAATCATCATCTTTGTATGCAGAAATTCCAATGCCCCTATAGATGTTATTATCCAAAATACTTTTTAATCGTTTTGTCCGTAAAATATACAAAAGAAATTTCTTGTTCCATCCCTCTTTGACTTTATAGATATAAAAGCCGTTTGAAAAAACATAACCAGCCAAATATTCTTTTTCAAAATACAAAGCGGGAGATTTTGCCAATCTCAAGCTTGAAATAAGAATATTGTCATTTGAAACTCTATATTTCAACCTCCCAGGATGATCTTCGGCCGTTACTAAATCGAAACTTTTGATATAACCGTCTTCGTCCAAATATGTTTGTCCTGTCGGGATTCCTTTGTACTCCTCGCCCTCGTCATATTTAAAATTTTGGTAGTCATCAATCAAAATGTCTCTCAGTGCTACCAAATCTTTGTCTTTGTTACCGAATAAATTCCAGTCTGATGAATTTAAAAAGACATGGTATTTCTCGTCACTTCTCAAAAAACTATCTTGAGCTAATTCCCGAAAGTCAGTTGTAAATTGTTTTAGTGACATAGTTATTTCTGAATACAGTGCTGGATGAATATCATAATCAAATTTAAGACCAAACGAGCGTTCTTTTCATTCGCATATTCTTGCTTTGGATGAGCATCTCCAGTTTTCCCTCTCTCACCCATCAAAATTGTTTCTACGTTTTTAAAAATGGCATTGGAAAATTTATCCTCCGGAATGAGACCTTTTTCTTGCGCTTGTTTTATAAGGTTGCTAATACCATATTCGCCGCCTGTTTGCTCATGCACCAAAATCTGCAAAAAAGCCTGCACGCCTGAGACCGCATGCGTGATGCAATTACTATAACTCTGCGCGGTCTTTATTTGATATTCCTTGAAGGCATCACTGAGGTCTCTGTTAACATCTCTCCATTTCGGCAAGGAAAGAAAATTTAAAACTGGTACATAAATTTCCTGCACTACTTTCGGATCCTGTCTATCAATAAATCCGCTTCGAGTAAGAATCAAATTAATACTGAAATGTTCAAAGACATCATTGATTCTCTCTGTGAATTTATCAAATTCGTTAAATCGCCATCTGGTCAATGCCTCCATGTATTCTTCATCTGAATCATAATCATGTCGATAAATTCTCCCGCTATCACGCCGGCGTTCGTCGAGAACAGATTTGCAAAAGCAGGATAAGCATTCTAATACAACATGGCGGCTCTCATTAAAAAATATATTCTTAAAATCCGCAGAGGAACTCCTCGGAGAAGGATGCTCTAACGTCGCCCTCGCATACGACCTAAATTTATGCACTTCATTTAAATGAATAATCGCGAGTAAAACTCGCGGGTCATCCTCGCGATTAAACCATTCTTTAAGGAAATTCCACATCTTTTCCTTTTCTTCATTTGAAAGATCGTCCCAACTCCTTAAATCAAGGTTGGGACTCAGTAATTGTTTCGCCTCATTATTTTGCTCACTCCAAAGCTTAAACATAGATTTACTCCCACTCAATTTTTCTCATATAATCCAGCGCGGTTCTGGTTTCGCCGTCATCAATCAAAATCTCACCCTTGCTGTTTGTGCGATATAGTTCGTTTGACATCGGTTTTTCGCCGCGCTTGGTGCGCTTGTAGCCCACATTTTCCACTTCCGCCATAAAGATTTTGTAATTGAGCTCTTTTGCCACTTCGCCAAATACCCACCAAGTATTTACAAAGCCAAATGCGTCCTTGGTGTCATTATCGTATTTGCAAAGCTCTTTGAGCTCGTCTTGATACTTTTCTACCAGCGCCTTAGCAGAAAGCTTCTTGTCGTCTTCTTCAAGATAATCCTTGAGCATTCGCGCGAGAATTTGCTTTTCTTCAGCTTCTTTCAGATCCTTAATCGAGGGCAGTTTTTTTCTGTCTTTGTCTTCAAGGTATACAGCAAGTAGATTTTCACATCGGGTTTTGAGCGCGCTCCATTCGTTTGAGTATTTGCTCCAGAGTTTATTCCATTCTTCTATTTCTGCTTTGGTTTTCTTTTGGGCGAAAAGCAGGCTGGTTTTAGTGGAAGTAAATGGCTCAAAGGTAAGCTGGGGCAAACTCACGACTGCTTTTACTTTGAAATATTTATAGATGAACAGGCGGATATATTTGTTTTCCGTGGTGTCAAACACGCTTTCGGGCAAAACAACTCCTAGTCGGCCATTTTCACGCAGTAATTGATACCACCTTTCTATAAACAAATTTTCCGAGTTCTTTTTATCACCAAAGATAAACTCCTTCTTCACACTCTTTTTTGTTTCATTATCCAAATCAACACTAAAGGGTGGATTGCTAATGACTACATCAAATTGCGCATTTACCTCCTTATCAAAATACGTCTTTTCTTCCTCGTATTGCTTAAGAAAATTCGGTGCCGTCTCCTTATCATAAAATCGAAATGGCAAAAGACCATCCTTGACAAAAACATTGGTGGAACCGTCACCATGCAGGATCATGTTCACCTTAGTAGCAGTTCCGAGATTAAAATTTATCTCTACACCGTAGATAAATTTTTCTGCCCATTTATTCTCACGATGGTCTGGTAAAAACCACTGATGAAATTTATCCTCGACATCTCGTTTTTTCGCAAGTTGATTCCTAAATCTCCGCTTGAGATTGTCAGTAATAAATTTCATGTATTCAATAAGAAATGTGCCACTGCCTGCACTTGGATCAATAAGATACGGCAGTTCAACATCCTTATTTACCCTTTCAATGGCGAGCTTATCAAGCTGCAGACCCCAAAGCATGAACCGGACCACATTGATATGCGTAAAAAATTGACCCTTTGTCTGTTTAAACCCCTCACGAATAATACCCTCAAAAAAGTCGCCCAAAATATCTTTGCCATCAAAATTATTTTTTCCATCAACAAAAGAATATTTTTCTAATGCACCAACCGCATATTTTAATTTGTTCAAAGAAAATTTGTTTTCATCAATAACAAAACTCTTTTTTAACTTCGCCTCATCGGTTATATACAGTCTTTGTTTGAGTGCTCGCCTATATAGTCCATTAATTCTCTCGAAAAGCTCTTCATCGCTTTCAAACTTTTCACCCCCTTGTTTTTCATAGGTAAAGATCTGAAAATCATATTTTTCACCATCTGCTTTTTCACCTTCATCTTGAATCTTGGCCAATACTATATTTACCAAATAGGCGAATACGTCATTATCATCTGTACCGCCACCACCCCATAGTACATTGTGCAAGTTTGCACGTAAGGAATTCAAATCAGTTTTATCAAAAGTTTTTAGTAAATCCTTCTTGCCACCTTTTATATAGGGTTCTTTCTGTGCCATTTCGTATCGCGCGGGCAATTCATCCGCTACTGACAGAAAACCATCTTTTTCCCATACCTCATATGTACGGTATTTTTGGTAATCAATCACAATTAACTTATCTCTAATTGCACCAACATCATTGACGTCAACTGAAAAGTAAACTAAATATTTTATATTCGTACCGTACTTTCCCTCCTCCAACGCCGCCAACCCGAAGAGTTGATCTTCAATCAAACTTTTACCCGCTTCAAATTCTTCAGGAGCTTTAATCTCTATAAAAAAGAAAGGATTGCCTTTTGAATCTTTTACAATAACGTCAATCCTAGGCTTTATAGTTTTGGGTCGTCCTGCTTGGTAAGTTTTTTCGAGTTCAATATTTTCATCTTTATACCCTAATTCGTTCACTAATTTTGAAACCAAATACATTCGTACAAATTCCTCATCTCCTGTAACTTTATTTACAACCTTATGCTGTTTAATTTTATTACCATACACAACACTCCAATCACTGGCCTTAAAATTGACAGTCTGTTTTTCATTGCTGTCCAGGTATGCACCAATTTTTTCTTCCAGATTTTTATATTGTGTCATATTTTAATACACCCCCTGCCGGTGCCCGATGCGGATGATGATTATCAACAATTCGTGTTTGTAAATGCGATAAATAATACGATATGGCCATACGCGATATGACCATTCTCCTTTTCTATCCCCCTCTAATTTCTTGCCAATATAGGGATCCTGCCTAATGCTGACGATTGCCTCAAGGATGCGGGGTTTATAACGACTATCTATTTTTTCTAACTCTCTTTCCGCGCTTGATTTGAACCTTAGTTGATACTCCATATTTTTGTTTAGGCCGGTCCGCCACAATATATCCTTCTTTGGCAAGAATATCATCAAGAGTCGCCCATTTCTTGCATTCACCGCTTGCAACCGCACGATCCGTTTCCTTTACGTCCTTATCCAAATCCGGAAAATCGCGCATTACCTCAAGAGTTTCCTGCCATGACTCAAATTCTTCAGCCGAAAGAATGACTGCCTTAGGCCGTCCGTTTTCGGTTAGTGTGTAATAATTATTTGGTTTTTGAACATCATCTGCGATGTCAAAAATATTTTTCCTTGCCTCGGATATGGATATGGTGGTCTTAGTATTCATAGCGTTTCCGTTTGTTAACTGCAGTTACGTACTGCGAGAAACATTTTTACAGGGTTTTATCCCGCATCATTTTTAAAATGATGATATGTACATAATAATGTACATCCTGAATTCTGTCAAACTCCGGCTGTGTATAACTAAATCAGGCCTTTCTCCTTGAAACTAAAAAATCCATTTTGAACGACAACAAGGTGATCCAACACTTCAATTCCTAGCAGTTTTCCCGCCTCAACCAGTCGTTTTGTGATTGCAAGGTCGTCTTCGGAAGGTTCAGGATCTCCGGACGGGTGGTTGTGCGCGAAAATTACCGAGGCGGCGTTCGCCTTTATCGCTTGCGAAAATGCCTCGCGGGGATGCACTAAGCTGGCGTTAAGTGTGCCAATGGATACTTCCGCCACCGACCAATTCCTACTATTGATGGGAATAATGTAAAAATGCTCTTTGTGATAATCCTTGAGTTTGCTTTTTATCAGCCGAAATACTTTTTCAGGATCATTCAGCTCTTTGCTTTTGTAAGGCGCGGTCTGCGTGGAAACCCGCCGCCCGATTTCAAACGCGGCTTTAATTTGAGCGGCTTTCGCAAGACCAATGCCTTTTATCTGCGATAATTCTTCAACACTTGCTTCGGATAGTTTTGGAAGACTGCCAAAGCGTGAAATTAACTTTTGGGAAGTTACCGCGACTGATTCTCCGGCCACGCCTCGGCCAAGAATAATCTGCAACAATTCCTGTGCTGAAAGCGCTTGTTCACCAAGTTGCGCCAGTCGCTCTCGCGGACGCTCCTCAAAAGGCAGATCATGGATTGTAAAGGCCTTGTTTGTAGTTTGATTTGTGTCCTCCATATTCCCCTATCCTACCACCTCAAAAACAAAAAATCAACTCCGATTGGGATTGAGACGGAAGCATAACCCCTCCTCGCCTCCCCTTACCTTAAGGGGAGGAATTGATTGGCGGATTGTTTGCAACCACCCCCGCCTGCCATCCGGCTTGAGCCGTCAGGCGATTGGCGGGCAGGTCTTAATCCCTCCGACCTCGGTCGGAGAGGGGAAATTGACTGGATCCCCGATCAGGTCGGGGATGACATTGGGGGGCGCGGTGATGACATTGAGTTGACCCGCACCTCCCCACCTCTTGGTCTGCGATTCCGCAGAATCGCAGAATAGAAAAAATCAAGCCCTTTGTGAGCTTGGTGATTTGTGAGCTGTGAGCATGGCTGTTTCTATGATGTACTAAAAAACCGCCCGGGTTAGGCGGTTTTCTTTTGGGCTTCGTATTGTTCAACCAGACGGCGTTGATCCTCGTTGGCCCGCCGCGCGGCCTCTTCAATAACTCTGCGTTTTTCTTCTTCGTTTGCATGCAAAAAGAAATCGGAAAAACCCCCTGAACGCTTGGCTTCAGTTGGTTTTTTAAAAATATTGAATAATTTCATAAGTGTTGCTCAAGTTCATCTTTAGTATACGTCTCCCCGATATATGTGTCAAGCGCGGCACCGGAATGCTCAAGCTTAACATGTTCAACTGTCCGATTTTTGAAATCCTTTTTTACGAGAAACGTCATTACGTTCCTTGGAAATAATTCATGAACGCGGCGCACGGTATCCTTTGCACCAAAGAATTGTTCAATAAATGCCGACTTGGGTATATTCCTTCCTTCTTTCGCTTCGCGAGCTTGTGTAAACTGCCAAGCGACTTCGGGTCGTTGGTAAACATAAAACACTATAACCGTGCGATTCTTATCGAGCGACCTCTGCACATTATCAACTGCTTTATTAGTATTTGCCATGGTTCCGTCCAATATAAACGTTTGACCTTGATGCAACGCCAAATCCTGCATTTTTTCAACGATAAGAGATATAGCGCCATGAAATAAGTTTGAATTTACCCCGGTATATCCGGGGATAAGCGGACGGACTTCATCGCCATCAATACGAATGACGCGGCGCTCTCGTTCCCGTTCCAAAAGATCAATCAGGTTTTTTGACAATTCCGTTTTCCCCGCGCCGGGAGAACCAGCCATAAACACCGATATCGGATTAGGATCCGGCGCATACACCTTTGGATCAGTCAGTACTTTTGCGATACGCTTTTTATTTCGCTTCGCAAACTCGATGGCCATCTCTCTTATTTTTTCCTCCTCATTCATATTCCCCCACTCTACCACCTTTTAGCATTGAAGTAAACCCTTGAAAAACAAAAAATCAAGCCCGATTGGGGCTTGGGGCGGGCGGTTGGCAACCACCCCCGCCTGCCATCCGGCTTGAGCCGTCAGGCGATTGGCGGGCAGGCCTTAATCCCTCCGACCTCGGTCGGAGAGGGGAAATTGACTGGATCCCCGATGCCGCTCGGGGATGACATTTGGGGGATGCGGTGGTGATATTGAGTTGACCCGCACCTCCCCACCTCTCGGTCTGCGATTCGCGCGAATCGCAGACCGAGTGTTCAATTGTGCATTGCCATATTCCCCCACTCTACCACCTCAAAAACAAAAACTCAAGCCCGAATGGCCTGATTTTCAACCAAAAACCGCATGTGGATAAAACTATTGACAAATCAGCGCTTGCTTGATACATTATTAATGTAAGCTTTGGGCTTACCCCATTTTGATCAAAATCCGCCTATTTGGGCGGGTTTTTGATTTTTAGCATCGAAATCGTGCGTCATTAAGGCGATATTCAAAGTCATCAGCAAACAAAATATTATTTACAAACCCCTCAACTTTCGCATCAAATACCTCTCTCCCAATATGTCCGCGGGCTCCAAACACAATACACTTCTTGTCATACATGTCGCGTAAATATCGAATTGCATACATTAGGTCTCCGTCACCTGAAAAGATAATAATCGTGTCATAATTATCACGCTCCTTGATAAGATCAACGGTCATCTCCACATCTAAGTCGCATTTCTTTTCAAAGCCATATTTGCTGGATTGGCTATGCATACATTTGACGCGTTTCGTCACCACCTCAAAACGGTTCATCTTTGCGCGATCGGTAGCCGAGCGTGACCACTCGGACCGCAAAGTTGATCGCTCATTCTTCCCATAATCTGACCCGTAGTAGAATCTACGTAAAAATTGCTTGCCGCTGGAAAAGTGTTTTACAAGATTACCCAACTGCTTAATACCAACTTTCCAACCTAAGCTATTTTTCCACTTTTCTACATTTCCATAATCAACAATCACGATAGTCCTGTCTTGCCTTGATTGAAATGACTCCAAGAACTTTTTAATTTCCTCCTGATTCATATTCCCCCATCCTACCACTTTTTAGCATTGAAGTAAACCCTCTTTGAGCAGTAAAACCACCCCTGCCTGCGCAGGCAGGCCTTAATCCCTCCGACCTCGGTCGGAGAGGGGAAATTGACTGGATCCCCGATGCCGCTCGGGGATGACATTTGGGGGATGCGGTGGTGATATTGAGTTGACCCCCACCTCCCCACCTCTTGGTCTGCGATTCCGCAGAATTGCAGAATGCACTTTGTTTTGTATTTCAAACATATTCCCCCACTCTACCACCTCAAAAACAAAAATCAGCCCGGTTGGGCTTGGGGGTCGAGTGAAGAATATTGAAATTTAATTCTCACTATGCCTCCGAGAGTGGGATTCCTCATCCTCGGCACTACCCACATAACGCGTACCACGAGTAAGATTTTGGATGATATATACATGGAACATAGTAAGTTTCAGGCTCCGGGGGTGGGATTCGAACCCACGACCAACTCCTTAACAGGGAGCTGCGCTACCGCTGCGCCACCCCGGAGCCTGAAACTCGATATATTTATACACGACGTAAGGATTCCTCGCCATAGGCGAGTGCGCCTAAGGCGCAGAACCTCCGCCAGAGGCGGACAGGCACGACTCCCGCCCAAGGCGTACGCTACCGCTGCGCCACCCCGGAATTCGCTGTTCTTCGCCACTGCTCCGCATTCTAGTAATCTTTCAACTTCTCCAGCATAGCGTGTCCGCGGATTTTGTCAAGCGCTTTGGCCTCAATTTGACGGATGCGTTCGCGGGTTACGTCAAACTCCCGACCGACTTCTTCAAGCGTATGGGTTACGCCGTCCGTTAGTCCAAAACGCATCTCCAAAATTTTCTGCTCGCGCGAACTAAGATCGTAAATCGCCGCCTTAACATAGTCGCGCAGCAATTGCTGGGCGGCTGAACGATCCGGCGCAACCGTCCGCACATCTTCAAGAAAATCCAGCAAAGTGGAATCCTCTTCATCATCCCCCACCGAGGTCTCCAAGGAGACGGTGTCCTGCGAGATTTTAATAATGTAATTGATCTTTTCCACCGATTCGCCCATTTCGGCCGCGATTTCCTCGGGAAGCGGTTCGCGTCCAAGGTCTTGAATCAACTGCCGCTCAATCGTCTGAAACCGGTTGATCGTCTCCACCATGTGCACCGGGATTCGAATGGTGCGCGATTGATCGGCGAGCGCGCGCGTGATCGCTTGGCGAATCCACCAAGTCGCGTAAGTGGAGAATTTGTATCCTTTGCGATATTCAAATTTTCGGACCGCTCGAAAAAGTCCCACATTGCCCTCTTGAATAAGATCTAAAAGTGAAAGACTTTTCCCCACGAATTTTTTCGCGATCGATACTACTAAGCGCAAATTTGCCTCAATCAGCCGCTTCTCCGCCTCTTTTTCCCCGCGTTCCTTTCTTTTCGCCAACGCCACTTCCTCTTCCGAAGTTAAAAGCGGGATCTTGCCGATTTCTCGAAGATACACCTGAACCGAATCAGTCATTATTTCGCCGGCGTCGGTTACCACCGTCCCTTTTCCGGATAATTTTGGAATAGCGGGCGCGCCCGGGACCTGCTGGGGACGCGCCCCCAGCAGCGACTCGCGCGTCTCCACCACAATAATTCCCTGCTCGTCCAGGCGATCCAAAAACGCCTCATAGACCGCCAGGTATTCTTCCAAGTCCGTAAACACGTAAAGCAATTCGGTTTCTGTAATAAACCCGCGCAGGCGCGCCTTCGCGACCGCGTGCGCGATCACCGCTTCGGAGGGCGGCAGGACTTTTGGCCGGCGTCCGAGTTTTTTCGCCGGGACTTTTTTTTGCTTAGTGCTTTTCTTTTTAACCATACCCAATAGTAGAACCCCGATTAAAAAATCAAAACAAAAAGTTACCCCGCGCTTATGCGGTGCTTTTGCCGCCGCTACGTTTTATTCGTGGTATCCGCTTGCAACACATTAAATTCCCGCGCAAGCTCTGCCGCGCGAGCATGATTGCCAAAACGCTCGGCCTGACTCATCGCCTCGCGCAGTTTCGCCCGCCGAACTTTGGTATATTCGCGGCGCACCTCTTCAATAATAAATTCTGCCTCGTGCTTCAATTGAAGCAAAGACCATCCTTCAAACTCCTTATCCGCAAGGAGTTCGAGGATATCGGCTGTGGATAAAATGTCGGGGGGCTCTTTTATGGCCCAATTTCGCCAAAACTGGCGGAAGTTTAGGTCGGCATTGCCTGACCTGGGTATTGAATTATACGCATTATATCCTAAAGTAACTCGGGTGTAAAGTTCCCGCAAGACCTGGGGCGCCAGCATCTCCGCGGTGATCAAGGCCAGCCCATCCGCGGCCGCTTGCGGCGAAAGCAAAAATATCGCGAGAATTCGCTCGGACAAAAGTTCCAGCCGCGCTTTTGGCGGACGAACCGCACTCGGCAATACTTCCGCGGAAGCATTTCTGGATCCGCGCAACGGCGGGGTGTTCAAACGCGCCAGTTGCGCGCGCAGTACTTTTTCATCGGCCTTGCAAATTTCCGCAATGCGTTTTAACCAAAAATCCTGCTCAATAAGGTCCGTTACTTTGAGAATCTCGCGCAGCATTAGATTGGCAAACTTCGATTGTCCCTCGGCCCCTTTAATATCATACTGACCCAGCGCTCGCGTGATATAATATTCCATAATCTCCCGGGCTTCTAAAACCGCGCTTTCAAAAACCGGCTTACTCTTCCGGATGCACTCGTCCGGATCCTTGCCGCACCCCTCCGGAAATGTAATAATCTTGACCCGCATGCCTTCCTGCAAGATCACGTCAATGCCGCGCCGGGCCGCGCTTTGCCCGGCCGGATCCGCGTCAAACGCAATTTTTAAATTCTGCGTATAACGCTTAAGCAGCCGAGCTTGGTCAATCGTAAGCGCCGTGCCGGAGGAGGCGACGACATTAGCAATGCCGAATTGATGGCAAGCGATTACATCCATGTTTCCTTCCACCACCATCGCGCAGTCCTGCGCGCGAATCGCCTCGCGGGCCAGATTAAGCCCATAAAGAACCTTACCCTTGCTGTATATCAGGGTCTCCGGCGTATTGACATATTTCCCCTCCTTTCTGGTCTCATCAAGAATCCGGCTGGTAAATCCAACCGGATTGCCATGAATATCGCAAATTGGAAACATTAGCCGATGGCGAAACCGATCATATAAGCCCTGGTTGCGCTCACTCTTGATTACCACTCCAGAGGCCAGGATATCCGCGGGTTTAAATTTCTCCAAAAGCGCTTTGGTAAGCGTATCCCAGGTATCCGGCGCGTACCCCAGCGCAAACTGACGGGTTACGGCTTGGTCTAATCCGCGCCGCTTCAGATATTCAAGGGCAAAATTTCCGCGCGGACTGTTCAGTTCGCGCGCGTATATCTCTACGGCGGTTTTTACGATATCCAAAAGCACATTGCGCCGCGCGTCTCGCGCGCGGTCATATTTGGGCAAGACCACTCCGGCTTTATCCGCCAGCAATTTCAGCGCTTCCAAAAATTCCAGCCCCTCCATCTTCATTACAAATTTGAAAATATCGCCGCCCTCACTGCACGCGCCAAAACAATACCAAAGCTGTTTGGATCGCGAAACCATGAAGGAGGGGGTTTTTTCCGAATGAAAAGGACAGCGGCCGGAGAAATTTACTCCGGCGCGTTTAAGGGGAACGTAAGTATTGATAACGTCAACGATATCAAGGCGGGCCTTGATATCTTCAGTTGCAGTCATAATCCTTAAACCTACCCAAGAAATACTTCCACGCCTTTTCCAACGATGATGCCGAGCGCAATGGCGATCCCGCCCAGGATCAGCATTTGCCAACCGCGGGACCAGATATTAAGACGAAACAGTTTACCGGTCAAAATTCCGAGTCCAAAAAGCGCCAACAGTGAAATCAGGATAGAAAATGGGAAAGCGCGTTTAACCTCGGTGACCATATAGGGAAACAACGGGATAAAGCCAGCTACAAAATATGAGAAAAACATCACAATCCCCCCGAGTTTTGTATGGCTGTGATCGGCATTCGATTTGCTTTCTTTGCTGGCATAGCTTTCTACCGCATGCTCCGAGATAAAACTGCCCACCCCCATGGAAAACGCCTCCACAAAAATAAGCACTACCCCGGTAAGGAAAATCGTGTCGCGCGAAGTTCCGGCCACGGCAATTCCGGAAAGCAGGCCCACGGTGGACACCAAACTGTCTTCTACGCCAAAAACCAGATTGCGCAAAAACGCAATGGCTTTTTTGCTGATAATATGCGGTTCCATAGCGCAACCCTAGCTTAGCACATTCTTATTTCGATCACAACCGAGGCGCTCGCCAAGAGCCCATTTTCCCGGACCGGCCAGACCAAGCGCGGCAGCCGCGGCCAGCAGTACTAGCACATATTCAATACCGCCGGGAGCAAAAAACCCGTTTTTGAGATGCACGGTAAAGAGCGCGACTAGCATAACAATACCAAGGAGAATCGCCGCAATGCCCGTACATAATCCTAAAATCAATCCCAGGCCGCCGAAAAATTCCGCCAGCGCAAGCGCCCAAGCCCAGAATCCGGCGCCGGCAAATCCCAGCTGGCCAAGAAAACCGGCGGTTCCGGCAATACCCGGCCCGCCAAACCAACCGAGCAGTTTCTGCGCCCCATGCGCAAAAAATACCAAGCCAACTGCCACCCGAAGTATAAGCAGTCCCCACTCTCCGCAACTTACGGAACTTTTTCCACACAAAAGACCTTTCATATGCTCACCCCCTTTCCTTGCAGTAATATCGCGCGTACCGGCGATCCGTCCAATCCGCGCAACCGAAGCGGAAGCGCCGCCAAAAAATATGCTCCGGCTTTGACGGACTGAAGCGCCAGCCGCTCCAAAATCACAATCTTTTTCTTTAGCAACACCGTATGCGGCCGCCGATCGCCGCTTCCGCGCTGTTTTACCGAAAACGCGTCAATTCCAAAAAGCGTGATCGGCAATTTCGCCAGATACTGCGTTGCGTCGCCGGAAAGATACACATAATCCGGGCGAAACACTTCTGGCGACCGAAGCGAGTTGCGCGTTTTTACAAGAATCCGCTCACCTTTTTTAATCCGCGCCGCCTGGAGATCGCGCAGTTCGATTGCGTGCTTTACATGGGTCATATCCAGTACGCGGCAAGGGCCGACAAATTTTTCAAGCGGCAATTCATCAATTCGCGCGCCATTTTTAAATACATGCCGGGGCGCATCCGCGTGGGTGCCGGTATGCGTTCCTAAAGTAATCTCGGTCAGCGCCCAATCCTTTCCGGGCCACGGTCTGAATTCCACGGTGGGGTCCCCCGGATAGGTGGCCATGCCGGGATAGAGCGGCACGGAAATGTCGATAATTTTCATAGGAAATTGCTCCCACCCCCTCCTGATCTCCCCCTCTCGGTTAGACCCCTCCTAACCTCCCCTTGGTAAGGGGAGGAAATCGGATCGCTTCTCCCCCTCTCCGAGGGGGAGTTAGAGGGGGTCCCGCCGTTTTCTACCCCTTTTCAAGGGGGAGTGAGAGGGGGTCTGTTTATACACTTTCACTAATTCCTCATCAATAATTTAAACTCCTCCACCATTGGCACCTGTTCCGCCTCCAGCCCATACAGCTGCGCGGTATAAAATGCGGTCCAATCGCCCAAAATAAGGGCGGAAAAAACGCGCGCTTGCCGGTTTTCACCGGAAAGCATGATCGTACTCACGCGCAATCCCCGATCCTGGTAAAGTTTTGTCGTAACATCCATGCGAGTTTGGTTCTTTTGTAAATCCGTAGAATCGGTCAAAAATATAAAATGAAATTTTTCCGAAAGTCCGCGCGTGGCGTCTTTAATGTCAAACGCGGTCATTTCGTTATGATTTAATTCCGGAAATACATTGTAAAACGCGGGAATTTTTCCGGTCTCATTGAACTTAATCTTCCACATATAGGCCAACGGAAAATTCCGGCTGGAGGCGTAGATCAGTGGAACTGTGCCCTGCAGTGTCCGCGCGAGTTCTTTTCCGCGCGCTTCTTCATCGGAACGCCCCAGCGTTTTTGCAAGATCGCGGCAGGCGCGCAACAGCTCATTCTGTTTCATGAGTTTTAGAAGCGCGCAATACAACAAGCCGGTCGCGGTGCGCGGCTGAATACCGGTATTGGGAATTTGCACATACGGAAACCCGTACTGCTTGGCGCGCGCGATAAGCGTTCCGCCGGTTGCCACGACTGCGGCCGGCAGGCCTTTTTCTTTTGCCTCCTCAAGAGCAGAAATAGTTTCCTCGGTTTCTCCAGAATATGACATTGCGATCACCAGCGTCTTTCGCAGATCCCCGGCGGGCAATCCGTAATCCTTGTGCACGACAATATCCAGCTCCGGCGCAATGCTATTGAGCACTTGCGGCGGCTGGCCTGAACCGCCCATGCCGCAGACCAAAAATTTTTTATATTTTTTAACTTTGCCGCCCTCAATCTTGAGACGAAACTTAAATTGTTTTGGAAAATCACGAATTGCTTGGTCCATCATAGATCAGTGTATAAGTGAATAAGTGGTAAGTGGGTAAGTCGTGAGGCAGTTCATTTTTGAGCCCTCTTCCAACCATTCAACAATTTACCGGTTTCGTCCGCAATTGCGCTCATTTGTTGATAGACCTCCTTTGAAATATAACCTAAATCTGAAGACAAAAGTAATTGATACTTCAATTCTTCCAATGATCCCTCCGCGATGTTGTAAAAATGTACTGAATCATTTTTTGATTTTCTTTTAAATCCTTCCGCGATATTTGACGGGATCGACACCCCGCACCTTCGCATCTGACTCACTAATCCAAAGATTTCGGTTTTCGGAAACTTCTCGGTAATTCTGTAGACTGCAAGTGCCAGCTCATGCGCTTTCTGCCACGCGATAATGTCGTTAAAAGTTTTGACCAACATAACCTACTACTTACAACTTATTCACTTACTCACTTACTCACTTACTCGCTATCAATCCATTCCAATCCTCGGCAAATTTCGCAATCCCCGCATCCGTAAGCGCGTGCGCGATATTATATTCCTGCCACGGTTTCGTCAGCGCGATGCTTTGGTATGCAATCGCCTGGAGTGCGCCCGCATTATAAACATAATCCTCCGGCGGCACCGGCATCTCCTTTTCCGCCCACTCGCGCAGGGTTTTTGCCGGCGCAGTAATTATATCAGATTTAAGCGCCAGTGCATACAGAAAGTGCTCCAGCGTGCGCACGCTGGCAGTCAGAATTTCCGTGTGTCCATCACCTTCCTTGTACATCCGCACAATATTGGCAATCAACTCCATGCCGTTTTCTCCCTTATCATCCAGCCGCCCTACAAATGGCGAAACAAACACTTGCCCCTTTTTGGCTCCTCGTGTTGCCGCATACACCGCTGCGGCCTGTTCTTGCGAAAAACAAAGCGTCATATTCACCCGCAGGCCCTCTTTGACCGACTGCTGCGCCGCTTCTAGCCCCGCTTTTGTGGTCGGATATTTAATATGGGCATTGGGTACCCACGCAAAAAATTCGCGCCCCTGCTTCAACATATCCTCGGCACGCGTCGCAGCATCCGCGTATACCTCGATTGACACCGAGCCGTCCGGGATCATGACCGATATTTCTTTTACCACGCCGCGATAAAAATCATAAATTTCTTTTTCCGTAAATTTTCCCCCACGCGCGAGTCGCGCTTTTGCTTCCGGATTTTTGGCAATCAGCGTCGGATTAGTGGTTTGTCCATCCAAAAATCCGAGTAACTCAATAATCTCGCGCGTCTCCTCCGGATCTCCCCCATCAAGAAATATTTTCGTCCGTAGATTTGCCGGTTTCATATCTTATGTCCTATACTAATGCCGTATCGGCGCTTTTTTAAGCGCATGACCGCCGAATTGATTGCGCATCGCCGATAGCAATTTCCCGGTATAACTTGGATTTTTTTGCGATCCAACTCTAAACTTAAAAGATCCTTCGAGAATTGGAACCGCGACCTGTAATTTTTTCGCGATTTTTACGGTCCACTCGCCTTCTCCGGTATATCCGACCGCACCATCCACCCCTTTTAAATCAATCCCGAATTCTTTAAAGGCGCTATTAAGCCAACCAACCAAACGCGATTCAATTACACTACCGCGATTGTAAATACCGGCGGCGCGTTTTAGGTCAATATGATATGGCGATTTCTTGAGTACCGCAAACCCCTCGGCCAGCGCTTGCATCATGCCATACTCAATGCCGTTATGGACCATTTTTACAAAATGTCCGGCGCCCAGTCCTTCAAAATGCGCGTACCCTTCCGGCACGGATAAGTCCCGAAACAGCGGTTCAAGTTCTTTAAATAACTTTTTCGGCCCGCCGACCATAATGCACGCGCCGCCTCTGGCCCCTCCCGGGCCGCCGGAAACACCGACATCAATAAAACGAATTCCGGTCTTGGCGATTTTTTTATAGCGCGCCTGCGTATCCTTAAAATAGGAATTAGCTCCGTCAACAATTGTATCACCTTTGGAAAGGAGATGTATCAGACCAACTTTACCAAAGATCATCTCATCCACCGGCTTTCCGCTGGGGAGCATGAGCCACACCACCCGCGGCGCCTTTAGCTTCTGGACCAACCCCTCAAGATGGTAGGCGCCAATAATCCCTTCTTGTTCCATAGCGCGGGTGACCTGCGCCGTACGATTAAAGGCGACCACCTGCCAGCCCTGGCCGCGCAGATTGCGCGCCAATCCTGCTCCCATTTTTCCCAGCCCAATCAGGCCAATTTCCTTACGCATATTGTTCTGGATTTATAATTTCGGCGGCTGACCGGATTTATAATACGCCAGCGGCACTAAATTTTTTTGCCAGGCGCGCACAATCGGATCAATAAAACGCCACATGGCTTGTACCTCGCCGGTGGAGACAAAAAGCGTCTGGTCTCCGGCAATACAATCATAAAGGAGTTTGGCGTATTCTTCAACCCGACTCACCCGCTTTTCATGGTACGGCAGATAAAACTCGCGCTCCTCCAGTTCCATCGTCAGTCCGGGTTTTTTTGCCCAGAAACGGATGCGAATTGATTCCTCGGGTTCTATTTCAAAAACCACCTCATTGCGAAAAGTATGCGGGGAGCGCGCGGGACACAGACACGGCGTCGGATGCTTAAAGACAATGGTGATGTCTTTTTCATTTCTACCCATGGATTTTCCGCTCGTCAGCGTAATCGGCACTCCCCTCCAGCGCGGCGCATCCAACTCCAGGTTAATTTTGAAAAATGTTTCCGTCTTTGATCCGGCGGCCACTCCCTTTATTTTCGAATATCCTTGATACTGGCCGCGCGAGGTCTGCGCTCTTATTGCCGCGCGAGTAAACGGCCGCAAAGTGCTTAAGAGTTCGTAACGCTTGCGGCGAATCCCCGCGGCGCTAAATTCCTGCGGCGGATCCATGGTGGTCAGCGCCAGCATTTGGAGCATATGATTTTGACCAACATCCCGAAGCGCGCCGATTCCGTCATAAAACGCGCCCCGATCTTTCACGCCCAAATTTTCGAGCAAACGGATCCTAATCTGCTCGATTGAATCCCGATCCCAGCCCTCTTCAAATAACTTATTGGAAAAACGAAACGCCAGGATATTATGAATCATGGCCTTTCCCAGATAATGATCAATACGGTAAATCTGGCCTTCGCGAAACAGCGTTCCCAGGAGGGTATCCAGTTTTTCCGCGGTTTCAAAATTTTTCCCAAATGGTTTTTCAACAATCACTTTCATCCATCCGCCATCCGGGCCGCAGCCCTTGGTCAGTCCGGAACGGGCCAGCTGCTTTAGAATCGTCTCATAAAGATGGGGCGGCACCGCCAGATGAAATAATTTACTGGAACATATTCCCCACTGCTTATCAATTTCCGCAAGTTTTTTGGCCAGCCGCTCGTAATCGCGCTCCCCATCAAAATTTCCCTGCACATACTGGATTGCCTTGATGAATTTCTTCCGTGCCGTCCGTTTTGGCCGAATATCCTTATGCGTCAGCAAAATATCCTCGACATATTTCTGAAAAGCCGCGGTAGTGAGCTCACGCCGCGAAAAACCCACTACTTGAAAACGCGCGGGAAGCCGTCCGGTCTCAAACAAATTAAAAAGCGCGGGCAGAACTTTTCTGGCCATCAAATCCCCGGTTGCGCCAAGGACAATAAAAATGGTCGGGGTGTGCACCCCGGGCTTAAACGCCATATTCAGGTATTAGTATGAGACCGTTAAACAATTGATTATTCGTGTTCATTTGTAAGGCCGCCTGGCCAGAGCAGCGCAGGAAACCGTCGCTTCCGGCGGCCGTCTATTCGTGGATATTCGTGTGAACCTGCGCAGGTGTTAATTCTTAAACATTTTCAGTATATCACGCTACGCCGACTTTACCCACTGCGCGCGTTTTTTCCAAATCGTCAGCGCGATAATCACGAGGGCAATACTGCCATACTGCGCCGGCGTCAATCCCAAATAGCGCGCGTCCGACATCGGCAGATCTGTCGCGCGGAAAAAATCCAAGATGAAACGCGTGGCGCCATAAAAAATCATGCCGGATATAAGATAAAACCCATCAAACCGTTTGTGTTTGCGTGAAACTAATAACATAATAACCCAATAACTTAATAACACGACACTCTCGGCCATTCCCATATCCAACCGCGCGCCGCCCGGATATTGCACTGCCCACCAGACGCTGCTCAATCGCCCGGGATGCATGTGCGTTAAAAAACATCCGATGCGGCCAAGCGCATGGCCCAATGGCCAGGCGAACATAAGCAGGTCGGCGTATCTCCAGCGATCCAGGTGATATTTCCGCGTAAATATAATAAATGCTACTGTCGCGCCAATAAACCCCCCAAACGACGATAGTCCGCCCTGATCAATCCTAACGATTTCAAAAAGATGATCCTGAAAATACCCCCACTCGTAAAAAAATACATGGAAAATCCGCGCGCCGATAAATGCAAGCGCTATTATCCAAAAGGCAAGATCCAGCACCCGATTGGCATTGAGTCCAGTGTGCTTTGCCCGGCGATAGGCCACCAATATGGCTACCAAAAATCCCAAAGACACCACAAAACCCCAGGTGTGGATGGTGAGAGGACCGAGCGAAAAAGTCGAGGTATTAAAATAAGGAAGCATGGTAAATTTCTAATTCACCTAATTGACCTAATTATTCTAAACAAATCCCAAGATTGAACATTGGATATTGTGTATTGTTTAGGTCAATTAGAATAATTAGAGCAATTAGAAATTTGTACGACTCTGCTCATACGCTCCTGCCACCCTAAACACCACATCCTCTCGCAACTGCGGCGCCAGAATTTGCAACCCCACCGGCAGCCCCTGCGCCTTGCCGCAAGGTACTGAAATTCCCGGAATCCCCGCGATATTTGCGGACACAGTATAAATATCGGCAAGATACATGGACAGCGGATCATCCATCTTCTCGCCAATAAGCCAAGCCGGAGTTGGTGTAGTTGGAGTGGCAATACAATCCACTTTCAAAAAGGCCTCATCAAAATCGCGCTTTACGAGGGTGCGAACGGCTTGTGCCTTTTTATAATAAGCATCGGCGTATCCGGCCGAAAGCACATACGTTCCGATCATAATCCGCCGCTTTGGCTCGTCGCCAAAACCTTCGGAACGCGATTTCTCGTACAACTCCAACAAACTGTGAACTGACGACTGTGGACTGTGAACTAATTCACTATATCCATATCGTATTCCATCATACCTTGCCAAATTCGCCGACACCTCCGCCGGCATCAAAATATAATAGACCGCCAGCGCATACGGAGAATATGGTAAAGAAATTTCGACAATTTGAGCGCCGAGTTTTTTAAGCTGTGCAATGCCCTCGCGTACCCGCGCTTCAGTCTCCTTATCCATCCCATCAATAAAATACTCCTTCGGTACACCGATACGTACGTCTTTCAACCCAACCCCTGATTCATAATTCATGATTCCTGATTCTCTCAATTCCACCGTCGTCGCATCCATCGGGTCTTTCCCTCTTATCGCATCAAACACAATCCGAGCATCTTCCACGGTTTTGGTCAACGGCCCAATGATATCTAAGCCGGATGACATAGCAATTAACCCATACCGAGACACTGAACCGTAAGTGGGCTTCAGTCCCACCACGCCGCATAACGCAGCCGGCTGACGAATGGAGCCGCCCGTATCAGATCCCAGCGCGTAGATTGTTTCGTGGGCCGCCACTGCGGCCGCCGATCCAGCCGAGGATCCGCCCGGCACGCGCTCCGGGTCATGAGGATTTTTTGTAACCTTGAATGCCGAGTTTTCGCCGGAAGATCCCATGGCGAATTCATCATTGTTGGTCTTACCTAAAATCACCGCGCCGGCGCGTTTGAGCTTTGTAACCACTGTTGCGTCATACGCCGCAACGTAGTTTTCCAAAATACGCGAAGACGCCGTGCATTTCACTCCTTGCACCAACATATTATCTTTGAGCGCTACCGGAATCCCCTCCAGCGGACCCGGAATCAAACCGGCCTTGATGTTTTTATCCACGGCTTTGGCCTGCGCGATCGCCTCTTTATCAAGCACCGTCAAAAACGCGCCGATCTTGCCATCCACCTCGGCAATACGACTAAGACACGCCCGCGTCAATTCCTCGGACGAAAATTCTTTTTGCTTTAAACCCTCGTGGGCGGCGGTGATGGTGAGTTCGTTGAGCTTTGGCATAAATTGATCTAATTCACCTAATTGACCTAATTATTCTAAACAAATCCCAAGCCCCAAATCCCAATTTTGGTCATTGGACATTAGTCATTGTTTAGATCAATTAGAATAATTAGAACAATTAGAAATTACTCAAACACGCCTAGTGTCTCGAGCAAATCTCCTCTCCTTTTCGGAAACTGCTCAAGCATAGCGTCCCGCACGTCCGGTTCACATCCGCGCACCAAATCTTCCCGCACTACATTTTGCAAACCCGTAATTTGGGAAATCGGCTCAATCCCGGCCGTGTCCACCTTTTGCAACTGCCCCACATACTCCAAAATCTCGGACAACTGCGTCCGAAATTTCTCCACCTCTTCTTCCTTCAACTCCAACCGCGCCAATTTTGCAATATGCAGGACTTCTGCTTTAGTGAGTGCCATAGTTAAACAGTGTACTCTACTTTATAACGCAATGCAATAGCCGACCTCTTGACTTTCACTGTAATCAGTGATAGGTTAAAAATAGTGATGGGGCAACGCTCTTTTAGCCAGTCACCAGTGCTACCTAAGCCCCATGGAGAGCATAAACAAGGAGGAATTCCCGATGCGCTCTTTGCACGTTCTCATGATCTGCGCTCTGGCGCTCGCCGGATGCGCGACCTCGAAAAAGCAGGAGCACTGGCTCACGTCCCGTGTGGTACAAAAGCAGCCCGCGGATCGTGCACCGTCAGTTGCATCTCAACAGATCGCCTGCCCTACGGGCTACCACATGCGCACGAACCAAAACGGCAGCGCCTGCGCACCCAAGGGCGAGTCGGAGGTGGATGCTACCTTCAAGCCGCGGCAGTGCGGAGAATACATGGTCTTCGACTACTACACGGACATGTTTCCGGACCCGAGCGCACCGGATACGCTGCTGTGTCTCTTGCCAGCACGTAACGAGGACGGCAAGATCCGCATCGATCGGGCGATCGCGCCTTCGAAGCGTACTCCGGCGGAGTTCGATCAGTTCTACGCGTTCCTGCGTGAATACCTTCATGGCCATCCTAATCCCAAGGAAACCAAAGCCCACCTACGCTACCACGCGTACAGGGGTCTTGCGGACCAGCTTGGTAAGACGCCCTCTGACACGCTTATTGAGAATTCGCGCAGCCGGGCGCTCGCGGCCGAACCGTGGTTCGAGCAGACCGTGACGGACGACATCCAGCACTGCGATGGAGACCTCGCGCGTGCCGCAATGCGGATCGCGGTGTATTTCACGCGCCGTGGCGCTCTCACGAGCATCGTAAGAGTGCAGCGCTTCCGGGATACCCGACTGCCGGAGGAAGTTCGTCTCGCTCTGCTGCATGGCTGGCTTAACGCCATCGCAGGGATGCATCAAGATGATCGCGCAGAAGGAGCGAGGATCTGGAGCCCGGTACTTGCGGATCTCGAACGGAGCGACCCATCGCCGCTCATCCGGCAAGCCGTACCGCTCTACCGTGACATGCTTGTCAATTCCCCCTGCTGCGGCCAGATCCACTGGCCCAACGCCAAGCCAGCGCCAACGGATGCACAAGGGATTATCCGCATGGAGCTGTCTCCGCTCGGCAAGATCTACGAGCCGGAGGATGCTTGGCCGCTCCCCGAACCGGACGAGGGAGGCATGCACAGAGGTACCTGTCCGCCAGTTTCCTGATCAACAGCAGGCAGGCCACCCACGACTGTATCACTAGGGCGAACGTGCACCGCGCACGCCGCCAACCGAGCCCTCGCTCGGTTTTCTTTTTCTCCACTTTCTCCACAATTTGCCATAATTGACTCTACTGGCTTGCCATGTCATCCTTCCGCCTTCCGTATATTATTTACGATCGTAAATAATATACCGCGACAAATGCGCAGTAGTGATTCTGCTACCTCTACCGAGCAACACTACCAGTAAAAATATCAGCAACACTACCACACCAATAAACACACTACCCCGTCCATTGCCGCAAAAAGCTCACGATCGTGAGCTTTTTGCGGACTTTTGCCTAGCGTGCAGACGAACTACTGCATTTTTTATCATCGACTGCCGAAACTCATTACCTACAATGATACGTACCCACTTATTGAGTTTTGCTCCTTGAAGAAGCGCGCAGAGGGGTTCAAGTACGTCTTTATTGGTGTACCACACGCTTTTCTGGAGCATAGTAAAACCACACTCCGACAAAATCCAACGCAATGTATCGCGCACATGCCGTTGCGATTCCGGAACATCAAAAATCACGAGAATGCATACCCCATCCTTGCACATAACTTTTGTGCATCGTATGTGGTCGCGCAACACCTGTTGCCATCCCTTTTCGGTAAGCCGCACCATCAGTTTTTTTCCTATCTTTTTCGTTTCAATCCATTTCCGTTCTTTGAGATATTGAATTCGCTCCTTCTTTTCACGCCACTGCTGCCCTGCAAGGCGGTCTTCGTATTCACTAATACTCATCGGATGCCATCCGGAAGCGGCTCCGAGAAATAGATTTAGTTCATACAATGCCTCTCGCGCGGGAGTAAGCACCGGATCAATTTTAGCTAAAATGCGCTGAGTGCGTGATGGACTCCTCTTTTTACTTTTTTGCGGCATAATAATGAATACGGCAGACGTAGTAGAATTTTATTCACGATCGTGAGTATTTTACGGCTATGGGCTATGGATTCTTTTGAGTATTTTGACGTTTTGAGTGATTTTAATTATTTTCTACCCTTGTTACTTTTCCGTTAGCATTTCCAGAAATTGCTTCTCGTTAAGTATTTTTACATTTAATTTTTTAGCTCGCGCCAGTTTATCCCCTGGCTCGCTGCCAACCACAACATAGTCGGTATTCTTCGAGACAGAACTGGAAATATCGCCGCCTAAATCGCGGATTTTTTCTTTGGCTTCATCGCGGGTCATGGATTCCAGGCCGCCGGTCAAAACGAACGTCAGGCCGTGAAGCTTAGGGCTTATGGCAGAGAGCTTAGAGCTTTGAACTTTGATGCCGGACGCGAGTAAGTCGTCAATCAGCTTTTGGCTGTGCTTGTCGGAAAAGTATTCGTGTAATGACTGCGCCACGACTTCTCCGATGTTCGGAACCGAATTCAATTCTTCAAACGTGGCCTCGCGAATCTTCTTTAGCGTACCAAACCTTTTCGCCAAATCCACCGCGGTCTCTTCACCAACATGTTTGATTCCGAGGGCAAAAATAAAGCGCGGTAAACTGATCTCGCGGGCTTTAGCAATGGCGGCAATCAAATTTTCTGCCGACTTGTCGGCGAATCGCTCGAGATCCACCAGATCGCTTTTTTCCAGTTTAAAAATATCCGCCGGGGTGGAGATAAGACCAACATCCATAAGCTGCTTCACAATCTTTTCTCCCAGTCCATCGATGTCAAACGCCTTTCTAGACACGAAATGAATCAGCCGCTCATGGTGCTTGGCCGGACAATTTTTGTTCGTGCATTGAATGGCCACCTCTCCCTCGGGACGTTCCACGCGCGCGGCGCAGACCGGACAGTGCGTGGGCGCCTGGATCGCTTTTTCTTTTCCCGTCCGCAATTTGGGAAGCACCTTGATGATCTTCGGAATAATATCTCCGGCTTTTTCCAAAATAACCGTATCCCCCATCTTGAGCCCCAACCGCTCAATCTCGTCCATATTATGGAGGGTCGCGTGCCTCACCGTCGTACCGGCCACAAATACCGGATCCATCACCGCCACGGGGGTGAGCACTCCAGTGCGTCCCACCTGCCAGCGCACCTCGGCCACGTGTGTGGTTGACTGCTCCGCCGGGAATTTATATGCCACGATTCCGCGCGGGGTTTTGCCGACCACGCCTAACCGTTCAAAAGTGCGATCATCATTTACGACTGCCACAATCCCATCGGTCCAATATGGCAGTTTTTCGCGCATTTTCTGAATATGTTTCTGATATGCAGCAACTTCATTAACGGTCGCACAATGCTCGCTCAAAGGATTAATCGGCACACCGAGCAATTTCATGAGTTCATGTTCCTGCGCATGCATGGTCAAACCAAGATCGCAAAGAAGCGCATAACCAAAAAAAGAAAGTTTTCGCGACGCACTGATCGCCGGATCAAGCTGGCGTATCGCACCGGCGGAGGCATTGCGCGGATTGGCAAACGGCTCTTCTCCTTTTTTATTTTGTGCGCGATTGAGTGCGTCAAATGTTTTCTTCAGCATGAACACCTCGCCGCGCACTTCAATCTCGCCATGTTCAAGCGCATTCCTGATGTTGTTATACACTGCCTTTCCTGCGGCCTCATAACTCCCCCTCCCCCCTCTTATCTTAAGAGGGGGTATTGATCGATCTCCTCCCCTTAAGGTAAGGGGAGGTTGGGAGGGGTTATGATCCGCAAAAATTTCTCTGATCTCCTTCTCCGTCGGGATACGTAATCGGAGCGGGATCGCTTCGATCGTCTTTAAATTCTGGGTGACATCCTCCCCCACTCTCCCATCGCCACGCGTAGAGCCAACGGCGAGGACGCCGCGTTTATAGATAAGTGAGACCGCAAGCCCGTCCATCTTTAACTCGGCGTAAAAATCATACGCGCCTGCCGGATATAACCGCTTAATACGCGCCAGCCACTCGCTTAATTCCTCCGCGGTAAACACATCTTCCATTGAAAGCATTGGGGTCTTATGCGGCACCTTCTTAAACTCGGGTAAAGGCGCCCCGCCGACCCGCTGGGTTGGCGAATCCGGAGTGATAAATTCCGGAAACTCCTGCTCCAACTTAAATAATTCATGCTTAAGCGAGTCAAGCGCGGCTTCCGAGATCTCTTGCCGATCCAGCACATGATAAAGATAGCGATGATGATCAATCGCTTGACGCAATTTGGAAATCCTCTGCTTTGCCTCTTGTTTAGTCATATTTTAATCCCGGTCTAATTTTTGACGATTTCTTCCTCGGAAAATATCACAAAATCAAACAAGCCCGACACCGGCGCGCGCTGCGGTATATAGGTTTCAATCGTCTGCCGCACCCCCTTCTCGGTCGCGCTGGAAGCGACGCGCAGGCGTCCGGGAATTCCGGAAATGCCCAGGCGCTCAATCCCGCAAAATAACGCGCGGACGCGCATTTCGGTTGGAATTCCGGGCGGGAATTGAATAATATCCGAACCGGACACGGCGTTAAAGTTGCTCCCTCGCGAGAACTGATAGTGCTGAAACTGAAAAGGATCTTCATCGGCCGGCGGTCCTTGATTCCAGGAAATCGTCGTGATTTCAATCCAACTCACGTCCGCGCACTGGGCCTGCGGAGTCCACTCGATAATTCGCGGATTGACTTGCTCCCGTCCCTGGCTTAACGGTATTGGCAAAGAAACAAAATCGCTGTCTTCAATCGTAAAATACTGGGCCTCCGCGGCCTCCTCAACCGTAACTCCGGAAGGAAACGCGCCCTGCGCGTCGTCAAGCGACTCCCGGTTTCGAACCAGAAAAAGAGCGGTCTCGCTTAAACTTTCCGCCTGCCCGTAGGCCTGAATTGAATCAACCAGCTCGCGCGTTTGTCTAATTTCCGACAAAACAATTCTGGCCAGCGCGGAGGCGGCGGAAAGCACCGCGCTCACGATCACAAGCGCAAGCAGTAAGGCGTACCCGTCCAAATTTTTGCGCGGAAAAAATTTCAGGCGGGCGGGCCCGCGCCTATCTTCGGTAAACGCGGCTGGAGATGGTAGTTTGCAGATCATACTCGAGATAATTTTGCTGACCGCGCAAAGCCGCGGTGCGTAGCGCCAGAAGAATCGTTACGCGCGGCTGAATATCGGCGCCAAATTGTCCCGCGCGCGGATCATCTTGGTCGCTAATAAACTGAAACGGGTCACTGGCCGGGGTAATTGAGAAATATGCATTCCGCAGCACCGCCGTATCCGGAGAATTCAAGGATTCCGGATTTCCTCCCCGCCGGCTCATCATCAGCGTCCCGAGGTTTTCGTCAAATTCAAACTGAACCTGACCGCCCTCTCGATCACGAAGCGCTAAAACCGGCTGGGCCGCCCGCGCCGAAAGATCGATTGACTGCCGCGCATACCAATCGTAATCAATCGTCCCCTGCCGCGCCTCGCGGGCGATCTGCTCCATCATCAAGCGGCCGCTCGCCACTACGCTTTCCAAGTTTTCCGTCCTTCGGCTGGTGCGCTGAAATGTAAAAAATAAATCCGTGGTCACGGTTACCACTACCGAAAACAGCGTCAGAGCAACCAGCATTTCCATTAGTGTAAAACCCCTATTGGAATGTAAAATTAAAAATTTAAAATTTAAAATTTTACATTTTACATTTTGCATTTTACATTTTCTAACGCCAGTCATATAACAGCTGACTTAATTCGACGCTCCGCGGCCGCTCCTGGTCTATCCACGCCACCTCGACAGTTACCCGCATCGCGATTCGCGCCCGCCGCTCGCTTGGAAGCCCCTCCAGCCCCTCGCAGGGGACGGTCTCCTCCTCGCCGCAAGGCAAGATATCGAGCGTGACAGTGCGCGAAAAAGGCGTGGGTGCGGTACAGCTGGCGCGGCCCTGCGCGTAGGAGCCGTCCTCGCATTGATAAATAATCCGGGATCCCGTCTGCGCCGGTTCAAACCTAATTTCCGCCTCTCCAATAGCAAACTGCGGAATTAACTGACCCGCCGGCAGACCGGCCCACACGTCATCTTGCCCCGTCAACCAATTGGAGTCGCGAATGTTGCGCGCAAGTTCAACCCCCTCGCGCGCGAAATTCATGGCCTGATAGCGAAACGCGGCTTCACGCTGGGTAGTCAGATTGGAAATGACCAGGGTAATAACCGAAAACAGACCGGTCGTAATAATTCCGATCGCGACAACCGTTTCCAGAAGGCCTTGGCCGCGCGCGTGGGAGAGCATAAATTTTCGTAAAAAATTATTCCGACTCGATTCTTCCGCTCACGCGGTAAATCGTAACGGTCCGGACTTGCGGGAGCCGCGCGTGCCCTAAAGTAACCCGCGCGGCAGGAGGACAGTCATTTTCGGCAATTCCCGAATCGCACCCGTTAATCCAGACGGATCCGGCGGGCGGAGTAAAGACAATATCCAGAGGAGCCGCGGGAATAAGTTCGGAAACCGCGATCCGCCGCGGAAGTTCAAAGTCCACACCGGTAAATTCCTCTCCTTCCTCATAAACATGGGAGCGATTGATATCCACAAAAGCCGTAACGGCCGTACGATCAATGCGCAGACCATAGCCGCCGGGCGGGACTTGATCAACACAGCTGCAATCGCACTGGATATTTGTATTTTCGCAAAGGCCGCCGGCCTGCCTATCCTCGCAATATCCCGGGGACCCAACCGCGCCCTGCCCGGCGCACATTTTAACCGTTTTACCGGTCTGCGCCATGGTTTGCATTTCTCGAAGCTGGCTGACCAGGGCCTGCGCGGAAAGGCGCAACTCGCTTCCCTGCTCGCCGATTTTTAAATTAGCGACCACGGCGGTTGTCACGATGCCAAAAATCGCAATCACCACCAAGAGCTCAATAAGCGTAAAACCTCGCGCTCCGCGCTCTGTGTACGAATCAACGAATGAGTTGCGAATATTACGAATATATCGATCACTCGAATTAGTAGTATTTGCGCGAGATTCGCAATTCGTACTCATATTATCAAAAATACCAGTTCCAAAGCTCCTGACCATACAAAAACGCGATCGCGGCGCCGACGGTTAAAAATGTTCCCAAGGGCAGGGTCTCCCCAAACCGCTTTCGTCCCGCCGCCAGCAATCCGATTCCCACCGCGCCGCCTATAAAATACGACACTGCCAGCCCTTCAAAAATCAGCGGAAAACCCAGCATCGCTCCCATCAGCGCGCCGATGCGGATGTCGCCGGCGCCAAGCCAGCGGCCTTTGGAAAGATAGTATTGAAGCGCGAAAAAGCCGGCGCCAACCGTGGTTGCCAGAATCATGAATAATGAATTATGAATCATGGATAATTGATTTATCTGACCCGGACGAATCATGCCATACAGAAAGGCGATCAGGATTGCCGGCAATACGACACGGTCCGGAACCAACCCAAAGCGAAGATCGTAGACGAACAGAATGACCAGTACGGCCAATAAGTACCACTGTGGTAAAATCCGAAATCCGAAATCCGAAATCCGAAACAAATCCCAAATCCCAATTTCCCCGCCCGAGGCGGGTCCGCCGTGGGAGGACAAATTCCAAACACTTAGTACGAACAAAATACCAGTCGCTAGTTCAACAAGTGGATATTGGATATCAATACGAGCCTTGCACCCCCGGCAGCGGCCGAGTTGGATAATAAATGAGACCAGCGGAATTAACTCCAACCAGCGCAAGGTCTTGCGGCACTTGGGGCACATTGATCGTCCTTCCCAAATTCGTGGTAATCGGTGATCCGCGGCTAGCTGTCCACTTAATCCGCGGCTATCCGTCATTGCGTGTAAACGCCAAATATAAGCATTTAAAAAACTACCCACAGCCAAACCAAGGACAAAAATGATTGCCGTCATAGTCCACTATTGTATCACAAAACGCAAAAGGCTGCCTCTTCATGAGGCAGCCTTCGCTTCCTTACTACGTCTGGATCGGCCCTATGGCGCGCATGTACCTGTACCGACTGCAGAAATTCCAGACGGCCGCGCGCAATTCGCTCCGCTGCTCAAATCCCCCGCGCCGCTCTCCAGGTTAAAGGTGATTGAGTAATTGCTCCCGCTTTGCTGATAAAGATAGTCATCCGTGGTCCCGGTCCCGTTTCGCGGGTCATTGGGCACGGTGATCAAACGGTTGGCGCTGGTGCAGGTCGCGAGCCATCCGCCGCCAGTTGCCGCATTCTCCAGACAGCAGCCTTCCAGCGTAGTTCCCGGCACGCATGCGCCAGAGGTAGCTGCCGCCGGATAGGCAGTCCGGTCGGTGTAGTAGATCTCCAGCGCGGTCTGGGTATTGCGAATATCCGCCACTCGCTTAGAATCTCGAGCGCGTACTCGAGCATTGCCAAGTGAGACAACGGCCAGCGTCGAGAGTATTCCGATAATCGCGATCACTACCAAAAGTTCAATGAGGGTGAAGCCCCGCCTATTTTGCATTTTCAATTTTGCATTTTTCATTCTTATTGTCATTGTCTCACCCCCTTTCTTTTGCTTAAGGACGAGGCCTAAGTACAGGTAATCGCCTCTGAATCGGCGGTACAATTCCCGCCGGCTAAATCGCCGATCGGCCCTTCCAATTGAAACGTAATCTGATACTCATTGGCATCGACCCTCGTATAGACATATTCGGGGTGGCCGTTTGTCGCCTCGCCCGGCACGCGCTCCATAATGAGCAGGCCGCCCGGAGCGCAATTGTCGTGCAAGCCGTCATCATCAAGACAGCGCGCGTTTCCCTCGCCAAGGTTAACCCCGCTCCCGGCCGGATAATCCGCGCGCGAATTTGAATATAACAGCATGGCATTGCGCAGCTGCTGTATATCCGCGACGCGTTTGGTATCCCGCGCGCGCCGGCGCGCCTGATTAAGCGATACGGCGCTGACTACCGCGAGTATTCCGATAATCGCGATGACCACTAAAAGCTCAATTAGGGTAAAACCCTTCTTCTTCATAGGCGCGAGATCCTTCGTCGTCCCGACTTGGTCGGGACTCCTCAGGATGACCCCGATCGCGATCGGGGTCACTTATCCACATAGGACTAGTATACCACGCTTAAAATTGTCCCGCCAGCCGATACATTGGCAAAATAATCGAGGCCACCACGAGTCCCACTCCAATCCCAATAACAACCATGAGCAGCGGTTCGATCACGGAAACCAGGGTGGTTACGGCATTATCAACCTCCCGCGTATAAAATCCGGTCAGTTTATCTAAAATGGCGGTAAATTGTCCGGTTTCTTCGCCAACCGTAAGCATCTGGGAAACCATTCCGGGAACCAGCGGGCTTTGCTGGAGTACTGTGGTCATTGGACTGCCATCCGCGACTTCGCGCTTGGTTTCCCGCAATAATTCCTCATAATATTTATTTCCCACTACGTCGGAAGTCACCTCGAGCGCCCCCACCGCGTCAACTCCCCCGGAAATAAGGATCTGCAAACTCCGCGTAATCCTGGCCAAATAAATTTTCTGCAACAGGGTGCCCAGGATCGGCATCCGCAGTTTCCAGGTATCCACCCGCAATCGAAAATCGCTAAAACGCAAACCCCAGCGGAACGCGCCGAAGGCGGCCACAATAAAAATCAGAATCAGCCACCAAAAGCTCCGCATGAAATCCGAACTGGTGATGAGCATCCGGGTCGTCAGGGGGAGTTCAGCCCCGGATTCAATAAGGACCTGGGTAAGCTGGGGAATGACAAAAACCAAAAGCACGACGCCCACCGCCAGCATTCCAAAAACAATAAACGCCGGGTAGATCAGCGCCCCGCGCACTTTGGAAACCAAATCATATTCTTTCTCGGTTTGATTGGCAAGGTACTCCAGAACCTCCGCGAGCCGGCCGGCGGTTTCCCCGGACTTCAGCATGCTTACAAAAAAATTGGTGAAGATCCGCGGATGCTTCGCGCACGCGAAAGAAAGCCGCGCTCCGCCCTCTACGTCGTCAGCGACAAGCGCCAGGACGCGTTTGAGCTCGTGATTGGTCGTCTGCGCGACAATCGTCCGCAAGGACTGCACCAGCGGCACGTTCGCGCCGGAAAGCGTGGAAAGCTGACGAAAAAGAATAACGAGTTCACGCGCGGTAACCCGGCCGTGGAGCCATGAAATCGTAAAGCGCTCGCGCGTCTCCTCCAGAAGAATGACCTGAAGCCCTCGCTCGGAAAGCGTATCCTCCGCGAACTGAATACTGGGCGCGTCAATCCTTCCGACAATTACCTTGCCCGCTTTGCTGCGGGCGCGATACTTAAAGGCGGCCATAATTTAAAAACGGATCATGTCGCGCTCAAGACCTTTTTCACCTTATCTACGGTCTCCGAAGGCATGAAATGCGCCTTGATCAGGTAGTCGGCCGCGCCCAATTTCAGTCCTTTATCAACATCCTCTTTCTGTCCAAGATTAGTGAGCAAGATTACCGGTATCGCGCGCAGTCCCGTATCCGCCTTTAACTTTTCCAGCACTTCAAAACCGTCCAGCTTGGGAAGTAAAATATCCAGCAGAACGATGTCGGGTTTTTCTTTGCCGGCGGCCTTCAGTCCCGCCTCGCCATCCGTTGCCAGCGACACTTCAAATCCTTCCTTCTCAAATTTATTCGCGTAAATGCCCGCGAGAAAGGTATCATCCTCCACAATTAGAATTTTGGTCTTTTTCGATTGCGGCATACGATTAGTTTTATTATTTTATTACTTTATCATTCTTTACTCACGCGCAGAACTTCCTCAATCGTGGTCAGTCCTTGAAGCGCTTTTAGCAGGGCGTCTTGTTTCATGCTAATCATTTCTTGCGCGGATAATTCGCGGGTTACTTCATCGCCCATTTTAAAACCGTCCGCGATTAGCTGCGACAAGGCGGGCGTTACCTGCAGGACTTCCGAGACGGCCACGCGTCCCCGATAACCCATTGTACCACACTTTGGGCATCCCCGGCCGCGATAAAATGTCAAGGGCGCGCCGCTATTGATATTGTCCGTAAGATAACGCTTCGGAATTTTCTTCAGCTCGTCCCGCATGGCGGCCGCCAAACTATCGGGGATTTTCGCGGTTTCCTTGCAATCCGGACAGATCTTCCGGGCCAGGCGCTGGGCAATACCCAGCATAAATGTCGCGGCCAGCAAAAACGGTTCGACTTTCAGATCAATAAGCCGCGGGATAACGCCCAGCACGTCATTGGTATGAATGGTTGTCAGCAGCAGGTGTCCGGTTAGTCCGGCATGCACGCCAAGTTCGGCAGTTTCTCCGTCGCGAATCTCCCCGACCATAATCACATTGGGGTCTTGGCGCAAGATTGAACGCAGCCCGGTGGCGAAAGTATAGCCAACCTCCGGACGAATCTGCGACTGATTAATCCCTTCAATGAAGTATTCGATCGGGTCTTCCAGGGTCACGATATTAATCCCTTCGCGATTGAGCAAAGTCAATATCGCGTACAGGGTGGTGGACTTACCCGCGCCGGTTGGACCGGAAATCAGGATCAGGCCGTGCGGCTTTTTTATATTACTCTCAATAATTTTTATATGCTCGGCATTGAATCCGAGATCGGCCAGCGTTGGCGCGCTTTCGGTGGAAAGAATCCGGAGCACTACTTTTTCCACCCCCTCCTGGAGCGGCAAAGTGGAGACGCGGAAATCAATGGGTCTATCTCCAATCGTCTCGGTAATCCGGCCGTCTTGGGGAACCCGCGTTTCGTCGAGTTTTAAATTGGCGAGCACTTTAACGCGCGCGATGATGGAAGAGTGAAGCGCCTCCGGCAAGGTCAGGGTAGTCCGCAATACTCCGTCAATCCGATAGCGCACGCGCGAGGTTCCTTGATGAAGTTCGATGTGAATATCGGAAGCGTGCCCTTCATAGGCATGCCGCATAATAACGGATACGATGCGGGAAACCGGCGCTCCTTTAATCACCTCCGCTACCGGCGCGGCGTCCTTTTTGCCGGTCGGTTCCAGCTCTTTTCGGGCGACTTCCGCGGCTTCCTCCACTTCGCCTTTGAGTTCCGCGTAGCCCTTAAACGCGGAATCAAAACTAGAGGGTGACGCGGCATAATACCGCAAGCGCAGGTTCACCTTGGAGGCCAGCACATCAAGCGCGGCCATCGCTTGAAAATTACGCGGGTCTGCAATTGCCACTTTAAGTTCGCCGGCATCCCTTCCGAAAGCGACGACGTGATAGTTCTCCGCGACATGCTTGGGGATAATCTTTAGGACTCGCGGATCAACGCGCTGGCCGGTTAGATCAGCGTACGGAATACCGAAAAAAACGGCCTTCCGCTTGGTTAATTCCTCCTCGGAAATAATTTTCTCGCGGACCAGCAGCTGATCAGCCGCAACCCCTTCGGCGCTCGCGTGCTGCTCAACCTCCCGGGCGCTTTCATTAGAGAGGAGGCCCTGGCTAACCAAAAATTTCAGAAATTCGTTTTGTACCTGTACCAACGATTGCATACTGCGGTGGTGGTTTCATTTTCCGACCAATCCCGGAGTCAAACTACTCCATCGGCAACAGTCACTCTAAGGGCGCGAACGGATTTTCTCGGCCAACCGCCTCGAGCGCCGGCAGATCCACCGGAGCGGAAAGCGCCTGAAAATTCGGATCAGTGAAAAAACTCACATCCAGCGGAACCGCGCTCGGAGTATCGGCTTTCACGACCGCCCGGGCTTTGAGATTCAAACTGACTAGCGCGTTTTGGGGTTGAAAAGCAAAAGAGGTAAAATCCAGAAGCGGCACGGTTTTAGAGAGCAGATAAAGCAATTGCTTAAGCTCGCGATATCCTCCGCCTTTTAATTGCACTTGAATGCTGACATCCGTAAGCGGGCCCGTTATTTCCGTCTCCCGTGCCCGTCCGACCTCCAGCGATCCGATAAAAAAACCCGCCGCGGCCGCCCGATCCGCCAAAGCGTTAAGCAGATGCGCAACTTCCGGCGCTTCCACGAAAAATGCTTTTAGTTTTTTAAGCTCATCCGGGCTGATTGCTTTTAACCGGTTTTCAATTTCACTTAATTCGCCAAAACGCGTCCGGGCGTCCTGATAATCGCGCTGCCGCCCATTAAGCTCCGCGCGAATCTCCTGAAAACGATCCAGGCCCGGCCGCAATAAAACGCTGAATCCGATGGTTCCAACCAGTACCGCCAAAATCCCCGGGATAAGCGCGCTGACGCGTGAAAAAAATGAAACTGACATACCCGCTATTTTAGACCGCTTGTAAATAATGCGGAATCAAAAATCAGTGTCGCGGTGAACTCCACCCCTTCCAGCTCTCCCACGTTATTTAGAATATTGGAAATTCCGGAAATTTTCACATCTTGAACCGCCGGGTGGCCATTCCAGGCCAAAATTTGCCGAATTACCGTACTGACGGTCTTACCGCGGCCGGAGAGCACTACCGTACCTTTGGCATCCGCGTTGATTTGCTTAACGACCACCTCGGGAATCGCGGTCGCCTGAAGCGCTTCCAGTAATGGAAAACCGCTAAGGTGCTGGGCCAGCGCGCTTTTGGCCAACCCAATACGTCGGCCAATATCCTTCACCGGACCAACCTTCCGCTCCGCTTCACCAATCTGCCGGTCCAGATCCCGCAGCTGCCGGAGCAATACCGCGCTTTTATCGCTCATCTTATTCGCGGAGAATCGAAAATACCCGGCGGTTACCGTGAGCCCCGCCACAAGAGCGAGCAGTACCAGCCAAAGTATGTACGCCAAACTTTTACGCCCGTGATCCGCTCTCCGACCCGGATCATCCGGCAGTAAGCTAACCTCCACCGGCGCGGATGGTCTTATTTTTTTGGCCATATCAAGGGTTAGATAATATTGCGCAAGGCGAGTCCGATCGCGACCGCGAAACGGCTTCCAAATCCCTGAAGCAGGGGCGCTAAATCCGGAGGCACATTCACGCGCTCCCAAGGATTGCCGATAAACGCGCGAATATTGAACTCTCGGCTAAGAAACTCCGCAAATCCGGCAATTTGCGCGCCGCCTCCGGTTAAAATGATTCGCTCCGGAGGACGGGCAATGACATTTCGCGTGCGATAGACATGAAAACTATACTTCATCTCATTCACGAGCGGCTGAAGCACCTCTTGCAAAATATGCGGAATATCCGAGGGGGGGGCCGCTCCCGCCGGCGCGCTTACATCGCGCTTCATTGCCTCGGCCTGGCCAAGGTTCACCTTCAAGGACTGCGCGATCGCCTCGGTGCACCGTTTTCCTCCAATTTCTATGGAGCGCGTAAACATCGGAATTCCCCGATCAACCATCAGAATGTTGGAGCGGAGCGCCCCCATATCCAGGATAACCGCGGGCGATAAGTCCTTTCCAATAAGGGCGCGGATGAGCGCGAAGGCCTCGGTCTCGAGCGAGCCGAGATTCAGCCCGGCAACTTTGGCAATGGCCAGGTACTTATCTATTATACTCCGCGGCGCCGCGGTTAACAAGACCGCAATTGACTCCGCCGACCCGCCGCGGGCGCCTTGCTCTTCCCCGCGGTCCGCCTTTTCGCCTTTTAGATTAAGCTCTTTGTAGTCCAGGCGCACTTCCTCCAGCGGAAGCGGGATAAGCTTTTTGGCCTCCCACTCCACGGCCTTGAGCAGCTCTTTTTTAGGCACGGCCGCGATGGATAACACGGCGGAAAATACGGTGGGGATCGGCAGGGCGGATACCGCGTGGGTAACCGAAGTCCGCGCTCTGGCGCAGATCTGCTTTAAAAGACCGCCGGCAATCTCCGCGGATTCCAAGTAGTCCCCGCCAATCTCTTCGGGCGGGCGTTCGGTAAATCCATAGGTAAAAAGGTTTCCCCGCCCGCCCTCCGGAGCAAGCTGGATAACCTTAATTCCTCCCGCGCCAAAATCTATCCCCAGGTATCCTTTTTGTTTTCGTTTAAATATGCTCATAAGTCCGATAGGTCGAATAGGTCTTATCCACTAGCGCGGGACCACATTGGAGGTTGGCAAGGTTTTCACCAGATCGGCAAGTCCCGGAGGAGGATTGAGCGCCACGCGTCCGTCATAAATAATTACCTCCGCTCCCTGCGGTTCCTCCGGATCAGGAGTATATTCCCGCTCAAATCTAAACCGCCGCGCCACCATTAGCCCCTGCACCTGAAGCTGTCTTCCTCCCGCGCCGGTGGCAATGGTATCGGCGGCAAAAAGAGCGCCCACTAACTCACCGACAGAAGGGTCGATCTGAATATTGCCTTCTACCAGATCATCATTCAGGTTAGGATCAAGCGCGATCCAGGCGACCGACGGGATTTTACGGGGATCGGAATTAACGCCGGATTCATAGACAACGCGCGCTGATTCTGAAGCTGATCCGAACAATAGATTGCCATCAACCAAGACCGTTACTCCGCCGCGAGTGGAAGGAATTGCCACCCGACCCAGAATTTCAAGGTCGCCGGAGTAAAGAATCACTCTGGGCGCCAGCGAACTGGAATTTGCTAAGGCCGCGATAACTTCTCCGGCGGTTTTCGCCGTAACGGTGCTGCCGTACCGCCCTTGCTTCAATCCCGCTATATCAATGCGCGAGCGCAGGGTCTCCTGGGTCAGGCGCGGAAGCAGCGCGATCGTATCGGCGTATTGGCGAAGCCGCAATTCGCTTACCGCGGCATCCGGAGGAAGAGCGCAATGCTCGCTGACCGCGTTAAACGGCACTAAGCGCTGGACGCCGGTAGTTAAAATGCAATAGGTGGCGGTTGAGCGAGTTGACGGCGGACGAGCAATGCGGAGCCGGGACGCGTAAATACTGCCTTTCCGGGTTTCCAAAAACGCGTCGCAAGCATCGCCGATGCCATTGCCATTACTATCCACTTGGGTGGGATTTTCAACTTCCTCGCAATTATCAATAGTACTGCAAACCCGATCATTATCGCGATCGTGGCTACCCAGCGGACACTGCGCGGCACACTGCCCGATTAGGTCCCCGGTTGCGCATTGCGCGTGTCCAACCAGGAAATTAGCGCCGTCACACAATCCCGCGCGATTGCGGCATTCCGGGTCCGCGCAATCGGAAACTCCATCGCCATCATTATCAATGCCATCCAGACAGAAATCGCGCTCACGCGGGATATACTCTGCCCGGCACGTTCTTTGCCCATCCGGGTGCTCGGCCTCGGCGCAGTCCGGATCCGCGCAATCAACTGCGCGATCCAAGTCATTATCCAGACCGTCAAAGCAATCCGCATCACTAGCAGCATTTTCCTGGTTGGTTGGACGACCATTCACTCGTGGAATCGGGCCACAGTGTAAATACGGATCACCCGCTCCCGGATTATAAATCGTCGCGCTATAAAAGCTCACGCCGGCACAATCATAATCCTGGCAATCTACCCCGGTGGCGCCATTGCGATCCGGCAGCCCGGTATAACTCTGATCGCCATCATCATCCACCCGATTCAAGCAGCAGAAAAGCGCGTCTCCATCCGTACACTCATCTTCCTGTTCCACGGCCGGCGGAGTAATCCCCTCCGGAATATCGTCAGTTCGGCCTTCGTCAATCTCTTGATCCGCCGGGCGGCCCGGAGGCGCCTCGCCCAGATAAATCCAGCCGACTCCGGTACGTTCTTCATTTTGCTGCCAGGCCGAACCAGCCAGCACCAGTTCAAAAGTTCTTTGCTGCCGGCCGGCGACTTCCACAAATCCGGACGATTGCAGGCGCGCTCCGGATCCGCCATTGGCCCGATCCGTGAGGGACCGGCCGCGCACCTGGCCGTCAAATTGAATCCATCCTCCGGCGGCGGAATTGTTCCGGTTTTGATGCCCGATAATACGCCCCCAGCCGCGCACCGGCGCGACTTCAATAGTCAGATCTCCTTCGGTTAAAAATACCGTTTCCCCCTCTCGAAAACTATAGGCAACGCGCAAGGGATTGCCGCCCGGATCACTTAACCCCGCGCATACACCGGCAGTTCCGCTATCAAAACAAATTAAACCGAAATTCGGCGACCAAGCTGTACCGCGGAGCGTGCCCACCAAACCTTCCCAAATAACATTTACCCCGTAATTGCCCTGCGTACAGCGGGGCTCCAGCGCACCATCGCCATTCCAATCATTCAGGCAGTTTAAACTTATCCAGCCAAAGGTATCGGACCACCAAAACCCCGTTACATTGAAATTCTCCTGCGCCCGGGCCGTTAGAATTGGCCGAAAAATCGTTAAAATCGCGATAATCCCGATGACTGCGGCGGTTATCACGCCAAAAATAACGCTTTGGCGCATCCCAAAACGAATTGGTGTTGCGTAAGGATTATACACAGTCCTCATGGTACTAGTATATCACAAAACAGTATCCGCCGCGAAGGGGCGGCGTTCCGCCGCTTAGCGGCGGAACGCCTGATCAATCGCCTCGTTCACCATTTTGTCCGCTACTTTGTTCTTTTCGCGAGGGATATGCGTAAAGGTTACTTTTTTGAAATGCGGTATTTCGTTCCAGACCTTAACAAATAATGCCGCCAGTCCTGAATCCTTCACTTTATATTCGCGCCGCATCTGCTTAACAATAAGCTCGGAGTCCATCATAAAATCAATACTCGCGGCACCCACTTCACGCGCGCGCTTTATCGCCAGCAAAAGCGCAGTATACTCCGCGACATTATTGGTCGCCTCCCCAATATACCTCCCCCACTTCTCCACCAATTCCAACTTCTCACTCATTTTTAATTTTTCATTTTTAATTTTTAATTTCCAAATCACCACCCCAATCCCGGCCGGCCCCGGATTACCCCTTGCTCCCCCGTCGGTATAGATAATCAGATGCATACCTTATTCAAACGATTTGAAAATCTCTGCCGTAGCATCCCAGCGCACTACATTGATTCCGTTTCGCGTTTGGTTTTCCGCTCCGCCATACACCAAAAATGACTTTTTTGGATCCGCGCCGGCGAGCGTATTCCAATATTGCAGCTCCGCAAAATAATGTTCCGAAATAGTTTCTCCGGATTTTATTTCTATTGGAATAAGCATATTTTTTATATCCAATAGACAATCAATCTCGTGGCCGGTTTTATCGCGCCAAAAAAAACACCGGGGAGGAAGCCCGCGATGGTATTGATATTTCATAAGCTCCGACATCGTCAGCGCCTCAAATAAATTTCCCTTTGACGGGTGCAGATCTATCTGCGCGGACGCGTGAATGCCAAGAAGCGCGGCGGCGAGCCCCGCATCATAGAAATACAGTTTCGGCATCTTTACCAGCCGCTTATTGAAATTTTTGTGATGCGGTTTTATTAGAAAAACAATGAAACTATCCTCGAGCACCGAGAGCCATGCACGCGCGGTGTTATGGGATATTCCGCAGTCGTGCGCAAGAGATGAAAGATTAAGTAATTGCCCTATTCTTCCGGCACATAACTGTGTAAATGTTTGAAAGGCATTAAGATCCGTAATATTCTTTATAAGCCGCACATCGCGCTCAATGTATGTTTGCACATAATTCAAATACCAATCCCTTGGAGATACGCTGGTTCTGTAAAGCGATGGGTAAAATCCCTTAAAGATATATTCTCGGTAGCGGTCAACAGTGATGCCGGCTTCCGCAAGTTCGCATATTTCAAACGGGAGCAGATGAAGCAACGCCACACGGCCGGCTAAACTCTGGCCGATTTTTTCGTGCATCAAAAAATTCTGCGATCCCGTAAGGATGAATTGTCCCGGTTTTTTATTTTTATCCACCACGCTCTGGAGATATGAAAAGAGGGCCGGCACTCGTTGCGCCTCATCAATAATTACCTTGCTCTCATGGGTCGCGAAAAATCCGCGCGGATCATTTTCCGCAAATGTACGCGTGTCAAGATCCTCAAGCGAAACATAACGCCAATCCGGAAATGCATGCTGCGCGAGTGTTGTTTTTCCGGACTGGCGGGGACCGGTAAGGGCGACGATAGGGAAAGAATTCACCAACTCCTTTAGTTTCTTCTCCAATGTGCGTTTTATATACATATAACAGTAGTATAACAGACTACAGACAGATTGTCAATCTAATTACCAATTTGTCCAGGACCGCATAACGCACTAATCCAACGGACTCTTTATTGCGCCCAAACTCTGCGCACTGACTTTTGTATAAATCTGAGTCGTGGCGATCTTCGCGTGCCCAAGTAACTCCTGAATATATCGAATATCTGTGCCCGCCTCAAGCAGATGAGTAGCAAAGGAATGCCGCAGGGTATGAGGCGTTACCTCTTTTTGAATGCTGGCGAGCTTTGCCGCGCTGCGCACAACTTTTTGCACGGTTGCCTCGGTCAATCGTCCGCCATCATAGCTGGTGAATAAAAAATCAGTCGGCTGTTTCACGCGCTTCTGACCTTCAAGAAGATCACGAATACTCTTAGGCAAAAGTCCCATGCGATCTTTTGCGCCTTTGCCTTGAACTACTCGGATACAGTTCCGCTCAAAATCAATATCCCGCATGCGCAATTGAACCAACTCCCCTACCCGCACGCCTGTTCCATAGAGTATCTGGATCATGCATTTGTGCTTCGGATTAGCCGTGACATCGATCATCCGTCGTACTTCTTCTTTGGAAAGTACCTCGGGGAGCGTATGCGGCTTTTTCGCGCGGGGAATATGGACAAAAAACTTGCGGCAAAGGATTTTTCCAAAATAGAATTGCAAGGCGCTATACGCGGTATTAAGGGTGGAAGCCGATCTACCTGTACTCGCAAGATTATCAAGATAATTACGCACATCCGCTCCATCTACATCACGAGGGCTTTTTCTCACAAACCGCAGGCATGCCTCAATATAGAGCAAGTAGCTTTTTATGGTCTTTTGGCTAAATTTCCGCAACCGCATCTCCTGACGCAATTTCACCATCGGATCTTGGCTTGGATAGGGTTGACTTTCATTCATACCCCCTTATGGACAAAAGTTTATTGCTATATTATACTGTATTCAAGCCAAAAACACCACAAGTTAGGTTATCAGTAGTTGTGCGGAAATCGCTCCCTCACCGTCCCCGCCCCGCCTGCGGGCGGGTCGGGACGGCTCGGTCGCTTCCCCCCAGGTGTTTTTCATGGTATGCTCCGCATGAAGGCG
>JACPJN010000003.1 GCA_016187515.1 Candidatus Uhrbacteria bacterium | reverse complement strand
AAACAAGAACTTATCCGATTCGTGAACTACTACAATACCGTTAAACCGCACAAAGGCATCAACAATCTTACCCCCATGGAACAACTAATTAATTACTTTTATCCGCAAAAACTGTGAACAACGCGACTAAATCCTACAGTTAAAGCCGTGCAGGAATTTGGCAAACGTACCCGAGGGCTTATGAGAGTCAATCCGGAGCATCCGGAATCTTTCTTTAGCGCCTGCTCGCAAATCGGAGTAAATCGCGCCTACGCGATCGCGCGGCGAGTTAAGCCCGCGGACGTGAAAACCTATCGCGCGCTTGATACTCTGCGCCGCGCGCATCCGGGTACGCCGATCCGCGTTCTGCACGATTACCTTAAGCGCGGGTTTGACGCGGCCGGAATCGCGCTGTGCTGTGCGACCGCCCGCGATTATGGCATTCCGCACCGTTGGCTGGTTGACGCCAACCTTGGCGCGCGCACCCCGGCAACGCTCGCGCTAACCTACCGGTTTGAGCGCGAGCTCAAGCGCGCGCCCGCGCTGTGGGAAAGCGATCTGCTCGCGTATCCGGACTTTCTAAACGAAGCGCGCCGGCGCGGACTTAAACGCGCCTTGCGCGGAAACGGCGAATGGACCACGCAGGTACTGGAACGCTGGGCCGTAAGGCAAAGAGGCAGCCACCGTGCCAACGCTCCCGCCACGGGTGATCCGGAACCAAAAGCCGCGCCTCCCTCGCCGCTCATCAGCCGTCCCCGTCCGGAAAATCCGCGCGAACTCCGTTTCTGGGTGGCTTGGCGCATTGTGCGCCGAATGTGGGCCGGACGGCAATTCGGCGCCGCCAATGTGAATCCGGAAGACCAACGCGCGCGAAATCTGCCGTCAGACCTGATTGGTCTGTTTGATGAGGCCTTCGCGGCGCTAGTCAAAGATAGCGTGATTCTCACGCGCGGCGGAATATACGTCCGTTCTTCGCTCAATCCGGAAAAACTCGGCATCATCCACGCAATCCGCAATTACCAAATCCCGCCGGATACCGCGCTTGCGCGCTGGGTGGAGCGCGCGTAAAAAGCGCGCCTCACCCTCGCGTATACGCAAACGGCAGGCGATCGTCCCGATCCCCTGCCGTGTTTTTTTAAGGTCAACGGTCACCAGGAAATTGTGTACGCAAAATCATAAACAAAAAACCGTAGGCGAAAGGAGACACCTCCGCCTACGGACATCCTAACTAACGAATGCGCCTACGCCTCATTCGCCAGCACAATACGCCCAGCGTAGACACAAAGAACACGAAAGGAACATCGTTTCCGGAATTCTGACCCGCGCGACAATCACACCCGTCAGGCATCGGCGGCGGTCCCACATCACACGCGACCATCTCGCACGAATACACCTTGCCCGGAAGATTTTCGCACGCTCCGAAGTAATTGCCGCAGTCGCTTTCCTGCTCCGAACCGGAGAAACAAATACGACTGCATACCGCGGCTCCGCCATCCACGCTTCCCACCGGAACAAGCCGAGGATCGGACGGATCTAGCCAATCCGGTTTTTCCTCATTCTCCTCTACTGCGCGACTCGTTACTTCCACAAAAGTTTCCACCGTACCCAACGAAGCCCGGCGCGTGCCTGCCCAGCTTACATACACCCGGTTCGGAAACTGCGTGGCAAGGTCAGAGTTTGCGCTAAAGAATCTCTGCACCTGCTCGATCTCCCCGAGATTGTGGGCGCGTCCTCCCGCTACAGCGTTATCACCCGCAACGAAAAAAAGGTAAAGCGTCCCATCTTCGTGCTGGAGTGCATAATCAATATCAGTACCGAGAGAACGCCCGCCGATGTGCGTGATGCGCTGATTGGTAAGCGGACCAGTTGGGCTCGCGCTCCCCATCCGAATCGGCTGCAAGCCGCGGGAGCGCGCATGAAGCTGGGTAAAACGCTCTCGGAAGATACCGCGCTCTCCCGAAGAAAGCGTATCTTTCCCGTCTCGCACAGCGCGCGTCCAAAGCGGATCAACCTCATCAACGAGTGCGATGAAGCTGTCCTTTTCCCAATCCGGCATTCCTTCCGGAATCGTGGCCGCGCGCCGATTAAACACTCTCCGAAGACCGCGATCATTGCCAACGATCTCCGGAAGACCATCCCCAAATCGGCGAACCATATCGTCGGTAAGGAAACCGAACCGCCGCAACCATTCTGCGGACTGCGGAATGTTATCAAGATAACGAACAAACCCAACATCAATAACGACCACGAAGTTAACGACCGACAACCCGCTCGCGATCCAATATCGCACGGCGTCATCAAACGCATCCGGATCGCGATAGAGTATGTACGCCGCCAATCCCTCGCTGGTGTTCCAGGAGGCCACGACCGCGTTGACCACGAAGTTGATCGCGTCTTGCGCCTCATCTATCGGAACCAAAACCACCAGGGCCACTCCACCCAACGCACAATCGATGCAATCCAGGTCGTCGGCGCATTTACCGGATACCAATCCCCATGCACACGAGGATAAAAAGTGTCCGGGCGGATCCGGGTATGGCCAGTCGTATGCGAACTCCAGAGTGGCATTATGCGACAGCGTGAAGCCGGTAACCACCTCTAGGCCCCAATTCCCGTCCGGGGTATCTTGACGCCGGAATTGCACCCGGTCAAACAATGGCCAGTCGTTGACATGTCCGAACCAAGGAACTTGATCTGGAGGATCAACCCACATCCCGACATCGTCAAATGGGAATTGCGACCACAGACCATCCAAATCAAGGGTTATTGAGAAGTCATCCAGTCCGCTGGGTGTATAAAACCCGTAATTGATCGTGCCGTTTGAAGGTAGCGTAATCTCAAACGTGCGTATATTGCGTGACCCATCCCAATGAGCCGCAATATCGTCGAGATATGCAACTAGATCAAACTCCTGATCAACTTCGGTCAACCCATCGGTAACCCGAACGCGAAGCCGGAATTGACCTGGAGAAAATGTCTGCCAGGAGAAACGCTCCGCTTCATCCGGTGTCACATCCTCTTCATCCACAAACCAACGAAAAGTCAGTGCATTTCCGTCAGGGTCAAAACTGGCCGAGGTTTCAAGTTCAACCAGATCGCCGGTTGTCATCTCAATCACCGATCCATCCGCCAACGGTTCCTCCTCTCCCACTCGCCGCACGACCAGCGTAGGGGGACGGTTACAATGCGCGCCGCCACGGTCTAAACAGCCGCGACCTGCACAAGTTTCCTCCAGCCGGCTGTCTGACCAGGATTGACTTGAGATGGCGCACGATCCGCTACCACTGCATCCATAGTCGGTATACCAGTAATGCGACCAAACATCACTGCCGGAGCAATACTCCTCTCGTACCCCGGCATTATCCAGATCATCGCAGTCCTGCGATTCGTAATCACACCGGCAGGATCCGCCGCTGACCACTGGCGTACCGTTATACCGGCGCACATTGCCGGCTACACAACCTGCGGGGCAGGTTACTCCGGCGCATGGGTTTGGGTTACAATGCGCGCCACCGGAATCAGCGCAGCCGTACGGACAGCGCTCAACCAATCGGTCGTCTGCTTCGGTTGGTTCCCCTACACACGTAATCGTTTCCGGATTACACGAGTAATCCATGAAACGATCTACTCCGCGCACGTCATTCCCGGAACAGTACAAGGATGTTTCCGGCGCAGTGTCCATGTTCTCGCAGGCAAACTCCACGCGCTCGTTCACCCACCGAGTTTGGTCAACCTGGCACAAACCGGCCGAGCAAGCGTAGCTCGTTTCCAACTCGCGAGAACAGGCATTTTCGCCGCAACAATACTGACTGCTCGCACCCACATTGTTGAGGGTAGCGCAATCCAGAGTATCGTACACGCACTCGCAGCTAGTGTCGCTCCTTACCACCGGCCTTCCGTTAGAGCGCCGCGTATTTCCCGTACATCCTGCGGGGCAAACCACCCCGGCACAAGGATTGGGACGGCACCGCGTATTGGCGCCCGTACCTGTACATCCCCAAGCACAGCTTGTACCCGTACCACCGGTACAGGACCCACAATTGCAAACGCGCCCGGTGATGAGAGTAGAACCACTACAGGTATTCGGACAACCGCCGGAGCACACGCGTCCGGCACACGGATCCGGATTGCAATGCGCGCCACCGGAAGTAGAACAACCCCAAGCGCAATTTGTACCTACTCCGCCGCCGCATGCTCCGCCAGAACACGTGCGACTGGTGATGAGCGAGGAGCCGCTGCAGATATCGGAACATACCACGCCGGCACAGGGATCAGATCTTTCAATGTCAATGTAGAACGAATCTACATCGCGGTACCAATCCCCGTCAGTATCGCTTTCAACGTCAATCTCAATCCAGAGACGACCGTCTGAATTCGCGGTTAGGCAAAACGGATCGCCAACCCAGGAGCAATCGCCCGGACCCAAATCCTCATCGCTGGCCTCTTCGTCGTCGCCCCACGAAACACTCGGCCCGCTGTCACGGTTAAGATCAACCGTATCAATCTCGCACAGACCGTCGCCGACATTGCAGATCCGGAGTTCAAAGCGGAACTCCTCGCCGGCGCGGGCGCGACCGGAAACGATATTGTAGGCATCGTAATCCAGGTCGGAGTGCGGATCACAATCTGAACAGGAACACTCACGCCCGGTTGACGGACAGGTGCGCGAACTTGACCCGCGCCATCTGTCTCCGGCTTCGATCGTCGCCCACTCGGTATCAAGCCACCTTGTACCGCTACCATCACAATCTTCCACTCCGCATTCCACCTCAATGGCGAACAAACCCGCCGTTGCAGGAGCGCGGACATTAATCACGGAACAATACGGTCCGACATAACGATCGTCAATGCATTGACGATCGCCGGTGCGTGTTGGAACCCCTACTGATGCGCGGGCAACAAATTGTCCGTGCCAACTCACGCTTGGGAGAGTGTGGTGAACTTCTATGTCAAAACTCGCTCCAGTCGGCACTTCGCTCGGAAACACTACGGAACATGCTTCGGCCGAACGCGGTTGACCGATGTATCCAAAAACCAGTATCGCAAACGCGCTTTGGTATGCTGAATTGAGCTTAGGATGCATGCTCGTCCTCCTTTACTGATTTCTTGGCTTTGTAAAGCCCTTAATTGTCAAAGTGCACGCACTCCTCCAATTTTGTGAAGAGAGTGCTGGCTATAATCCTGAACGATTCCAGAATCATACCCTGCAATCTCCAAATTTAGCGAAAATCCCACGGACTTCCCGCGGGATTTTATTTATGCCTACTTACTTTGTCAGATCTTTACACACCAACCATCTTATCCAGCAACCCGCGGAATATCAAATATACCCGCTTTAATAATCCGATGCTCGCGGTATTCCAATTTCATTGAATTGGTAAAAATGCTGCCGTTCATACATTTATTCATAGCTTATTCGCATCCTACTTTTATCCTATAATATATAGGCAAGATCTGTCAATACCTGAAATTCAATCGCCTTTGTTAAAATCCCGGCACCCCCCCTTTTCCCCGCCCCCATCCAAATGCGGGGCTTTTTTATTATTTTACTTAACTCCTTAATAAAAAAAGCCGAGGTTGGGAAAACCTCGGCGGTTGGGTTGAGATCGAAAGAACTACGGACGGTAGCGAGCGCCGGTGAGACCAAAACCCCGATCTCGAGGGATTTTTCACCTCTCCATTTTTTATCCCTTATTCCGTCCATACCACTTCCACGGGGGTAGTTCGACTTTGCGTCGTGCCATCTCCCAGTTGGCCGTACGAGTTGTTCCCCCAGCAGCGGGCAGAACCGTCTTCTAAAACTGCGCAGGTGTGGGCACTTCCGGTAGAAAGCCTGACAGCATCACTAAGTCCAAAAACCGCGACGGGTGTATAGCGGTCTATGACCGTCCCGTCGCCGAGCCGGCCAGCTATGTTGTACCCCCAGCAGCGGGCAGAGCCGTCTCCCAATAAAGCGCAGGTATGTTCATCTCCGGCAGTGATTTGGGAGGCATCTTCCAGCTCGGAAACCAATCCTGGCGTGGAGTCACTTGGTCTGAATAGGTAGGCTGAGCCATTGCCCAGTTGGCCGTACGGGTTCGCACCCCAGCAATAGGCAGAGCCGTCTGCTGATACTGCGCAAGTGTGCCACATTCCAGCGCTGATTTGAGCAACATCACTAAGAGTGGAAATCAATGCGGGAGTGTGCGGGTCCGGATAGTCGCTGGAGCCAGTACCCAGTCGGCCGTACTGGTCACGCCCCCAACAATAGGCAGAGCCATCTGCTGATACCGCGCAGGTGTGATTCTCTCCACCGGAGATTTGAATGATGCCTGCCAGTCCGGAAACAGTCACCGGGGGGGTAGGACCACCATCATTATTTGTGCCGTTGCCCAGTTGGCCGTTCTCATTCTTTCCCCAGCATCGGGCAGAACCGTTTTCCAAAACCGCGCAGGTGTGATGAAATCCGGCAGAAAGCTGAACCGCGCTGCCCACTCCGGAAACCGCCGCTATGGGCACCACTGAGCTATCGGTGCTTGTGCCATCTCCCAGTTGGCCGTACGAGTTCGCGCCCCAGCAGCGGACAGAACCCTCTTCCAATAGAGCGCAGGCGTGATGTTGTCCAAGAGAAATCCCAACAGCACCTCTTAGCCCGGAGACGGGAGTGGGTGTATGGCGTTCGGTGTTCGTGCCGTCTCCGAGCTGTCCTAGCCCATTGTACCCCCAGCAGCGGACAGAAGTATCGCCTAAAGTCATGCAGGTTGCACGATATCCGGCAGAGATCTCTCTGGCGCAATGATTATCTATAAACCCATCGCAATCATTATCCAATGCATCACATACTTCTTCCGAAAGCGCATCGGCCTCACAGTTTTGGTATTGGGCGCTCCATCCGGCTGCGCCTTCACAGGCCCGGTACTCCATTCCCGGACGCCTGCACCCAGCTACAGAAATATAACATTCTCTTGATGGCCTGGTAAGATTATTGTCATTCGTTTCATCACAGTCATTATCCAATCCATCACACAATTCTGCTGCTGCTTCTCCGGCAGACGCATCGCAATTTCTATAATCCGTACTCCATCCGGCTGCGCCTTCGCAAACCTGGTATTCCAGGCCGGCACGCCGGCATTCCCCTCTGCCGGCAAAACATTCCTGCGAAGGTGCGGTTAAACCATCATCAATTTCTCTATTGCAGTCATTATCCAGCCCATCGCAGAGTTCTTCTGCGCCGGGATAAATATTTTCATTTCCATCATCGCAATCATCTGCATTTGTGGCATAGCCTTTCGGCTTCATGCAACCTTCCAAATTCTGCATGGGAGCGCCATAGCCGTCTCCATCGTTGTCCAGAAAATACGTTGCAGGAATACAGCCGTCATTTGCCCCGCCATCTTCATGCCTTTCTCCCATCCGGTCCCGCTCTCCTTCTGCTTCCCCTTCTCTTCCGCCTGATGAAGAACTCATATCAGAACGATCGCACCCGGCATACAGCAGCGCTGCAAAACTAACAGCTGGCAGCAGACCGAACATTTTCAATCGCAGATTTTCAAGGGTCATGGCTTCCTCCTCGGTGGTTAGCCACTTTAAATCTAGCAGAGTGCCAGAGATTGTGTCAAGTTTTAAAGAATAGACCGTAAGACGGGACGACTTGAAATCACACTTTAGATGTTACCCGCCGCTCCCGCCGACGAGCATACCTTTGCTGCGCTGCGGACCTGGGGCACCCGCATACTTGGCAGGTTAATTTTCCGACAGAATTTCTGCGCCCCGGACTTAAAATTCTCGGAAAATTAAAAAAGCCGAGGTTTGCGGAGAACCTCGGCATGCAGGATGTGAAGAACGAACGGAAGAACTACGGCCGGTAACGAGCGCCGGTGTTGAGGACAGAGACATCGTCTCCGCTTCCGCTCCACACGATCATTTCCGAGCCGGTCCAGATGGCGGTGATCCAGCGGCCAGCGGAAGTCGCAGTCCAGGAGTTCGTGGCCGGATCGTACCACTCGTCGCTGAAAAACGCAGAGTCGCAAGCCACTCCGTTACACACGACCCCCTGGAAGCCGGTCCGGATCGCGTCGCCATCGGACTCGGCTTCGGCTCTCGCCTCGGCCTCGCCATCAACACCATCCTCACCCTCTCCGGGCGGGCTTCCGCTTCTGCAGGAAGCGGTAAACAACAGTGCGGCAAGTGCCGCCTGGCAGGTCAGTTTTTCCATGTTTTCCTCCTAAACTCAACTTACCATATTCGAGCGAGCTTGTCAAGTGTATCATCTAGTAGTGCAGCGTGCTGTGTCAAGTTCTAAAAAAGAGACCGTATTTTGCTTTTGCCATACAATCCACATTTCCTAAACGTCTTGCATTTAGCGCGATCGAGCCAAACACGGGACGACTTGGAAGCACACTTTAGATGTTACCCGCCGCTCCCGCCGACGAGCATACCTTTGCTGCGCTGCGGACCTGGGGCACCCGCATACTTGGCGGGTTAATTTTCCGACAGAATTTCTGCGCCCCGGACTTAAAATTCTCGGAAAATTAAAAAGCCGAGGTTCGGGAAGAAACCTCGGCGGTTGGGTTGAAGAACGGTTGAAGAACGAACTAGGGTCTATACCGCCCGCCGGTGTCAAGGTGATCATCTTCATCCCATCCTCCCCCTCCCCACATAATCATCTCATCTCCAGTCCAGATGACGGTGTGGTCGCTGCGCGCCGCTGGCGCGCCAGCGGTGGAGGTCGCAGTCCAAGTATTGGTTAGCGGATCATACCGCCCGCCGGTGTTGAAAGCACTATCATCCCATCTAGCCTCTCCTCCCCACACAATCATCTCGGAGCCGGTCCAGATGGCGGTGTGGCCGACGCGCGTCGCTGGCGCGCCAGTGGTGGAGGTCTCGGTCCAAGTATTGGTTTCCGGATCATACCGCCCGCCGGTGTTGAACGGATTCCAATCATTATCCCATCCTCCCCACACAATCATCTCCTCTCCGGTCCAGACCGCGGTGTGGATTTCGCGTGCCGCAGGGGCGCCAGAGGTAGAAGTCGTGGTCCAAGTATTGGTTTCCGGATCATACCGCCCGCCGGTGTTGAGAAGCGCACTACCATCACTGTCTCCGCCCCACACAATCATTTCCGACCCGGTCCAGATCGCGGTGTGTACACGACGCACGGTAGGCGCGCCAGCGGTGGAGGTCGCAGTCCAAGTGTTGGTCTCCGGATCATACTGACCGCCGGTGTTGATGAAATCACGCCATTCATTCCATCCGCCCCACACCATCATTTCAGACCCGGTCCAGATGGCGGTGTGGAACCAGCGCGCCGCAGGCGCGCCAGCAGTGGAGGTCGCAGTCCAGGAGTTGGTCACGGGATCATACCGCCCGCCGGTGTTAAGTTGGCTGGATCCCTCTTGTCCTCCCCACACAATCATTTCCGACCCAGTCCAGATGGCAGTGTAGTCGCTGCGCGCCGCAGGCGCGCCAGAGGTAGAAGTCGTGGTCCAAGTATTGGTTTCCGGATCATACCGCCCGCCGGTGTTGATCAGATTCCGACCATTATCCAATCCTCCCCACACTATCATTTCACTCCCGGTCCAGATGGCGGTGTGGCGCCGGCGAGCTGTCGGTGCGCCTTCAGTGGAAGTCGCCACCCATACATCATGTTCCACTTCACTCTCCGTCTCGGCTTCGTCTTCCTCGCCTTCGGCCTCGGCTTCATCCTCACCTTCCTGTGGGGCGGTGGTTGAGTCGCCGCCTCCGCAGGCGGTCAAGAACGCCAGCAAAAACGCGGTCATTGTCAAGGTACGCATGGCTTTTTTCCTCCTCTGGGTTCGACGCACATACCTTCGCCCTTCGGGCTGCGGCGCTGGGGCACCCGCAGGCTCGGAGGACTCCGCTACGCTACGCCTCCCTTGTTGTTGGTAGAGCCGCTTTTAAAATAACAATAACGGCGTATGGTGTCAAGTTCTAAAAAAGAGACCGTATTTTGCTTTTGCCATACAATCCACACTAATTTGACGCATCCTATCGTTATGGTATAGTGAAACTACCCACACTTGTAAAGGACCCCGTGGCAAGCAAGCCGCGCGGCATTCAACCTTTGCGCCGTCGTCGCTCGGTTGCAAAGCAAATGTCATCATTTGCTTTCCTCCCTCGCTAGGCGGAGTAAACCGCATTAAGGATGGATTTATCATCACCGCGTTTCAAACTTCAAAACCCGACCAACTTACCAATCGTCGTTCAATTATATGGCGCAAACCGCAATTCAAGAAGCACTAAAAGCCGTTCCCATTTTTCTTCGCATGCAATATCCTCATGCGTGGTTTGATTATGATAAAGAAGCGGATGTCTTATATGTTTCGTTTGAGCGTCCGCAACAGGCAACCGATAGCGAATTGCTTGAAAACAATATACTCGTGCGTCGGCGCGGAGAACACATCGTTGGTCTTACCATCATGCACGCGAGCCGACTCCCCAGTTAATTTGTAGAATGGGCATTTATAATCCAAAGGGATAGATAGGCCTGTCAAAATTATTTCGGAAAGCAGAATAAAAAAAGGCCGGGGTTCCCCGAATGGGAACCTCGGCGGTTGAGTTGAAGAACGAACGAACTAGGGCCGGTAACGAGCGCCACTCTTTTGCTATCGTCGCTAACACAACACGATACCTGGCACTGTGGCCATTTTATTCACACTGGTAAGCATACCAGATGGCTCCTTCGTCAAAATAGACGATCGCGGGTGTCCCGGTAACCGGATTAACTGCAATATCTGCATACGATCCACTACTTTCAAAATCTTCCTCGCTCCATACGCCTGCAGGATTGCGTGTCGCGTAATCGATGTTCCCGCACATTGATTGTACTATATGAACACCATTTTCACCATCTAATGCAAGGGAGCCCCTCGCACTGACCGAACAAACATGTCCTGACCAGTCCGAAAGTTCTGTCGTGGACCAAGCCCCTCCGCTGTTTCCTTCCACATGATAAAATCTATTGGCATCTCCTCCAAAAACGGGGCGCTGATCGAAAAAGAGAATGTGAACGTCGATATCCCCATACGTTTTTATGTCTATGGGGCCGCGGAGATCGCCGAAACTTGCCACTCTCAAAGAACTGGCCCATTCCCCCATGGAATTTCTGGTCCTATAATACAGACTGCCGTCTCCGTCCTCCGGTACGTAGTAGGCAACATGCGGGTTGTCAGATATATCAAATGTTAAGGCCCCACCCGACAAAGCATTCAAGGAGATTGTGTTCGATACCCAAGCGCCCGCTTCAGTCCTTTCTGCATAATACAGAAAGTTGGTAGATGAATTACGATAGGTTACAGCCGGAACACCTTCTGAAGTGACGGCAAGGTCACTCAAGTAAATTGAACTTCCCCCCGATGGCGTAATAGTTTCCTCACTCCAGGGTCTTCCTTCTCCAGGTGACCGCAAATAATTTATAGGAGACAAATTTGCCACCTTCCAAGCAATATGGATACCCCCATCTTCATCTGATTCAATCCGGTATCCTCTCAACGTTGAGGCAGAACCAGAACCCACAACTTCTGAGGTCCATTCCGCAGGATCCTGCCGATGGGTATATACAAATTCTGCATCTACGCCTGCATTAGGATAAATCAATCTGGGATAACCGGAAAACGCAAAGCTGAACGAGGGGCTTATCCCACGGTCAACTGTTGCAATTTGTCCCGCGATCCAACTGCCCGGTTCCTTACAACAATCTTCATCTATTCTCCCATCACCATTATCATCAAGGGCATTGCATATCTCTAGCATTTCACTCTCTGCTTCCGATTCTGCTTCTGATTCCGCCTCGGCTTCACCTTCTCCCTCCGCTTCACTCTCCGCCTCGGATTCGGCTTCCGCCTCGCTCTCCCCCTCCATCCCGTCCCCTTTTTCATCAACCTCGCACGCGTCGGTTTCGGCGCATACGACACATGCATCGCTTACAGAGATACCACTGGTAATCGGCACTCTGCTCAATGCCTGAAGCGTTGCGGCAATCGCGCCGGTGATCATACAGCGGATTCCGCAATCAAACCCGGAAAGACAATCGCCCTCTCCTTCAAAAAACTCCAGATCGCACTCGGCGGTCACATCGCTCCAAAGGCAAATATCCAGATCACGGCCGGCGACAGAAAGCTCCGGAATTCTGGTCCGATCATAGCAAAGATCGTGGGTATGGCAGACACGGTTCAGGCAATCGCCGGGCCAGCGCCACTCGCAATCGTCCCGTTCAATGACTCCCGGACCGCAATAAATCTTGTCGTCTTCGTATCGCTCTCTGACATCGGTATCCGCGCACTCCCGAGATCCGCCCTGGCGGCGCGCGCCAAATCCGCTCTGTCCTGCTGACGGGCTTCCCTCAAGATGGCAACCCATTTCCACCGTGGTCTGCTCTACCAGCGCTTCAAAACGTTCGGGGTCGTCCCAAACCGAGGGGTCAATCGTCTCCCCCCTTTTTTTCAACGCGTCCACCGCGTCCTCCACGGCTTCGCGCACATCTGCTTCGTCGTAATCACCATCTTGGCAGATTGGCGTTGAATCCGGCTCGGATTTTTCGCAACCTGCCGTAAGCATGGCCGTGATGGCCAAGAATTTGGTTGTCAAGGTACGGATCATGGCCTCTCTTCCTCCTCTTGGTTCGACGGGCATACCTTCGCCCTGCGGGCTGCGGGTTTGGGTCACCCGCATGCTCGGAGGACTCCGCTATGCTTCGCCTTTTTGGTTGTGGAATTGCTTCCGATACAATGATAGCATGAGACCGTTGAATAATCAATTATTCGTGGTCATTTGTCAGGCCGCCTGGTAAGCGCCTCGCCGGAATACTGCGGTTTTGGCGGCCGTCTATTCGTGGATATTCGTGTAAACTGCGCAGGAGTTAATTCTTCAACGCTCTCATCATAGGATGCGACCGGGGACAAGCCCAGGCCCTACAATACTAAAAGAGAAGGGATTTTTAATTAAAAAAGCCGAAGTCCAGGTGAACTTCGGCATACAGCATGTTCTATTTTTGAAGAACGAACTAGGGCCGGTACCGCCCGCCGGTGTTGAAAGTCGGGCCAGCATATCCTCCCCACACCAGCATTTCACTCCCGGTCCAGATGGCAGTGTGGTAGGTGCGCGCCTCAGGCGCGTCAGCAGTGGAGGTCGATGTCCAAGTATTGGTTGCCGGATCATACTGCCCGCCGGTGTTGAGAATACTACCACCCTCACCCTCTCCTCCCCACACCAGCATTTCACTGCCGGTCCAGATGGCAGTGTGGTAGTAGCGCCCTGCAGGCGCGCCAGCGGTGGAAATCGCAGTCCAGGTATTGGTGATCGGATCATATCGATCGCCGGTGTGGAAACGACCGCTATCATCCGTTCCTCCCCACACTATCATTTCACTCCCGGTCCAGATCGCGGTGTGTAAGTAGCGCGCCGCGGGCGCGCCAAAGGCGGTGGAGATCGCAGTCCAGATATTGGTGATCGGATCATATCGCTCGCCGGTGTTGAAAATAACAATCTCCCTTCCTCCCCACACTATCATTTCACTCCCGGTCCAGATCGCGGTGTGTAATGAGCGCGCCCCAGGCGCGGGAATCGCGGTCCAACGGCCGGTCACCGGATCATACTGCCCGCCAGTGTTGAGGGGAAAGGGCAACCTATCATCCGCTCCTCCCCACACCAGCATTTCACTCCCGGTCCAGACGGCGGTGTGGTAGATGCGCGCCGCAGGCGCGCCAGTGGTGGGAATCGCGGTCCAACGGCCGGTCACCGGATCATACTGCCCGCCAGTGTTGAGAGTCCAACTATTGTATCCTCCCCACACCAGCATTTCACTCCCGGTCCAGATGGCGGTGTGGTGGGCGCGCGCCGCAGGCGCACCAGCAGTGTAAGTCGGGGTCCAACGGTTGGTCACCGGATCATACTGCCCGCCAGTGTTGAGACCCGAACTATCACCCGCTCCTCCCCAGACCACCATTTCACTCCCGGTCCAGATGGCGGTGTGGGAGTAGCGCGCCGCAGGTGCGTCAGTGGTGGAAATCGCCATCCATACATCATGTTCCGCTTCACTCTCCGCCTCGCCCTCCCCTTCCACTTCACTTTCACCTTCGGCCTCACTCTCTGCCTCGGCTTCAAGTCCGCACCCCTCTTGGGCTTGTACTTCCTTGGTCCCTTGCATCCTTTTCAGGTCGCGCGCCATCCCCCAGATCGCGTAGAAGTTGCAGGCCTGCTCAATGCCGGAACGACATTCTCCCGGGCTCGGGCATTGCTCAATCTCCTTGAAAAATACCTGATCACACTTGTCAGTTTCAATGCTCCAAACGCACCAAAAAGACAGTTCCGGATTCGTCTGCTCGTAGCACGCGTCGTGAATCGCGCAGATATGATTGAGACAATCTCCGGGATCCGGATTCCAAAACCCGGCGCCCGGACCGCAATATTCGGTGTCCCCGTCGTATTTCGGATGCGTGTGGCGGCGAATAAGCGCGGCAGAATCAGCATCGCTGGCGAGATTTTGGATCACCAAATCCAGCAGTAGCGGAAAGTACTCGCGATCCTCCCACACCGTGACATCAACACTGCGCCCATATTGCGCTTCAAACGCTTTCCGCGCGTTATCCAACGCCTGGTCAATCTCGGCCGTTGTATAGGCATGCTCGGATTGGTCGGATTCGGATGGTTGAGTGTCATGCTTGCCGCAACCGGTAAGCGCGGCGCACAACGCGCTTGCCACCAGGTAGATTTTCAAGGTACGCCCGCCTCTGTTACCGCCGCGCATGCCTCCGCCCTTCGGGCTCGGGTCTGGGGCACCGGCATACTCGGCGGACTTCACTTTGTTTCGCATGGCCTCTCTTCCTCCTCTTGGTTCGACGGGCATACCTTCGCCTTGCGGGCTGCGGGTTTGGGTCACCCGCATGCTCGGAGGACTCCGCTATGCTTCGCCTTTTGGTTGGAATTGCTTCCGATTCTATGCTAACACAGGGTTTGAAAATGGGCAAGATAATGCGAATCAGCCCCGACATTAAAACAAATAAAAACGCGGGGAACAACCCCGCGCCTACAATCTCTCCCTCCCTTAAGATAAGGGAGGGCTGGGGAGGGTTATGAATGGTTCGTAACCCCTCCTAACCTCCCCTTACCCTAAGGGGAGGAATTTTCAAATTATCTCCTCAACAATTTCCCCACATGTTCCGCCCCCGCACCAGAACAAGTTCGGTACGGGGCTCCGCTTCGCTACGCATCTCCGTCAGCTCCTTTTTAATAAACGCCCGATGTGCTCTACCATATTTACTAAATGTACAGAATATCCCCACTCATTATCATACCAAGCCAGGACTTTGACTAAGTCACCATCCACCACGCGGGTCATGGAAAGATCAACCACGGAAGAATATGGCGAACCGATAAAGTCGGAAGACACCAGCGGCTCTTCAGTTACGCCCACGACCCCGCGCCAGCGCGGCTGAACCGCGGCCTTTTTAAATACGCTATTTACTTCTTCCACGGTCGCTGTCCGCTTGGTGAGCATCGTAAAATCCGAAAGCGATACATCCAGAGTCGGCACCCGAATCGCAATCCCGTCAAAACGTCCTTTAAGTTCCGGCACGGCTTCGGTGGTGGCGCGCGCCGCGCCGGTGGTGGTCGGCACGATATTGACCATTGCCGAGCGCGCGCGGCGCAAATCCGGATGAAGCGGCGGCGGAATGCTATCCACTAAATTTTGCTCGGCAGTGACGGAGTGCACTGTAGTCATCATTGCCTTACGCACACCAAAAACCTCGTTCATAATGGCCACTACCGGTGCGATGGAATTGGTGGTGCAGGAGGCATTATTAATCACCTGCGCGTCTTTCGGGCATGCCGCGTGATTCACCCCCATTAAATATGTCGGCACCTCTTTTGCTGGTGCAGAAATTACCACACGCTTGGCGCCAGCACGCAAATGCTCGCGCGCCGCCTCCATGTTCGTGAATCGTCCGGTGGATTCGATGACCACATCCACTTTATACGCTTTCCAAGGCAGTTTTGCCGGTTCTTTCTCCGCGACCACCGGAATCTTCACGCCATCCACAATCAGGTGTTTCGCATCCGCCTCCACTTTATGGTCCCATTTCCGAAACACGGAATCGTATTTTAAAAGATGCGCCAAAATTTTCGGCTCGGTTAAATCGTTAAGTACTACAAATTCCAAACCTTTCCGCCCCCAACCGGCTTTAAACGTATTGCGGCCGATGCGGCCAAAACCATTGATGGCAACACGAATTTTGGACATAGTTTGCTTCTATCATTCTGAACGTAGCGAAGCGTAGTGAAGAATCTCACACGCATGTGTGTACTGGCATGCGCCAGAGATCCTTCGCGGAGTGCAACCCCGCACCGAGCTATGCTCTGGTGCGTGGGCTCAGGATGACAATTACTTCTTACCCAATTATTGTACCATCAAACTTCTTTCCCTGCAAAAAGCGCTCAAAATTCTTCAAATTCCGCCCATCCATAAAAACCACGCGGATCCCAGAGCGCCAAGCCAGATGCGCGGCTTTTGAGTCAAACGGGACATTAACGCCGGGGACCCAGCGGGCGTGAAAACGCTCGTGGTACTCCGGCCAGGAAATCTTTTTAAGCGGTTTCGCGTCTTTAAATTTACTGGGGTCCTTATCATACACATATTTCACATTTGAGAGGTTGATCACCGTGCGCGTGCCTACTGTTTTGGCGCGCACCACGGCGTCATAATCCGTGGAGTGTCCCGGCACATACCCAGCGCCGATAAGGATTTTAAATTTCCCCACCCCCTGCTTGGGATTAAACACCACCGCACCCTGCGCCGCATTTTCAAACATCGCCCGGACCAGCTCCGCGTTCAATTGCGTGGCACGAATGCCAACCCAATCTAATTCGCTAATTCGCTTAATCGCTAATCTCTTCGCGGATTCCTGCCAAACCCGTGCCAGTTTTCCGCCGCCCACAATAATCGCGAACTGATGTCCACGCTTCACATATCTCACAATCAGCGCACGAAATTTTCTTAAAAATGCAACGTCAACTTTTCCGGCTTCCGGAGAAACTAAAGACCCGCCAAGCGAGATAACAAAAACCGACATAGATGACCTATCCTATTTTCCTCCGCCCTTTTATCAAGAGCGGCTGCTTAAAATGCTTTCCGCTTTCGGCTCTACGCACCAAAAACAAACTCGGGGTGCGAAACCGCACACCACCTTTTTTAACCGTACGACGCGATGAATAATTTTTCATAGCAAAGCGAAATGACCCCTTCGTCCTTGCCGGAAGAGAGGTCGCGCATCAATTTCTCGCATGTCTTGTGATGAGGATCTCTTGGGTAATATGCAGCAATAACTACCGAAGAGTCGAGATATAGCATAAAATACTATCCGCGATGTCGTTCATGAAGAAATGTCTCTACCGCGCGGCCCGCAAGCGCTTGCCACCCCTTTTCTTTCATCAATTTTTTCCCAAGTTTAAGAAGCCGCGCATGCGCCTTTGGATTCTTGCGCACCGGCAACAGCTCTTGCCCCCATTGTGTTTTGATTGATTGCGACTGAACAATAGTGTGTGACATATATGCGGAGCACATTACCTATAGTCTTCTTTCATAAATATACTATACCCTGATCTGCGGTGTCAAATCGGCTGCTTATCATCTGTATTTTTACATTCTACACCCCTTCAACAACTCCAACATCGTCTTTTTCCCGTATTGCACATTTCTGCTTAATATCTAGATAAAGCTTATAAACCTGAGGGTAATCTTTCATCAGGGCATCTTCGGCATTATCTCTAAACTCGCCTTGCGCCAAATAGGTATAAAATTCTTGCCACTCGGTGGATGCTGCGACGGCATACCATCCGCCACCAATCTTCTCGCGAACGAAAAGTAGCCCATCCGGCGTGGTACGCAACATCATCTCTTCCGCAGCTTGTTTCATGGATTTGTATTCTTGATTTGGCAACTTTTTAATCTCGCGGTGGAACCGCTCATGTGGAAGAGCCCTAAGGAAATCCTGGTCGCGAAGCGCTGTCTCCCGAAATACGATAGTGTCTGCAGTGCTAAACAATCCAGTATAGAATACAATTTTTTCTTCCGCAACACCCAACTCATGCAAACGCTCCGAAAACTCCCGCCTTGCAGATAAACTTGCTAGAAAAGGTTCTGCCTGATAACCACCTATTGGTTGTACCAGCCATTCCGGCCTTTTATCCACGGTGCGCACCATAGCTTCAAAAACCTCTTCTTTAATAACGTACTCCCCAGTTTGTAGGTACCTTAAATAATCGTTGGGATCTGCAATTTTTTCCTGGTACCTTTCGAGTTTTCTCTGAATATCTTCAAACCCCATGCCCTGTCTTTGTAACGCACATCCAGTACCTAAAGTCGCTTCCATAGTGCCCAGGCCAAGAACTAAAAACCCATCGCGCAATTTCGCTAAAAATTGACGCCGCGATTGACTTTCCAAACGATTTCGTTCTTCAAGATCATGGCTTTTCCCCTCAGCGCGCTGGCTTGCTAAAATTTCCTGCTCCCTTTCCATAATTATTGCCTCTTAATTTTTGCCTTGAAAATCACACTGCTTTAGGAGCTCCAACATCATCCGCACGCCAAACCCGGTTGCGCCGCGGGGATTGTATGGGATCACTTCTTTTTCCGCAAATGCCGGACCGGCGATGTCCACGTGCACCCAGGGCGTCTTATCCACAAAATGTTCCAGGAAAAGTCCGGCCGTAATCGCGCCGGCATAACGGCTCGGCGTGATATTGGAAAAATCCGCCACGTGCGATTTGGTCTGTTCTTTATATTCTTCCACGAGCGGAAGTTCCCAAGCGCGCTCGCCCGCACTCTCGGCGGCTTTTTTTACACTATCCAAAAGCGCGCGATCATTACCCATGTATCCGGCAACTTCTTCCCCAAGCGCCACCATGCACGCGCCAGTAAGCGTGGCCAGATCCACCATCGCGTCCGGTTTCACGAATTTGTTCACGTAGCCAAACGCATCCGCCAGCGTCAGCCGCCCTTCAGCATCAGTGTTGAGCACTTCAATGGTCTTTCCGGAAACGGTGCGCACAATGTCGCCCGGCTTTTGCGCGCGGCCGGAAGGCATGTTTTCGCACACCGCCGAAATGCCATGCACTTCCACGTTTGGTTTAAGTTTGGCAATGACCGAAAATACGCCAAGCATCGCGGCGCATCCGGCCATATCCAGTTTCATGGTCTCCATGTGCTGCGATGGCTTAAGCGAAAGGCCGCCGGAATCAAACGTAATCCCCTTGCCCACAATGGCAATGCGTTCCAATTTGTGATTTGTGATTTGTGATTTGTGATTTGATCCACTTGGTTTATAAACCAAGTGGATAAAGTACGGCTCATGATCCGACCCCTTGGCCACGCCCAAATAAGCGCCCATGCCAAGTTTTTCGCACTGCCCGCGATTCAAAATCTTGACCGCAATACCAGATACTCCTTTAGCAAGGCCACGCGCGGTATCCGCAAGGGTTTTTGGCACCATGTTTGACGCCGGTTCATTGACCAGCTCACGGGCAAAAATGGTGGCCTGCGCATACAGCTCACCTTCTTTAACCCCGCGCTCCGCCTCGCGGATTTTCAACGCTTCTCCTCCCAATTTTCCTCCCCTGCCCGAGGGGAGGTTAGGAGGGGTGGGAGCGGAGGGGTTATGAAACACCGCCTTCTCATGCACCCCTGCCGTCATCATCACAAACTCGCCGGGAAACGCCGCCTCCTCCCGCGCTTCTTCGGATTTATATTTGTGATACACATACCCGCCAAGCAGCGCCCCTTCGGTCATTGCTTTTGCCGCCGTAAACGGATCAATCCCGGCCGTACCGGTACCAATCAAGATCGTGGCCACACGCTTTGCGCGGCACTTTCGCGCTTCTTTTACGATTCGGGCGGCCGACCGCCGCACGCAATCCACCGTCACATTTTTCTGCTCGCCAAGTCCAAGCAACATAATTCTCTTTGCCGCAATTCTCTTGTCATGGATAGGAAACACGAGCACATCCCCTTCTTTACCCTTAAATCGCCCATCCTCTTTCATCGCTTTTGAAATAAGGCCTCGCAGCGCTTTATCCACCGCGCCGGTTGACCCATCCATCTTTTGCCCCATGACCCATTTCACCACCAAGAGATCACACGCAAATTTCTCAATCCGACCTTGCTGAATTTTGACTTTCATAAAAGAGTTGCCTTGTTATTCAAAAATCTCCTTTTTTAATTTGCTGGCTTCCGCGACAAAAAAATTTTTCCACTCATTTATGATTCACTGGCGATAGCATCCAGCACCGCCTTCTGATGCGGCGTTAGGATAGTTTGTCCCTTTTGGACGGCCATAAAAGAAATTCCAAATACGCGCGATATTCAGGATCGATTCGCTCCTTAACTATACCCCAATGTTTCCGCACTAGCCGTTCATTTAGTTTCTCACCTGGTTCGCCATAGTTAATCATCTGCTCCAGGCGCCAGATCTCGTACCCCTTCGGATCAACTTTCTTCATTTGTGCTTCGTCAACTGACCAGTTGTACATATACAACAGTGTATCACATTTCACCACGTATTGCAAGCCCCTGGGCCGGCTTGTTTACCTTAAATATCTTGCTTTATTTTCATTATGCTCGTCAAGGGTCTTCGCAAAGTGGGTTTTGCCTTCTTTGTCGGAGAGGAAATACAGATACGCGGTGTGGCGCGGATAGATTGCCGCACGAATGGCCGAGAGTCCGGGATTACCAATCGGAGTGGGCGGCAGGCCGCGGTGTTTGTAGGTATTGTAAGGCGAATCAATTTTCAACTCCTCCGCTGTAAGCGCGCGGTTCTTGCCGCCGGTGGCATAGTTAAGCGTGGAATCCACTTGAAGCGCCATCCCAATATCCAGCCGCTTCCATAAAATTCCGGCGATCACCGGGCGATCTTCCTCGTGCGGAACTTCCGCCTCAATAATCGAGGCCATGCGCACCACATCGAAAATATCTTTTCCCTGATCCCCGATATCCGCACGCATATGAACTGTCAGTTTCTTATCAAAATTTTCAATCATGATCTTCACCACCTCCTCAACCTTCGCATCTTTTTGCACGCGATATGTGTCCGGAAATAAATACCCTTCCAATCCCACGCTTGCCGGTTTGTCTTTCAAAAAATCAAACTCATTCACCATTTTACATTTTTCATTTTGCATTTTACATTCTTTTCCGACAACCTCGAAGAACTCTCTCTTCGTCCCAATCCCCTGCGCTTCCAGATACGCTCCAATATCATCCACGCCCCATCCTTCAATCACCGTAATTTCACGTTCATTACTCGCCCCCAGCCCTTGCGTGAGCGCGCGTACAATATCGGCCAGACCCAACTCTTTTGGTTCAAACTTATATTCCCCGGCCTGCAATTTTGAAGAAGCCCGCATCAGCCACACCAGTGTTTCAAAGCCCAACTTTGAGCGAATAATCTCCGCGTCTTTCAATTTAACGGCGATATCCGACACTCCCGCGCCTTTGGGGATCTCCACTTGCGCCGGCGCTTTTAAATCCGGCGTGCCAAATAAAATCACATAAATCCCATACCCCAGCGCGGCAATCAGTGCGAACTTTAATAATTTTCCCATACCACTATTTTCTCCCCTCGCGCACTACATGCGTGAGTTATTCGTTTTCAATTCGTGAGTTACTTGTGTCCTACAAATATTCTTTCAATCCTTTTTTCTCTAAATTCTCCACCAGTTTTTTTACGTCCTGCGCGCGACTTTTCGGGCAAAGCAGAAGCGCGTTTTCGCTCTCAATTAAAATCATATTCTGCACTCCGGCCAGCGCCACGAGTTTCCCGCTTAAACTGTAAATTAAATTGCCGCTGCTATCCACACTCACACACTTCCCCGCCTTACAAATATTCCCTTTCGTTCTTATGTTCTTTAGTTCTTTTGTTCTTATGTTTCCTGCCAACACCTCGTGCACCGCCCGCCAATGCCCCACATCGGTCCAGCCAAAGTTACCCGGAAGCACCAGCATCTTTGTTTCATGTTCCAAAATGCCGTAGTCAATCGTTTCCGCCTTAATCTTACTAAATTCACCTTTTTGCAGCTGCCGCCACATTTTCGGCAAATGCTTTTTATACAAACCAAGGAAATGATCAACGCGCGCAATCACCAGTGTCGGGTTCCAAAGATATTCCCAACGCCGCAAAAATTTTCGCGCGGTTTGCAAATCCGGCTTTTCCACGAATTTCTCAACTTCAAATACTGTAAACTGCGAGCGGTGAACTGTGAACTTCAAGACGGGCTTGCCCATTTTAATGTACCCATAACCGGTTTCCGGATAAGTGGGGTTTACGCCAATAAGCAGCGTATGGTCCGGCTTTTTCTTTATTACGCGCTCCGCCACCCGAAGCAGACGCACAAATTCATCCTCTTTGCGCACGAAGTTGTCCGCGTTTACAAATACAAATATTCCGTTTGGATCGCGTTTCGCGATTTTCAAAAGCGCGAGTCCAAGCGCCGGCGCGGTTCCGCGGCGAGCGGGTTCAAGGATGAGGTTTTGATCTAATACACCTCGTAACCCCCTCTCACTCCCCCTTACCCTAAGGGGGAGAACGCGTTTTGCCCCCTCCCTTAAGGTAAGGGAGGGTTGGGGTGGATTATGAACTGCACCCAACTGCCGCGCCACTTCCTCGGCCAATCCCTCACTCGTCGCCACAAAAATATTTTTTGCGGGAAATCCGCGGCGCAAACGTTTCCAGGTTTTTTGAAGCAAGGTCTCATCGTCAAGCAAAGGATAAACCTGTTTTGGCTTACCCTTAGTCGAGACCGGCCATAGACGGGTTCCGACCCCGCCGGCCATGATTATCGCATATAGCATACGCTCAAAATTACAAATTACAGCCACCAAATTACAAGGAAATTCCAATTTACAAATTACAAATGCCAAGTTTGGGGTTTGGGTATTGGAATTTGAGATTTGTTTGTGATTTGGAATTTGTTATTTGGAATTTACCGAACACGCAGGGCGCGTTCCAATTTGCTCCACTCTCTTCTCTCCAGCCAATGCACCACCCATCCGGAAGCGCAGCCAAGCAGTGCTCCGGCAATGATGTCCAGTGGATAATGTACTCCTACAAACACCCGGCCGACCGCGACCAGGCCAGCAAGGATAAAGAGCGCGATTCCCCAATCCCGATCATGGGTAAACACCGTAAAGGCCAGCGCGAACGCGACCGAAGCATGTCCGGAAGGAAACGCGGGAGAGGGCTCCGGAGACACCAACAAGTGCATGTCCGACAAAGCCAGGAAGGGCCGCGGCCGCTCCACAAGCGCCCCGATAATTGTGCGCGCGCCGTAAGCCAGCGCGCCGGCGCAAAAGGCCTTAAGCGGTAGCTCATACCAATGCTCCTCCTTCAGACGCTTTATAGTAAAGGCGGCCGGAATGATCAAAAACCCAACCAGAGGAAGTAAAAATACCGCGGCAAATACCCCGAGGACGTCTAAACCACCGTACTGATTCGCAAAACCATTAGCTAATCTAAAAAGATAGAGATCCCAAGACATAATGATCTAGAATTTATAATTGCCCAGAGTAAAATTATTCTAATTATACTAATTGACCTAATTATTCTAAACAATGACCAAGCACCAAATCCCAAAATTGGTTATTGGAAATTGGGGTTTGTTTAGGTCAATTAGAGCAATTAGAATAATTAGAAATTCTATTAATTCCTTCCGCCAATATCGTATTTGCGCTTCGCCCAGACCTTGCGCAGCCGTTCCAGCAGCTTATCTTTAGCCAGATCAATGGCCTCCTGCAAAGTATGATCATCCTCGGAAACAAACAGATTCATCGGCTTTCCTAAGATCAGCGAGATTTTGTAGGCGCTTTTTTTGACAAACTTTTCGGCCCGCACCTCCAGGGCCACGTCCGGGTTAAGACGATTGACAATCGCTTGAATCTTGCCCAATTTCGCGTCGTTGGAAAAATATGTTCTTGCAAATCCTTTTTCGCGCTCGGCGCAATTTTTAAAAGAAAAATTGGTCTGCATAATCTGTTTAGGCATTAAATTTAGAGACCCTTTCCAATGCTCGGGCTTTCGCGGCAGCCAAGCGCTTTTCAATGTACTGGACAAAAGGATAGAGCGGGTTTACAAATCTGGTAGTCCGCCAGATGCGCACCCAAAATCGCTTAAAGTAAATACCGTTTAAAAGCAACCCGGCGATCAGTATCGCCACCGTAATGCTGGTTCGCGTCCAATAAGTATCGTTTAAGTGCAGCCACATGCTAAACTCGTCAAACGCGAGCGCCAGTCCAATGCCATAAAACCAGGCGATCTTCCGGCGAAAATATGGCGCGATCAAGGAGGCGTACCCGGCAATCGCGAGGGTCGAGATTCCAAACACGAAGTGATGGACATGCAGATCCCCAATGATAACGGCGGCATTCGGAAAAATTCCCGCGTACTCCAGAGCCAAGTAAAGCCGCATCGGCAGAAACGCCAGAAGAAATCCTAAAAGCACCCGAAACGAAATTTCATCATGATCCTCCCGCTTTAAGCGTTTGAACATACATCATGAGAATGTTGAAGAATTAACACCTGCGCAGGTTCACACGAATATTCACGAATAGACGGCCGCCGGAATAGACGGTTTCCTGCGTTGTCCTGGCCAGGCGGCCTTACGAATGAACACGAATAATCAATTGTTCAACGGTCTCATTGTTACTATACCGCACAACCGCTCTTTATACAACGCCGCGATCGTGGATAATTTTTCCACCCTACCGCGCATCTCGAGCATACCGCTCGCTTCGCTTTTTTAACTCGTCATAGGTGGCATCCGGAGCTCGCGCCGCTCCCAGCACGCGGGCGCCCGGAATATGCGGCCCGTGAAAATCCGAACCGGCAGTAGGGATAATTTTCAGCCGATCCGCCACTTTCCGGTAATAGGCGGCAACCGACTTCGCCGTGCGCGGGGTCTTAACCTCCAAACCATCCAGTCCATAGCGCGCAAAGGCGGCGATGATGGCTTGATGATCGCGAATCCTTTGGCTAAACCGCCGCAATCCGAGCGAGGCGGAATTCGGATGGGCGAGCACCGCCACGCCTCCGGCGCCGTGGATTGCGCGAATCGCCTCGCGCACTGACAAACCGCGCACCGGTATATTGGTACTTTCCAGCCAATTCAAAAATACATCGTTCGGACTTTTGCCAAATCCTTTGTGAAATAAAAACCAGGCCAGATCTCCCCGCATGATCATTTCTTTCTTACCGGCCCATTCTAAAAACTCTTTCGGATCTACGGCTGGCCGGCCTCTTTTCTTGGCCAGAACATTCACGCGCTTAATTATTTTTACCGCGCGAGAAATGCGATCGCGCCGCAAAGCATCGAGCTTGGCAACCAAGGCGCGGCTACGCGTATTTACAAAATAGCCCAAAATATGGATCACCTTGCTTTGGTGAATCGCGCTTACCTCAACCGCGGGAATGACACGGATCTTGAACTGCTTGGCATACCGTGCCGCCTCCCTCGCTCCAGAACAAGTGTCGTGGTCAGCTACGGCAATCGCTTTCAATCCCAAACGCGCGGCCTTAGCCACCAATTGTCTGGGGGTTAAACGCCCATCCGAGTGATTAGAGTGAATATGTAAATCAATCGCCATAGGTGTGGAATAAGTTCTGCACTATATCACATCTTCCGTAAAAAAGAAAAAGCGCCCGCTTGGGCACTGTCACCCTCAAAGCGATAATATCACCATTATCGCGACGCAAGAATGCTGCGCTTGTATGACTCTAGATTTTCCAAAGCCACTCCGGTGCCTTTGGCCACGCAAAGTGCGGGCTCCTCGGCCATCATGCAGGGTACGCCGGTGGCTTCCGAAAACAGCTCTGGAAGATTGCGGAGCTGGGCCGTACCGCCGGAGACGACCATCCCCTTTTCCATCACATCGGCGGAAAGCTCCGGCGGAGTATTATGCAGCACTTCTTTGACGGTGTTGACCATCTGTTCCAGCGCGTTTTGAATTGCTTCGGTTACGTCGTGGGAGGTTACGGTGATGGTTTTGGGAAGCCCTTGGATCATATCTCGGCCGGTAACCTCTAGCGTCAGGCGTTCCGGAAGATACAGGGCTGAACCAATTTGGATTTTTATATCCTCGGAGGTGCGCTCACCAACCGCCACATTATATCGCCGCCGCACATACTCGGCAATGGAAGCGTCAAGCCGATTTCCGCCAACCCGTACCGAGGCCGCCGCCACAATACCGCCCAAAGAAAGCACCGCGGCTTCCATCGTTCCTCCGCCCATCTCCACAATCATGTGTCCGGAAGGGCTGCCAATCGGGATATCCGCGCCAATGGCCGCGACAATCGGCTCTTTAATAATGTAGGCGGCCTTCGCTCCGGCCGCGATAGTCGCGTCAATCACCGCGCGCCGCTCGGTGGAAGTAATTCCCCCCGGCACGGCCACCATCACTTCCGGACGAAACAATTTAATTCCGCCCAGCGCCTTATTGATAAAATAGCGCAGCATCGCCTCGGTCGTGCGATATTCGGCAATCACCCCATCTTTCATCGGACGGAGCGCGACAATGGTCTCCGGCGTGCGCCCCAGCATGTCTTTCGCTTCACGCCCCACCGCCAGAATTTTCTTATCAATTTTGGAAATGGCCACCACCGACGGTTCATTGATAATAATTCCCCGTTTGGGCACGTAAACGCGGACATTAGTGGTCCCGAGATCAATGCCGATTTTTTTGATAAACATACGTTTTGAAGTAAATCAAGTAAAGCAAGTAAATCAGGCAGGTCAAGCACTTGATTTACTTGACTTGCTTGTCTCGCTTGATTTACTCAAAATTCAACACGAAATTGCTGGTCCTGTATTAGATCCGTCTGCCAGGTCAGCTGACTGCCCTGCCGCGAAACATTCAATCCGCGCGGGTTCCATACCTGGGGCACCTTACCAAAATCCAGCGCTACTGTCAAACCGTGGCCCAACGTCCCGGGCTGTTTCTGCACAAGCAGCTCATAAACTCCGGCTTGTACTGGTGCGGCCACCGTATCCGGTAAACGATAGGTAAAGCGCAAACGCTTGACCTCGCCGACTTGTACAGCCACAAACGCTCCAAACCCGGTTTTGTCAAATTCCTGGGTCAGCTCCACTGCCCCGGGCTTTGCAAATTCTTCCGTGAGCGCGCCGGAGGCGCTAGTCAGTATTGAACCTTTTGGCACATATACGCGAGTGAAGCTGCGATAGCCCTTGGTTTTCCAAGCCGGTCCGGCTCTCGGATAGGCATAAACTATCTCCACTTCTCCAATAAGGCGGCCGCCCTGATCTTTGGTCGCGCGATAAAAAATCGTACGCGCCACATACGGATCCGTCTTGAGTGAAAATAAATTCGCGTCAAAAACCGAAAGATAATCCTGCGCGGGTGAAACAATCTTTCCGCTCCAGCCCAAGGTTTCGATTTTGGATTGCGCCTCCGGATCCGTGAAATATATCAAGAAATGCTTTTCATCCAAGGCCTGCCGCGCGCTATGCAAGATCTCCGGCCACTGGTTAACCGGCAGCTCAAAAATTTTTGCAATCAGCGCGTGTCCCAGCTCCGCGATTATCTCTTTGCGCTGGGGGCGCGGGATGCCTTTTTGCTCAAACCCGATTTCAACTTCATACTCCAGCGCGTCAGTCAGATTTTCCGCGGTAAAGGTCTGGCCCCGAACGTCAATGGGGCCGGTCAGCTCCAAAATCGGCCGAATCGCCTCCGGCATGATGGCAATTACACCGGCGAGATCAGCGGTGTTTTCTATTCTGGAGTGAATCGGCGTAATGCCGGGTTCTCGTGATTTATCCGGATCGCTCTTGGCGGCCGCTAAACCCTTTTGATATTTCACTTCTTCATCATAAAATTGCAAAATCCGCTTTGCCGACGCTTCAAAATCCGGATCCCAGTTTGCGTCGCGCAAATACCAGTAGGGCTGCTGCAAATAACGGCGGACGGGATCTGGCGCAGGCGGCCGTGTTCTTCCGGGAACAAAGCGATCCAGATTATAAACATCATCAGTAAAAAATTCCGTGATATGCCCGGTATCAAACCGCATCAATCCGTAAGTTCCGATAAATCCGCCGGTGGGCCGCATTTCATCGCTGTTTTGCAGCAAAACCAGATAGGTTTGCGGATCGGGATATCCGAGAAAAGTCGGGCCAATCTGGAGCAGCGGCAGTATATCGGAAAATACCCGCGCGGAAACAGCGACATACCTATCCAACTCCTCCAGGCGGCTGCGCAACGCGCTTACAACCGCGGTTTTGGGAGCGCGTTTGAGAATCTCTTTGGCGCGTTCCAAATCCAGCGCCGTCTCTTGAAGATCCGGAAGCGAGCTGTTGAGCGACTCCAGCAGCACCATCCGCTCTTGACGCGGAATGTCTCCGACGCGCACTTTGGTCATGCTGGCCAGGATGCTCGCCGCGTCCTTCGCGGAAACAATCGCCCGGCCAAACGCGCCAACGGCCAAATGCGCCGCCACGCCTCCGGCATACGCGGCTTTAACCTGCCGGCCCACCCAAGGGACCGCGCGCAGGTATTGAACGCGTCCAATATTTTTCTTCACGCGGTTAAATTCTTCCGCGGCGCGTTCAAGATGCGCGGCGGCTTCGCCAATATTACGATCCGCGGACAATGAATTTATGGCTGCTGCCAATGCAATACGCGCTCCCTCCAGCGCGTCTACCGCGCGAAACGCGAAGGGAAGCGCGATACCGATTGACAGTATAAGCGCTCCCAAAATTAGCAGCGCTGCTTTTAAAACCAAGCGCATAATGATTACCTCCAAACCGCCGCTTCCTCCCTAATAATCTTGGGCGGATACTTCTCGGTTCGTTTTTTCTCGGTAACGTTAAAACCGAGATACTTTCCAAAAAGAAGCCGGGTCTGCGCGTCGGCCGCCGGAATCGAACCAAAAAGAATCAAACTGATCGGCAGGAGCAGCCACTGCCAAAGCATATCCAGCTTGCGCAGCCGCGACACTCCTTTGGGCAGAGGCGGAAGGAGCTGGACGGTCAGAATCGCCGAGACAACCACTCCGATCATCGCCGCGCGCATGATCCACTTTAAAATAAGGGGAGTGGACTGATACACGACGCTCTGACCGATTGACGCTTCTCCGACGGAAAACGGCAATTGTCCAAGCAAAAAAATCAGCATCGGGGCGGTGGCCCAAGAATACATGCCCTCGCCCAGATTCCAAAGAAACTTACTTTTTCTCCAAATCGGAATTTGCGGCTTTTTCAAAAAATGCCAGACCATATAGGGAAAATGCTCAATCCCCCAGGCCCAGCGCCGCTGCTGCAGATACAGCGCCTTCAAGCTCTTGACATAATTTCCGGTAGTGACCGTATCCATGGAAACCGGCAGATACAGCGGCACGACCCGATAAGCGCCGTTGTAGTGGAGAAAACACTGCAAAAATATTCGTGAATCCTCGGTCACAATATCCTTTTCCCAAAAATTAACGTCCAGGAGGGCGGCAAATGGCATACTATGGGAGGAAAAAGTAAACAGCCGTTCGGAACGCGGCAGTTCCGTCATCAGCCAAAACGTCGTACCCCACGCGGCCAGACGCACAAGCGCCGGCGCTTCCCAGATATTATTATTGTAAAGCGCGATCGGCTGATACGAGGCCCGCAACGGATCCGGCACCGTGAGATATTTATAGGAAAGGTAGGCAAAGTATTGCGGATGCACCGCGGTGTCCACGTCAAAAGCGGAAACAATGATATCCGCATACGGAATCTGCCGGGCATCAATGTACTTTTTTGCCTGCCGGCCGGCAAAATGCAAATTTGATCCTTTCCCGGGAATTTCATCGGGAAGCCCGCTCGGATGAACCGTCACTAGAAAATGCTTAAAGTAATCGCCAAATTCTTGCTGGAGTATTTCCGCCTTCTTGATAAACGCGCCGCCCTCCCGTTCTTCCCCCGCCAGCACCACAACTAAACGCTCTTTTGGAAAATGCGCGGCCTGGAGCGCCCGAAAAGTCGCGCGCAGCACTTCAATATCCTCCTTATAGGTCGGAAGAAAAACCAGCTGCCATAAGCGCTCCCATTCCGGTTTATCTTTGCGGATGATACTCCACCAATTGGCGGCGCCATCTTGCCGAAAACGCCGCCAGGACAGGGTCAGATAAAACACGAAATATACCACCCGGAATAGCCAATATAAATCAAAGAGAATGATAAAATAAAGCGCCCAAAGCGGAGCCGCAAACGACAAAATAATGGCGGCGGCGAAAGTCCCCCACACCAGCGTGCCGGGAATCATTTCCAGAAAACGATAGAAACGAGGTTTGGGAAGCATTTTTGTAATTAGTCTAATTGCTCTAATTATTCTAATTACTCTAAACAAGCTCCAAATCCCAAAATTGGGCATTGTTTAGGTCAATTAGGTTAATTAGAATAATTAGGTTAATTCTCTATGGTCAATTAAGTTAATTAGAAATTCTCAATCCTCTCCACTCTTGCCCCTCTCGGTCCACTCTTACACCACGCCCGATATTTTTCCACCGCGCCTTCTTCGCCTTCCACTTCGGTCTCCACGCAGCCGTCATCGCAATTCCGTATCCATCCTTTCAGTCCCCACTCCTTCATTTTCTCCCGCGCGCTATGCCGAAACAACACCCCCTGCACCCGGCCGTAGATTTTCAAGTGCAACGTTTTCATAACTCCATTGTCATTCCCGCGCATGCGGGAATCCAGTCAATCCCCTCTCCCCGCGGGAGAGGACGAGGTGAGGGGCAGCTGTCATCCCTCTAAATTGCACTGCTGGTGTCTACACTTCTGGAAGGAGGATTTTGAGGTCCCTTATAGTATCACACCACGTGTCTTTTGGAATTTGGAGTCGCGATTCCCCTCCTCCGCCTTTTGGTCGTCTTGGCATAGATTTTAAAACAAAAAATTACCACGCGAGTATGGTAAGGTCTGGAACTTTTTTGAATTGCTGGTCGCGCGTGGCAAGAGGAGCGCCATAGGCGAGTGCCGTTGCGGCAATTATACAATCGGTTAATTTTATTTTTGTTGCTCGACGAATCGTGGCGGATCTCTCCGCAAGTGGTAAATCAAATGACTTGATCATAACACCTGTATCAAGCCAATTATGGATGCGCGTGGTAAGTGCTTCATCAATATACGGATACGCAAAGGTCTCGGCAATAACAACAGTGGGGACGATAACCGTTTCCCCACTGCTTACTGCCGATTCAATTCTATTCACTACGGACGGTTCATCCCCCAAGTACGCAATTACAATATTGGTATCAACGGCAATCATACATCTTCTTCATCGCGAATCCGTCTCTGATATGCTACCGGATCCTCCACGATCTTCCCCTTCCACAACCCCCTAATTGATTTCCATGCCTGCAAACGTTCTTCAACCCCTGGTTTACGCGCATGCTGAAGAATCGCTTTGGAACGATGGATCACTTGATCCAACTCCTCAAGCGCCCGCTCAAGCGCGGTGGTAGTCATATCATTGGGAGATAGTGCTGTGGAATGCTGGGTCATAATATGTTTAGAGTATCATCAAAACCGCTACTTTGTCAAATTTCCATACACCCGCTACTTTGCGCGAAACGGCGGCTTTGTAATATTCGGCTCGGCGCTATAAGTTGCGTTCATCTGTTTTTTCCCGTTTACTTTTATTCCGAGTCCCCGGGCCAGCGTATTGACGGTCGCAATTACCTGCCGCGTGCCGCTAAAGGTCGCACTCGCAATTCTAACTGCGATACTGCTAATTCTCGGTGCGTTATCCACCACCTCCGCAATTCCCCTTAGAAGGGGGCGTTTTTTAAGCTGCACGATTGTTTTTTTGCGCCCATATCGCACTGACGCTGTCTCGCCATCTACCTGAATAGACAACTCCTTCATTCTCAATTCTTCATTCTTAATTCTTTTCCTCATAACCCCATCCGTGCCGTATTGGGTAGCTTGTCAATTAGCACGACCTTTTTGCTCTCCAGAAAATTATAAAGAAAGCGATCCATCATTTCCTTGCGTTCAATAAATTCTTTGAGCGGCAAAACGGTATAATTTATCGTGCGGCCGAATTCCTCTTCAAACTGGGAAATCAACTCCTGGCAATGGTTTTTGGGAACCCGTCCAACCGCTAAAAGGTCGGTAGGCGAACCCTGCAGATCAACGAAAAATCCGGTCAGCGCGAGATACTTGACTGAACCAAGCTTGGAAAACTGCCGGGCCAGTTCTTCTTGAAGAAAGAGCTGTCCTTTTACGAGCAGCGCTCGCAGCTCGTTAAAAATTACGCATTCCTGATTGGTTGCGTAAAATTTTCTCTTCGTTCCGCCCAATTGCGGCAGCTCACTTTTTAAATCGTCATGTATATGGATCAGTCCAACCTTGCAAAGATTGGACAATTCCCGCCGCACCGAGTGAATATGCGAACGAGTCGCGCGGGTAATCTCCCGCACGTAGAAAGAATCCTGGGGATGTCCCAAAAAAAGCTTAAGTAAACGCACTCTGATCTTTGAACCAAAAATTTGTTCAAGCGATACTGTTTTGCGCATACGGGTCCTTGACATTTGCAATATTCGCACTCAATGATATGATATACTATCTGGGCGGATCTAGCAAGAACCGGCTAATGCCTGAATATGCATAAACTCTCCATTCGCATCGAAACGACCCCTTCCGGGAAACCCTATTTACCTTGGGTGACCGCGGTACGGCGCGGTCGAGAATCTTCAGAAACACAGTGTTTCGCGCTGCTCGGGTGCCCCGAGCCGGAATTAAATCAACTCCCGCCCTCCACTCAAGAACACGTCAGTGAACTGATTGAGTTTGCCCTTAAACTTTTTGGCGCGTTCGAATACATCCCCAGAGACCCCGCGCTCCTCGATGGATTCTTTGAAAAAAAACTAATCAACTTCGAAGAACGGCTCCGCGGAGCGGCGCGGGAAGAATTGCCTATCCATGGAGCCATCGGAGTGCTGATCAATACCCGCGTACTTTTCGCGACCGTCGGCGAAATACTCGCGCTGCAGATCAGTCCCTCCTCCATCATCAATATTGCGGCCAGCGGGAGCGGCCACCCGTTCCATTTTGATACCTTTCACTCCGGAGTACTGACCCCGCGATCCCATTTGCTGTTTATTCCCAAACGGATGGGCACGCTTTTTAAATCCGATGAACTCAAACAACTCACCTTTGCCGGCTCCACCGGCCCAAAAATAACTTATCTGGAGCATATCTGGGGTAATCGCGGTACCAGCGGCGCGCTCAAGGCCATACTTTTGGAGACCAAAGTAAAACTGCCCGTCAGCGCCAATACTACGGAAGTATCCATCGCCCGACTGCTGGATACCGAGGCAAAAACTGAAGAATTGCTCTCGCCGCCCTTAATGCGCCCTTTAGTCAATCAGTTCAGGCGCTCCGCACAAAAACTTTTTGAAAAAATTGATCGCGTAAAAACCGGCCTCTCCGCGCTAAAAACAAAGGACACCGCGGAAAAAACCGCGCCGGAGGGTACCCCAGATAAAACGCCGACCCTCCCCCCGCTATTGCGCTATTCTTCGCGATTCGCCCGCTCCTTTCATAACAAATTTTCCGCGTTAAAGCGGACTATCCCTCCGCCCGTTTCCCCTTTTAAGGGCTTAAAAAAAATTCCCGCTTTATCCCTTTTAAATTTGGAACAGCTAATCGCACGGTTCAACGCGCTTCCGCGGTTAAGTAAAGTGTTATTCTTGCTGACCCTGCTCGTCTTCTTCGTTTTCACGCAAAGCGTGTTTCTGGGGCTGGGAAAAGCGCGTACCCGGCAATTCAAAAACGCCCTTCAAAGCGAAGTAGATGCGATTCGCACCTTGCTTAATGAGGGCAGCGCCGCGGCAATCTATGGCGACGAAGACGGCGCGCAGGCGAAAATTGACGAGGTCACGCTGCGCATCAATTCTTTAACCGCCTTTCAGAAAGAACGGCTGCGGGAATTGGGCATACGCCCGCTGCGCCGCTTTGATCTTTCTTTGCCGCGCGCCACTATTGAAGAGTTAAACGGCGCGATTGAGCCGATCAAAGCCGCCCTGCGCCACCTGATTACGATTGAGTCACCGCAGACCGTGAGCGAACCGCTGCGCTCCGCGCTTCGCCTGGGTGAAGGGTCTCCGCTGCGCGCGCGCTACGGAAAACGCTTGTATACTCTGGTCCCCGAGCAAAATCAAATTCTAAAACATGAACCTAAAGACAGCGGCTTTGACGCGGGGGCAAGCTGGATCAAAGATGGGACTGCTGTGCGCGACGGAGTGGCCCTTGCGGTTGACGGATCTGTATATGTACTGGAGGGCACGGGCAATGTCCTGGAGTTTCGCAAAGGCGCCCGGGTTAGTTTCGCGCTCAAAAATATTGATCCGCCGCTTTCCGGCGCCGCTAAAATTTGGACCCATGAAAACTCCTCCTATCTTTACATCCTTGAACCATCCACCAAACGCCTGGCGGTCTTTGCCAAAAAAGACGGGCTGCTTAAGACCCAATATACCAGCCCGAGCTTTACCGATCTTAAGGACTTTAAAATTGATGAGCCGGTAAAAACCGCGTATATGTCGAGTGGCACGGACATTTTCTCAATTCCTTTATCACATTTATAATCCCCCCTCTAATACCCAAAAGCCCTCCGGAGAGGGCTTTTTGAATACTGGAACTCTTATTTTAAGGTCGCTTTTCCGCCGGCGGCCTCAATTTTCTTCTTCATGGTCTCGGCTTCGGCTTTGCCGACGCCTTCTTTTACCATCTTGGGCGCGGTGTCCACCAAATCCTTGGCTTCTTTAAGACCAAGCTGGGTGATTTCGCGCAGGGCTTTAATTACCCCGATCTTATTTGATCCGGAATCCGTAAGCTCCACGTTAAAGGTGGTTTGCTCTTCGGCGGCCGGTGCCGTACCAGCAGCTCCTGCGCCAGGCGCTGCCGCCATCGCCATCATGGGCGCGGCGGCGGATACGCCAAATTTATCCTCCAGCACCTTGACGAGCTCGGAAAGGTCAAGCACGGACATTTTCTCAATCTCACCTACAAGGCCCTTGAATTTTTCAGGCACCTCCACGATTTTTTGTTCATCGGACATAGATTGTTGTGGTAAATCAGGCGAGGCAAGCAAGACAAGTAAATCAAGCTCGCAATTTACCTGATTTACCTGATTTACCTGATTTACCTGATTTACTTGTTAGCTTGATTTACTTTCTCTAACCGCATCTAACACCCGCACCAATCCGCGCAGATTTCCCGCCAAGACATTCACCAATCCGGAAATCGGAGCGTTAAGCGTGCCCACCAAGCGTGCCAAAAGTTCGACCCGACTTGGCAGCGCGGCAAGCGCTTTTACTTGACTGGCGGAAATATACTTACCCTCGAAGAGTCCGCCCAGAATCTTAATCGCCTCAATCTCCTTGGCAAACTTCGCGGCAAACTTCGCGGTTTCCACCTCATCCTGATAGCCCACCACCGTTGAAATGTTTCCTTCCAAGGCCTGGGGATCAAGCGCGTTTTCCAGGCCTTTATTCTTGAGGGCCAATTTAAGCAAGGTCTTTTTCACCACTTCATAATCAATCCCCTCGCCCCAAGAGGCCTCCCGGATTTTCTGGGCATCCTTAACCTTGAGTCCTTTGTAATCCACGAGCACCATCCCTTTCATCTTCCCCAGCCGTTCGGTAAATTCTTGAAGGGTCTGCTCTTTTTGAGCTTTTGTTTTAGGCATACGTCGAAATTCTACTACCGGGCATAAAAATAAATAAGCTGTGGTTATGCCACAGACATCCACACTCCCCTCCCCTTAAGATAAGGGGAGGATGGGAGGGGTTATGAAACCCACACCCATGGATCGCCTGCATAGGACTTACACACTGGTTTGCCTATGGTCTGTGGCTATTTAATTGTATCCCCACTCTACCTTACCCCTATTTTTCTGTCAAGTGTTGGGTTGGCCTTATGCCGCAAGCCCGACTTTCTGTTCAACTAATACCAGACGCTCCTCCAGCCGCTGGTATTTTGATCGCAGCATGGTGAATTCTTGTTCCAATTTACGGTGGAGAACCACAAATCCGTCAACCGCGGTATACAGCTTGTCAATCCGCTCGTTGACCAGATCAATTCTATTTCCCAAACTGGTTTCAACATTGTCAATTCTATTTCCCAAACCAATTTCGACGTTGTCAATGCGCTTTCCCAAACTGGTCTCGACGTTGTCAATGCGCTTATACACACCTTCAACCTGTATCGCGATATCTTTGCGTAATTCTAAAAATCGCGTTTCCCAGCTTTTTTCCAATTGCTCAAAACGCAAATCAACACGATCAAACCGCTGATCCACCGCATCGAACCGCTCATCAATCTGCTCAAACCGCTTGTCCACCTGCTCAAAACGCTTATCAACCTGCTCAAAACGCTGATCAACCGCATCAAACCGCTGATCCATGTGGGTCGCCAACTCCTGAATTGCCTCCAGCACTTCTTTATTATTATTTTGACTCTCCATATCTGGCTATTATGAGACCGTTGAACAATTGATTATTCGTGTTCATTTGTAAGGCCGCCTGGCCAGGACAACGCAGGAAACCGGCGATTCCGGCGGCCGTCTATTCGTGAATATTCGTGTGAACCTGCGCAGGTGTTAGTTCTTCAGCATTTTCATTATAACACCCTTAATCAACGTGTCAAATTCTCAAAAAACAACCCCGGAGCAGTGGCAGTCCTGCTTCGGGGGATCTTGGAACGTACGAACGAACATTGACCGGTATGACTGGTCGCTCCTCTACTTTCCGCTACTTTGCCGAGCGCACCGGCTTCAGCTTGAGCAGGCGGACCGAGACGATCCGGTAGTTCAGCACGCCGAAGGCACCGCCACCAGCCATCCAGGCCAGGATCGGGCCGCCGACGAGCGTCCCGATGCCCGCGAACAGGAACGCGTCCGCCAGGCAGATCATGCGGATGTCCGAGTGGATGAGGATGACCCACTGCTTGGCGAGGCGCAGGGAGAACGTCACCATCCCCGGAATGGCCACGAACGCGATCCATCCGAGGAGCCGCGGGGTGTGCCAGAACACGAGGACCGGCAGGAGCGCGTGGACCGTCCTGTAGCGCAGCTGGACGATTTGACCCTCGTGATCCTTGTCGAGATCGGAGGGCCAACGGTACATTGCAATACTGGCCATGAAGACCCAGAACACGCTTCCAAACACCGTGGTGAAGAAAACGACCCGGCCGAACAACTTGAACGCCGTGATGGCCTCCGGATCGCTCCATTCGAGCAGAGCGATAAACACGAGGATCGTCGTCATGGGCGCGAGGGCCGCCCAGACGTTCCACCGGATCATCTCCCACCGTTCCGCGTTCGGCCACTTCCCGCGCGCGGCGCGGTACGCGCGCGGAATCGCGCGCAGCGCGGCGATGGGCGCGAACAGGACGTACGCGGACGCCCCGCCGAGCGCGGCGCCGAGCATCCAGGCCAACGCCCCGCCAAGCGCTCGGCCGGCAAGAATGCCGAGTCCGACGCCGATGGCGACGGCGAGGAACACCTTCTGTGCGTGTCGATCCATTGGGACCTCCTTGACTGGTGAAGGGTTTTGTAAATTAACAACCTATGACCATCATAGACCATGCCTTGAACATTGTCAATTGTCCCATAATAAGATGTCATTATTAACACAAACAGGGCCCTGCGGCCCCGTTTTATATTCGTGAGTTATTCGTCTCTGATTCGCGAGTTATTTGTCTAGAGTGCAAACCGTACAAACCTCCGCACTTGGATATTTTCACCCAACTTCACGATTTTGGATTTAATCAGATCTTCAATCGTGATATCCTCGTCTTTGATAAATGCCTGACGCATGAGGCAGACATCCGAATACCATTTGTCCAGCTTGCCTTTCACGATTTTCTCTACAATGTTGGCCGGCTTGCCCGCCACTTCTTCTACATAGATCGCCTTTTCTTTTTCCACCATCTCGGAAGGCACATCTTCCGGCTTGACATACAAAGGATTCGTGGCCGCGATCTGCATCGCCAGATCATGGGCCAACGCTTCAAATTCCGGGTTGCGCGCGACAAAATCCGTCTCACACAAAACTTCCACCAGCACCCCGACTTTTCCGCCGCCGTGGATATAAGCATGCACCAGACCTTCGCACGTTTCGCGATCGGATTTTTTCGCGGCTTTAAGCGCGCCGGATTTGCGCAACTGCTCAATGGCCTTGGCAATATCGCCGGCGGTCTCCTCCAGCGCTTTTTTTGCTTCCAGCACTCCGGCGCCGGTCTGCGCGCGAAGTTCCATGACTAGTTTTGAATCAATCATAACGTAAAATTGACCTAATTGATCTAATTGACCTAATTTCTAAACAATCCCCAATATCCAAATCCCAAAATTGTTCATTAGAAATTCGGCATTGTTTAGGTTAATTAGAATAATTAGAGCAATTAGAAATTAAGCTGCTACTTCCACCTTCTCCACATCCTTCTCCTCGCTCTCCACCTTTGCCGCCGCACCCTCCTCTTTCCCCTCTTTATACGCCTGCGCCACGAGCTTGACGATCAACTCAATGGCTTTGAGCGCGTCATCGTTTCCGGGAATCGGATATTGGACTTGCTCCGGATTAACATTGGTATCGCAAAGCGCGACAATCGGGATCCCTTTTTGATTCGCCTCGCGCAGCGCCGTGTCTTCGTATTTAAGATCCACTAGAAACAGCGCGTCAGGAAGCCGCGTTAAGGTCGCCATCCCTTCCACCAGCTGCCGCATGCGTTCAATATCTTTTTGAAATTCCAGCTGTTCTTTTTTGGTATATTTACTCAACTGTCCGCGCTCCTGCTTGCCCTTAAGATCAAGATACCTCTTGATGAGCTTATAAATCTCCGACCAGTTGGTAATACTGCCGCCCAGCCACCGATTCTCCACGTAAGGCAGACCGGCCGCGATCGCTTCCGCTTTGATAAACGCCGCGGCCTGCTTTTTGGTCCCCACAAATAAAATGGTTTTCCCTTCTTTGCCCAGGTTCTTCACAAAATTTAACGCGGCGGTCAGCTGCTCTTGAGTTTTCTCCAGATCAATAATATGCACGCCGCCGCGGGCGCCAAAAATAAAAGGCGCCATTTTGGGGTGCCAGCGCGAGGTCTTATGGCCGAAATGCACTCCGGCCTTAAGTAAATCAATAAGTTCTGGGGTTTTAGTCATATAATCCTTAATTCATCCGCTGAAACAGCTCTGTGGAGCAGGATTAGATTTTCAGCGTGTTTTTTAAGTTTCCGCAGTGTATCAAAGCTCCCCTGCCTTGTCAAGACCAGGGCTGCTCGCATCGTTGGGCTGGTAGCCAGAGTCTGACTCAGAAGCACATCCCCCAAGTGTCAATAAAAGAAGCGCTACGCGTGCAGGCGAGTCTCGCATGGTCAAGCCGCAGTTCTCGCTACCATAGGGACACCGTCATGCCGTCAGTGGTTATCGATTTGCCACAAAGATACCAGCAACCATATAGGCGACAATCATCGCCCCAAGGCCAACCAAAAGACCCCGTATGGCGCCGAGCCGGCGGCTGGCAACGTAACCGGAAAGAAACCCCACAATCGGCGGCGCCATTATTACAACGTAGAATGTGATTAGACGTAATGTGTCCATACGTACGATGAGTGCTCACGTTGGCCCCTGCCCCGTTTCGCAGCTTACACGTTCGTAAAGTTTAGTATACATCTGGCCGCCGCATCCAGTCCATGCCCGCGTCCTGTGGATAACTCATTCGCGGCGGTGGGAACATGGTCTGCGATCCAACCCGACGCAGCCGTGCTCCTCGGAAGGCCTGCCGCTTCCCGTGGGCAACCGTTTTGCCTGGCCGTGTCCATCGTCCGCAGGCTAGACCCATCGAGGGGCAGCGGTCAAGCCCGATCTGCTGCCTATAAGCAGCACGTTCTGTCCGCAGACCGCCTACGGTCCGCAGGGTGCGACGGGCCAAGGTCACGGCCACGACCAAGCGGGCTGCCAAGAAGATCGGCGCGCTGGCCCGGGCCAGGGGACTATCGGTCAATCGGCTGGCCGACTTCGCCGGTCTCAGCCGCGGCTACGTTTCGCGGCTTCTGCGGGCCGAGCAGTCCCCGACGCTGGACACCCTGGAGAAGCTGGCCGCGATCGAACCTCCAGCCGTACCTGGCCACGCAGCCTCCATCGTAGGCTTGTCAAGTTTTAGTGCCTGTGATATAGTAAAGACCACCCGAAAATAACAATAAATTCGTAGTATTCGGACGAAATTCGTTGATTCGTACACAGTTATGAAAACTGACCTTCACCCAACCTACTACCCGCAGGCCAAGATTACTTGCGCCTGCGGGGCAAGCTATACCACCGGATCAACCGTCGAGGAGATCCGCGTGGAAATTTGCAGCGCCTGCCATCCTTTTTATACCGGCAAACAAAAACTGGTGGACACCGCTCGACGAGTTGAAAAATTTACCGAGCGTACGTCCAAAAAATCGGCCAGCCCGACAAAGAGCAAGCGCGCAAAACTCAAAGAAAAAGAATCCAAGCGTACGGCAAAAATCGAAAGGGAAGAGAAGTAACATCCCCAATCGTCATCCGGGAATGACAAAATGGGGATGTTTTTGTATAATGATTTAGGTATGACTAACGAATCCTCCAACCTACAATCCCGCGCCGCCGAACTTGAGCAGTTGTTAAGCTCGCCCGAGGTCTTGGCTCATCCGCAAAAAATTCAGGACTTAAGCCGCGAGTATGGACAAGTCAAAGCCGCGCTTTCGCGCGCCGGAAAACAAACAGATATTGGACAGCGGAACGTAATCATGGAGATCCGCGCCGGAACCGGCGGAGAGGAGGCCGCCTTATTTGTGGCGCAGCTTTACCGCATGTACGCGCGTTTTGCCGAGCGCCAGGGCTGGAAAGTACGGGTCGCCTCGTCCAGTCGCACGGACATCGGCGGCTTTAAAGAAATCATTTTTTCCATTGAAGGCAAAGGGCCGTACCGTGCGCTCAAATTTGAATCCGGGGTGCACCGCGTCCAGCGCATTCCGGAAACCGAAAAAGCCGGCCGCGTGCATACCTCCACGGTAACCGTGGCCGTGCTCCCCGAGGCCGAGGAATTGGATGTTAAACTTGATCCCAAGGACTTGCGCATCGATACCATGACGGCCGGAGGGCATGGCGGACAATCCGTAAATACCACCTATTCCGCGATCCGCGTTACTCACCTGCCTACCGGCCTGGTCGTCTCTTGTCAAGACGAACGCTCACAGCAGCAGAATAAGGCACGGGCTTTGCAGGTTTTGCGCTCGCGGTTATTCGCGCTGGAGCAGGAGAAACAGCGCGCCGAGCGTGAAGCGAGGCGCCGCGGACAAATCGGCACTGGCGAGCGCGCGGAAAAAATCCGCACTTACAATTTTCCGCAAGACCGCCTAACCGACCACCGCATCAATCAAAACTTCCACAATCTGCCGAAAATTATGGAGGGCGAACTTGACCCAATCACCGCGGCGCTTCAAAAGCAAACAATCTCCCCTCCTTAGCCCGCCCCTCTTGACAACTTTCCCTGCCCCCGATATACTCTACACCATTATCGCGCCATAGGGGCGCGGTAAATCACCAGGAGGAGTAACCTTGGCACGCAAAGGAAGCAAACACCGCCAGAAGGCGCGCGAACTTCGCAAGCGCAAGAAGCGCAAGAGCGGGGCACGCGCCGCGAGCGAAACCCGGGTCAGCCACCGGAATCCGCGCCGAGGCGCGGTGCACCACGAGGAGAAGCCCCCCGACCCGCTCTCGGCCGAAACCGCGTCCGAGGGACTGCAGAGCGACCACCCGAACCAGTAGCTCTTTCCGCGGCAAAACTGCCGCGCAAAAAAGGAGGTGAGATAAAGGCCCAAAGAAAGGGGCGATAGCCCACGTCCTTCCCCCCTTCCGTGAAGAGATGCACCCGTATCCCTGGCCCGGGCCGCCTCGGAGAGGGCAGCCCTGTGCGACAACCTCGCGCAGGGCTTTTATTACTCCCCAACATTTACAATCACCACGCGTTCTTGCCGGCTTAAGTCCTTTTCCACGCGAAATTTCGCGCTTGGAAAAAATTCGCGCGCCAGGCGTTTAAAAGGGGAGAATTGATGAGGACAGAGTTCACAAAAAACGGAAATTGGATATTGGAAATTAGAAATTAGAAATTTGAGTTGCGCAAACAACTTCCGATAATACTTAAGACCATCTTTCCCGCCATCCAACGCCGCGCGCGGTTCCCATTTTTTTATTTCGGGCTGTGCCCCGCGCCATTCCGCGGTTGGCAGGTAAGGCAGATTAGCCACAATCACCAATCTGTCATTCTGAGTCGGAGGCGAAGAATCTCGCGCGGACGCGCACACATTCGTGCGGGATCCTTCACTTCGCCCCGCTTCGTTCAGGATGACATTGAACGCCGGTTCCAATAGATTTCCGCGTAAAAATGTGATTTTCTTGTCCACCCCATGCCGCCACGCGTTTTTCTTCGCCACCTTGAGTGCCTGGACGGAAATGTCGGTCGCGATAATTTTACATTTTACATTTTTAATTTTACATTCTTTCGCCACCGCCACCGCAATCGCCCCGCTCCCCGTCCCCACATCCACCACAGCTAAATTTCTAATATCTAATTTCCAATTTCTAATTTCGTCGAGCGCTCGCTCGACTAATATCTCGGTCTCCGGTCTGGGGATCAACACAGAACGATTCACCAAAAAATCCAATCCATAAAATTCTTTATGGCCCAAAATATAGGCCACGGGCTCGCGCTTAATCCGCCGCGCGATTAATTTTTTATAACGCCGTAATGCCGTCATACGCACTTGCTCTTTCCCATGCGCATAAAGCCATGTTCTGTCCATTCTGCGATTCGCGCGAATCGCAGAATGAAGCGCGTGTATGAAAAGCAGCTCCGCGTCAAGTGCGGGTGAATCCACGCCGGCTTTTTGCAATTTTTCCATTGCCCACTGCAGGGTTTGGTTGGCGGTCATAATCGAGACCGTTGAACAATTGATGATTCGTGATCATTCGTCAGGCCGCAGGAGATAGATATCGCAGGAAACCCAGGATTTTGCGGCCGTCTATTCGTGGATATTCGTGTGAACCTACGCAATCGTATATTCTTCAACACTCTCATTTGTAGGATTTAGTCGCGTTGTTCACAGTTTTTGCGGATAAAAGTAATTAATTAGTTGTTCCATGGGGGTAAGATTGTTGATGCCTTTGTGCGGTTTAACGGTATTGTAGTAGTTCACGAATCGGATAAGTTCTTGTTT
>JACPJN010000004.1 GCA_016187515.1 Candidatus Uhrbacteria bacterium | reverse complement strand
ATCCCATATTGCAGGCACCGGTAGCGTTTGTTGATGCTCTTATGAACGCTGTAATCCTTGATTCTGGCCCGGTTGACGACATTGTAGATGGTATGCCTGCTTACGCGGTAATCACGAGCTAGCGTAGCTATGCGGACCCTTCTATGAAAATAACGATCGGCGATCTCCTTTCTTTGAATGGGGGTGAGCCGTGTAGATTTATGAATTGTCATAGTGTTCCCACTTTATCCCAAGAATGGTAAAGTGTGAACAACGCGGCGATTTCTTACATATGGTAGTATGTAATTGTTATGAACTTAGATGTGATGCCAACAATTGACATCCGTAAATATGGCGGAAAGCAAGTCGCTATTGTGGCGGGTGAAATTATTGCAACGGGAGATACGCTCGATGAAGTTATCAAAGAAGCGCGTACGCTCGCTCCAAAAATCCCCCTAGCGGAAATTAAGATTTTTTCTGTTCCGTCCACATTATCAGTGATTTATTATGTCGCAGATATTCCCGTACGGAATTACACTGCATGAAGACGGCAAGATTGCCTTATTTCCGGCTGCGGAGATCTCATTTTCCACCAAAGACGGGGAGTCCATCTCCCTATTTTTGATTTTGGATTCTGGCGCCACTGTCTCCGCACTTCCCAAAAGCGACGCTCCCATGTTGGGAATTGATGCGGAGCAAGGCATACCCATGGCGATCGCCGGTATCGGGAATGGACTGCTGCGAGGATGGCGGCACGAGATTACGGTACGCATTGGTCAAGAAACCTGCCGTCTTCCCGTAGCGTTTCTTGATAGCGCGCGTGCGCCGCGAGTGCTTGGGCGTGAAGGAGTATTTGATAGATTTATGATTATTTTTGAAGAGGCCAAGCGTAGGAGCATGTTTTCGAGGAACGATGAAGACGTGGTTTTAAGAATATCGAATTTGTACAGAGAAGAAGCGTAAAAAACGGCTAAAAAAAGACCTCGCGCTCAAAGTTGAAGGCACGCTTACGGATTTTATCGTCTTCCTTGATCCGAAAGGATTTGATATCGCGGTGGTCAAGAAGTTGGGGTAGGGGAACCTCATCCTTATAGTAGTAACCCGCCAATCGGCGGGTTTTATTTTACCCGCCTAAGTTTTGTGGAGCAAAAGTTTGGCGGGTTTTCTCCACTTTTTCAGTAGTTTTCTTTTTGCCAAGTGAGAAAATGGGGATAAGATTAATTAGGTGTCATGATGGCCGTTTATCGGCGCATCGGTTTTGTTGGTCGTATGCGTACAAAAATCAAATCCGACATTGAAAAATGGCAAAAGGTTTTTGTGAAGGATGGTTATGAGCAAAACTGGGTGCATACGGATCAGCCCGGGTATTGTTATGCCGAGCATGAACATCCGATTGATACTGCGTATGCGGTGTTTATTGGTTCAATGGTCGTTGAAATGAACGGGCGATCGCAGGTGTTTAACGAAGGCGAGCGTTTTGATGTGCCAAAGCATGTTTTCCACAGCGCCAAAATCGGTCCAAAAGGATGTACATTTCTGATTGGGGTGCGGGTTTGAACAAATAAATATTACAGCTCTGCACCAGGTATTGACAAATTAATATCAAAGTGATAAGTTAGCCCAATGGGAAGTTTGTTCTTTTAGAATATGAATTCTCGGCCTTAAAATGATCTTTAAAATGAGGTTATTTCAAGGCCGGGAAGGTCCTGGTCCTAAAACTAACAAGGAGGTATGCGATGTCGCTAGGCATTATTCTTCGTGCTCACTCCGGCATTGCCCTAGGCGCTGACAGCTTGGTCACAAGCTCGCGTCCCATGTTGGATCCTCAACAGCTCCTCAAAATGCTTGTGGATGTAGATTGGCTGTCAGCCACCCAAGAAGAACAGCTACAAGGGCTATTGGACAAGATTCAAGCCAGTGTTCAGTCGATGGCGGTAAACAACTTCAGATCCAGCAAGGTGCGGCCGATGTACTACATCAATGGACGGCCATACGGCGCAAGGATCAAAACCGGTAGTGATTTTATCGCACACCTGCAAGATAAAATCATTGACGCAGTGGAATCTCCTGCCGGTCAGGAAGTCATCATGGCGAAAAGCGGCAACAAACCGCTTACTTTCAAGGCTTATATCAACTTACTTAACCAGCAGTTGGCTGACGAGTTGGCTAAAGTGGAATTCGGGTTGATGGTTGCTGAATTCCTCTATGCTGGTTATTGCGCAGTGGATAGGCAGTACGAAGTGTGTGTTGCCACTTTCCGAGTGGACAAAGCCGACGAAAAGGGAAAGTGCGCAGTCGTGTTTGAAGTCAGCGATAGGGCTAATAACCTCATCGCCACGGCTGGCGATGCTGAGATTGCCGACACCTTGTTGACTGGCACTAGCGTCAAAACCGACCGTCTTATCGCAGGGCATGTGTGCGCATTCGCAGATATGGTGGTCCAACATGTGCTGGGTCTGGATAGCTTGGATAAACGCTTGGTTAATGCGGCAAAGGCAACCGTTATCCGCCGTCTACCGCCCGTGCAAGAGGATTGCGAAACCTTGCTTTCAAAGGAGCCGTTTCGTTCCGCGTATGATCGTGACAAAGATACCCTGCCTTTGCCCCATTACATTAAACTTTTGGAGCAGGTTAGCTCAGGGGTGCTAACGAGGCAGATCAAGGCAGGCAAGACAGTCAATCATATGCAGTACATGTCGCTACGGGAATTGTTGAAGATTATTCAGTTCCTGATTGAGACAACTGCGCGAGTCCATGAGTACCTCAAAGATTCCATTCCCACGGTTGGCGGCGATATCTACTTCGCCACCATTACTGATACCGAAGGATTCGTTTTCCGCAGCCTGGAGGACAATTTCTAAAGGGGTGGCGCGACAAAACTCCTCGCCCGCCTCATGGCTAACCAGCAATTGGTTGGCCTTTTTTGTTTACCTAATTTTGCTCTCAAGCAAGGTCCGGCTGGTTTTCTCCGCTTTTTCAGTAGTTTTCTTTTGGTGGTATGGCAAAATGTGGATAACGCATCACAATTTCGTGGCGCGTGCTCATTGACACGATTGACACGTGGGAGATCCATGATGAAAATTGCATCATCGGCAGCGCGCGTCAGTATAACCGACATTACGCAGGTCTTGGATGACATCAGCGTGAACTATCATCTGGTTCAGGGGAGAATGGTTGCATTTGGCGTAAAAGCCGCGCACGGCACTGTGCAAATTATGATTACGCTGAAGACCTCCGCGAGATCAGCGATGATTTGCATTACGGCGTCTGTCGGCTGTCATCTTGTTGACCACAAGCGGCATAGCCGAGTTATGCGTGATTTGTTGGTTATGAACAGCGGCGCGACAGTATCGTGCGCACTTGATAGCGATGGAGAACTTTGCTTTCAGCGTTGGCTGGAGTTTCAGAACAAGTTTGACCCGGAGCATTTTATGGGGGTGATGCGAGATTTGCTGAATTACATGAATGAATGTCTGACGGTGATTAACGGCATGTGCGATGCCTGCGAAATCATCTCCGTCGCGGAGCTGATTGAGCGCTTGCGCGAGCAGACCGGCGGAGGGTAATCATAGAGATTTTCTCCACTTTTTCAGTAGTTTTCTTTTTGGGGTATGGCAAAATGGGGATAGCGCATAGCACATCGCTGTGCGGAACCTTGAAAAGCCGCGAGGAAAAAATCATGAAGTTCGATTTTCGCCCCCACTGCTACAAGCATGGCTACTACACGGGAAGCGTGTGCCCTGGATGCAGCATGGATCATTTTTTCGAGGAACAACGTCGTTGGCAGGAATATCTGCGGCGAATGGAAGCAGAGCGGCGGCGCATGACCGACGTTGGCTTCTTCCTTGGCTTCCGGTAGGCACGCACCTTGCGGAAGGGTGGCAAAACGCCGCCGCCCTTCCGCCCCTTTACTCCGCGCCTTGCAATCCCGCAGGACGCGGTGAGAGGGATACCCCTCCAATACATACAAAAGGAGAAACGCCATGTTCCTCGTCGTCCTTTTCAGCAGCATCGTTGCCATCCTGCTCGGCCTCGCGATCTGGAGGGTCGTCCTTCATCGCAAGGCATCCAAGGAAGCCAAGGAGGCGAACCAGCCCGCCCCGGAGCTGACCTGGCAGAGCTTTGTGAATGGACTGGTCCTGTTTCTCGGCATGCTTTTGGCGGCGCTCGGCATCAAGTGGGCGTTCAACAAGCGTAGCGAGGCCAAGGAAGCGGCCGGTAGCGGTCGGAGGTAGCCCATGGCCGCCACCAAGACGCCGGCAAGCGGCACGACTCCCCAGGTAGCGCCGGCCTCGCCTGCCAGCGCTTCGTCTCCCCCGCAAGGAATCGCCGGTGTGCGGGAGCGCATCAAGCAGGTGGCCGCTGAAGCTCGTACTCTGGCGGAGCTGGCGGATGGCATCGTCAACGATCCCAGGATGGACGAGCTTGGCAAGCGCGGCAAGTCGTTCCTTCAACTTCTCGGCTTCAAGATCGAGTAGGTTGAGCAGGCGCATGGCCGCATGCGGCAAGTCGAGATCACACTATTCTTACGAGGATGGAATCGCCAGCCATCCTCCTTCTTTCATCCTGTCTCTTGCTTATTGGCAAGGGACCGGGTGGGCGGAAGTCCACGCACTTTGAAAACTCAAACACGGAGGTTTCCTCCCATGCCGATCTTCCTCATTCTTGTTTTGGCGATTTTTGCAGGCGCAGGCATCACTTTTTGGGTGGCATCACGAATTTCCCATCTTCGTTGGGGCGATTTTCGGGGCGTCACTCATGATCTTATGGATTTCTCCAATTTCGTGTCGGCACGGTTGGTCATGGGTTCCAAGCTTGGTTCGGCAGTCGCCGGTACGGTCGGCATCGCGGCCGTGATTCCAGTAATCGCGGCGGTAGAGGAGCGGCGGAAAATTGACAGCGCACTCCTCAATCTTGAAGAGGCGCGTACGCGGGTAGCACAGCGCGTTCAGAACGGTAAGCGCGCGTATCTTTTGCCAGCGCTTGGCGAACTGACCTCAGAGTTGCACCTGCTTCGCGCGATGTACCAAGTGGCAACGGCACAGTCCCTTGACGCACTGCGTGAGAAGATGGCGCTCGTTGCGGTGCGATTCCAAGAGAGCGAGCAGGCGCTGTTTGCACTGGATGATTTGTTGCGCGAGGTGCAAGAGTTGCTGGCTCGCGCGATGCAGACCTGCCAGGACGAGGCGCTGGCGCAAGCGCTTCAAGAGCTGGCATACAAGGTGCAAGGGTATGAGCAGATGGAGTCATCATTTCTGAATCCGGAGCTGATGCGGCGCCTCACGCTTGAACTTTTGCAAACACGACAGCTCCTGCGCGCGTGCGTCGGAGCATAGACCAAGGAGAAAAGCCCATGAGCGAAATCAAAAAGGATGAACGCGCCGGTACGCTTGAAAGGGGAAGGGCTGAAACAATCTCCTCCCCTGCCCGAGGGGAGGTTAGGAGGGGTGGGAGCAATGTATCGCTTACGCCCTTTTCGCTTGCCGGGCGGATCAGCGCGCTGGCGCGTCGCCAGGCGGTCCCGAGTCGAATCAGCAGTGGAGATCTGGAAGTTGTGTTTTTCTGCGATACCACCGGGAGCATGTACCCGTATTTCGCGCGGGTGCGCGACTCAATCGTGGCGATTGCGAAGCGCATCGCGCAGGAGCAGGTACGCGCGCAGTTCGCAGTCTACGCGTACAAGAATCACGGCGACGAGGCCCAGCACTTCCACGGCGTGTATCCGTTTCTGCATCAGCCCTTGACGGCTGATCCGGAAATGATTCGCAAGACGCTTGCGGAAGTGCGGCCCGGCGGAGGAGGGGATGGACTTTGCGCGGTGGAGGATGCGTTTCATCACTTGAACGCGCAGGCGCGCAGTGTCGTCGGTGGCAAGGCCAAGCGCGTGGGAGTGGTCGTCGGCGACATGCCGCCTCATGGCGTGTTGGATCGCGTGAGTGGTTGTCCGCACGAGTATGACTACCGCGCGGAAGTGGCCGACCTTGCGAAAAAGGGTTTTGCTTTCTACAGCGTGTTTTGCTCGCAAGAGAGCGAACGCACCTCGCCGCGCAAGCAAAAGATTCAGGATTACTACCAGTGGCTCGCGCGTGAGCATGGCGGCAAGTACCTGGAGCTTGCGGAGCTGGACGCGCTGGTGGACGTACTTCTGGGAATTTGCATGAAGGAAACCGGTCGGCTGGATTCCTTTATCGCGCAGGTTGGGAAGCAGATGGCCTTGCCGGCTACTACGCGGCGATTGCTCCTTCAGCTTAAGGCGCCGGATAAGTAGTTGCGGCGCAAGCGGAGTGGGGCGCGAGGGTACACCCTTTCGGGTGCTACTCCGCGTTTCCACTCCACTCTCTTTACTTACACATCACGCGATTGTGCGTGGTGGGCAGATGAAGGGGTTCGTTGACAATTCAAACCTCAAGCAACAGAGGAAGCCATGTTCAAAGGTTTGGCCCAGAATGCTACGAAGATCGTCGGGTTTGCCGCACTGGCGGCAATGATCGGGTACACCCTGATGTTGCTGTTTCTTCCAGCTACGATGTTCGGAGTGAGCGGGCAGTTTCAGGTCCCGGAAAGCGCCGGAATCAATCCCTACCTGGCCAAGGTCATCAAGCTGACGTTTGGATTTCTCGCGGCTTGGTTGATCACCAAGTACATGCTCGGGTGGAACCTGCTGAACAAAAAAATCCTCGCCTTTGCCGGGATTGTCGGGGTGTGGATCGTGTACTACTTCATGATGTGGGGCATGACCACGGCGGAGCCGCGCAAGCAGGCGCGCGAGCTGCAGGAGCAGATCAAGGCCCAGCAGGCCCAGATCGCGCAACTTAGGGAAAAAGACGCGCAGGAGCAGGAGGAAGAACGGGGTGATAAGATTCAGAGGGAGGATGTTTCTAGTAGACACACTGAAGAAAATCCTGCTTCGGTGATGTCGGCGTTGCCGAGTTGGGTTGGCACTGCATTGTGGGTGATTCTTGCCATCGGGGCGGTATTTTTCCTTTGGTTTTTTGGTGTTCCGTGGGTGGCGTATAATTTGACGCTCTTAGTTTCTTACGCGAATTGGAAAGGTGATCCATGTATGCGTAGGATTGAGTGGCCGGGATTCAGCTATGCCGGTGACGTTGAGCACTTGGACATATTGAAGAATCTCTGCTATGCGATTCTACTTTGCGCTGTTGTGGTGTTGCTAGTACTCGCCACATGCGGACCTCATCAATTTTTCTGTGCGATTTTGATTCTCGCGATTTTGGTGATCGCCGTTGCAGTGGTGTTGTGCTTTCTCAATTGGTGAAAGGCCGGCAACCACGCGACGATTGCTCCTTTAGCTCAACGCGCCGGACAAGTAGATTTGTTGACAACTCCGACCTCAAAACGCAATCAATTAAAAGGAGTACACCATGACCAACATCGCGCATTTTTTCATGGGCATCATCGTGGGCTTTAGCATTGCGTTCGTGATTCAGGCATTCCTTGTTTTGCGTGTATTGCGCTACCTCGGGCGTGGCCTGCAGGACTTCGGGAAAGGCGTGCGTGAGGCCGGACAGCATTTCCGTGAAGCCGAGCAGCAATTCTGTAAGGTCGGGCAGGACATGCAGGAAGTCGCTCGTCTCATGCAGGAAGAGGAGTAGTGTTCCTTAGGCGGAGTGGCGCGCGTATCCGCTATGTGCCACTCCACTCTCTTTACCTGTACATCACGCGATTGTGCGTGGTGGGCAGATAAGGGGTTCGTTGACAAGTTAAACCTCAAACAATGGAGGAAGCCATGTTCAAAGGTTTGGCCCAGAATGCTACGAAGATCGTCGGGGTTGCCGCACTGGCGGTAACGATCGGGTACATCCTGATGCTGTTGGCGCTTCCGCTCACTACCGCCTTGATGGGCCGGTATTTCGGGGTGCCGGAAAGCGCCGGAGTCAATCCCTACTTAGCCAAGGCCATCACGCTGACGTTCGGGTTTCTCGCGGCTTGGCTGATCACCAAGTACATGCTCGGGTGGAGTTTGCTCAACAAGAAGATCCTCGCTTTCGCCGGGATCGTCGCGGTCTTTATCCTGTACTACTTCGTGATGTGGGGCATGACCACGGCGCCGGCGCGTAAGCAGGCGAACGAGATGCAGGAGCAGATCAAGGCGCAGAAGACCCAGGTCGCGCAGAAGAAGGAGCAGATCCGCACGCTCAAGGGGGAGTTGCAACAGGGGGTCGCGCTCCTGGGTGAACAGCAGAAGGCGTGCGGCAAGGAGATGGATCGGTTGGGCAAGGAGGGTACGGCTGCGCGCGAGGCCGCGCAAACGGCCAGCGAGTCAGCGGCGCAGCGCCAGCAGGAATTGGAGCAGTGTATGGCCTCGGCGCAGGCGCTACAGGCCAGTACGCAGGAGGAGCGCGATCTGCACGTTAAGCAGACCACGCAGTGTCGCGAGGAAGTGACGCAGTTGATGGCCCAGCTTACCGAAGCGCAAACAGGAAAGAAAGAATGTACGGGCCAGGTGGAGTCCTTGCGGCACTTGGTAGTCGAGGTCACGGCCAGGGCGCGGGAAAATGAGAGACGCGCCGAAGTCCAGGCCATGGGAACCCAGACCCTCACTGCTTCGCTTCAGCCGGCAGTGTACACGTCGCCTGCGGCGCCTCTGCCACCGGAGCCGGAGCCGAAGGCGCAGGTAGTGTTTGCCAAGGACTACCAGTTTAATACCGCATACAATTGTTTCTTCACTGTGGTGCTTCAGGAGCTGGCAGGAGTTGATGTGCTGTTTTCAGGAATGGAAGTAAAAATATGGCGCATGGATTCAACAGGTGAATCCTTGGCTGAAGTGAAGAAACGCGCGCCGCATGTGTTTAGGGAAGAACCGCTCGCCCTCCCGCTTGCCGGAAACAGCTCGTGGTCACCTGCTGATCAGGCAAAACTCGGCCGTTTATTTACCCTTCATAATCTTTCCGGGAAAACGGTCCCGCATCTCTGCCTTGATAAGTATGACTATTGGCTGCAGGGTGATGAGTGGATTGAAGTTCGTCTCAATGGCAGGGACGCCAATGGTCATCCGCAGGAGATTCTGCTTTCCGGAGCGGATTAGACCTGGACGCGCGTGCACTTTTCGGAGCAGTGGAACGAGCGATTCGCTCACCCTGCTCCTTCTTTTTTCTTTAAAGCGGTGGTGTGGTAAGATAGTAAGGACCGCTGACAACCAATCAACACACGAAAAAGGTGCACCGTGAAAAACACAAAAAATTGGGTGGCGCGCAGGAGTTTTGCGGCGATTTTGGCGGTATTTGCCTGCGGTGGACGGCGGGTTGAGGCGGCCGAGTCGTCGGGGTTTTATCGGTTGGAAACCGCACTGTTGGAATATGGTGCGGTCGGACACCCGCAGGTTGTCCGTGTCTGGGTGGTGCCCGTCGGGGCTTGGAAGATCAACACGAAGTTTCCGACCGAGCTCAAGGTTGAAGCGCCTGCGGACGTACAGGTGCAGAAAACCGTCCAAAGAGCCGGAGACGCGGCAGTGCTTCGCGACGACCGCGCGGAATTTCATATTACGGCCACGCCTAAGAAAGCCGGAAAATACGCGCTGACGCTGGAAATGAAATTCGGACTCTGCCGGAAGTCAGAATGTATATGGCGGACCGAGCGAATCGCCGTGAAGCTGCAAGCGCGGTGATTCCGGCGCGTACGCATTCGTGCCGCACGTTCTTTGCATCAACAGCCGCCGCGCGACGGGGCGGAGCAACTCTTTCCTTTCCCTTCCGTCGCAACTCTTCTCTTTTTGAACGCATCATAACCCACCCTAGCCCTCCCTTACTTTAAGGGAGGGGATGGAAATTGATGGTGCTTTGAAAAAGGAATAACAAAAGCCCTCCTTGCGGAAGGGTTTTTGTGGTTAATTTATGCTTTCGGGACGACGCTCACGATCGTGCGCCAGGCGCGGGTGGAGTCAAAGCGGGTTACCTTGCGTTTTTTGAATTGGACGATTCCGTCGGCCACGGCAAAAATCGTGTCATCCTTTCCTTTGCCGACATTTTTACCCGGCTTAATGGGCGTGCCGCGCTGGCGGACGATAATTTGCCCGATGCGGGCGGCCGTGCCATCGGCAATTTTTACCCCTAACCGCTGACCATGCGAATCGCGGCCGAGCGCGCTTGAACCGCCGGCTTTTTTATGTGCCATATGTTGATAAATTACAAATTACAAATCTCAAATTACAAACAAATTCGAAATCTCAATGGCCGAAGCACAAGCATTTTGTAATTTGGGACTTGGAGTTTGTGGTTTCTTTGTGATTTGGTGCTTGGGATTTGGAATTTCACTTTATCATAGGGTTTGACTTCTGTCAAGTGGTTTGTTATAATGTCCGGTAGGAGGTGTTCTATGAGTGAAAAAACTTGCGCAGTTCCGCCCGCGTTTTCGGCCCACCACGTGGTCAGCGGGGAGGCCTACCAAGCGCTGTATCAGCAGGCGCTTGCCGACCCGGACGGCTTCTGGGTCAGCCAGGCCCGACGCCTACTGACCTGGTACCAGCCGCCGACCAAGGGTTTTTCCGGATCTCTTCGTGACGGCAACATCAGATGGTTCGAAGACGGCACGCTCAACGCCTCGTTCAACTGCCTCGATCGCCACGTCGCCGCCGGTCACGGAGACGAAGTCGCGATCATCTGGGAGCCGAACGATCCGAAAGATGCGCCGAGGCGGCTGACCTATCTGCAACTTCTCGACCGGGTCGAGCGCGCGGCAAACGTGCTCAAGGCGCTCGGGGTCGGCAAGGGCGATCGCGTCTGCATTTACTTGCAGATGATTCCGGAGCTCGCGATCGCGATGCTGGCGTGTGCGCGAATCGGCGCGATCCACTCGGTCGTGTTCGGCGCGTTCTCGGCTAGCGCACTGCGCGATCGCATCAACGACTGCGGCGCCAAGGTGCTCATCACCCAGGATGCCGGGTGGCGTGGAAACAAGAGCGTCACCATGAAGCAAAGCGCGGATGCGGCATGTGCGGAGACGCCTTCGATCGAGCATGTGCTCGTGGTCAAGCACACGGGCGCAGATGTTCCGATGCAGCCCGAACGCGACTTGTCGTGGGAAGGTTTGCTGGCCGCCGCTTCGGCGACGTGTCCGCCCGAACCGATGGATGCCGAACAACCGCTCTTCATCCTGTACACGAGCGGTTCGACCGGTAAACCCAAGGGCGTCGTGCACACGACCGGCGGGTACCTCACCTACGCCGCCTACACCCACGAGCTGGTGTTCGACTACCGACCGGGTGAAGTGTTCTGGTGTACCGCGGATTGCGGCTGGATCACCGGACACAGCTACGTGGTCTACGGTCCGCTTGCCAATCGCGCGACGGTCCTCATGTACGAGGGCGTGCCGAGCTATCCGGATTTCGGACGCTTCTGGCAGATCGTCGCGAAACATCGCGTCAACATCTTCTACACCGCGCCGACTGCACTGCGCGCGCTGCGTGCCAAAGGAGACGCGTTCGTTATCGGCCACGACCGCTCCACGCTCCGGATTCTCGGGACCGTGGGCGAGCCGATCAAAGCGCCGGAATGGGAGTGGTATCGCGCGGTCGTGGGCGAGGGGCGCTGTCCGATCGTGGACACTTGGTGGCAAACCGAGACCGGCGGGATCCTGATCTCGCCGCTTCCGGGAGCCACGCCGACCAAACCCGGCTCCGCCACGTTTCCGCTCCCGGGCGTACGTGCCGTAGTGCTGGACGAGGCGGGAAACGAATTGGGCGATCCGAAAGCGACTGGACTGCTGGCGATCGCGGCTTCGTGGCCCGGCATGCTGCGCGACATCTGGGGCGACCGCGCCCGCTTCCTACAGACATACCTCCAGCCGTTCCCGGGTTACTACTTGACTGGCGACGGGTGTCGGCGCGACCCCGATGGCTACTACTGGATCACCGGACGAGTGGATGACATCATGATCGTGTCCGGACACAACATCGGCACGGCCGAGGTGGAAGGCGCGATCGGCGCGCACCCGGCAGTAGCGGAAGCGGCAGTCGTGGGCATCGCAGACGACATCACTGGCCAGGCGATCTGCGCGTTCGTGATCCTCAAGGCCGGACACGAGGGATCGCCCGGGCTCGCAGACGAGATCAACCAACTCGTGCGCAAGATCATCGGTCCGCACGCCAACCTCAAGCAGATCCGGTTCACCCCGGCGCTCCCGAAGACCCGTTCAGGCAAGATCATGCGCCGGCTCCTGCGCGACGTGGCCGAGGGCCGAGAGCTTGGCGACGTGACTACGCTTGAGGATCCGGCCGCGGTTGCGGCGCTCATCGAGGCCGTGCGCGTCTGATTCTGCAACAAAAGTTCTTCGAGCACATACGACATGGAGGAATCCTGCTGCCAACGTAGACGTCTACGCGTTGGCAGCGTTTTGTATTTAAAGCCAAGATTTGACAAATATCAAGGAGTTCGGTATAACAATCATGCCTAAAAGGCAGAGTTGTACCCTGACAACCCAACAAGGAGGGATAGTAGCGATGCCTACCAACAAACCGCTTCCGTTCGATTCCGGACTCATCGAGTCCATCCGGGTCGATCCGTGGGCCGCGCAAAGGCGTGCCTCCGAGATCGGAACCCGGCGCACGTTCAAGGGCGCCTCGCAGGTGGCCGCAACGATTCGCGCGATCCGCTGCATGGATCTCACGACGCTCGCAGGCGATGACACGCTCGGTCGGGTCGATCGGCTGTGCGCCAAGGCGCGCCGGCCGGTTGACCTGGATCTTCAGACGGCACTCGTCGCGAAGTTCGATCTGCCTACCACGCCGATTTGCGTCGGCGCGGTCTGCGTGTACCACAAGATGGTCGCCGATGCGGCCGCGTACCTCGCCGGTAGCAACATCCCGGTCGCAGCGGTGTCCACCGGCTTCCCGGCCGGACAAACTCCGCTCGAGACCAAGCTCAAGGAGATCGAGCTTTCAATCGGCGACGGCGCAACCGAGATCGACATCGTGATCAGCCGCGCGCTCGCGCTCACGGAACGCTGGCGCGAACTCTACGACGAGGTCGTCGCGTGCCGCGCGGCATGCGGCGAGCGCGCCAAGCTTAAGGTCATCCTCGGAATCGGCAACCTCGGACGTCTCGAGACCGTCGCGAAAGCCGCCATGGTCGCGATGCTGGCCGGGGCCGACACGATCAAGACCTCGACCGGCTACGAACCCACGAACGCGACTCCCGAAGGCGCGCTCGTGATGGTGCGCATGATCCGGCGTTTCCACGATCTGACCAAGATCAAGGTCGGCTTCAAGCCGGCTGGCGGGATCAAGACCGCCGCGGACGCCTGGAAGTATTTCATCCTCATGAAGGAGGAGCTCGGAGACGAGTGGACCCAACCGGAATTGCTCCGGCTCGGGGCCAGTTCGCTCTTGGCGGACCTTGAACTGCAACTCAACCACCAGGCCTTCGGCCGCTACGGCGCCGAGAGCCGTTTCGCAGTCGCGTAAAGGAGAACGAACATGAACGCAAACGCAGAACGAGTCGAGGAACCCCTCGACTACAGTCCGGCGCCCGAGTCCGACAAGGACGCGCGCGCCTGGCTCAAGCTCCACGGCGCCAGGTTCGGCCACTTCATCAACGGCGCGTGGGTTTGTCCCGCAACTGGCGGACGCACACGGGCCAAGCGCTACTTCACGACGTCGAACCCGGAAACGGGCGAGACGTTCGCGCAAGTCGCGGTCGGAACGCAGGCGCATGTCGACCAAGCCATGGCCGCGGCGCAGAAGGCCTTCGGCCTCTGGAGCGCGCTTTCCGGTTTCGTCCGGGCGAGGTACTTGTACGCGATCGCGCGTACGATCGCCAAGCACGCGCGCATCCTCGCGGTCCTCGAGTCCCTGGACAACGGCAAGCCGATCCGCGAAACCCGCGACATCGACGTGCCCGGCGTCATCCGCTGGTTCTACTACTTCGCCGGCTGGGCCAAGATCATGCTGCAGGCGTACCCGAATCGCCAGCCGGTCGGCGTCATCTGCCAGATTGTGCCGTGGAATTTCCCGCTGCTCATGATCGCCTGGAAAGTCGCGGCCGCGATCGCCGCGGGAAACACGGTGGTCTTGAAGACCTCCGAGTACACCCCGCTTTCCGCGCTGTACCTGGCCGAGCTGCTGATGGAAGAGGTCAAGCTTCCCAAGGGCGTCGTGAACTTCGTGTTCGGCGACCTCCAGACCGGCCAGCTGATGGTCCGGCACCAGACCCCGAAAAAGGTCGCGTTTACCGGCTCAACCCGGGCCGGCCGCGACATCCGTTTGGCCACGGCCGGTTCTGGCAAGCTCTTGACCCTCGAGCTCGGGGGCAAGTCGCCGATGGTGGTCTACGCGGACGCGGATCTCGACGCGGTGGTCGAGGGCGCGGTCGACGGAGTGCTCGGATTCAACAACGGACAGGTCTGCTGTGCCGGTTCGCGTTTGCTCGTACACGAGAGCATTGCGGACGAACTCATCGCCCGCCTCAAGGCGCGGATGAGCAAGCTGCGCGGCGGCAAGTCGCTCGACAAGGCCTACGACACGGGCGCGGTCAACTCCGCGGCCCAACGCGACAAGATCGCCGGACTCGTGGCCCAGTGCACCGCGGAAGGCGGAGACGTCTGGCAACCGGATGGATGGGTCTGCCCCCCGCAGGGCTACCACTACGCGCCGACGCTCTGCACGAAGGTCAATACCTCGCACACGATCGTGCGCGAGGAAGTGTTCGGCCCGGTGCTGATAGTAATGACGTTCCGGACTCCCTCCGAAGCCGCCATGCTCGCCAACAACACGCGCTACGGACTCGCGGCGAGCGTGTGGACGCAGAACATCGGACTCGCGCACTGGACCGCCGCGAAGATCAAGGCCGGCACGGTCTGGGTCAACTGCACGCAACTGTTCGACCCGGCCTCCGGATTCGGCGGCTATCGCGAGAGCGGCTACGGACGCGAAGGCGGAATCCGCAACATCCTGGACCTCACGGTTGAGAAGTTTGATCCGCCGACTCCGGAGCCGATGGCCAAGCGCGGTAAGCGCGCGCATCCGCAACTCGTGTTGACGGACACTGACGCGCTTGACGAGACGCATCGGTTCCTCGTGGGCGGCAAGCTCGTGCGTCCGGACGGCGCCGCAAGCATTCGTGTTCGCGATCCGCACGGCAACATCGTGGGGATCGTGGGCGACGCCAACCGCAAGGACGTCAGGAACGCAGTCCGAGCGGCGCGAGGCGCGGCAGAGTCGTGGGCTGGACAGACCGCTCACGGACGCGCGCAGATCTTGTACTTCATGGCCGAGAAGGTCATGCGGCGCAAGGAAGCGCTTGCGATAACCATCGCGGCGCAGACCGGACGGAGCATGGACTCGGCGCGTGCCGAAGTGAACGCGACCTCCGAACGCCTGTTCCACTGGGGCGGCTGGGCCGACAAGTTCGAAGGCCAGACCCCGCAAGTCAGCGTCAAGGGCATGCACGTCGTGGCGTTGAACGAGAGCGTAGGGGTGATCGGCATTCGCGCGCCGGACGAGTATCCGCTTCTGGGGCTTGTCTCCACCATGGCCTCCGCGATCGCGATGGGAAACGCCGTCGTCATCGTCGCGGGGAAGTGCGCGTTCTCGGCCATGGATCTGGTCGAGATCATCCAGAACTCGGACGTGCCGGCCGGGGTCGTGAACATCCTGACGGCCAAGAATCCGGACGCGATCGTGGAGATGTTCGCGAGCCACGAAGACGTGGACGCGGTCTGGTGCTTCGGAGGAGCCGAAGCCAGCCGCAAGGTGGAGGCCGCTTCGGTCTGCAACATGAAGCGGACGCTCGTGAGCTACGGACGGCTGCTGAACTGGGTCGGTCCGGAAGGCGAGTCCACCATGTTCCTGGACCACGCCACCCAGCAGAAGAACATCTGGTTCGCGCACGCGGCCTAGCGGAGAAGATCCGTAGAGTGTGTAGAGAGTGTGTTAGGAGGTGTGCCATCTGGCTTCCCGTCGCTTGCGACGGGCGGTCAGATGGCCTTTATTATTTTATTTGGTTGTGCTATACTATATCCTTAACTATGACTTCCTTCATTAAGCGCTGGTTTTGGTACCAAAATCCGGTTTTGCGGTACCTGACCATTGCTACGGCCGTCCTTATTTTTGGACAATTGTTAATTCTTGCGCTAGGAATCGCGCCGCAAGAGGATCCGATTTTTTTACATTATACCACCGCGTTTGGAGTTGATTTCATCGGGGCTTGGTATTTGGTATATCTCATTCCCTTGGCCAGTTCGATAATCCTGGGAGTCAATGGCCTGCTGGCCCGGATTCTGGTTCGACGCGACCCGTATCTTGGGCAGCTGATGCTGGCCGGGGCGCTGATCGCGGCGCTGCTACTTTTGCTCCAAGCCATACTGCTGCTCTATGTCAACTCTTAATGGACTACCTGTTGAGCAGGTCATCAGAATTTTTTTTCTCGCCATCGTTTCCTTCCTGGCCGCGTTCTTATTGGCTCCGATGCTGATTCGTTTTCTGATTGCGCACCGGCTTGGAAAACAGATTCGGGACAGCAAACTCGCGCCGATTTTTGCCAAACTTCATAAAAATAAAACCGGAACCCCGACCATGGGCGGAATTTTAGTGTGGGGGACGACGCTTATCGTGGTCTTGCTGTTGTGGTTTTTCGCGCGGATCGACGGGCCGTTTTTTAACGCGCTTAATTTTTTTTCCCGATCCCAGACCTATCTTCCGCTGGCCGCGTTTGGCGCCGCGGCGGTAATTGGGCTCGTTGATGATTTGTTCAATATCTACCGCATTGGTCCCAACGGCGGCGGCTTGCGAATGCGGCATCGGTTGATTTTGTACGCGGTTATCGCGCTCACGGGCGCGTTATGGTTTTATTTCAAGCTGGATTGGGATGTTTTGCATATTCCTTTTTGGGGCAACCTCGCTGTCGGGGCCTGGTATATTCCGATTTTTATGTTCATCATTATCGCGACCGGATTTTCGGTAAATCAGACCGATGGACTGGACGGCTTGGCCGGCGGGGTACTCTTGGCCGCTTTTGGCGCCTACGCCGCGATTGCTTTTATTTTAGGCCGGTATGAGCTGGCGGCATTTCTCGCGGTGATTATCGGCGCGCTCACGGTTTTTATTTGGTATAATATTTATCCGGCGAAATTTTTCATGGGCGATACCGGTTCCATGTCTATGGGCGTAACTTTGGGAGTGGTCGCGATGCTGACCAACTACGCCTTGCTTTTGCCGGTAATCGGCGCGGTACTGGTAATTGAAGCGCTTTCCACGCTTATTCAAATCGGATCCCGTAAACTCCGGCAGGGGAAAAAGGTCTTTCTGGTGGCGCCAATCCATCATCATCTGGAGGCCAAGGGCTGGCCCGAGCCCAATGTGGTTTTTCGACTGTGGCTGATTGCTGGCTTTGGGGCAATGGTCGGCGTGATCCTGATGCTTTTGGATAGAGGAGTGGGGATTGGGTGAGATAATTTCTAATTTACCTAATTGACCAGAAAGAATTATTCTAATTAACCTAAGTGCTCTAATTAACCTAAACAATAACCAATGACCAATTTGGGATTTGTTTAGAATAATTAGGTCAATTAGATCAATTAGGTTAATTGTACTTGGTCAATTAGAATAATTAGAGCAATTAGAAATTACTTGCATGAAGACACACGCAAATCCTCCCGATTACGTTTTTCTTTCCCTCGTGGGGGCGCTTGGCGTTTTCGGCCTGATTGTGCTGGCCTCGGCTTCCTCGGTGTTTTCTTTTGAAAAATTCGGATCGAGTTTTTACGCGGTTAAGCACCAGCTTATTTTCGGCGTAGCGCCCGGAGTGATTCTGTTTTTGATTGCCTCGCGAGTTCCTTATCAATTCTGGCGATCTGTCGCGGTGCCGTTTTTTATTCTCGTCCTGCTCCTGTTGATTTTGGTGCTGATTCCGGGAATCGGGAGCACTTTTGGCGGATCGCGCAGCTGGTTTACCGTGGGATCGTTTTCTTTTCAGCCCGCCGAGGTCGCCAAACTGGGATTGTTAGTTTATCTGGCCGCTTGGCTGGAAAGCCGCGCGTCAGTCCTCCGCGATCTGCGCTCCGGGTTTATTCCGTTTGTCGGGGTTGTCGCCCTTCTGGGCTTACTGCTCATGCTTCAGCCGGATCTGGGGACCTTGGGAATGATTGTGGCCATGGTATTTTTTCTGGCTTTTGCCGCGGGATTTAGGATGACCCATCTCATCTCCGCGGTGGTTGGCGCGTTTGTCCTGCTGGCCGCGCTGATTAAAGTCGCGCCTTACCGAGCAGCGCGGCTGACCAGTTTTATTCATCCGGAACTTGATCCGCAAGGAATTGGTTACCATATCAATCAAGCCCTTTTGGCGGTTGGTTCCGGAGGACTTTTCGGCGTGGGCTTTGGACATTCGCGGCAAAAATTTCGCTATCTTCCGGAAGTTACCGGCGATTCGATTTTTCCGATTCTGGCCGAGGAGCTAGGGTTTGTGATTAGCGCCGGTTTGATTATTCTTATTCTCGCGATTCTGTCAAGAATGTTTCGCATTGCGCGTGACGCGCCAGATGATTTTTCTAGATTTTTGGTAATCGGTATTGCCGGATGGTTTGGAATTCAGTCGTTTATTAATATCGGCGCGATGCTGGGAATTTTTCCGCTGACCGGACTGCCCTTGCCGTTTGTTTCCTACGGCGGAACCGCGCTGGCGGTGGAGGGTCTGGCGGTGGGGATCGTGGGAAGTATTTCGAGACATGCGAAGTAGCATAGAGCAAAGAGCGTAGGGCATAGAGTTATTTACAAGCCCTAAGCCCTAAGCCCTAAGCCCTATGCGCATATTATTTGCCGGCGGTTTTACTCTGGGTTCCGTTACCCCGCTTTTGGCCGTGATTGAGGAGTTGAATGTAAAATGTAAAATGCAAAATGAAAAATTGCAGATTGTGTGGGTTGGGACGCGGAAAGGCCCGGAGCGCGCATTAATGCAGGGGGTAGGAATCCAGTATCACTGGATCTGGGCTCCGAAATTGCGTCGCTATTTTGATTGGCGTAATTTATTCACGCCGATAGCCCTGCATCTGGCCACCAAAATTGCCTGGTTTAAATTGCTCAAAATCAGGCCGGATGTGATTGTAACTGCCGGCGGTTTTGTGGGCGTACCGGTGGTTTGGGCCGCCTGGTGGCTGCGCATGTTTGGAATTAGAATTCCTGTGCTTTTGCATAATCAAGATGTGCGTTGGTCTTTGGCAAACAAACTTGTCGCGCCTTTTGTGAAGAAAATTACCTATGCATTGCCTGGGACTGTGCCGGGGCGGTGGAAAAAGAAGGCGGTTTGGACCGGCAATCCGGTGCGGGGGGTTGTCTTAGATGGTGATCGTCAGCGCGGTTTGAAACTGTGCGGGTTTGACGATCAACGCTCCACGATCCTGGTGGTGGGCGGCGGAACCGGAGCGCAGCGGCTCAACGAAATTGTCGTGGAGGCGTTGCCGGAACTCGTAAAAAAATATCAGGTGATTCATATTATTGGTCGTGGAAAAAATATCGCCCCCCCACCTCAATCCTCCCCCACAAGGGGGGAGGAAGCACAACCAAATCCCCCTCCCTTGGTGGGAGGGGTTAGGGGAGGGGGTCGCTACTGCGTACTTGAATTCGTGACCTCCGAAATGGGTGATCTGCTTGCGGCTGCCGATCTTGTCGTGACCCGCGCCGGCATGGGCGTGCTGACCGAACTCGCGGCACTTAGTAAACCAATCGTCATCGTTCCAATTCCCGGCAGCCACCAGGAGGAAAACGCGCGTTATTTTGAACAAAAGCGAGCGGCAATCGTGTTAAATCAGAAAACACTCACCAGTGCGCGGCTGGTGAAGACCGTGGAGAAGCTAATGGACGAACTGGGCGCCATGCGCGAGATGTCGGAGCGCGCCCAGGAGCTTTCCAAACCCGATGCGGCAGTACAAGTGGCAAAAATAGTGATGGACCTTGCCCGGTAGTCGAAGTTTCACTACCGGGCTTGCCAAAAAATAAATCGTGGCGTATACTTTGTTCGCACGTGGGTCCGTAGCCCCGCGCTTTTTGCGCCCATAGCTCAATTGGTAGAGCAATTCCCTTTTAAGGAAGAGGTCGCAGGTTCGATCCCTGCTGGGCGCACCATGGGCCGCTAGCTCAACTGGCAGAGCAGATCCCTCTTAAGGATAAGGTTCTGGGTTCAATCCCCAGGCGGCCCACCAAATAGGATTTTACTCTCTTATGTACCTTTACCTTGATGAATCCTATAACCTCAAAGACCGAACCAAGCCGCAGTTTATCAGCATCAATGGCTTTCAAACTGTAGATGTAAAGAAGTTGTGGAGACGGTGGAAGGCATATCGTCTGCCGTTTGTTGGAAAATCAAGAATCCACGCAGCTGATCGACTTTTTGAACCATTGAGAACAAAGCTATTGAAATTTATCTATAACCAGCCGGATATTAAGTTACTTACGGTGATGCAGGAAATATCGTTGATACCTGCAAGCGGCGAGATAGAGTATTATGGAAAAGAAGAGCAATTGCTTTTCGATAAGGTATATGCCGATATGCTCAAAGCGTTATTTAAGGCGTCACATATCCAGGCATATAAAAAAGTTTATATTACGGTTGATAGCAGAAAGCATCAGCATGGTGTGCTCAGTAAAGTGCAGTTCCACAAAAACATACTTTCTTTCCTTAAAAACTGGTACCCAAACACTATTGTGCATTTTGAAATGCAACCCTCGTATTCCAACATACTTTTAGAGATTGCGGATTTTATTTCTAATTCTTTTTATCGGCAGTACATCGGCCAAGAAATGAAGCTTCTCGAACCACTGAAAGGCAGGACTCTCATAATGAAGAATCCCCTGAAAAGGGGATAATTCATTGATGCCCTTTGGGATTGTCCTGCGATCACTAGGATACTCCTAAAAGCGAGAGTGCCTTCACACAGGCTTTACCCGGGGGACTTACTCTACTTAAACCATATCACCGCGCCGGATTATTGTCAAGCGTAGATATCCACAATTCTGTTTGATTTAGCCATTTTTACCGCCCGGCCACGTGTCAAGCAATTAAGGAATGTTACGGAACTCTTTTCGGCTCTGCAATTAAGAATGTTTCCAAGCGCGGGATTAGTTTTTTGTCCGTGTCCCAAAATCTCACGGCCGTGAGATTTTGGGACACGTGATTTTGCTGTATAGCTCTTGTGCAGCAATTAGCACGAGGCTGAAAATTGTACGACCGTGAAATTTCCAGCCCAACTCTTGCCTGCCCGCAAACAGGAACACCACCGTAGTGTTTTTGCAAATCTCGGATGGCTTTTTCATTTTCAAAGATTAGTGGTACAATCGAAATGATCAGCGATCATCTATAAATATAAACCGGATTGTTAAAATCGCTATTGACATATTTTTCGCGCCGTACTAAAATTAAAGGTGCACCCAGAATTTTGGTGCACCTTTAAAATAATCTTTGCATAGAAAGGAGGTGAAGCGACATGGCAAAGTGCGTATCATGCGGCGTGGCAGACGTTGCAAACGAAGGAGAAAAGTGCGCAAACTGCGCAGGACAAGCAGGTGGTGACGCGCAACCGCAGGCTCCTCAACCCCAAGCTCCGCAAGGAGATCAGCCGCAGCAGTCATAACTGCAATTGCCAGAGGGCATATGTCCTCTTTAGACGAATAATCCCGCGCCTGAACTTATGCGCGGGATTATTCTTTTTAAAAGATAAATGTGATATACTGAGAATGTTGAAGAACTAACACCTGCGCAGGTTCACACGAATGCCGTTTGAGCTTTCCACATCGCTAATAATCGCAGCGCTTTTGGCCGGTTTTTTTGTTCTGGGCAAGGCCGCTGATCTTATCGTTGTTGCGCTGACCAATCTGGGAAAGATTTTTAAAATTAGCGCTTTTGCCTTGAGTTTCGTGCTTTTGGGGCTGACGACCTCTTTGCCCGAGATGGTGATTGGCGCGTACGCTGCGGCTGACAATGTGCCGCGGCTGGCCTTTGGAAATCTTTTAGGCGGTATTATTGTGCTTTTAACTTTAGTTATCGGGTTAAATGGCTTGATGTTTGGAAAAATTGCCATTGATGGAAAATTCGCGCGTTATTCAATGTGCAAGATTTTGCCGCGGGTGCCGTGGTGCAATCGTCTGGGTATTCATGATTTGGGTGTGCTGACCGCGCTTTTGCTTTCTCCCGCGCTTTTGTTTATTGATGGGACGCTTTCGCGCGTTGACGGAGCAGTTCTTGTGGCGCTGTATTTATTTTTTGTTTTTTATTATCTTAAAGACCAGCATAGCGCTCCGGTGGAGGAGGCGGTCAAGCAGACGTCACTTAAGCGCGCCGTTGCGCAGTTTATATTCGGCGCCGTGATTTTGATGGTAGTGGCGCGTATGATTGTTAATGGCTCGGAAGCGCTTTTGTCGCGTTTTGAAATTCCGGCCTTTGTTTTTGGCATGCTGGTTTTAGGGATAGGCACCAATCTGCCGGAGTTGACGATTATGCTGCGGTCACGGCGAGAACCGCGCGATGTTTCCGCGGGCAATATCCTGGGTTCTGCCGCGGCCAACATTATGATTTTGGGCGCGTTGAGCATTTTCACTCCGCTTTCCGGATTTGGCCGAACGGACATTTTGCTTACCGGCTGGACGCTTACGATCGTAACTATTTTACTGATGATTTTATTTCGCACCAAAAATGAATTGAATCGCGGCGAGTCGCTGCTCTTGATTCTGCTTTACCTGCTTTTCTTTGTAATCCAGGGTCTAATGAATTAAAATTGCGCGATATGGTTTTGTCTATCGGGTTTTTGGGCATCGGTATTATTCTTTTAATCTATGGCGCGCGTTTATTGGTTGATGGCGGGTCATCTCTGGCAAAGCGCTTGGGAATTTCCCCGCTGGTGATTGGTTTGACGATTGTTTCTTTCGGCACCTCCGCGCCGGAATTGGTGGTCAACGTAGTGGCGAGCATCCGCGGGAGCGCGGAGATTGTTATTGGAAACGTGATCGGCAGCAATATCATGAATCTTTTATTGATTCTGGGAATATCCGCGGTAATCTTTCCGCTGAAAGTGCAAAGTTCAACGGTTTGGAAAGAGATTCCCATGAGTTTGCTGGCCGCGCTTGCGGTTATCATTATGGCCAACGACGCCTTTATTGATGGACTGACATTAAATATTTTGTCGCGTTCCGAAGGCCTTGTTTTACTGTTCTTTTTCATTATATTTTTATATTATACCTACGGAATAAGCAAAGTGGTCGGGGAAGGCCCGGAGGTGCGCGTATTTGGCAAAGGACGGTCAGCGCTGATGGTGCTGGGAGGGCTCACGCTGTTATTTCTTGGCGGACGCGCCGCAGTCAGCGGGGGCGTGGATATTGCCCGCGCGCTTGGCGTGTCCGAAGCGCTGATTGGATTTACGATATTGGCCATGGGCACCTCGCTTCCGGAACTGGCCGCCTCGGCTGTGGCGGCCTGGCGCAAGCAGATGGACATTGCGGTGGGCAATGTAATCGGGTCCAACATTTTTAACATTTTTTTCATTCTGGGAACCAGCACAGTTATCAGCGCGGTGCCGTTTAAGAGCGCGTTCAATCTGGATCTGGGAGTATTGCTGCTGGGAACACTGATTGCCTTTCTTACACTTTTTGTCGGCAAACGCCATGTGTTTGAACGCTGGCAAGGCGGAGTGTTTGTCGGTTTGTATGTGACGTATCTAGCGTTTATCATTGCGCGGGGCTAAATGATGTAACAATACTGGATGGCGGCTTTATGTTGACACCTGCATTTGTGCCGGTCTATCTTGATGAGAGTGGCTCACTGCCAGATCGAGCGAGCCATTTTATCATTGCGGTTGGTGTGAATATCAAAGGAGCGCGCATTGAGCGTATTATGCGCAAAGTGCGGCGGCGTATTCCAAACAAAAAAACGACGTAGCATCCAGAAGGTCTTTTTCTCCGTTTCTGGAGAGGGCCGCCGCGAGGGCAACCCAACCTTGTCCTGGTCTTACGCTAACTGTCGTATTATTACGACAACATATTGGCGGCAATGCGTCAAGTCGGTTATCCACACCCAGGGGGTTGCGGAAAGAAGAGAGAGAGAGTATGCTTTTAGTTGAGGAGAATAAGTTCATTGGTAAAAAAGATAAAAGGAGGGCAATGTAGTATGAACACCAGAGAAACACCACCGCAATCACAGCCGCGTGAGTATTTTGAGAAGGTAGGTATAGCAATGGAGACAGCGCACGAAAACCAACGGTTCATGAAGAGCTTTTGTGAAATGTTGCAAGCATTAAAAGAAGTTGGTGATCTAGATACGAAGTTAGCGCAGGTTCTGGCGGACATTGAGAAAAAGTTTACTTCGGCTTCAGAGTCGGAGCAACGCAAACAAGCGATCGACGCGCTTGTGGCAGTGCGCACCTTTGTGGAGGCGCTGGAGGATCCTGCCCGGGCAAAAGAGATCATCACTAATATCGATAGTGAGATTATGGGGGAGGATGCGCGGGAGGCCGTATTGGGTCCAGTTGATGAAGAGTACCGGCGTGGCGAAAAGCACCTGATTCATGCGCGTAAGCTTGTCAAAGCGTTCGTAAAATATCTTGATGAGTATATTGCTTCTGCCGACAAAGAGCGAAACGGCTAATCCGGAGGACTAGAGTAAAAGCGGTATAATATTCAGTAATCCCCACGCTGTACTACTTTGCTGTCCCATACGCCCTGCGCAAGCAAGGCGTTTTTTTGTTGTGGGTGGGTGCGCGCATACGCGCCCAGCCTCGACTCGCCTCGGCGAGGCGGGCGGGATTCTTCACCCCGACTTCCGCGTCGGGGTTCAGAATGACAGGATGGGTGGAAATTGATATACTAGGTTCACGTAATACATAGCACGTAACACATAACACAAAGGTTCATAACTCCCCCTACCCCCTCTTATCTTAAGAGGGGGACGAATTGTTGACTATGGCTAAGGTAAACTGGCATGCGCTTAAGATGGAGGATGTGCTTAAGGAGGTGAGCACCTCGAAACATGGTCTGACCGAGGAGGAGGCACGCGCGCGCATTGCAAAATACGGCCCGAATGTTTTGCCGGAAGACCAGCGTCCCTCGCGGGTCGCGATTTTCGTGCGGCAGTTGAAAAGCCCGCTCGTTTATGTGCTTTTGATCGCGGCGCTCATTGTTGCCGCGCTTCAAGAGTTTGTGGACATGGGCGTGATTTTGGCCGCGGTAGTGGTCAATGCCGCGATTGGATTTTGGCAAGAGTGGCAGGCGGACAATGCGTTTGCCGCGCTCAAGGCCATGGTCAAGCATAAGGCGCGGGTGCGCCGGCAGGTAACCCCTCACCCGGCCTCCGGCCACCCTCTCCCGCTGGGAGAGGGGAGGGTGAGGGAGATGGCAGTGGACGCCAGTGAACTCGTGCCAGGTGACATAGTTTTGCTCCAAGCCGGTGACCATGTGCCGGCCGATGCGCGCTTGCTGCAAATGTTTGATTTGGAAATTAATGAAGCGGCGCTGACTGGCGAGTCGCTTCCGGTTAAAAAACAATTGAAGCCGCTGCACGGGGCGACGATGCTGGCCGAGCGCACGAACATGGTCTTTCAAGGCACCACGGTGGCGCGTGGAAAAGCCGAGGCCGTCGTGGTCGCTACGGGTAAAGATACGGCCTTTGGCGAGATTGCTCTTTTGGTGCACAAAGTAGAAGATCCGGTTACACCGCTTCAAAAACAATTGGCGAAACTGGCCAAAGTATTAGGAGGAGTAACCGTACTCATTGCGTTGGGTATTTTTGGTATTGGCACTATTCAAGGCCGCTCTATCGTAGAAATGTTTTTAATTGCCGTGGCTGTGGCGGTCGCCGCGATTCCGGAAGGATTGTTGATTTCACTGACCGTGATTTTGGCAATTGGCATGCGCAACATGGCCAAGCGGCAAGCCATTGTGAAGCGTTTACTTGCGGCAGAAACACTCGGCAGTGTGTCAGTGATTTGTGCGGACAAAACCGGCACGCTTACGACTGGGAAGATGTCAGTAGTGGAAGTGATTGCAAAAGACAAGGCCAAAGCCTGGGAATGCGCGCTCACGGGAAATGAGGGTCAGGATCCGACTACTCGGGGATTGTATAAGGGAGCAGAAGAAGCAAAAATTAATGTAGCAAAACTTAATCGTGCGTTTCCCAAATTAGACGAGATGCCTTTTGACAGCGCGCGAAAATGGTCAGCGACGCTGCACCGCGTGGCTAGGCCACCCGCGGGTGGCCTAGCCGTAAACGTGCTTTATGTCCGCGGGGCGCCGGAGAAAGTGCTGGCCGCGGCAAAATTGACGGCCGCAGAGCGGCGTGTTCTGATAAAACAGATTGAAGATAGAACTGGTCAAGGGAAACGATTATTGGCGGTTGCCTATCGCGAAGTACCGCGCGAAATAAGAACACTGAAAGAGCTAATAAAAAATCATACACTTCCGTCCGATCTCGTATTTGCGGGTTTGTTTGCGCTTCAAGATCCTTTGCGCCCGCATATTTCCGAAGTGGTCTCCGTGACCCACCGCGCCGGAATTCGCACGATCATGATTACTGGCGATCATGCCAGGACTGCAGTGGCAATTGCCACACAGGCCGGATTGCTCCCACCCCCTCTAACTCCCCCTCGGGCAGGGGGAGAAAAATTGGTTTCCTCCCCTTTTAAAGGGGAGGTTAGGAGGGGTCTTGTTCTCACTGGTGACCAAATGGACGCGCTGGATGACGAGAAACTTGCGGAGCGCATGAAGGAGGTGAATATTTTTGCGCGCGTCCTGCCCAAACATAAAGTACGTATTGTGGAGGCGTTTCATCGGCTGGGTGTTTCGGTGGCGATGACGGGCGATGGAGTAAACGATGCCCCAGCACTCAAAAGCGCTGACATTGGCATTGCGGTTGGCTCGGGCACTGATGTCGCTAAGGAATCAGCCGATGTCGTGCTTACCGATAATAATTTGGCGACGATCGTTGGTGCCGTGCAAGGAGGCCGGAATATTTATGAAAATGTCCGCAAAGTAGTGGCCTATTTGCTTTCGGGAAGTTGGAAAGAGATTATCATTATAATAGGGAGTCTCTTACTTGGCCTGCCACTCCCGGTTCTTGCGGCGCAAATTCTTTGGATAAATTTAATAGAAGATTCATTGCCGAATATGGCACTCGCGTTTGATCCGGGCGAACCGCACGTGATGAAGGAAAAACCCAGAGCGCGTACCTCGTCGCTGATGGATTTTGAGATGAACACACTTGTGTTCGGGGTTGGCATTGTCGGGAGCGTGCTTTTGTTTGGATTTTATCTCTACTTCCTGACTCATGGATATGATCTTGCTTATACGAGGACTTTGGTATTTGCCGCTCTGGGCACTAATATGCTATTCTCAATTTACTCGATTCGCAGCATGCATCGTTATGTCTGGCACGTCAATCCCTTTAATAACCGTTTATTGTTAGGATCTACGGGAATAAGCGCGGTCTTGCTCTTGGCGGCAGTATACGCGCCGCCACTGCAGCATATCCTACGCACCGTAGCGCTTTCCGCTGCTGACTGGCTGCCGCTAATCGGGCTGGGCGTTATCAATGTGGCGCTTATCGAACTGGTCAAAGCATTTTTTATCCGTAAGCGAGTGCACGCATAGGTATGTTAAATGAAAAATTATTTGTACGCTTAAAGAAAGAATACGATACTTATGAGTCCGCGCGGCGGGATTTAATTGGGGTATCCAACGGCACGCTTTCCAAAGCCAAGCAGGCGATTTTTGCGTTGCATCGGGATGATATGAGTGCCGCAGATGCGTTACTCCAAGAAGTGGAGCGCACGTTTGGGAATCTTGAGAAGCAGTTTAAGCAATTGCCGGAGTTACGCTATGAGGGCGCGTATCGCGCGGCGCTGGAGGAGTATGTGGAGGCAAAATTATTCTGCGAATGGATGCGAATAGGGAAAGTGGTGGAATTGAAAGGCATGCAAATAGATGCGGATACATATTTGGCAGGACTTTCGGACTTTACCGGCGAGCTTACGCGCAAGGCCGTACAGCGCGCCACACAGGGACGTGCGCAAGAAGTGGAGAAGCTCGCGGAGGTGGTGCGCGATGTTGTTGAGCAGTTGATCAAGTTTGACCTGACGGGTTATTTGCGCACCAAGTATGATCAGGCCAAGCAAAACTTGCGCCGCGTTGAAGAAGTTATTTATGACATGCATATGCGGCGCAAATGATAATTTGATAATTAGTTAATTTGCGATTCGAATTGTCTAATCTCTAATCATCGAATTATCGTTCGTAAAGCGAACTATGAAAGTAGCCGCTATCGTCCCCGCCTTTAACGAAGAAAAAACCATTGCCGGAGTGGTGCAGACCTTAAAATCCTCGCTGCTTATCGGTGAGGTGATTGTTATTTCCGATGGCTCAAAAGATAAGACCGCGCAGTTAGCTAGGGAAGCCGGGGCGGATATGGTGCATGAGCTGCCCTTCCGGCATGGCAAGGGCTCGGCCATGTCGCATGGCGTAACGCACACGGACGCGCCGATTTTATTTTTTGCGGACGCGGATTTAAGTGGGTTTACGGCCCAACACATTGAAAGTATCGTGAAGCCGGTGCTTGCCGGAACGTACGCGATGAATGTGGGGCTGCGCGATCGCGGCGGGTTTTTTACTTGGCTGCAGCAATATCTTCCGCTGATTGGCGGAGAGCGGGCCATGTTGCGCAAGGTCTTTACCGATATTCCGGATTACTACATGAAAGGATTTAAAGCTGAAAGCGCGCTCAATTATTATTGCCGCGCGAATAAATTGCCATACGGAAAAACCAAAATGCCGGGCATTAGAATTGTGAAGAAAATCGAAAAGTTCGGTTTTTGGGGCGGACTTAAAGAATATTTTAAAATGTCCTGGGAAATTATCAAGGCCATGACCGAAGTGCGCCTGCATAAAACTGTATTTACTTCCCGCGGCGTGCATATGAAACACGGGCACGCATAAAATTGGACAGCCATCGCTCACTGTGTTATAGTATATGAAGAATCTTCCCATTGAATTTTCGCCGCGTGCACAGGATAGTATGCGGAAAAGGGGAGCCAATGAAAATGAAGTAGTAGAAACGATTCGGCTTGCAGAATGGCGTGAAGCGAGGAGTGGCCGATTTGAAGCAAAGCAGGATTTTCAGTATAATGCAGAATGGAATAAGAAATTTTACAAGATAAAACAAGTGAACCCAGTATTTGTTGTGGAGAGGGATACGATTGTAGTAATTACTGTGTACGCACTCTATATTGCCTAATATGAAGATCAAATACGACCCAATAAGCGATGCGATGTATTTCGAATTCCGTGATACAACCGTGACGACCAAACGTCTCACGGATGATATTGCAGTTGATTATGATGCGGATGGAAAAGTAGCCGGGGTTGAGGTGCTTGGCGCTCGCAAGACCGTGTTTGGGAAAGCGAAAGATTTTTTAGTGCAAGTGGAGCGGCCGCTGCAAACCGCTGCGGCGGCATAAAACTTGCCTTTCAGCAGAGGATGTAGTGGCGACCTTTATGGTCGCCGTTTGCATAAAAAAACCGACCCGACGCGGAAGGCCGCGGCGGGCGTGGCAGGCGAAGGGTCGCGGGAAAGAGCATGAAGCGAACAGCGTAGCGGGATGGTGTTGACTGGGGGAGATTTAGCGGGCGGCTGGCGCGGCCTTAAGCGCCGCTTGGGCGTGGCACACGTCCGCGGCCCAGGAAACTAGTGCGGCTACCTCACGGTGGTAAAGCTCGATAGGGCCAGCGCCAACGCGCGCAAACGCATGTGCGGAAAGGATCAGGAGTGTGGCGCAGTCAGCGGCGTGGCCGCTGAAGATTGCGATCACATCACCCCCGATCGTAGACAGCGTGACTGGGCCAGGAAATTGTGGACTACCTGTCAGCCGGTTAAGGCAAGGGTCTGGGTCTTCGTCGCGGTCACGCATGGCTTGCGCCAGCGCGTCTCGCAGTACCGTTGGTGTATTGGGATGAAGCTCGAGGTCGCCGCGTGCTGCTGCCCCGATCCCATCATTCGTAAGCGTGATCCCAAACTCCCTCGGGCCTACGGATAGCTCGGCTATCTTGATTCCGTCCATGTCGGTCAGTGGAATGGTGTGCATGCGCTCCTCCTGCATACATCGTATCATGTTGATACGTTTTGTCCATTCTCCTTTTTTATGCTATGATGGCGGCATCCTTCAATTTTTCCCCTTTTAAGATAAGAGAGGTGAGGGGAGCTATGAATCATTCCTGCCCGAGGATGGCCGGCATAACCCACCCTAGCCCTCCCTTACCTTAAGGGAGGGAGATTGATTTGACTATGCTCACAAATTTTCAAAACAAACGCGTCACGGTCATGGGGCTTGGACTCTATGAGAAGGGGACTGGCATTGAGGCGGTGAAGTTTTTTTTGCGGCAAGGATCAAAGGTGACGGTTACGGATTTACGGAGTGCGCGGGAGCTGGAGGGGAGTGTGAGGGAGTTGGTGAAGTATTGGACTGGACTTCGGCATAGAGCCAAGGGCATAGAGCGTAGGGCAAAAAACTCTAAGCCATTAGCACTAAGCCCTAAGCTCGCATTTGTTTTTGGCAAGCATCGGGAGGAAGATTTTAAAAACGCGGATGTGGTATTTCAAAACCCGTCAGTTCCGTCTGAGTCGCCGTATTTAAGGATTGCGGCCAAGCGGAAAATACCGGTTGTCAATGACTGGAGTTTATTTTTAGCGCGGCATACGCCGAAATTGTTTATTGGCGTAACCGGTACGCGGGGAAAAAGTACAACCACCGCGCTTATCTATGAAATGCTAAAATATCACCATTCTCCGTTTCGCCCGAATCGGAGAATGGGTAAAGTGTGGCTGGCCGGAAATCTAGGTGCCTCGCCGCTTTCGTTTATTGATACGTATAATGGCGAGCCGATTGTGGCGGAGCTTTCAAGTTGGCTTTTGCATCATTTTCCGACGGTGAAAAAAAGTCCCAACATTGCGGTGGTGACCAATATCATGAATGATCACCTGGATAAGTATAGAAATATCCGAGAATATATTGCGGATAAAGAAAATATTTTTCGATTTCAAAAGCGTGGCGATACTCTAGTGCTTAATTATGATAATGCGGCGACACGCGCGATGGCCAAGCGCGCGCGCGGCAAAGTCGTTTGGTTTTCGGCGGAAAAGCAATTACCGCGCTGGGTTCCGCTTGAGGATTTACAAATTCCGGGCGCGCACAATCGCGCCAATGCCCTTGCCGCGGCAGTGGCAGCTGACGCAGCAGGGGTTACTCGTCGAGATATTGCGCATGTGCTGAAGACCTTTCGTGGTTTACCTAATCGGCTTGAACTTGTTCGTACAGTTGATGGCGTGCGTTACTACAATGACACAACCGCCACAACGCCGGAGGCGACAGTCGCGGCACTTGCTACACTGGGACAGCGACAAATCACAAATCACAAATCACAAATCACAAAAAATATTGTCCTCATTGCCGGCGGGGCGGATAAAAAATTGGAGTTTCGGGAATTGGCAAAGTACGTGAAGCAGTATTGCAAAGCCGTGGTATTACTTCCTGGCACGGCCACCAATAAATTCAAACCACTAATTACTAATTACCAATTACCAATTACTCTTGTAAAACAGATGAAGGAGGCAGTCAAGAAAGCGCATGTTCTAGCACAATCTGGCGACATCGTCTTGCTTTCTCCCGCCGCGGCCTCGTTTGGATTATTTAAAAATGAATTTGATCGGGGACGGCAGTTTGTAGACCACGTACGAAAACTGGTATAACTTTTGGGGTGCCCAGAAAGAAGTGATACACGCTAGCTCTGCCGGGCGCTTGCGACTATGTACCCCTTTTTGTACGTGGTAGACGCGGTAAAAAAATTATGATAGAATAGGAAAGTTATTCACAGGTAAAAAATCTCCGTCATTTCGACCGAGGCGTGAGCCGAGTGGAGAAATCTCTTATTTTTCATGGTGTAGAGATCCCTCGACTATGCTCGGGTGACGACATTTGAAAGTATGCCAAAAGCTAAACAAAACCACCTCAAACTTTTTACTTCCGAATCCGTAACCGAGGGTCATCCGGATAAAATGGCCGATCAGATTTCCGACGCGATTTTGGACGCGCTGATTAAACAAGATCAAAAAAGCCGCGTGGCGTGCGAAACGCTTTTGACCAATGGCGTGTGCGTGGTGGCCGGGGAAATAACCACTTCGGCCTACGCGGATATTTCCAAATTGGTGCGCGGCGTGGTTAAGGATATTGGTTACACTGACGCAGAGTATGGATTTCAATGGGAAACCTCCGGGGTCATGACTGCGATTAAGGAACAATCCTCGGATATTGCCATGGGCGTGGATTCATTTACCGAAGGGGCGGGTGGAAAAATTGTAAAAGAAGATTTGGAACATTTGGGAGCAGGGGATCAAGGATTAATGTTTGGTTATGCCTGCAATGAAACACCGGAGCTGATGCCTTTGCCAATTACTTTGGCGCATAGATTGTGCAAGCGTTTGGCAGAGGTGCGCAAAAAAGGAATTATCAAGGGGCTGCGCCCGGATGGAAAATCGCAAGTCACTATTGAATATCAAGGCAACGTTCCGGTACGCGCGCATACTGTGCTTTTGGCAGTTCAGCATAATCCGGAAGTTGAACTTCCCGCGCTTCGCGAGGCCGTAATTAAGGAAGTTATTAAGCCGGTATTTTTTGACAAAAAATTGCGGCCAAAAAAGAAGCCCATGGGCTGGATTGATTGGCAAAAAGAAACTCGCCAGCGTTGGAAAGAGCTGATTATTCATGTGAACACCACCGGACGATTTGTGATTGGCGGTCCGCAAGGAGATACCGGACTGACCGGCCGCAAAATTATTGTGGATACTTATGGCGGGTACGCAAGGCATGGCGGCGGCGCATTTTCCGGAAAAGATCCGACCAAGGTTGATCGTTCGGCAGCGTACGGCGCGCGATGGGTTGCAAAAAATGTGGTGGCGTCCGGACTGGCTGATCGGGTTGAAGTGCAAGTGGCTTATGCCATTGGAGTGCCGGAGCCGCTGTCTGTGCGCGTGGATACTTTTGGCACTGGCCGCGTGTCTGATTCCCGCATTGCGGAAGCGGTTAAAAAAGTGTTTGATCTGCGGCCGGGTATAATTATTAAGCATTTAGATCTACGCCGTCCACTATATCGCCAAGTCGCGGCCTACGGCCACTTCGGCCGACCAGAACTGAACTTACCATGGGAGAAAACTGATATGGTCGGGAAATTGAAGGGAGCGTTGAAGTGATACGGATTGCCACGGATAGATTTCTGGATGGACACGGATCACGGATGTAGCGCGGGGTTTTACCTGCCCGCCGAGTTTGCGGGTGCCACAGAACCGAATGGCATCAGCGTCGGTGGGAGAGGCGGGTGCCCCTCTTTTGTTTTCAGAAAGCATCGGCGTAAAATCTACCCGTTAAAAAAGCCGAGCCAAAAGACCAAGTCAATAAAGTGCGATCGCACTTTATTGACTTGGCGTAGTGATGCGGTATAATAGATCATAGTACCCTCCCATAGTACCTTTGTGGATAACAGATGCACTAATTGGATAACGGATACACTAAAGCATAGCCGCATAATCTCACCATCAACTCGACTTATGAGTGTACGCCTAGAATTAAAAGAATTTCAAATTGCGCTGCTTGAACTTAAGGCGCAGAATTTGAAAGAGGGGAGCATTCATGTGCCATCGCATGTGCGCTGGAGCCTCGCCGGGTTTGGGCCCACTGCCTATATCGAGAAGGAGCGGAGGCGTAGGAAGCGGGAATACGAACGTCTGTTGCGGCGGATTGCCTATCTTAAACGCTGGCACTATCTTGAGCGTATAAAAGAAGGAGAGGAGCGTTTGTATCGGCTTACTGCGAAAGGCGAGTATGAAATTCTTCGGCTTGAGTTTGCGCTGCATATGCAAGAGCAAAGGAAGAAGAAATGGGATGACAATTTTTATCTCATCGTTTTTGATGTACCGGAAGATAAGAAGCAATATCGTAATGTACTGCGCAATTTACTCAAGAATAATGGTTTTAGGATGCTCCAGCGCAGCGTATGGATGACGCGCTACAATCCCCAGCCCGCCCTTGGCGCGCTTCTGCGCTATTTGGGTTTGCAAAAATATTTTGAGCTGATGAAAGTGGCTTGTAATGATTGCAGTTTGAATTTACGGAGGAAGATTCGATGGGCAAAATTGTAGGTGTAATGAGGAAGGAGCGAAAAAGAGAAGAGCAGAGTGGAGAGAGGGGGTTTCAGAAGGGAACCAAAAAAGAATGTCAACAAAGTGCGATCGCACTTTATTGACATTAACAGTATTCGGCTGGCGGCGGTTGTGGCGGCTGATGTGCCGCGGCCGTGTCGATTGCTATTTTTTGCTCTTTTAGTTGCCAGCAGCCAATGAATGAGCTATAATGCGGGAGTTATGAAACGAGTTTTTAAAAAATTGATTCCCACGCAAGTACTCGCGCGCTATCATTTTGTGCTCGCGCGTACCGCAGCGGTTATATATGGGCATCCCTCCGAAAAGATGATTGTGATTGGGGTGACCGGAACAAGCGGAAAATCGTCCGTGGTGCATTTTTTGCGGCAAATTCTGGAAAGTGCCGGATGGAAAGTTGGCGCGCTCTCAACCGTTGAATTTTGCGTGGCGGGGCGGTGTCAGCTAAATGATCGCAAGATGACCATGTTGGGGCGTTTCCAAACGCAAGGATTTTTGCGCAAGATGGCGCGCGCCGGCTGTACTGCGGCGATTGTGGAAACCACCTCGGAGGGATATTTACAGTACCGGCACCGATTTATAAATTATGATATAATGGTATTGACGAATCTGTACCCGGAGCATTTGGAATCGCATGGCGGGTTTGAAAATTACAAAGCGGCAAAGTTGGGGATTTTCAGGCATGCGGCGGGTGGGAGGCGAAAGACACTAAGTCCCTCACCCGCCCCTCACCCCCGCCCTCTCCCACAAGGGGCGAGGGAGAAAATTGCGATTGTGAATGGTGCGAGTGAGTATGCCGACGAGTTTCTCGCGTTCCCGTTTGACAAGAAGATTAAATATACCGTGGCGGATGCCTTGCCTACCAGTGTGCCTGGCGAGCACACGCCGCAAAATGTGGCCGCCGCGCTGACGGTGGCGCGCGAGTTAGACGTGGAGGAATCCGTGCTTAGACAAGCAACAAGCCAGTTGCAAGGTGTTCCGGGGCGGATTGAAATGATTCCCGAGGCGGAAAAGCACGGTTTCCGTGTTATTGTGGATTACGCGTTTGAGCCGGTGGCCCTGGCCGCGCTTTACCAGGTGGTGGCGAAATTGCATCCCCAGCGCATAATTCACGTGCTGGGTTCATGCGGGGGCGGCCGCGATCGCGCTAATCGTTCCGTAAAAGGACGTTTTGCGGCGGAGCGCGCCGCGGTAGTCATTGTTACCAATGAGGATCCGTATGATGATGATCCACTGGAGATAATTGATGACGTGGCGGCAGGCGCTGAAGCAGTCGTCAGTTCACAGTCGTCAGTCCACAGTATTGAAGTGTTGAAGATTTTGGATCGCAAGGAGGCGATTGGGAAGGCGCTTACGCTGGCGCAGAAAGGGGATTTGGTGTTAATTACAGGAAAAGGGAGTGAACAAGCCATGTGCGTAGCCGGAGGCAAGAAAATTCCCTGGGACGATCGGAAAGCGGTGCGCGAGGAATTAAAAAAATTATGACCCACCTTAATTTAGACCAAGATGAAAAAGTGCTGTTGATCTCTCGCCGTTATTTCCTGACCTTGCTGAAGCAAGTATTGGTCGCTTTCTTTCTGATGGTGATGCCGTTTTTTCTGATGTTTCCGTTATTTTCATGGGGAAAATGGGGGATCGTATTTTTTGTTTATTCGGTGTCCGTGGGCATCATCGTCCTGGTTGAGATTTATGTGGTCTGGCATTTCAATACGCTCACGATTACCACCAAGCGGGTGATTAAAACCAAGCAGCACGGGTTTTTTGATCGCCGGGTTTCCGAAATGCTGGTCTCCAGAATCAACGACGTCTCCCATCATATCAAAGGATTCTGGGGGACGCTCTTGCGGTGCGGTACGCTTCATATCGTTGCCGGTAACGGCGACACCGTGCTGGATTTTCCGCATATGAAAAATCCCAGCCGCGCGCTCCGTATTTTGAATAAACTGCTTCAGGTGATACCTCAAGAATCCATAAAAAAGGACTAAGAAATAATCCCGCATATGGCCGGACGGCGGATTACCTGGCGAAGATTTTTTGAATCGCGTCTTTTTTTTGCTGGCGGAATAGTCGCGCTGATTTTTTTGTCGGTCAGTTTTACCCGCGCGAGGATCAAAGATCGCTCCATCCGGCAGGAGATGGAGGCCCTGCAAAGCCAAGTTGACGCGCTTCAAGGCGAGCAGAACCAGCTTACCGACTTGATCACGCTTTTTGAAAGACCCGATTTTCTCGAGAAAGAGGCGCGGCGGGTTTTAGGGTATGTGAAGCCCGGGGAAGAAGTGGTGGTGATTGAGGGGAATGTAAAATGTGAAATTGAAAATGGAAAATGTGTGGATAAAAATGTTGGCAAGAATGCGCTGTCGAATCCGCGGAAGTGGTGGGAGTACTTTTTTGGCGACTCATGATAGTGTGTATTTCGCACTTGCGGGATTAGTATAGTGGCAGTACGCTTGCTTCCCAAGCAAGAAGCGCCAGTTCGATTCTGGTATCCCGCTTTTGGGATGGGTTCGACCTGTCCCGCACCGAACTTGTTCTGGTGCGGGGTTCCCATCGCCCGCTTTGCGGGCAAGTCGGATTTCTACTACAGGGCAAGCAAGAGGCGCCATCTGGGTTCTCAGCCGAAGGCTGATCCGCCTCCCGCCAAAGGCGGACAAGTGGGCGGAGATTCTGGTATCCCGCTTTGGCAAAACCACTCCGCCCTTCGGCGGGGTGATTTTGGCTTTAAACAAGTTTGTTTTTATCCACCGTCTTGTATTGTTTTTAAGGATGTGGTAAAGTAAGCGCGCTCTTTTAGGGAGGAGAACAATGCGCAATTTTTGGGTCATCCCATATTTCATCCACGGCATCCACGGACTTCGGGACGTGTCTTCCGGACGCATGATGAAGTTTTTGGTGCGCGCCTTTCCGGTGTCGGCGCTACTCGGGATTGGACGATCCATGATTTGGGGCGCTCTCCACATTGAAGCGTGGATAGCCCTCTGGACAGTCGTGTGTTTCATGTGGGCGTTTGAATGCCTGAATACCGCTGTGGAAGAGTTGTGCAATCTCGTTGCGCCAGGCCACAGCGAGGCAGTGCGTCGGATCAAGGATCTTGGTCCGGCCGCGGGAATTTGTTTGGGGATCGGCGCAGTGGTGGGCGGTTTGTATGTGCTCACCTTCAATCCCGGCCAGTATACTCCACTGGAGGCGTGGCAGATCCTGGTTTCCGGCCGACTGCCCTGACCGGTTGGCGTCAGTCCTCGCTCTAGCCGCACGCTAGAGTTTTTTTATTATGAAATGTATCCGGGTTTTTCATAATCCTAAAATTCCAAACCGCGGGGTTGCAATTTTTACGCCTTGTGCTATAGTTCTAGCACGGGTACAATCCGGCGTGTTTTGAATAAGGGGATTGTTGCCGAATGCGCTTTCGTAGCGAAAGGTAAGAATTTTGAGCCCGCCCAAGGCGGGCAGGCGAGACGAAGCAAAAATTATGAAGCATATAAGGAGTATCTGTTGAGTAATTTTTGCAAAGGCGCAGCCGAAATTCTTACCTTGCAGTAGAAATGGCATTCGGCAGCAAGCCCCTAAGGAGGAATTCATGAATCGTGAACAGCAGATTGAAAACCTGCGCCAAACGCTTGCCGGCAGTTCGCAGTTTCGCCGCGCCTGCCAGATGCTTTATGAGGGCTTTAGCGATTGGCCGCAAAGGCGGCCGGATGTCGCTGAAACTCTGGCGGTGCTGGCTGCCGAGGAGAGCCATGAGTTGAGGCGGGAGACCGCGCGCCTGATTGACCGGTTAATCCGCAGCGGATTTCTCACGCCGCTGGCAGACGGCGCGCTCCTGAAACCCGTGCTTCCGCTCGCGGAGGTCCTGGGAGTTCAAGATCGCCGACGCCGGCATGAACACGCGCCTGAACCGCCGGTCATTCATAATATTTCGGCGCCGCCACCGCAAGCGCCGGAGCCGGAGGCGGAACCGAAACCGGAAGAGGAGAGCGAAGAAGAAGAGGAGGAGGAAACCGAAGACGGCAGTGATGGTCTGGATCTTAGCGAAGCAGTTTTGGCCGGTTTGTATTCCATATACCTGGAACGCAAAGGCGGAGTGTTTAATGCTGACGCGGTCGGGCGCGATCTGCGGAAATTGTTTCAGGAGTGGAAGTTGCCCGAGAAGTTGTGGGGGAGCCGGAAGGCCATCCAAGGCGTGATCAACGATTGTTTTGATGGGGAATTGTTGGAAGGTGTGGAAGAAGGATATTGGCGTCTGACCGAGCGCGGACTGGCCGAAGCAAAATCCGCGTACGATGCGTGGCATAGGCGCTTGGAGCATGTGGAGCATGCGCAAAATTCCGGATAGCACCTTGCGTTTAAGGAGGGCGGTAGCGCGGAGATGAGGCAATCTCCGCGCTTTTTTTGTTAGTGGCTCCCCGATCGCGAAGCGCATCGGGGCTAGCACTAACAAACCCCGCACCTCCCGCAAGGCGGGATGGTGCTGGGGTTGTTCAGGCATATTTGACACGATTAGTGGGGATTGGTAAGGTGGGGACAGAAACGCGGAAGGGAGGACCCCGGCCGCGTTTTAGTTGGATTTGCCCTTTGAAACGAGCAACCGAAAGGAGCAGTTCATGCAAAGCATCACTATCCTGTTCACCTCGAAAGAAGGCAGCAACAAACGCCTCGTGCAGTACGCGGTCGCGTATCCCTTCTTCTACGCCATCTTTCTCTTCTGGATCGCCTACTATCTCAAGGTGGTGAAGATGGACGGCTTTGAGCACTTGCTCAACAACACGCTCGGAGCCATGTTCGTCTGCCTCATCGTCCCGCTCGTGTTCGCGTGGCGGAAGAGGTTCACGAGCAAGGGCAATATCACCATCGCGGGATTCACTTTTCCGCGCGAATGGCTCTGGCTCTTTCCCTCCGGAATTTGCACGGCGGTGGTCATTCCGACCACGACGCTGATGTACGGACTTTTGGATCCCGTCACCCATGAGCGCCTTCCCGTGACGGTCGCGCAACCGTTGATGAGGGCAGGCCTTATCCTCACCACCATTCTGTTTGTGGACCTCGTTCAGATTCTTCTGGGAATCTCCAAGAAGAAGCTCGTTTGGCAGGAAATCGTGGCCGCGGCTTTCGCGTTCGGCACGGTCTGGTTCGCCGCTCGCGCCGGCGGTCCGAAAGGATTCAACTTCATCAACTCGAAGGAAGCCCTCGTGATCATGGGCATGTACATCGGGTTCTACACGATCCGGCAGTACATCATGAGCCACTACAAGAATACCCAGGGGAGCTACGACCTCAAGGGGTTCTTCGTGGTTGAGCAGGCGTTTGCGGCGGCAACGGTGCTTGTCGCGAGCATCGTGATCATTGGTTGGCCGGAACTTTTCGGTTGGGAGCAGAATTCGCGCATCCTGGCGATGCGCAGCGTTTTTCTGCTTAACCCGTCCGGGAATCACGGGCCGGACTTCGGCGCGATCTTGAGCGGCTTGCCGTACGGTGTGGCGGCGTTCTTCTCGGTCTTCCTGTTCATGTTCCCGGGGAAGAACCAAACATTTGCGGTTCTTACCAACCGGCTGGCGTCGCTGGCGGCCGCGCCGTTGGGAACGGCCTGCTTCATCTGGCTGTTTGCGGCAGTGCTGGTAGCGCGTGGCGATAAGTCACCCACCATGAAGGCCGAAGATCTCCAATCCCTCTGGTTCGTGGTCATTGCTCTCGGGTTCATGGCTTGGGGCGAGTGGAGCCGCGCCAAGGCCAAGAGGCTCGCGGCGGCGCAAGGAGACGCCACGGCCTAAGGCAAGTGCGCCGGCCAGTGCGCAGGCAAGTGTCGCACTAAAAAACGCGGAGGAAACAAGACCCCGGGCGTCATCGCTCCGGGGTTTATTTTTTTGAAATTTAAGCAAAAAGTTACATAGTGTAAACTGTAGGATTTAGTCGCGTTGTTCACAGTTTTTGCGGATAAAAGTAATTAATTAGTTGTTCCATGGGGGTAAGATTGTTGATGCCTTTGTGCGGTTTAACGGTATTGTAGTAGTTCACGAATCGGATAAGTTCTTGTTT